>READ01000042.1 GCA_004293675.1 Betaproteobacteria bacterium
TTTGCGCCGTGCGGCCTGCAATTTACCGGTCTTGTTTCTCTCTAGTTCCATCTCGATTTACCGTTCGTTAAGTACTCAATGGAAATCGTACAGGTTCAATCGACCCGTCCCCATCAAGGTCAAGAGAACACGTACCAGCAGAATATCGGAAAGACAAGGGTGTGCTGTCGACGGCGTTACCACCAGTTCCGGCAAATCGACGAGGTGTGGACGGAAAGTAGCCGCGAACCGTCGCTGGGGGCACGAAGTAAATAGCCGAGCTGAGTCCCTCGGCACCACTGCAGCGCCAAGTATTCGCGTTTGTCCACTGGCAGCTCACGCGCGTGTCAAGACTACAAATTTCGGTACCTACAGGGAATTCACCGGAACCAGTTAGAGTTGCACTGCGAGATACAGTGACCGGAATGAGTTGATCTGCAGTGGGTAGCAGGTCGTCAGCACCAAAAAATCTAAGTGTGAGTTGCTGGTTGCCCAACGTGGTCGGCGTAAAGCTGCATTGAACCATACTGCCAAAAAATCCTAAATGGACATCTGCTTGAACTGTGGGCGCAGCGCATGCGGCGCCGTTTAGTGTCAACGACCCTGTGGATACGTACGGCGACACGTTCACGCCCGATGGCGCAGTCAATGTGACCAGATAGCGTATTGGGAGCCCCAATGCATGGGAGTTTGTTGGGTCTGGCAGGTAGCTAATCGTTGGGGTGATGGGCGTCACGGCAGGACGTGCGCTGACACCAGCCGATGAATCGTACAGACTTCCCGGCGGCGTCAGTGCGCGCGCCGTAAGCGGGAGCGAAAGGTTGCGAGCAAACCAGTGGCAGGTGAGGCGCGTCGCGTTTGTTGATGGCTCGTACGTGGTGCACGGTGATAGAGTTGTGCCGCCAGCAGCGCTCTCAATAGTCGCTATTGGGGGGAGGGAATCGACTGTTGCACCGCTCGCTTCGATCTCGACGGGCTGCCAGGTGTAGGCTTGAATTGGGATCGCCGTGCGCGGACGAATGACAACTGAAACGGTGACACGCTGCAGTTCTCTCGGCTCTGAGCGAGCATAGGGTAGGCCCTCTCCAATCGCCCAAAGGCGTATGCCAGTGTAGCCTTGGTCAAAGCCAGAAACTCGGTCTGCTTTAAGTCCCGTCAGGGTGCAGCTGCTCTGACCCACGCCGATCGTGCACGTGCGATTTCCCACCAACGCCACACCCTCAGCGGCAACTCCAACCCGGACTGGCACCGGATTGGTGGCGACCACAGTCGATCCGTTGAGGTCCACTAAATGTACGGTTGAGCTAAACGGTGCGCCTGCGCGCAGCGAGACGGTAGCCCCGAAAGTAATCCTCAGTCGGCGATCACCCGCCATCGCAGGTAGCGTGAATCGTCGCAGTTCAGTGCGAACTGAGCGGGCTCCGTCGGAGCCGCCGCGTGTGCCAAACAGCACAAATGAACCGTCGTCGTAGCGGCTCCAACGGCTAGAGAAGATGGCATCTGAGGCAACATTGATGAAGCGTCGTCCAGTCTCTCGACCGAGCGAATCCAGTTGCATTACGTGCACATTCGAAGTGTCTCGATCTGCCAACGGGACAAGCACATAGGCACCGCCGCTTTCGTCTGGGATTACGCGGTCGCCAGCGCGTGTGCATACGGCGTCGCAATATTCAATTGCCGGATCGACGAACGACCAACGTTGGGCACCCGTGGAGTCCCAAGATACGTATTCGAGCGTCCTGCTGAAATTATTGCCAAACGGGCGAGTTAGGATGCCAAAGTACCGGCCTAACGAATCGCGCACCAGGTAGCTCAGTTCTGCTGGTGTCGATCGGTTCTCTAATTTAACCGCGATTCCAGTTGAACTCCGAACCGTCATGCCTGCGTAGCATTCGTACAAAGGCACGTTTGCGCTTGGCGGGTGGTGGATGGCCGCACATCCTTGGTGATTGAATTGAGTTGTTTCCAAAACAGTGCCGTTCGTGGAAAACCGAGTGACGAAGGTAAGGCTAAAGGGTAGCAACGAGTCGATCACGACCATCGTGATCGTGGAATCAGCGTTCGCTGCCAAGTGTGCGGGTTTACTCAGTCCGTACCCAGACGCTCCTGGTAGGCCGAGATACCTAGCGAAAACAACATTACCGTCCATGTCAATGCTTCCGATGGCCCCACCATGTGTGAAAAAGTACAGACCGTCTTGTGCACGGGTGATGAACGATTCGATACGCAGCAGCGGGGCGGGATTGGGGCCAAGATTGATCGTCCTTCTCCAAATTTCAGCGCCGTCGGCCGACAGCCTTCTCAATACTATCCCCGTCGAGGTGATATCCCAAAGCTGAATCTGTCCACCCCCAACTACTGCTCCAAACCCCGGAGAAGACGTCGGTTGGTTAAGCGCAGTCATCGTGACCGCGCCAGTGACGGGGTCAAACGCGTGCCAAACTCCGCCGTTGATCCACGACCCGCGCAACGGGTCTGAGACCAACACATTACCGATTGCGCTGCTCCAGCCATTGTTTGCAGATGCGACGCCTATCGCTGAGTCCAGCGTGCGAAAGCCACCGACTTGCTCCCAGAGGGTCGAGCCTGCGCTGTTAACGAACCGCGCGCCACCGGGCCACGTGATCAAAGTGCCGAACGTGGCCGGCAAGAAACGTACGGCGCTCTCCTGCGCGGCAACCTCAAGAGCAACATGCTCGACAACATCGCCAGTGCTGGGACTCAGGGTAGACAGTGCGACGCGAGAGCGAAACGTTTCAATGCCCCGAACGCTACTGACGAGCAACTGACCGTTGATCAAAAAGACGTCCCTGAGGGCGTCATTGCCGACGCTGCGGCTCCAGACAGCGGAGCCATCAGGGCGGAGGCGACTGAATTCGTTTGCTCCGTTGAATAACAGGATGTCAGTGGTTGCCGAAACGCTCGACAACGGCAATAGCTTCATGCGCGCTGCGGTTTCATTGGCCGTTGCATTGAACGATTTACTCCAAAGTCGTTCGCCGTTTTGGCTGACTCGCTCTACAGTCGGACGGAGTCCATTTTCGTCGGCGCGCCACGAACCGAACACCACGCTTGAGCCATCGGGGATTCCCGCCAGCGTATTGTCGAACTTTGTTCGGTAAGTGTAATAAGAGCAAGACGTGGCGCAGGTTTGCGGTAGATTGAGTATCGCTGCTCCCGAGTCGGCCCTCCACGAACGCAATCGATCTCGCGAGCGCTCAACGATTTCACCTCGTTCATTCAAGCCGATTGAGAGGGTCGGATCCTGGCTATTCGAATCAAGCGGGCTGGAAGTCCATTGCCTAGACTCAGATTTTGAGACTCGTCGCAGATAAGTGCCAATTGACCCGGCGATGACGTCATCGCTGTCAACGGGCACTCCGAAGTTCGCACTGTTGGTATTTGTAAACTCTGATGTCGCGCATTCGAGCTTGCTCGGTAAGCCTGCGTTCGAGAATGCGGCAACACAATTCCCGCGATACACCACCACAACGCCGTTGTCAGTCTGAGCCCGTAAGTGCGAGCTGAGATCACCTCGCCCAGACGCCGGCAGCCAGTAAGCCCATTCTTCAGCGCCGTTTGCCGATAGCCTCGCCAACCGATATGATGTGTCAGGGCTACCGACAGTTTTGGTTGTTTGAAGCACGTAACTTTTGCCGTCAGCCGTGGTCTCGAACGCAGCGACGTCCAGAGCGCCGCTGTAACCGACAGGTGAAACCCATTGAGGAGCAGCAAGCGCATGCGCTGCATAAGTCAACACTAGTGCCACTACCGAAAGCGTCCGTACCGTAGCTGTCTTGTCGTCGTGATCGAGGGGGCGGGCAGTCGATGCGAAATTTACGTCGCGGAGAATAAACCGTTTACTCGACCGTCGGCCGCTCGCAGTCACGAGCGCGTCCAATGCTCGCACGCAAAAGCGGGAGAGTGGAGTTCGATTAGTGCTCGGAATGCGGCGCATAGGTCTCGTTCGTTGCTTCCCCGTGCCAACGGATGCCTTCGCTTCTGCTCCGCCTTAGGCGGCAAAAGCGGGCAGATCTCAACTGATTGTCTCGGGGCCATACTGATCCGTCATCAACCCCCGATGTAGCTCATCTCGACCTTTCGGGCCTTGGCGGTGTCGGCGGTACGAATTTCGCTGTACCGATCAGTGCGCTGTGTCCACAGTCCGGCGAGCAGGGCGGCGATGGCGTCGTCAGTTGCACCGCTTCGCATGAGGCTTCGAAAGTCAACGCCTTCTTGCGCAAATAAGCAGGTAAAAATTTTGCCGTCGGTGGAGAGGCGGGCGCGGGTGCAGGTGCTGCAAAAGGCTTGTGTGACGCTGCTGATGACTCCGATTTCGCCGCTGCCATCGACGTAGTTCCAGCGCTCGGCTACTTCCCCGACGTAACTGGAATCGATGGCTTCGAGCGGCATGTGCTCGCTGATTTGGCGCACGATGTCCGCACTTGGGATGACGTCGTCCATTCGCCAGCCGTTGGTCGATCCCACGTCCATAAACTCGATGAATCGAACGATCACCCCACTGCCTTTGAAGTGCTTGGCCATGTCAACGACGGTGTGATCGTTCACCCCGCGCTTAACGACCATGTTGACTTTGACGGGACCGAGCCCCGCAGCCAGTGCGGCGTCGATGCCTTTCAACACGTCGGTTACAGGAAAATCCACATCGTTCATGGCTCGAAACACGGCGTCGTCGAGCGAATCTAGTGACACCGTAATTCGCTGCAGCCCAGCGTTTTTAAGCGTTTTAGCCTGTTTGACGAGCGTGGAGCCGTTAGTGGTGAGCGTTAAATCGAGCGGTTTGCCAGACGGGGTTCGCAGTGCCGCAAGCATTTCGATCAGGGTGGGCAAATGGCGCCGAAGCGTGGGTTCGCCGCCAGTGAGTCGCAGTTTTTCAACACCCAACTCGGCGCTGATTTTGGCGAAACGCGTGATTTCTTCGAAGCTCAACAGCGCATCTTGCGGTAAAAACTTGTAGCCCGGCCCGAACACATCCTTGGGCATGCAATAGGTGCAGCGAAAGTTGCATTTGTCGGTCACCGAAATTCGTAGATCGTGCAGCGCGCGGTTTCGAGGGTCAGCCACACGTTGGGCGGCGCGCGCATTAGCGAGCGCCGCGGCATCGACCGGGCGCACGAGCTTGCCTTGCACTAACGGAATTACTTTGTTCGCCGATTCGCCCAAAACCATCACCTGTCAGAAATATCAGCCGTGCTGTTCGGATAAACGCTCTCGGCTTTGACACCCTATTTTGCTAGAGTCTGTGACTAAACATGATTGAGCAATCCGATTCCACCCCCCAACAGTCGATCCCAAGCAAGGCTGCATGGCCTGTTGCGGTCAGTTTCCGCCAGCGCCCAGTGCAAAGCCGCTGGGTCGATTTCGAATGGGAAGCGGCTTCAGTCGTGTTTTCAAATGCGGCCTCCGTGCCCAATGGCTCGCTCGATGTGGCGCAATACGACGTGGCAGGCGAAACTCGCTGGACTTACGATGGGCAATCCATTGATCTGCACAACAGCGAAGGCGAAGGCTACTGGCTCAACATCAATTCCCCCGCGCCCTGCGTGTTTGTGATGTGGCGCATGGAAGAGGGTGAGAGCGTGCCCAAACCCGCCGTCACCACGGTGTCTTACAACGAAGCGGGACGGATGCTAGACGCGGGCGACAAGGTCGACAACGTGCCGATGCCGCCCGACATGCTCGAAGCGCTGGTTGAATACACGGCCGCTCACTACACGCCCGAAGTGCGCAAAAAAGTGCGCCGTAATGATCCGTTCAAAGACGGCTCTTTCCGTTCTCGGGATGGCTCGCATGCACAAAGGCTCGGTTCGGGCAACGGCGGTGGTCATGGCTGAAACGAGTTCAAAGCCCGCCGAGGGACTGTCGTTGTCGCGTTGGTCGCGGCTCAAGCGCGAGCAGGCTGCGGCCGCCACGCAAATTGTTGAGCCGAAAGCAGCAGCGGCGGCGACTGTCGCTCCGAACGAGTTGGCCAAAGAGTCAACCCAGATACCGCCGCAAGGCGACAGTGCCCATCCGCAGCTCGCGTTACCCGAAATCTCATCGATTTCGTTAACCGAAGATTTCACACCGTTTATGCAAGCCAAGGTGCCGCAACTGGTCAAGCAACAAGCGCTCAAGGCCTTGTTTAAGTCACCGCACTTTAACGTGATGGACGGCCTTGATACCTACATCGACGATTACACGGTCTTCGAGCCGATTTCCGCCGAAGACATGGGCAAGCTCTCGGCGTGGCAGAGCATTCAAAATCCGCTGCAACAGGTCGTCACGCCCGGTGGCTACGCGGTCGATGTGAAGAGCGAAGAGGGGATCGCGGTGCTCGCCGAACGTGATCGTGTTGCCGCGCTGTCAACAGACGGCACGGAAACTCCATCGTTCCCGGCCGACGAGCCGGCGCTGGATTCAACCGTGGCCGATACTGCGAAGCCGGCAGCGTCATCGCATCCTCGCTATGGCAAACGGGTGGGTGATTTCAATGCTCGCGCCGAGTCCGTTGACGAAACCACCGCGCCAGACGATGCGCAAACCCCGCCAAACGACGATCCGCTCATCGTTGATCAACCCTTTGTCATCGCATCCACGCCTACGCCCGATGCGCTCCCGCAGTTAGCCAAAACCACTCCATGACCCGACAAGTTCACCTTTGCTCGTGCAACCGCACGATGCCGTTTGACGCCAGCGCGTTTGCCCAAGCCGCCGCCAGCGCGGGCGCCGCGAGCGTTCAATCGTTTGACGCCATGTGTCAGCACGAGCTCGCTCGTTTCAATGATGTGATCGAGGGCGATGCCGTCGTTGCGTGCACGCAGGAATCTCGTTTACTGGGCGACACCGTGGGCGATTCGCCCAAGGTGTCAACGATCCGCTTTTTTAACGTTCGCGAAAAAGCGGGTTGGTCAAAAGAGGCAACGTTTGCCACACCCAAGCTCGCAGCGCTGATTGCCGAGGCGATGCTGCCCGATCCGCAGCCAACCACCCAGGTGTCGTACAAATCGTCGGGTCAAACCTTGATTGTTGGCTCGTTGGCCGACGCCATCAACGTCGCCGATTCGCTCAAGGGCGCGGTGTCGGTGAGTGTACTGGCCACCGATCATCGTGGCGAATTACCAATAACTCGTGACTACCCGATTGTGAGCGGCGACAAGGTGCGCGCAACGGGCTGGCTCGGCGCGTTTGAGGTGACGTGGCAGCAAGCCAATCCGATTGATTTGGATGCGTGCACGCGCTGCAACGCCTGCGTGAAAGCCTGCCCGGAAAACGCCATTGATTTGTCGTACCAAATTGATTTGGATAAGTGCAAATCGCACCGCACCTGTGTGAGCGTGTGTGGTGAGGCTAAAGCCATTGATTTCGCGCGCGTTGATGTTGCGCGAAAAGCCACGTTTGACGTGGTATTCAACCTAAGCGAACAGGCGTTATTGCCGCACGAATCCGCCGCGAATTCGGCAAGTAGCTACCAAGCGCCACAAGGCTATTTCGCGCCTGGCAAAGATCCCGTTTCGCGCATCAAAGCGATTGCCGAAATCGCCACATTGACCGGCGAATTTGAAAAGCCCAAGTTCTTCAACTACAAGTCCAACATCTGCGCGCACAGCCGCAACAAAAAAACAGGCTGTACCCAGTGCATTGATGTTTGCTCCACCAAAGCGATTGCGCCCAAGGGAGATCACATCGAAGTCACGCCGCAGCTTTGCATGGGCTGTGGGGCGTGTACGACCGTGTGCCCGTCGGGCGCGTTGACTTACGTGTACCCGCGCGTGGCCGATGTTGGCGCGCGGCTTAAATCGGTGCTGAAAACGTATCAAGCAGCGGGCGGTAAAGACGCACTGCTCTTGCTGCACGACGAAGATGCCGGCAACAAAGCCATCGCCTCGTTGGCCAAACGCGGCGACGGCTTGCCCGCGCATGTGATTCCGATGGCGCTGCATCATCCGAGCGCTGCGGGCTTGGATGTGTGGCTCGGCGCAGTGGCTTACGGCGCCACTGGGCTTGTTGTTTTGCTGACCGAGGACACGGCGCCGCAATACGCGGCGGCGTTGAAGGCTCAAGCCGATATTGCCAACACGATTTTGGCGGCGCTCGGCTACCAGGATTCCAAGGTGTCAGTCGTTCACGCGTCGAACCTTTCGCAGTCGCTGTGGGTCGCATCGCGCGGGCTCGCCGTTCGCGCAGCGGCTACGTTTAACTTGACCAACGACAAGCGCGGCACGCTCGACGCGGTGTTTGGTCATCTGCTCACTCACGCGCCCACGCCCAAGACTGTGATTGCGTTGGCCAAAGGCGCGCCCTATGGGGCGATTTCGGTCAACACCGACAAGTGCACCATGTGTTTGGCGTGTGTGGGCTCATGCCCCGAAGGCGCGCTCGCCGATAACCCCGAAAAACCTGAGCTTCGGTTTATTGAAAACAAGTGCGTGCAATGCGGGCTGTGCGAAAAGACTTGCCCCGAGGCGGCGATCACGCTGGCGCCACAGCTCAATTTGTTGCCCGAGGCGAAAAAGCCCCGTGTGTTGAACGAAGCCGAAGTGCTCGGATGTACCAAGTGCGGCAAGCCGCTCGGTGCCAAAAAGATGATCGAAAACATGCTCGGAAAATTGGTCGGTCACAGCATGTTCACCGACCCGAAAGCGCTGGGGCGACTGAGGATGTGCGCAGACTGCCGGGTGGTTGATTTGTACAGCGAAGACAAACCGATTGATATTCGCGATCAGCCGTGATGCGAGCCGCAAAAGCTCATCTGACGTGCGCTCGTAACGCGGTGAAATCGTTGCGAGAAATCGCAACCAACTTTGCCAAGTAACGCCCCACAAAATATGGGCTTTAAGAAGTTTTTTAGGTTTATCAAAAACCAGTGAAAAATAAACTAATCTCCTATTTCACAAGGCATTGCACGATTAAGCTGGGCTACCCAGCCGTAGGAAATTGAAATGAGTGAATCAGATCGTCAATCCGTTGCATTTCGCAGCTATGTTTCCGCTGAAGATCATGGTCGCGCCAATTTCTACGCGCTGATTTCTCGGCTCTTGGTGGCACCGCCCGATGCAGCCTTGCTTTCGGCCATTGCAAGTTCGCCACCGCTGTCGACGGACGACGACGGCGCGCCGCTGCCGCTGGCGTGGTCAAAGTTGATTGCCGCGTCGGGCGTGATCGACGAAGACGCGGCGCGCGAGGAATTCGATGCACTCTTTGGAGGCGTTGGAAAATCAGCGCTCAATTTGCACGCTTCACATCACCTCACGGGTTTCATGATGGAGAAGCCGCTCGCCGATATTCGCGCCAGTCTTGCAACACTCGGGTTAACCCGATTAGCGTCGCAATCTTTGGTCGAAGATCATCTGTCGGGACTGTGCGAGGTCATGCGCTTGTTGATCGTGGGCAGCGAGGCCGCGAGCTTCAGCCCCGTTAACTTGCAAACGCAACGCCAATTCTTTGATGCGAGCATCGCACCGTGGTTCGAAAAATGTTGCAGTGCGATTTTGAAATATCCACTTGCCAACTACTACCGAGTTGTCGCAGAATTGGCGTGCGAGTTTTTGCGCGTGGAACTGGAGAGCTTCACGATCAACGCAACCACTTAAATGCGTTTTTGCAAAAACGCACCCATTAGTTTTTTGGAGGAGACAGCGATGAGTGATCTGAAATCGAGCGCCAATATGCGCCGACGCGGTTTTTTGTTGGCCGGCAGCGTGGGTGCCGCAGGTGCCGTTGCTGTAGCCGTCGTCCCCTCGATCAAAAACGTCGCCCCTGCTGCGGCGAAAGCCACCCCCGAGGGCGCTGGCTACACCGGTGGGCAGCGCGCTCAACAGTACTACGACACGACGCGCGTTTAAGCGTCGATCCACAGGAGAACCACGATGCTAGTCAGAAAATCTCACGATGTGGATGGGTCACGCCTGTCCGATGCCCCAAAAAATGTGTTTCGTCGATTCGGCTCGGCCGTCGGCGGCATCACCCTTGATCGACGAGCATTTCTAAAGCGCTCGGGCGTTGGCTTGGGAGCCGGCGCATTTGCCGCGCAACTACCGCTTGGCTTTGTTGGCAAAGCCGAAGCCGCGAAGGTTGAAGGCGGCGGCAAGGAAGAGGTCAAGCGCACAGTTTGTACGCACTGCTCGGTGGGCTGCGCCATCGATGCGATCGTTGAAAACGGTGTTTGGACGCGGCAAGAGCCGGTCTTTGATTCGCCAATCAACTTGGGCGCGCACTGCGCCAAAGGTGCCGCGATTCGCGAACACGGCCACGGCGAGCATCGCTTGAAGTATCCGATGAAGCTCGTCAACGGTAAATACGTTCGGGTGAGCTGGGAGCAAGCGATGGCTGAGGTGGGCGACAAGCTCCTTGCTATTCGCAACGACAAAGCGGCCGGTCCAGATTCTGTATTTTGGGTAGGTTCATCGAAGCACAACAACGAGCAGGCCTACATGCTCCGAAAGTTCGTGTCGATGTTCGGCTCGAACAACTGCGATCATCAAGCGCGTATTTGCCACTCGACCACTGTAGCCGGTGTTGCTAACACCTGGGGCTACGGCGCGATGACGAATTCGTACAACGACATGCAGAACTCGAAGTGCGCGATGTACATCGGTTCGAACGCCGCCGAGGCGCACCCCGTGTCGATGTTGCACATGCTGCACGCCAAAGAAACCGGCTGCAAGATGATCGTCGTTGATCCGCGCTACACCCGCACGGCAGCGCGCTCTGACGAGTACGTTCGCATTCGTTCTGGCTCTGACATTCCGTTCTTGTTCGGCATGTTGCACCACATCTTCAAAAACGGTTGGGAAGACAAAAAATACATCAATGATCGCGTCTACGGCATGGACAAGATCAAAGCAGAGGTCATGGCCAAATGGCCCCCCGATAAGGTCGAAGAGGCCTGCGGTGTGGGCGAAGCGCAGATGTTCAAAGTGGCGAAGATGTTCGCTGAAAACAAGCCTTCGACGATCGTGTGGTGCATGGGTCAAACCCAGCACACGATCGGTAACGCGATGGTTCGCGCGTCTTGCATCCTGCAACTTGCGCTTGGCAACATCGGTGTCTCCGGCGGCGGCGCAAATATTTTCCGCGGCCATGACAACGTGCAAGGTGCCACTGACGTCGGCCCCAATCCGGATTCACTGCCTGGCTACTACGGCATCGCCACTGGCGCGTGGAAGCACTGGTCAACCGTTTGGGGTGTGGATTACGAATGGCTCAAGAAGCAATTCGTGTCGCAAGCCATGATGGAGAAACCGGGCACGACCGTGTCTCGTTGGATCGATGCCGTGCTTGATGACCCGACCACGATCGATCAAGAAACCAACGTCAAAGCTATTGTGTTCTGGGGCCACGCGCCCAACTCACAAACGCGCGGCGTTGATATGAAAAAGGCGATGGAAAAGGTGGATATGATGGTCATCATCGATCCATATCCAACCGCTGCTGCCGCGATGCCAGATCGCAAAGACGGCGTGTATTTGTTACCCGCTTGCACGCAATTCGAAACCAGCGGATCGGCCACCGCCTCAAACCGTTCGATTCAATGGCGTGAGCGCGTTATTTCGCCGCTGTTCGAATCGCAAACCGATCACGCGATCATGTACGCGTTTGCCAAGAGATTTGGCTTCGCTGAGCAGTTTGTGAAGAACTGCAAAATGGTCAAACCCGACGGTGATCGCAAGTGGGAAGAGCCCGAGGTCGAATCGATTCTGCGCGAAATTAACAAAGGCGCTTGGACGATTGGCTACACCGGACAGAGCCCTGAGCGCTTGAAGCTTCATATGAAGCACATGCAGACGTTCGATCCGAAAACGCTTAAAGCCAACGGTGGCCCGTGCAGCGGTGAATACTTCGGTCTGCCTTGGCCTTGTTACGGCACGCCCGAGATGAAGCATCCCGGCTCTCCCAATCTCTACGACACCTCAAAGCACGTCATGGACGGCGGCGGTAACTTCCGCGCTAACTTCGGTGTTGAGCGCGAGGGTATCTCGCTACTCGCTGAAGACGGATCTCATTCCAAGGGCGCCGATCTCACCACAGGCTACCCAGAGCTCGATCACGTACTGCTGAAAAAACTCGGCTGGTGGGACGAACTCACTGAGGACGAAAAGAAAAAAGCCGAAGGCAAAAACTGGAAGACCGATCTCTCCGGCGGACAGATTCGCGTGTTTATGAAAAACCACGGCTGTCATCCGTTTGGAAACGCCAAGGCGCGCGCCATCGTGTGGAACTTCCCGGATGCTGTTCCGCAGCACCGCGAGCCGCTCTACGGCACCAATGCCGATTTGATGAAGCAGTACCCCACGCATGCCGACAAGGGCGGGGCGTTCTGGCGCGTCAAAACGCTCTACAAATCGGTGCAAGACAAAAACCTTGCCGATGGCGTCCACACCAAGTTCCCGCTTGTTCTCACTTCGGGGCGTTTGGTGGAATACGAAGGTGGCGGCGAAGAAACGCGCTCGAATCCGTGGCTCGCCGAGCTTCAACAAGAAAACTTTGTTGAGATCAACGAGAAAGACGCCAACGATCGCGGCATTCGTAACAACGAATACGTCTGGGTGAAATCGCCTACGGGTGCGCAGATCAAGGTCAAAGCCATGGTCACACCGCGCGTGGGCCCCGGAACGACATTCATACCGTTCCACTTCTCAGGTTGGTGGCAGGGTAAAGACATCTTGGACAAATATCCCGATGGTGCCGCGCCCATTGTGCGCGCCGAAGCGGTTAACACCGCGACCACGTACGGCTACGACACCGTCACGATGATGCAAGAAACCAAAACCACGGTCTGTCAGATCGAACGGGCATAAGGAGCAACGATCATGGCAAGAATGAAGTTTATTTGTGACGCGGAGCGCTGCATCGAGTGCAACGGTTGTGTCACCGCCTGTAAAAACGAGCACGACGTTCCGTGGGGTGTTAATCGCCGACGAGTCGTTACCCTAAACGACGGTATCGTCGGTGCTGAGCGCTCAATTTCTGTAGCGTGCATGCACTGCTCAGACGCGCCGTGCCAAGCGGTCTGCCCCGTTAACTGCTTCTACAAAACAGAAGACGGCGTCGTATTGCATGACAAAGACCTCTGCATCGGCTGCGGTTACTGCTTCTACGCGTGCCCGTTTGGCGCGCCGCAGTTCCCACAGGCGGGAGCGTTTGGCTTGCGTGGCAAGATGGACAAATGCACGTTCTGTGCGGGCGGCCCTGAAAAAGACAACTCCAAAGCCGAAAACGAAAAATACGGTCGAAATCGCTTGGCGGAGGGCAAACTTCCTGCTTGCGCCGAGATGTGTTCGACCAAGGCCCTGTTGGCGGGCGACGGCGACGTACTCTCCGACATCTATCGTGAACGCGTCATGCGTCGCGGTCGCGGCGGCGATCTTTGGGGCCATGCAACGGCTTACGGCGTTCCAGGCGCGAAACCTGCCGCCCAACCCGCAGCACCAGTCCAGCAAAAATCATGATGAAGGCAGTTTCCCTCGTACTAGCTGGTGCCGCGGTTCTAAGTCTTGCGGGCTGCGGCGAAAAGCCACAGACCGTATCGGCGAAACCCGGCGTGTCGGCGGCGAAAGCCGACGACAAGCCCTACAACAACGACCAATTCAAAAATGATCGTGCGGCATGGGAGCGCACCTTGCGCGCCCGGGCTGACAATCAAAACGAATACAAGCGCGTCAACTAAGTCGATTTTTCGCAGCGGGGCGACTCCGATTTGGAGCGCCCAACGTGGAGGAAACAAATGAAAAGTGTCTACGCGAAATTTGCGGGGATTGTGGGTGTCTTGACGCTGTCGTTGTCGGTCTTTGCTCAGCAGAGCTCTGGGCCGACCTTGCCACCGGCGGAACTCGCCAAACAGCAAACGGAACGCACCACGCAGCAACCGTATAACAACCAACCAGTCTGGAGCAACGCTCGCGGCGCAACGTCTGGCTATACAAGCATTCCAGGACCTGAGGCGGGCGTTCTGATTCAGGACGGCGGGCAAACGTGGCGAGCGCTGAAAAATGGCACGGTTTCTGTCTATGGCGGTTGGGCGCTCGTTGCCATGATGCTCGTGATCGGCGGTTTTTACGCTTGGAAGGGCACGATTCAACTGCATGAATCGCCAACCGGACGAATGGTGGAGCGCTTTACGCTGCTAGAACGGATGGCGCACTGGTCAACGGCCATTTCTTTTTCGGTGCTGGCTATATCCGGTTTGATTTTGGCGTTTGGTAAAAACATTTTGATTCCGGTATTCGGTTTTCATTTGTTTTCTTGGCTCGCCACCATCGCCAAGACGCTTCACAATTTCATAGGTCCCTTGTTCATTATTAGTTGCGTCATCACTTTCGTGGTTTTCCTTCGGGATAACTGGCCGAAGGCGGTCGATTTCAAATGGGTGGCTAGTTTTGGCGGTCTACTGAGCGGAAAGCATGTGCCCAGCGAGAAATTCAACGCAGGCGAAAAGATCTGGTTTTGGGGTGGCTTGATGGTGCTCGGGATCGTCGTCGGCGCGTCTGGGCTGGTGTTGAATTTCCCGAATTTCGGACAAACACGTGCCACGATGCAGCTTGCAAGTTTGATTCATCTTGGTGGCTCGATCCTATTCATGGTTGGCGCATTAGGTCACATCTACATGGGTACATTGGGCATGGCTGGTGCGTTTAACGCAATGAAGACCGGCTCGGTAGATGAAGCATGGGCCAAAGAGCACCACGAGATTTGGCTCAACGACATCAAGGCCGGAAAGATCCCCGCTGTTCGCAGCAAAACCCACGCGCAGCCACAACCTGTTGGAGGAGACGACTAATGAAGATCAATCACTGGCTGGTACTTGCTATAGGTAGTGTTTTGACGAGCATCGCGATTGCAAAGTTGCCGGTGCCTGTACTGAGCGACGAACAAAAAGCCAAGGCTGAAGAGGCCAAAGCCAAGGCAGCTGACGCAGCGAAAAAATCAGCGGCCGACGAACAGCGCTACCAGGACCGCGTTGCCGAGCGATATTTCAAAGAAATGAAGAGCGCCGGGAAAACGGTTCCTGGATCGCAGTGGGTTCCGCCGCCTGCCGCCCCGGCAGCGGCTGCCCCCGCTGCCCCCGCCGCTGCTCCCAAAGCACCGGCTCCCGCCCCGAAGAAGGCCTAGTTTTCCGTGGACGACAAGGGGTAGGTTCGCGGCGACCTTGCGTTCTTTTGCAACGCAAGAGAGCGTTCGCATTTGGCCCGTCCTGCGGCGTCCTACCGGAGCGCAGAGACGCTATAATCGAACATACGGAGAGGTGGCAGAGTGGTTGAATGTACCTGACTCGAAATCAGGCTTACCGCAAGGTAACGGGGGTTCGAATCCCCCCCTCTCCGCCACGAAACGCCGTTAAAGCCCTGATTTTTCAGGGCTTTTTTGCTTTTGGTTTCCACCAATCCGCTTCGTTGTCAATCTAGGCGCTCCCCGTTACGCCTTTGGCACGCAACGAGCGTTGCGCGGGCAAATACCGATAACGCATCGCTCAACGAATCTCGCCCACCCGCGTGGCCTCTGAAAAGCTCCGCGCAGTGATGTCTGCAGCGTGCTCGCTGGCGACGACATTCGCGCACCCTCAGCCGCAATGAGCTTGGCCGCGATCATGGGGGAGCGTCCAATCGATCACACCGACGCGGGCGTTTCTGGCAATTGAGAAACCAGAGCGCTAACCGAACGAAGCGCTCGGTCGGCGCGACCAATCAACACGTGTCGTCGTCGTGCCCATTCGGAGTGCTCGCCAGTGGGGCTCTCCGTTTCTACCGTTGAGTTGCCTTGTCGCGACTGAGCTTTGTACTTGAATCCGCAGTGATCGGTCATCGCGACTCCATCGCGACGCACGCGCTGCGGCAGCGCTCGCAACCGCCGTTGTGCAAGACTTGCGCGCCGAGGGCATGCCTCGATCGGCAAGCACTTTCCAGGACATGGATTCGTGAGAGACAACACGCATTGGGAACGCCCGACCGATGACCGCACGTTCGCGGAAGTTGAGACGGCGGATCTGATTCCGTTTCGCTAACTCGTCGCGGCGGGTGTGGATGGCATGATGGCCGCGCACCTCGCGTATCCGAACATTGATCCGCATCTCGCGAGTCAATCGCCCTATTGGCCGCAAGAAGTGCTGCGCCACAAACTACACCTTCGCGGCGTGATTTTCACTGACGATATCGGTATGGTCGCCGCGCGCGCCGAAGTCTCAACCAAGGCAAGCGTAGACATCGTGCTGCCGTGCAACGATCGGCCTGGCCTTATCGAATTGCTCGACAAAGGGAAACCTGCGTCCGAATCTTCACTCGCGCGCAAGTGGGAGCGGATGCGTAAAAAAGCACCAGGCAAACGGCACTGACCCGACGTGCGTGAGCGCGAGAAAGTGTACAACAGCTATTGATCGGTATGCCGCTTTTGTGCTGACGAATAATATACTTATGCTTAATTTTGAATGTGTACAAAAATTCAAGCATGGCTCAATAGTATTGGGCGATAAAGCAAGTTGCTGAAATAGACTTTCATCACGATTGCCACATCAGCTACTCGCGAGTTTCGTCGCTAAAAACGATGTCCGCGTCGCGCCGCACTCGCCGATCACGGCGCGATTGGATTCAATGGCTTCTCCGTAAACTTGAAGCCCGGACTAGATCATGACTCATGAAGTTTCCTTCCCCAATCCTGCAAAACTAAGCTTACCGCGGCGGTTTCTTCTCACCACGCCGATATTAACGATTCCTTGGTTGGGAAAACCGCTGCTGCTTTCAAGCTTGATGAGCGTTGCGATTGTGGTCGGGTTGCTCATGTGGCTCGTGGTTACCTTGTTTCGCAGGTTCGGTGCAGCGCGAAACCGACCTGTGGTTCGGAGTTGGGCGCGCATTACGCACTTCGGTGCGGTGATGGTTACCGTGTCCCTTGTGTGCTCCAGCGCCGCGTTTTACCTCTTGCCACTATGGATGCCAGACAATTCAGTGATCGAGCTAGGCATAGTCACGTTTGTGCTGTTGCACGCGCTGTTCGTAGCGACGTTTTTGATCTTGCCGCGCCTTGCTCAGGATGCATATTTGATGAGCGAGCAGAACGCCGAGCGCCGCAACGCAGAGCAACTGCGCGTCGCATCCCTCGAACGTTCGCTCGCGATGAGCGAACTCAAAACCTTGCAAGCGCAGATCGAACCGCATTTTCTTTACAACGTTTTGGCGAACGTGCAATCGATGATCGCGCATGCACCGACGACAGCCGACGCAATGCTGACTCACCTGATCGATTACTTGAAGCATGCGTTGCCGAGCATGCGAGCGGGTGAATCGACGTTGCGAGCGGAGCTTGATCTCGCACGGTCGTACCTTTCAATTGCGCAGCTGCGATTCGGTGATCGATTGTCCGTAACCGTGAACGAGAATTTGCATGATGATGCAGCGGTGTTCGCGATGCCGCCGATGTTGCTCTTGCCGCTTGTGGAAAACGCGATCAAGCACGGCGTCGAAGACAAACCCGGAGCAGTGCACGTTGAAATCGATGTGAAACTTAGCAGTGAAACGCTGACGATCAGCGTGAGCGACGATGGTCTCGGATTTAAGCAAACCTCGGGCAGTGGTATCGGTATCGCGAACGTGCGCGAACGCCTCACAGCGCTCTATCGAGATCGTGCGTCGGTGAACGTTGCGCCGCGAGATGGCGGTGGCGTCATCTCCACGCTTTGCATTCCTGTGGCTGAAAAGAACAAAGCATGACCACCGCTATCGTCGCCGAAGACGAACCGCATATTCGCGCGCAACTCGTCGCGCTCCTCGCGCAGCTCTGGCCGGATTTAGAAATCGTCACCGAAGCCGAGGATGGCATCGCCGCGCTCGCCGCGATTCGCGCGCACGAACCCGACCTGTTGTTTCTTGATGTGAAGATGCCTGGGTTGAGCGGCGTTGAAGTGCTGCAAGCGTTGGGTGCACATCGTTTTGTGACAGTGTTCACAACCGCGTTCGACGACTTCGCGGTGAAGGCGTTTGAAGAAGGGGCGATCGATTACCTCGTGAAACCAATCACGGCGGCGCGCTTGGCTAAAGCGATCACGCGCGTGCAAGAGAAACTATTGCATGTGGACACCAGCGCGCCGATCATCGACGGAACACCAACGGCAGCGACCGCGCACGCAACAGCCGCAACACCAACGCAACCCCTGCGCTGGATCCAAGCCACGCAAGGCGATCGCGTAATTTTCGTCACCATCAACGAAGTGCTGTTCTTTCAATCGGATAGCAAATACACGCGCGTCGTCACCAAAGATCGAGAAGCCTTCATTCGCAAATCGATCAAAGCGCTTATCGATGAACTCGATCCGCATCAATTCGTGCAAGTCCATCGCGGCACGTTGATCAACGTGAACTTCATCGACGTCGTCGAGCGTCACAGCCTGCGCGGGATGCAAGTGCGCATGCGCGGCCACACGAGCGCATTGCAGATCGCCCAGCCGTATCAGGCGGTGTTTCGCGGCATGTAGCGCGCTTTCGTTCAGTTGTTCGCCTGTCCATTCGGACAACTAGCGCTCAGCCGAAACGCTCCCTAGCATCCTCGTTGTCCGTTAGTTGCGCGTCACGTCGACGCACTGACGAGTGCTTTCCGCTGAGATCGTTTGATCGCGCGGTGAAGGCGAAACCCACCCAACGAAAAGAGAGATAACCCAGATGAGACCCGCTTCGATTTGGATAGCCGCACCTGTCTGCGCCCTCGGTTGGTTTGCGCTGCCGCATGCATCTGCGCAAAACCTCCTTCCGTTCAAAGTCTATGTGGGGCAGGTCGCGAGTTTCGACGTCACCAAGGGCGTCAACACGATCAAGGTCAACGACGGTTTTGTGTCAACGGGCACCATTCCCGTGAGCCCAAAAGGCGTCTATCGCATCAAACCCGGGCAGGCGCTCGCCTTGCTCTATCAAGGAAAGCCAAGGGGTCAGACCGGGGTCGATTTCGGCAACCTGGTGACCGGTAACTACGGCAAAGTGATCCGAAAGGTAGACGGTCAAGAGCTCAAAATGGAGAACTATCTCGGCGTTGAAACGCGCTTCGAGATCACCTGGATCAACAAGCCGCATGAAGATGCGTACGGCATCTCCCGAAAGTACAAAAGTAAATTCAATCCGCCGCTGCCCGCGTCTGACTTCGATCGCGCAGACGGCATCATTCTCATTAACAGTCCAGATCCTGTTCCCGCGCTGAAGGAGCCTGCGTTTGCCAAAGACGTCAACAAAGTCGCCGGAAAGAAACTCACTGTTTACTACCTCGCGAGCCCGATCGATGCGGAACCGGTATTGACCGTTGAGGTTGATTTTTCTGGCGTACCGACTGGCTCGTTGACGAGTACAAAAGCTGAGAACGGAGCGGATCAGGCCAGCAGCGCAAACGCGCAAAAGCTCCGCGATGAGCGCGCTCAAGCGCAGCAGCAAGCCAGCGAGGATCGCGCGGACATGAAGAAGCAGAAAGAAGATGAACGCGCCGCGGCCAGAGAGGCAAAGGCTGATGCGCGCGCAGACGCCGCCGCAGAGCGTGCGAAAAAGCGCGCCGAAGCGGCCGCTGCTCGCAAGATCGTTCCGTAGAGACGCTGGGGAGCGAACAAATGAATGTGACACTGCAACAGCATTTAGAAGTTTGTTTTCGGCGAACGACGCAATCGTTGCGCTGGATTGGCTTGATCTGCATCGGTGTTTTCGCAATCACATTTATCGTCGCCCTGTATTCGATTCTCTCGTCGCCAAAAATCAATAGCGGCATGTTCATCGGTCTCGGCGTCATCGCCGTGTTCATGGCAGGTAGCTACGCGGTTTACGCGCACGCCGAGCGAATTCAAAAGCGACTGCACCACGTGTTTTTCATTGCGCCCGATCAAGTCGTAAAGATTGACGCGAAAGTGTTTCAGAACGGGCCGATCACGAGTTACATGTTTCACTTTCACTCGCCAAAACCCGCGAAGGTGGTTGGCATCAGCGTGCCCAATGAGGCCATGTTCGATTCGCTTCGTGCTTTGCTGCCGCAGCACTTTCCCAACGCCAATCGAGGCTAGACCGATGTCTTTGCTCAGCGGTTTAAGCCGACTTCGAAAAATATGAAACGAGACCAGAATGAACACACTTTCTAAGTACCCATCAAGAGCCCAGAGGGCAGCGGCTGCTGCGTTTCTCGCACTGTCTTGCGTCGCCGCACAAGCCCAAACGCTGCAGTGGGCACAGTTCACGACATTGACTCCGTTTGGATCGGGCGGTCTCACATCCTCACAATTACTCCCTGTCTCTGTGTCCGGCGCGGGCCGGGGCAGTGGTGTCGCAACGCTCACGATGAGCGTGAGTGGCGGTAGTGCGAGCTGGAACGGCTTCGGTGTTGGTCGCAATGACGACGGCTATTTCCCCGCGCCCGATTTGCCGCAGGTCGGCATCACGTTCATGAATGGTGCGCCCGGCTATCTGGGTGGCGTTCCGGCGGCCGCGCAAGCTGCTTTCACCGCCGCGTACAACCTCGCAGGCGGCCCCTCGGGCGCGCCAATGCCGCCGACGGATCGAGCTGCGGTTTACGCCGATTCCGGCACCGGAACAACACTCTCCGCGCAATGGAATTTTTCAGGGTTGCAGGGGGGCAAGCTGCCTGCAGGATCATGGTTTTTCGTTGACGGGGTCGATCAGGGCGAACGAGTCACGCTGACAGGGCCGAGTGGCTGGATCTCTGCCGTGCACACTGGCGACTCGACGCTGCCGAGAGCCCCAAACGGCATGGTGACGTTGGTGAGTTCGCCCACCTTTCCGAGCTGCGCTCCAGCGATTGCCAGCGGCTCGACTACGCTTCAACTCGATGGTCGATACGGGGATCTGAGTCAAAGCACTCCGGGTTGCTCGCCCGTACCCGTTCCTGTGGCTGGACAGACAGTGGGCTACACCAAAGGTATTGACAGCGTGGGCGTGTGGGTGCGCACAGCCATTGACCTGAGCAGCCTTAGTATTTCCGCGCTCGACGTCGATGTGAGTCCGCCAAATTCACCGGACAATAATTTTTTGTTGGG
Organism: Betaproteobacteria bacterium; assembly: GCA_004293675.1. Lineage (GTDB taxonomy): Bacteria > Pseudomonadota > Gammaproteobacteria > Burkholderiales > Casimicrobiaceae > Casimicrobium. The sequence goes on from READ01000042.1 coordinate 20,981, forward strand.
GTTCGGATTGATCGCTGCGACCTTTGATCCGCCGCCAGTGCCAGGCGTTTCTGGGCAAGCCCAAAGTATCCTCGTGGCGCTGCTGCTGTTGGCGGGCGTTGTGGGTTTACGTCGTCGAATCGCTAAAACCTAGCGGTGGCGAGATCGCGCGTGGGTCGAGGTGAGATCAAACTGCCGATGATGTTATCCACCGTCAAACTGTGGCGAAACGCGAGATTGCGAGACTGTTCGCTGGCGTGCGGACTCGTTGCCACGCTTGTGCTGCTCAGTGCTTCGCAGGTTTGGGCGCAGCAGCCTGCCTGCGCGGCACTGCCCGAGGTGGCGCGCAGCTGTGTTGATGTCGTGCTCCTCGAACCCACCGCCAGCAATCAAGCGCGCACCGGCGTATCGAATTTCGGTGTTGATGATGAGCCCGGCAGCGACGCGAGCGGCACCAATCACGTGGTTCGCACACTCGACACGATCATTTACGAATTTCGCTATCGTGTGCTTCACACCGACGCACAGGCGCTGCGGCTCAACGTGACACTTCCGATGGGTGTGGATCTGGTGGAACCGCCAAACCCCCAGTTTAGCGGGCTTCCTATTCCGAGCTTCTGCCTGAGCGGTTCCACATTGATTGGACGCGTGCTTAGCTGCGAGCTCGGCAACGTCGTTGCGGGCACGACGCGAAATGCAACGCTTCGCGCTCGACCGCAGTTCGGGTTGCTCGACGGCACGGTGCTCCTTGTTGAGTCGTCGATCAGCGCTGCTAACCAGCAAAGCACCGGCGCTGTGAGCCGATCGGGCTATCAAGATTTGGTGAATGAGCAAAACGTTAGCTGCACCGTCTCGCGAAACGGCGCGACTGCAGTGCTCTTGCCATGCGGCGATGTCGTATCGGCGAAGGCGCAATTCGATCTTGAACTCGCAGGGTATGCCACGACCAATATCGCAGACCGTGGCGCACGCAACCCCAATCAAATCAACGTGGCACTCGCCTCGTCGGTCACCACGGTGGTCGGCGGCAGCGCCGGCCGATCTGGCTTCATTCTTACTTATCCCGTCGCGATCGCTCTGCCGGGTGACGGTGTTGGTGCAGCGCCGCTCGTAAGCACCGCGCCTATCGAGCTTACGCAGCGTCTCTCCAACAGCGACGGCATCGCAAGCTTCGGCGAATTGATCGGCTGTGGCATCAACGGCAACGACGATGCCGTTCCGAATGGCACGCGCTTGCCCGCGAACTGGTCGCTGGGCGCGGTCAACGCCTCCTCGCAGCGGGCGCTCTACCACCCCTACGGCCGGATTGGTCTCGCGGCCGGTGCCGCAAACGCGACCAACTCGGTTGGCGATTCCGGCAGCATGAGCTGCGGACAGCTGGTCGCTGGTGGCGACATTGCGATTTCTCTGACGCCGAGTGCCGCGACGTTTAATCCAGCTTCGTTCCCAACCCGACAAGTTGATGGTCAAGTGGTGCCGCGCCGCTACGTGTTCGTCGGTGTGGTGTTGGTGTTCTATCCCGCGCTTCCCGTACAACCGCCGTCCGACGGTGGCACGGGGGACGGATCGGTGTTGGTGCGTGTGGATTTGGGGGTGCTCGATCAGGGCAGCTTGAGAGCACTAAGCATCGGTGGCGCAACAGAACCGGATGCTAATGCCATTAACAATGGTTTTTCTGGCGCAGAAACCTTTGATGACGATACTAATAATTTCAGTATTGGCTCCCTCAATATTGAGGGAGCATTCCATCGAAAGTTATGGCGAAACCCCAGAATTGACACCGCCGTGTTCGCAGGCGAGGAGTGCTTGCCCGATGGCTCGGATCCTGAGTGTCGCCACGGCTATGTGTTTCCCGGCGCAAACATTCAGTCGGAATTTCGATTCAGCTACGGTGGATTTAGTCAGCGCCCAAATGCGCAGTTCTGCGATGAGTGGGATAGCACCCGAACACGACTCCGAAACCCGTTTGACAGTAACGCGCAGGTGGATGAAATGCCGCTCGGCAGTCCGCTTGTGCTTCGTATGTTCGGTTTGAACACAAGTGCTGCCGTGCTCAACGCAGCTGGCTTCTCAGTGGAAGTGAGCCCAGACGCAGGCACCATTCCAAACATCGATTGGGACTACGGAGAACCGGCGCGAAGCCTGGCAAGAAGCCAACTGAGTGCGCCAGAGTGCAGCTCGGGTAGTTGGTTTGCTGCAGCCTTGCCCGCTCAGCTCACCGATGGATTCAACGCCATACTTCCGCCGCCAGCGTTCGAGTCTCCGGTCGGAAGTGGGAATTACCCGAGCATCAAGCGCGTACGAATTATCGCGACATCGCTGCCCGCATTCGTTTCGCTTGCGCTGCGCGGAAGCTACGAGGTGATGGCCAACACGCCTGGCGCAAAACTTCCCAATCGAACCTCGTTTCGATTCGCCAATGAAGCCGTTTGGACCTACGCTGAGAATGATCACGCCATTGTGCGAAGCGTCGACACCAGTATCAATTTGACCGCTAGCCGCAACATCACCACCGGTGCCAATGCGCCTATCAGCAGCGTGGGCTTCGGCGAACTAGTCGAATACGCGATCGGTGCGACCTTCACCAGCGCTGAGGCAAACCCAGCGCCGTCGGCGTCGCCCGTCATCATCAAAGCGTATTTGGCTCCCGAGCTTGAATACGTCGTTGGCTCGGCGAATGTAGCGCTGCACATGCCGCCTTACGCGGGCGTTGATCCCGAAAGCGCAATGACTGCGACGGTGCTTGAGTGGCGAATTGCCAATGCCGTGCCAGGCGGACCGCTTCCATGGATTTATTACGCCGCGCAATTGAGCGCGAACGCAACCAACAACGCGCGTCTCCACACCAGCGCGACCATCGAGCACGCGCTTGACCCGAGTCCGCTTTTTGTTGCGCCGATCTGGGCTTCCCGTGAAGATCGCTATGCGTTCGCTGATTTGGTCGCGAGCATTCCCGAAGGGCTTCTGGTTGCTAAATCAACCAACACACCGTACATCGAATCGGGTGCAACCCAGCAGTGGACGCTACAGTACCGCAACACGTCGGCGAGTCAATTTGACGCCATCCGTATCATCGATGTTCTCCCGTTTAACGGCGACTTAGTCAATGCCGAGAGTCGCTTCAGCGGCGGGTATGCGGGGGGCGTAGTGTCACCGCTACTGCCGGGGGAGTATGACATTTTCTACACCGCTTCTCCGAGCGCGCAAGTTAACCGCAATCCAAACTGTGTATCTAACGGCGGCTCGATTTCCGATGGCAGCGCAACCTGTCCCGCGACTGGTGCAATTTGGGTGGCCTCCACAAATGGGATCTTGCCGAGCGGCGTTACCGCGATTCGTGTGGATGATCGCAATGGCTTGCCAGCCAATGTCGCGCAGGGCATTTCGCTGCAGTTGCAAACGCAAGGCGGTCAACCAGGCGACGTCTACGAAAACTCGTTCACAGCGGTTGCCATCGGGCAAACGCTCGTAGTCTCCAGTGTCAGGGCGAACATTCGAATCCCCGCAGGGGAGTTGCGCGGTTTTATCTACTTGGATCGTGACGGTTCCGATGCCCTTAATAGGGGCGACGTTGGTTTGGCAGCCGTTGCGGTGGTGTTGACCGGCACGGATCGCGTTGGAAACACCTATCGAATAACCACAGCTTCAGTCGCCCTCGGTACACAAGTCGCAATCAATGAGGTACAAATTAACGGTGGCATCCCGACACGGCGCATCTGCGACGCGGGCTCCGGGATGCGCGCCGGGCAATATTTGTTTTGCAATCTACCCACCTCCGGCAGCGATGGCTACACGATTGCCGAGACGCAGCCCAGCGGGTATCTGGACGGTGCCGAAACGCTCGGGATACTGCAAAGCGGCGCAGCCAGCGGCGTCATTGCGGCCAACGATGCTTTCGCAGGCATCCGCTTGACCAATAGCCTCTTCACCGGGCTCGGCGACGTCGGTTCTGGCTACAACTTTGGCGAGCGTCTCGTGCCTGAGGCCAACCCTAGCCCAGCCGCAGTGCCCATTAGCACTGATGCGCTCGTGTCGCTTGCTTTGTTGCTCGTGGTCGTCGTAGCACTGGTGTCTCGTTATAGTGAAAGCAAATCATGAAACGTCGTTCGATCGCAGCACTCATCGCATTGGCATGTTCGTTTGCGTTCGCGCAAGCGGGCTATAACGGTGCGGCCAAATCGTTCGTCACCCAGTTTTGGCGAAGCATCGACAAGATCGACGCGATGCCCAACAATCGTAGCCGTCCGGCATTGGCGCAAACCGAAATCAAGGTGGCAGCGACACACTTACGAAACACCAGAAAGCGCGACCCAGCGCTGGATGTGCGTGATATGGAGGACGCGCTCGCTCGAGTGCAAGGACTGGTCGTCGACCGCGAAAACGGTAACCCTTCTACGCGTCACGAATAGCCCACCCGCCGGAATACGGCAATCCGGCACGAAACCGCGTTGGCACACGGCGCGCAGGAACGAACCTGACCCAGTCCTTAAGCGATTTTTAGGTGCGGTGGTGGCGGCGCTCTTAGAGCTCCGAGCCACGACAAGTCGTCGCCTACCGATCACAACACGTAGGCGCGGGTTTGACCGCGCGCGCCTGTGTGCTTCGGTCGTCCGCACAGCATCATCACGCCGTCAACTGTCGCACCCTGTACCTTTGGGCCGCTGTTTTTCAGGCGGTAAAGAAAACACAATCTCAATGTCGCGCTTCTGGCGTATCAAGGTTTTGGAACATGGAAAAAACTACTGTCTCGCGCGTTCTGCGCTTTACACGAATTGGAATTGTTACGCAGGCGCTGTTCTGCTCATTCGCCTTTGCGGTCAATGACACTGGGGTCACGATTTGCTACGACGATGCCTTCGTTTCAGCGTGCAACAGTGCGTTAACGTCTGATGTCGGGACACACCCGCGTCAGGACGCTCGCTTCGGCCGAGACGGCGGGGTGTCGAAAATCGGCGGTGGCGCCGCTGGTTTCGACTTTTCCAAAATTAGTAATGCTGGGGCGGATCTTCCCAGCTCTGCCGTGCTGGGTACCGCACCAACCGACTGGGGGTGTACACGGGATAACGTGACCGGGCTGTGGTGGGAGGTAAAAACGCTAAACACCACGACCCCCGGTTTGCGCGATGTGAACAACACGTACACCTGGTACGACAACAACGCCGCGACGAATGGCGGCAATGCCGGTAATCTGGGCATTTCAGCGTCGTGCAACGGAACACTCACGCAGTGCAACAGCCAGGCCTACGTCGCTGCGGTCAACGCCGTTACGATGTGCGGCCGGTCGGATTGGCGCATGCCGTCTTACAAAGAGGCAATGTCGATCTACAACGCGGCGATTCCGCAGGCGGCTCTTAACCCCAGCCCGAACGACCCAACGTACTTCCAGAACGGCGGGTTTGGCATGTCCACTTCGAACACAGCGCCAACTGATACGGCGAGGATTTTCCACCTGGACATGGGCGGCATGAGAACGACCCTCAAGACACAGGGTCGACCTGTTCGCCTTGTTGCTGGCACGAATACCTATCAATAGCGGGGGCATCATGAAATCACTAAACACTTACTCACGCGCTATTGCACTTTTTTTCAGCACCGTAAGCGCCGCAATGTCCTTCGCGGCCTGTGTCACCGACAGCGGCCCAGCCGGCAACCCCGGAACTTTTACTCTCAATGCTGCAGGTGATGTCTACACCTACAGCGGCAACGGGTTGCAATATGCCCGATGCGAGTTTGGTACCAGTGGACCCGGCTGCGCCACCGGCACTTCAATAGCATTTAATTGGCAAGATGCGCTGAAAGCGGCTGTCAACGCACGCGATGGCGGATTTAGCGATTGGCGCGTTCCCAATATGCAAGAGATGGCCGCGCTGATTGAACCGCGCTGCTCGAACCCTTCGCTCAGTTCGGAATTTCCGCTCAGTCCCGGCGGTTTTACGACTTTCTGGACAAGTACAACTGTTGCCGGTGGTGCCAATGTGGCGTGGTACGGAGATCTGGCCACCGGAGAGATACTGAGACTATTTAAAACCACCACAACGGGTTTGCGCCTAGTGCGCGGTGGCATCACGCCCGGCGCGACGGCTGACACGAATCCTGCGCTGCCGCTCACGCTCGCCGCTTCGACTCCGACTACAGCATCCGGTGCGGCTTTCAATGTAGTTGTATCTTCGCCTTTTGCCATGCCTACAGCAGCCAACGTACTCTTGGTAGTTGCGGGTCCTACTGGCTCCATCGGTGGCACGACCAATTGCACTATCGCGGCCGCGGCTACATCCTGCATGGTCACCGGTGCGCAGCTGACCGGGCCTGCAGGTGCATATACCTTGAGCGGACTGACCACCGGCGGCGGTGCGGACGGCGCGCGGGTGGTCACCAATGCGCTTGTGAGCATCCTCCCCGCGGCAGCCGCAACGCTGACGCCACCCGCAACGGTGGTACAGGTGACGCCTTTCGACGTGGTGCTCACACTCCCAGCGGCCGTCTCGTCGGACACAACCGTTACCCTATCTAGAGTCAGCGGTCCTGCGGGAACCTTTGTCTAAGGCGACACCTGCACCGTTCCGGCGGGCGGCACCACGTGTACCTTCACCGGCGCGCTGTTTACGGGCTTCGGACCGATGCTTGAGCTGACGGCAACGCCTACGAGCGGCCCGGCGATTCCCGTGACCAATGCCATGGTTACGGTCAAGGAGCTGGTGGTCGTCGCTACGGTGCTGCCGGCGACTGCGATTGTGGGCCAACCGTTCAACGTCACCTATCAGCTCAACGGAATCGCCTCGATTCCGCTCACAGCAACCGGGATCGCCTCTGGCGCTGCTGGCGTTCTGAGCGGGAATGGTTCGTGCACAATTTCGCCACTAGGGGCTAATAACTGCACGGTGACTGGCTTGAGCTTTTCCGCACCAGGAACCGTAACGATTACGCCGAGCCTTACCTTCGCCCCGGGTTCCAACGTTGAAGTGATCTCGGTGCCGTTCAGCATCGATATCGTGCTGCCGTCTTACGCAATCTCGGTCGTTGCGCCGACATCTGCAACGGTGAACGCGCCGTTTAACGTCACCTTGCTATCAACGTCGCCTGTGGCGTTTGACGTGCCACTGACAATTAGTGTTGCGAGCGGCTCGGGCGGCGTGCTCGGCGGCGGTGCAGGTTGCACGATCCTCTCAGGGCAAACATCGTGCGTAGTGACCGGTGTGACCTATTCGGCTGTTTCGAATATTCAGCTGGTCGCAAATACGAGCGTGGGCGGTGCAAGCTTCTCGTATGAGCGTGGTTCGATCAGCGTTGTTGCGGTGCCAGTGATCCCACCCACAGCAGCGGCTCAGCCGATCCCTACGCTCAGTGCTGCGATGATTGGACTACTTGCGCTGTTGCTCGGAGTGGGCGTTGCAGTGACGCGACGCACACGCTTATAGAGACTTTTGACAGTCCACAACCGGTAGTCGCCCGTCTTGCCCGTCCCCCCGGCGGCAAGCGGGCGGCGCCCATTTTGAAATAAGCGATGCACCATTCAATGGGTACCAGTCACCGTTCTCGCCTGGAGCGAAAATTTGACGGACTCGATACAGTGTGGTGCCCGTCTTGCTCGCTCATGCGGTGGCAAGCGGGTAGCTACACTTCACGCCGAAGGTCGAGCAATCACACGGCTACATTTCGGCATGCTCGCCTGAGCGCTCAGACGCGATCTGAGCCGCCTACGTTTGGCGAATGTGAATTAATCCCTCGTTCACGGCACGGCTCACAGCCTCCGCGCGACGGGTAGTTCCAAGTCGCTCGAAAACCGCGGTGAGGTGATGCTTCACTGTTCGCTCGGTAATCCCGAGCTCCCGCGCGAGATGTTTATTCGTTTTTCCTGCGGCAATGCCAATCAGAATTTGGGTTTGTCGCGGCGTCAACATCCGAGCGTCGGTTTTCGTCGACGGGAACCAGGTTTCTCCTTCAAGTAGCCGCGCGATCACTGCAACCGTCTCGCTGGGTTCCAAGGATTTCGGCAAATACGCGGCCAGCCCTTCTTCCATACAGAGCAAAGGTAAACGCGGGTCGTCCGTACCCGACATCAACACGCGGGCAATGGTCGGATTGGTTTTCGCCACGCTCTTTAAAAAGGCTAAACCATCGCCATCGGGCAGTCGCCAATCCGACAAAATTATGTCGAAATCGGCTCCCGCATCGAGCAACGCGCGCGCTTGCGCGGCGCTGTTAGCGGTGCGAATCGTATCGAGCATTCGCGAACGCGTGAGTAAATCGATCAATCCATCGCGATACAGCGGGTGATCTTCGACGATAAGTGCAGCTGTCTTTTCGGGCATGGTGATGAAGTGTAGACGCGACAAAGTGTGTGCGCACCTGTCCGTTTGGACGGCACGCTCGATCTCCAGTTGATCGCATAATCAGGCGACTTCATTGTTTGGCGTGCGCGTTGGAAACTCAAGAATTAATCCGGGAAGCTTGGGCGGCTCAGTTTCGCGAGCCTTCTAGCATCGATGCGCTGGCGCGAACGATACTGCGGGCAGCGGTCGTTGGAAGCGAGGATGAGGGCTGGGGGCACGTGCATCGTTCTTTCGCGTTTCGTTTTGCACAGGACATGGAACGTGCGATGGAACAAGTGGCTAAAGCCGAGGCGATTTTTGCCGCGCTCAAGTCCACAGCCGGGCTTGCCACAATTCGAGATGTTCGAGTTCGACAACTGTGCTCTGCCGGGGATGAGACCGGCGCACGAGCACTACTCGAAGAGAACTTGAAAATCGCCCCTCGCGAGCGCGACGCGTGGCAAAGACTTTATAGTTGGTACGGTGCGTTTGCTGTGGCTGATCGATTTTCTAAGCCGAACGACGCGCTTCGCGCCCTGCATCGAGCTGCTTCGGTCGCCCGCGAGATAGATGATCCGGCGGTGATGGCGAACACCCTATCGATGCTCGGCGGAAAACACGCAGAGTCAAACAACTTTAAGTTAGCACTCCAGATTTGCAAAGAGGCGTTTCGTCTCGCAAAGCCATTACGACCGCAACAGACATGGCAGGTTGCTGCGCTAAATTTGCTTGCTACGCTCAACGGTATTAACGACGCGCCCGCTGCCTGCGAGCTGGCAGACGAGCTAACGGCAGTCGATGAATCGATTTTCCCGACGATTAGAGAGCAGAGCAACATTCTTTATGCGGTCGCTTACTTAATCTCGGGTAACTTGGGTGCGGCTCAGCGAGCCCTCGATCTAAGTTGTACGGTCGTCGATCAACGTAACCATATTACGGAGTGGACCGCGGCCCAAATTGAAGTTCTTGTGGCTAGAGGCGATTTTGAATCGGCACATTCGCTGAGCACAAGGTGGATGAACGATCGCGGCGATACCGCTCAATTTGTTTCACCAGCCGATGCGCTGAGGATATACCGTGCATCCGCGAGGGTATGCGAGTCGATGGGCGATTTTGAGGCCGCGCTTGCACATGAGCGTGCCGCTAGTCGCTATCACGATTCGACGCTTGGGCAAGCCGCGACCTCCGACAGGATCGCTCTCGAGATAGAGTTCGATCTGGATCGCGAGCGCGCGGCAAGAGATGATGCGGACAGGAAGCGCGCCGAAAGCGAAGCCGAGCGCGCGCGTCTGGATGAACTCAATCACAAGCTCGATGCCGCACTACAAACCCGCACCCGATTCCTAGCCGCTGCTAGCCACGATCTTCGCCAACCTGCACATGCGCTGGCACTGTATGCCGCTGCGCTGGAGCACGAAACATCGCGGCCTGCTTTAGTGGATCTTTCTAAGCGAATGCGAGCGACTGTTGGATCGTTGTCGAATATGTTCGATGGGCTGCTTGAGCTGGCGCGGTTGGACGCCGGGGCGGTGCAGCCGCAGCCTGATGTGTTCGATCTGCAAGAGTTGCTTTCGAGGTTGTGCTCCGAGTATGGCGATCGCCTGTCGCGGCCGGGTTTGCTGCTCAAGTTTCGTCGCCGCTCTAGCGACGTCTTCTTGCAAAGCGATGCCACGCTCGTTGAGCGAATCCTCCGAAATCTAATTAGCAACGCTGTGAAGTACGCCGGCAACGGCAACATCCTTATCGCAATTCGAATGCGCGGTGATGGCGTCGCCATCGAGGTGCGCGATTCTGGGCCGGGGATTTCGACCTCGGAGCAGCGTCACGTGTTTGATGAGTTTTTTCGCGCAGCAAGTGCGGACGACCGTCGAGATGGGCTGGGGCTTGGGCTGTCAATCGTTGAGAGGTTTACGCGGCTACTTGGGATGGAGATTTCGCTGTGTTCAGCGCCGGGACGTGGTTCGACGTTTTCGCTGATTGTGCCGGGTGCGATGCTGGGGGCGCGGCCACTCGTGACCGTAGATGCTGGGTTGCAGCGTGCTGCTTTGGAGTCCAGACATATTGCTGTCATTGACGATGACTCGGATGCGCGCGAGAGCATGGCACTGTTGCTGCGCCAGTGGGGACATGTTTGCGTCACAGGGGCGAGCGCGGCTGCGCTTCAAACCGAATCCGAGCAACAGCGGTTTTCGCCCGACGCGTTAATTTGCGATTTTCAGCTAGACGGACGCACAGCATTGGACGACATCGCCGCGCTTCGCCGATCGTTTGGCAACGCCCTGCCGGTGGTAGTGATTTCCGGTTCGCACGACGCGCAAGCCGCTGTTGAGGCTCGGTTTTCCGACGTCGCGTTTTTGTCTAAACCGGTGCGACCGCTGCGTCTTAAGAGCTGGATTTCTTCACTGTCATCGGACGCTTGAGAGGAACCGCTTTCTTCTTTAGATGTGTACAATATGGTAATTTCATACACATCGTTTTGTCTCTATGCGCACCAATATCGTCATTGACGACGCCTTGATGACCGCAGCCATGCGCGCCGGCGATTTCAAAACAAAAAAAGACGCCGTGGAAGAGGGGCTCCGTTTGCTCGCACGTCGCAAGGCGTACCAAGACATTCGTGCTGCGCGCGGCGCGTTGCAATGGAGCGTCGATGGAGACTGGAGCGGTTCACCAGCCGCGCCCTCTGTGCAACAGCCTCGCGATGCTTATGGCGTGTCGGGTGCGCGATCTGCAGCGACTGCAGCGACTAAATCCAAGCCATTGAAGCGCAACGCAAAGCGATGATCACCGTCGACAGTAGCGTGTGGATCGATTACTTTCGGGGTGATCGTACACCGCAAACCGATGCGCTCGATGCACTGCTTGATGATTCAAGCCACGACTTGGTGCTACTCGATGTGGTGTTGATGGAAGTGCTGCGCGGCTTCCGGCATGAGCACGAATTTGCAATGGCGCATCGATTGCTCTCAGCGTTGCCCATTGTCAATTCGGGCGGTGCAGAGGTTGCCCGAACTGCGGCAACGATGTACCGGCAGCTGCGCGCCATCGGTGTGACCGTTCGCAGCAGCATTGATTTGTGGGTGGGCGCGTGGTGCCTTCGCGAAGGCTGCACGCTGCTGCACAACGATCGCGATTTTTCGCCGATGCAGGCACATCATGGGCTTTCGAGCGCTACGGTGTAGTTTGTGAAAGCGAAACACCAGCTTAATTCGCTAATGCCAAATGAAATAAGGGTTTCATCGATTTTTAATTGTTTTTCGAAAAATTATGAATATCGCCCGCACGCCTTATTTCAAAAGGCACAGATAGAGAAGTTATACGCTGCGATTTGTTCGCACAGGAATGAGCCCTCTCAGCAGCTAGCGAGCCGTCGTGGATAGCGTTCGTCCTGAAACCGCACCTTCGGACGAACGCGATGTTGCCACCACGATTGACGAGGCGCTGAAATCTCTGCCTGTTCGGCCGGGTGTTTACCGAATGTTTAGTAGCGACGACGTGGTGCTCTACGTCGGCAAAGCGAAGAACTTAAAGAGCCGCGTATCGAGCTACTTCGTGAAATCGGGTCACAGCGCGCGGATCTCGATGATGATCGCGCAGATTGCGCGGTTTGAAACGACGGTCACGCGATCCGAAGCGGAAGCGCTGATCTTAGAAAACAATCTGATCAAGTCGCTGGAGCCCAAGTACAACATCCTGTTTCGCGATGACAAAAGCTATCCGTATCTTTGCATCACGGGTGATGCGTTTCCGCAGCTTCGCTTCTTTCGAGGAAAACCTGACAAACGTCATCAATATTTTGGCCCATTTCCCAATGGTTGGGCGGTGAAGGACGGCATCCGCACGTTACAAAAAGTGTTTCAGCTCCGCACCTGTGAAAACACGGTGTTCGCCAATCGATCGCGCCCATGCATGCTCGCTCAGGTGGGTCGTTGCACGGCGCCGTGTGTAAAGCATATTTCTGACGACGATTACAAAACCGACGTAAAAAACGCAGCGCTTTTTTTACGTGGACAAACCGACGCGATCACCGACGAATTGCAAACTGAAATGCTCGCGGCATCGGATGCGCTGGCCTTTGAGCGAGCCGCGCAACTGCGGGACAAAATCGCACGGCTGAATGAATTGCGCAGCAAACAATTCGTGTCAAGTGTGACCGATGCCGATATCGACGTCATCGCAGCGATTCACGAGCACGGCATGATTGCAGTGAACATCGTGATGATTCGCGGCGGGCAGCACGTTGGCGACCGAACGATGTTTCCGGTGAAAAACGCCACGTCTGAATCGATGACGGGCGAAGAGCTTGCCGAAACGTTAGAGACGTTTATCGCGCAACACTACATCGGCCGTGATGTACCAAGAAGCATTGTCTGCACGCTCGAATTCGAAGCGGCTGCCTTGATCGAAGCGCTCACCGAACAAGCCAAACGAAAAGTCGATTTGGTTTGCAATCCCATCGGCGAAAAACGGGTGTGGCTACGAATGGCCGAGGAAAACGCCAAGCTCGCCATCGTCGCTCGGATGCGTCAAAGTGATACCGGTAACGCGCGTCTTGCAGCGCTCATCGACGCGCTCGGACTGCCCGAATCGACTTCGCGCCTTGAGTGCTTCGACATTTCACACACCATGGGTGAAGCCACTGTTGCAAGCTGTGTCGTATTCGCCGACAGCGCCATGCAAACGAGCCAGTATCGCCGCATGAATATCGAAACCGTGAACAATGGAAACGACATCGAAGCCATGCGCGAAGCGCTCACCCGACGAGCGGCTCGTATCGCGAGCGAAGAAGTGCCCCGCCCCGATGTATGGGTCATCGACGGTGGTCGCGGTCAGGTGAGCGTTGCGGCGCAAGTGCTCAACGATGCCGGTCTGCACGACATCGTGATGTTTGGCAGCGCCAAAGGCGTCGAGCGAAAAAAAGGCATGGAGCAAATCATCTTTCCTGATCGAGAGATGCCCGTTCGCCTGTCGCCCGATCATCCCGGTCTACATCTGATTCAGCAAATGCAGGACGAAGCGCACCGCTTCGCCATCATCGGCCACCGAGCCAAACGCGCTAAAAATCGTGAAGGCTCCGCGCTCGATGACATCGAAGGCATCGGCCCCAAAAAGCGCGGAGAACTGCTGCGCACGTTCGGAAGCGTGCGGGGCTTGTCTGCTGCCAGCATAGAAGATATCAAGCGTGTACCCGGGATTTCGGCGGAGCTGGCGGAGCGGATTTATGGGGCGTTGCATTGAACCTAGAAACCGCAGTTGACCGCTCGTCGCTCTGGCAAACGCCGCGCGAATGGTGAGTTTGCTGCCCTCATTCACGTTCACCCTATGGGTGAGAGCGCTACGCACCCGATGGCACGCCTGCTCGGGCGTCTGCCTTTGTCGCGCCTCCTTGCCTACCCCGGTAGGCGGCGTCGTTGCTTCGCGGCAGACGCCCGAGCAGACGCACCCTCGGGCGCGTCCAACTGCGGTTTCTAGGTTGAATTGGAATCGCCACAGCGACAACGTGGCTAAGGTGAATCGCTCTGCCATCTCCGGGCGTCCGTCGATGCGTAGAAAATGTACCGCAAGGGCTGGCGCAGCCCGCAGCCTTTTTGATGGGAACCCCGTTAGTCCTTGCGGTATTTGAGATGGATGAAACATGAACCAATCGTTAGTTACAGAGAATCAGCGTTGAATCGCAACCCCGCTCCCCTTCGCTACGTCACCTCGCGCGACAACGCTACAGTCAAGCGCTTGGCGACGCTCAGTCATTCCGCGCCCGCGCGGCGGCGTGATGGTATGTGTTTGCTAGAGGGCGAGCATTTGGCGCAGAGTTATGCGCAGCGCGCGCGCATCGCGACGCTTGTGCTGCGTGGTGACGAAGCGAGCGCGCCAACGCTTTCGCTAGCCGACGGCTCGGGTGGCGTGTCGCCTCATCAGCTAGCGCCGTCGCATCAGCGTTTAGTAACCGCCAGTGACGAGACCATTGTGCTCGCACCTCGTTTGTTTGATCAGCTCTCAGCGCTCTCCACATCCAGTGGTGTGCTGGCGATGGCGGCTACGCCTGTTTCACCACCGCTGGCGACCGGCGGATTTGTGCTCGCTCTCGATGCGCTGCAAGATCCCGGTAATGTTGGCACGCTCATTCGAACTGCGGCCGCTGCCGGTGCTTCGCAGGTTTGGTTGTCGGCAGGTTGCGCCTTCGCCTGGAGCGTTAAGACGCTTCGCGCATCACAAGGCGCGCACTTTCACATTGACGTGATTGAAGCGGTTGAGCTGGAAACGGCGCTCGTTAGTTTCAAAGGGCAGCGCTGGGCGACCTTGCCGCGACCGTTGCCAGGCATGGCCAGTAGCGTCGTCGTTCACGAATTTCGCCAAGCAAAGTTCGCTGTTGATACGGTGATGATCTTGTCGAACGAGGGCAACGGTTTGTCACCCTCGCTTTACGGAGCCGTGACCCACGGGCTCAGCATCCCGATGCAAAACGGCATCGAATCGCTCAATGTGGGGGTGGCGGGGGCGTTGGCGCTGTATGCGGTCGCAGGGCGCTGAGGGCTGAACGCTTAATGGTTGGGTCAGTTTTCAATGCTGTTCGTTTCAGCATGAATGACTATTTCCGTTCGGGCTGAGCTGGTCGAAGCCTTGGTTGCCTGCCATCAACCCTTCGACAAGCTCTCAAGAAACAGCTTTTTAGTTACACAAAATCAACGCCTTACGTGATGCCTTTTGCACGAGATGCCCTAGGCGTAACTCGCCAAACAGCTCCCTCCCCCGGGGGGCAGGGTTGGGGAGAGCAACTGTGTCGAAAGTCAAGCGTTTTGACAGGCATTGAAATTGGGCGTCCAGGGCTTGCCGGATTTAAGGATTGCATTCATGATGGACAGA
>READ01000018.1 GCA_004293675.1 Betaproteobacteria bacterium
CCCGGGGGGGAGGGTTGGGGAGAGGGTCTTCGCATTGCGCCGATCCACATCATTCCAAGTCCCTCACCCCAACCCTCTCCCCCAGGGAGAGGGAGCCAAACCGGTCACCACCCTGTTTCTCAAAAACGCCTTTTGACCCAGTGGCAAATATCCTACTCAGGGCCAACGGTATTCGTCGAGCACTAGCTGCATCGGCTAGCTCACCCGATTGATTGCGCAGCATGACTCACGAATTTGGAAATCACAATTTGTCTGGCGTACGCGCCGATTCATTCGGCGAACACTTCAAAGCCAGCTTTTCATGGCTATACCCGATGAAATAAGGGATAAAAGTATCAAAAGTAACTATTTGAATGTTTATAAAAATCACGTTTAGGCCATATTTTTATTGGCATTAGTGAATAAAGCTAGGATTGATTCGAACGAAGCTAAGCGCTCCAACAAATTAGCGCCCGAACGGCTACCGCACCACCGAATCGCCGATATCCCCACGAAATCCTCTGCCTATAATCTTTCAAAACGTTTCGTGAATTTATTCGGGGATTTCGCATGCTCATCACCTCCATCATCGTCTACATGGCCATCACGATTGGCATTGGTTTGTGGGCGGCTAGAAACGTTCACAGCTCCAAGGACTATTTGGTCGCCGGAAGATCGTTGCCGCTCTATGTCAACACCGCGACCGTGTTTGCGACTTGGTTCGGCGCGGAAACGGTGCTCTCGATTTCGGCGACGTTTGCTCGCGATGGTTTGAATGGCATTCCCGGCGATCCGTTCGGTGCGTCGGCGTGTTTGGTGATCGCGGCGATCTTGTTTGCGCGCACGTTTTATCGAATGAATTTGCTGACGCTGGGTGACTTTTATCGCAAGCGCTATGACTCTCGAATTGAGGTGCTCACGAGCCTTTGCGTCACGGTGAGTTACCTGGGTTGGACGAGCGCGCAGCTCACCGCGTTGGGATTAGTGATTTGGATTTTGTCGGCCGGTTCGCTCACGCTGACGCAGGGCATTTTGATCGGCGCAGCGATCGTGCTCATTTACACGATTTTTGGCGGCATGTGGTCGATTGCGTTCACCGACATGCTGCAAACGGTGGTCATCGTCATCGGTTTGCTGATCGTCGCGTACTACCTGGGTGACTTAGCGGGTGGCGCGGGCAAGGTCATCGCGCAAGCGCAAGCTGATGGCAAACTCAATTTCTGGCCCAGCGGCGACAAAGGTGGTTTGGCCGATTGGCTCACCTTCATCGCAGCGTTTATCACCATCGCGCTGGGCTCGATTCCGCAGCAGGATGTGTTTCAACGCATGACCAGCGCAAAGGACGAAAAGACGGCTGTGCGTGGCACGATTCTGGGCGCATCCGGTTACTTCGTGATGGCCTTTGTTCCGATGTTTATCGCGTACGCAGCGTTGATGATTGATCCGAATCTGCGCGAGCTGTTTAAGAGCGAAGACGCGCGCGAAATTCAGCGCATCTTGCCCGACATCATCCTCAACAAAACGCCGCTCTACATTCAAATTTTGTTCTTTGGCGCGCTGCTCTCGGCGATCATGTCAACAGCGAGCGGAACGCTTTTGGCCCCAACCGCCATCTTTACCAACAACGTCATGAAACCTTTCATGGGGCACATGAGCGACGCGCAGTTGCTGAAAACTGTTCGCGTGGTATTGGTGATTTTCTGCGGTGCGGCGCTCGTCTTTGCCGTGAATTCAAAGAGCACGATGTACGAGATGGTGCAAAACGCGTACAAGGTCACACTCGCGGGCGCGTTCGTGCCGCTAGCGTTTGGCGTGTACTGGAAAAAAGCCAACAACGCAGGCGCTGCCGCATCGATTTTCGCGGGGCTTGGCGTGTGGATTTCGGCTGAGCTAAAACTGTTTCCCACGGTGATTGCAGGTGCCGAGGTGCCGCCGCAACTCTACGGACTGGCGGCAGCCATCATTGCCATGATTGCGGTGAGCCTCGCTACCCACGGTCGCAGCCCTTCGCACCACAGCGCCATTCACGGCAGCCACTAAAGAGCGGTTACAGGCGTAAAATCAGCGTTGTGGTGGTTTATGCCGCCACAACCAACAACGCTAGGGGTGCTGATTTCGCGCAAGCGAATTCGGCTGAGATGAAACCCTAGAACTTGATCAAGATAATACTTGCGCAGGGAAGCGTTGTGGAAATGCTTCGCTTCCATTGCGTTTTGCATGGCGTCGTCTTTCTGCATCAACCCTGCCGTCGAACGAAAGGTTTTCGATGGCACACACTGAAACGTCACTCTCTATCGCCGTGGCTTTGGCAACGGCGACACTCGCGGTAAACGCCGCATCCCAAACCACACCCACTACCGAGCGAACCGAACCGATCACCGTGAGCGCCAAATCCGCTCCTGTGCTCGACATAGACAACGCAGAGGTCGGTGGTTTTGGCGCGCCCATCTCCAAAACGCCGCAGAGCATTGCCGTAGTTGGCAGTGACCTGATTACGGCGACAGCGAGCCAGTCGCTTTCACAAGTGCTCAAGCTCGATGCATCGTTGACTGACAGCTACAACACAACAGGTTTCATCGAAAGCCTGTCAGTGCGCGGATTCCTACTCACCAACGAAAACAACTTTCGGCGCAACGGACTGGCCACGTCAAACTACGCACCCATTGCCCTCGAAAACATCGAACGCATCGAGGTACTCAAAGGAGTCGCTGGGCTGCAATCGGGCGTGTCAGCGCCCGGCGGATTGGTGAACTACGTGACTAAAACGCCACTGCGCGACGCCTTCAGCACGGTGATGCTAGGCGTCGACCAACGCGGTGGTGTCAAAACTCATATCGATCTCAATCGCACCTTCAACGGTTTGGGCGTTCGCGTTAACGCCGCGAGTGAGCAAATGCACTCCCACGCTGATCGCGCCGATGGCCGTCGAACATTCGTGAGCGCTGCCTTGGCCGTCGCCTTGAACGAGCGGACTTCGGTGTCATTAAACGCAGAGCATCATGAGCGACGTCAGCCGTCAGTGCCGGGTGTGGGTTTGCTTGACAGCGATGGGGATGGCGTTGGTGAGACGCTACCGGGGCGCATCAATCCGAGTCTAAACCTCAATAATCAATCATGGTCATTGCCATTCGAGGCGAAGACTTCCACGGCGCAGCTCACGCTCAATCATCGACTCAACAACGACTGGTCCGCGCGCATCAGCGCCAACACGCAACGCTCCAAGATCAACGATCGAATCGCGTTTCCCGATGGCTGCGGCAACGCTGCAACGTATGTTTATCCGGGACTTTGCGCCAATGGTGACGTGGACATTTACGACTACCGCAGTGACGACGAACAGCGAGCGCTTTCAAGTTGGGATGCCCAGCTCAACGGACGTGTGACGACGGGCGGGATTGAACACACGCTGCGATTGGGTGCCAGCGGCCGCAAAATAACACTCGATGCGTCGCCACGTCAGGCCTATAACTACGTCGGTAGCAGTAACATTTTTCTACCTACGTCATTGCCCAGCAATGGCGAAGCGCTTGATTTAAACACTGACAATCGCGAACGCACGACCGAGCTCTACGCCTCGGTTCATTCAAAGATCAACGCACGATGGCTAAGCTTTGCAGGCATTCGCACATCAAAGCTCTCGCGCGGCAGCGAGCGCAGCGACGGCTCCAGAGCGACGAGTATCGAGCAAACGGTCAGCACGCCGTGGATCGGCTCGTCGTACGCCGTGAGCGACGACACAACGCTGTACGCCAACTGGGGGCAAGGTGTGGAACTAGACGTGGTGCCCAACCGCAGCAGTCGCTTTGTGAACTTCGGCGAAGCGCTGCCAGCACTCAAGAGCAAGCAAGTCGAGTTGGGTGCTAAGTGGCAGGTCAACCCGCGACTACTGGCCACCGCAGCACTCTTCGAAATCAACAAGCCCTTTGCCGATGACCTGCGTCAAGCCGATGGCCGCTCGCTTCGAGTCGCGGGCGCCAAGACCGCACGCCACCGAGGCGCCGAGTTCACCGCCGCCGGACGCATCAATGACGCGCTCTCGCTTCAAGCCAGTCTGATGGCGCTTGACGCCACCTTCACTCGCGCTGTTGATCCAACGCTGGTAGGCACGCGCGTCACCAACGTGCCGCGACTCAAAGCATCGTTGTTTGCCGACTACAAAGTGACTGCGCTTCGTGGGCTATCGCTCAACTCACTGCTCACCACCGAGCGTGGAAAAAACGTAAACGCCGACGGCAGCACACGTCTACCCAGCGCATGGCAGCTTGACGCTGGCCTGTCATATCAACGCACTGTTTGGAACAAAGCCAGCACGTGGCGAATCAACGTAGAAAATCTCAGCAACCGAATCTACTGGCGCGAAGCGCCCACTCAATCGTGGGGCGGCGTGTATCTGTTTCCCTCAACACCGCGCACGGTTCGCGCGAGCGTTCTGATTGACTTTTAAGTTGAAGACGGCGTTGCAAACGAGCGGCAGCCGCCTCACCCCGGGGGGGGGGTTGGGGAGAGGGTGTACGCTGCTCGAACCCTAACGACGGGAGCGCCGAAACGCCCTCCCTCTCCCCCGCCCTCCCCCCCAGGGGGAGGGAGTCAGACGCGACTTGCGCCGTATAACCGTTTAGCAGCTCATGCTTAGTATTGCATTTACCCTTCTCGGCACGCCCGTAACCTGGCTGGAGCTCATTGCATTCTGGTTGGCCATTGCCAACATCGTTTGCAATGTGCGCGAACTGCACTGGGCGTGGCCGCTGACCATGGTGGCCAGCTTGCTTTATGCGTGGCTGTTTTATGTGAGCAAGCTCTACGGTGAAACGGGTGTGAATCTGTTTTTCGCTGCAACCGCGATCTGGGGATGGTGGCAGTGGGTGTTCGCCAAACGCGGCGCGCAGCACGAATCGCTTCAGGTCATTGCGTTGGGCTCGCGGGGGCGCATTTACGCCATTGCCGCGTGGCTCGTGTTGTGGATGGTGTTGGCGCAGCTCCTCTCCAAATTCACCGATACTGATGTTGCTTGGGCCGATGCGTTTGTGACGTCGGGCAGCGTGGTCGGCACCGTGCTCTTGGGCCGAAAATACGTTGAAAATTGGCTCGTGTGGTTGGTAGTTAACGCTGCGAGCGTCGCCCTCTTCATCCACAAAAATCTACTGCTCACCGCACTACTCTACATCCTATTTTTTGTGATGGCGGCGTGGGGTTGGCGCGCTTGGAATGTGAAACTTCGGCAGCGCGCGGTATGACTTTGGGTGCGAAAAGCGTTCGCTTGATTGCAGTCGTGGGTGCTGAAAGCACGGGAAAAACCACCTTGACTGAAACGCTAGCGCAGCATTTTGACGGTGAAATCGTTCCTGAATATTTGCGTGAATTTTGCGAGATTCAGCAGCGCACGCCCACACTCATCGAGCAATCGCTGATCGTCGCTACGCAGCTCACCCACGAAGCCAACGCGCTGGATCGCGCAGCGAAATCGGGCGCTGCATGGGTCATTTGTGACACCGCACCGCTGCAAACGGCGGTGTACAGTGAGTTTGTATTCGACGACACGTCGCTGTACCCGCAAGCGCTTGCCGCGCATCGTCGCTATAGCCACACACTACTGCTGCTACCCGACATCGGTTGGCAAGCCGATGGTTTGCAGCGTGACGGCGCTCAGGTACAGCAACCGGTGACCGAGCTGCTACGTGCTCAATTGATTGCGGCAGAGCTGCCATTTACTGAAGTGGGCGGCGCGGGGCTGTCGCGGGTCAATGCAGCCATTGATGCTTTGTCGTCTCGCCGCACGCGGGAGCCCCTTGATTCGACCGATACTGGTGCAAAATCCCGTTGATGGAAGCATGGCTCGGCTCGCTGCTCGCAGCGCTCTCTCTACCCAAATTCGGCCTGTCGACGGTGTTTATCGTGGCGTTGATATCCGCCACGCTGCTACCGATGGGCTCGGAGCCGGCAGTGTTCGGCTTGGTCAAGCTCAATCCCGAATTGTTTTGGCCCGCAATACTGGTGGCCACGGTCGGCAACGCACTCGGCGGGGCCATCAACTGGTGGTTGGGTTTCGGAGCCAAGCGCGCCTATGACGGCCTCAAACAATCGTCAACGCAGTCGAGAGCGCTGAGTTGGTTGCAGCGCCTTGGACCCAAGGCGTGTTTCTTTGCGTTTTTACCGATTATTGGCGACCCGCTCACCACCGTTGCGGGCTGGCTACGATTGCCGTTTTGGCCTTGCTTTTTGTACGGTGCCGCCGGAAAGTTTTGTCGCTACGTCACGATGACCGCCGGAGCGCTGTGGCTCTGGCCGGGGCAATTGACTTTGTAGACGTCGCTTCGCGATGCGGCGCGTTGTTTACTTCGTGCTGACTTCGAGCAAATCCGAATCGGCTTTGGCGGCGCAATCGCCCACATACACTGCGTTCATCGATTGTTTGATTTGCTCCACGCCCGAAACCGCCGGGGTATAAACGCTTTTGAGCTCAACATCGAAACGCTTGCTGCTGACGCGGCCTTCGCCTTTGCCCGCCAACGTTTGGCCCTGATCGCAAGCGTAGACAAAGCGCACCGAATCAGCCTTGCCGTCGGCAGCTCGCTCTCGCGCAAAATCACTCGTTGGGCATCGCGCTTGGCTCGACGCCAACGTTTGTAAACCAAACGCACGGCCGCTTTGAAAGTCAGCCGCACGCAAACACGCTTTAAACGATACCGTGGGGAAATTCACGCGCATATCAGCGGGAATGCCCGCGCCGTCTGTAGCGATTGTGTATTTCCACTCGCCGGGGGTTTGCGCCAACGTGGCGACGGACAACCCAGCGGCGCCCACAAGCAGCGTCGCGCTAACGAGCGATTTGAGGGCGGGGCTAACAATCACGCGCAGCAATTAGCAACCACCCAAACGCTTGGCGCTCATCGACATATTCATCTTGCCACCCATTTCTTTAGCGGCGCCACCGGTCATGGTCATTTTGGCGTCCATTTGCGTGGCAGTTGCGGTCATGTCGTAGGTCATGACCATCGGCTCGGGCATGCTTTTGCCAGAACACGTCGCTACGAATTGGTACCGGTTGCCGGTTTGCCTCACGTTGGTGTATTTGCAGTCCATGCCGGCATCTTTTTGCGCGTTCAGGTTGCGGCCTTCGTCAATGTCTTTTTGCGTCACGCATTGCTCAAAACTCATCGGAATGCTGCCAATGCCCGGAATTTCGGTGCGTGTGCTGTAGCTCCATTTGCCCGGCGAGGTGTCGAGCTTCGGCAGCTGCGCCGATGCAGGGCTAGACACTGCAGTCGCCCCGAGTGCGGCAGCGGCAAGAACAATGGTAAGGATGTAGCGTTTCATTATTAATGTTCCAGAAAAAAAGTGATCGAGTCGTAAAACGGTTCGAAGCGTGAGTCGTTGATCGTTTGGTTTGGGTTCAATGCCACGCCCCTTGGCAAAGCCACGCCCCTTGGCAAAGCCACGCCCCTTAGCAAAGACGTTGGCGGCTTATTTTTCGCGCCAGTGGACTGCATTTTCCAATCGTTGCGCCCATCTTAGTGCCGAAGCGATCTGTCGTCGAGACACTAACGCAGATTAAACGGCAATCGCCGACGCGACGGGTCTCAAATCTAAAAAAACATACATAAAAACAAACTTTCTCTATCAACGCCATACGAACTATGGGCAGTAGTATAAAAAATTGCTTTTTCAGAATGGCTATAAAATTAAATGAAAGTCTTATTTCAAAAGGCATACCGCGATAAAGTTAGGATTACACCGTCTCAGGACGCTTCGCGTAAAACTTGATCGGCGCACCGCCCTTGGGTAAGTTTGAAAGCGGGACGATGGACGGCGGCGGTGACTGCAAAATGTGTTTTCGAGCCTTGCCCATGACGTGCATTTCGCACGGTTTGCAATCGAACTTGAGGTTGAGCGTTTCGCCGTTTGAGAGCAGCGTCATGGGCTCGGCGCGAACCTGACCTTGCACGCCAGTCACGCCTTTGGCTTGTTTCGGGCACAGATTAAACGACCAGCGCAGACAGTGTTTGGTGACCATCAGCGGCACCTCACCCGCCTCCTCATGCGCTTCATAGGCGGCAGCAATGAGCGTGACGCCATGCTTCGAATAAAAATCACGTGCGGCTTGGTTGTAGACGTTGGCCAAGTAGGTCAGCGAGGTTTCGGGATAGGCGGCCAGCGGCAGCGTGGCCTCGGCGCGGAGCGGCCGAACGAGCGCCGCCGAGCGGGCCGCTTCGAGCGCTGCGATCACTTCGCGGCGAAGCTGATTGGCAATCGATGCGGGCACGAAATACGCTTGTTGCCATGCGACGGAAATGCGCTTCGCAATGAAAATCGTTTGACCCAGTTTTCCTAGGTTTTCGCGCAAGCTCGCCTCGGCGCGCTCGGGCTGGGTAGCGGCCTCTTTGGGATGCGCGATTTGGGCGCAGACCGTCGCGCCCGATTCATCCGTGGCGGCTAGGGCAAAGCCGTCAGCCGTTTCGCTAAAGCTGAGCGCGAGCGATACGCGTCGGTCCGCCGAGGGTTTCGCGAGCACCTGCTCCCACGCATGATCGCGGTTGCGATGAATGACCGTTCCGACTGTTAGTCCCGCTAAATCGCGCATCGCTTGGTTGGGTGAAACGCGCCACACGTTGCCGATTTTTTTCGCGGTATTGGCTTGCATGCCACGCACTTCGCGCTTGTTCATGTACGTCAGCCCGTCGCCATTGGCCAAGCTGTCGGTGCTGTCGGTCGTTTCCAATTCGAACCAATCGGCGGCGACACGAAGCACGCGACCGAGTTCACCGCCCACGTGCGTGGGCGCATCAAACGCGCCGATGTCGTCCTTGCGGCCATTGGCAAAGTAATCGGTGCTACTGCGGTTGAACGTTTTTTCAGCGTCGGGCGTAAACGTAAACGTGCACTCACCATGCGAAGCACGAGCAAGCTCGGGACGCTCGTTCAAAATCTCATCGAGCAGGGTGCGGTAATGCGCGGTGATGTTTTTCACATAGCGCAGGTCTTTGTAGCGGCCTTCGATTTTGAAGCTACGAATTCCGGCATCAACGAGCATCCGCAAGTTGGCGCTCTGATCGTTGTCTTTCATCGACAGTAAATGCTTATCGAACGCGACGACTTGTCCGTCTTTATCTTGCAAGGTGTACGGCAGGCGGCATTCCTGCGCACATTCACCGCGATTGGCGCTGCGGCCCGTGTGGGCGTGGCTGATGTAGCAGTTGCCCGAAAACGCCACGCAAAGCGCGCCGTGGATGAAATATTCGAGCGTAACGTCGGGGTTGACCTCGGCGCGCATGGCGGCGATTTGCTTCAATGTCACTTCGCGTGCCAACACGATCTGCGAGAAGCCAACCTCGCCCATGAACTTTGCTTTTTCGAGCGTGCGAATATCGGTTTGGGTCGATGCGTGCAATTGGATGGGGGGAATATCCAATTCCAAAATACCCATGTCTTGCACGATTAGCGCATCAACCCCGGCATTCCAGTATTCATGAATGAGCTTTCGCGCCGCTTCGAGCTCGCTATCGTGCAGGATGGTGTTGAGCGTGACAAAGATGCGGCTGCCATAGCGGTGCGCAAACTTCACCAAATCTGCAATTTCAGCGACGCTGTTTTCAGCCTTCGCCCGTGCTCCAAACAGCGGACCGCCGATGTAGACCGCATCGGCGCCGTGCAGCACTGCTTCGCGGCCAATGTCAATATTTTTGGCGGGCGAGAGCAGTTCGAGATGGTGGCGGGGCAACGACATGGGCAACGAGCGCAGCGCGCTGCGGCAAAAAACGGAATCCGCTATTTTCTTACCTTTTGCCCATTTACGCGAGCGTAGCGCAAACTACGCGTAAACAACGCGATTGCGACCCTGCGTCTTAGCCGCGTAGAGCGCTTGATCAGCGCGCCACAGCAAATCGTTAGGGCGAAAATCAGTCGGCAGATCAAGCGCTACGCCGACGCTCACGGTCAATCGAATTTCCCCCGTGTCGCGCGCCGTCCATCGCGCGCGCGACACACGCCGCATCAAGCTATCAACGAGCAGCGAGACTGATTCGCGGCTCGCGGGCGAGCGAATGATGATGAATTCTTCGCCCCCGGTACGGCCAACGATGTGCGATTCATCAAACGTGCGACTCAAAATTTCCGCAAACGAGCGCAGTACTTCGTCGCCTGCGGTGTGGCCGTGCTCGTCGTTGATGCGCTTGAAGTAATCCAAATCGATGGCGATAGCGGCGCCGACGATTTGCTCGCCGTGGCGCATCGACCAATGAGCATCTGCGCGCTCCATAAATGCCCGGTGATTGAGTAGCCCCGTCAAACCGTCACTTTTAGCCGCGAGCTCAGAGCGACGCATAATCCGTATCGCCACGAAGTTGGCATACATCAAATTCGGAGCCGTCACAACCAACAGCACCAGGTACAGGCCGAACTCGCTGCCCGCGCTTGGCTCATTCAAATTGCTGGGCAAACTAGTCAGCAGCGCTAACGTGCTGCGCCAGCACATCACCACAAAGACGAGCACGCCCGTTGCTGAAATCGCCACGGCCGCGGGCAGACCAAACTCTTCGCGCGTTGGGTCGTAGGTGTGCCAGATCAGGCCACCAATGAGCCACACCGTAGCGAGCACCACAGCCGCCACCCGAGTCGCGTCGTGCTCCACGATCGCTCCAAACCAAACGATTGCGGCAACGGCAAGCGCGACGGGCAAGTAGAAGCGAACGCTCGGTAAATAGGCGCTCCAAAACGCATAGATTCCACGCGTCAACACCGCCACAGCGGCCAGAAGGAGCAAATTGGGCACGATGCGCATCACAGGCGTTGCGACTGGACCGCGAAGCGCCATCAACACCAAGGCAAGCGCCAAGATCGCGTTAAACGCCAAAAAGCAGCGCAGCGTGACGATGTTGTGCGTGAGGGCAAACGTTGCGACCAGCCAACCAATGGCAAACATCACCAGGTTCAACGCGATCATCAACAACAGCAATTCGGTCGCGTTTAAATCAAGGTGCATCGTACGAAAATCATTGCGAGCGGCTCAAAGTAGCGCAGCTAGCCCGAAAGTATCGCATGCCAACGATTCGATTTTTAGCCTAAATGAAATCGATTGATAGCGTTTCCGAATAAAGTTGCCAAGAGATTTCCGACGCGACCTGTCAGCGCAAAACTACAGCCGCAACAGCGCGACCAGCACCACAACCACACCGATGGCAAGATTGACCGCGACCCAGCTGCGGATCGCCGCCAGCGCATCGCCCGCCGCGCTCGTTGATCCTGCAGCCACCGCGCTGCCGAGCCGCTTGTAGAGCACAAAACGAATGTGCCCAAAAATCAACAACATCAGCGTACCGAGAACGGCCATCACCATCCAGCTCGTGGGCATGCTCCACCCGGCACCCGATTGCACGGCGGCTTTTGCAACGCGACCCATCATCCAAAGTCCTGAGCCCACGGCCACCAATGAGGCCCACAGCACGGCCTTGAAAAACCGGCCGAGGATATCGTGCATGAACTTTGCGCGAAGCGCAGGATCGAGCTGGGCGAGCGCCGGTTTAAGGAAAAACACTGAAAAGGTCATGCCGCCCAACCAAACGATGATTGAGAGGATGTGCGCTGTTTTGAGAATGGAGTAAAGCATGGACACATGCTAGCGCTTGATCGACAGCGCCCATTGAGGGCGAACCCGCAAGGGCTGACGCGAACGCGAACGTTAACGTTAACGCTAACGCCGCTCCAGCGCCAATTCCACAAGTCGCGACACTAAGGTCGCGTAATCCACGCCAGCGGCGCGCCACAGCTCAGGATACATCGATGTTTTAGTGAAGCCTGGCATCGTGTTGACTTCGTTTAAAAACAGCTCGCCGGTCTCTTCTACATAGAAAAAATCAACCCGCGACAAACCGGCGCAATCGAGCGCTTTAAATGCGGCAATCGCCATCGCCCGAGTGCGCTCGGCAACATCAGCAGGAATGTTGGCGGGAATATGCATTTGCGCACGCCCGTCGGTGTACTTCGTTTCGTAGTCGTAGAACTCGCTTTCAAACGTGAGCTCACCGACAGGGCTGGCTTGCGGGTTGTCGTTACCGAGAATCCCGACTTCGATTTCACGTGGTTTTGATCGGGTCGCTGCCTCGACAATGACACGCCGATCCAAATCAAACGCCAGCCGCAGCGCGTCTCGGAGCTCCGCATCATTTCGGGCTTTTGAAATACCCACGCTTGAGCCCAAGTTGGCGGGCTTGACAAACACTGGATAGCTGAGCGCTTGAAGCCGCGCAATGACCTCGCCGGGGGCAGCAACGTAATCACTTCGGGTCACCAACTGATACGCGACCTGCGGAATGCCGTGCGACGCCAGCACCGCTTTGGTCATGATTTTGTCCATGCACACGGCGCTGCCGAGCACCCCCGATCCCACACACGGAATACCCGCCAGTTTGAGCATGCCCTGCACCGTGCCGTCTTCGCCGTTGGGGCCATGAAGGATTGGAAAGACCACGTCGTAGCCCTCGGCGGTGGCGGCTTCATGCAGAACCAACGCGCCGCCGCTAGCCGCACTACCGCTCGCCAGCGCTCGCGCTGATTCGGGTGCAGGTAACCAGCGCCCTTCGCGAGAGATCACGGTGCTCACCACATCGAATCGATCTTTGGGTAGTGCTTCCAAAATACTTCGAGCACTTCGGATCGAGACTTCATGCTCTTCCGATTGACCGCCAGCGAGGACTAGAACGCGAGTTTTTTTCATGCTGGGATTGTAGAAGTTGTCGCGTTCGGGCAAATAATCCACGCTTCCAAAGGCAGAGGAACGGCTTCTCATTTGTCCCCTCTCCCGCAGCCGGGAGAGGGCGAGGGTGAGGGTGCGGCGGCGGCAGAGCAAACTTCATTGGAAGTTCTTCCGAAAAATGCTAGCCCCTCGCGAGCCTTATCTGTTGCGCGAAACACCCTCACCCCTGCCCCTCTCCCGCCTGCGGGAGAGGGGTTCTTGTTTACCGCGCCGCCCGCGCACGGAAGAAAGCTTCAAAAAACTGGCGGATAATCGCTCCTAATGAAACAGATCCTCCACCAGCAACTTAACCTGCGCCCCGAGCAATCGATTGAGCTTCTCAAGGCGCTCCATATCGTTACCCGCGACGGTGCGATCAACCAAGATTCTCGGCGCAAATTGAAGCAGGTGAATCATCTGCTTCAATTCATTGAACCGCTGCTGGCGAGCACGGTGGCTGAGCGCGGCGGCGTCAGCGTCGTCGATCACGGCGCCGGGAAGTCGTACTTGGGTTTCATGCTCTACGACTTGTTCTTTCAATCGCGAAAGAACGACGCAAAAACCGGTCACATCTACGGCATCGAAACCCGCGCCGAGCTTGTCGATAAGAGCGTCGAATTGGCCAAGCAACTGGGCTTCGCGGACATGTCGTTTCTAAACGTAAGCGCCGCCGATGCGATCACATCGCCCAAGTTACCTGCCGCGATCGACGTGGTCACTGCGCTGCACGCCTGCGACACCGCGACCGATGACGCGATCGCATTTGCACTGGCCAAACGCGCTAAGTACGTCGTGTTGGTGCCGTGCTGCCAAGCCGAACTCGCCGCGTGTTTCCGCAAAGAAAAGAGCAATGCCGCTGCGAAATCTTCGCTTGGCGAATTGTGGAAACACCCGATTCAAGCGCGTGAATTTGGTTCGCAGCTCACCAACGTACTGCGCGGTTTATGGCTCGAAGCCAACGGCTATCACGTAACCGTGACGGAGCTTGTGGGCTGGGAGCATTCGATGAAAAACGAGCTCATCATCGCTCAGTTTAAGCACGGACACGGCAACCCAGCGCGAGTCAAAGCTCGAGCACGGCTGTCGGAATTGATCGAAACGTTTGGCTTATCTGATCTACGCCGCTGGGCGGTTTAGCGGGCGTTGGAACTCAAGGCCTTAGGGTCTCAGGGGCTCAGGGGCGCTGCCAGACGATGCGTTCGTCCACGGCATAGAGCGCGCATTTCACCGCCGACTTTTTATTGCAGCTTTCAAGGGCGACATCGATTGATCGCGCCCCGTTGGCGCTCCAAGCCATTGCGCGGCCATCGCGCGAAATCGCAAGCGCTCGCGGCAACGCAGCGTTCAAAAACAGTTCGTAATCGCGCTTCGCAGTTGCTGATTTAGTGGGTAGTTTGCTGACGTCCTCTAGCGAGGCCAATGCGGTGGTCGGGTGCAGTTTTTCGCGTTGCTTGAACGGCAAATTCGCTGCGTCGGGGCTCGAGAAAACGTCGCGCGAAGTGACGATGCCCTCCTTGATTGCATCCGTCGGCAGCTTCTCGCAACCGTTCGGACGGCGCGACTCTGTGCCCTCGCACAAAAACGTTTTCGCGCGCCAGCGCGTCGCAACGCCGTCAGGATAAAAGCGAACGTCACCCGCTCTGCGCTCAATGTTGATCCAGCGATTCAAGAGCTTGGGATCAATTTTGTTGTCGGTAAATTTTTTCGTCCACGCCACTTGATCGTTTTTTTCGACGGCCGCGCGATTCAATTTTCCAAAATCGTAGTGACCGTGAAAGCCAACGTAGGTCAAGCTTTGCGGGTAGTCATCAGAAAACAGACGCCGCTTTCCTCCCAGAAATAATCGCGAGCAGGATGACACGCAGTGCCCCGACACCACGGTCGTGACGCCACGCTCACGAAACAGCTCGCCCAGCCGATACCCCGTCCAAGAATTGCCGCCCATCGAGTTTCGCAGCACGACCTGTTTGATGGCGGGATGTTTAGCAAACGCCGCCTGCACGCGATCCAAATCTGGGCGAACGATTTCGCCCGAGAGCACCATCGTGTCGCCCAACACGCTAAGCGTCATTGCGCCGACCGGAAGCGCCGAAAAACAATACAGCAGCAGCGTTCCAGCCAATTTGACACTGTTCAAAATAGGCTTTTTTGTTATAGGCCAAGCAAAATATGACTTTAAAGGCAATAAACTCATTTAATGAAAATGATTAAAAATGGCGCAAAGCCTCAATTTTATTCTGCGATAAGCGATAAAGCTGTAACAGTCAGAACTTCAAGCGCTTAAAAATCGATTCCGGCACATGTTTCACCGCTAACAAAATCAGCGCCCAGAATTTCGGCAGGTAGACGACGTTGCGTTTGCGCTCGATGCCGCGAATGATGCCCTGCGCAATCGCTTCGGGCGTGGCCCACAGCACGCCCTTTTTCGTGACGTGCGCCATCATCGGCGTATCGATGAAGCCAGGCTTCACGGTGAGCACGTGAACCCCGCGTCGCCACATGCGTGCTCGAAGCCCCGAGCAATACGCGCTGAGCCCCGCTTTCGCCGCGCCGTAGGCATGATTGCTGTAGCGACCCCGATCCCCCGCCACCGACGAAATCACCGCGACACTGCCACCGCCGTGGGTCGCCATATGGTTCGCTAGTAGCTGCGCCCAGGCGGCGGCGCTGGTGAAGTTAACGTTGATTTCACTGGCCATGTAGTCTGTATCCGTGTCGGCACGATCTGACAACGTTAAGCTGCCGTGCGCAATAAGCGCGATGTGCGTCGTCGAAAGGTTCGCCACAGCCGTCTGCGCATAGGTGACCGAAGCAATATCACCGGCGTGCACCGTCACTTCAATCGCACCCCGAACCCGTGCATCAGCAGCGATTTTTTCGAGCTCACTGGCGTTGCGGCCGTACAGCACGAATGAATGCTGCCCCGCTGCCCAGATGCGAATAGCCGATTGCGCAACGGCAGACGTAGCGCCGACAATAACGATGTTCATAACAAATCCTCAAACAACAGGCTGTAGGAGCGGTTCGACTCCCTCGCCCTGGGGGAGAGGGTGGGGGTGAGGGAGCACGCATGCGCTGTTTGATCGTCGAGCACATAGGGTTCAACACCCTCTCCCCAACCCCCCCCCCGGGGGGAGGGAGCGGCGCGATCGCGTCGGAACCGCTCCTACATTGCGTCATTTCCCACTCCCGTCACTCGTCACACGTCGCCAAAAACTCGACGACACATTGCAATCGCGAAGCGCTTCGAGCTCTCGCCATTGCGGAAAAAAACGTTTGAACATCACCGACGACATGCGCGAATCTTTCGCTGGATAGACACGACCGCCGACATCCGCAACCATTGCATCAGCCCGATCCAGCGCCCGCAGTTCACGCTCAGCGGGTGCAGCAATATCGACTGTCACCGTGACGCCGGGCATCGGAAAACTCATCAGTCCCGGCGAACGTATGTCACCAAAACTCTTAATCACGCCAAGGTAGCTCGCCACGTTTGACGTTCGCAGATGCGTGAGAATTTGCGTCACACTTTCTCGCGCCGCTGCTTTCGGAACCACAAATTGATACTGCACAAAACCGCGTTTTCCGTAAGCACGATTCCATGCGCTCACCGCGTCAAGCGGATAGAAAAACTGCCAGAGCGGCAGCTCGCTTTGCATCGCTGTGTTCATCGATTGTGCTCGGAAATAGGCGCCGTTAAACGCTTTGGCAGACCACGGTCGCAATAGCCATCCGGGCATATCAATGGGCAGCGCAAGCGTTGTCGGTACAGGCTTGTGCCACGCTAAATCGCCCCGGCAGTGATTGCCGCGAAAGAAGACACCGCGCAATCGATGATGCATCGTATCAATCCAACCGACCGTGTAGGGCCAATCACCGCTGGCCGCTTCGAGCGCCAGGAATTCATCGACCGAGGCCAGCGCGTCCGCACGACCGAAGAGCTTCGTTTGCTGCACGATCCCGGCGCCGGGAACACGAATCAATTGCAAGCGCACTCGTTCAATAAGCCCGGTCAAACCCATGCCTGCGACCGTCGCCGAAAACAGTGCGTCGCCGGGCTTGAGCTCGCTCACACTATCGCTTCGTCGAAGCGTCAGCGAGCGCACGTAGCGGCCAAAGGTGCCCGCGTGCTGATGATTTTTTCCATGCACATCGTTGGCAATAGCGCCACCCACGGTGACGAAGCGCGTGCCGGGCGTGACGGGCAGAAACCAACCGTTTCTCAGCGCAACCTCGGCAATATCTGCGAGCGATGCACCCGCCTCGCACTCGATCACGCCCGTCGTCGTGTCAAACGCAATCAAGCGATCTTGTCGAAACGTGTGCAGCAGCGTGCCACCATCATTGACGCATACATCGCCATAACTTCGCCCTAAGCCGCGCGGCAACCAAGACGAATCAGGCAAAGGCGTATCGCCCGCAAAATGGTGTTTGTGCACTGCGGCTGAGCCGCGCCCCCAAGGTTGATCGAGCGAGAGCGGATTCATATCAGCGCAATGGGTTTGCTCTCAATCGAGCAGCAAAGGAATCCACAGCGTTCCCAAAATCGCCAGCATGCACACGGCAATGATGGCGAGCCACACCGTGACCCACGGCGACATTGTTCGAGCGACCGGTGCAGGCGGCGGTGCGTTGTAGCGCTCGAGGGCTTGATGCATCAATCGCGGTAGCTGTGGAATCGCTTGCGAGAGATACGGCGCCTGCTCGGTCAAGCGCTTCATCACCGCTTCGGGGCCGATTTGATCCTTCATCCATTTCTCAAGGAAAGGCTGCGCGGTGGCCCACAAATCCAGATACGGATCGAGCTGCCGACCGAGGCCTTCGGTGTTGAGTAGCGTTTTTTGCAGCAGCACCAATTGCGGCTGAATTTCCACGTTGAAGCGACGCGACACCGAAAACAATCGCATGAGCACTTTGCCAAACGAAATGTCTGCGAGCGGTCGATCAAAAATCGGCTCACAGACGCTGCGAACGGCGCTTTCAAGCTCGTCGACCCGAGTGCCCGCGGGCACCCAGCCCGATTCAATGTGCGCGGCGGCCACGCGCCGATAGTCACGCCTGAAAAACGCTAAAAAATTCTCGGCCAAGTAGCGACGGTCGTTGTCGTTTAACGTGCCCACAATGCCGAAATCCATGCCCACGTATTGCCCGATATGCGGCGCGTCGGTGCGAACGGCGATGTTGCCGGGATGCATATCCGCGTGAAAAAAGCCGTCGCGAAAGACCTGCGTGAAGAAAATTTCCACGCCATCGCGGGCAAGCTTCTTGATGTCGACGCCCGCGGCTCGCAACTTTTCAATTTGATTGACGGGCGTGGCATAGAGCCGCTCCATCACCATCACCGTTTGTTCGCACCAATCCCAATAAACTTCGGGCATGTAGAGCAGTGGAGAATTTGTGAAATTGCGGCGGATCTGCGAGCAGTTCGCGGCCTCGCGCATCAGGTCGAGTTCATCGTGCAGATATTTATCGAATTCAGCAACGACTTCGAGCGGTTTCAAACGTCGACCGTCGGCGCTCCAGCGATTGACCCAACCGGCGAGCACTCGAAGCAGCGCAATATCGCCCTCGATCACCGGTTTGATGCCCGGACGCAGCACTTTCACGGCAACATCACGCGTCTCAAACGTGTCACCCACTTTCAACTGAATCTGCGCAAAATGCACCTGCGCGACGCTCGCGCTGGCCACTGGCGTCCATTCAAAATTGGTGAACACGGCGTCAATGTCTCGCTCGTAGGCGGCATCGAGCACCGATTTCACGGCCTCTTTGGAAATCGGCGGCACACGGTCTTGCAGCAACGAGAGCTCGGCGGCGATATCGGGCGGGATCAAATCGGGGCGGGTCGAGAGCACCTGGCCGAATTTCACAAAAATCGGACCGAGCGATTCGAGCGCTAAGCGCAATCGCTCGCCGCGTGCCGCTTTATGAGTGCGGCTGCCCAGCAGCCAGCCCACGAACCGTAGGAGCGGGTTGGAGGTGTCGCGAAGCACGAATTCATCGAGGCCGTAGCGGTGAAAAACGCCAATGATCTTGGCAAGACGAAATAGACGCATGTGAGCATTCTATTTGTCAGCGACGCCTCGGCACTGCGGCTGCCTACAATAGCGGTATGCCCACCAATGAACCCGTCCTCTGGCAGTTTTCACTCTCTACCCTCAACGCCGTCGTATGGCTGTTGATTCTGGGTGCGGCGCTTTGGATGGGGCTGCGAATGAAATGGGGCCGCTTGGTCGCGGTTACGGCATTCATCACGCTAGATTTGATCGCATTTGGCGCATTTGTTCGCTTAACCGATAGCGGTTTGGGTTGCCCCGATTGGCCGGGTTGTTACGGCAAATTTTTACCCACGCAAGCCAAAAGCGAAATCAATGCAGCCATTGCCGAACAAGGCGGAACACACGGCGCAGTGAGCCACGGCAAGGCGTGGATAGAGATGCTGCATCGCTATGTGGCGAGCTTCATTGGCGCGCTCATTTTGGTGATGTTTATCCGTGCCCTGCTCGCAAAATTCCGGCCCGAGCGCTCGATGTTCTCGTACGTTCGGACCGAGGTCGGCGTCGTCTGGCCGCTGTTTCTGCTGTTTGTGGTGTCGCTGCAGGGGCTCTTTGGCAAATGGACGGTCACGCTCAAATTGATGCCAGTCATTGTGACCACGCATTTGATGGGCGGCATGACGCTGTTTGGGCTGTTAGTGTGGTTTTGGATGCGCGAACGGGATCGGGCGGGCGATGTGCGAGCCACGCCCATTGCGGCTTCGAGCACCGTGCGCGGCTTGACATGGTTTGCGATCCTCGTGTTGATGGGGCAAATCTTTTTGGGCGGCTGGGTCAGCACCAATTACGCGGTGCTCGCGTGCCCCGATTTCCCGGGCTGCGTGGGCAGCATGGCTCCGAGCGTTGACTGGGCGAAGGGCTTTACATTCGCACGCGAGCTGGGCAAAAACGCCGATGGCACGTATTTGTCCATCGAAGCGCTGCGCGCCATCCACTGGGCGCATCGAATCGGAGCGATCTTTGCGACCATCGCTATTGTTGCCGCAGCGGTTTCGCTGATGCGAGCCGATCAAGCGCTCAAACGACAGGCTGTGTTCATCAAAACGGCACTGCTGCTGCAAATTTTGATCGGAATTTCGACGGTGCTTTTCGACCAGCCCATCGCCGTCGCCACAGCACACAATTTCTTCGCCGCCGCACTTTTGGGAACGCTCGTCGTCGCGGCGTATCGGGTGACAGCGACTGCGCGGAATTCGGCGGGGTTTTGAAGCGCTACGAAATCAACTTATCGCGTGATTGCCCTGTGAAATAAGGGCTACAAGCAATATTCGCACTTTCCAGTACGAAGTGCGACAAGCAAACCGACGGATTTATTGCGTGATTACAAGGGTTTAGCGAATTTGGGCGGGTCAAGGGCGGTCGGAGACCAAAGCAGCTCCCAACGATGGTGTCGCACTTCGTGCTGGAAACCGCCATTAGTTCACTTTTGAAAGAACGATGAAATGTCGATAACGCCTGAATTCATAAGGCATTGACGAATTAAGCTGGCGTTCGAATCGCATTCTTCGGGCGAAACGCCTTACACACCGCTGCGCGGGTCTCGATATAGGGGCCGCCAATCAAATCCACGCAATACGGAACGGCCGCAAAAATGCCGTGCACCGTTGACACGCCAGCCGCATCACGCAAGCCTTCCAGCGTTTCTTTGATGCTTTTCGGCTGACCCGGCAAATTGATGATGAGCGCTTTGCCGCGAATGACGGCGACTTGCCGCGACAGGATCGCCGTGGGCACGAAATTCAAACTGATTTGGCGCATTTGCTCGCCAAAACCTGGCATTTCTTTGTGTGCAATGGCAAGCGTTGCCTCCGGCGTGACATCACGCCTAGCGGGGCCCGTGCCGCCGGTGGTGAGCACCAAATCACAGCGCTCGACATCGCACAGGGTGATCAGTGCGGCTTCAATTTGCGGCTTCTCGTCAGCGATCAGCTTGGACGAAAACGTGATCGGGTTTTCAATGGCGGCCGAGAGCCATTCCTGAAGCGCTGGAATGCCTTTGTCTTCGTAAACGCCGCTTGAAGCGCGATCAGAGATGGAGACTAGGCCGATTTTTAGGGGGTCAAACATACGGTTGAACTTGAGTAAAAATGGAAGTCAGGGCGTGAAAGACTTTTTTGACACAAATTACACAGATTTCGCAGATGAACGCCGATTAAGAAATAGAAATTGCGATCATCCGATTTCTCATCGGCACGATTTCAAACGAGTTGCCCGGTAGCTCA
This sequence comes from Betaproteobacteria bacterium, assembly GCA_004293675.1. GTDB lineage: Bacteria > Pseudomonadota > Gammaproteobacteria > Burkholderiales > Casimicrobiaceae > Casimicrobium. The sequence continues at coordinate 20,982 of READ01000018.1, forward strand.
ACTAATCTGTGTCAATCTGCGAAATCTGCGCAATCTGTGTCGAAAAAAGCGCAACGAGCCCGGTCAATCCTCAGCCGCTTCATCAGCTGAGCTGCTAGCCGTTGGCACCTTCAAAAACGCTTTGTAAACCACGCGAAACACCTGTCGTGACGCAGCTGGCGCTTCGCCGCGCGTTGCCTGAAGGCGCGCCTTTTCAATCAGGACAGCGAGCGCCTTGGCGTCAACCTCGGGTTGCATCTCAGAAAAGTCAACCAACACCTTGGGCTCAGCAATCAAGCGATCGCGCCACTTTTCGGCCATTTTGAACGCTGTTTTGTTGGCGCGTGAACCGATTTCCCAGCGATCAATCTGTTCGCGAATTGGTGCGGGATCAACGTGGCGCATGAGTTTGCCGATGTATTGAATGTGTCGGCGGCGGCCTTCGTGGGCGGTGACTTTGGGCAAATCATCGAGTGCATCGCGAAGCGTTTCGGGCAGATGGAGTTCATCGAGCTGTGATTTCGACAGCGCGCCCAACACCTCGCCCAACCCTTGAAGTGCGGTCATATCGCGCTTGAGCTGTGATTTGGAAGGTGCGTTTTCGTCGCGAACAATATTTTTGGGTCTAGACACGGCGTGGCGCTTTGCTTTCGCGGATAAGGACAGCATTTTGCCCTACCTAGTCCTATATGCTTCCGGCTTGAGAATGGGATGCACAGTTTTCGTCATTCGTCATTGGTCTTTCGTCCTTCTCCAATCGTCCTTCGTCTTTCGTCCTTGCAAAAAAATGCCTCTAGCCCTCTCCTCCTCCGACCTTCGCGACATCTCTTTGGCAGCGATCGAACACGCCAAACGCGGCGGCGCCGATCAAGCGGAGGCCGAAGTGACGCAAGGCTCCGGACTCAACGTGACGGTGCGCATGGGCGAGCTCGAGACGCTCGAGCACAATGTGGATAAATCGCTCGGCGTTACGGTCTACGTCGGTGGCCGAAAAGGCAACGCCAGCTCGGGCGATTTCTCAGCCGAAGCGATGCGGGTGACCGTGGACAAAGCGCTGGCGATTGCCAAGTACACCAGCCCGGACGAATTCTCGGGCTTGGCTGATGCTGAATTGATGGCGCGCGACATGCCCGACCTTGACCTGTACCACCCGTGGGAGATCGATGTTGAGGCTGCGACGGCGTTAGCGAAACTCTGCGAAGACGCAGGCTTTGCCGTTGACGAGCGCATCGACAATTCCGAAGGTGCCAGCGTGTCGGTGAGCGAATCTGAGTTCTATTACGCGAACTCGCACGGCTTTGTGGGCGGCTACAAAGGCAGCGCCCACTACATCGGTTGCTCGATGGTCGCGAGCGATGGCGACGAGATGGAGCGCGATGATTGGTACACGTCGCACCGCGTGCCGAGCGCTCTGGAGTCAGCTGAGTCGGTCGGACGCAAAGCGGGCGAACGGGCGGTCGCACGCCTTAAACCCCGCAAACTACCCACTCAGACCTCGCCAGTGATTTTCACCCCACAACTGGCGGGCGGATTTCTAGGGCACGGCATCTCCGCGCTCTACGGCGGTTCGCTGTACCGCAAAACATCGTTTCTGTTGGACTCGATGGACAAAGACATTTTCGCGCCGCTCGTTCATATCGTTGACGATCCGCACATCAAACGCGCCTACGCCAGCTCGCCCTTCGACGGGGAAGGTGTGGCGTGCCAAAAACGCACCATCGTCGAAAACGGCGTCATTCGTGGCTACTTTTTGTCGGCGTACTCGGCTCGAAAGCTAGGTATGGCGTCAACCGGCAACGCGGGCGGCAATCACAACTTAGTCGTGAAGCCGACCGTCGACGCCGACGCGGCGGCGCTGGCCAAACAAATGCGACGCGGCTTGATCGTGACGGAACTGATGGGACAAGGCGTCAATCCAGTCACCGGCGATTATTCACGCGGCGCAGCAGGTTTTTGGGTGGAAAACGGCGAGATTCAGTACCCGGTGTCTGAAATCACCATCGCCGGAAATCTGCTGAGCTTGTACAAACAAATTCTGGCCATCGGCAATGACATCGATGAGCGTGGTTCAAAGTGGGTGGGTTCCGTACTAGTCGATTCGGTGCAAATCGCTGGAAGCTAGCCTACTCGTCAAAGCGGGTACAGCGTTGGAAGCGCGCCTCAAGGCGGTTGCCGCGGGCGACAACTAGGGAAAGCCCAGGGCGCTGGAAAGCCCTAATCGCAAAGCGGCTACCGACCACTACAATTTTTGGAATGGCAATCCACTAGATGGAAGCCCGACGCAACACCCTCGACAAGACAATTCAGAAGTGGGAGAAAAACCATGAACGCACTCCTTAGCGTGTCCAAGCTCATCGATGCGATGAGCACCTGGGTTGGCAAGACCATCCGGTGGCTAATCCTAATCGTGGTGCTCATCAGCGCATCCAACGCCATCATCCGAAAAGCGTTTGATATCAGCTCAAACGCTTGGCTAGAAGTGCAGTGGTATCTGTTTGCCGCGGTGTTTTTGCTGGGTGCAGGCTACGTATTTTTGGTCAACGCGCACGTCCGCATCGACTTCATCTCGACGCGATTGACCGCGCGCGCCCGAAACTGGATCGATGTTTTGGGCATTGTGTTGTTCCTGATTCCGCTGTGCATCATCGTCATCAAACTGTCGTGGCCGCTCTTTTACAACGCCTACGTTTCCGGCGAAACTTCGCAAAACGCCGGCGGCTTGATTCGCTGGCCGGTGTTTTTAATGATGCCGTTGGGCTTCACTTTGCTGCTCTTGCAGGGTGTTTCTGAACTCATCAAGCGCATCGCGTTTCTACGCGGCGCAGCGCCGGACTCCCTCGCTGATCGTGACGAAAAAACCGACGAAGAAAAACTGCTCGAAGCGCTTGCTGCCGAAACAGCGCAAAAAGAGCAAGATCGATTGAAAGCGCTCGCTGCTGAGACGCAAAAGGGAGGCAAATAATTATGTTGGAATTTTTCACCGCCAATTTTGTTCCCATCCTGTTTGTAGCGCTGTTTGCGTTTTTGTTGACCGGCTTTCCAGTCGCGTTTGCGCTGGCCGCCGTCGGATTGCTGTTTGGCTTCTTGGGCATGGAAGCCGGAATGTTCCAGGGCACGCTCTTTCAAGCGCTACCGCTTCGAATATCTGGAATCATGCAGAACGACACGCTGCTGGCGATTCCGTTTTTCACGTTCATGGGCATCGTGCTTGAACGCTCGGGCATGGCAGAGGACTTACTCGAAACCGTCGGTCAGGTGTTCGGACCCGTTCGTGGCGGCATCGCGATCGCGGTGATTTTGGTGGGTGCATTGCTTGCCGCAACGACCGGCGTGGTGGCCGCTGCTGTTATTTCGATGGGACTGATTTCACTGCCCATCATGCTTCGCTACGGTTACAACCGCACGATTGCCACAGGCACGATCACTGCATCAGGCACGTTGGCTCAGGCGATTCCACCGTCACTGGTGCTGATCGTGCTGGCTGACCAATTGGGTCGCTCCGTTGGCGATATGTACGAAGGCGCGTTGGTACCTGGCCTACTGCTTGTCGGCTTGTATTTGCTCTTCATCATGGTCGTTGCCATCGTGAAGCCCGATTGGGTGCCTGCGTTGCCGGTCGAAGCGCGTATCTATCGCGAAGACAGCGGCGCATCAGGTCACAAATCGCTCCTAGTTCTGATCGCGATTTCCGGCGTTGCAGGCTTTTTATGGTCGCGAGTTCATCAATCGATCATCAATCCACTCGTAGGCCGCGAGTTGCCCGCGCCGGGCGACGAGAGATTCATCCTGTCCTTGACGGTGGCCTCTTTCGTAGCGTTGGGTTTGGCGCTGGCAAATCGTGCGCTGCGCTTGAAATTAGTTTCTAAACTCGCAGAGCAAGTTACGTTCGTATTGATCCCGCCGCTGATTCTGATCTTTTTGGTGTTGGGCACGATTTTTCTTGGCATTGCCACACCCACTGAGGGTGGTGCGATGGGCGCGTTGGGCGCGCTCATCATGGCCGGCGCTCGTCGAAAACTCAATTTCAAGCTACTCGTGCAAGCGCTCGACAACACCGCAAAGCTCGCGTGTTTCGTGTTGTTCATTCTGATCGGTTCGACCGTGTTTAGCTTCACGTTCAACGCTGCTGACGGTCACATTTGGGTCGAACATCTCTTTGACAAAGTACCCGGCGGCCAGTTGGGATTTTTGATCGTCGTGAACATCCTTGTCTTTATCTTGGGTTGTTTCATCGACTTCTTCGAAATCGCGTTTATCGTGGTTCCGATCCTCGCGCCGGTTGCCGACAAAATGGGGATCGACTTGATTTGGTTTGGCGTGATCATCGCGATGAACTTGCAGACGTCGTTCCTTACTCCACCGTTCGGTTTCGCGCTGTTCTACCTGCGAAGTGTCGCGGCGAAGTCCGATTACAAAGACCGCATCACAGGCCAATTGATCCCCGCAGTTACCACCACTCAGATATACAAGGGCTCGATTGCATTCATTATTTTGCAAGTCATCATGGTGGGTATCGTTATGTGGAAGCCGGGTCTCGTGATCGACAACCTCGACAACAAACCCAAAATCATGGACCCGTCCACTATCAAATTTGAAGCTGCGCCCGTTGACGCGCCGCGGACCGACGAGGACATGATGAGAGGATTCGAGCAAAAAGGTGGAACGACACCTGCCATGCCCTCGCCGACGCCCCCAGCGCAGGCCGACGACCCCATGAAGGCGGTACTCGACGCGATGAAGAAGGACGAGGCGAAGAAGCCATAAGTCGCCTCTTCCGCCCAGAAATAGAGCGCTTCGGCGCTCTTTTTCTTTTCAAGCAAAATAGCACCATGAGTGAACCCGTCAGACTATCGAAGCGCATGAGCGAACTTGGACTTTCATCACGGCGCGAAGCCGATGAATGGATCGAGCGGGGCTGGGTGCTGGTCGATGGCGTTGCGGCAGTGCTCGGACAAAAGGTCACGCCCGCTAACCAAATCACGATCCAAAAGGCGGCGACGCAGGAGCAAGCGCAACGTGTGACGGTGCTCATCAACAAGCCCATCGGATATGTCAGCGGTCAAGCGGAGGATGGTTACGAGCCTGCCGTTGTGCTCATCAAACCAGAAAATCGGTGGATTGATGATCGCTCACCGCTTCGATTTCAGCGCGAGCAACTGCGAAGCTTGGTGCCAGCTGGGCGACTCGACATCGATTCGACCGGTATGCTGGTCCTCACGCAAGACGGTCGCATCGCCAAAACACTCATCGGCGAGGATTCTCTGATCGAGAAAGAGTATTTGGTTCGGGTGCAATCGATGCGCGGCGGCCGATTGCCCGACGCGGATTTGCGGCTGTTGAATCACGGTATGCACATGGATGGTAAGGCGCTGAAACCCGCCAAGGTGTGGTGGCAGAACGAGGACCAGCTGCGCTTCATTTTGCGCGAAGGAAAAAAACGACAAATTCGCCGCATGTGCGAAGAAGTGGGACTCAACGTAGTCGCCCTGAAACGAATTCGAATCGGCAACGTCGTGTTGGGCGATTTACCGATTGGTGCGTGGAGGTACTTGACCGCACAAGAGGCGTTTTGACGATGGTCGTATTCGAACGAGTTTGTCGATGCCCATGCGCTATCGCACTTCGCAGGGCCAGTTGATTTTCTCGATTGTTGCTTTACTATGCGGTCTAGATTCACTGCCGGAGCATGATCATGAAACTTGTGTCAGAGCTACTTAAACTTCGCAACACAACGCTGTGGCACGTACGCCCCGACGACACGGTGTTTGATGCACTCAAACTGCTTGCTGATTACAGTGTTGGCGCGCTCGTCGTGATGGACAACGGGAAGTTGGTGGGCGTGCTCTCGGAGCGCGACTACACCCGAAAGGTCGCGCTGCAAGGCCGCTCGTCCAAGGACACCAAAGTAGCGGACATCATGACTAAAGATGTGCTTGTCGTGTCACCTACAACACGAACGGGTGAGTGCATGGCGCTGATGAGTCAAAAGAAAATTCGCCACTTACCGGTGGTCGATGGCAACACGGTCATCGCCATGATCTCGATCCGAGACATCATGGACGACATCATCGCTCAGCACGAATACACCATTTCCCAGCTTGAGAGCTACATCAATCAATAGCGCCTGAGCCGTCCGCGCTGTTGAGCCGAAGGCAACAAAAAGCCCGCTGAGCTTTCACTGAGCGGGCTTTTCCGTTTCTCGCGACTGTAATCTAAGTTACAGTTTTTGCGACTGCATGAACGAGTCGAAACGCATCTCGGTGAAGCGGAACCACAGGTTCGCTTCTTGACGGAATTTCGAGTAGTCGTCGTAGATTTTTTTCCAAGAAGGATTCTTCGCCGAAATTTCGGAGTACAGGTCCATCGACTCTTTGAACGCTTTGTTCATCAGATCTTGTGGGAACGGATGCAGCTTGGTGCCGGCGGCTACCAACTGACGCAGGGCGCCAGGATTGCGAGCATCGTAGCGAGCTTGCATTTCCGTGTGAGCGAAAGCTGCCGCGTTTTCAACGATCGCTTTGTATTCAGGCGTCAGCGCGTCGAACGCTTTCTGATTGACGAACAGGTCGAGCTGCGCGCCACCTTCCCACCAACCGGGATAGTAGTAGTGGGGGGCAACTTTATTGAAACCAAGCTTCTGGTCATCGTAAGGACCGACCCATTCGCACGCATCGATGGTGCCCTTTTCGAGCGCCTGATAAATCTCGCCGCCGGGAATGTTTTGTGGCACCGCACCAAGGCGCGCGCACACACGACCCGCAAAACCACCCACGCGGAATTTGAGTCCTTTGAAATCTTCGGCCGACTTAACTTCTTTGCGGTACCAACCGCCCATTTGCGCACCGGTGTTACCCATCGGGAAGCTTGTGAAGTTGTATCGGGCGTATAGCTCGCGCATTAACTTGAGGCCATTGCCTTCAAACTGCCATGCGGTCATTTGTCGGCTGTTCAGTCCGAATGGAATCGCAGTACCCAGGGCGAAGGCGTCATCTTTACCGAAGTAGTAGTAGGGCGCGGTGTGTGCGCATTCGACGGTGCCGTTTTGCACGGCATCGACTACGCCTGGCATAGGCACCAGTTCACCGGCGGCATGCACAGAAATTTGGAACTTTCCGCCGGTCATTTTCGAGACTTGTTGAGCGAAGACCTCGGCTGCGCCGTAGATCGTGTCGAGCGACTTGGGGAAGCCCGACGTCAAACGCCAACGAACGGCTGGGTTTTGGCCAATCACCGCGGGTGCGGCAAGAATTGCTCCACCGGCAGCAGCGGTGGCTGCGCCCTTGGTCAGAAAGTCACGACGTTGCATAGTCTCTCCATTTAGTTGAATATAAAAATCGTTGTTGGTTCCCGCATCTCTCGCCAGACACCTGAAACCAGTAGGACCAAACGTGGCAGTGAATGCACTGGCTCACCCCGCCTATCCTTAGAATTCTAGGGGCGCAAAACGTCTTGTGACACTGGGTTTTCCCCTTGCTCGCGACTGGGAATCGATTGCCGCCCCCATTGAGCGCTCAGTGGGCTGCGCGACGTCGCTACGGCCGCGCCGGGGCCGCAGCCACAAGTTCGTAGAGCGAAGCGCTGCCGCGGCGGCAGGTTGCACCAGGTTGCATTCGGTTGCATTGGGTTACATTGGGTCGGGTTGCATTGCGACGCGTAAAATCAAACTGCCACGATGCAGACCACTCGGCTGCTGGCGCTCACCGAACCCCCTTAGCAATGAATCCCACCACTCTGCAAATCGTTGGCCTGTGTCTGTTTACCGTTGCGGTGCTCCACACCTTTAGCGTTAAGTACTTCGAGCAACTGGCGCACCGCTACCCGAGCCACAGCGGTCTCTTTCACTTCATGGGCGAAGTCGAAGCGGTGTTTGGTTTTTGGGCGATGGTTTTGGTGACATACATGTTTTTCGCGCTGGGAAAAACACCCGCTGTCGAGTATTTGAACAGCCGCAATTTCACCGAACCCATGTTCGTATTTGTCATCATGGTCGTGGCGGCCAGCAAGCCGATTGTTAGTGTTGTGGCGTGGTTAGTGCGCATGATCACCATTGGGACGCCGGTCAAAGCAAAGAACAGGATTTACGTTTTTTACTTCCTGGTGCTCTCCCTGGTGCCCCTGCTCGGCTCGTTCATTACGGAGCCAGCCGCGATGACACTGGCGGCGTTTATGCTGCGCGACGCCATTTTTCGAGATCAAGACGTAACGACCAAAGTGAAGTACGCCACTGTTGGCGCGCTATTTGTGAACGTATCGATTGGTGGCGTGTTGACGGCCTATGCGGCGCCGCCGGTGTTGATGGTTGCCTCAACTTGGGGCTGGGATTCGAAATTCATGTTTCTCAACTTTGGCTGGGAAGCGATGCTGGCCTGCACGATCAACGCGTTGGCGGCGACGTTTTACGCACGCCACTGTCTTGCAAAAGTTCGCTTCAACCCCTTACGCTCGCCGCCAGATATTCCTTGGTCAGTGATCGCCATCAGCATGGCGTTTCTTGCTGGCGTGGTTGTGTTTGCGCACTACACGCCGGTGTTTATGGGCATCTTTCTGTTTTTCCTTGGTTTCGCAACCGCATATGAGCGCTTTCAAGATCGCTTGATTTTGAAAGAAGCGCTGATGGTGGGGTTCTTTTTGGCGGGACTGGTAGTGCTTGGCGGACAGCAAGCCTGGTGGTTGCAACCGCTACTCACGAAAATGTCGCCCGATGCCGTGTACTTCGGTGCAACCGCGCTCACAGCCGTCACCGACAACGCTGCGTTAACGTACTTGGCCTCGCTAGTGCCGGGACTCTCCGATGAATTCAAATACATGGTCGTGGCAGGCGCTGTCACCGGCGGCGGACTCACGGTCATCGCCAATGCGCCCAACCCCGCGGGCTACTCGATCTTGAAGGGATCGTTCCCCGAGCAAGCCATCGGCGCGGGCGGACTGCTCATCGCGGCAATACCGCCGACCTGCGTCGCGATTTTGTGCTTTTACGGGCTACACAAAATTACGGGCTGACGCGGTAACGGACCCCTATTGACCGAGTGTCTATGACGCGTCGCAGTTCGCCACCAGACGCGCTGTGACGCTTAGCCCATCGTTACTTTACGGACGAGCTCATCGCCACTTTTTAGAGTCACTTCGGCTTCAGGCAGCGGCACGTCGATGCGATAGAGCCGCCCGCGATCAACTTCGTCCGGTCGAATGCGCTCCGCATTCATCAAGTGCGCCCAAACACTTTCGGAGCGCGACGCGATAGTGACCGTTCTCTCAATCGAATCGATCAGCGGTTTGTTTTCGGTTGCCGGCATCAGCAGTGCCAACACCAGCGGCAGTGAGACAAAACCGTACGTCGCTGATTTTGGCCAATCTGTCCATTTGCAGATGGCTCCCATAATGAGTCCGCCGACACCACCGTACAACATGAATAGCGGTACGATGATGATGGCACAAATCAATCCTTCGATCATGATGAGCAAAGTGCCTATAACGAAAAACATATTGGCGAACGCGCCAAATGTGAAGTAACCCATCCACGTACGGTCGCCATCGCGTTTGGCAACGTAAATCGTCACGGCGCTCACGGCCAACGGCGCGAACGAAATGAACGACCAGCTTATAGCCGACCAAGCTCCGCCGGGCGCACCCGAAAAAGCAAGTCGCAGCACCGTGCCAACAATGGCACCGCAGGCCAACGGCCACCAGTTCGAATAGGGGAGCCGTCCTTTTTTGACAATGGGCGACGTAGGCGATGGGTCGAAGACTGCGCCTGTTTCTGTACGGGTGGCGTCAACAGAGTCTTGCTTGTCGTTGCTATTAGTAGTCATGGCATTGTGTTTTCAGTGTTATGACTCGGCGCAATATTCGGATCGAACATTTCTGCACCCGTTGGCGACCAATTCAAGTGGAGCGGAATCAATTCTTCGCGCGGCGCTAAATCTTCAGGCAGACGAAAGCCCCAAGCTAGGCCCACCGCCTCAAGCAACTTCAACATCCACCAGCCCGGGTCCCATTCACCGGGCGCAAGACCCAGCCGGGCGGAACCCGGGTAGGCGTGGTGGTTGTTATGCCAGCTCTCGCCCATAGTGATTAATGACACCCAGCCGATGTTGTGCCCCTGAACAGCGGCACCGCGAATTTCGTAATTCATCGGCCCGTGGTTGTGCGCGAAATACCCAATGAGCCAGTGTCCAAACACTCCCGCCGTGACTCGCGCGCAAACGCCCCAAAAAACGAAGGCCCAACCGCCCCACAGATAAAACAGCAGAATCACCACCCCGTGCTGAAACATCCACGTTCGTTCGAAGAATTGGAAAACACGATCGTTAGCGATGCGTGATTCCAGCTCAATGCGCGGCGCATTCAACAGATGTAAGTCGCAGTTCAACTGCCACCATGCGTCACGCCAAAAGCCGCCACCGTGACGCAAATATTCATGGCAACGGGGCAAGCGCTGCGCGAAATCGCGCAACTCGTGCTGCCGGAGTAATCCCACGGGCCCCGCCAGGCCGACCTGCAATCCGCAGTAAACAAGAGTGTATTCAAGCCAGCGGGGGCATTCAAAACTGTTGTGAATGAACTTTCTATGGCTACCAAGCGAGTGACCCAATAGAAGGACAAACAACGTCGAACCGACAAATAACGCAAACGCTGACCAAGTGAACGTCGCGATACCACCGATCAGCGCTGAAGCCGCCATCGATACGAACCAGATCGACTTTACCGGCGACCAACGCACCTCGCCCACGACCACATCGGCAGCGCTTTCAACGCTGACGCGATGCTTTGCAGCGGAGTGATCAGCTAGTTGCATCGCACTTGCAATTCATTGGCCGCACCATTAAGACTTTTGCTAACGTTTACGTAGGGCACTTGATTCGCGCTTCAGCGGCCGACCCGTCGGGCACAACTCAAACGCATAACCGGTCAACGTATTGACCAAGTTGTCGCTATTGAGTCGGTAGTAAACGAATTGACCCCGACGTTCACTGGTAATGAGTTCAGCATTTTCGAGCACCGATAAGTGACGCGAAATCGCCGGTGTGGTCATCTCAAACCGCGCCGCCAAATCGGTTGTGGACAGCTCGGCCTCTGACAAATACGCCAATATTTGGCGACGCGGGGTCGAGGCAAGCGCATCAAAAACGTCGTTGATTTTCACAATTCATTAATTAAACAATATGTTAATAATTAAATCATGCAATCCCAAATCTGTCAATCGTTGCGCTTGCTCTGTAGCTCCCAGCGCTCAGGGCGTGGCCTGACCGCAATCGCCAACGCCCCCCCCCCCGGCCCAGCCGGTTGTGCCGTTTTGAAACGCAATTTCCCAGACTCGGACATCAAGGCCGGAGGCTTACTGCTGTGCGCTTTGCCGCCGACGATCATTGCGATCGCCACGCTTTTGGAGTTTGCGCTAGATTAGGATTTAGCAATCCTAGCTTTATTTGCCAAAGCCATATGAATTATGGATTTAACAGTTTTTTGGCCTGTTATCAAATCATAGTTTTTATGACTGAAAACGATTATTTATAAAGGCGTTAGCTGAAAGAGCTGGTTCAACATTCCCTAAATCAGCGCGCACGCCTGACTAGCTCAGTTTTCGAGCGATGATTTTTTGTTTCACCGCCTCGACGGTGACTCGGCTGTCTTTCGCGACGTTCGCGCTGGTCGAATCGGCCTCAAAGGGTGCAGTTTCGAACTCCGGCCCTTGCTCAAACGCGATCACCTCAAACTGGTCGCGAGTTCGGGCGAGTAGTTCGTTCGAGCGCAACAGAAAATCGGGGCGAGACGGTTTGCCGAATTGCTCGTTGCCATCCATGAAGGTTTCGTAGAGCAAAAGACCGCCCGGTTTCACCGTGGCCAACAGCCCATTAAACGTTGGGCGCCACAAATAGTTGCAGACCAGCACGGCGTCAAACGACGCGGGCGCGTACGGCCACGAGCCGCTCTCTAAATCAAGGCAGTCGCTAGTTACGTTAGCCACAGCGCGCAGCCAATCCAATGCCGCTTCGTCACGATCCACGGCTGTGACCATTGCGCCGCGTCGCGCGAAAAATGTGGCGTGGCGTCCGTGACCACAAGCGACATCGAGCAACGTGGCCCCCGCTGGCACCCATGGGGCGAAGCGACTCAACCAATTTGAAGGCGTTTGTGTGTTGTGAAGCATTGCAAAACTACATCGGAAAAATCAGAGCGGCATTGAGGGCCCGCAGCGGGGTGAAGCGATTGCCAAAACACCGCTCGGCTGCTGATGACGCCGCGGGCACAAGCAGGCTCGACACAGTGCGATTAAGGGTTAGCGAATCTTACCCTCAGCCCCGAATTTGATCACTTGCATCACTGCGTCCCATGCCGAAAAATTGCATTGACCGGACTTCGCGTTAGAAAAACAAAGCGCATCGCGATCCAACTGTACAAAGCACAATGAAGACTTTCTTTTCATCTCTTGACCGGCGCGGATTAAGCAACGCCGCAGTGATCGCAGCCGTCACATTACTGCTGAGCGGCCAAGCGCTAGCGGCATTTAGCAACGGCACCGGCATCGCGATCATCCCGGGCAGCGGTTTTGGCTGGGGCATGGCGCTGCAACCCGATGGCAAAGTTTTAGCTGCCGGACCGTGCGGCAGCACGCACTGTGTGGCACGTTTGAACGCCAACGGCACGCTCGACACAACGTTTGACGCGACAGGCCCCACACCCGGCCGCGTCGCGATCTCTGGGCTTTTCTCCGAGACAGGTCGCGGTACGGTCAAACTCTTGGTGCGCACCGACGGCAAGATCGTGTTCGGCGGCACTTGCAGGGCGACCGCATCCATCAACGATCCGTCCCGCTTTTGTATTGCCCGACTCAATAGCAATGGCACGCTAGACACTACATTCATCGGGCCCAACGCTACGTCGGGTGCGGGGCGCTTTGTTGTACCAATCACCGCGAGCTCGAATGATCTTTTGATGGGCATGACCATCGAAGCCAACAATAACCAAAAACTTGTGTTGGTCGGAGAGTGTGGACAGACCTATCACTGCGTGGCGCGACTCAACGACGACGGCACATTCGATCAAGGCTTCAGCGGTCCCGGTGCAGCCATTGCTGGACCGGGAAATCCGGTCGGCCCCGGACGCGATGTCTTTCTGCATCTGTTGGGCAGCGGCCAAGGCTCAGCGCGTGCCGTCACAACTCAGCCGAACGGGAAAATCATCATCATTGGCAAATGTATTGACTTCTTTCAGAGAGACTACCTTTGCATGACCAAGCTCAACCAAGACGGTGGGCTCGATACGGATTTCAATGGTGACGATACAGCGCCGGGGATAAATCCGGGGCGCATCGCGATTGCCATAGACAATACCGATGAAGTTGGCCTCGATGTCGCCATGCAGCCCGACGGCCGTTTTGTCGTGCTTTGCCGCCACGGCTACTTCGACACCTGCGTGTATCGCTTTGAAGAGGGTGGCAAGCTTGACAAGAACTTCAGCTCGGGTCGCCCCTTTCCGAGTAAACCGGGGCGAACGGTTTTCAGCACTGTTCAGCGCCCCGTCGCGATAGCGCTCACGCCTTCCGGATCGAGCGTTAACAACCGAGTGCTAGCGCTCGGCAGGTACAACAAAAACCTCGTTGTGGGTTTCCACATCGGCGCACTCCTCAACGAATCGGGTGGCCAAAGCGACGGCATCATCGACACCGGACTGATCGGCCCGAATGGCAATGGCGAAGGAGAAGTGTCCTACGACGCGTGGTACGGCGGTGGTCTCGATTCATTCGTTAATCCCACAGGCATCGTGGCGCAATCTGATGGATCGTTCTTCGTCGTGTCCACCTGCAACAGTCAAATGTGTGTCTACAAATTCCGAACAGACGGTGCGCTCGACACCAGCCCCTGCCGCGCTGATGTGGATGGCGACACGCGAATCTCCGCCGCGTCGGACGGCGTGGGGCTCATTCGCGCCATGCTAGCGTTACCCGGCGCGCAGGTAATTCCCGCCGGTACGGGCTACGACATTGATAGCGACGGCGTTTTGAGCGCATCGCGCGATGGGTTGCTCTTCGCGCGTCGCATGCTGGGATTTAAGGGCAGCGCGCTCGTCCGCGGCATTTCGTTTGCCTCGGGCGCTGTTCGTACCGATCCAGCGGACATCGAGTTGTACTTAAAAAACCGCTGCAACGTTCAGTAGAAAAATGAGGCTCTGCGTTGCCGCACAAAGCCGTTGCCTGTAGTCACATCGTCGCTCGGAGGAATGCAAAAATCGCAGCGCTAACGTCCTTTTCGTAACCGGCAAAGTAGTGATCGGCTTTGGCAATCATCACCTGTTTTGATTGTGGAAGCAGCCACAGGTGGATTCGTCGAAGCCACGCTTTGCTCAAGTTCGATGGAAGGTCGTTTTCGCCATACAGATCAAGCACCGGCAACGCGTTTGCGCCCAACGGCAACAGTCGCCCCGTCACGCCGATAGCAATCCACGCGGTGTAGGGTGAGCGCGCCGCGCTCTGTAAGTAAACATTACTCATCCAAGCGCCCATGCTGTGTGACACCAAAGCGATCTTTGTGTAGCCGCGTTCGCTTAGCCATTCGTGTGCCCGCGCAATGCGCGAGCCGGCATCTGGAAACGTCGTCTGGTACGCCTCGGGGGTGGCTCCCTCGGCGGCAAGTACCGGCATTTGGATCGACAGCGTTGCGTATCCAGCGTCGGCGAGCAACACGCGAAGCCGACCTATCAGACCAAAGTCTGGGTTGACGCCGACGCCGTGCACCAACACGATAGCAACGTCTTTCTGTGTGCCTTCGGTGAAGATCGCAAAGAAGTCGGTGCCCTCTTTGCGATTCAGCGTTACCGCGTCTCCGACCACGATGTTGGGCTCAACCTCCGCCCGCCAACGCGCCTCGCGGGCGGCATCCGACTGCGCAAACGCTGACGCTACAAAGAGCGCTGTTAACGCTGCGCCGCCGCGCAGCAACAGCTTGCGCATGGCGTTCACAACAGCGGCGACTGGCGTACGTTGTTGGCGTCAACCACAGCAAGTGCCGCCATGTTGACAATGCGCCGCACGGTGGCGCTCGGTGTCAAGATATGCACTGGCTTCGCGCAGCCCAGCAAAATGGGCCCAATCGCGACGTTGTTACCCGCGCCGGTCTTCAACAAGTTGTAGGCAATATTCGCCGCGTCGATGTTTGGGCACACCAGCAAATTCGCCGAGCCGGTGAGCGTTGATCCAATGCCACGACGGCTCTCTTCGTCAAGCGCGCTGTCGCCGTGCATTTCGCCATCCACTTCCATCGTGGGCGCTTTGCTGCGCAAAATGGCGAGCGTATCGCGCATTTTGACCGCCGACGGATGATTCGAGGTGCCGAAATTCGAGTGCGAGAGCAGCGCGACCTTGGGCTCGATACCGAACCGACGCAGCTCTTCGGCGGCCATGATTGTGATCTCGGCGAGCTGCTCGGCGGTCGGATCGTAATTGACGTGTGTGTCGACCAAAAACACCAGGCGGTTGGGCAGCATGATGCCGTTCATGGCCGCGTATTCGTGGGCATCTTTGCGCATGCCGAGTACCTGATCGATGTAGTGCAAATGCAAATCGTGCGTGCCGAAAGTGCCGCAGATCATGGCATCGGCGTCGCCCTTTCTCACCATCATCGTACCGATCAAGGTTAAACGGCGGCGCATCTCGATTTTGGCGAGCTGCTCGGTCACGCCTTTGCGCTGAGTGAGCTGGTGATAGGTCTGCCAGTAGTCACGGTAGCGCGCGTCTTGCTCGGGGTTGACGAGTTCAACGTCAACGCCGACCGTCATTCGCAGCCCGAATTTTTCTACGCGCTGAGCAAACACTGCAGGCCGAGCGATCACGATCGGATGGGCAATGCCCTCATCGATCACCACTTGAATGGCGCGCATCACGCGCTCTTCTTCGCCCTCGGCAAACACCACGCGCTTGGGCGATTTTTTTGCCGCGCTGAAGATCGGTTTCATCACGGCGCCTGAGTGATACACAAATTGCGCGAGCTGCTGCTTGTAGGCGTCAAAATCCTTAATCGGACGCTGCGCCACGCCCGAGTCCATGGCCGCTTTAGCCACTGCTGGCGCGATGCGCACGATCAGGCGTGGGTCAAAGGGTTTCGGGATCAAATATTCGGGACCGAACGAGAGCGTCCCACTGTCTCCGTAAGCTGCGGCGACTTGATCGTTTTGTTCGGCCATCGCCAAATCAGCAATGGCTTTCACCGCGGCGAGCTTCATCGCTTCATTGACAACCGTTGCGCCCACATCGAGCGCGCCGCGGAAAATAAACGGAAAACAAAGCACGTTGTTAATCTGATTCGGATAGTCCGTGCGACCCGTAGCGATGATGGCATCAGGCCGCGCAGCTTTGGCCAGATCGGGCATGATTTCGGGCTCGGGATTGGCGAGCGCGAAGATGAGCGGGCTCTGGGCCATTTTGGCAAGCCATTCGGGTTTGATGACCCGAGCGGCGGACAGCCCCAGAAATACGTCTGCACCATCGAGCAATTGATCCACCGTGCGCAGATCGGTTTTTTGCGCGTAACGGGCTTTGTTGTCATCCATCTCTTCAACGCGGCCTTGGTAGACGACGCCTTTGATATCGCTCGCCCAGATGTTTTCTCGTTTGATGCCAATGGCAACGAGCATGTCAAGGCAGGCGAGCGCCGCCGCGCCCGCGCCCGAGGTGACCACTTTGACGTCCTCGGGCTTTTTCCCCACCACGCGAAGGCCGTTCAAAATACCCGCACCGACGATGATTGCAGTGCCGTGCTGATCGTCATGGAAGACCGGAATCTTCATCCGCTCACGTAGCTTTCGCTCAACATAAAAACACTCGGGCGCCTTGATGTCTTCGAGGTTGATGCCGCCAAAGGTGGGCTCAAGCGAGGCGATGATGTCGACCAATTTGTCGGGATCGAGCTCGTTGATTTCGATGTCGAAACAATCAATACCGGCGAATTTTTTGAAGAGGACGGCTTTGCCCTCCATTACGGGTTTGGCTGCGAGCGGGCCAATCGCCCCTAGCCCCAGCACCGCTGTGCCGTTGGTCACCACGCCCACCAAATTGCCGCGCGAGGTCATGTTGAACGCCTCGGCCGGATCGCGCACGATTTCCTCGCACGCAAACGCCACGCCCGGCGAATAGGCCAACGCTAGATCGCGCTGGTTCGACAAGGTTTTGGTCGCGCTGATCTCGAGCTTGCCCGGTCTGGGCAAACGGTGATATTCGAGCGCGGCTTCTTTAAGATTCTGTGCGGCTTTGGTCTTGTGCGGCATGGTGTGGGGTGTTCTAGGAATTAATATTCCAACAGGTGGAAACGGTTTCCGAATTGTAAAGTCGCGAAACTGGCTGTAACGTGCAATTGTCCGTTTTTACGCGATCTCACCAAATACTTTTTGTGCATGGAAGCACGATCGCACCGCATAAACGGAGAAAATCTAGCCAATACCCGGCAGCCGCGTCTTCAACCTGACTGCAACATTGTCTTCGCAACCAAAGTTCATCATGAGCAACATCGAATTACACCTCAGCGCCACCGAAATCGGCCACTACATCAACGGCGCTCCTATCGCTGGCAACTCAACCCGCTTCGGAGAGGTCTTCAACCCCGCAACGGGTGCCTTAACCCGAAAAGTAGCGCTCGCCAACGACGCCGAAGTCGCCCGCGCGGTGGCTGCTGCAAAGGCCGCGTTTCCGGCCTGGGCGGACACGCCACCGATTCGACGGGCGCGAGTCATTTTTAAGTTCCTAGAGCTTATGAATGCAAACAAAGACCTATTGGCCGCTGCCATCACCGCAGAACACGGCAAGGTATTCACCGATGCGCAAGGCGAAGTGTCGCGCGCCATTGACGTGGTCGAATTTGCCTGCGGCATTCCACAGCTCCTCAAGGGCGACTACACCGATCAAGTCTCAACCGGCATCGACAACTGGACGATGCGCCAACCGCTGGGCGTGGTGGCCGGCATCACGCCGTTTAACTTCCCCACCATGGTGCCCGCATGGATGTTCCCGGTGGCCATTGCCTGTGGCAACACCTTCATTTTGAAGCCCTCGCCGACCGATCCAACACCCTCGCTCATGATGGCCGACCTGTGGAAACAAGCGGGATTGCCAGACGGCGTTTTTAACGTCGTCCAGGGCGACAAAGTGGCTGTGGACGCGCTGCTGACTCACCCCGAAGTGAAAGCCATTTCGTTCGTGGGCTCGACCCCGATTGCCAACTACATTTACGAGACTGGCGCTCGCCACGGCAAACGCGTGCAAGCGCTGGGTGGTGCAAAGAATCACCTGGTGGTGATGCCCGATGCTGATATCGATCAGGTGGTTGATGCGCTGATCGGCTCGGCCTATGGCTCAGCGGGCGAGCGTTGCATGGCCATTTCGGTGGCGGTGTTGGTTGGAGACGCTGCCGACAAAGTCATGCCTAAATTGATTGAACGCACCAAAACCTTAAAGATTAAAAACGGCGTGGAGATCGATGCCGAAATGGGCCCGATTGTGACCAAGGTGGCATTGGATCGAATCACTGGCTACATCGATGACGGGGTCAAATCGGGCGCAGAATTGCTGGTCGATGGCCGCGGATTCAAGCTGGCCGGCCATGAGAAGGGTTTCTGGTTAGGCGGCACCCTGTTCGATCACGTCACACCCGAGATGCGAATTTACAAAGAGGAGATTTTCGGCCCCGTGCTCTCCTGCGTTCGGGTCAAGGATTTCTCTGCAGCGGTGGAACTCATCAACGCCCATGAATTTGGCAATGGCGTAAGTTGCTTCACGCGCGATGGCAATGTCGCCCGTGAATTTTCACGGCGCATCGAAGTGGGAATGGTCGGCATCAACGTGCCGATTCCCGTACCCATGGCGTGGCACGGCTTTGGCGGTTGGAAACGTTCACTGTTTGGCGACATGCATGCCTACGGCGAGGAAGGCGTGCGCTTTTACACCAAGCAAAAGAGCATCATGCAGCGCTGGCCCGAATCAATCGGCAAGGGCGCTGAATTTGTGATGCCCACAGCGAAGTAGACCAAAATCCACGACCGACAAAGGTTTACAGAGATCCATCGTGCGCAAGGCGCAAAGCGGGTGCCCCGCTGCAGAAATCTGCGGCCATCCGCTTCTAATCCGCGCAAATCTGCGTCAAAAATATCTCTCACTTCAGCCGCCGAATCACCTCGTTCTATGAACGATCCGTCGCCGATTGCGATGCGCCACCAAGCAACGATTACTAGTAACGTCTCGCTCAAGAGACGCCTAGACGTTGCCGCAACGGCCGACACCACGGAGCACTTGCAAGCACCAAAAAACTCGGTAATAATTTGTTTATTACCATAGCCGCCGTGCAGTTAAATTATGACCACAACAGTAAAGTTGCCTAACGCGCTCGAGATGAATTTGCGCCAGCACTGCGCGGTTTCCGGCGAAAGCATCAGCGACGTCATTCGCGTCGCGCTTGAGGCGCATCTTGCTTCGGTGAGCGCGGTTCATGCCCGCTCGGCGCATGCGCTCGGCAGCGAATTCTTTGGTCGCTACGCGGGGCCCGTCGATCTCTCTGAGCGCTACCGCGAAGCGCGTGCTGGACTGTGGGATGACGTTGCTACCGCCAAATCCGCGCGCCGCCGCCAAGGCGCTGCGTGATGGCAGCTCGAAAGAGTACGGTGCTGACCGCCCGCGAAGCAGCGCCGCCACCTTATGGGCCGCCGGGTGCCAGCGTCTTGGTTGACAGCGGTCCGCTGCTGGCCCTCTTCAACCGATCGGATCGCTGGCATACAAAGGTTTCGCAGTGGCTGCTCACCAACCCGAGCGTGCAGCTTGTCACCACATGGAGCGTGCTGACGGAGGCGTGCGCGATGCTCGCGCGCCGTGTTCACAACGAAGCGGCGCTTGATGTGCTGCGCTGGGCGCTTCGGGGCGGGATCACTGTTGACGGCGCGCCGCAAGATGCATTGGTGACGGTGCTTGCCGTGAGCGAGCGGTTCGCCGATTTGCCGTTTGACCTGGCCGATGCGTCGGTGGCTGAAGCGGCTGCGCGGCTGCGCATTCGGCGAATTCTCAGTATCGATTCAGATTTCGACGTGTACCGAGATCAAGCCGGACGGGCATTGAAAAATGTGTTGCTGGCCTAAGCTGTACTTGCCACACAGCCGTAGTCAAGCAAATCGCGGATTGGCACTGGCCAGATAAAACCATTCGTTCCCTACGGCGGCGGACGCATTCGGAAACACGATCCAACCGTCCTGCGGTGCGCGCATCTGCTCACCGTTCACCCGCGTGCCAATGAGCTCACCTTTTTTTAGCGGATCGAAGCTTTGCCACGGCTTGGTAAACGCATCATCAGCGTGAACTTTGTCGATCACTTCAAACAGCCGAAGACCTTCCATCGCGCGCGGACCCGGATCGGTTTCGTTCACGATTCCGAGATGCGCGAGCGTATTTCGAATCGCTTGGTAGCCAACGTTTGGCGCGTTGGGGTCGCTGTGTTGACCGCATTCCAACGTAATCGCCCAACCACCGACCGAGCGCATGTATTCGGTCGTGCCCACACCGTACTGCGGATCAAGCTCGGTGCTATCGAGTTCGGCCGGACGACTTGTTCGCCGACGCTCAACACCGGTGGCGTACGTATCGAGCCAACCGTCGACGACTCGGTCCACGCCCAAGCGAGTGACCAGCGCCATCTCTTCGTTGGCAAACTTAAACGGTTGTAATTTGCCGTCGTTGTTTTGCGGACCCACTGTCGCAAACGGCCGACCCTGCGCTTGGAACGAATGCAAATCGAGCAGCGTGTCGTGCGCCCTTAACAACGGACAGAGCCAGTTGGCGACAACATCTTCAAATTCTCTGGGCACCGCCTCTGGTCGCAATCGGCGGTTGAGGTTTCGGTCGCCATTACGCGTATTCTGCGCATACGCTTTGGGATTGGTGACGGGCACGAACGTCACCGTGCCTTTGGCAATTTGAATCTTTCCCGCGTCGATTTCTTCGATGATGCGGGTGATAGCAACAGTGCCACATTTTTCGCTACCGTGAACCGCGCCCAGCACGATGAGCTTGGGGCCGTCCGCGCCTTTGGTGGACGTGTAAGAGACTGATTTGAAGGGTTGCATAGTGAGCTGATTATCGCAATCCAACGGTGTCACCGCAATTGACGACGCTTAAAACGAGTGTGAGACCCAGCTGATCGACTACGTAGCGCGGAGCGTAAAATTGAGCCGTGCTCGCCATCTTTCGCGCTCTCCCGCCGTTTCTCCTTCCGCTCATCCTCATTAGCATGACAGGCCATATGGCGCTATCGGGCGGGCGCGTTGCGGGCTCGCTATTCACGCTTAAATCGGGTTCGCCTGAGTTCTTTGTGGGCGTGTTCATGGCGCTCTTTTCGATCATTCCGATGTTTGCGTCGATCGCCATTGGTCGATGGGTTGATCGCGTTGGAGCAACACGTGTGCTTCGAGCGGGCGTCTGCTTGGTGATGTTCGGTGCTTGGTTACCAGTAATCTGGCTAACCGTTCCGTCGTTGCTCGTCACAGCGGTGTTGATCGGATTTGGCTTCAACGTGCTCTCCGTTGCAGCACAGCACACGGTGGGCTATTTGGTCGATGGCGCATCTCCTTCGCAGCGGCTCGCCAATTTCGGTTGGTACGCGATGGGGCATTCGACCTCGAGCACGTTGGGTCCGCTGCTCGCTGGTGTGATGATTGATGCGTTCGGATTTCGCCCAGCGTTTGCATCGTTGGCGGTGTTCAGTTGTGTGTCAGCGTGGCTGGTGTTTCGCTGGGCGACTGGATTACCGCGCGCTGAGCCAATTGCGTTGCCCGCCGCGGAGGCTGGTGAAGCCAAGCCCGCATCACCACACATTTTGGACCTCCTTGCGACGCCACAACTGCGACGAATTTATTGGGTGAACTTAGTGATGTCGTCGTCGTGGGATTTGTTTATCGTCATGTTGCCGGTGTTTGGGGTGCGACAAGGATTCTCGGCATCGGTCATCGGCGCGGTGTTTTCACTGTTTGCTGTGGGTACTTTCATGAGCCGCGCAATGATGCCGTGGCTCTCGCGGCGCGCTTCGGAATGGCAGATCATCCGCGTCGTGGTGGTGGTCATCGCCGTGGTGTTCCTGATGCTGCCTTGGGCGGAGGTTGCGCCTGTGTTGATGGCGTTTGGGTTCGTATTTGGTTGCGCCGTTGGCATGAGCCAACCCAACATGCTATCGCTCGTGCACGCCGCTGCGCCACCGGGGCGAAGCGGTGAGGCCGTGGGGCTGCGCTCCGTCATTGGTAACAGCTGTTCGGTTGCGGTGCCGTTGGCTTTCGGGGCAGCGGTTGCGCCGTTTGGTATCTCGCCGCTCTTAGTGGGCGGGGGCGTGTTTTTCTGCTCCGCGATACCGGTGGCGCATCGCAGCGTGAAGGCTGCCACGCATCGCCCACGACTTGACTAACCCCAGTGTTGTATCGAACGCTACTGCAAACAAATAGCCCTGCCCGATGAATCTACTCAACACCCATAGCCGCGCGATCAAACCGATTCTCTGCGTCGGCGCTTGCGCCTGGACGACACTGTTTCGCGTTGATTCGCTGCCGCAAGGTTCCGTAAAAATCATTCCGAGTGACGCGCTGCAAATTGGCGACGGCATGAGTGCATCGGCAGCGTGTGCAATCGTGGCGCTGGGCGGGCGCGCTGAATTTTGGGCGCGCGTGGGTGACGACGCCAATGGCCGCGCGGCCATCGAATCGCTCAAAACTGCGGGCCTGAATTGCGATCATGTCAAATTTGTCGACGGCGTGCGCGGCTCGTTTTGCTCGGTGATTATTGATTCGCAAGGCGAGCGCATCGTCATCCCGCGTCACGACCCAGCACTTCCGTCCAATGCCGATTGGCTGCCGCTTGATCGCATCGCTCGTGGCGATTTTTCAGCGGTGCTCACGGAGGTGCGTTGGCCCGAGGGCGCAGCCGCGGTGCTCGATGCAGCGCGCCGCGCTGGCATACCCGCCATTCTCGACGGCGAGGCGACGGCCGATGGAGTACTCGAATCACTTTCCCGCAAAGCAACGCACGCGCTCTACAGCGAAACTGGACTCGCGCATCTGCTGGGTGATTCCAGCGACACGCTCGATGTCGCCGCCCAATTGCAGCTCGCACATGAGCGGTTTCCCACGCAGTTTTTAGGCGTAACGCTCGGGGCCGAAGGCTTCTATTGGCTCGACAGAGAGGGCGCCCTCAACCACGCCGAAGGACTTCTCGTAGACGCCGTTGACACGCTTGGCGCGGGTGACGTGTTTCACGGCGCTTATGCACTGGCGCTCGCCGAGGCAATGCCGCCGCACGACGCAGCGCGATTGGCCTGCGTGGCAGCAAGTTTGAAATGCGAAAACTTCGGTGGGCGTTTGGGTGCACCCAGCCGCGCCGAGGTCGTCGACCGAGATCGAGCCGCGCGTCTGTCTGGTTCGATGTGAGGAGTTCGATATAAGCTTTTCACGCAAAAGCCATGCAAAATATGGCGGTCAAGCCTATTTTTTATTGATTCATTCGCGTTAAAAAAGGCAGCTATTTCCTTATTTATATTGGCGTCTATTGAATAAGTTGAAGCCAACTACTCTAACAACGCGACGTCGGCGAGCATTGCTTGGTCATGAGCTGCGGCGTCGCCCGCACTACGTTTGAACGCAAACAAGTGCCTGTGTGCAGCTATTCCAAGATCGCGATGTTCGAGAGCGCCGACAGCGCATCACACGACAAACCGGCCACCGCTTCAACCAAACGAAAACCGTCGGGCGTGACATCAATCACCGCCAAATCGGTGTAGATGCGGCTCACACAATTCACCCCCGTAATTGGATAGCTGCATCGGGAAACCAGTTTGCTCTCGCCGGATTTGGTCAGGTGCTCCATCATCACCCACGTCTGTTTCGCGCCCACCGCCAAATCCATCGCGCCACCCACGGCGGGAATGTCGTCTTTGCTGCCCGTGTGCCAGTTGGCCAAATCACCGTTGGCAGCAACTTGAAATGCGCCGAGCACCGCTATGTCCAAGTGCCCAGCGCGCATCATGGCAAACGAATCAGCACTGTGAAAAAACGAACCGCCGGGTAGCAGGGTGACGGGTTGTTTGCCCGCGTTAATCAAGTCGTAATCTTCGTCACCTTTTGACGGTGCTGGCCCCATGCCTAAGAGTCCGTTTTCGCTTTGCAAAAACACTTCAAAACCAGCGGCGAAATGATTGGCCACCATCGTCGGTAGCCCGATGCCTAAGTTGACGTACGCGCCTTCCGGTATGTCTTTGGCGACTCGCGCGGCTAGTTGTTCGCGAGTGAGTTTCGTGTAGCTCATGATGCTTTCACCCCCGAGGCGACGGTGACAGCACGAGCAATTTTCACCACGCGCTGCACAAATATTCCCGGTGTGATCACGTGCTCCGGTGAAATCTCGCCCAGCTCACACAGCTCATGCACCGACGCAATAGTAGTCTTAGCGGCCATCGCCATTACGGGGCCGAAATTGCGCGCGGTCATCCGATAGGTTAAGTTACCCCAACGGTCACCGCGCTCGGCTTTGATGAGCGCCACGTCGGCGTGAATGGGTGATTCGAGCACGTACATTTCACCGTTGATTTCGCGCGTTTCTTTAGCGACACCGTTGGCTTTCGCAAGCTCCGTTCCGAAGCCCACCTGGGTGAAAAATCCACCAATGCCCGCACCCGCTGCACGAATTCGCTCGGCTAAGTTGCCTTGCGGGACAAGCTCCAAATCGATTTTCCCAGCACGATAGAGCGCATCAAACACGTAGGAATCGACTTGTCGAGGAAAGGAACAAATCACCTTTCGAACGCGCCCAGCTTTCAGCAGCGCCGCCAATCCGAACTCCGCATTGCCCGCGTTGTTGGCAACGATCGTTAAGTCACTCGCGCCTTGCTCGAGTAAACCGTCGATCAATTCATTGGGCATGCCCGCGCCACCAAATCCACCGACCATGATCGTTGCGCCGTGGGGCACGTCAGCCAGCGCAGCAGAAACGCTCGGTGAGATTTTAGAAATCATGTTCGATCGGCAATGAGTTGGCGCAAATGTGCATTCATCCGAATTGCATCGGGTTGGCGTCCGGTGAACAAGCCAAACGCATCAACGGCTTGCCCCACGGTCATCCAGCAACCATCCATCGTCGCACAACCCACGGATCGCGCGCCCTTCAGCAGCTCGGTTTCAAGCGGAAAGTAGACGATTTCCGACAGCCACTGCGATGAGCGCAGCCAGCGAAGTGGCACCGGCACACCGGGCATTTTGCTCATGCCAGTGGGTGTGGTGTGGATCAATCCCGACGCAGTTTTTAGCGCGCGTTCAACGTCAACGCACGCTTCGGCGCGAGTGCTGCCGTGCAAGGCATTGAGCCGCGCCACAAGCGCACCCGCGCGCTCGGGTTCGCGGTCACTGATCGAGAGTTTCGTAACACCCATGCGAATCGCCGCGTCGGCCACCGCAGAGCCCGCGCCGCCCGCGCCCAGTAACACCACGTGACTCAAATCCGCGTTGGGCAGCGATTGCGAAAACCCCCAACGCCAGCCACTACCATCCGTGTTGTAACCGATAAGTGTTCCGTCGCGGTTCACGACCGTATTGACTGCGCCCACGGCAGCCGCTTCGGGCGAGAGCGAATCGAGATGCTCGATCACGGCTTGCTTGAACGGAAAGGTCACGTTAAAACCCGCAAAGCCCATCACGCGTGCAGCATTGACCATCGCACCCAGCGACGCATCGTTCGCTTCGGCTTGATCGAAATCGATCAACTGGTAATGCAGTCGAAGTCCGTGCTGCTGCGCCTCGGTTTCATGCAGTGTGGGTGAGAGCGACTGCAAGATGCCGCGCCCCATCAATCCAATCAGAATTTTTTCTTGCATGTGTAACGTAGTCGTAAAACGCTCAGCACGCCGTGCGTTCAGGAATTAAAAATTAGCGCGCCGAGGAGATGCGACGCCTTCGAATGTGTGCCCAAAAAATGTTGCTTCCCGCCAGATACGGCGTAGGAACTCATTGAATTTTTTGACCCAGAGCGCCGCAGATAAATCCTTGGAAAATCTGCACTCATCAGCCCTAAATCTGCGGGCATCTGCGTCAAAAGAGCGCGCAATTAGCCAGCAACATCCATTGTTTGAGGCGTCCGAGCCGTTAAGGATCTCAAACGCCGGCAATCATGTTTTGCTTAGCGCTTGTTGAGCATCGGTAGCGTTGCGACGACTTCCTGTTTGCCGCTTTTTACTTCCACCAGAAAGCTCTCGCGGTCAATGTCGCCTTTGTCGTCGTAGCAAACATCAAGCAGCAAGCCGGGGTGTTGCTTAGCGGTGAAGCAGCTATTTTTCATCGCTGCGGCAATGGCTTTTCCTTCCGTGCTCTTGGCCTTTTCGATCGCGGCTTTGAGCATGTAGGCTGAAAAATAGCCCTTCAATCCGTTGTGATCGGACTTCGATTTGTATTCCTTTTCAAACTTGCCCGCGAATTCGCGAATGGATGCGGTGGGCGCGTCTACCGTCAAACCCACGTGTCCGCGCACGCCGTTGGCCGCAGCGCCTGCCAGCTCGATGACCTTCGCGCCCATCAGCGTGGTTTCGCCCACCAGCGGTTTGTCGTAGCCCTGCTTGCGGAGTTCGCGCAGCAAACGAGCCGACTCTTCTTCGTTCAAATACGCAAACAACGCATCTGCATTGGCCTGCTTGGCGCGAAGCACCGCACTCGAGAAGTCAATCTGACCCGGATCGGTTGAAATATCAGCGGCTACTTTCACGCCGCGCGCGCCTAATTCTTTGAGGATCGCATCGCGACCGCCCTTGCCGAAATCATTGTTGATGAAGATCACTGCCACCGATTTGGCCTTGAGATCGTTGGCCAAGTAATTGGCTACCTTGGGCATGCCCATCGATTGATTAAACGAGCTGCGGAAAATAAACGGATTGCCTTGCGCCGTGACGTTCGAAGCCTCGCCGCCCGTAAAGTTTGGGATGCCCGCCTTTTGACTGTCGGCTTGGCTGACCAAAATCGAGCCTGAAAATACCGGTCCAAAAATCGCCGTGACGCCTTCATCGATGGCTTTCATGGTCATTGCTTTAGCAATGGCCGGCTGGCTCTGTGTGTCCATTTCACTAATGGCAACTTGACGCCCCATGATGCCGCCAGCGGCATTGATTTCGGCCAGCGCAAGCTTGACTCCGTTGCGATACATCGTACCCGCCGTCGTGCCGCCGCCGGAGAGCTCAACGATCTGAGCCACCTTGATGGCTTGAGCCATTGTGGCTGTCGACACCAATGCCGCTGCACTGAGCGCGGCCAACCTCGTGAATGATTTCTTCATACTTCCTCCTGTTTGAAATGATCAAAAATTATTGCAACAAAAACTACAACTCAACACTAACGACAACGAAACAGCTCGGCTGACTGGGTAAGCCCTAAATTACTATGATTTCGCGCTGCCACCCAAAAAAAGTCGATTCAAATTGGGATCTTCGAGCAGCTGCGCAGCTGGCTGATCGAGCGCCAAGCGCCCCATTTCAAGCGCCAGCGCACGATCGGCATACTTGAGTGCGGTGCGCACGTTTTGCTCCACCATCAAAACGCTCTTGCCCGATTGCGCCAAGTTTTTCAGCAAATTCATCACATCCTGCACCACAATCGGAGCCAGGCCAATCGATGGCTCATCGATGAGCAGCACCTCGGGTCGCACCAACAGCGCACGACCGATTTCGAGCTGCTTTTGCTCACCCCCTGAGAGCGACGCGGCGCGCTGATCGATCCGCTGCAGTAAGCGTGGAAAGAGCTGCATCACCTCTTCGATTCGATCTTTCAAAACTTGGCGCGGCAGCTGCAGTCCGCCCAGCTCAAGGTTGTGTAACACCGACAGCGAGCCGAACAAGTTCCGCCCCTGCGGCACAAACGCCATGCCCTGCGCCAAGAGCTGGCGCGGCGTACGTCCGTTGATGGTCTCACCGTTGAAGCGCACCTCACCAGAGCGGGGAGTGAGCATGCCAAAGAGCGTTTTCAGTACCGTGGATTTGCCCGCGCCGTTGGGGCCAATAAGCAAGGTAATCTCGCCGCGCCTCGCGTCGAGTGTCAGTTCGTTCAAGATCGTTAGATGCGTGTAACCCGCAACCACACTCTTGAATTCAATCAGGCTGCTGCTGGGATTAGTTGCCAAGGTAGGCCTCTAGCACCGAGCGATTGGCTTGAATTTCTGCGGGTGTGCCCACCGCGAGCACACGGCCCTCGACCATGCACACCACGCGGTGGCAAAGCTTCATCACAAAATCCATATTGTGTTCGATCACCACAAAGCTGCCACCTTGGCGCGCATTGAGCGTTAAGAGCAAATCTCGAAGGCCATCCACCAGCGAAGGATTCACGCCCGCACACGGCTCATCGAGGAGCACCAAGCGCGGTTTGGGCATGAATGCCATGGCAATATCCACGAGCTTTTGCTGGCCATACGATAGCGCCCCTGCGGGCAAATTAGCTACGTGCTCCAGCCTAAAAAGCTCGATCATTTCATCGGCGCGCTGCCCGACGCCGTTGTCGCCTGCGGCCAGAATGCGCCCCCAAAGAGAGCCGCTAAATTCTTGCGCGGCCACGATCAAATTGTCTCGGAGCGTGAGCTTGCCAAACACCTGCAAATTTTGAAACGTACGCCCGATGCCCAGCCGAGACATTGCCAGCGGACTTAGCCCAGAAATGTTTTTTCCATCGAATTCAACGCTGCCGCTGTTGGGTTTGATTTGGCCCAAAATCGAATTGAACAATGTCGTTTTTCCGGAACCGTTGGGACCGATCACACCGAGTATTTCGCCCGGCTCCACCGTGAAGCTCACGCCGTCAACAGCGGCAATGGCACCATAAGACTTCTTGATGTCTTTCACGGATAACAGGCTCATTGCGCCGCCTCTTTGAGCTTTGCATCACGTTTGGATTTCGCAAGCTGCAGGGTGGATTTCAGCGATAGCAAACCACCCGGCAGATAGATCATCATCAGCACCACCGAAAGTCCAAAAATGGCCAAATACCAATCCTTAGCGAAGCGCAGATATTCTGGCAGCAACAGTGCAATGGCCGAGCCCAACACCGGCCCATAAAACCGCCCCGATCCACCCACCACGACCATCAACAAAAACAAGAGCGAGGTGCCCACGCCAAACGGCGATGGATCGATGAAGTTAACCAGCGGCGCAAAGAGCGCCCCGGCAATCCCCGCATAGGCCGCGCCGATGGCGAACGACATCAAGGTGTAGGCGGTAATGTTGACCCCCGTGCTCTCAGCGCGAATGGGGTTATCTCGAAGCGCCGCAAACGCCCGCCCCCACGGCGAGCGAAGCAAAAATGCGAGCGCCGCCGCAGCGATGACCGTGACGGCGAGCACCAAATAAAAGTAAGCCGCATTGCCGTTAAGCGACCATCCAAACAACTCGGGGCGCTTGATGTTTTGAATGCCAAACGTGCCACCGGTGAGCCATTCCTCGTTGCGGAAAAACAGTACCAACAACACATTGAATCCCAGTGTTGCAAAGCCCAGATAGTGGAGCTGCACACGAAGCGCAGGAAAGCCAATGAGCAAACCAAACAGAAAACAAATCACCACAGCCAGCGGTGTGGCCACCCAAAAACTGATGCCCGCTTTCATCGCTATGGCAACGGTATACGCGCCAATGCCCATGAAGCCCGCATGCGCCAAGGACTTCAGCCCAGCGTAGCCCACCGTTAAATTAAGCCCCATCGCCGCCACAATGTAGACGAGCCACAGCGTAAGCAAATACAGGCCGTAGGTTTTGAGAAACGCTGGTGCCACAGCGAGCGCCAGCACGCCCACCACGAGCGCAGCAAGGTGGAGTTTGCTCCAGCTCATACCTTGCGCTCCTGCGGGGTGCCGAGCAGACCATCCGGCTTAATCAGGATCACCGTAAGAAACAGCACCAAGGCAACGCCGTCTTTGTATGAGGGCGAAACATAGGCGCCGGCAAAGTTCTCCAGAACCCCCACCAGCACGCCGCCCAGCAGCGCGCCACGCGGATTATTGAAGCCGCCGATGATGGCTGCAAAAAAAGCCTTCAAGCCGATGTTGTCGCCCATGTCGAATTTGGCCAGGTAGGCGGGCGTAATGAGCAGCGCAGTCACTGTCACCAAAATCGCGTTGATGACAAAGGTGTAGGCAATCATCCTCGCTACATTGATCCCCAACGCCTCTGCCGCGAAGGTGTTTTGTGCAACGGCTTGCATGGCGCGCCCCGTGATCGTGCGGTTGAGAAAGAGCTGAAGCCCGATGACCATCAACGCAGCCACCACCAAGGCCCCGATGTCGCTGTATGACACCGTCACACCCGCGATCCGTACGATTTCCTCGCCAAACAAATACGGAAACGGATGCGGCTCCGCGCTGTAGGCCGCTTTCACCAACGATTTCAACCCGATGGAGAGCCCCAGAGTCGCCACCACCAGCGCAATCACGCCATGCGTACGCATCGGGTCGACCACCACTTTTTTAAAGCCCAGTCCCAGAATCGCAATCGATGCAATCAGCGCAATGAAAAATGCGAGCCAAAGCGGCGCGCCCAATCCAATGGCAATGAGCATCGCAAAGGCGGGCAACATCACAAACTCGCCCTGCGCGAAATTGATCGTGCCGGCGGCTTGCCACAGCAAGGTAAAGCCCAGCGCCGCCATCGCGTAAATCGCGCCAGTGGCTACGCCAGAGATTAGTAGCTGAATGGCGTCTGTCATGCTGAGGCGCGGTTGGCGACGCTGCGCCGGTGCATTGAAGCGGGTGCCCCTGATGCAGCGCAGTCTGCGCGGTCGCAGTCGCCAATTTTCAATAAAGTGATGATGTCGAGCATGGGAGCTTAAAGGGCAGACTACACCGATCACAACGTGCATGGATCGGCCGCGAATTGTGCGATTGTCGAACGATTGTGCGATAATAGAACATTAGAAATAGTGTGTCAACGCCCCGAATCGCGGATTTCTGACAGAAGGAGCGCCCATGCCAAATGCAGTGATGCCGCCAGCCGAAACGGCGGCTGCGATCAAACCCGCCGACATGATCGACGGCCTGCGAAAGGGGCTCGAGGTCATCTGCGCGTTCGATGATGGCACACCGCGGCTAACGCAAAGTGAGTTGGCCGCGCGCTTGTCGTTGAGCCGCGCCGCCGCACGGCGCTACCTGATGACGCTCACCGCGCTCGGCTACATGGCCACCGACGGCCGCTCGTTTTGGCTCACCCCCAAGGTGATGCGCCTAGGGCAATCGTTTCTAGCGTCCTCACGGCTTCCACAAACGGTGCTGCCGGTGTTGCAAAAGCTAACCAACACCCTGGGCGAATCCACCAATCTTTCGGTGATTGAGGGCAATGAAGCGGTGTATCTGTGCAGGGCAGCCGCGCCAAAATTGGTGAGCACAACGCTTGAGCCCGGCACGCGAATCCCGATTTACGCAGCCACCGCCGGTCGGGTGCTGTTGAGTTTTTTAAGCGACGCAGCGCTCGACGCCACACTCGCAAAACTCAAAATCAAAGCGCATTGCCCGTCCACCGAAACCAACCTGCGCGTACTCAAAAAGGCGATTGTTACGATACGGCGGCAGGGCTACGGCGTCACAGAAAATCAATTCGAAATGGGACTGCGCGGCGTGTCGGTACCGTTGGTAGATGAATCCGGGCGCGCTGTTGCTGCGATCAGCGTATCGATGAGCACAGCCGCGATGAGTGCGGCGCAGGCCGTAAAACTGTGCATTCCGGCACTGCGCGAAGCGGCTGCAAGCTTACGCTCGCAGCTCTAAGCGGCGCTATTGCTTCGGCAACACGAAGGGTGAAGTGAGCACATGGTTCGACAAGCTCACCACGAACGGAAGCGTTAGTACTTCAGCATACCAGTTGTAAAGCTTCGCACAGCCGCAACAAAAATGGGGTCCGAGGACCCCATTTCCAGCGCTGCAGCTTCCGAAGAAACTAGAGCCTCGTTCTATACGCCTTGATCGCCACCGATGGATTTGCGGCTGACCCTGCGTTGACTGGCTACTACAACCATCATTAGCAACGCGAGCCCCCACAACGACCACTGCCCTAGGGTCGGCACCGGAGTGTCGGGCGTAGGAACGCAGGAGAATCCGTCAGTGCCCGAAATTGCCGTGGCCGAACCAATTACTTGAGGCGCGACGGTACCGCTGGCCGCCCCGATAGCGCCGGCAGAAAACTTGAAGAACGTATGCACCGAGCCGGTAGTGGTGATTTGCGCGAATAGATTGCCGTCTGCGTCAAACCCCAGCGGCCCCGCGCCCGTTGCGGTAGCGCTAGATGGCCACGCAATGGTTGGCCCGTAGGTTACTGCAAAGGTGGTGGGGTCAATCCAGCCTATCCGCGTCGGGCTGCTGATCGGGCCGATGAAATAAACCCGGTTGTCCGAGGAGCGGTACGCTAGGTCACCAGAAACCCCGCCGTTGGTCGTTGGGCTGAAGGTGCCGCTCGCTAGCAGAGCGCCGAATCCGCTTCCGGGTGCGACGCTCCGGACTTCATACGAGTCGGGTTGAGCAGCGACCAGCCAACGACTGCCGGGCAGCGCTGTTCCGCCCGCAAAACCCGCGCTGCTCAGGGAGAACGTGCTCAGCGTAAAAGTGCCGTCGTTATTGAGCGTTGCGACGCTGTTGTCGGTGCCTCCGCCCGACGCATACACCGATCCCGTCGCCCGATCCCACGCCATGGCGTTTCTGTCTACGCCAGCCCGGGTTAGCGTGGACGTGGTGATTGCATTCGTAGCGGTGATGACCGCTCGGAGCTCGTCACCCGCTCGGAAATACACTGTGCCCGAGGGCGTTGACGGGCAGGTAAAAGCCGATGCGGTCGCAGCGAGCAAGAAAGAGGCCGCCACGACAAGTACGTTGCTGAGACTTTTCAATTTGGTTTCCTGTGTTGGATGACGTGCAGACGTGGTATAGAAGCCCCCAGATGACGTGTCAAGGACTGGAGAGATGCCGGCCACGATCTACGAGCTTGCGCCACAGCGTTTGGATGGCAAGCGGTGACTCTTGCCCGCCTTTAGTCGCGTTCGGTTATCGCGGGCAACGGGAGCCCACAAGAAGGTCGGCTGCAACACAGCATCAGGTGCAAGTCGGAATTCGGCGCCCCTCGCATTCCGCAGCTGCCCTAAACAGGCCGCACAAAAAACGGCAAGCAATGCTCCAAAAACTCGCTCGGCCGCTCCACCACACTCACATGCGCCGCATCAATGGATACGAGCTTTGCGCCCTTGATCGATGCCGCAATGTCGGCCGACAGCGCGGGCACGGTGGAGACATCCTTTTCACCTGCAATGACGAGCGCCGGGCTTTGAATGCTGGCATTGCTACGACGAAAATCAATCGTGGAGATAGCCGCGCAGCTTCGGGCATAGGCGGTGGGCTCGTTGGCCAGCAAAATGGCGGTTACGCGCTCGATGACGCTTGGGTTAGCGGCGCGAAACTCTGGGGTAAACCAGCGTGTGGTGGCCAGATCGATGATGGCTGACATGCCCTTGGTTTTTACCGTTTCGATGCGGCCGCGCCACAGCGCTTGCGCGGCGTCGTCGTAGCGCATGGCGCTGTTGGCCACGACAATGCTTTTGACCAAATGGGGATAGCGCGCAGCGAGCGCTTGCGCGACCATGCCGCCCATCGATAGGCCCACGAAATGCACCGGCCCGCCGCCCTTGGCAAAGACTTCGCGAATGATGACGGCGGCGGCATCGTCAACCAGTGCATCGATGCTGAAATCGGTGGCCGATTTTTCAGAGCCGCCCTGCCCACGGTGATCGTAGGCGATGACATTAAATTGCTTGGCGAGCTCGGGGATGATGCCATCCCACATACTGCAATTGAAGCCCAGCGCGTGGCTCAGCACGACGGTGCTTTTACTCGAACTCACCTCACCACTTCGCACCACATGCAGCGCCGGCGGCATGGCGTTTTGCGATTTCAGAACATCAGCGATCACATGCATGGCGGTGTTGGCCGCCGGAACGCCGCAGTACACAGCGCCTTGAAACACAATTTCTTTGATGGTGTCGATTGTCAACGCAGTGTCGTTCGTGCTGCTGAGTGCAGATTTCACATGCATTCCAAATTCCTCGTAACGGCCCATACCCAGCGTCATGGCAAGCACAAGCATGCGGCGCGTCTTGTCATCAATCGCGCCAGCGTGATTGCGCCCCCACACCTCATCCCACGCGCGGCGGGTGATGAGCATTTGAAATTCAGCGGTGAGCGCATTGGCTTCGCTCAAAGACTTATCGACCCACGCATCACCTAGGATACGACGGCGGTTAATCATTCCGGATTCAATGGGGTTCATGATTGTTTGGGCGAAAAGTTGAGTGATGTGATTTCAGAAAAAATAGCATCGATACCGCTGCCTGCATGAGTCGCTGCTGCATTGATTGAAAACGCGGCATTGAGTGCTGCACGATCAAGCGACTCGAAGCGTTTCGATTCGGCGGTGAGCAGCGCATCGATTGCACCGTGCAATTGTCCACCTTCGGCGAGGGCGTTTCGCGCGGCCGTTTCAACGAGTTGATGCGCGGCTTGTTTTCCTATGCATCGAGCCATGACCGCGGCTGCACCCTCGGCAAATACCATGCCGCGCTGCGCTTCGATATTTTCAAGCATGCGCTCGGGGAAGCACTGCAGCGATTGCAGCGTGTCGGCGAGCGTTCTCGTCGCGCTGCGTACGCTGATGCAGAGCCCAGCCCATTCGGCGAGTTCGGCTTGCCAATTGCCAAGGCCGCGCTCATGTTCCTGTGTCATCGCAGAAATCATTGCCGCCAGCCGATGCGGTGTTCGCTGCGCTGCGGCCAGCACGCTCATCGCTCCCACTGGATTTCGTTTGTGTGGCATCGCCGAGGAGCCGCCGCGTCCGTCGCCCGAGGCTTCGGCAATTTCGGCAATTTCGCTTTGCGCCATCAGCGACAGATCGCGAGCGACTTTGCCCATACTGCCGCACGTGATCGCTAGTTCGCTCCCGAGCCGCAGCCATCGGTCACGAGCGGTGTGCCATGCGCTGGCAGGGTTCGATAAGTTGAGCCGCGCCGCCATCAATTCAGCGATTCGATGACCCTGCTCGCCCAATGTGGCGCGTGTGCCCACCGCGCCGCCCAGTTGCAGACAGAGTGCGTGCGGCGCGAGCTCACGTAGGGCCCACCGCGATCTTGCCAGGGGCGCGAACCAGTTCGCACATTTGAGCCCGAAGCTCGTGACCTGCGCAGCCTGCATCAAGGTTCGGGCAAGTAAAGGCGTATCGCGGTGCGCTCTGGCTCGACCCTCAAGTTCGGCAAGAAGTCGCTCTAAATCTGCGTCGATGGCATCAAGGTAGCGTCGGGTACAGAGCGCCATTGCGGTGTCAATCACGTCTTGTGATGTTGCGCCCCGATGCACATAGCCCGCGGCCTCGGGATCAAACAAAGCCACCGCCTCGGTGAGCGATTTGACTAAGGGAATGGCAAGCGATCCCGCGCGACCGCTTGCTGCAACGATAGCGTCTACATCGAGCAATTGCGCCCTGCAGATCCCGGCAATAGCAATTGCTGCGGGCTTAGGGATGAGACCGACTTCGGCCGAGGCGTGTGCGAGCGCAGCTTCGAAATCGAGCATGGCTTGCACGAGCGCTGCGCTGTCGAAATCGTTGACGGCGTCGGGCGAGGTTAGGAACAGTTCGAAGGGATTACTCATCGGGGGAGCCGCTTCGGTCGGTTGGGTTCTCCGATTGGCCGCGGCGCCATTGCTTACACCCTCTCCCTAACCCTCCCCCCCGGGGGGAGGGAGCCGTTCGCCTTTGCGTTGTGGCGTGTGAGCTCATCGGTAGTCAAAAAACACAGTTTCGTTGTCGCCTTGTAACTTCACATCCCATTGCAGGTGCTCGCCATTGATCGGAGTGGCGAGCAGCGTTGCGCGACGGGCTTCTGGAATCTGCGCCCACAAATCGCCGTCGATCCCCGCCTCATCAAACACCGCAGTGAAGTAGTGATTCAGTAGTCCGCGAGCGAATACGCAAATGTGCGCCAGTGGCTCACCCGATCTTGCGGCGGGCAATCGCATCGAGTAGCGGCCGTCTTTGTCGGTGGCCACACGAAGCAGACCCACGTCGGACAGCGCCGCACCGGGGCGCCACGCCTCTAACATGGCATCACTCACGGGCGTGCCGCTGCCATCGAGCACGCGGCCGGTGAGCGTGATCGTTGCATCTT
The DNA here is from genome assembly GCA_004293675.1 of Betaproteobacteria bacterium. Classification (GTDB taxonomy): domain Bacteria; phylum Pseudomonadota; class Gammaproteobacteria; order Burkholderiales; family Casimicrobiaceae; genus Casimicrobium. The sequence goes on from READ01000018.1 coordinate 57,162, forward strand.
TCGCGTCAGCAACGAACGCCCAGCGGAGTCCATCATGAAAAAACGGGCCGATCGTTTGATGGGTGGTGAATGCGGTTTCGCTCATAGCTCTCACCCTTAAATGCCGGTGGGGGTCGCGCTGCGACCGCGCAGCACGATGTCGAACACGTACCCGAGCGACACGCCACTCACCGTCTCGTCGAGACTGAAGCGCGACACCAAGCGCGCTCGTGCGGCTTTATCGGCAATGCTGTTGAAAATCGGATCGAAGGGAAACAGCGGATCATCGGGAAAGTACATCTGTGTGATGAGCCGCTGCGCATACACATTGCCAAACAACGAAAAGTGAATGTGCGCAGGTCGCCACGCGTTGTGATGATTGCCCCACGGGTACGCGCCGGGCTTAATCGTTTTGAAGTGATAGCGACCATCACTATCGGTGAGCATCTTGCCGAAGCCCGGAAAATCGGCGTCAAGCGGCGCATCATGATCGTCTTTAACGTGAGCGTAGCGACCCGCAGCGTTGCACTGCCACACCTCGATCAAACTGTCGCGAATGGGCCGACCGTCTTCATCCACCACGCGCCCCGACACGGTGATGGCTTGACCCAATGGCGCACTCTGACCCTGCGATGTCAGGTCTGCGTCGCGCAGCGCAATCGAGCGCGTCAGCCGCAGCGATTGATCGGCCGCAGCGCGACTCAGCACTTCGACACGAGGCTGATGCGGGCCGCGCGCTAGCGTTGATTTGTACGGCGGATGAACATTGTTGGGCAGCTGGCCGGGGCGTGGGGACGTGAATTTCATGATCGATACCACTTTAGAGTTAAGCCGAGCTGGCCCTGATCGAATTCGGTCGAGGCGACGATCGAGCCTGCAATCGAACCGATTTGTTTAACCACGCACACACTGCTCGAATGGGCACCGAGACTACTGACGCCGACACTTGTTCGCAATACGCACAATACGAGAACCGCCGAAGTAAATTCTACAACCGAGACGTGCAAATCAATCGGACAAATCACAAATCTCAAAATGGAATCGTACAATGTACGCATTGCGCACAATTTAGAGCATGGTAATGCCCAGATTAATCAGCTTTACAGGCCTATGCCTTTCAAAAATTGGCATTGAGCAATTTCTACATCAATTTCAAAATACTACCAAAATTAGCCAAACCCCATATTTCAAAAGGCGTTTGTCTGTTTTGTTACTAGTTTTTTGATATGCAAACCATCCCCGCCCAAGATCGCGATTTTGTGGCCGCGTTGGAGCGCGGCTTAGCTGTGCTCACAGCGTTCAATCAAGAGCGCGAATCGCTCACGATCACCGACGTCGCTAATGCCACGCAAATGACGCGTGCCGCTGCGCGGCGCTATCTTCACACGCTCACACGGCTCGGCTATTTGGCCAGCGACGCAAAGCAATTCGCCATCACGCCCAAAGTGCTGGGACTCGCGCAATCGTATTGGCATTCCACGCGTCTGCCGCTTTTAGTGGGCGAGCCTTTGCAACGACTCTCGTCCGCGCTGGGAGGCGCCGCGACCGTGGCTGTGATCGATGGCAACGACATCATTACCGTGCGCGCTGCCACCGACGGCTCCGTGCTCTCGCCGTCCACGCAGCCCGGCGCGCGACTGCCTGCACATTGCACGGCCAACGGTCGCGTGCTGCTCGCGTCCTCGCTTGAGGCACTCACCGAAGCGGCGCAAATTGAACGCATCGAGTCAATTCCGTTGACGGCGCAAACGTCGCGCACTGTTACGAGCTACGATCGACTCACGCTCGAACTGCGACGCGTTACGCAGCAGGGCTACGCGCTGACGCAACAAGAGTTTGAAATCAACATGCACGCGCTCGCCGTGCCGCTAAAAAACAAGCGCAATCAAACAGTCGCCGCTCTAAACATCATCTGCAACACAGCTCAGCGCGGTGATATCAATCTTGTCGAGCGCTGCTTGCCGGCACTGCTTCGGGCACAGGCGGAACTGCACGAAGCGTTGTGAGCCTCAGCGAACGCTGTGCAGCCTCGGGTGAGATCCATTTGCTGCGAGCCGAGCGCGTCCATCGAGTCTTGTAGCGTTATCTACGTCGGGTATAACAAGTCCTTGGAATTTCTGGAGATTTCATGCGCAGAGCAAGCTCAACTGTGAACCAACGCACGCCACGCGTCGGTATCCTCGGCCTAGGCATCATGGGCAGCATCATGGCTCGCGCGCTGCTGCAAGCTGGGCATGAAGTGGTGGGCTATGACCCGTTGCCTGCCGCTCGCTCGCGGTTACGCCGCAGCGGTGGGCAGGCGCTGGCCTCTGTCAGTGAGGTGGCAACGCACGCCGATGTGCTGATCTGCTCATTGCCCAGCACAGCGGCCCTTCACGCTGTGGTGGCTGATCTCGCGCAGGCGGGCCGCCCCAAGGTCGCGCAGATGGTGATTGAGACCAGCACGTTGCCGCTGACAGACAAGCTCGCCGCCGCCACTGCGTTGCGAAAGCAGGGGCGGCAGATGGTCGACGCGCCGATCAGCGGCACCGCCACACCCACGCCGCAGCAACACTGGATCATTTATCTGAGCGGCACGCAGGCCGCGTGCCGAGAAGCTGCGGTGCTGGCCCAGGCTTTTACGCTCCAAGCGCCCCGCTTGGGCGCGCTGGGGGCGGGCACAAAACTCAAGCTCGCCGCCAATCACTTGGTCGCAATTTACAACGTAGCTTATGCCGAGATGGTGACGCTGTGCCGCCGCATGGGGCTCAACCCGTCGGTGGCGCTGGCGCACATGGGCAACAGTCCCTACATCGGCACCGGCGCGATGCGGCTACGGATGCCGATGATGATCGAGCGCAGCTACCAGCCCGCCACCATGAAAATCACGCTGTGGCAAAAAGACATGCAGATCATCAGCGACATGGCGCGCTCGGTGCACTGCCCTACTCCTCTGCTGGATACGTGCGGCCCCATCTACACCGCAGCCATGGCGATGGGGCTGGGCGACGCCGACACCGCGGCGACGGCGGAGGTGTTGGCGCGGATGGCGGGCGATGCGGGCGCAGACTGAAAACTTGACGTATTTTCGAAGCGGCTTCGGGTTGAAGCCTTCGCAAACGCTGGGCGGATTGGTATCGAATGAGCGTTGCGCGTGAGTGATTGCGTGGCATCTCTCGTCAGCCCATTGGGCGGCGGCGATACGAACAGCAAGTTCAGTCGAGGCAAGGCTCATAGCGTGAACGTATCATCAGTTGCGCTCGACTCCCGATGATCCTCTGCGCGGGTCAATGCAATCGCGCTACAAGCTCCACATCGAACCGTCGCGCAAGATTCGTGAGCTTTTTCTAGTGTTCTGATCTTTGTGCTGGGCGTGATGCAAGCACCAGCTAAGAGAGCTATGTCCACGAAACCACAGCCCATACCGTATAGCTCTTCGCGTTCGATAAATGGGATGACTTCGGTGAAACTCGCGGGGTGGGCTCGCTTAAGCAACGCCAAATCGCCCGATATTTGCTCGCGGGGCGCGGACGGCGCGCCGTAGGCGATTTCTACGAGGATCAATTATCGACGACTCGCGACTGCATCACAGCTAGAACGTCACGGCGTGGCAGCAAGCCAACGACGAGAGAGTAGAGCTGTTCTACCTGCCCAGCTACACGCCGCAGTTGAACCCCAACGAGCGACTCAACGCCGATGTAAAACATGCGATCGAAACGCTGGTGCCGGCGCGCAACAGGGCGAAGCTTCGCGAAGCGACCTGCAGCGCATCCAGTCAGACCCAGAGCGCGTCATCGCCTATTTCCGGGATTCGCACCTTGCTTACGCGAAGGCTTAAGACTTTATGCTGCCAGAACAATAGTTCGGCTCGAACTTCGCTGATTCTCGAGTACGGCGTGATACGCACAGCCTAGCGCTTGCACTCCGGCCTCGATTTGAGTTCCCTGAATCGCCGAGTAGCCCAGCCGGAAAAAGGACTGGTGTGCGACGGATGATTTCTTAAAAAAGATGTCCCCCGGTTCAATCAACACGTTTCGTGCCGCACATTGCGCCGCCAAGGCCTGAGCATTTAGCCCGTCAGGCCCTTTGACCCATGCGCCCGAGCCACCCTGCGACGGCGTGATGTCAAATTGCGGAAGGAATTTGGCAAACGCTTCATTCAATCGCGCCCGGCGCTCGCGATAGGTCAAGTTCAACTTGCGAATGAAGGCATCGTGATGACCCTGCGCGATGAACAGGCTGGCGGTGTGCGCATTGTTGGCTGGATTGTGTCGCAAGATCAAGCGCCGCAGTGCGCGCAGCTCGCGGATGAGTTCTGCGGGCGCAACGATGTATCCGATCCGCAAACCATGCGCTAGCGTCTTTGAGAGACTGCCAAGGTAGAGAACGCGTCCGTCAGTGTCGAGACTCTTGAGCGCAGGTAACGGTCGGCCTGAGAAGTTCAACTCGCTTTCGTGGTCGTCCTCGAACAGCACAATATCGCGCTTTTTGGCCAACTCCAAAATCTCATGGCGTCGCTGTAGCGACATCGTCACTGTGGTTGGGCACTGATGACTCGGTGTGACGAAGACATAAGCGCAATTCCCCATGGCACGTGACGGAATGAGCCCATCGGCATCGATTGGAAGTGCTCGAACGTGGTCACTACGTATTAAAAAATTGTTGCGTGCGTCTGGGTAACCTGGGTCTTCAATACCAACAACAGTTTGGCGCTCCAACAGCACATTGGCCAGCAGGTAGCAGGCCATTTGCGCGCCCGCTGTCACCAAAATTTCATCGCGCTTTGCAATGATTCCGCGTGCAGGCAAAAGCCGATGCTGAATTTGATCCACCAACGGCTCGTAATCGCGATCAATATGGTTCTGAGCCCACTTTTTTAAGGCTGGCGCGAATAACGCCTGATGCGCACAGGCACGCCAGTCTTTGAGCGGCATCAGACTGGCGTCAAACTGGCCATAGACAAAGGGGTAGTCGTAGTCTTGCCAGTTGGCGGGCTTAATGATGTTGCGTTGGCCACCGAGATGGGAGATCAGCCTTGCAGACCAGTTCAAGCTGGTTTGCTCGTCTGCTGCAGGGGTTACCTGATTGGCTTGGCCAAGCAGTATGTCGGCATTTACGACTAAACCGCTGCGCGACAAGGAAATCAAAAATCCTTTATCCACCAAGGCCTGCAGCGCCAGAGACACCGTGTTTCGGGATATCCCAAGCGCGGCGGCGAGTGCACGGCTTGGCGGCACCTTGGTGCCGGCCGGCAGCAGCCCATTCAGGATCGAGTGCACCATCATTTCCCGAACCCGCCCCTGCAGCGTTGTACTGCTACCGGAGAACTTCGGAAAGAGCCGCGCCCAGATATCTGTGACTTCTTGTTTTTGCCTCATGACTTCTAATTTCACCCATTTACGGTTTGCTGCACCACGCTGGCGCGGGGCACCAATGAGGGGGATTTCTAGGGAGACGCTGATTAAATCCCGCGCGCAGTGCGCCCCGGATTGGGATCGAGTGCGAAATCGAACAATGCGAGCCATAGCGGGCTATGGTGAGCACTTTCGATGCAGCAATCGGCCCAATTCCGGGGATGCAGTGCGCGATGGGCATTTGATCAGCGTCTCCCTAGGGGTTTTCAGCGCTTCGTTGGTGCGCGTTTGCGTTGACAATAGGACAGGGCAAGGGTTTTCATTTTGGCACCAAAAAGAATTTAATCTGGCACTACTCGGAAGAATTCTATTTCCATATGATGCACTCGTTACTAGCGGTTCCACAAGTGAGCCCCTTCTCGATAGCCACACCATCTGCAACTTTTTCTTGGATGCACAACATGAAACATATGCTCAAGTCACTTCTGGCTGTTTCAGCCGTCGCGCTGACCTTTTCGTCGCAAGTATTAGCGCAACCCAAAGTGGTCATCGGCCACTTTGGCGACCCCCTACCTTACAAAGCGCTCATCGCCGACGGGTCGCTGAACAAGGCGACGGGTTGGAACATTGAATGGCGACAATTCGCTTCTGGCGCAGAAGTCAACGCGGCCATGGCCTCTGGCGGCATTCAAATTTCTGAAATTGGTTCTTCGCCACTTTCAGCCGGCCTGAGCTCCGGGATTGATTATCAGGTGATCTCCTTTGGCAAAGTCATCGACAGCTCCGAAGCGTTGGTCGCGCGGAATGGCGCAGGCATTGACAAGCCTGCTGACCTGAAGGGCAAGCGAATTGCGGTGCCGATTGGATCCACCGCGCACTTCTCGCTCATGGGCGCGCTGAAGATGTACAGCCTGACTGAAAAAGACGTGACAGTGCTCGGAATGTCGCCAGCCGAAATCGCCGCTGCGTGGGCTCGAAACGACATTGATGCCGCGTTTGTTTGGGTTCCTGTTCAAGCCAAGCTGCGTGAAAACGGCAGGGTCATGATCACCGCAGGTGAAGTTGCCAAGACGGGTTTCCCGACCTTTAACGCCTGGGTAGCCACCAACAAATTTTCGGCAGCCAATCGCGAGGGCCTAGTTGCCTTCCTGAAGGCCATGAATGAGATCAATGCCGACTACCACCGCAACAAGGCCGCATGGAACGCTGACTCGGCCAAGGTCAAGGCCGTGGCGGCCAATGTGGGTGTGACAGCAGCGGCGGTGGTGCCCATGCTTGATGGTACGACTTACCCAAGCGGTGATCTGGTCATGTCTGCTACCTGGATGGGCGGCGGCGCAGCCACCACGATTAAGTCCACCGCCGAGTTCCTCAAGGGCGCGGGTCGCATCGCCAAGACGGCAGACGACTACAGCAAATTTATCAACCCCGAGTTTGCAAAAGCGGCTGCAGGCAAGTAATCCGCTTCGCATTCATCGCGTGTTGGCCTGACCTTCGCTGGCTGGGTCAACACGCGCCACAAATTCCTTGAGATCCACCATGACAGCACTCGCGATTAAAAACGCATCGGTGTTCTACCCGGTCCCGGGTAAGACGCCTGTTCACGCGCTTCAAAATATCAACCTCGATATTCTTGAGAAAGAGTTTGTGGTGGCGTTGGGCGCATCCGGATGCGGCAAATCAACCCTGCTGAATCTGATTGCCGGATTCATGGCGCCGAGTGAGGGTGAAATTTCACTCAATGGCCGCGTCGTCACAGGACCTGGTGCCGATCGTTCGGTGGTGTTTCAAAAGCATGCGTTGTTGCCATGGCTCAATGTGCTGGACAACGTCGCCTTTGGCCTGAAAATTCAAGGCCACAACCAAGCCAAGCGCGAGGGCATTGCGCGCGACTTCATCAAGCTGCTCGGCCTTGAGCAGTTTGAGCAATCGGCCACTTATGAGCTTTCGGGCGGTATGCAGCAGCGCGTCGGCATTGCCCGGGCGCTGACCAGTGACCCCGCTATTTTGCTGATGGACGAGCCGCTGGGCGCGCTGGATGCGCTCACGCGAGAGCGCGCCCAAGAGCTGATTTTGAAAGTTTGGCGCGACACCGGAAAGATGGTGTTTTTTATCACCCACAGCGTGGAGGAAGCCCTGTTTATGGGCACCAAGCTGATCGTAATGTCGCCGCGCCCTGGCCGCATTTCACATGTTTTCGATTTGCCTTTTAGTAGGCGCTATTTTGAGAGCGGCAATGCGCGAGAGATCAAAGCCTCTGCGGAATTCATTGCGCTCAGAGAAGAGATTTTGAAAATTATTTTTGCTGACGAAGCAGGAGCTCTTCATGAGTGATACCCGCACAAATTCTGGCAATGGCTTTTGGGCTGGTCTAATGAAGGCAAAACCCGCCAAGCCAGGTGAAATATATGGCGTACCTGGCCAAGGCGACAGCTTGAAAATCAGTGCGGTCGTTATTGTCGGCATTATTTTTGTCTGGTGGTTCGTCACTTTTGCGGGCTTCATCAAACCGCTTTTCTTGCCGTCACCGATGGGCGTGATCAACGCATTCTTTACCATGCTGAAGGACGGGTTCACGGGGGTCGGTTTTTGGGAACATACTTGGGTCAGCACGCTGCGGGTGTTTGGGGCGTTCTTACTGGCTTGTGTTATTGGAATTCCGCTTGGCATTGCAATGGGCATGAGCCCGTTTGCACGTGGTGTTTTTGATCCACCGATTGAGTTCTATCGCCCAATTCCACCACTCGCTTACTTGCCGCTAATGATCATCTGGTTTGGCATCGATGAGTTGTCCAAGGTACTACTGATCTTTCTTTCGGTACTCGCGCCGTTGGTTTTGGGCGCGCGCGCAGGCGTAAGGTCGGCCGCGATTGAGCAGATTCATGCGGCCTATTCATTCGGCGCGACGCGCTGGCAAGTGATTCGCATGGTCGTTTTACCGGCAGCGATGCCAGAGATATTTACTGCGATGCGCGTTGGCATTGGCTTTGGGTGGACAACGCTGGTGGCAGCAGAGATGGTCGCCGCTACCTCTGGCTTGGGTTACACCGTTTTGTCAGCGTCCAGGTTTTTGCAAACGGATATCGTGATTATGGGGATTGTGGTGATCGCGATCATCGCCTATGCCTTTGACCACTTAGTGCGCTTTATTGAACGCCGTGTTGTGCCTTGGAAGGGCCGCGGATAAACGAGTCTTTTAAGAGAAGGTATTTCATGGCCACTGAGTATTTGAAAAAGGCGACGCCGCCGCAAGAGGCAATCGATAACGCGACGTCTGAAACCGTACAGAGGCTGTTAGCTGATATCCAAAAAAATGGTCGCGAGGCTGTAGAAAAGTACGCGCGCGACTTCGACGGTTGGAACGGTCCGATCGTTCTCAGCGAAGACGACTTTGCAGCGGCCACCAGGTCGCTGTCGCAAGGCGTCCGAGACGACATTGCTTTCGCGCATGCCCGTGTCAAAGACTTTGCAACGCGCCAACGCGCCTCGCTTCTAGAGTTTGAAGCCGAGTTAATTGAAGGTCTGATCGCCGGTCAAAAGTTGATTCCAGTTAACACAGCGGGCTGCTACGTTCCCGGCGGACGGTACGCGCATGCCGCCTCCGCCATCATGAGTGTTTGCACTGCCAAAGTGGCGGGCGTACCCAACATCGTGGCGACCTCGCCGGGACACAAAGAGGCGGGCGTGAACCCCGCGATTTTGCACACGATGAAGTTATGTGGAGCCGATGTGGTTCTGGCGCTTGGCGGAGTCCAGGGCATCGCTGCAATGGCCTACGGTTTGTACTCTTCAAAGCCCGCTGATGTGATCGTCGGGCCGGGCAACCGATTTGTGGCCGAAGCCAAACGCACGCTGTTTGGTCGCATTGGTATCGACGTAATCGCTGGCCCCACCGAGTCAGCCATCATCGCCGATGAGACAGCGGATCCCTATGTCGTCGCCGCTGACCTCGCCGGCCAGGCCGAACATGGACCGGACTCTCCGGTGTGGCTCTACACGACCTCGCGTGAACTCGGCATGAAGGTCATAGAAATCATGCCCTCGGTTATCGAGGCGCTTCCGGAGCTAGCGCGTAACGCTGCAACGGCTGCGTGGAGAGACTACGGCGAGGTTGTCCTCGCTGACAGCCGCGAGGCGCTGGTTGAGATCAGCGATCAATATGCGCCCGAGCATTTGCAAGTGCTCGCTAGAGACCTCGACTGGTGGCTCAAGCGCCTAACCAACTACGGATCACTGTTTCTGGGTGAAGAAACTACCGTCGCCTATGGAGATAAGTGCGCCGGACCAAATCACATTCTGCCGACCCGAGGCGCGGCCCGTTACTCCGGTGGCTTGAGCGTTGGCAAGTTCATAAAAACTGTGACCTATCAGCGGCTGACACAGGGTGCCAGCCGCGCTGTCGGCCAAGTCGCCGCCAGAATTTCAAGACTAGAGGGCATGGAGGGCCACGCCCGCACTGGCGACATTCGTCTAAAGAAATACTACCCAGAAGAAGCATTCGATCTGGGCACACTGACGGGACATCAGCATTGACATGTCATCGACTTTGACCGCCCGCACTCCTGTTGCCGTGCCACCCTCCGACGGTTTATGGTTTGGCAAAGACCTAAGTACGCCCGAACCCATCTCTGAGGAGGCGATTGAACGCGCGGTGGCGCTAATGCGATCTGGCAGGCTGCACCGCTACGGCGAGCAGGGTTCTGGCTATCCTGAACCCTCCCTGCTGGAGCAGGACTACGCCACGTACGTTGGCAGCAAGTATTGTGTAGCAGTCAGCTCGTGCGGCGCTGCCATGTTCATCGCGCTCAAAGCGCTTGGCGTGAAGCGTGGGGACAAGGTCTTGACCAGCACCTTCACGCTCGCCCCGGTGCCCGGCGCTATCGCCCATGCGGCGGCTGAGGCAGTGTTGGTCGAAACCAATGCCGACTACGTGACCGATTTGGCAGACTTGGAACGTAAGGCCGCGACCAGCGGCGCACGCGTTCTTTTGCTCTCGCACATGCGGGGCCACATTGTCGACCTGTCGGCAACACGTGCGATTTGCGACAAGTACGGAATTGCCATCATCGAAGACTGCGCGCACACGATGGGCGCAAAGTGGGACGGCAAACACACGGGCACTTGGGGCAAGATCGGCTGCTACAGCGCACAAACCTATAAGCACATTAACTCGGGTGAAGGCGGTTTGTTGGTGACCGATGATGATGATGTCGCTGCGCAGGCGATCCTGATGTCGGGTTGCTACATGATGTACGACCAGCACATACTGAAGCCGGGCCCAGACGTTTTTGAACGTTGGAAATATGTCACGCCAAATTTCAGCATGCGCATGTCGAATTTGGCGGCTGCGCTGCTGCGCCCACAAATCGGACAGTTGACTGAGCGCGGCAGACGCTGGAACCACATCTACAGCACGCTTGAAAGAGAGCTCGCAAAAACCGAGCAAGTGTTGATCCCTGCGCGCGATGCCAAAGAGGAGTTCATCGCAAGCTCGATTCAATTTACGTTGAATCTGAAGCCACACCAAATTGAACGTTTCTTGAAGGAATGCGCTTCGCGAGGGCTCTATATCAAGTGGTTTGGCGTTGCGACTCCCGTCGCTTTCACAAGCAATTACGAACACTGGCACTACCTGGCCGGCAAGCCTGACATCCCCTCGTCTAAAGCCGTGCTAGATCAGCTGTTGGATTTGCGCACGCCGTTGTCGCTCACCAACGACGATTGCATCTTGATTGGAAAAATCGTCGCGGCGGCAACGCGTCTTGCCGTTGCGGTCAACTGATCCCGGCTCCCATTTTTTAAATACACGAAAGTATCGATGAAACTCGCCCATTTCCCCCGCGTTCGCATTACTCATGGCCCCACACCACTCGAATTCATGCCGCGGATGACCGAGGCGCTCGGTGGACCGAACTTGTACATCAAACGCGACGACTGCACGGGGCTGGGCACGGGTGGCAACAAGACTCGAAAGCTGGAGTTTCTAATGGCCGATGCGGTGAAGCACGGTGCTGACACAATCATCACACAAGGTGCAACGCAGTCCAATCACGCGCGCCAAACTGTGGCGATTGCAGCAAAGATGGGGATGAAGTGCGAAATTTTGTTGGAAGACCGCACTGGCTCAACAGTTGAAAATTACAAACAGTCGGGCAACGTATTTCTAGACTACCTGTACGGCGCGAACGTGCAAGAGCTGCCCGGTGGCACCGATATGAATGCAGCGATGGCAAAACTGGCCGACGAGTTGCGCGCCAAGGGCCAAAAGCCCTACATCATCCCAGGGGGCGGCTCCAACCCGATTGGCGCGCTGGGCTATGTGGTTTGCGCGCTGGAACTGGTCGACCAGCTCAACAACCAAGGACTGGATGTCAGCTGTCTAATTCACGCCACCGGCAGTGCCGGTACCCAGGCGGGTTTAGTCGCAGGGTTTGAAGGCACACGCAGCCAGATACCAGTCTTAGGTATCGGCGTACGTGCGCCAAAGGAGGCGCAAGAGACCAGCGTGTACAACTTAGCCGTGAAGACGGCCGAATTGCTGGGCGTACCGGGTAGCGTAAGCCGAGAAAGTGTCCGGGCCAACTGCGATTACGTTGGCGGTGGTTACGGCATTCCAACGCCCGGTATGATCGAGGCTGTGACGATGATGGCGCGGTTGGAAGGCATTCTGCTTGATCCGGTCTACTCCGGCAAAGGCATGGCCGGTCTGATTGATTTGTGTCGCAAGGGACATTTCAAGAAAGGCGAAAACGTCGTGTTCTTGCACACCGGTGGCGCGGTAGCGCTATACGGCTACATGGACGCGTTTGCCGGTCTGAAGCCGCTGTAAAGTCGGTCGAGATGACTACACTTGTGCGGCGCACTGCGGAGACGTATTCGGAAGAGCGCGCATCGTGATCGGTGTCCTAGGCGGTATGGGGCCGCTGGCAACGGCTGATTTCTTTCAGAAGGTAATCGCGGAAACCCCCGCCACGGCGGATGCTGATCACGTCCCGTTGCTGATTCAGTCTGATCCGCGCATTTCCCCACGACCTGCGGCGATTCTGGGTGAAGGTCGCTCACCCCTGCCTGAATTGTTGGCAGGGAGAGATCGTCTAATCTCCGCTGGCGCCACGGCCTTGGCTATGCCCTGCAATACAGCGCACTATTGGTACGCCGACCTTGCTGAAGGATGCAGCGTTCCCTTTTTAAGTATCGTGGACGCGAGCGTTGATGAGCTCTCGTTACGGGCGGATATTGGTGCAAGCATCGGCATCATCGCCACCCGCGCGACGCTTGCTGCGAGGGTTTTTGATTCTGCGCTTGTTCGTTCGGGTTACACGGTCATAACCCCCGATGAAAACGTGATGGATAACCTAGTTTTGCCGGGGATCGCGTTGGTCAAGGCGGGTGAGAGCATGCGCGCTGGTGCGCTTATCGAGCAAGCTGTTCAAGCGCTTCTGAATCGTGGTGCCCGCGTGGTTGTCCTTGCATGCACTGAAACACCCGTGGCTCTTGACGCGCTGAAGTCACCACTTCGTCTCCATTGCGTTGACAGCACAGCAGCGCTAGCCAGATACTGCGTCGCCTGGTGGAGGGCAAGCCAGGCCCGTTCCAGAGTTGCCACCTGAAGCAAACCGAAAGTGCACCGATGGCGACAACATCGAACGCTTTCCGCTTCTGCACTAGTTCTTAACTCGTGGGAAAACGCGGTCGCGCGTGAGCACAATCTTGCCAAGATTCGAAGCGAGATTAGTAACTCCGCAGGGAACGTAGAAGCGATAGCGATGACTCTGAGCGTTCCGTTAACTCAAATCACAAAGGTAGCGACATGGCCTCTGATGTTCTTGCAATGAACCCTCCGCAGATCCTCCCTGTTAAACGAGTTGGCATGGGCAAGCCGCTGGTGCTTGTGCATGGCTACCTGGGCGGTTCCGACCAATGGGAAGCGCAGATTCCCCTACTTAGCCAGCACTTTGACGTCATCACGCTTGACCTGGCCGGATACGGCTTGGCCAACACGCTCACCGCACCCTCCACGATGGGAGAGCATGCCCGGAACGTCTTGGCGACACTCGATCACATAGGCATCGAGCGCTTTCACTTATTGGGGCACTCCATGGGTGGCATGGTGGTGCAGGAAGTCACCAAGCTGGCACCTCATCGGATAGAAAAATTGGTGCTCTACGCGACCGGCCCACTCGGTTGCATTCCGGGGCGATTTGAGACGATGGAGCGTTCACGCGAGCGATTGAGAGAGGATGGTCTGCCACGCACGGCGAAACGCATTTCTGCCACTTGGTTGCTCGATGGTGAAGCCTCACCCGCGTTCGAAGCTCTGTCGGCGCTAGCGACCCAGGCCAGCGAGCAGGCAGCCATTGCCGGCCTAAACGCCATGGAGTCGTGGGACGGCCGTGAACATCTGGGCAGCATTGAACGGCCAACCTTGATTGTCTGGGGAGAGTGTGATCGTACCTATGGTTGGTCGCAAATCGAAATGTTGTGGCGGACCATTCCCAACGCTTCGCTCGCGGTTCTACCTAAGTGCGCACATGCGGTGCATTTGGAGCGCGGTCGGCTCTTCGAAACACTCCTCTTGGAATTTCTTGTGTAGCGCGCCACGTCGTTGGGCCGCACGCACGCTCCGTGAGCTCACTCCCACTCAATTGTCAACCCAAGCAAAAACTTAGATGTCGGCGAACTGCATAGGTCTCTGTTGGACAATCGCTGCGCATCGTCCAACCTCATCCATACCGTCAGTTTTACCGTCATGAGAATGTTCATGTCCGGCGCAGTCCAGAATAGTCCAGTCACGCCCATCGCACACGCAGCTTACTTCAATCGCACCCAGTCCCGCAGACGTTAGTTAGCCTCTGGCATACAAGACTCAACATTGGGGAGCGTTGCGATCATTCGCTGATTCCCAACTTCAGCTCTCAAACAGATCGGTTGTCCGCCGCAGCCAGTTGCTCCCAGACAGGCCCGGTGGATAAACCTGCACCCGAAAATGCCACGGCATCAAACTACCACGAGTCCAACATCGCCAATTTGATGGGAAATCCCTAGGGGTCTAGAACTTCTAACTGTCCGTGGAAATGGGTTAACACTATCCATTTCAGGTGTTAAAAATTGTTTGGCCGAGAGTTGGCGAATGGCGCCAGCCCAGTCTTCCACGTGGTGAGCAGTGATGGCTTTGCCGTCCTTGATGGTGTGGATGTCAATAGTCATGATCTTGAAGCTCTTGCCGCTGGGCGGCACGCCGAAGAACGGCACCACCGGTGTGCCACTAGCTTCGCTGCGCACGATGATGCGGTTGCCGTCCACCATGACGTCCTTGATATCCCACTTCAGGTCTGGGATGAGCTTGCCGAAACCGCCTACTTGAGCGACAAAGCCATCGCGACCTTTGAATTCAGTCTCGCTGGAGTAGGACTTCCAGTCGGGGGACAAGGCCTGCTCGGACAGCGCTTTGACGTCTTTGGTGGCTGGCTGGTTCAGCATTTCGTAAAACGGCGCAATTTGCTTGCGTGCTTGATCGACGGTCATCGTCTGGGCTGCGACGGACACGGCGTGAAGGCTAGCAGTCACAACAGCGACTGTCAGAGCGGCACGGGTGAGGGGTTTGAACATAGTTTGCTTCCGCTACAAAGTTGAAAATTGAGATGTTCAGTGTCGGTGCTAATCACGTGGATGTCGAGGTGAAATAGCGACGCTTGATGGTGAAAATTAGACATAATGATGTGTATGTCTCGAACTCAAGAAATCGTTCAAATTGGATTCCGCCCACCGACCTATGCAAGACTGGGTGTCGAGGCGCTGGAAATCGATCAATTGCGCTCGAGAGCACCTGCAGAGCACTTCCAAAAATTACAACGAGCAGATTTTTATCGCCTCATCGGCGTATCGAAGGGCGACACCGAATGGATGGTAGATTTTTCTACTTTCTCCGCATCGACTAGACACTGGCTGCTCGTGCGGCCCGGACAGGTCATGCGCTACGATTTTTCCCGCCCATGGTCTGGGTGGGTGCTGGTGTTCTGGCCCGACGGACTGTTTAGCAGTGGTCGGTCTCGGCAGTCGAATGAGTGCAACCTCGTAAGCCACTTGGAAGACCTTGCCAGCAGACATGCACTGGATGACGGTCAGCATGCTTGGATGGAGAGCAGCCTGCGGCAAATTCAAAGTGATTGCACCTCACCTGGCGACGTGGCACTGCGAAACGAGATGCTGCGATTGCAGTTAGCCAGCACCTTGCTGCGCTTATCTATGTGGCAAGCGATCTACCAGCCCAAACAGGAGACGCAACCGAGGACGTGGATGGCCTACAAGCTTTTTCAGCAACGTCTAGAAACTGATTTCGCTCGGGCGCATAAAGTTCAGAATTACGCCGAGGCGCTAGGCGTGACTGAAAAAAGCCTCAGCAGGGCGTGTCTTGCAACGCTGGGCGTATCCGCGAAGGTGTGCATCAGCCAGCGGCTGGTGTTGGAGGCAAAGCGGCTACTCGTCCACACCACAAAGTCTGTGCAGGCCATCGGTCACGAGGTTGGGTTCGAAGATGCCACTAACTTCGTGAAGTTTTTTCGTAAAGAAACTAAGCTTACACCCTTGGGTTTTAGAGCGACCCAAGCCTAGTACGTCGACACGTAAATTTCGGGACAAGAAAAGTTCCGAATTTTTGTGTCAGGCTGGGCGCAAAGCGCAACAATAGCAAGCTATTGCGAGCATTTGCAACGACGCATGGCGCGAAAAGGCGGTGCTTTTATGTCTCGAAATTTGTGTGGCGATGTACTAGGCAGCTGCAGCAAGCCCCACAAGACATTACGCGGCAAACAAGTGTCTAACGGTGGCAAAAGTGCATAGTGTGTTCATGTCAGCTCTTTCTGTTGATGAACGATGTGATCGCCAATTCCGAGCGCCCTTCCGACCACCCAGCTGTTAACTCGATGGCGCAGCGTCGTGCGCGCCAATGTCAGTGACTCAATGTCTAACGGCGCATGAGTCAGCAAGCGATAGCCATCAGCGGTGACCAGCACGGTATCGCTGTTTCTGTAGCCTCCCACCGCCTGCTCGTACAAACCGGGCTCGATGGAGATCACCATGTTCTGCTGCAATATGTGCGTGCTGCCTTCAGCGATCCAAGGTGCCTCGTGGTTGCCCAAGCCGAATCCGTGACCGCAGCGATGCAGCCGGACCTGAAAATCAGAGAACCCGGCTTCACCTAAGAACCTGTTCACCGCGGCGTCGATCACAGCACACTCCATACCGGGGCGAACCATCGCGAATGCGATCTGCCGCGCACTTTCAATCGTGTTAAACATGCTTCTCTCATGCTTCGTTGGGGCCTGCGTGAAAAAGGTTCGCTCGCTCTCGGCGGCATAGCCGTTGACTCGCGTGAGAACCAGTGCGACGTGGGGGCCGGATCGCAGACGGTCGGTCAACCGCGGCACAGAGTGAGGTTCGGCACTGATCGGCGCGGGCCATGCACCTGCAATGACCTTGGTCGCTAGAGCATCCCAATCGGCCACTTCACGAATGATCTTTCGCTGCAAAGACTGGGTCGGCATGTAGGTTTCAGCTGCACTTGCGCCGTTCCAGGCTTTACGAAGAATTTCATTAACGCCCCAATCTGCGTATCGGGCGGCTCGTTCAATCTGCCCAATTTCCCAATCGGATTTCACAATACGCAGCTCGCCGATCAAGTCCGCTCCGATCCCTCCGGATTTCTGCAGCACGGCAGCCACCCTCAAAGGGGTGCTGTCATCAAAGCCGAAGCTTGACGCGCTCAGGTTCGTGTTCAGCAGTTGCTCGGCCCAACCCTGACCCGCTGGCGCGGGAAACTCGCGGTACGTGAGTACGCTACTGGCTTCAATCCCCCACGCTTTCCCCATGTGATCACGCTCCATCGCGGGCACCAACATGCGACGCGCGCCGTCTGCCCCGATGATGAGAAAAAATGGGCGTTCGAGCGGCTCGAACGTGGCTCCGGTCAGATAGAAGATGTTGTCGGTGGTGGTGGCGACGAAATGGTCGAAACCAGCAGCGCAAATAGCTTTGACGAGCGCGTTGTGCCTCTGGCTGAACTCGGCAGTTTGTTGGGGATTAAAGCTACGTTTCATATTGTCACCTTAGATTGCGAGGGCAGCCGCGGTGATCACGACACCGAAGCTGTTGATGGCGATGGCAGACCAACGACTGCCCGCAGTGGCGTATTCGTTGGCATTCGCGCGGATGTGCAGGTAGACGCCCTTGTAGCTAATGGCCAAAAGCAAAAGCAGCATCGCAACACCGATACCGGGAATGTTGTGGTGCATCAAAGCCATGCACAGGGCGTACACGGCCATTGTTAACAGTCCGTCGCGCGGATTGACGGGTGTGAGCGTCTTGCCAGTGCGTTGACGATGAAGCAGACTCAGCACGTTAGCGCCAACACCCAGAACGATGTACAAGATTTGTAGCGCGAAGATCACACGGCGGCCTGTTGATGTGCCTTTGAGTGCGCCGGGTGAGTTTCGGGTGTCATCACCAGTGCAAGCCAAGTGACCAAAGCGCCAATCGTCAGATAGGCAATGGGAGCCAACGTCATTCCCTTGCTGAGCGCGAGCGCGTTTACGGCCGGTGCCATCGCGCCGAACAACATCACACCTAGGCTGTAGCCAAGGCCAACACCAGTCGCCCGCTTTGATGCTGGGAAGCTCTCCACCATCAAGGCCAGCGCAGCACCCCCTAAGACGCCCAATGCGGCAGCACATGTCCATTGAAATGCTGCCATTGACGCGACCGACGGCACCTTAAGCAGCATCATGAAAAGAGGCCAAGCCGCGACGGCACCGACGAACAGGCCGGTGTACATCACTCGCTTACGGCCGTAGACATCAGACAGCCAGCCGCCCAGCACGCACGCAAGGGAGGTCACAACGCTCGCGCCCATTGCAATCGCCATGCCTGTGCCCATAGAGATACCCAGTTGTCGCGAAGCGTACACCGGCATAAAAACGATGACCACGTAGAACACCGCTGAACCGAAGGCGGTGAGTCCCGCCACTCGAAAAATCATCCCCGCCGTTGCCGCATTCGTTGGGGTCTCAGCCACCACAGCGTTTGGATGCTCTGCATGAATTCTGCGGCGCACCCAGTAGCCTACTGGGACGATCAGCAAGCCCGTGGCGTAGCCGACGCGCCAGCCCCAGTCGTTGGTTGCCTCCGTACCCAGCAGGCCGTAGCAGAGCATCGCCACGAGCCCGCCCGCCGCGACGCCGAGATAGGTCGACCCCGCAAACATGCCGCCCCAGAGTCCACGCCGCTCCACCGGCGCAGCTTCAACCGCCATCGACGCTGCAGCACCAATCTCGCCAGCGGCGGCCAGTCCAGCCATCAAGCGCCCAATCACCACCATCACCGATCCGATTACACCCGCGTCTTTGTAAGACGGCGCAACCACTACCAGCAACGTAGCAAACCCCATCAGGAGTAACGTTATGATGAGCACAGGTTTACGGCCCCATAGGTCGGCCTTGCGACCGAAGAACCAGGCTCCCAACGGCCTCGCAATGAAGCCTGCGGCAAAGGCGGTATAACTCGACATCGTCGACAACATGGGATCGTCTGAGGGGAAGAAATTGGCGCCAATGGCCACGGCAAAGAAGCCGTAGAGCGTAAAGTCGAACCACTCCATAAAGTTTCCGACGGCTGAAGCTTTCAAGTTTTTGGTTTTCGGTTGCATGCTCTGGCACCTGTTCTTGTTTGGTGTTGACCATTGTTCCCTTGTCACCCATAAGAGAGCATTCAAATATGGACTCTGGGCATTCATTTTTGGACATGCAATTTAAGTGACCCCCTCGCTATCCCATCTTAACTCGGTCAGTCCTCGGCATTTAGCAGCGCTTGTCCACTATTTGGAGAAGGATGGTTTTTTATGCACGAGCGCACTGAAAGTGGCCGGCATCACTCGAGCAATGCTCGACTGGGATCAGCTTCCCATACCCGTGGTTCTATTAGCCATGCAGGAAGTCGTCCACACCTCAAAGCGGGGCGACTTAGGCTTCATCCGAGGACTTCTCACCCACCCTGGGATGGACCATGTCGCGTTCCAGATTCTGCAAAGCGCACCCAACTTGCGGGAGGGCCTAAAAACGTTGGCACCCTACATTCAGCTGGTATCCGCCGTCATGCGAATGCGATGCCGGGACGAGCCGGACGCATTCGTCGTGGAATGGTCGATGGCCTGGCCGATACCCTACGAAATTAGTGTGGTCGCGCTCGAAACGATCGCTGTTTCTTCGCATCGGCAACTTTTGTTCATCACACAGATGAGCGAAGCGCGCTATGAAATGCAGTTCTCTTGGCCTTCACCGCCCCATGCGGCGCGTTTTCGGGAGCTGAAAAGTCCCAAAACCACGTTTGGGCATGGCGGAGCACCATCGGTCAAATTTCGGATTCCAAACCTTTTGGCCAATCAGCAGCTGGGCATGGCGGATGAACGTTCGCTGAAAGAGGCTGAACGTCGTGCAAACGAGATGCTCGATGAACTGGCGCGTAAAAGGTCCTTCGGAGACTGGGTTCGAGATGTGCTCGTCACA
Source organism: Betaproteobacteria bacterium (assembly GCA_004293675.1). Lineage (GTDB taxonomy): Bacteria > Pseudomonadota > Gammaproteobacteria > Burkholderiales > Casimicrobiaceae > Casimicrobium. The sequence continues at coordinate 77,029 of READ01000018.1, forward strand.
GCCGATGAAGAGATGCTGGATCAGCAAGACATCGCCCGCTTGTTGGGTATATCAACCAAGACGCTTTCACGGCATCTGGCTCAAGAGAACCTTCGATTTGGCGAGATTGCTCAAAGCGTTCGGTTAGCCCGTGCGCAGGCGCTACTTTTAAACCCCAACCTTACGGTCGCAGATATCAGTCACAAATTGGGCTACTCAACATCGGCCAACTTCGTTCGCGCCTTCAAGGCACTGACGGGAAATACTCCAGCACAGGCGCGACGCCAGCACGCCAGCGGGTGATCTGGGCAAGGGCGGCAGCGGTTCCGTCACGACAAGACCCGAAGAAAATCGGCCCCTAAACTTTTCGCCAGCATCGAGAACATACACAAGATAAAAAAGGGGCCGCTGGTCTGCCCAAGGGGCTTGCCCTTTTCTGTAGCTGACTTTCCAAATCAAATTGACCAGACTACTCCCACTCAATTGTCAACTCAATCGAAAAAATAAACGCCATCGCACGGCGATGCACAGCGGAGGACGATGCCGACACATAGTGCAACATCGTCCATACCGTCAAATTTACCGTCAATCAAATTTCATCTACCAACGATGTGCGGCGTGATCCAGCAGCGATCCAAAAGAGTCTGCGTTGTGGTTCCGTTACCAGCCGTCATCGCACACCCATAAATTTAAGCACGTCGGCGATCAGGGCATCGGTTTGACTGTGATCGCCGCCGATGCGACTGCGTGGGTTCACCACCATGCAACCGTTGATTGCGGTGTTCCAGTCTTCAAAACCTTTGAACGGTTCGTTGGTCTTGAGGTTGCGGGCATTGCGGCCAAGTCCACTGCCCATCACATTTGTCATCTGCAACTCCATGTCACAAGCCTTGGCAGTGTGCCCTTCTGCGTAGCGAAATCGCCGTGCGCCGCCGTCCCAAGCATGGTACGTGCCCTTGTACTCCTTAACCGTCACCTGATTACCAAGCGCAGCCAACTCGTTGGCATAGCGCTCGCAGACCGCTACATCTTGGTAGTCCTCGCGGTCACGATCAGGGAGGGCGAACATGATGGGCGCGGTGGCCTTGTCGTTGTCGTCGTTGGCACGGTAGCGGATATTGCACATGCCCGGATACAGCGGTATGTGTCCAGCAAATTTGGCTCCGTTGGTGTTCACCGGGGCCTGAAACATTGGCCATGCCGAGTAAAAGGCTGGGTTACCGCCACGGCTCATGCCGATTACAAAAATACGTGCTGGGTCAATTTGTGGGTGGGTGGCGAGCACGCGCAAGGCATTCAGTGCATCCGCAGTCTGTGAGGCAATGGTGACGTTGGCGTTGTTCTGATTTGTCCCAGTGCTTTCGACACCACGGGGCTTGTAACTGTCAACCACCAACACCGCTACACCCGCCGGATTCATACGCGCCGCCCACAAGTCGTATGCCCAAGGCTCCACGCCTGCGCTGCCGTGCATGATGACCAATGCGGGCACTCGATTGCCCGCCGTAGCGTTGCGCGGCATCAGCAGATCGCCCGTGATTGTTTGTGCTCGTGTATTGGTGAGGTTGCGGCGGGCGTACTGCCACATATCCGGCGTGTTGATACTCTCAAACTCGATTTTTCCAGTTCGTCCGTCACTTAGATTATTTGCACCTACGATGGCGCTTACGCCCAACAGCATTGAGGCAATCACTTGTTTTAGTTTCATGTTGAAGTCCTTTGTTGATTTGATGATTTAGGCCTTGGGCATCGTCACGACGAGCACAGTTATTCGTGGTGTTGAAGCGCTCTCATCCGCGACAGCCGCAAGGCCGTGCATATCTGTTGGCTTTACGAATGCCGTAAGCAGTGTTTGGTGTTGCCTTAGCAGTTGAACCGCCGACGCTTGGGTGTTGCACGAAATCACGGCAAGCGTGTTCAAGATTTCATGCTTGGTTGCAATCACTGACGCGAGCGTGTTCTGGAGGCCATGAACGTGCGCGGATGAATCACTCACACTTGCTGATAGATCAAACGTAAGCTCCCACATCTGGCTTCGAGCAAGCGTTTGCAGCGGTCTAGTGATCGCTTCAAAATCCGCATAGTCAAGCTGCAAGATTGGCTGCTTGCGTTCGTCAAATAACGCTGAAATAGCTGGGACGCACAGCGCTTGATCCACGCTGTATATCCTGTGGATGCTCACGTTTGCGACTTCCCGAGAACTATTTGCGCTCGCAAGCGAGTTCATGGTCAACGAAGCGATAGGTAGGGAAGCTGCGGATGCAAGCAGTAGTCGTCGCTTACGATCTAGCGCCGCTGCTCTTTGGGATGGAATTGGCATTGCTTGTTCCTCGATTCAATTGGTTCAAGGCAACGCAAAGCTGCGGCTATCGGTTGGAATTCCTGCGCTATCAAGCTCACCTAGGCGGTCGGTCAGTTCAGAAGCACAAACCAAGTTGGCGATACGTTTTCCGCCTTGCTCAACCGCCACCCCTGCTTTGTCAAACGCTTTGCCGTTGGCGATGTAAGCGACGTATCGGATGTCACCCTTATCAAAAGACAGAAAGCTCATCGACTTGTCGCCCGTGTAGGTCGCAGAGCCAAGTTTGAAGGCGCTTTTCGCTGGTGCGGGTGACGATGGATACGTCATCTCGGCTGCTTGCCCAGTTGGCGCAATGCGATAAGTCAACTGCATCGCAGCGTTGGCTGCACCGCTTGTAGCGCACACCGCGATTTGTTTCTTACCCGTAGAGCAACTAAAAACTGCTTCTTCATTGGCTGTGCAAAGCGGACTTTTCGGGAGACTCGTTGCTGCTTGCACGGGTTTTGTTTGCTCGGCAGCAGCCGGAGTCATATTCGGCGAAGTAGCACCGGCTCCGCTGGCTACGTTGGCTTGCGTATCGGCGCTGGCTTTTGGTGCTGTAGAGGCGTCACTCAATGTAGTGGCGCTTGCTCCACTGGGTGCCGTTGCCGCTGGCTCGGGTGGGAAAGGCTTGTCGAAGAATCGAAGCAACGCAACTTCATGAAGCAAATCGACCGTGAACTTGTGCCCTTGAACAAACACTTCAAGCTCTTTGGCGTTTTCTGTACGTTGGGCGCTGTACTGGATGTTTGACACGATGGAGGCACGCTCAATGCGGGAACCAACCGTCTCAAACTTCGCGTTCACCAGTTGCAGCGTTTCAGGGGAAAGCGCTGCGATTGCTTCGGCTGGAACAGAAACACGGAGCGTGGCTTGGCAAGTTGCCTTGGCCACCTTCTCGTCGATTGACTGCGCAGTGATCGTTTCCAACATGGGCTTTGCATCGCGCTGCGTGTAGCGAAAGCGAGCCAGTCTTTCTTCGCTCATTGAAGCCGCTTCCTTTTCGACGGCTTCGCGAAACACTTGGAGGACGAGGTTCGTGACTTCTTCATCGCCGCACTTCGGGGGCTTATTGCCGCACCCCACCAATAAGACGCTGGCACTGGAGGCAATTGCCACGGCCAGCCATTTCAATGTCCGATTCATTTCTTTTCTTTCAATAGATATGTGCCTTTCAGGGAACATTTTCGCATCATATGTCCCTTTTAAGACGTTTCCTTCATAAGCACTTTTTAAGAACCTGTAGGGCATGTCAACTGCCCGCACAACCCAATCGGCTGCCAAACCAGCAGCCAAGCCGCGTCGTCGAAAGACGCGAACACTTCCCAACGCCGTCACCAAAGCGGTTGGAGCAGCGCTACGCGCACGGCGTGAGAAGCTTGAACTCACACAAGCGGATGTCGCTTACGCCGGGGAGCTAGAACGAACTCGTATTGGCAAAATGGAAGGTGGCCATGTGAACGCCTCTGTGCTCAGTCTTGCCAGCGTCTGCCATGTGCTGGGAATCACGCTTGCAGACTTGTTTGCCGACATCCGGCTGTCACATCCGCCAACCACCGAGGGCGGCGAACCGCGTCGAGTCAATCAAGCCGTACTCGACAAACCAGCGAGGAAGAAAGCTGCAAGAACTTCCAAAGTCATTGCGTCCAAAAGTGCGCGGTCGAAGCCTGCATAGCGCTCATCAATCCCCATCGAGAAGCCTGAACCGCACCGCCGCAATGATGACGCTTGGCTCGGGCGCGTAATCGTCAGATTCGTAAAGCCACTGCACACGCTGCGCTCGCTCGTCTGGCTTGAGCTTGTAGAGCGATTCAGCAGCTTTGCCACCCCGACTTCCAGCGCCAGTTGCTGGCACAACCATTCTGGCGTTGTGTGGTCGAAAGCATGGATCGCCACCAGACGGATCGAGCACCAGAATTGTGTCCGGCTGATGTTGCCTTGCAAGCGTTTGCCCCTCGACTCCAATAGCGAGAGTCCAGTGCTGATTGCGCCCTGTATTTTTCGCGCTGGCTGTCACCAGTGCCACAAGTTCGCCAGCCATCAAACAATCCACAACCCACCGATCCACAGAGTCGGTATTTGCTTCACGCAGCGTGATGCTCAACGGCAAATTCAACGCATCAACACGCTGAACGAAATCGGCGGCTCGAACGCCCGTGAACGCCGTGTCGCCTAACGCCGTCCAAACGTCCGATGGTGTACCATATTTGCGGCGCGCCATGTCCTGTAACGCCACACTCTTCGCAAAGTCGAAGATGACCAGCACCATGCTGAAAACCGCTAGACCACAGTAGCCATCAAGATCACCTTGCCGGAAGAACACACGCACAGGGTCTTGACGTTTGGACTGCTTGAGCAGTAGCTTGCCCGTCATCAGCGCGTGGTGGTAGCGCTGAAACCGATAGCTGATTGCGCTTGTTTGAACTTGTTTTGCCATGTCAATAATCCTCTGGCAACAAGATGCAACTACTGGCACGTTTCCCGCCCTCGCCCACGGCCTCAGTGATGATCCACACTGTGGGCAGTTCTGTGCGCTTTTTGAGCGGGGTAGTTGTCAAGGTTTGTAGGCTGACCAGTCGATAGACGCTCATCAATCGTGAGCCATCATCCAGCGCTTGTTCGTTCAAAGAGCTATCTTCTGCACAGGTGTCACCCCAATCGCCATGAAGGTGTCGGTTAAGCAAGATCGCCGGATTGGTGTTAGTACGCTGCATCAACGCCAACGCACCCGGCGTTGCGACGATTTGTCCCGGTGAGAACTTCGCTGCGTTGGTTATCAGCGTGTACTTCGGTGTTTGAGATTCTTGAGGCGTGTCGTCTGGCGCGACAGCATTTGTGTTGCTCATGTGGGTCTCCATTTGGGTTAAAAATCGCACCGTTTGGACGTGACAAGTTCTCCGAAGTCATAGGTCGGATCACCTCGCGCCATACGGCAAAAGGGGGGTGGTTCTAAGCGTTCCAACAGAACAGCTACAGCCGCTTGCTGGAACGTTTCGGTGTTACATCACGCTGGGCTCATCGCTGGCGGTTGGTACAAGGCACGCAGCACCATCAATTCGTTCAAGGGCCGCATCTGCGCCATTGCATTGATCGCCGAAGTTTGCACTCGGCTTTTTACGTCTCCGATAGCAAGCTGCTTGTCGAGCAGTCGCACGTCGCTAGTCCAAAGATTCAAGCCCGTAAGCCAATGGACTAGTGTCACGACGGATGCAGCGCTGATGCTGCTAAATCCAACTCCTTCGCGGTACACGTCAGCGATGGGATGCAGGCCGAATGCTTGGTCGATTTCTAATGCAGCAGCGTCGTCAGCCTCAAACGATTCGAGCACGTCGAAGTCCGCGCCCTGCAATTCATCACGTAGTCTGCTGTGGTCATGTGTTCCGTCAATCGCATCAACGAAGTGTTCGGTGGCGGTACACAGCGATAGTAGCGACGTGCCTATGTTCCAAATCGCCGGTTCGACTAAGCCACCCGCCACCAGCATGAACGGTGGAGCAAGCAACTGTTTGCATGTAGCTTCGTCCGCACCAAGAAGTGCGGCTAGCAGTTCAATTCGCTCGCCGGGTTCACGCCAACCGCAAGCGGCCAATGCGGTGGCGAGTGTGCGGTCTTCGGGAAAGCTCTCTTCGCGCCCGACACACCACGCCAGCCTAACAAGCTTGTGCTGTGCTTCGCTCAAATTCAGCAAGTCGCACAGGCGTTGCAAATTGATTGCCGCTGGGTTTGCCAGCGCCGCGCCGTTTTGCACGTAAGGCCGATAGCGCTTGCGCGGTCGCTGCAATTCGATTTGCAAGCGTAGATGGTGCGCATCCTTATCCGTCACGCTTGGCGGCAATACAAGCTCTTCAACGTGCGTGAGCCACTGATCGCGCTCGTGCTCCCAAAAAGCAAGTGATGCTGGGTGGGGATACGGTCTACCCGAGTCCCATTGTTCGTAAATTTGCATGGTCTTCTCCGCGCCCCGCTGACCGGTAAAGGCGCAGGGCTAGGCGGATCAGCCGGGGCAAATTGTGGGCGTGCGAGCGGCTCGAAAAAAGCCAAATTGACCGTAAAACACGCAAGAAAGCGGTTCCACGCTCGTTCAATAGTGTCAATCTGTTGTCATTTTAGCATAAATTGTGCTATTATTTGTGCAAATATAGCTGATTTTGCTGCGTTGCAGCAAATAACTGTACGCAATATCAGTCGTAGAATAAGTTGCACAAACTTCCGCACAAGTACAACCGCCATGCGCTTCAGCACCGACGAAATCAAGCCGTTCTACGAGTTGCGGCAGAGCCTGTCTAAAGCCATTGACGAAGTGGAGCGAGACAGCGGCGAAATCGTGATTGCCAAGCATGGCAAGCCCGTAGCGGCTCTTCTATCAGCGGCTGGGCTGTACCGCTACCGAGAAGTAGACCGTTTGATGGCGCAGTTGCTAGCGGTGTTCTCATCGAGCAAGATGTCGGTCGGCATCTCTACCCCCGCAGAAGTTGTTGCGTTGCTCGATGAAGCAAAGTCAGCGCTTGCGAAAAAAGGCGGTGCGCATGAGTAAGCTCACTGCGAAATCTACCGTGGCGAATCTGGCGGGCTATGGCGAGGTCTGCGATGGCATCGTCGAGTTGCTTGATACATCACGACAAGCAGCGGCTCGTAACGTCAATGCGCTGATGACTGCAACGTACTGGGAGGTTGGTCGGCGCATCGTCGAGGCCGAACAAAAAGGCAAGCGGCGTGCGGGCTATGGCGAGCAGTTGATTGAGCGACTTTCGATTGATTTGACGCAGCGGTTTGGTCGAGGTTTTGGTGCTCGAAATCTTGAGCAAATGCGGCAGTTCTATTTGGCTTGGCCAATTCCGCAGACACTGTCTGCGGATTCGATTGCGCTGAAACGAGTGGTATCCACAAATCTGGAATCACTAGCTCAAGCCTTCGTGCTTCCGTGGTCAGCCTATGTGCGCTTGCTCTCAGTGCGAGACGATCACACACGCCGCTTCTACGAAACGGAGGCGTTGCGCGGCGGTTGGAGCGTGCGCCAGCTAGATCGGCAAATTGGTAGCCAGTTCTACCAACGCACGGCGTTATCAAAAAACAAAGCAGCCATGTTGACCAAGGGCGCTGCGGCAAAGCCAGAGGATTCGATCACACCAGACGAAGCGGTTAAAGACCCCTACGTCTTGGAGTTCTTGAACCTCAAAGACGAGTATTCAGAATCAGACCTCGAAGCAGCATTGATTCATCGCCTTGAGGAATTTCTACTGGAGCTGGGTAGCGACTTCACCTTCGTCGGTCGTCAGCGCCGCTTGCGTATCGACAGCACTTGGTATCGCGTTGATTTGCTGTTCTTCCATCGCAAACTACGGTGCTTGGTCATCATCGACTTGAAGCTCGGGAGTCTCACACACGCCGATGTGGGGCAGATGCACCTGTACTGCAACTATGCCAAAGCGCATTGGACACTGGAAGGCGAAAACCCGCCTGTAGGTTTGATCCTGTGCGCAGACAAAGGCAGTACTTTGGCACGCTACGCGCTGGATGGCTTACCCAACAAAGTGATGGCGGCAAATTATCGGACGGTGTTGCCGGAAGCTGAGGTGCTGCAACAGGAACTGGAGAAAGCAAGAAACGCATTGAAATCTAAGCTCACTGTTCCAGTGAATTCGATAAAGTCGAAGTAGAAAACGTCGCTCAAAAATGAAAACAATTCGGTTTATAGACCTCTTCTCAGGGCTTGGTGGATTCCATATTGCCCTTGCACGACTTGGTGGTACGTGTGTATTTGCTGCCGAAATTGAGTCCCATCTACAAGACCTATATCTAGTGAATTTCGGCATTCGCCCAAACGGTGATATTAGATTCGTAAACGCGGAAGGAATTCCTGATCACGATGTATTAACAGCCGGATTTCCTTGCCAACCATTCTCGAAAGCCGGGGAGCAACTTGGATTTGAATGCACTGAGCAAGGTTCACTTTTTCACAACGTAGCAGAAATTTTGCGAGTAAAAAAGCCCAAGTTTTTTGTCCTCGAAAACGTACCGAATTTGATGAAGCACGATGGCGGAAAAACTTGGAGCAGTATCAAGACAACATTAGAAAAGCTTGGCTACGAAGTAGATGTAGCAAAGCTTTCGCCACACAATTTTGGAATTCCACAAATACGTGATCGCGTTTACATCGTTGGCAGCCTAGGGTCGCTGCGTAAATTCGTTTGGCCAAACAAGCTCGATATGGAGACGAGCATACAGTCAGTCTTGGATGTAAATCCACCCAATGCCAAACGACTTTCTGCGCAAGTTCAAAGCTGCCTAAATGTCTGGAATGAGTTTCTGAGCAAATGCCCTAAGGGAGTTGAATTACCCTCCTTTCCACTCTGGTCAATGGAGTGGGGTGCGACCTATCCGTTTGAATCAACGACGCCTTGGGCGCTAAAAAAGAAATCAGGCATCGACGGGTTAAAAGGATTCAAAGGAAGTCATGGAGAAAAAATCGGATACATCAAAACCATTGAAGGACGATGGGCAGCGCTGCCGAGCCACGCTCGAACTGAACAAGCTGAATTTCCAAAATGGAAAAAAGACTTCATACGGAATAACAGACAGTTCTATGAAGACAACGCATCTTGGATTAACCCTTGGCTAGAAAATGTTCTCAGCTTCCCCTCAAGCCTTCAAAAATTTGAATGGAACGTCAAAGGTGGCGAGAGAGATATTTGGAAGTATGTAATTCAGTTTAGGGCATCAGGGGTTCGGATAAAGCGTCCCACAACCGCACCTAGCTTGATTGCGATGACCGATACCCAAGTTCCAATCATTGGTTGGGAGAAACGGTACATGACCGTTACCGAATGCGCTCGATTGCAAAGCTTAGATGACCTCATCGAGCTCCCAGAAAGTCCAACCAAGGCCTTTCATGCACTAGGAAATGCCGTTAACTCTCATGTAGTTGAGTTGGTTGCACGAGCACTATTGAATACTGATGAGAACACTGTGTCTCCTAGACATGGAAAGACACTGGAGAAAGCATGAATTCATCTAACTCAGACTCAGAGGTAATTGGCATAAGACCCGAGGTAACGATGCTATCCGTACTTCGGCATTTGAACTACAAGCCTTGGTTTGCAATTGCTGAATTTATTGATAACGCGCTCCAGAGTTATTTGGCGAACTCAGTAAAGCTTAAATCTACTTTCGGAAGCGATTACAAACTCCAAGTCAGTGTCAACATCGAAACCTCTGCACCTGGAAAGATCACGATAACGGATAACGCTGCAGGAATATCCACTATTGATTTTCCGAGAGCTTTTCGCGCGGCTCAGGTCCCGCAAGATCGAAGCGGACTATCAGAGTTCGGCATGGGAATGAAAAGTGCTGCATGTTGGTTTTCGCAGGAATGGGACGTGCGCACAAAGGCTCTTGATGAGCTTGTGGAAAGAACTATCTCCTTCAATATCGAACAAATAGTAAACAACAAGCTTGAGAGTATCCCGACATCGACAAGAACCAACAACTCCCTGCCTTCCTACACGGTAGTGACATTGCGTAAACTGCACCATGTTCCTCACGGGCGGACAATCGGAAAGATCAAAGAACATCTTACGAGTATTTATCGTGTGTTTCTTAGGGATGGACGGCTTGCCTTGACCTTCAACGATGAGCATTTGTCCTATGAAGACGTACCAATCCTCAAAGCGATACCCTACGAAAGCCCGGGCGTGATCCGACCTAACGGCGATCCCGTTGAATGGAAGAAGCGTATCGCTCTTGATTTCGGCGAAGGACAAAAAGTAACTGGATTTGCGGCGCTCAGAGAAGTCGGATCGACTTCTTTGGCTGGGTTTGCGCTCTTTCGGCGCGATAGATTAATCGAGGGAAGTCTCGATGAAACATACCGACCGGAATACATCTTCAAAAATACTAATAGCTATCCATACCAGAGGCTCTTCGGCGAACTGCACGTGGAAGGCTTTGAGGTTAGTCATACGAAAGACGGATTTCGGTGGGAAGAATACGAAGACATCTTCCTTGAAATTCTGAAAGAAAAACTCGAAGATACGCCTCTCAACTTATTGGCACAGGCAGAAAACTATCGTGCACTTCCAGCTAGAAAAACAATAGGAGCCAAAGCAGTCACTGCTACTGAGTCTGTCGCAGAGTACTTTGAAGAGAAAATTACTCCTTTGTTGGTGGAAGCAAAGGCTAATCCGGCTGAGCCGATTCAAATACCTGAAACGCTTCCAGATTCTCAACTGAAAGCCTCTGAACGAATCATCAATGTCAACGATGGGTCGTATGAATGGATTGTCACACTCAGAACAAACGTTGATCCAGCCACCGACGACTGGGTCAATATCTCTAAACACGATGCTCGAAAAGGTGATTCACAGAAGACAAGGCGACTCGGCATCGACGTAGCTCTCGCACACCCATTTTCGGCAGAGTTTTTGGGTGCGCAATTCGAGAACATTGAACTGTTTCTTCGCGTTGCGACGGCGGTCAGCGTTTCATTAGTGTTAACTGAGGATGTGACTGGCAATCCTCCAGAGAGCATGCTCTATCACTTCAACTATTTGCTGCGTGGCGCGCTCTCTAAGATCGGACACTAGGCCATATGAGCACACTCATTTCCATACTAAATTCCGTTAAACCGCCATTGCGCTGGATTCCTGAGCAAAAAGAGTTCACCACTGATTTTCTTCAAAGTAAATCACAAGATCCCAATGGACCTTCTTTGGAAGACCTAACAGTTAAAGACAACTCGGTTCTTCAAGAAGCGGTACGAATTCTGGGGAGATGCCTACCACCGAGTGAGCCTGCCGGACGCGAAACTGGACTGGTAGTCGGTTATGTTCAAAGCGGCAAAACCTTGTCGTTTGAAACTGTCATTGCCCTTGCTAGAGACAATGGATACGGTCTAGTGATCGTGCTTGCGGGAACAAAAGATAATTTGCGCGAGCAGTCGGAAGATAGGTTGAAAAAAGACCTCGGGATTGAGCAAGGTGGCGACCACTGGTATCACTTGTCAAATCCCAAGCAGGCCCAGCAGACTCAAATTGACACGAAGATTAATGCTTGGCGCAAAAATCCAGCCAAGAAGTCCCTGTTAATTACCGTTCTCAAGCATGGGGCGCGCCTAGCGAAGTTGTCTCAAGTACTCAAGTCAATTGACCTTAAAGGTATTCCGTCACTTATCATCGACGACGAGAGTGATCAGGCAAGTCTAAACACCCACGCTAATCGAATAAGAACTAATCAAGTACCTTCGAGTACCACTAGCACGACCTACGAACGTATCCTTGAGTTACGCGATGTATTGCCGCATCACTCCTACCTGCAATACACAGCAACACCTCAAGCGAACTTGTTGCTTGCTCAGACTGATTTACTCAACCCCAACTTTTCTGAGTTAGTGACGCCCGGAGAGGCATATACCGGTGGCAAGACTTTTTTTATATCGAGCAAAAATTTAATTGAAAAAATTCCGATCAACGAAGTTCCAACAGCGAATTCACCATTAACTAGCCCACCCAAAAGCCTACTTAAAGCGCTAAGGTTGTTCTTGCTAATTGCCTCTGAGCATTCGCTAACACGAAAAAAGGGCTTAATATCTAAAGATCGAAATCGCACGATGATGGTTCATCCTGCGATAGCTACTTCATCGCACAAGACTTACCTAAACTGGGTTGAGAAGGCGTTCAAGGGATTAAAAAAGCAGATTGAATCCTCACACACAAGCAAACTTGGAGCTATCGAGGCCATTTTCCAAGGTGAGTATGACGATCTGTTGAAGACTAGCCCACAAATCAAGCCGTTGCCCGAACTTATCGGTGCGATGGTAGATGACGTGCTGGATGACCTAAACCCAGTTGAAGTGAATGGAACGCCCGATGCAATTCTTAAAATTGACTGGAAGGCAACTAAATATTGGATATTGGTCGGTGGAGCCAAGTTAGATCGCGGCTATACAGTTGAGGGGCTGTGCGTAACTTACATGCCGCGAGCCTTAGGGGGAAGCCCAGCAGCCGACACCCTACAACAACGGGCGCGTTTCTTTGGATACAAGCGGAATTACTTAGGCTTATGTCGGGTTTTTCTTCTTTCTGATGTATGCGAGGCATTTTCTGAGTACGTTGAGCACGAGGAATTCATCCGCACTGCGCTAGCTGAACATCGTGGCAAGCCGTTGCGCGATTGGAGGCGAGATTTCATCCTAAATCAGATGCTTAAACCTACTAGGCCTAACGTGGTTGGCTTAGATACGCGGCGCGTCTTCGTCGATGAATGGATGGTTCCAAAAGTATTACACCGAGACGCGAATGCAATACAAGCGAACCGCTCACTTTTAGAAAACATCAATAGAAAATGGTCGGATACGTATCAACGGGTTAATGCAGCAACAATTCCCGCGTTTGCACCTAAAGGCGGCGGGCTTTCACCCAACGAAATAATCGAGAATATTCCATTGTCTGCCGTACTTGAAGATTTTTTACTTCGCATCGAAGTGAAAGATCCTCGCGATGCAGAAGAGCACAGCGCAACTTTGGTAGCCTTGAGTAGCCTGCTTGCAAAAAACGGCGACCTCACCGTTGACGTGTATATCCTTAACAACCTTCAGGCTGGGTATCGTACCCGCGAAGGGACAACCTCGATACCGGCCACCGATCATCGCGCTCCAATCAATCAGTACTTCAGTCAAAGCGCAAACACGATAAATGATCGAAGCTTCTTTACGCCCGGCAGAGTGTCACTTCAATTGCGAAAGTTTGATTTGGGACATGTGGTTCGCAGTAAAGATCAAGCAGACATTCGAGATGTTGCTTGGTACGCGCTTTATGTACCGCAGGCGTTCGGCAAAGGTCTTGTCGTGGAAGAGCGTTGATGAGTACCCTGTACGAACAATTTCTTCGACTGCCGCAAGCTCAGTTAGAGGGCACTTTTGCTGCGATTCAGTTGAGTCAGGTCAGGCGTGATTTCTTGGCCAAGGATCGGTTCGGCGCCCCCGTGTTTCTGCTTCATGATGAGAGCAATTCAACGTTCACGCCGGGAGTAACTCTAAAAACTATCAAAGTTCAGTACCATGTTGTTTGTCAGATTGAGATTGACAAGAAAAAAACAGACGGTAAGTTTGCTCTTATTTTTTGCGATGCCAATACCCCTGATCTTCATGAACTGTTCACAAGTTGTGTTGCTCCCGCACTTGCAAGGCTGCCTGAGAGTGCCCAGACCAGCGATATTGCAACCCTCGTCGCCGCGTTGCTTGATCTGTTTAGAGCGATGAACGCACCTGGACGCAAGGACATAGTTGGTTTATGGGCGGAACTGTTTGTCATTACGCTAATGAAAGACACTGCTGATGCAGTCCGCGCATGGCACGCAAATCCATATGAGCGATTCGACTTTTCATCATCTCGCAGCGTGCTTGAGGTGAAAGCTAGTCACGGCAGTCATCGTGTTCATGAATTTTCGCTTCACCAGTTGCAACCTCCAAGTGGCAAGCGCGGAAGCGTGGCGTCGCTGTTACTTCGATCCGAAGTGGATGGCGTCGGAGTATTGGACTTGGCTTATCAAATTGAAGCGCTCCTCAATGGCAGTATTGATCTTAGGGAAAAACTATGGAGCAACGTTGTTAAAGCTTTGGGAAGCGATTTCACTGGCAAGCTCGATCATCGTTTTTCGCTCGCTATCGCTTCAAAAGAGCTACGAGTGCTGGGCATGCGAGACGTCCCAGCTCCAGAGCAACCGACAGACACTCGCATTTCGGATATTCGATTCCGTGTCGATTTGACTAATATTCCTCTTGCGACTCACGATAATGCTTCACAACTGCTTGATGCCTTGTTTACCGTCTAGCTAGTTTCGTCGCGCAAGTAGCAAATGGCCTTAATTCTTCACTGCACCCAAAAGCTGCTTGATCGAATCAAGGCATCTGAGCTTGCGTCATCCCACGCACCTCAGGCAATCCTGGGCAACTGGTACGCAACTGCCCTGTTCTGGAAACCGCAACTTGCCCTGTTCGTCCACGAAGAAACGCTGCTGCCCGTGCTGATGCCATTGGCACCGGCTAGCAGTCTTGCACAGCGGTTTCCCACGTACCTTGCAGCTGTGCTGAAAGCCCTCGACGTAGACTCTGGTTTCATCATGGCTCAGGTCGCGGCAATGGGTCAAGTGCAGTACACCAAGACCAGCAACCGCAGTGTGCTGGGCATCATGAATCAGTTCAGCTATTTGGCCGAAGGCTATCGCGACTATTTAGAGACTGGCGATCTGTTGGAACTTTCTTTGAAACTGGCTAACACTCCCTGTAGTCCGCTCTACAAACGAGAGACGTTTCCAGACAAGGAATTACACCGCTGGATCAAGGACAACAGCTAACACCGCACATACATACCGAGGCAAACATAAACATGCCAGCAAAACCAAAGCGAATCAACGGCGAGCTCCTCCATGAGGCTTACACCCCCATCGAGTCCGATGAGGACGGCTATTCAGATGGTGTTGATTACGCTAAGGTTGTTGGTAACAAGCGATTCCACTCTTTTCAGGTTTGGCGCGAAAAAGTTGGAGGCAAACCGACATACGTGTATGGCTTGACGCTGAAACAAATTGCTGCCATCCGTGCTCGGGCTGACAAAGAACTATCAGCCCAGAATGCGGAGTTAACAGCGCAGATTGATGTGATGCGAAAAGCCTTGTCGGAAATTGAAAAACAAACGGCGACAAACGGCGCGACGCTTGAAAAAGAAATTGAAAAGCTACGAAATGAAAGGCAATGGCTCATGCACGAATTGAAGCCAGTCCTACAAAGGCAAACAAATGATTTTTTACCTAATAGCGGTAAAAGCATACGTGCAATTTCAATCCCAATGGGTGGCGCAGTGGGCTTTCGGCGGAAACCTAAGCGCAGGTAGGTATTCTCTGAATTTTCCCAACATTGCCTTTCACTTTATAGCCTAAGAAAATACAAAATATCTAGCCAGCCAGTGGCACTGACCAGCAGATGCGTGCTGAAAGTGTGTGTGACTTTTTACTCTAACTCCCCTCGCCGAACGCGAAGCAGCAACGCACAGCGCTTGCAACTTGGCTCACTCGCCAACTCTGATTTTTTCTCCGAATCTCAGGTAGCGATAAGACACAGTTATCGTTTGCTGTAGACCACCAAAAACGGCCCTTTTCGCGGGCCGTTTTTTATTGTTTTTCCAACCCGTCCAAAGGACTCATCATGAAGAAAATTCGCACGCCACAGGCGAGCGCTGGCGCAGCTTTGTCTGTGCGCAGCACCAATGTATCCAACCATGCTCCAGAAACGCCGCCAGAGGCCGTTTTGAGCGGTTTTTCCAGCACTACCAAGCAGTTCATGGCGGCAAGCCAGTCAGAAGCCACAAAACGCGCTTACGCCTCAGACTTGCGGCATTTTTTCGCCAGCGGCGGGAGCATTCCGGCAAGCCCTACAGTTCTGGCCGAATACCTAGCCTTATGCGCTGAAAAATTGTCCGTGGCCACCTTGGAACGGCGGTTGACCGCCATCCACAAGGCACATCTTGAGAAAAATCTCGAATCTCCAGCCCAAAGCGAGACGGTCAAGCGTGTGATGCAGGGCATCCGCCGCACGCTGGGCACCAAACAACGGCAAGTTTGCCCGCTGGTCAAAGACGATCTGCTGGCCGCACTGGTCATGGTCAACCAGCAAAGCCCGGTGAAAGCATCACGCGACCGCGCTTTGCTACTGGTGGGTTTTGCCAGTGCCATGCGTCGATCTGAGTTGGTGGCTGTGAAAGTTGAGCACGTCATGCATCTGTCCAATGGAATGGAAATCTTCTTGCCGTGCTCAAAGACAGACCAAGACCGGAACGGGCGTACCGTGTTCATCCCGCATGCCAATGACGAAAACCGTTGTCCGGTCAAGGCACTGGGCGAGTGGTTGGAGATTGCTGGAATTACTGAGGGCGAGATTTTTCGAGCCGTCACCCGCCATGACCGCGTTGCACGGCAAGGGCTGTCAGCGCAATCTGTGGCGCTGGTGGTGAAGACATCAGTGGCGCGTGCTGGTGGCAATGCCCAACACTCTAGTGGCCATAGTCTTCGCGCTGGCTACTGCACAAGTGCAGCGGAGAAAGGTTTGCAGCCTTGGCAGATACGGGAGCAGACTGGGCACAAGTCAGATGTGACGCTGGCGAAATACATTCGCCCGGTGGCACGGCGCAAGATACCAAGTTTGCTCTGATATTGGGAGACTTTTTATCTTGCCAACAGCGCCTTGCGCACACGGTGTTTGCCAAACGCCTTGCCAATGTTCATCATCAGTTTTGATGATGCCTTTGTTGTAAATCCGCCTAAACTAAGGGCATCGGGACACAGGAGATCGCTATGCGCCTTGCCACATTCAACGTCGAAAACATGTTTGATCGCGCCAAAGCGCTCAATGGCGCTAATTGGGCGGAGGGCAAGCCAGCACTGGAAGCTCACAAAGAACTCAATACGCTTTTTGAAAAACCTAGTTACAGCAGCGCAGATAAAAAGCGAATGCTCAAACTCATGGCCGATCACAGTTTACTCAAGACCGATGAAGGCCCCATGCTGATGATCCGCAAAATTCGCGGTAGTCTCATCAAAAGACCCCGCGTTGGTGAACCTGAGATTGTTGCGACTGGCCGCAAGAGTTGGATCGGCTGGGTTGAACTCAAAACCGAGCCTGTTAACGAGGTGGCAACGATGAACACAGCACGCACACTACACGCAATCAAAGCCGATGTGCAGGCAGTTGTCGAGGCCGAAGACCGCACGACACTGAGGCTATTCAACGAACAAGTTCTGACTGAAGTCGGCGGCAAATCTTTCGATCACGTCATGCTGGTTGATGGCAACGACGAACGCGGTATTGATGTGGGTTTGATGACGCGCGCTAAGTACCCGATTGTCAGTATCCGCAGCCATGTGGACGATCAGGACAGCAAAGGCAAAATTTTCAGTCGCGACTGCGCGGAGTTTGAAATCAATCTGCCAAGCGGACAACCGCTTTGGGTACTGGTCAATCACTTCAAAAGCAAGGGATACGGCTCGCAAGCGGCCAACGACGCAAAGCGCAAGCGGCAGGCCAAGCGCGTTCGGGAACTGTACGACCAACACATCGCAGCCGGAAATGACTTCGTGGCTGTAGTTGGCGATCTGAATGAAATTCCCGCCAACGATCCGATAAGCCCGCTGATTGGCCAAGGCTCGACGCTGAAAGACATCTCAAAGCATCCGAAGTATGACGGTCAAGGTCGAGCAGGAACTCATGGGAATTGCACGCCATCGGGCAAGCTGGACTACATCCTGCTTTCGCCTGCGCTTTATGCAAAAGTAAAGGCCGCTGGAGTTGAACGACGCGGCATGTGGGGCGGCACAAATGGCTCGTTTTGGCCTCGATTTCCTGAAGTAACAAACGCTGACGAAGCCGCCTCAGATCATGCTGCTCTTTGGGTTGATTTAGACGTTTGACTAGTCCCAGTTGTCGTGATCGCCTGCCGCCACTGCTTGCTTGTGTTGTTCAAGGCGCAGGCGAAACTCTTTTGCGAGGCTTTCGGGCACTCTTAGCATCACAGTCTTCTCGCGATAGGGTGAGCGAGCAAATGCTTTGTGGGCAGGCGATTTGGCTGCTGCAATTGCGCGTGTAGTCGTTTCGGTTTTTAGCTTGCCGAATCGGCTGCTTTTGGTGGCGGTTGATGTTTCTGAAACAGATGTGCTGACGGTCATTTTGGCTCTCCAAGTTATCTGTTTCAAATTAGTTTCCACAATCGGCGGCGATTGTGGATTTCGATGGTCATAAAAACGGCTTACAGCGGCATTAAAACCGCGCACAAGCCGTTTCAGATAACGGTTTATGGTGACGGAGCTTCCAGCGTTCAAAGCCGCTCAAAAGCCGTGTCAATTCGGCAGCAGTTGGCGCTAGCGCGAGCCGATCTTGCTCAAGAATTTCTTAATCGGCAAACTGTCGAACAACTCACCGAGTTGCTGCGTTCGATCCAGTTGGTTCCACCACTCACATTGCGTGCGGGCAAGGCGTTCCTCGAATCCCATGATTTTGCGCTTTGTCTCAGCCGATTTGCCGTGTAATTCAAGGAGCCGATGCTTTGCCCCGTGAAGACCACGAAGCCTGACCAATTCGATGTAGTACATGAGTTCGTAATCGTTGCGGTCTTTGGGTTTGAGGCGCGACAAGTCAAACAGGTTGTACTCGGCGAAACTGCTCGGCAGTCCAGCCAATTCGTTGTAGGTCAACTTGGGATGTAGATTGCGACGAGACTCTACGCGAATAAGCCCACCTACTTGACGAAGAATTTGCGTAGCGCTTTCTTCGTTGAGTGGTACAACTGCGCCGCGTTGGTTCCGAAACAACTCAGCCAAATGACGGTTGTATATGGTCCCGTGAACCGCAGCAGTTGCCTCGCCGATGTAGCCTGTTTGGATCAGGCCCTTGCGATCAGTACGAATAAAGTAATGCTCGCGGGTTTGTGAGGCTTTGCGATCAAAGATGAGGTTATCAAGCAGACCGGGTGCATCTGCTGCTTCGTCAAGGCGGCTGAACCGGGCAGAGGAGCGCACATCCCTGTAACCAAATGGAAATAGCGACTCCCACAACAGGATCAACTGATCGGTGTTGGCCTTAGAAAACTTGTGCGGGTTCAGTTGCAGTTGAAAGGCGACGCTGCTGTTCTTGCCTTTGGAGTTAAAGCAAAGTGTGACGCTGGGATTTCGGGTGTGATCGGTGTCCAGTCCAGGATCGAGGTGTAGATTGAATACCTTGCTCCAGAAGCGGCTTTGTGAAGTGATCTGTGTACCGCGATCTGCGCGCACCCACTCACTGCAAACTCCGATTGCAGATTCGACCTGTAAATCTGTTGGCTCAGCATCTATGAACGCCTTGTCGATGGTGCGAAGCGTTGGCTGCACCGCCTGCACTTGCGAACGGCGCGTAGCACCTTTGCCTACAGTTGCAGTGCTGGTGCTGATACGCTGGTGTTCATCATAATCGGCAGGAGTTGATGCAGCAACGGCAACTGAGATTGCTGACGATGGCGTAGATGACTTATGTTTACTCGTAGTGGTGTTCGCAGCATTTTTGGCCACCATAGCCATACGGCTGGCATTGGCCTGTTGGCTGCCTTCACCGCTGCTGGACTTACCACTGACTTTGCTGTCTGCCTTGCTACCCTTACTCTCCTTGGTATGCCTAGTCTCATAACTGTATTGCTTATCTCTATTACTGTTCTTATAAGCAGAATCGCTTGATAAATTTTTCATGAAAATGTCCTTAAAAATCGTGTTGTGCAGCACCTTGTGTGGCGAAACACACTGGGCTGCGGAAAAGGGAATTGGGAAGGTCTGCGTACTTTCCGCCGTGACGCGCTGTTGATCTGCTATCACGCAAAATCGCGTAAACCTGCCGATATGCATTGATTTACGCGCCCGAGACTTCACAGCTTACGGTCATACCAAGCAACTTTCCGCCGTCGGCTCTAGCCAAATTAGCGTTGGCATCAAGAGCCTGGATAGGTATCAATCTAACGCCCCGAGGCCATTGGTAGCTAACCTCGGGGACCAACTCGATCAACGATGTAGATGAATTCCGCCAACTAATATTCTTCTCGGCACAGGATCATGGTGACATGCCTGTCGAGGGGCTTGCTCGAATCCATAGCTGCGTCAGTAATCACCAGCAGCGTTGGCACTTGACTTCGTTGGGCGAATGATTTTTTAACAATTAGGATATCGCTCGAAAATCGGAAAGTGCTCATCAGCATGGCACCTGTTATCAGCCCACGATTGTTCATTGCTCGATCTTTTTTGCAGACGTCGCCCCAACAGCCTGCTTGATGCATGAGCAAAACCTCCTGTGGATTTACATCACTAAATTTAAGAAGGTCGGCGGCGGCTTTTGTACAAACAGTTTGCATTGATCGAAACAACACAGGACGAGTTACTTCCTTGCCGCAGGCTTTGTACTTGATAAAGTCTGGTTTCATTTTGCTTCGCCTTTTGACGTTTGTTCATCAAAGTGAATTGTCAAACGGCGAGTGAACTGCTCTCCATTTTTGACAGTTACACCCTGAACAACTAGCGCACCACCGCCTTTGAGTGAGTGGGTGTAGGTTGATGCCAAAGGATCAAGAATAAATTTCCCTTTGTCATTGCTGCGTAAGGCTTTACGAAAGAGTTTCTCGACGTAATTGCTTGCGTACTCTTGGATCAGGCAAGGCACTGTCAAGTATGAGCGCTTGATTTCCAATAATGCGGCTGGTGAGACATACACTTCTTTAGGGTCAAACACGTCTACCAATGCAATCATTTCATCATGATGAATCGTGTGATGTGATAGCTTGTTCAATGACAGTGATGGGTCTTGAATGATTTCGGTTAGATCGACACGTTGTGCGTCGGCTGATGCGTTGTTTTCAAATTGCGAATTCATGATTTTTCTCTCAATTAAATGTTCAGTTGCTTGCGAACAAGCTCGCTGGGTCGAACGATGTGACCTGAAGCTCTCGGCATGTGCATAACTAGAGCGGATGCAGGGCCTACTACTTGAATTGCTTACGTTGCAATTGCGAAAGACGTACTAGCTGTCTGCTGCGAGGAAGCTTTCACCTGCGTTGATGCCGTATCTTCAGCATGTTCAATCGCAGGCTCCACTGCCTTCACGCCCCCTACCTTGTGTCGATTACGAAAATCGAGCAGGTCACCAACTCGGTATCGAATTGAGCGACCGATCCTTAAGTAAGCAAGGTCGGGGTGCTGGTTGTTTGTGCGCCGGTTGCACCCTTAGATGGGAATGCCTTCATTGTTCCAAGTTGCTTATGAAGCGCATCGAGCAATTCGATGCTTGTGGAGCACGCACGGCATGGTCATCAGATATTTACGGCACTAGGGACGAATTCCTTCGCATTCATTGCAGCCAACTAACTTGCCGATCCGTTCATAGAATTTTTCTATAAAAATCTCAACTGAGCTATCCTCATCCCAGCGTCCGCCCTTTTCGCCTTCTTGTTTCAAGACAACGTCTGCAAAGGATGTCAACAACAGATTGACCAGTTTCTTAGGCAATGCAGTTTCATCTTTGTAAACCGCGATCAGTTCATCAAAATTTGCAAAATATGACGCTGCTTCATCTGAATCAATGGCTTCATCGTCATCGCAGTCATAGTCCGCCTCAGAAAAAGAATCGGGTAACACTACCGCCTCGCATAACGCCTCGACATATTTTGGATCGCTGCGTCGTTGAACTTGGTATTCGCCGACTTTCTCCTTGATATTGGTAACAATTGCTTCAGGCACTTGGATCGAAACAAATTTGACTGATGGGTCAGAAGCAATGAGTGCCTCGGTTTTTACAGTTTTCATGCTGTACCGCCTTCCTGCTGACTATTGCGTAGCGCGATGCAGGACTGGACATAAGCATCAATTTCGCTGGCTGGCCACCCTTTGAGACGCGGGCCAATTGGGACACCACGTGGGATCACTCCGTCCTTGATGCGGTTGTAAAACGTGCTGTTGCTCAGCCCGGTGATGCGCAAGACTTCGCGCTTGCGGAGAAGGGTTTCGCGCTTGGAAGCAAGCGCCTCTTGGATCAACTTGTTCATAGTAGAACTCCGTAGTTTGGTTAAGAAAGGCGATGGAGCGAGGCGTCCCTGCTTGAATCCATCTGTATTGCAATGGTCGAGACTGTAGATTTCGCTGGCGAAAAAAAACACCGCAATTGCGGTGTTTTCAGGCGTAATTTCGGTTGCCTCGTTCAGCAATCTAAGTGCATAGGATTTGCGGATTTTTCTAATCGGGCGTGCCGTCTCGCTTCCCCTTGCTCTCCAAATCGCTCATCTGACTAAACCAATTGCTCAATGTTCGGTCACTAACGAGCGAAATCTCGCCCTTCGCGTTAAGCCACCGAAGAACAGCAGCCGGACTACGCTCTTTCCTTTCGTTCAGATAATCACCGATAGTGTTAGCAAGAACAAGATCGAGAAAACCGAGAAGATTGTTGGTTTGTCTTGGATTTGAATTCAAAACAGGCGGCGCGTGATCCAAACGCAATCCGATCCGAAGACCATCAACACCAGCCCATTTGAGCCGTTCGGCGAACCTATAGTACTCAGCAAGTTCAATGTACTTCTCGTTTACTCCGTCCCCTTCACGAACGTGATCCTCGTAAAAGGAAACCTCCAAGCCCATGAGCGTTTGCAGGATGTCGAGCCGATCTTGGAAAGCTTGGTATCGTTCGCTGTCCTGGGTGCGTAGAATCTGCCTTGCTTTCTTGATCGGCTCGATATTCATGCCTAGCAGAGTTGCTTGCCACGGGCGTGCAAGTTTTCGCTGATACCAATGATCCCATCGTGGCTCCTGCAATTCAGTCAGTGCTGGTATGGTGTCCGCGTCGTCTTCTAGTGTCAGGTGATCGCTATCTCGATTTCTGACTAGCGTTAAGCCTTCGGGGGTATGTCTGAGCAGATAGGTTTTTTCCTTGCTTGGCATGTCAACTCCTTCGATCAGTTCAAGTCCATTGTCACGTCAGCCGCTGCAATCTTTGCAGCGCGAACGATGTCTTTCACGCCTTCACCTTTGCTCCAAGCGTCAATCATGTCTGCCCACGCTTGCAGCATGACGCGGCGTTGTTCTCCGTATTCAGCCTTGTTGTAGACCCCACGTATGCTGCCTTCCTCGTGGGCAAGGCACTTCTCGATCCAGTCGCGGTTGAAACCAGCCTCATTGAGCAAACTGGACGCTGTGCGTCGCAGGTCATGCACAGTGAAGCTCTCGAAGTCTTCACCCTTGGCTCGTATGGCCTCTACTGCAACCTCAATGACGCGGTTCAAAGTGGCATTGCTGATGGGCGTGTCCATGTCGTATCGACCGGGGTGTAGGTATTGCGATGCGCTGAAGCAAGTCTTGAAGGTGACAAGTACGTCCTGCGCTTGACTGCTCAAATAGACGACGTGGGGCTTACTTGTCTTCATTCGCTCTTTTGGAATGATCCAAGTGGCAGCATCGAAATCCACCTCTTTCCAAGTGGCGTTGACAAACTCGCCCTTGCGTACCAACGTCAGCATGACGAAGCGCAGCGCCAGTCGCAACGTAGCTGCTGTTGCGGTGGTGTCTAGTGCCGCTAGGAATCGGCGAATTTCTGCGGGAGTTAGCGCCCGGTCTCTGGCCTTGAACGTCGCAATGTCGCTAGGTCGGATCGCTTCCGCTGGATTCTTCACGGTGAGCGATTTATCTTTGGCGATGGCAAAGCGGTAGACCAGTAGAACGATTTCGCGCACCTGAACGGCAGGGGCAGCAGCACCTTTCTCGCGGATGCTTTCGCAGTGCGTCATCAGTTGAGGCGGGCTGATTTCGTCCAGCTTGAGCTTGCCAAATGGCCCTTGGAGGTAGCGTCGATAAACGGAACGCCGCATGGCCAACGTTGAATCGGCCAACCTAGAGCCGTTGGTGGGGTCGGCTTTGTCTGCAAAGTATTTCTCTGCCCAACCGCCGAATGTCAGGGCATCAGCAGCTTCTTGCCGCTTTTCGACCTTGGTGCGTGACGGCGACTCGCCACTTTCGACGCATCTGCGAGCCACCGCCAGCAGAGACCTTGCCTCGGCTAGTGACACCGTCATACCGAAATCCAGCACGTCGGGATCACGCGGATTCTTCGCGCCAGCGGCATCGTCATACCGGCCAATGGTGAGCGTTTCGCGTCGGCCATTGAGTCGGTAGTCGTAGCGGAACGACTTGGTGCCCGTCGTTGAGATGGTCACGTACAAGCCATCGCGGTCAGCAACTTTGAACGATTTTTCTTTGGGGCGCAGTTTGCGCAGTTCGGTATCTGTGAGCATGGCGGGTTTCCTTTGTGAACTTTACCGTCAAGGGGCATGACGGTAAAGAAACGCAACGCCTTAGATACTCACATTTTTACCGTCAAGGATACCGTCAAAAATCTTAGCTTTGGCTGAATCCTAAAGGATGGCTCAGGATGCTTAACGTATTGATTTTCATTGGATAAATGCAAATTTCAGGACGTTGCTGAACGTCTTGAAAACACTGTACATTATTCCCACTCGATTGTCGCTGGCGGCTTGCCGCTGATGTCATACACAACGCGATTGAATCCGCGCACTTCGTTGATGATGCGATTTGACACTTTCGCGAGCAACGAATGCGGGAGTTCGGCCCAGTGCGCGGTCATGAAGTCGGTGGTTTGAACTGCGCGCAACGCGACTACGTTTTCATAGGTGCGGCCGTCGCCCATGACGCCTACGCTTTTTACCGGGAGGTAGACGGCGAAGGCTTGGGCTGTGGCGTCGTACCAAGTTTGCTCTGCTGGACGGTCTCCCTCACCCGCCCTTTGGGCGCCCTCTCCCGGGGGGAGAGGGGACGATACCGGCGTATTGCGCAGCTCTTCGATGAAGATCGCGTCGGCGCGGCGCAGCAGGTCGGCGGCTTGCTTGGTGACTTCGCCTAAGATGCGCACGCCGAGGCCGGGTCCGGGGAACGGGTGGCGATAAACCATCTCACGCGGCAAGCCGAGTGCGACACCGAGTTCGCGGACTTCGTCTTTGAAGAGTTCGCGTAGCGGTTCGAGAAGCTTTAGGTTGAGCGTTTCGGGCAAGCCACCGACGTTGTGATGACTCTTAATCGTGTTTGCTTTTTTCGTTTTCGCGCCGGCGCTTTCGATTACGTCGGGATAGATCGTGCCTTGTGCGAGCCATTTCGCAGCGGGCAATTTTTTCGCTTCAGCTTGGAACACTTCAACAAATTCGCGACCGATGATTTTGCGTTTTTGTTCAGGGTCGGTGACGCCTTTTAAGTGCCCCATGAATTGATGGCTGGCGTCGACACGAATGACTTTGACACCTAAATTTTCAGCGAACATTTTCATGACCATGTCGCCTTCGTTCAATCGAAGCAGGCCGTGATCGACGAATACGCAGGTGAGTTGTTTGCCGATCGCGCGATGAATGAGCGCAGCGGCGACGCTTGAATCGACGCCACCCGAGAGACCGAGGATCACCTCTTCGTTGCCGACTTGTTCGCGAATTTTTGCGATTGCAGTGTCGATGTAATTCGGCATCGTCCAGGTCGGCTGCGCATTGCAGATGTTTCGCACGAAGCGCGTGAGCATCTCTTTGCCCTGCTTCGTGTGCGTAACCTCCGGATGAAATTGCACCGCGTAGAAACCGCGTGACTCGTCGGCCATGCCGGCAATCGGGCAGTTCGAGGTGGATGCCATGAGTTTGAAGCCAGGCGGCAGGTTCGTAACTTTGTCGCCGTGACTCATCCACACGTGCAAGAGGCCGTGACCGTCGGCATTCGTCTCGTCTTGAAGGCCTTCAAAGAGTTTTGTGTGCCCGCGCGCGCGAAGCTCGGCATGACCGAATTCGCGATGATCACTCGCCTCAACGCTGCCGCCCAATTGCACGGTCATGGTGAACATACCGTAGCAGATGCCGAGCACCGGCACGCCTTGCGTGAACACGGCAGCGGGTGCGCGCAGATCGTGCGCTTCATACGTGCTGGCGTGCGAGCCCGAGAGGATGATGCCTTCGGGGTTGTATTGACGGATGAATTCATCGCCTACATCGTTGGGATGCAATTCGCAATACACGCCCATTTCGCGAACACGACGCGCGATGAGCTGTGTGACCTGTGAACCGAAATCGAGAATGAGGATGCCGCGCGCCATGGTGGGGTGGGATGATTAGTTGATGATGAACTGAAACAGAATTTGTTGGCGCAATGGCCGCTGCTCTCGATCGATGCGAAAGGGCCCGCTAGGGGCCCTTTGCTTAATCTTGTTACTGCTTTTTCGCTGGCGGTGCTGCGCTGCCTGCCTTGTTCGGTGCCGCTGCTGCCGGTGCCTTCGGAGGATCGGGCAACTTAATATTTTCCTTTTTGAGTGCAGCGTCCATGCGCTGATCCAAATCGGCACCCAGCGAATCAGCCCACTTCATCGCCGTTTGAAAAGTTTCGTTGTTGAGTTTGCCCTGGTTTGCAAGCAATTTTTTGCCCACGGGGCTCTGGTAGAACTTCACTAAATCGGCAACCTCGGCGGCCGTAAACGCGTTGTGATAAACGAGCGTGACTTGTTCGATCAGTCCACCGGGTACGTCAACTTTGGCAGCGAGTCCCGCAGCGATCGCATCGCGCATTACATCGAAACCCTTGTTAGGAAATTTAGCGTCGAGCTGCTTAATACCTCCCGCCATACTTTGCACGGAATTGAACGCGATTTGATCCGGGATCGCGCGCACACCGGTGGCTTCCAGAAGGGTTTTGATCCCAGCACGCTTTTCCGCGGAGAGTTCGCCGGTTTGTGCCGATACAAACGATGAGCTGAACAATGATCCGGCTGCCAACAAGGCAACCAACGAAGCTCGTGAGAATAATTTCATGTAGTACTTTCTGATAGTTTGAGTTTGAGCGGAAGGCTCGTTCAACGTGCTACTAACGCGGGGGACAGCAGATTAGTCGACGTGATAATTGGGCGCTTCTTTGGTGATGCTCACATCGTGGACGTGCGATTCGCGAATACCGGCGGATGTGATTTCTGTGAACTCGGCTTTGGTGCGCATTTCCTCGAGCGTTTTGCAACCGCAGTAATGCATGGACGCGCGAATGCCACCTTCCATTTGAAAGACGATGTTTGACACGCTGCCTTTGAAGGGAACCTGCCCTTCAATGCCTTCGGGTACGAGTTTCGCGGTGTTCGGATTGTTCGGGGCGTTGTCCTGAAAATATCGGTCGGCACTGCCCTGCTGCATCGCACCCAGGCTTCCCATCCCGCGATAGCTTTTGTAGCTTCGGCCTTGGTAGAGCACGATCTCACCAGGGGCTTCTTCGGTGCCCGCAAACATACCACCGAGCATCACGCTATGTGCGCCCGCAGCGATCGCTTTGGCGATGTCACCAGAAAAACGAATGCCGCCGTCGGCGATGATGGGTACGCCGGTTCCTTTAAGTCCAAGCGCCACGTCCGCAATAGCGGTAATTTGTGGAACACCCACGCCCGTGACTATCCTTGTGGTGCAGATAGAGCCTGGTCCAATCCCAACCTTTACTGCGTCTGCGCCCGCATCGGCGAGCGATCGCGCTGCCTCTGCGGTGGCGATGTTGCCGGCAATGACTTGCACTCCGGGATAGTGCAATTTGGCCCAACGAATCCGGTCAACGACGCCTTTTGAGTGACCGTGGGCGGTGTCGATCACCAAAAAATCGACGCCAGCGGCCACTAAGAGCTCTACGCGCTCTTCCGTCCCCTCGGCTACGCCTACGGCTGCGCCGACGCGCAAACGACCTCTATCGTCCTTACAAGCCTTTGGGTGCTCGGTCGATTTCAATATGTCTTTAACGGTAATCAGACCGCGCAATTCAAAATCGCCATTGACCACCAGCACGCGCTCAAGGCGATGCTTGTGCATCAACGCCTTGGCTGTTTCGATGCTCTCGCCCTCGCGCACGGTGACGAGCTTATGGGCGGGTGTCATGATCGCCGAGACCGGCTGATCGAGCTTGGGCTCAAAGCGCAAATCGCGATTGGTCACAATGCCAACGAGCTTGTTGCCATCAACGACTGGCAGACCCGATATCCGATGCTCGCGCGTGAGCGTTAAGACATCGCGAACCGGCAAGTTTGGGTGCACGGTGATCGGATCTTTGAGCACACCCGATTCGTGACGCTTGACTCGACTGACTTCGAGCGCCTGTTGCTTGGCAGAGAAGTTCTTATGGATTACGCCGACGCCACCGGCCTGCGCCATGGCAATAGCCAGACGAGACTCTGTCACGGTGTCCATCGCGGCGGAGATGAGGGGAAGGTTGAGTTGAATCGTGCGTGTGAGTGGCGTGGACAAATCCACATCACGCGGAAGCACGCTGGACTGCCCTGGAACGAGCAGAACGTCATCAAAGGTGAGAGCTTTGGCGCGAATGCGCATTGTTGATCCTCACAAAACAAAGATTATACGCAGGCAGGACAGAGAAGGAATTCTGTCTGAACGGTGATGCCCGCCATGCGTTCGGCGTAGAGCACCTGCGGATTCTCGAGCACAAGTCAACCTTACCTGCACGCGCACGGCCCCCCGTGCGAGCCAGTCCAATCAAATTTGAGCTAGGTTAGCCGTGTGGACTAGCTCTTGGCTGGCGTGCTCGGCGCGTCGTTGCTTGCGGGCTTGGTTAAATTGCCAGCAGGACTGATCACAACTTTGATCGAATCTTTCAACGCAGCCACGTAAGCGTTGCTCACGTCACCGGCCCCCTGGCTCGCGAGACGCTGACCAAGCGACTTGAGCTTTTCGCCCGTTGCCGCTTCTGGCTCGAGAATCTTGATAACGCGCACCACACTGTAACCACCCGTATCATTTGCGTTGCCGGTGTAGGCCGTGCCCTTGCTGACATCAACGCTAAAGACTTGCTTGGCGAGTGCAGCGTTGACGCCGGGCAAACCGCCCTGGCGCAACAAGCGCTGTACCGGCGCGAAGACCAAGCCGGAGTCGACGTTACTGGCCGCAGCCTTCAACTTGTCTGCCCCCTCTTTGGCCGCCATCTCAGATGCCGCGCGGCGCTGCAATTGCACAGAAATCTGCGCTTTCACGTCTTCAAATGGCCGAACCGCTGACGGTTTGTGTTCCAAGACGCGGGCAGAAATCAAACTGTTGCCACCAAGATCGATAGCCTCACTGTTTCTCTTGCTCGCGATTGCGGCGGGTGAAAAAATCGTCTGCGCAAACTTTTGATTTCCTGCGGCGATTGCTTGAACCTGCGTACGGGTCATCCAATCAGTTTTTTTCACTTCGAGCTTGAGCTCTTCAGCCAACTTAGCGAAGCTATCGCCCTGTTCATACACTCGGTTTTGGAATTTTTCAGCGCTCTCGCCAAATAGTTTCGCAGCGCGCTGTTGCTTGACCTCGGTTTCAAGTTGCGATTTGACCTCGTCAAACGCGCGAATTCGCTCAGCCTTAACGTCAACTAAACGAATGACGTGAAAACCAAAATCTGTTTCGATCGGACCGCGAACCTCGCCAGCCTTCATCGCAAACACGGCCTCGTCAAACGCTTTGACCATTTGGCCGCGTCCAAAGAATCCCAGATCGCCGCCCTGCGCCGCCGAACCCGGATCTTTCGACTTTGCTTTTGCTAATTCTGCAAATTTCTCCGCCGAGCTTCCCGCTTGCTTCATCAACGACTCGGCTTCGGATTTCATCGCGTCGCGAGAGTCGGGCTTTGGCTTGCCCTTGTCGTCCTTTTCTACGGCGAGCAAGATGTGGCTGGCGCGCCGCTCCTCGGGCGCTGAAAACTCTTTAACCCGCTTGTCGTACTCAGCTTTCAACTCATCGGTGGACGCGCTGATTTGCGCATTAAATGCCGCTTGATTTAACTGAAGATACTCAATTTTCACTTGCTCGGGCGCGCGATACGAGTCGGGTTTGGCGTCGTATTCCTCACGCACTTTCGCATCGGCGATCACAACCTTTGGCAAGTAGGCCTCCGCCGACAACGTGGCAACTTGAACTTCGCGCGCCTGCTCGGTGAGCTGCTGATAGAGCGCCACCTGGCTGTTGGCTGCAAATGCTGAACGAGAAAGTGCATCTTGCAGTGGCTGCTGCCCGAGTTCGGCGCGAACACGCTGCTCATAACCCAGACGACTCAAGCCATTGGCTTTCAAAATTTCGTCGTAGCGCTGCTCAGAAAATTTCCCATCTTCCTGAAACGCGGCGACATCAAGAATGGTGCGTCTTAGCTGTGCGTCCGGCGCGGTAAGAGTAAGCGCAGTGGCCTTAGCCTGCAAAAGGCGTTGATTGATCACCCCGTCAAGAACCTGCTGCTTAACCTCTGGGTTGTCAAACATTGCGGGGTCGAAATTTCGACCCAACATCTGCCGCATTTGGTCCTGTTGTCCACGCAATGCGTTTTCAAACTCTTGCGGGGTTACCGGTTGTCCGCCCACGGTGGCTAAGTTTTTCTCATTGCCAATATCTCGAACGTAACTATCGACGCCAACAAAAGCAAAGGGAAGCACCATGAACGCCAAGAGGATTTGAACGAAGCGCTTATTTTTGTAGACGAAATCAAACATAATCAACTTACCTGAGGATGTTGCACGGCTCGGGACGGACTGAGCGAGTGCAAAGCAAGAAAAGCACTAGGTTAAAAAAGCAAAAAGGCGAACAATTGTTCGCCTTTTTTGGAATTGGTGGCGGAGTGGACGGGGCTCGAACCCGCGACCCCCGGCGTGACAGGCCGGTATTCTAACCAACTGAACTACCACTCCGCAGTTTTAGTATCAACAACCTTTTCAGGCAGCTAATTATAACGTTACTTGGTGGGTGCTGAGGGGATCGAACCCCCGACATTCGCCTTGTAAGGGCGACGCTCTACCAGCTGAGCTAAGCACCCGTCTTGCTCGTCAATCAAGGTAAGTCGATTGACGATTCAGACTTCGTCTTGGATCGCAAATTTCTTCACATCACCAAGACAAGCCCGCTAGTTTATCGCATCTTTCAATGCTTTGCCAGAGCGGAACTTCGGAACCTTAGCAGCCTTGATTTTGATTGACTGTCCGGTGCGTGGATTGCGACCCGTGCGAGCCGTACGTTTGCCAACGTAGAAGCTACCGAATCCAACCAGCGTAACGATTTCGCCTTTTTTCATGGCTGCGGTAATAGCCCGCAATGTTGAATCAAGAGCGCGGCCTGCCGCCGCTTTGGATACATCCGAGGCCTTGGCGATGCTCTCGATGAGTTCTGCTTTATTCATTACTACTGTCCCCTTTCGCCGATTAATTGACTTGAAGAAAATGTATGGGAGCTAGCGTTTTCGCGTGTTACACGAAGACGATAGTTTGTTTTCAACTCGAGAGTTTACTACGAACTCAGGTTGGAATGCGAGTCCAGATCAGTGCTTAACCACGGCATCAGTTGCTTTGGACTGTTCCGCAGCACGCGTCGGCGCGGCTGAATCGTCATCCGCCAAAGGCGTGGGCGACGACTCCAGAGCGTGAGCGAGCACCTCGTCGATCCAGCGCACTGGCACGATTTCCAGAACATTTTTCACGTTGTCTGGAATCTCGGCTAAGTCCTTCACGTTGGGGGCAGGAATGAGCACTTTCGTGAGGCCACCGCGGTGAGCGGCGAGCAGTTTTTCCTTTAGTCCGCCGATCGGCAAAACCTCCCCGCGAAGGGTGATTTCGCCAGTCATACCTACCGAGCTGAGCACTGGGATGCCGGTTAGCGCGGACACAATAGCCGTAGTGATCGCAATGCCAGCGCTCGGCCCATCCTTGGGAACCGCGCCCTCTGGAAAATGCAAATGCAAATCGTGTTTTTCGTAAAAATCCGCGCGAATTCCCAAGCGTTTCGCGCGGGCGCGGACAACCGAGACGGCAGCAGCCACCGACTCTTGCATCACGTCGCCGAGCTTGCCGGTGTGCCTCACGCCGCCTTTTCCAGCTAGCGCAACCGCCTCTACCGTTAACAAATCGCCGCCGACCTCGGTCCATGCCAAGCCGGCCACTTGCCCCACTTGGTTCGTCTTCTCAGCCAGTCCAAAGGTGAACTTTTGCACCCCCAGAAACTCCGCTAAATTCTCTCCGGAGACGATGACTTTGCCCAAGCCTTTTTCAGTCAGCGCGCGCTTGATTGTCTTGCGGCAGAGCTTTGAGATTTCACGTTCGAGCGATCGGACACCAGCTTCGCGCGTGTAGTATCGAACGATGTCACGAAGCGCCGATTCGGTGATTTCGATTTCGTTCGTTTTCACGCCATTGTTTTTGATCTGTTTGGGGATCAAATACTTTTGGGCAATGTGGACTTTTTCATCTTCGGTGTACCCAGCTAAGCGAATAATTTCCATCCTGTCGAGCAGTGGTGCCGGCAGGTTAAAGCTGTTAGCGGTCGCCACAAACATGACGTCCGAAAGATCAAAATCTACCTCGGCGTAATGGTCAGAAAAAGTGTGATTCTGCTCGGGATCAAGCACTTCGAGAAGGGCTGAGGCGGGATCACCGCGGAAGTCCTGCCCCATCTTGTCAATTTCATCGAGCAAGAAGAGCGGATTGCGAACGCCCACTTTCGTGAGGTTTTGCAACACTTTGCCGGGCAGCGAACCGATGTAGGTGCGACGATGTCCGCGAATCTCGGATTCGTCACGCACGCCGCCCAAAGACATGCGAACGTACTTGCGGTTGGTCGCACGCGCGATGGATTGTCCGAGCGATGTTTTGCCAACGCCAGGTGGCCCTACGAGGCAAAGTATGGGGGCTTTAACCTTGTCTACGCGTTGATGGACCGCAAGGTATTCGGTGATCCGTTCTTTGACTTTTTCGAGCCCGTAGTGATCGGCTTCCAGCACCTCGATCGCACGCGACAAGTCTTTAGAAACTTTACTCTTTTTCTTCCAAGGCAAACCGCTCAAAACATCAAGGTAGTTTCGAACAACCGTAGCCTCGGCTGACATGGGCGACATCATCTTGAGTTTTTTGAGCTCGGCGTTGGCTTTTTCGAGCGCCTCTTTGCTCATTCCAGATGCTTTGATCTTCTTGGAAAGCTCTTCGATCTCGGCTTGGTCCTCGCCGTCGCCGAGCTCCTTTTGAATCGCTTTGACCTGCTCGTTGAGGTAGTACTCGCGCTGACTCTTTTCCATCTGACGCTTGACGCGACCACGGATGCGCTTTTCGACTTGCAGTATGTCGATTTCTGCTTCGATCAAACCCATCAAGTGCTCAATGCGCTTGCCAACGAGCGGAAGCTCCAAAACCTCTTGCTTTTGTTCGAGCTTGAGCGGTAAGTGAGCGGCGATCGAATCGGCCAAACGCCCACCGTCGTCGATGCCGTTCATCGACGTCAAAATCTCGGCAGGAATCTTTTTGTTGAGCTTTACAAATTGATCGAAGTTGGCGAGCAACGCACGCCGGAGCGCTTCGACCTCGGCGCCGTCATCATCATCAGCGGGTATCGGTACCGCTGTCGCCGAGTAGAACTCACCCTCGTTATTCGGGTCGGTGATGCGCGCACGGTGAAGCCCTTCAACCAGCACCTTGACCGTGCCGTCAGGCAGTTTGAGCATTTGCAGCACTGTTGCCACGCAACCGACTTGATGCAAATCTTCTGGCGTGGGATCGTCCTTAGTTGCCGTCTTTTGTGCGATAAGCAGGATGTGCTTCCCGCTCTCCATCGCGACTTCAAGCGCTTTAATGGACTTGGGGCGTCCCACGAAAAGCGGTATCACCATGTGCGGAAACACCACCACGTCGCGTAGCGGCAACAATGGGTAAGTCAAGGCTTCGTCAGTACTCATAAAAATCCGTTCTATTGGTCACGCGCGGTAGGGCGCATTGACACGAAACTACCCGCATCAGGCAGCTTTGCTCGGTTCCGCAAAAATCAAGAGCGGTTGACCGTCCTTTTCAACCATATTTTCATCAATCACGACGCGTTGCAGGTTGCTAGAGGACGGCAGATCGTACATCGTGTCTAACAGCATGCCCTCAACGATTGAGCGCAAACCGCGGGCACCGGTGCGCCGCTTGATCGCCCTGCGTGCGATCGCCGCAAGCGCGCTTTCACGCACTTCGAGATCGACGCCCTCCATCCTGAACATCTTTTGATATTGCTTGATGAGCGCATTTTTGGGGGTGACCAAAATATCAATCAATGCGGATTCGTCGAGCTCATCGAGTGTGGCGACAACCGCTAAGCGACCGACCAACTCGGGAATCAATCCGAAACGAATCAGATCATCCGGCTCTGTATCGCGAAGCAACATACTGATCGTGCTTCGATCATCGGGCGAAACCATTTCAGCACCAAACCCGATCCCTGTTTTTGCCGAGCGTTGGCGAATGATGCGATCAAGCCCCTCAAACGCGCCGCCAACAATGAACAAAATGTTCGCGGTGTTGACTGTCACGAACTCTTGGTTCGGGTGTTTGCGACCGCCCTGCGGCGGGACAGAGGCCATGGTTCCCTCGATGAGTTTCAGAAGCGCCTGCTGTACGCCTTCGCCCGACACATCACGTGTAATCGACGGGTTTTCGCCTTTGCGAGAAATTTTGTCAATTTCATCGATATAGACGATTCCGCGCTGCGCCCGCTCCACGTCGTAGTCGCAAGTTTGAAGCAACTTTTGAATGATGTTTTCAACATCTTCCCCGACGTAACCCGCCTCAGTTAAGGTCGTCGCATCGGCGATTACGAAAGGTACATCGAGCAATTTCGCAAGCGTTTGGGCTAGAAGCGTTTTGCCAGAACCAGTCGGACCGACCAGCAAAATGTTGCTCTTTGAGAGCTCGATGTCGTCAGACTTTTGATTCGAATCAATTCGACGGTAGTGGTTGTAGACCGCCACAGCGAGAATTTTTTTCGCTGATTCTTGGCCAATCACGTACTGATCGAGTCGATTGCGAATCTCGTGCGGCGTGGGCAGCGAACGGCTCGCCGACTTATCGTTGGAATCGGCTTGAACCTCTTCCTTGATGATGTCGTTGCACAAATCAATGCATTCGTCGCAGATAAAGACCGATGGCCCTGCGATGAGCTTTCTAACTTCATGCTGACTTTTGCCGCAGAAAGAGCAGTACAACAACTTGTCGCTAGCAGATTTCTCCGCCATGGAAATCCTTTCGCGCAAGCTAGTAATGCCGCGCTTCAATCAATGGAACTCGTGTCAGTGTAGCGCGAATTCGCGCACGGCATTTCCCAGCGGAACGCCGTCCGCAAAGCACGGATTCACGAAACGGAAATAGGATGCGCCAACAGTGCGGCTGTGCGGCGCGCACAATGGACTAAAAGTCCCCGTACGGCCAGCCGTCAATTACGCAGTTACGACGTCAGAACGGAGCCCCAACACACGATCAATCATGCCGAATTCGTGTGCTTCCTGAGCGGTCATGAAGTTATCGCGATCCGACGCACGGTCCACATCTTCGACGCTCTTTCCGGTGAAATCAGCCATGTGCTCGTTGTAGCGCTTCTTCAAACGAACGATGTAGTTGGCGTGACGCTCGATGTCGCTGACCTGTCCAGAAAATCCGCCCGATGGCTGGTGAATCATGACCGTTGAGTTGGGCAATGCGAATCGCTTGCCTTTGGTTCCAGAGGCGAGCAAAAAAGCGCCCATCGACGCAGCCATGCCCACACAAAGCGTGCTCACGTCGGGTTTGATGAAGCGCATCGTGTCGAAAATGGCCATGCCCGCCGACACGGAACCGCCCGGCGAGTTGATGTAGAAACTGATGTCTTTGTCAGGATTTTCGGATTCGAGAAACAGCAGCTGCGCAACGATTAAATTTGCCGTTTCGTCGGTTACCGGTCCCACGAGAAAGATGACGCGCTCTTTGAGAAGGCGGGAATAGATGTCAAAAGCTCGCTCGCCACGTCCGCTCTGCTCGATGACCATCGGCACCAGCCCCAGCCCTTGCGGCGCTGCGTTATCGGGCTGGTTAGCAAAAGGAGATGTCCAAAATGACATGGCGGTGCTTTCTTAAGTGATCGTTAGCAAGGACGTTGGGGCAATCTCGATAACTTCAACACCATTGACTATGGCGTCGTTGCAAGGCGGGCGGCAAGGTGGTTGCTAGCCCGCACTGCGATTGACTCGCTAAGCGGCTTGTTGGCCGATCAATTCCGTAAACGGAACGGCTTTGTCGGTCACTTTTCCATTGGAGACCACGTAGTCCACAACGTTTTGCTCGAGCGCAATGGCTTCGAATTCCGACAAGCGGCGCGCGTCTTGGTAATACCACGCAACGACTTGCTCGGGTTTTTCGTAGCTTTGGGCTTGCTCGTTGAGTAGCGCGCGCACTTGCTCGGGCGTGGCTTGAAGTTTCTGCTCACGTACGAGCTCGCCAACGATGAGCCCCATGGCAACGCGCTCGGTTGCGGCGGGCTCAAACGTGGAAGGAGACACGTTTGCGCTGTCGCCCTTGGCGCCACGCGAACGCATTTCCTCAGCGGCAGCTTGCGCCATGCGCTGCGCCTCGGCGGCGATGAGCGACTTCGGAATCTCAACGTTAGCCTGAGCACGAAGCGCTTTGAACACTTGATCGCGCAGCGCTTGGAATACGCGGCGTTTGCGCTCGAGCTCTAGGTTCGAACGAACCTCGGCGCGAAGCGTAACGAGCTCACCTGATGCAACGCCAAACGCCTTGGCAAACTCAGCATCGACAGCGGGCAGGATAGGCGCGGAAACATCTTTGGCCGTCAGGGTGAAGGTTGCAGTTTTTCCAGCCACATCGGCACCAAAGTAGTCAGCGGGAAACGCCAAATCAAAGACGCGCGTTTCGCCCTTTTTGAGGCCGTTGGCCGCCGCTTCGAACTCTGGCAACATGCGGCGCTCGCCCAGCACCATGGCGAAATCTTTTGCCGAACCGCCCTCAAAAGCGAGCCCGTCCACAACGCCCGTAAAGTCAACGATCAAGCGGTCACCGTCGACGCTTGCGCCGTCTTTAGCTTCATAGCGAACACGCTGTTTGCGAAGCGTTTCGATCGTGCGATCAACGTCAGCCTCAGTGATTTCAACGACGGGGCGCTCTACCGCGAGATCCGAAGCTGCTCCGAATTTGATTTCGGGGAACACTTCGAACGTGGCTGTGAATTGAAAGTTGTTTGGATCCGTTGCATCGCCCTTGGGCTCAATGCGCGGATAGCCTGCAACGCGAAGTTCGTTGGCGTCGACGGTATCGCCAAAGCTCTTGTTGACTTGGTCTTGAATCACTTCGGAGCGCACTTGCGGACCGTAGGTGCTCGCGACCATTTTCATCGGAACCTTACCGGGACGGAACCCGGCCATCTTCACCGTGCGCGCTAGGCGCTTGAGACGGGTGTCGGTTTCAGATTCGACCGCAGCGATCGGGATGTGCATCGTAAAACGCCGCTCGAGACTGCTAACCTGTTCAATCGTGGTGGACATACTCAAATTCCTGCGCGCTCTGTCAATGCAGAGCGCTCGTGTGGGTTTTCTGATAATCGCAACGCTCGCCGGTTTTCACCGGTGTTGGCGCGGCTGTGGGGCCAGCGCTAACATCGAAGCGTGCTAAAAAATGGTGCGAATGAAGGGACTCGAACCCCCACGCCTTGCGGCGCTGGAACCTAAATCCAGTGCGTCTACCAATTCCGCCACATTCGCATAACCTTCAATTATAGCTTCGTGGCGTCCATCGAGCATGGGAACGACGAACTTTCCCGTGGACACGCCCGCTGAGCCTGGCGTTTGCAGAAACTAGACCCCGCCATGAGTGTTGACAATCACTACGAAAACTTTCCCGTTGCATCGGTGCTTATCCCCCGCCAGATGCGCCCGTTCGTTGTGGCGATCTATCGATTTGCTCGACACGCTGACGATATCGCCGACGAGGGCGACGCGCCCGCTGACGAGCGAGCAGCGGCGCTGGATCGGCTGGCTGACGACGTTCGGGCGCTATGGCGTCACTCCCCCGCACGCGCGGCGGTCGTCGCCGCCCTAGCACCGCTGCGTGACGCAGCACTCCCGGGGGCCGACGACACCCCATTTTTGCAGCTGCTATCGGCGTTTCGGCAGGATTTGTATCAACAACGCTATGTCGACCGGGAACAGCTGCTCGATTACTGCGCCCGCTCTGCCAATCCCGTTGGACGGCTCATGCTGGCGCTGTTTGGCGCAACTGACCCGCGCGCGCTGAGGCACAGTGACGCGATTTGTTCGGCGCTTCAGCTCATCAACTTTTGGCAAGATGCTGCGATTGACGCCACGCGGGGGCGCATTTACGTGCCGCAATCGAGCTTCGCGGCCGCAGGGATCACAGAAGCCCGCTTTCCGTCGGAAACCGTTCATCGTGGCGTCGTGCGCATCGAATGCGAATTTGCCCGTTCGCTGCTGCTCAGCGGCGTCCCCTTGCTCGCGGCGCTGCACGGCCGATTCCGGTGGGAGATTGCCTTCACGATCGCAGGCGGGCAACGCATCCTTGAAAAAATTGCAGCCAACGATTTCGACGCGACTCGTCGCCCCGTGCTGCGCTGGTACGATTCACTGCGTCTGATGCGCCTTGCCGCCAGCCATGTGCGAGCGGCGAATCGATTGAAATAGTGTGTCAAAGCGCACTATTGATCGAAAATAGGCATGCTCTGAACGCCTTATAAAATGGACATTTCAGAGGCATATGCCGTGAAACGTCCACTCTATAAGGCCTCCGGGGCGCTCGCTTTTCAACGTTCTCGCTCGTTCAACTCACCGATTCCTTGCCAAATAGCTTCAAGACCGTGCGTGCCCTCCAAACTACTCCTCCGCTGCGCGTCGAATGAGCCCCGATCAATATTGCCAGCAAAAAGCGGCCGCTTCGGGATCGAGTTTCTACTACGCGTTTCGCCTGCTGCCCACTGAAAAACGCGCGGCGATTACCGCCTTTTACGCGTTTTGTCGCGAGGTGGATGATGTGGTCGACGAAGTCACTGATCCCAACGTGGCGCGAACGAAGCTCGCTTTTTGGCGGCAGGAAATCGAGGCGTTGTTCGCGGGCGCGCCGAAACACCCGGTGACCAAAGCCATCGAACGGCACATCGCACCGATGCAGCTTCCAGCGAGCGCGTTTCACACCGTCATCGATGGCATGCAGCAAGACTTAGAAAAGAATCGCTACCTCAACATCGACGAGCTTCGCGGGTATTGCTACCGCGCGGCCGGTGTCGTTGGCGAAGTCAGCGCGCGTATTTTCGGGATGCGGACAATGAACGATCCGAGAACTCTCGAGTACGCTCGCTTACTTGGTGAATCGCTGCAGCTCATCAACATCATTCGTGATGTCGGCGAAGATGCGCGCCGCGGACGTATTTATTTGCCAAGCGACGAGCTCACGCGGTTCGGTGTCGCGACTTCGGATTTGCTGCACGCCAAAAGCTCTCCCGAGTTCGTTTCACTCATGCAGTTTCAACACGATCGCGCCGCATCTACCTACAAAGCGGCACTGGCAGCGCTGCCTGCCGAAGACAAATCGGCACAAAAATCAGGACTCGCAATGGCCGCGATTTACAGAACGCTGCTCGAAGAGATTCGTCGCGACGGCTTTCGAGTGCTGGAGCACCGCGTTGCACTCACGCCGATCCGAAAGCTCTGGATCGCGTGCAAAACGGCGGCCTTCGCTTGAAGCATCGGGTCGCAGTGATCGGCGCGGGTTGGGCGGGCGCTGCCGCCGCGCTCACCTTGGCTCGCGCCGACGTTGCGGTCACCGTCTTCGAAGCCGCAAAAATTGTTGGCGGTCGAGCTCGTCGCGTCGAAAAGACCGAGCGTTCATTCGATAACGGCCAGCACATTTTATTGGGTGCCTATGATCGTTCACTCGCGTTGATCGCGAGCCTGCACGGAGAGCACGTCGATCACGTGTTGGAGCGGCGATCTTTGTCGATGCGGATGGCAGCGCATCTGCCGGAACCGCTGGTGCTACGCGCAGGGGCGGGCCCCGCTCCGCTCCATCTTGCAACCGGTTTGTTGGCCGCGCGCGGTCTAACGATTTCGGAAAAGGTGGCGACTTGCCTGTGGGCCACCAAGTATCTGCTGTGTGCTCGACCGGCCGCTTCCGCCACGGTCTCAGAACTCATCAACGAGCAGCCGCGCCGCGTCCGAGCGCTGCTTTGGGAGCCGCTGTGCGTGGCTGCGCTCAACACACCCGCCGAGCGGGCCTCGGCCGGCGTGTTTATTGAGGTGTTGCGGCGCTCGTTTCTGCCCAATCGAAGCGCGAGCGACATGATGCTGCCGCGCGTTGACTTGAGTGCGCTGCTGCCTGAGCCAGCGCTCGCCGAAGTCGTTGCTCGCGGCAATACGGTGCTGACGTCGAGCGTGGTCATGGCGCTGCGCAACGAAGACGCGGGCGTGAGCTTGGTCACGCGTGACGCCGAACACGCATTCGATCAAGTGATCATCGCCACCGGACCGCAGCACGTTGCGCGTTTGCTTGAAAGTTTCGAGCACAGCCAATTGCTTCGGCATGCGCTCGAATCGCTGCAATACGAACCGATTAGCACCTTGCATTACGAATTTTCGGCGGGCATGGATGCCACCGATGCAGCGATGTTGATGCTCGATGGTGCGCCGGGGCAATGGCTGTTTGCGCAGCGCTTGCCCAATGGTCGGGTGCGGGCGAGCGTGGTCATCAGCGCACATCACCGCGCCGATGACGAGGCCGATTTACTCCGAAATGGACTGGCACAACTGCGGCAAAGCTTTGCGCTGCCCGAGCCGATTTGGTCGCAATTGATCACCGAAAAACGTGCCACGTATTCCTGTACGCCAGCGCAGGTCGAACTTTTAAGCCACCTGCCTCGCGCCGTCGGCGCGGTTCGTTTTGCGGGCGATTGGTGCGTGCCCGAATTGCCCGCAACGCTCGAATCCGCAGTCATCTCCGGCGAACGAGCCGCACAGGCCATCATTCAATCCTTGCCCAAACTCACCAACTAATGCAACACGTTTTTACCTACGGCTCATTGATGTTCGAACCCGTTTGGCGGCGCGTGGTACTTGGCCACTATCAATCCGAGGTCGCGTCGATTCGTGGATTTCGACGCCTTTCGGTGCGCGAGAAAGAGCATCCAGCACTCGTCGTTTCACGCGGAGGCGATCAAATTGTGGGGCGCGTTTACTTTGACGTTCGCCAGAGCGACATCGAGCGGCTTGATGCGTTCGAGACCGAGCGCTACGCTCGTGTGACCATCACGGCCACGGCGGTGCGCGATCATCGATTGATTCTGGCGCAGGCCTATCTGGCGCTCAATGTCGATGAACTCACCAACAAAGATTGGGATGTTTCACGATTTGAGCGCGAAGGGTTACCGCGATTTATGGCGGGCTACGTTGCGCAGCACGCGCCGCCGAACTAGCGGGACTAACCCGAGCGGGTCAGCCGACGCACGCGGCGCGCTTGACGTTTTGGGTCGTCAAGCGCGGCTCGTGCAGCCGATTACGACGCGTTAGTCGACGAAGCAGGCTCGACCTTCACTTCAGGCACGACAGGCGCTGCGAGAGGCGCTTCATCCGCTGCCACCGGTGTACCCGAATCACCACTACCGGGGCTACCGGGCGTGTTGTAGCTCTTGGTCGCGCGAACCTTACGGCCGGCCATGATGTCCGAAATCTGATCGGCGTCGATGGTTTCAAATTCCATCAAAGCGCTGGTCATGGCTTCGACCTTATCGGCGTTGTCAGTCAGAATTTTGGTGGCGAGTGCGTATTGCTCGTCAATGATTCGACGAATTTCCAGATCAACTTTGCGCATGGTTTCCTCGGACATGCTCCGGGTTTGCGTCACGCTGCGGCCCAAAAATACTTCGCCTTCGTTTTCGGCGTAGACCATCGGTCCGAGCAGATCGCTCATGCCGTAGCGGGTCACCATGTCGCGAGCAATCGCGGTGGCACGCTCGAAATCGTTTGACGCGCCCGTCGACACATTTTTCACGAACAAATCTTCTGCAATTCGGCCACCGAAGAGCATGGCGATTTGACCGAGCATTTGGTCTTTGTAGAGCGAAATTCGGTCGCGCTCCGGCAGCTGCCAAGTTACGCCCAGCGCACGTCCACGCGGAATGATCGTTACTTTGTGGACAGGATCGGATTTCGGGATGATCGAGGCGACGATGGCATGACCTGACTCGTGATACGCCGTGGCGCGCTTCTCGTCGTCGGTCATGACCATGGACTTGCGCTCAGCGCCCATGTAGATCTTGTCTTTGGCCTTTTCGAAGTCTTCCATGTCGACCAAGCGCTTGTTCGAGCGTGCGGCAAACAGTGCGGCTTCGTTGACCAAGTTGGCGATGTCAGCACCCGAAAATCCCGGGCAGCCGCGTGCCAACACGTGGGGTTTCACGTCGGCAGCGATGGGCACTTTGCGCATGTGAACTTGCAAAATTTGCTCACGGCCGCGGATGTCTGGCAGCGGCACAGTGACTTGACGATCAAAGCGACCTGGGCGCAGGAGCGCTGGATCGAGCACATCAGGACGGTTAGTCGCGGCGATCACGATCACGCCTTGCGAGCCTTCGAAGCCGTCCATTTCGACGAGCATTTGGTTCAAGGTTTGCTCGCGCTCGTCGTTGCCACCGCCCATGCCGGCACCACGCTGGCGACCGACTGCATCGATCTCGTCGATGAAGATGATGCAAGGCGCATTTTTCTTGGCCTGCTCGAACATGTCGCGAACGCGGGCCGCGCCCACGCCAACAAACATCTCAACGAAATCAGAACCCGAAATCGAGAAGAACGGGACTTTCGCTTCGCCCGCAATCGCTTTGGCGAGCAGCGTTTTACCGGTACCGGGCGAGCCGACCATCAACACACCGCGTGGAATGCGTCCGCCGAGCTTTTGGAATTTCGTGGGGTCTTTCAAGAAATCAACGATTTCGGTAACTTCTTCTTTCGCTTCGTCGCAACCAGCTACGTCAGCAAAGGTGATCGAGTTATTGTTTTCGTCGAGCAAACGAGCGCGTGATTTGCCAAAGCTGAACGCGCCGCCTTTGCCGCCGCCCTGCATTTGCCGCATCATGAATATCCATGCGCCGATGAGCAACAGGATGGGGCCGAAGGAGAACAGAATCGTTGAAAGAAGCGATTGGCCCTCTTCAGGCTGGCCCGAGAATTTGACGTTGTACTTGAGCAAATCGTTGATCAGGTCTTTGTCGTAGCCGCCAGGAACATTGGTCGTTTTGCTACCTTCGCCAGCCCGATAAATGACCTTGCGGCCTTCGATCGTGGCCTCGGAGATGCGTCCGCCGCGCAGCTCTTCGATAAACGCTGAATACGGAACAGCGTCGCTCTTTTTCCCCGATTTATCAAACTGCTGCACCACCGTGAGCACGATTAAACCGATGACTAACCAAATGGCGACGTTTTTGAACATGTTGTTCACTAGCGAACTCCTTAAGAGCCGGTAGCCGTGTCAGTTCGGTCAATCCATCGCAACGTGCGATGCGACCACCAACTCGGGCGGTTCTCAATACTCTTTGATTTTAAGGTTGACGGGCGTTTTTCAAGTGCTGGGAATACCCGTCGCGAAATTCGGGGCGCTCGACGGTGAGTTGGTCGGGCGTAGTAGGGCAATCGAGGCGTCTTTTTCCAACTTTATTAAGGAACGCCATATTAAATAAAGGCTACAGTCAGTTTTTTTAGTTTTTCATAAACTGGTTAATTACTCGTTAAGCCTTGACTTTATTTGGCACATGTTAAAAAAGCTGTTTTCAGTATTGATGAAATCACAGCAAACCGTTAACCGGCTTGACTGACGCGGCGTTCGCCGCGTTTTACGCCGTTCAACGAAGACCAGAACACAACAGAAAAATCTCCGCGCTTCGGTCACGCGATGCGTCGGGTTTTCTCGTGGCAACGACCTTGAATTGCTGCTTGAGTTGCGCAAAAAGTTCCTGATATCCCGGGCCTTGGTAGGCCTTGGTTAAAAATTTCCCCTCGGGTTTGAGGTGATTGAGCGCGAAATCAGCGGCGAGTTCGCACAGGTAAATCGCTCGCGGTGAATCAATATTGGCCACACCACTCATGTTGGGCAGCATGTCGCTGAGCACCAAATCCACCTTTTTCCCCGCGAGTTTTTCTTCGATCAACGCCAGCGCCGAGGCTTCGGTGAAATCGCCTTGAATGAAGTCAACGTGATTGAGCCCCTGCATTTCAAGCAGGTCAATGGCGATGATGGTGGCGTTGCCATTGGTTTTCCGAACGGCGTATTGCGACCAACTGCCGGGTGCTGCGCCCAAATCGACGATCACGCCGCCTTGCGAAATGAGCTTGTCTTTGGCGTCAATTTCAGCGAGCTTGTAGGCCGCACGCGAACGGTAGCCCTCCTGCTTGGCCTTGAGCACGTAGGGATCGTTGACGTGGCGAACCAGCCAGTCTTTGTGTGATTTGTGGTTTTTATTGGTGGGGTTGAGCATTGGGTGCGCGGGAAGGGGGTACGTTCGCGATTCTTGGCGCGGTGCGCAAGGACTAAAGATCAAGGACGAGAGACGAAGGACGAATGACGCGAGCAGATGGCGGGGGTGATTTTGACATTGAACCGTTTGCCGGTCTCGTAGGTATCGTGGCCGCCTCGATCCACAGAATTTGCGGGCGTGATGTTTTGGTTTTTT
The DNA here is from genome assembly GCA_004293675.1 of Betaproteobacteria bacterium. GTDB lineage: Bacteria > Pseudomonadota > Gammaproteobacteria > Burkholderiales > Casimicrobiaceae > Casimicrobium. Next base: position 121,420 of record READ01000018.1, read on the forward strand.
GACGCAGATTTGCGCTGATTTGAGACGGATTGACGCGGATTATTCATCTCCGGTTCTATGGGCACTTCGTCGTACAAAAAATCTGCGTCAATCCATCTTAAATCCGTGCGAATCCGTGTCAAATTTGCGCGAATCCGTCTCAAATCGGCGCAAATCTGCGTCAAAAAAAACATGGGGGACTGAGTTTGGTTGACAGGCCGCCACCCTACCCCGTTCGTGGTGAGCCCGTCGAACCATGAACGCGCACCCGATCTCATTGGCACTGAGCACGCGCAATCTCAGCGCCGAGTTTCACAAAGGAGCCTTTGCTCAGCGCGGAATCGCCCCTGAACGGGCGTTATCGCGAGATAAGATTATTCATCTCCGGTTCTCTGGGCACTTCGTCGTACAAAAAATCTGCGTCAATCCATCTTAAATTCGTGCAAATCCGTCTCAAATCAGCGCAAATCTGCGTCAAAAAAACCTCAGACGCTGAGCTCTTTCGTACAGACCGCCACCCTCCCCCGTTCGTGGTGAGCCCGTCGAACCATGAACGCGCGCCCGAGCTCATTGGCGCTGAGCATGCGCAATCTCAGCGCCGAGTTTCACAAAGGAGCCTTTGCTCAGCGCGGAATCGCCCCTGAACGGGCGTTATCGCGAGATAATTAGGGTAATTCACTGAAAGTAGATCATGACTGTTAACTCTTCACTCTCCGGCAGCGCGCGTCGCGCCCTGCGCGCTGCGGCGCATCACCTTGACCCCGTTGTGATGATCGGAGACAAAGGACTCACCCCTTCGGTGCTGCACGAAATTGACTTGGCGCTCACCTCGCATGCGCTCATCAAAGTACGCGTGTTTGCCGATGACCGCGACGTGCGCGAGACGTTTCTCACCGAAATTTGCAGCAAACTCACGTGTGAGAGCGTGCAGCATTTGGGCAAGCTCTTAGTGCTGTGGCGCAATGCCGATGGCGCGGGCGATATCAACAAAGAGGCCGAGCAAGACGCGGCAACATTGAGTGCGGTGCGTGGCAAACGCGCGCCGACCGACGCGCAATCCGCAGCCCGCGGCCCCCGTCCGAAGCTCGCCTCGGCCAAGGCCGTTGACGATCGCGCGCCACGGCCACGCTCGCCGCGTGCGCCCGGTGCAGGCGGTGGCTATGGTCGCAGCGAAGGCTCGCACGGCCAACGTGGCGCAGCGAGTAGCGGTTACGGCTCGGGCGCGGGCGGCCGTTCGCGCAGTCCAGCCGGTGACGGTGCCGACGTACCACGCGGCTACGCAGCCCGTCGCCGCGAAGGATTCGCGCCGAACGCTCCACCACAACGCGAAGGCTGGGCGCCACGTGATCGACGCGGCGAAGGTCGGGTTGAAGCGGGTCGAGTCGGGCCGCGTTTTGGCGATGATCGATCGGGTGCAGGTGGCGAAAATCGCGGCTTCGGCGCTGAGCGCGGTGCGGACCGTGGCGGCGAGCGCAGCGGCTTCGGCGGTGATTCACGTCGTCGTGACGGCGCAAGCGGCGGAGCATCCGGTTCGTCCTACGGTGGTGGTCAATCGCGTGGAAATTACGGTAGCGGCGCAGCCGACAGCGGCGCGCCACGCGGGCGTTGGGGCAATCGCCGCGACGAAGGCGGCGCGGGCAACGGTGGCAGCACTGGCAGTGGTTGGAGCAATTCGGGCAGCGGTGGCGGCGCGGGCGGCAGCTGGGGTGGCGCAGGTGGTGCCGATCGACGTCCAGCACCGCGCGGTGCGGGCGCGGGTTCAGGCGGCGGCTTCCGTAGTGGCGCGAGCACGGGTTCAGGCGGCGGCTTCCGTGGTGGCGCGGGCGGCGGGGCTGGCGGATATCGCGGCGGCGCGGGCTCGGCTGGCGGCGCAAGCTCCGGCAGCGGTTTCGGCAATCGCGATGCATTCACCGGCAAACCCCGCGGGTTTTCGAGTGGTGGCGGGGCGAAACCTGCGCCACGAGCACGGCGTCGCTTGGGCTAAGCAAACCGAAAGCGGCACCCATGCTCGAACTTCGCCCGAACTGCGAATGCTGCAACCGCGATTTGCCCAACGAATCGCGGGACGCGCGAATTTGCACGTTTGAATGCACGTTCTGCGCAGATTGCGTTGACACGAAGCTCGGCGGTGTGTGCCCCAATTGCGGCGGCGAATTCACGATACGGCCAATGCGACCCACGGAAAAACTTGCGAAATATCCCGCCTCTGTAACGCGTTTGTACAAGCCGCTCGGCTGCAACGTGGCGGAAACGACGCGTTAAACCAAACGGCTTGAGAAACTCAGCCGTCAAACAACGTTTTGGCTGTAGGCCATACAAAATAGCGCGATTAAGCTGTTTAGATCGTACCTTGAAAACACCCACAGATAGTGCGAAGCCCTTATTAAATGAGGCATTGGCCGTATAAGCCAGCACTGATCATCCTACTTGACGCATTCAGTCCCCAACGCCTAGGGAGACGCTGAATAATTCCCGCGAGCAGCGCGCCTTGGATTGGGATCGAGTGCGAAATCGACAAATGCGAGGCATAGCGGGGCTATGGAGAGCATTTTCGATGCAGCGGCGACCCGCTGGTCGTAAGTTTACGACCGGGCCCAAGTCCAAGGATGCGATGCTCGATGGGCATTTGATCAGCGTCTCCCTAGCTATCCAGCGACGCCGCACGCTGGCAACCTGCGCCTGCGTTGGTAACCCAATCGCGAATTCGCTCGGCGAGGAGCTCATACGAACCCTCAAGAAAAACCCAGCGCACCGTTAGGCTGTCTGCGGCTATGGCATCACGGTAGCGCTGCTTGAGTGCCGAGCAAGCCAGCACCAACGATTAGTCGGCTTGCGTTCGAGCTCTGAGCTCGTTGTTCAAAATTTGTAGCCACGGCGCTCGGTCGGAATCGGTCAGCGGCGTTACGGCGCGTTTTCTCAACGTTTTCCTGCCGATGAAAATCATCGGCATCGAAAAAGCTGCTCCCCAATTTTGCCGCGAGCGCTTGCCCCAGCGTGGTGTTTCCGCAGCCAGATACACCCATGACCACCACAGGAAACCGCGCGGCGGCGCTAATTCTTGGCCCGTTCAACGAACCTGGCGCAACCGCTGCGCCACAAGACTCGTTACCCGCTATTGGCATGTCACCCACGCTTTCGATCACCGAATCGTAAGCGTTGAAACTCAACGATTGCCATTGTAAAGTCATATCATCATATGATAAAAATTTGACTTATGAACTATTGTTGCTCACAGCCGCTGTCAAAACTGCCACCCGTTTCGAACCGCACCACCATGTCCCGCGCGGTGCTATCTGCAATCGATTCGGTAAACGTTGGTGCGCAACATGATTAAGAACTTCCATGGCAATACGGTCGACGCATTGGGCTTAGCGATTGTTAGCGGCCGCTACCCAGTGGGTATTGCCATCCCCAACGAACCGGCGTTGTGCGAGGCACTGGGCGTGAGCCGAACCGTAATTCGCGAAGCCGTCAAATCGCTCGCAGCGAAAGGCTTGATCGCAACCAGCCCGAAAGTCGGCAGTCGCGTGCTCTCATCGGATCGTTGGAATTGGTTCGACCCTGATGTGATCCTGTGGCAATCTCGCGCTGGGCTCACGGCTGATTTTTTGCGCGATCTTCAAGAAATGCGTCGAATCGTTGAGCCCGCAGCGATTCGCTTAGCGGCTGAGCGAGCGACACCCGACGACATCGCCGCGGCCGAGGCGGCCTTTGAGGGCATGCGTTTGGCTATCGAAGAAGGCGGCGATTACGTCAGCCACGACTTGAAGTTTCATCAGGCGTTACTGCTGGCCAGCCGCAATCGCATGATGATTCAGATGAACAAAGCGCTCTCGGCGTTACTTCGAACCAGCTTCGAGATTTCGACAAAGCGCAAAGATGGACCGCGAAGCTCCCTGCCTTTGCACCGCGCGGTGCTGGATGCGGTGATCGCTCGAAACCCGGCTCGGGCGGAGCGCGCCATCCTGGTGCTCATCGATGGCGCGCATGAAGACATCGAAGCAATTTTGAGTTCGCGGCGCAAGTTACCCAACCTCGACCAACCCTCGCCCCGACTGAAGGCTGCGTGATGAAAAAACTTGTCGACTACTTTTTTAAGCTACTCGAGTTTCTGGTTGTGTTGTGCCTGTTTGCGATGGTCGTGATGGTCTTTGGCAACGTAGTGATGCGCTACGCATTCAACTCGGGCATCTTGATGAGCGAGGAGATGTCTCGCTACTGCTTCATTTGGCTGACCTATTTGGGCGCGATGATTGCCATGCGTGAGGGCGGTCATTTGGGCGTTGACACCTTGATCAAAAAACTCCCGCTGCTCGGAAAAAAAGTGTGCGTCTTTTTGAGCGAGTCGTTGATGCTCTTTTGCAATGTGCTGTTTCTGTGGGGCACCTACCAGATGCACGACTTGCAGGTAACCAACATTTCACCGGTGGCAGGTCTGTCGATGATTTGGGTGTACGGCATCGGCTATGTGGTGGCTGTGGTGATGGGGGCGTTTAACGTCGAAAAAATCTATCGACTAGTGACCGGCCAATTGGCCGAACACGACATGCTCGCGATCGTAGAAGCCGAAGGGCTCAAAGAAGCTGAAGAGCAAATTCAGAAAGCGCAAAGCGCACCCAACGCGAGCGGAGCCAAAGCATGACTGTCACCGTCTTCATCGGCTCCCTCATCGCCGCGATGGCTCTGGGCATGCCCATCGCCTATGCGCTGCTGGTGTGCGGCGTTTCGCTGATGGCTTTTTTAGCGGCGACCGGGATGCTGAGTAGCTTCGATGCGCAAATACTTGCGCAACGTTTTGTGGATGGTGCGGATAACTTTCCTCTTCTCGCTGTGCCATTCTTTTTACTGGCGGGCGAATTCATGAACGCGGGCGGATTGTCCAAGCGCATTGTGAATTTGGGTGTAGCGTGGGTGGGCCATTTTCGCGGCGGCTTGGGCTACGTAACGGTCATCGCCGCGATCATCATGGCCTCCCTCTCGGGCTCGGCGGTCGCCGACACTGCGGCGCTAGCTGCGATTTTGATTCCGATGATGAAAGCGGCGGGTTATGACGTGAAGCGCTCGGCGGGATTGGTCGCTGCGGGCGGCATCATCGCGCCGATCATTCCGCCATCGATTGGCTTCATTATTTTTGGTGTGGCGGGCAACGTGTCCATCACCAAACTCTTTTTAGCGGGCATCGTTCCGGGCGTGATGATGGGGATCGCCATCGGTATCGCGTGGTGGTGGGTGGCGAAGCGCGAAAACGTGCAACCCGCGCCAAAAATGCCATTGAATGAACGCTTGAAAGTCACGGCGCGAAGCATTTTCGCCATCGTATTGCCGGTGATCATCATCGGGGGCATGAAAGCGGGTGTATTCACGCCAACCGAAGCTGCGGTGGTGGCGGCGGTGTACGCATTTATCGTCGGCAAATTCATCTACCGAGAGCTTCAATGGTCGCAGATTTACGGACTATTTTTAGCAGCGGGCAAGACGACGGCCGTGGTGATGTTTTTAGTGTCAGCCGCCATGGTGAGCGCGTGGTTGATTACCGTGGCCAATATTCCTACCGAAGTGGCCAATTTGATGTCGCCGTTCATGCACAATCAAACGCTTCTGATGTTCGTCATGATGATATTGATTGTCATCGTGGGTACAGCGCTTGACTTTGCGCCCACGGTGCTGATCCTGACACCCGTGTTGATGCCCGTGGTCCTTAAAGCCGGGATCGATCCTGTTTACTTCGGCGTGCTGTTCATCATGAATAACGCCATTGGGCTCATCACTCCCCCTGTGGGCACCGTCCTCAACGTGGTGAGTGGTGTGGCGAAAATTTCGATGGATGATGCGTTTAAAGGTGTGATGCCATTTTTCATTGCACAATTGTGTGTGTTGTTTTTGCTGGTGTTCGTTCCGGAGTTTGTTACTGTCCCGCTCAAATGGTGGATGCGTTAGCTCGATTCGTTTTATCGTTTCGCGCTCGCAAACACTGACCCCATTTTCCTAAGGAGGCTCTATGTTTAAGTTACGTTCACTTGCGGTCATCACCGCTACCACCGTGTTTGCAGCTAGCGCAGTGTTTGCGCAATTCGCGGACCGCACGATCAAAATCACCAACGGCGTGAACGAGGATCATCCCGTCGGCGCTGGAGTTAAAAAGATGCAAGAGGTGCTCACCGCTAAGTCCGGCGGCAAGCTCAAGATGAATGCGTTTTGGGGTGGCTCAGCAGGCGGCGATCTGCAAGCCACGCAAGCATTGCGCGCGGGCACGCAAGAGATGGTTGTGACATCGAGCTCGCCACTCGTTGGCATCATTAAAGAGCTTGGCGTGTTCGATTTGCCGTTTTTATTCGCCAACGAAAAGGAAGTGGATGCCGTGCTTGATGGCGCAGCGGGTGCGTTTTTCAACAAAAAGCTTGAGGACGCCGGTGTGGTCAATTTGGCGTATTGGGAAAACGGTTTCCGCAATCTCACCAACAGCAAGCGCCCCGTCAATAAGGTTGAGGACTTTGACGGCGTGAAGGTGCGCGTGATGCAAAACAACATCTTCCTCGATACGTTCAAAACACTGGGCACCAACGCCGTTCCGATGGCCTTTGGCGAGGTCTTCACCGCGCTCGAAACGAAAACGATTGACGGCCAGGAAAATCCGTTTGTGACGATCAACACATCGAAGTTCTACGAGGTGCAAAAGTTTCTGAGCGTGACGCGTCATGCGTACACACCGTTTCTGGTGCTCTACAGTAAGAAGATGTGGGACACGCTGTCGAAAGACGAACAAGCCGCGCTGCGTGAAGCCGCTATTGAGGGCCAAAAAGTACAGCGCGCCACCATTCGCGCTAACGACGGCAAAGCGCTCGCTGAACTTAAAACGCGCGGCATGCAAGTCAACGAGATCACGCCCGCTGAGCAAAAGCGCATGTTCGAGCGCGTGAAGCCTGTGTATGACAAAAACGCAGCAACGATTGGCGCAGATGCGATTAATGTGGTCGTGGATGCGTTGAAAAAAGCCCGAGGCGGATAGGCCGATTTAATCCCGCACTCTTGTAGGAGCGGCTTGCCGCGAATGCCGCTTCGTTGCAAACAGTCTTGTTACGACACAACATTCGCGGCAAGCCGCTCCTACATTTTGTCAGCATGAAAATCACCCAACTCGAAACCCTTCGCCTTGGCGAATTCCCCAACATTCTTTGGGTGCGTTTGCACACTGACGAAGGACTCGTCGGATTGGGCGAAACATTTATGGGGGCGGCGGCAGTTGAAGCGTACCTGCACGAATGGGTCGCGCCGAAAATCGTAGGCAAAAATCCGCTCGATATTGAAGCCCGAAACAAAGAGCTATTGGGCTATCTGGGCTGGCGCGGATCGGGCGTTGAAACGCGCGGCAACAGCGCCGTTGACATTGCGCTGTGGGACATTTTTGGCAAGGCCGCGAACATGCCCATTCACACAGCACTGGGCGGAAAGACTCGTGATTCCATTCGAATCTACAACACCTGCGCGGGCTACCAATACGTGCGGAGCACGGCCAATCAAAGCTCGAGCAACTGGGGTCTGGGCAACAAAGCGGGGCCGTATGAAGACCTAGAAGGTTTTCTCAATCACGCCGACGAGTTGGCCCTGTCATTGCAGAGCGAGGGCATCACGGCGATGAAAATTTGGCCGTTTGATCCCGCAGCGGAGGCAAGCGACGGCCAATACATCAGCAACGCAGATTTAGACAAAGCGCTCGTTCCGTTTCGCAAAATTCGCGATGCCGTCGGCAACGACATGGACATCATGGTCGAATTTCATTCGCTGTGGCGCTTGCCCATGGCGCAAAAAATTGCGCGTGCCTTGAAGCCATTCAACACGTTTTGGCACGAAGATGTGATCCGCATGGATTCGCTTGATCTGCTCAAGCAATACGCGCCGCACACCGACGCGCTGATTTGCGCGAGCGAGACGCTCGCCTACAAATGGGGCTTTAAGGATTACTTGCAAACGGGTGTGGCGGGTGTCGTCATGCTCGATCTCTCATGGTGCGGTGGACTCACCGAAGCGCGAAAGATTGCGGCGATGGCCGACGCGTGGCAGCTACCCGTTGCGCCGCATGATTGCACGGGGCCCGTGGTGTGGACGGCAAGCACGCACCTATCGCTGCACGCGCCCAACTCTCTAATTCAAGAAAGCGTGCGAGCGTTTTATTCAGGTTGGTACAAAGAGCTCGTCACCGAATTGCCACGGGTTGAGCGCGGCATGATTTCGCTCAACGATAAACCCGGATTAGGCCTGGAGCTACTACCTGATTTGCACTTGCGAAAAGATGCTGTGGTGCGTGACACGCGCCTATGAGCACGTTGTGCCCCCTCTCCCGCGGGCGGGAGAGGGTTGGGGTGAGGGTGTGGCGGATTGATAACCAAGGCAGACTGAGCGGCATCAGGATCATCGGTTGTTCGCTCAAACCAAGTCACTTCTGCACGAAGCACCCTCACCCCTAGCCCCTCTCCCGCCTGCGGTAGAGGGGAATCAGGTTCGGGCCGGTTCGTAGAAACAGACGGTCTACGCCTTTTTCACCGCATGTCCACCAAAGCCTGCGCGCATCTGCGCCAGTAGTTTCGCCGCGTAATCGCCCTTGCCCTGCGTCGCAAATCGCGTCGTCAAGGCCAGCGCCATCACGGGAGCGGGTACGCCCAAGTCCACCATCGCCTCAACGGCCCAACGCCCCTCGCCCGAATCGGAAACATAGGGCGCAATCGCTGCAATGTCGTCAGGTTTCTTTAGCGCGTCAGCGGTCAGATCGAGCAACCACGAGCGAACCACAGACCCATCGCGCCACGCGTTGGCAATGTCGGCAATGGGCATGTTGAAATCCTTTTTTGCTTCCATCAACGCGAAGCCTTCGGCGAGCGCCTGCATCATGCCGTATTCGATGCCGTTGTGAACCATCTTGGCAAAGTGGCCCGCACCAACTGCGCCTGCGTGCACAATGCCTTCAGTTTTCGAAGGCGCGAGCACTTCGAGAAAGGGCTTGAGTCGCGCGTAGTCGGCCTCACTCGCACCCGCCATCACGCAGTAGCCGTTTTGCAAACCCCACACGCCGCCCGACACACCGCAGTCGGCGTAATGAATGCCGGCCGTGTTGACCTTCGCAGCGCGCCGCAACGTGTCTTTGTAATTGGCATTGCCGCCATCAACAAGTAGATCCCCCGGCGCGAGCTGCAACATCAAGGCATCAATCGTCGATTCGGTTATCTCGCCCGCTGGCAACATTAACCACACCACTCTGGGCGACGGTTGCGTAGCGGTAGCCTCCGCCAACGAATCCGCCGCGACGATGTTTGTTTCCACCACGCTAGCACGCGCCTCCGCGCTCTGATCAAAGGCCAGAACGCTCACGCCACCCCGCCCCCAACGCCGCGCCATGTTGGCGCCCATACGACCCAACCCAATCAAACTAATCTGCAAAATCATTCCTCTCTTTTTCGTCAGCTGAGTTTGTAGCAACCCATACCGGCCACATCACAATACATATTCCACAAAGACATCGCGTCCTAGCGCCGTAAGGCGCGTCGTCCACCGAATTAAGGGGGCGCTACGCGTTCGACCTCTTCCAGCGTCGTCAAACCCATCGCAATTTTGTGCGCGCCCGACGCCCGTAGCGGCTTCATGCCATCGCGAAACGCCTGCGCCTTAATGTCATCAATACCCACGCCGGCAAGCACCAGTTTACGAAGTTCGGGCGTGAAGGTCATAATTTCGTACAAGCCAATTCGACCGCGAAATCCCGTCATGCGACATTCCAAGCAGCCCACGGCTTTGTAGGTGGTGGTGGGTTTAGTGGCACGATACGGCAGGGTGAGTGCGCTCCACGTTTCGTCGGGAATTTCATCGGCGGGCGCTTTGCACGCAGCACATAAGGTGCGCACTAAGCGCTGCGCCATTACGCCTAGCACGGTTGAATTCACCATGTAGGGCGGCAAACCCAAGTCGACCAAACGCGCAACAGCCGTCGGTGCATCATTGGTGTGCAACGTGGAAAGAACCAAGTGGCCGGTAAGTGCGGCTTGCACTGCCATCTCTGCCGTCGGTAAATCACGAATCTCGCCAACCATGATGATGTCGGGATCTTGGCGCATCAGCGTGCGCACACCGCTTTCAAAATCAACACCGATTTGAGCATGCACCTGCATTTGATTGAATGCGGGCTCGACCATTTCGATCGGATCTTCGATCGTGCACACGTTGACTTCGGGTGTTGCCAGAGACTTCAGCGTGGTGTAGAGCGTGGTTGTTTTTCCCGATCCGGTCGGGCCGGTGACCAACACGATGCCGTGCGGCCTTGATGTCATTGATTCCCAGCGCAGGCGGTCATCTTCGGTAAATCCCAAATCGCGCAGATCGCGCAGCAACACTTCAGGATCGAAAATGCGCATGACGATCTTTTCGCCGAACGCGGTGGGCATGGTAGCCACGCGAAGCTCGACCTCGGCACCTTCGGGCGAGGACGTTTTGATGCGACCGTCTTGCGGCCGTCGCTTTTCCACGATCTCCATTCGAGACAGTAATTTGATGCGACTGGTCATCGCAGTGAGCACCGCGGCGGGAATCTGATAGACCTGATGCAATACCCCGTCGATTCGAAAGCGCACAATGCCCGAATCACGACGTGGCTCCACATGAATATCACTGGCGCGCTGCTCAAATGCGTACTGCCACAACCAATCCACAATCCGAACAATGTGACGATCATTGGCGTCGGGCGTCGCACCCGACACGCCCATTTGCACAAGCTGCTCAAAGGACGAGACCGCCGATTTGTCGTCGTTGGCTTTTTCCTGAGCACGGCGCACCGACTGCGCGAGTGAAAAGAATTCCGCTACGTAGCGCTTCACGTCGAGCGGGTTGGCAAACACCAACTCAACACGACGCCGCAGCAAATTTTGTAGCTCCGGAATCCATGAGCGAACGAACGGCTCACTAGTAGCGACTGTCACGACATCTTGCGTCACGGCAATCGGCAAAATTCGATAGCGCTGCGCGTAGCTCGAACTCATCACCGAACCCACGGCCGAAAAATCAACTCGCAGCGGATCGATATGCATGTAGGGCACATCAATCCGCGCGGCGAACCACTCCGACAAGTTTTCTAATGAGAGCACACGCTTAGGCGGCTTTTCACTGCGCCACTTTTGCTCAGCAATCAGAATGAGTGGATGATCGTAGTTACGAAATTTCGCCGTTGAGCGCAGCGAATCAACGAGTGTTGCATTCACCAAACCATCGTCGACCATTTCACGCAACATTCGATCGAGCGTGAGCGCAGCGTCTGCACTGAAGGCGGTGGAGGGAGCGGACATTTGGGGGGTAGAAACAACGGCCATGGGCTATTTTGCTACAGCGCGCGGGCAATGGCGAGCCAATTTTTCCGTTCTTGCTACATCGCCAAGAGTCCGATCACCTCCATCCCGCCATCGCCTACGCGAATCACCACGCCCTCGCCCATTGACGGGGACACGCCGGTCATCGCCGTAATGTTGACTTGGTGCGTCACCAACAGCCACGTCTCGTGCTTCGGAATGCCCAGCAAACGATCTTTTACCGTTCGAGTTTGCGAGTCACGCAGCGAAAAATCATTGAAAAACGAATTGAGCGGTGGCCACGTGACATACGCGGGAACAATGTGCTTTGCGGTGTCCGCGCAGCGACACCACTGACTGCTCAGCGCCTGTGCAAAGCTCACTTTAGACGCACGCAGCGCCTCTCCCATGCGCTTGGCCTGAAGCCCGCCCTCGCGCGAGAGATTTCGCTGCGTTTTGCAATCGCCGAGCTTGAAGTTAGGCGGGTCCCCGACACCGGCAACTGTTTGCGCGTGTCGCAGCAAAAGCGCCGCACCGCCCGCACGCAGCGTCGCCAAAAGTGCCTCGCGGTCGCGCTCAATCGCGCCGACAGCTGGCGCGGCTTGCGCGGAAACCTGCGCCCACGCCGACCACATCACGCCCCAAGTCAGTATCGCAATGATCGCGCGACGCATAATTCCTACTTCCTCTTTCGCTAGCGCCAGTTTCGGCGCGACATACAGATCGCCATGCTCATCAATTGCGCCGCTTACGTCAATGGTGTTAACCAAGGCGACCTGGACATCGAAGCGATCAGCGATTTTCTCGACGCCAAACAGCCCGACGGCTCGTTCGTGTGGGTCGCCCTGCTCGAGCCCGATGCGCTGATGCTCGCCAAGATGCAAGAGGAATTCGGATTGCATGAGCTCGCTATCGAAGACACCAACCGAGGTTCGCAGCGCCCGAAGCTAGAGGAATACGGCAATACACTGTTTTTGATCGTACACACCATCGAGCGAAAGGGTGACGAATTTATCGACGGTGAGCTCCACATTTACGCCGGCGAAAAATTTGTTCTGACCGTGAGGCACCGGGTCACCACCGATTTTCGAAAAGTGCGTACCGAACTTGAGCGTGAGCCCGCGTTTTTAGCGCAAGGGCCGGGCAGCGCTGTGCACGGGCTGCTTGACGAAGTCGTGGATCGATTTTTCCCGTTGCTGGCTGATTTGGAAGAGCGGCTCGATGAGCTCGAAGAAACCATCTTCGCCAGCACCACAGATCGTCGCGCGGCTGCGGAAAAGCTCTATGAGCTTAAGCGCGACACGATGTGTTTGCGTCGTGCGGTGACGCCGCTTGAAGAGATTTGCCAGCGTCTGGTCAGTCACAAACACATCATGATCCGAGACGATTTGCGGCCGTATTTTCGTGACGTGCTCGACCACGTCACCCGAATCGATGAATCGCTCGACAATCTGCGTGATATGGAAAACAGCGCCGCTCAGACCAATTTATCGCTCATCACGCTGCAAGAATCCGAGATCACCAAGCGGCTCGCCGGGTGGGGTGCGATTTTTATGGTGCCCACGATTATTGGCTCGATCTACGGAATGAATTTCAAACACATGCCGGAGCTTGAGTGGGCATTTGGTTACCCATTTGCGCTTGCGCTGATGGCGGGTGGTAGCGTGGGGCTGTGGTGGTTCTTCCGGCGGATTCGTTGGGTGTGAGCGCTGCAGTGCGAATCGCCTGACGCTGTCCACCCCGCTCCCCCGTTTGTGGTGGGCTTGTCGAACCGTATACCGCCCGACCCCAAACCTCCGTTCGTGGTGGGCTTGTCGAACCGCAAACCACCCGAACCCAAACACTCCGTTCGTGGTGAGCCTGTCGAACCATAACGGCATTAGAAGATCACCGCGTGCCAGCGCTTGAATTGCGCATAAGAGCGGCGAGTCACCGCTCTTATGCCGTTCATGGTTCGACAAGCTCACCACGAACGGTTGAGACTCACGCCCCAGCAACGCCTTATTCGCCCGCTACATTTGCTTAAACAAGTGCGAAAACGGCCGCGACACTTTAAGTTGTTCGGTGTGATTTCGAACTTTCACCGTAGCGTCGCCGCGGAAATCCCGAGTCACGCCGGCAATGGCAGCGACATTGACAATCGTGCCGCGATGAATTTGCCAAAACGTGTTCGGATCGAGTTCGTCAAGCAATTCGCGTAGCGGCTTCCGAATCAATGCCTCTTCGGTGGCCGTAACTACACGGGTGTACTTTTCGTCGGAATTGAAGAACAGTACGTCACTGATCGAAATCATTTTGAGCGTGTTGCCAAGCGAGGCTTTAATCCAGCGCATTGGCTCAACGCCACCGCCGCTCCCGCGCATCTCGCGCTTCAAGGTGGCAATCAACTGCGCCATGTTGTCGGGTAGGCTTGGCGCATCTCTATCGCCCTGCTCGATCTGGTCTTTCAATCGCGAAATGGTGGTGATGAGCCGATCCTCTTGAATCGGCTTGAGCACGTAATCCACTGCACCCCGATCAAAGGCAGCCACAGCGTATTCGTGATACGCGGTGACAAAGACGATGTGCGTATCGGGCGACGAATCGGCGATATCGGTGGCGACTTCGAGCCCCGTCATTTCGGGCATTCGAATGTCTAGAAACGCAATGGTTGGCTTTAGCGATGCGATCAATTCGGCAGCCGACTTTCCATCGTCAGCTTCGCCCACAATGGTCAGCTCAGGCCACAGTTTTTCAAGTTTCTTTTTCAGAAACTGGCGCAGCAGCGCTTCGTCTTCGGCCAATACCGCAGTTAACGTCATTCCCATTCACTCACCCACTTTCCTTCGCTGTCCTTAAGCTGCCCGCAGATCACGATGACGATGTCGATTAACCACCAAATACCGAGTCCGCCCAAGGTCAGGAGCATAGCCAATCCCGTGCCGCTGCGCCCGACGTAGAAACGATGCGCTCCCAAGAAACCAAGTGGCAACACGAAACCCATCGCCAATGCGCGCGATTTGGGCGACGCCGACGGATCGCGGGGTCGCGACGGCACACGATTGCCAACGTAGGAGCGACGATCCTCGCCATCGAGTCGCACTACCCGGAGCCCACGGCCGTCGGTGAAATCGCGGGTCACGATCCACACTAGATCCAAAATGACCCACATGATGAGTGGCAACAAAACGAGGGGTACCCCCCCTGATCCCACAGAGAGCACGCCGAGCACGGTTTGAAGTGCACCGGTGCGACGATGTCCAACGTAAAAGCGATGTACTCCCAACCAACCCACGAACAGCGCAAGTAGCCCCACGGTGAGCACCGTGTAGCGCGATACACCCGCTGCACCGTCGTCAGTGGGGTAGTGCTCCGCTTGCTCGATAGTTTCGGGAACGACGGTCGGCACCCGCATCAGCGCACGCACACCGCTCGGCGCATTGGGCTCAACGATCAGCTGCCCCGCCGTTCCGTAGAGCATTTTCAGTCGCTCTCGGGTGTTGGCGAGCCCCACACCAGTGCCCTGTGTTTGAGCGCCACCGAGCCCCAATCCATCGTCAGCGACCAACACCTCAAGCACGTCGGGGCCGCCATGGTCACCGGGTAGTTTTCGCACGTTGATGGCAATCGTGCCCCCTTCTTTTTTGGGCTCTAGGCCATGTTTAATTGCGTTTTCAACCAGCGTAGCAATCATCGTGGGCGGAAGCGCCACACTGCCCAATTCGATCGGCACGTTGATGACGTATTTCAGGCGATCACCCATTCGAATTTTTAGCAAGTCTAGGTAGGCGCGAACCACATCGATTTCACGCGCTAAGGTCGACGATGTGTCGCGCATTGAGGGCATTGCAGCACGCAAGTATGAGATCAATCGCTCGAGCATATTGCTTGCCTGAGGCGGATCAATCTCTTGCAATGCTTGGACGTGCGCTAAGGTGTTAAACAAAAAGTGTGGCTCGACCTGAGCGCGCATCAAGGTGAGTTTGGCCTCGGCCAGCTGACGCGCGTGGCTCTCGGTGCGCTCACGCGATTCAGCAATGACCGCGCGCTGTTCGCCGCGGGCAGCACGACCGGCGAAGGCGCGCGCCACCAGCATGAAAACGAACAAAATAATGAGCGCCAGCGAGAGCGTGCCAGCGTAGAGGAGTTTCGTCACATCGCGACTGACCGTGGCAGATATCTCGGCGACACCCGGTTCGCCAGGAAACAAAATTGCGGCATCGGAGGCGCTAAATTTGGTGTTTGCAGACGCTGTGATCTGATGAGGTGCGACCGGTGCCACGGGAGGAACGGGAGGAACAGGCGGCATAGCCGCTGCGGGTTTCGCGGTGGTCGCAACGGTCGCTGACGATGCCACCACTTGCTTTGAAACGCCGTCGCTGTTGACCGTGACACGCGTCGGTTTGCCGTCCTCAACGCTGATGGTTGCCACGGCTTTTTTGCCGTCGACTTCGGCGACGACTCGAGTGGTGGTTTTGCCGTTCTTGCCGCCTTCGCCCCTGCCCTCCATCGTGCGAAGTTGCCGCTCAAGCAGGTGCAAGCGACCGCTGATTTCACCGAGTTCGCCTGACAACCGTTCGATCTCTTCAGTGTCGTGCGAACGACCCGCAGCGACGTCGTTGGCAATCTTGCTGGCGGCTTTGCTCAGTGTTTCGGTTTTGCGCTTCGCCTCAGTTCGAAGCGTGGCGATTTCGATTCGAAGCTGGTCGACATCGCCGTCAAATTGATCAACCAACGGCTTGGAGATTTCATGATTGAGCTCAGCAATGGTGGAATCTATTTCGGCCACCGTATCTTCGTCCGCAGCGAGGCTTCGCACCACTAGCAGTCCACCGCGAGCGCGCTCCAACACTTCGCGTTGCAATGAAATTTTGAGCGCGTCTTTGCCAATGTCTGAGCGAATACGGTTGGCCAGCACCATGGTGTCGTAGGGCACCATCAGCGCGATGGACGCGACGATGATCAACAAACCCCCGAAGATCAAGCGCCACCAAGGTGTTGCGCCAAAGCCACGCCAGAGTCGCGCCCCGAATGTTGGGCGGACGACGATGGGTGCCACCGCGGGCGGCGACGGCGGAAGCGGCGGCTGAGGGGGCAAACCAGAGGGGGGAAGCGAAGCGTTCATGGGGAAGCAATTCTGAGGACTGCTCGCAGTATCTACCGGGGCCGCTGGCAAGGCGACTGCCGGGCGATGAGTCGCGGGATTGGCGGATCATTTGCGGGGCGAGCGACGATGATTTGCGTTGCCGACGCAGCAGTCGCGGGATTTGACACGCAAACGATGCAATACATCAATACAATATTAACTTATTACATCAATGCCAATTGAATCAAGGGAAAAGTTCAATATTTGCAATTTTTTGAAAAGTAGTTTTTATTCAATATTGTTCATATTTTGTAAGGCGTTAGACCACATAGCCAATAGTCCAGCAGTGCCCCACGCTCAACGTTACCGCACGCGCCGGGAAATGAGCTCAGGCGCAACAATTGAGGCATGACACATCACCACTCAATTGCCATTGCGGGTGCCGGCATCGGCGGACTCACCGCCGCCATCGCACTGGCCGACGGCGGCCATAGCGTCACGGTGTTTGAAGCCGTTCGTGAAATCAAACCGCTGGGCGTTGGCATCAACGTGTTGCCGCATGCCGTGGCGGTACTCACCGAACTGGGTCTGGGCGGCACACTATCAACTCTGGGCGTTGCGACCGAAGCGCTGTTGTTCACCAATCGATTCGGGCAAACGATTTACCGCGACGCCCGCGGCATCGCTGGCGGCTATTCGCATCCGCAGCACTCGATTCATCGCGGCGCGCTGCACATGGCGCTTTTGGCTGCGGCTGCAGAGCGCGGCACGGCGATTCAAATTCACATCGATTCACGAGTCGATGGATTTAGCAATACGGCAGACGGCGTTGCGCTGCAAGTCAAGGGCGCGTCCGAGCGCACCGCGACCGCCGACGTCTTCATCGCCGCCGATGGCATTCACTCCGCCAGCCGTGCGCAGTGCTATCCAAACGAGGGCTCGCCGAAGTGGAACGGCATGATGATGTGGCGCGGCACAACGTTAGCGCGAGCGTTTTTAGGCGGACGAACGATGGTGCAAGCGGGCAATAAGTTCGCAAAATTTGTCGCCTATCCGATTGAGCCAATTGATACGAAAACGGGGCTGCAGCTCATCAACTGGATTTGCGACATTCGTGTCGAAAACGGCATTGGCGGTACGCTCACCGCACCCATTCGTGAAAGCTGGAGCACCGCCGGTCACAGCGCCGATCTACTGCCGAGGTTTGGAGATTGGGTGCTCGATTGGCAGGACGGCGCGGTGCCTGTTCGTAACATCATCAACAACGCAGCGCAGATTTTTCAATGGCCCATGGTCGATCGCGATCCGCTGCCACGTTGGACACACGGCCGCATGACGCTCTTGGGCGACGCAGCACACCCGATGTATCCGATCGGCAGCAACGGCGCAACACAGTCGATCTTGGACGCGAAAGCGCTGGCTGACGCGCTGTCGCAGCACGACGACGTAAACATCGCGCTTCAAAGCTATGAAGCCTTGCGCCGACCGATGACCGCAGAAATAGTGCAGCTCAATCGTGGCGAGGGTCTCGACATCATTCTGGACATGGTCGACGAGCGCGCGCCAAACGGATTTGCCGCCTTAGCAGATGTGATTGACCCAACCGCTATTGAATCCGTGGTCACTCGCTACAAGCGTGCGGCGGGGCATCGTGCGACCCCGCTCACTCGAACACCTTGATGGGCTCCGGAGGCACATTGGCATCGAAACTTCTTGGACTCGCTGCAGCCGCACTTTTTGCGGTGGGATTCACCACGGGCGGATTTTTTGGGGGCATCGTTCCGCTATGGACGGCGGCGCAAAGCTATTCGCTCGCCAGTTCGCTGGTGCCAGTCGAAGCCAAGCTCCGTAGCGTTGAGCTTGCCCGGGGCAGTAAGGCTACCGTCGGCATTCGCGCGCAGTACACCTACACCTGGCAGGGCGAGCGCTACGCCAGCGATCAGGTAAGCCTTCAGCAATCAAAAAACAGCACTGACAACATAGGCGATTGGCATGAAAAATGGTTTGCCGTGCTGAGCGCTGCGCACAAAAACCAAGCAACGATCACGGCTTGGATCAATCCTGCCAAGCCGTCAGAGGCGGTGCTCGATAAGGAGATTCGCTGGGCCAAGGTTTGGTTTGCCATTCCGTTTGCCACGCTGTTCACCGGCGTGGGGTTAGGCGCCGCGTACGTCTTTTTGATGATCTTGTTCGGGAACGGGAAGCAACCTGTGTCGCAGCCGAGAGCGCCGACTAAAAGCGCGCCAAACGACAACCGAATTCGAGCAAACTCTGATGTTGGTTTGTTCTTTTTCGGCGTTGTGTGGTCGTTGATGGCCGTTCCGATATGCGTGCTCGTTTGGTCGAATCAAAGCGACGCGATCATCAGCGTGTTCATCACTGTTTTTGCAGCGGCTGGGCTGTGGATGATGGTGTTTGGGCTTTCGAGTTGGGTGAAGTCGAAAAAGAAATCAACACCCTCGGTGGCGCTAACCCCGTCACAACCCGAGTTTGGTGAGGCATTTCGTGTTCGAATCCACGTACCCAACCATCGCCGCGTGGCGCTCCCCAACGCAATGGCCATCGCGCTCCAGGAAACCGTTCGCGACGAGCGCGGCTCATCGGCCACCATCCGCGCTGGCGCAAAAAAGAGCTTTCTCGCCACGCGCGCTGTGTCGACCCCCAGCACAGCGACTGAGGTTTTGTACGAGGCCACCGTCATCCCACCGAGAGACGGACACGCCTCGGGCGGCCCATCGGGAGGTCTGATCTATTCATGGACGCTGCAGATCGAAGCGTCGGAGCGATTTGGGGCTGCGTCATTCTCGATTTCGATGCCTCCATCGCAGGCCGAGTCAGCGAAGTTTCAAAAGATCCCCATCGGCGAGGCAAAAGACTTCACCGATGCTTATCGCGAGTTGCGGCAATCCAATCACGACGCGCTGACCACCTTTGTGCCCAAAATCGTGTGCAAAATTTCGCAGCAAGGTCGCCAGTGGCAAGCCGACTTTCCCGCGCGCGGTTTAACCGCTGGGCCTGCCACCGCACTGTTGATCGCGCTCGGGGTGATGTCATGGGTTTTCTATCGGCTGATCTACGCGCAGGGGGATGTTTTAGGCAATCGGATTGCAAACGCAACAATGGCCTTGATCGCACTCATCGCTCTTTTCATGGCGCTGCATTATTCGTCGCTGCGAACTCGCGTGAAAATCGACACCGCGGGGCTCGTGATTCGGCGCGAATCGAGCCTGATGGCCACACGCATTTGCGTGCCGTTGGCGCATCTTAAAAACTTTGCCTCGAGGCGACAGCACACCCGAGCGAACCTCAATCGAACTGAGGAATTTAGCGCCGTTCATGCGTTTGAGACGAAGCACGGGCTGCATCACACCGTTACGCCAACATTGAGCGGAATTGGCGCAGTCGACGCACTGAGCATTGAAATGAACGATGCGCTCGATGCGGTTCGGCAATTCGGTATCACGCCCGCGCCAAGTCATCACGAAGCGCTCTGCTCGCCGACCCGTCGCCTCCTTTCGTGGGGGCTGCTGAGCATGGTTGCCCTGCTCACTGCGGCAATGGCCCTCACACTGCTCTACGACCGTCAGAAGCTATCCGGAGCGCTGGCCGTTGCGCGCGCTGAGCCTTTTCCGGATGATCTTGCTGCCGCGCAATTTACGCCCGCCGATACTCGGCGTCACGAGGCCATCATGGACGCCGTCAGTCGAAACGATGTCGCAGCGATGCGAAAATTACTCTCCGAAGGCGTGGATCCAAACACCGAGGCGCATCACGGCAGTTCGCTACTGCACATGGCTGTAGCGCGGGCAAAGACGGAGATGATTGACGTGCTGCTCGCTGGCGGCGCCGACATCAATCGCGCCGTAACTCGTGGCAGACAGAGCGGCGCAACGCCGTTATCAGTATCGATCTACTACGCCAATCCCGCGCTGATGAGCGAGCTCATCGCTCGCGGCGCGCGTCCGCGTGGCCTCGTCTACTATGGCTGGGAATATGCCAACCTTGCGGCTTTTTCGGGCTGCATCGATTGTCTGAAACGACTCAAACAAGAGGGGATTGATCTTGATGCGTTCGCCCCCGGTGGTCGACGCGAAACGCCCATCATGACAGCCGCCCGTTACAGCAAACTCGATGCGATCACTTACCTCGCGAGCGCTGGCGCGAGTCTATCGAAGCGCGACCAACACGGCTACAACGTGATGGGTTGGGCGCACTTTTTTAAGCAAGATGCCGCCAAATCTCTGCTGCTGTCGCTCGGCGCGGACCCTGACATCGGCGAAAAAATTACAAAGTAAAGCTTGGTCGCTGAACATGGGCTCAACAGCCGAAAGCTGTTGAGCTTGGCTATCAGGATGCCAATCGGTGCGTGGCTACTTTTTACCCGGATTAGGCGAGAAAAACTCAATCTTGTTGGGCTTATTGCGCCAATCTTCGGCGTCGGCAGGGGCGGCTTTTTTACGTGAAATGTTGGGCCAAATGGCAGCGTATTCGCCATTGAGCTTCACCCATTTTTCATCGATATCGGAATCGGGTTTGATCGCATCAACGGGGCATTCTGGCTCGCACACGCCGCAATCAATGCACTCGTCAGGATGGATGACGAGCATGTTTTCGCCCTCGTAAAAACAATCCACGGGGCACACGTCCACGCAATCGGTGAATTTACATTTGATGCAGCTATCGTTGACGGCGTAGGTCATAGTGAGCGATGAATTGAGTGGCGCAACCCGTAATTCTGCCGTAAGTTGAATCAGATCAGCGAATTGACCGGTTGGCTGCACAAGCCGAGTGCCTTGTGCGCCAAGATTGCCGGCTAAGCCGTGAGATAAGCGCTGCGAATCCGCTCGTCCGCTTCGAGCGCAGCAAAGCTCCCCGCGAACCGAACCATGCCCCGTTCAATCACCACCGCACGATCTGCCACGGCGCGAGCAAAGTGCAAATTTTGCTCGGACAAAATCACGCAAAGCCCTTCTCGTTTGAGTTCGCGAACGGTTTCGGCGATGCGCTGCACGACGATCGGTGCGAGCCCTTCTGAAGGTTCGTCGAGCAAAATCACTCGCGGATTGCCCATGAGCGTGCGAGCAATGGTGAGCATTTGCTGCTCGCCGCCCGACATATGCCCTGCGGGGCGATCAAGCATTTCGGCGAGCTTCGGAAAGAGCTGGCACACCCGATCCACCGACCAGCGGGGTGCGTCGGCAACATTGGCGCGCGCGGGCTGGCGGCCCACTTCTAAGTTTTCAGCCACAGTCAAATCGGTAAAGATTCGGCGCTCTTCGGGCACATAGCCTATGCCCAACCGTGCAATGTCGTGCGGCGTTGCACCCATCACGTTTCGTCCATCGAACTCAACCACGCCCCGGGCTCCATCGATGAGACCCATGATGGATTTCATAATGGTGCTCTTGCCCGCGCCGTTTCGACCGACCAGCACGGTGACTTCGCCCGCGTTGGCCTCGAAATCAATATCAAAGAGCAGTTGCGCAGCACCCAGATGCGCAGTGAGATTTTCAACGCGAAGCAGCTTAGCCACCGCTAATCTCCAAATTGCCAAGATACACCGCACGCACCTCCTCGTTGGAGCGCACTTCACTCGGCGTTCCGGTGGCGATCATCCGTCCGCGATTCATCACCAAAATTCGATCAGCGAACGAAAACACCACATCCATATCGTGCTCGGTAAACAGCAGCGCCACACCCCGCGATCGACACACGTCAACCGCCAAACGCATCAAGGCCTCCCGCTCAGCGGGCCCCATGCCCGCCGTGGGTTCATCCATCAATAGCAAACGCGGAGCGTTACACAGCGCCATCGCCAACTCGAGTCGCTTCAAATCGCCGTAGGCCAGCTCGGCGCACGGCCGACACGCTTGATCGGCTAAGCCAACGCTCGTTAGCAACGCATCAGCCGTGGCAACGAAATTCGCCGTTGCCCACGTAAATAACCCGTGCGAGGCCCGAGCGTGGCTCGATAGCGCCATCTGTACATTTTCTCTGACGGTCATCGAAGAAAATGTGGCCGTAATCTGAAACGTTCGCGCAACGCCCGCTCGAAACAGTCGTTCGGGCGAGTGCCCAGTGATGTCGTTGCCGTAGAGCTTCACGCTGCCCGCATCGGGAGCGATTTGGCCGTTGATCAAATTGAAGCAGGTTGTTTTTCCCGCGCCATTGGGACCGATGAGTGCCACCACTTCACCCGCGCTCACCGAAAAGTCAACGCCCTTGACTGCACCCACACCGCCAAACGATTTTTTGAGTCCTGTGACTTCGAGCGCGATGGTCATGCTGCGCTCCTGCGCAATTTCGCCCACGACACGAAACGTTGAATGGAACCGACAATGCCCGCTGGAAACGCCAACACCAACAACAAAATGACGGCACCGAGCACGGCGCGCCAATACTCAGTGCTTCGAGCGAGCGTGTCTTGCAGCCATGTAAATACCGCCGCGCCCACCACGGGTCCCAACAACGTATTGATGCCACCCAGCAGCACCATCACGAGCGCGTCCACGGACCGAGGGATCGACGACACGTCGGGCGAGATACTGCCCTTTGAAAACGCATAGACCGCACCGGCGAGCCCCGCCATCGCGCCCGCGCAGGAAAACACCGTCCACTGTAACGCACGAGGATTGAGCCCAATGGCCTGTGCTTTGACCGACGAATCGCGAGCCGCACGAATACTAAAACCCAGCGGCGTAAACGTGATCCACCAACACGTCAATACGCCACCGCCGCACAGCAACAGCGCGAGCCAATAAAAGTTGTTGCGATCGGCTAACCACTCAGGCGGCCAGACTCCAACGATGCCGTTGCTTCCACCAGTCACTGCATCCCACTGAAAAACAATGGACCAAACGATTTGCGCAAACGCCAGCGTCAGCATCGCCATGTAAGTGCCGCTCAAGCGAACACAGAACCATCCAAACACGACGGCGGCGGCTAACGCCAGCAGCACGCCAGCCGCAAGCGAGGGGGCGAAGCCGACGCCCGCTTTCGCGGCCAGCGCCGCGCCGTACGCCCCCAGACCGAAATACGCAGCGTGACCAAATGAGCCCAAACCCGCCACACCAATCACTAGCCCAAGGCTGGCCGCAAACAAGGCGAACACAGCGATGTCGGTGGCCAGCACGGCGCTGTAGTCGTCCACAAAAAATGGCAACGCGATCAACGCTACCAAGCCGCATGCAAGCGTCGCCCACTGCGGCATTCGCGGTTTTCCGGAGCCCCCACTCGATGCGTAGGAAACCCGTGCGTGGTTGATCGGTTTACCAAACAAGCCGTTGGGCTTAAAGATGAGCACCAGCGCCATCACGATAAATTCAGCCACGAGCGTGAGTTTGCTGAATTCAAATTCAACGCCAAAAACTGTGGTGGCTCCCAAACCAATGCAGTAAGCCTTGACCAACGAAATGATGATCGCGGCGATGAACGCGCCATGCAACGAACCCAATCCGCCGATGACGACGACGACAAATACATCCGCGATGATGTTGAGATCCATCGCCAAACTTGCGGGCTCACGGGGTAGCTGTAACGCACCCCCGACGCCCGCCAAAAAGCTACCGAGTGCAAACACCGCCGTGAAAAGTAACTTTTGATTGACGCCCAGTGCATCGGTCATCTCACGGTCCTGTGTTGCCGCTCGAAGCAACAACCCAAAGCGCGTTTTTTTCATCAACATGGTGAGCGCCGCGAGCATCGCAACCCCCATGACGATTAGCAGCAAATCGTAGGTCGGAAACGGTCGCCCGAATATGTCGATAGCGTCTTTGAATCCAGGCGCGCGCGGCCCCAATAGATCTTCTGGCCCCCACACGAAAAGCGCCACATCTTTGATGATCAGAACCAGCGCAAAGGTCGCAATCAATTGCAGCAGCTCGGGCGCGGCGTAAATGCGCCGTAGCACAACGAATTCAACCACCACGCCGATAGCCGCGACCACGAGCCCCGCGACTAACACACCGCCCCAAAAACCAAGCGCACCGCTCCAGTGAGTCGCGACCGAATAGGCCACGTAGACACCCAGCATGTAAAACGAACCGTGCGCGAAGTTAACGATGCGAGTCACGCCAAAGATTAGCGACAACCCGACCGCAACGAGAAACAGCGACGATGCCGAGGCGAGGCCATTAAGGGTTTGCAAAAGTAGTACGGACAGCGCGTCAGTCATGCAAGTCAATCATCCGTACCAGTTATCCACAGCAAGCCCCGGCACACGGCTGAACTCGTCCGCATTTCGGGTCACCAGAGTAGCGCCGTGAGCCAGCGCAATGCCAGCGATCAAAGTATCGAGCGGGCCGATGGGTTTACCACCCGCTTCCAGAGATGCGCGAATTCTTGCGGCGTGCGTCGCTTCAAATCGTGTGAGCGGCAGAATTCGAGTGTGACGAAGAAACGTGTCGAGTTGCGCGCGCCGCAGCGCCGGCTGCGCAGATTTCGCAAGACCGACTTCGAGCTCATAGACCACAATGCAGGGCACCACCACATCGACAGGCGCGTGCGACAGCAGCCGTGCAGCGACGTTTCCCTGGCGCTTGAAAAAGTAGATCAGTGTGTTGGTATCAAGCGCAAACATGAACGACGGTCGCTACCAAGACTCACGGGGCACGTCGGACGGTTGGGTGCGTGATCGCCGTTTTGGAGGACAGAGTGGCGCAATTGCTGCGTCATCGGCCCACGCACCACTGAGCGCTACGACGTCGGCGGGCCAAGCTTGGGCCGTGGATTGCCGAATGAGTTGGCTGATCCACTTGCTTTGCGAGAGTCCCGATGCGGCTGCTCGCTCACGCAGCACCCGCTCGGCTTCATCATCAAGATATACCGTGACTTGCGACATGACTCGCTCCTAGGGCGACAAACAGGCGACAAAATAGCGCATATAAGTGCAAATATAATTGAAGCGTAGGAGCTGCGCAAGCTCGCCGTCGCGCTACCGCCCCCGCGTAACCAAGGGCGTGCGACGCGCGGACGAAATCACCAACCGTAGACTACAGCGGACGCAACCGCTTCACGTCCTCATCCGTTGGCTGTACGTCCTTGCCATCCACATAACGCCACTGCGTCATCACGCCCTTGCCATCTTTTTGCGCGAGCTTGCCGACGTAGGCGCCCATCGTTGATTGGTTGTCTTGGGCGCGCCAAGTGATCTTGCCGAAGGGCGACATGACTTCAAGATTTTTCATCGCAGCCTGCATTTTTGCAACGTCGGTCGAACCCGCTTTTTTGAGCATCGCGGCAATGGACTTCACCGTCGCGTAACCAACAACCGAACCTAAGCGCGGATAGTCTTTGTACTTCGCTTCGTAAGCTGATCGAAACGCTTTGTGCTCGGGTGTGTTGATTTCGGCCCACGGATAACCGGTCACGATCCAGCCGCTTGGCGTTTCGTCTTTGAGCGTATCAAGGTACTCCGGCTCGCCCGAGAGCAAGCTCACCACGGGGCGATCTTTGAACAAACCGCGGGTGTTGCCTTCGCGCACAAATTTTTGCAAGTCTGCACCGAAGGTCACGTTAAACACGGCGTCAACCTTGGCGTCGAGCATGGCTTGCACCACAGAGCCCGCGTCGATTTTTCCAAGCGGAGCAGCCTGTTCAATGAACTCAACACCGCCCGTTTGCGCGGAGATCAATGATTTCTTAAACCAATTGGCGGCAGATTGCCCGTATTCGTAATTCGGATAGACGATGCCCCAGCGCTTTTTATTAAGTTTCGCCGCTTCGGGCACCAACATACGAACTTGCATCGCTGTATTGGCGCGCAAGCGGTAGGTGTAGGCATTGCCATTGGCCCAGGTCAGTTTGTCGGACAGGGGCTCAGAGGCGACGAAGAGCACTTTGCGCTGCTTGGCAAAATCGCCAACAGCGAGTCCCACGTTTGACAAAAATGTGCCGGAAATCAACGCCACTTTTTCGCGCGACACCAGCTCTTCGGCCGCGCGCACTGCGTCGCCGGGCGTGGCATTGTCATCGCGAAAAATTGTTTCAAGTTTTTTGCCGTTGACGCCGCCGGCTTTGTTGACTTCGTCAATGGCCAATTCCCAGCCTTTTTTGTAGGGCTCAAGGAACGCGGGCTGCGCTTTGTAGCTGTTGATTTCGCCGATTTTGATGGTGTTTTGCGCGAACGTCGGTAGCGCAATCAGGGCTAGTGGTACTGCGAGGAGGAAGCGTTTCATGGATATTTTCACTTTTCGATGATTCGAGGCGGTTTGCCCGAGCGCCACACTAACGCGGCGTTGACGCGAAGGTTTACTGCAGATTTCTGATTCTGAGCCGCTGACTCAAAACCGAAGCGGCAATGTTACGCAATCAGCCAATTTGCGAGACAATTCCCCAAACGGTCGCCCCATCGTGGCGCTAGGGGAACATCATGAAAATCGCTTTAAACATTTTGAAGTACTTGATCGGCCTTGTCGTTTTGCTTCTGCTCGTTGGTTTTTTGCTCCCGAGCGGCTATTCCGCGCAGCGCAGCGCCGTGATCAACGCGCCCGCCGAAAAGATTTTTCCGCTGCTCAACAATACGAAAGCGTGGAAGCGCTGGACGGTCTGGAATCAACGCGATCCAGCGATGGGATTGACTTATTCCGGCCCCGAATCAGGCGCTGGCGCAAAATGGGCATGGACGAGCAAAAGCGAGGGCAACGGCGCGATGGAATTCATAACCGTTGAGCCCAACAAACGCATTGCCTACGCGATGCAAATGGAGGGCATGTCACCCGCACCCGGCGACATCACGCTGGTGCCCAGTGGCAATGGAACAAAGGTCACTTGGTCCATGACGGGGGACGCCGGAATGAACCCGCTGTTTCGCTGGTTTGGACTCTTTATGGACAAGCTCGTCGGCCCCGATTTCGAAGCGGGCTTAAACAATCTTAAAAAAATCGCGGAGACAAACTGATGGAAACGATGGCGCTGGCGGGGCACTTGGCCAAAGACGAAACTAAGCAAGCGTTTCGCGACTACAAAGCGCCACAGCGCGCCGACGCAATCGACACGGTGCGCGATTTTTACCGTGAAAACCATGCCAAGCAAACGCATGACTTTGTGCTGTCAAAGAAGCGCCAATACTTGGGTTTCAATCGCGCCAAAATGACGCCGTGGGCAGCGCTGGATTACCTCAACACCCTGGTCGATGACAGCGATCCCGACATCGCACTCCCACAAATCGATCATCTCGTGCAGACAGCCGAAGCCATGCGCGCCAACGGAGAGCCCGAGTGGATGGTGCTGACCGGTTTCATTCACGATTTGGGCAAGGTGCTTTGCCTGTTTGGGGAGCCGCAGTGGGCCGTCGTGGGCGACACCTTTCCCACGGGCTGTGCGTATTCTTCTAAAAACGTTTACAGCGAATTTTTTGCGCTCAACCCCGATAGGCAGCGCCCCGAATTGCAAACCGAATTGGGTGTTTACAGCGCGCATTGCGGCTTAGAAAATGTGCACATGAGCTGGGGGCATGACGAGTACCTGTATCACATGATGCAACCGTATCTGCCGATGGAAGCACTCTACATGATTCGCTTTCACAGCTTCTACGCGTGGCATCGCGAAAACGAGTATCAGCACCTCTGCACTGCCCAAGACGACGCGATGAAACCGTGGGTGCAGCGCTTCAATCCCTACGATCTGTATTCAAAAAATCCGAATCGCCCGAAGCTCCAAGACGTGAAGCCGTACTACGAAGATTTGCTGGTGAAGTATTTGCCGAGTGAATTGGCGTTTTAGGATGGCTGTCACGTAGCCGTCTCTGAACCCCTTGAGCGTCCAGAATCGCCGTTTCAGGATTTAATCCCAGCTTTATCGATAATTGCCCAATGAAATAAGGCGAATCCTTGAATTTTATTGGTTTATGAAAGTGGATAAAAAATTGATTTGTCCCATGTTTCGTAAGGCATCAAGCGTGAAAGCTGAGTGCTTCCACATTCAAGATCGATTTCTGAACCTCGCTCCGCTACAACATCCGCATGCAGCCCACTATCTCTGAAGGTTACGCGCCCGGCTGCATCGGCCGCATCGCTCAGCTGCACGCTGCGTACTACTCAGCGACCCACGGATTCGGCGCCGCATTCGAAGCCAAAGTGGCCACCGAGCTCGCAGCCTTTTGCGCAAGCTACGTCAAGGGACGCGACGGACTTTGGCTCGCGAATCAAACGTCGAACATCGAAGGCTCGATAGCGATCGATGGAACGCACGCTACAGAACACTTCGCACATCTGCGTTGGTTCATTTCCTCCGACATGCTGCGAGGAAAAGGCATCGGCCGCGAATTGCTCAGCCGAGCATTGGCCTTTTGCGACGAGCAGCGTTATCAACGCGTCCACCTCTGGACATTCGCTGGCCTTGATGCCGCGCGCCATCTCTACGAATCACACGGCTTTCGCTTGCAACATGAAAGCCCCGGCTCGCAGTGGGGCACGGTGGTTAGAGAGCAGCGTTTTGTGCGCGAAGCAACTTAGTCGGCTGGCTCGTGCCGCAGTATTTCCGAATTTTTCATCATGCCCAATTTAACGCCCGAGCCCCAGTTCGCAACCCCGACCCTGCGCATCGCGACACCCGCCGATTCTCTCTGCCTTTCAGCACTAGCGATCCAAGTTTTTCTTGATACTTACGCCCGTGACGGCATCCGAGCTGCGCTCGCGCGCGAGGCGTTGACGACGTTTTCACACACCGAGTTTGACCGAGCGATCGCCGATCCACACACGTGCGTGGTCTTGGCGGAGCTCAACGCCCATCTGGTGGGCTTCGCGCAAATCAAGCTCGCAGCCGAACACGAGCTAGCCCCGCGCGGCGCTCAGTCAGAGCTGCTGCGGCTCTATGTGCAAGAACCATTTACGCATCAACAAATCGGCAGCAAACTACTGAGCGAAGCCGAATCAGTAGCTGCGGCCCACGGTGCCGCCGTCCTTTGGCTAACACCGTGGGTACATAACCACCGAGCGCTCGCCTTTTACGCCCGGCGCGGCTATCAAGATCACGGGCTGACGTACTTCACCTTTGAGGGCGAGTCGCATGCGAATCGTTTGTTTGCGAAGCACTTGACGAGTCGAGCGGCGTAGCACAGCACCCACCCACCGAAGCTCCACGCCGCAGAGTTAGCCGTCACACCGCCCGACGGAGCCCCCCCCACAGAAGCATACAGCCATGCACATCTCCATTCTCCAACCCAAGGACACCGCACGCTATCGCGATCTAATGCTCGAAGCCTACGAGCTCGCCGCCGATGCGTTTACATCAACTGCGGACGAACGCGCAGCAGAGCCGGAGAGCTATTGGATCAAACGAATCGCTGATCCCACGGGATTGAGTGTCGCATTCGGAGCGTTCGACGGCGATGCGCTCGTCGGCACCGTTGCGCTCGAATTTTCTGCGAAGCCAAAGACCAAACACAAGGCGCTTATCATCGGCATGTACGTCAAGCCCGAGCACCGAGCAAAAGGATTGGCGCGAGCGTTGATCACCGCCGCCATCACGCATGCAAAGTCGATGCAGAGCATTCAATCGATAACGCTAACCGTCACCGAGGGCAATTCATCGGCGATTCACCTCTACCAAAGCG
This sequence comes from Betaproteobacteria bacterium, assembly GCA_004293675.1. Lineage (GTDB taxonomy): Bacteria > Pseudomonadota > Gammaproteobacteria > Burkholderiales > Casimicrobiaceae > Casimicrobium. Next base: position 151,337 of record READ01000018.1, read on the forward strand.
TTGGCTTTGAAACATATGGTGTCGAACCCATGGCGATACACACGCCGAGCGGCTATAAAGGCAAGGTGTTGATGTGGATGCCGCTGCGGGATTAAGCGAGCACGGTCAGTCGCGAGAGTTGGGCAGCCCCTGCCCACCGAACGTGAGCCGAACGCCCCAGTCTGTCGTAGATTTTTTTGACGCAGACTCGTGCAGATGGTTTTTCTGTGACGCTGGCGTGGCGCTATCGGGCAGAAATCTGCGTCAATCCGTCTTGAATCTGCGTAAATCTGCGTCAAAAAAGTGACGCGTTCTTAGCCTCGGTCAATCGGTCCCCACCCTACGAAAAAAGGCCGCGCTACAGCCACGTCCCCGCCACCGGATCGATTTTAAAAAACGCCCGCAACTGCGAAAAGTACGCCGGATACTCAACGCTCAAAAGCTCAGGTTCTGCAAAAAATACTTCACAGCTGACTGCAAAAAACTCCTCGATCATCTCACTGGCGTATGGATCGATGAGCGTGTCTTCGTCGGCGTCCACGCGAGCGCAAAAGTCTTCGAACGCCGCTTCGATGACTGCTTTGAACTCAGCGCGTTCGGCGGCGGGAAGTGGCGGAATGCCATCAATTTGGCCGTCGAGCATGTCGATCTTGTGGGCGAATTCGTGAATCACTAGCGCCATGCCCGATTCTTCGTAGCCAGCCTCGACGGCTGGCCACGACAGCAGCACCGGCCCGCCTTCCCAGCTCTCGCCAGCAACGGCCTCATCGAGCTTGTGCACGACGCCGTATTCGTCCTCGAAGTCTTGCGTCTGTGGAAACTCGCCGGGATAGACGACCACGTTTTCCCAGTCATCGAAATCGCTCATGGCATCAGCCACGGTCTTCCCATCGGCAACCTGCCCCAGAATCAGCAAACAAGCCTGCACCGCAATCATGATGCGCATGTGCGGTGTGACTTCGAGCATTGATTCGCCGTCGGTCGCGCCACTCACAACGCCTTTTTCAATCAGAAACAGCGTGCTCAGCTCGCGGAGTTTCGCCATCAATTCGGGATCATATCGTTCCAAAAACGGCAGCTCATTCAACGCGCGCTGCCACTGCTCATCGGGGATGGCATGCTTGGCGAGAGAGCGCTCTCGGCGGCGCTTGGTCAACCAATCAAACATGCTGCTCGGCCCGCGTTAAGGCGCGTCGCTCTTGAGCGCGGCGACCGGATCAATGGCCGCCACTTCGAGCTCAACGGCTTTGATACGTTCAAAGGCGTTGCTGATTTTCCGGCTCGAAATTTGCACATCATCGGCATCTTTGTTGGCCATACGAATGTGATCAGCCAGCTTGTCCATGCGCGATTGAAACAATCCGAAATCTTTACCGAGCTTCCCCAGCTCGGTTTTCATGACACCGAGTTGCTTGCGCATTTCGGCATCACGAATGACCGCACGAACGGTATGCAATACCGCCATCAAGTTCGTTGGAGAAGTCATCCAAACATGTTTCGATTGCGCTTCGGAAACGATGTCTGGATAGTTGCCAATGATCTCAGCGAACACTGCTTCTGAGGGAATGAACATGACCGCGGAATCTGCCCCCACCGCCGCTTGGATGTACTTCGACGCAATGTCGTTGACGTGTTTTTTCACATCGCTCGCGAAGAGCTTTCGGGCGGCCGTTCGCGTCAAATCGGGCTGCGTGGCGTCAATCGCTACCCGGTAATTGGACAGCGGAAACTTCGAATCAATCGCCATCTTTGACACCCCGTCGGGCATCGTCAACACGCAGTCCGCTTTCTCACGCCCCTCGCCCACCGCGGCTTGAAACTCATATGCACTGGGCGGCAAGGTGTCTCGCACCAGCGCTTCGAGCTGCACTTCACCGAACGCGCCGCGTGCCGATTTGTCAGAGAGCACTTGCTGCAAGCTCACCACGTTGGTCGTGAGGCTATCGATCTTTTTTTGCGCCTCATCAATCACTGCCAAACGAGTCATGACGTTGGTAAACGTTTCGTTGGTTTTTTTGAATCCCTCGTCGAGCCGTTCGTTGACCTTACCGCTGATTTGCTCCAAGCGGCCATCAACCGTTTTGGTCATGGTTTCGGCTTGCGTGGTGATTTGCTGCTGCATGTTGCGGAGCGTGTTTTGCAGCAGATTTTGATTCTCGCGGGTTTGCTCGGCCATGGTGCCGAGCATCTTTTCGAGCACTTCGCGCTTCAAAGAGTCTTGCTGCGTTGACAGCGTTTGCTGCAGCAGCGCGAGCTGTTGTAACGACGCTTCGGTTTGCTTCGACAAAGAATGTACGACCTGCACTTGGAGCGTGCCCAACACTTGCCGCGTACCGTCATTGGACGCTGTCAAATCGCGTCCTACCCGTTCCGTGACTTGGTTAAACATCCCGCCCACGTCGCCGATCATGGCGCGGTGCTTGGTCTCAAGTTGTGAGCCCATTTCGCCGGTCATTTTTCGGACGAGCGAGCCTTTTTGTAACGCTACCAACACGATCAAAACGAGGACCAAGACAATGATCGCCGCCAAGGCGAACTCAACGAAACCCATTATCCGTGCCACTCCGTCTCGGCCAAGAGCGCAAACGAAATCAACCAATGGGTGCTGACGTATTCACCGCTGGTAATGGCCGCTTCTGCCGCACGCGTGTGCTCACCTGCCAAAACGCCAAACTTCTTCCACCGCAAGTCGCCCGGATCAATCGCCTGCATCAAGCCGCGCATGCACCAAGCTCTTGAAAGATTGAGGCCGTGGTTGTGAACCTGCTTGGCGTCGGTCTCATCGGTGACTTTGGCTGGCTCCAACTCTGCGAAATGCCCAGTTTTAAGATCTGGCAAGAAATCATCAAACCAATGCCGAAATTCGATCAGCGGCAAAACGATGGACATCAAAAGCGACTCAGTCAACGCCGGCGACAGGAAATCCTCACCCGAAAAATCGTACGCCATCCGGTAATCCACGTCGTTGCCAAACCATTGCCGCGCCTTGGCCGCAATCAAATCCATAAACGCATGATCGCCCACCGTATTGGCGAAACGAAGCGCGTGAATCATCGCAAACGACGTGTTGGAATGCACGCCGTGGCGCACCGGTGTTGGCGCTGTTTGCAGGTGGTGAAACAGCGCATCTGACAATCGATCAGCAAGCGGTCGTAGGCCCGCGCACCAACGCGCCGCATGCGGATGCGGCGACACCGCGAGCTCGCTGTAGAGCTTTAGGAGCCAGCCCCAACCGTAAGGACGCTGCCAATGCGCAGCGCCATCGCGATCAAAGTACGCCGCCTCAATCTTGGCGCGGCTTTCATCAAACTGGCGATCAAACCAAGACGCAATGGCTTTGCCATGATCGGAATGCGTGTCAAGCGCAAGGAGTCGCGCCATTGACCAGTGCATGTGCACGCACGAATGCCAGTCGTAGCTTCCGAAAAAGATCGGATGCAGTGACGAGGGCGTCAAATTTGCGCACTCGGCGTCGGAGTGCACAAAGTGCATCATGAAGTTGGGATACTCGCGGCGAACGTTTTCCAGCGCAGTGCGCGCAAAAACCGCGTGAATCGGGAGGGAGGGGCTTATTTCGACCATAAACCCAAGTCTATCGACTGCGAAGCCCACGCGCCACCGAGTAGCGCTAGAATTTGCTGCAACCAACGAGGTTGCTGGTCGTGGGCGCGAAAAAAAGCGCCGGCGGCGGCGGCCTCGTTTTTTTACGTCCCCGGTTTGTAGATGAACGGCTCGATCTTTTGACGCAGATTTCGCTGATTTCGCTGATTCCCGCAGATTGATTCTCGCTATTCCAACATGATTAGCGAGAGAAAATCTGCGTAAATCAACTGAGTTATCTGCGAAATCTGCGTCAAAAAGTGATCGTAGTTGATCGGCTTAGGGTGGGCACCCCGTGCCCACCAAACACCTATTTACCAAGCGAGTTCTGCTGTTTAGAGCCGAGCCACCGACAAGCAGGTTCGACCAAAAAAGGCCTCCCCCATGCGCATCGAAGAAGAGTTAAAGCTAGATTTCAAAGACGTCCTGTTTCGCCCCAAGCGTTCTACGCTAGGCTCTCGGGCCAAAGTGGATTTGCTGCGGCAATACACCTTTCGGCACTCGGGCGCGAGCAGTGAATCGGTGCCCATCATTGCGGCCAACATGGACACCGTGGGCACGTTCGAAATGGCTGCGGCACTCGGCAAGCACGGGATGCATGTCGCGCTGCACAAGCACTATTCGATCGACGACTACGTCGCTTTTTTTAACGCGAGCAACGCAGCGTCAAACGCCCACGCGTTCTACTCGCTGGGCATCCTCGAGCACGATCTCGAGAAGTTCAAAGCCGTGCGCGCAAAGACGGGCGATGAGATCAAGTTCGTATGTATCGACGTGGCCAACGGCTACACCGAAACCTTTATCGATTTCGTGCGCAAATTTCGTGATGCGTTCCCCAAAATCACCATGATGGCGGGCAACGTCGTTACCGCTGACATCACCGAGGCGCTGATCCTCGCCGGTGCGGATATCGTCAAAGTCGGTATCGGTCCGGGTAGCGTTTGCACCACTCGCAAAATGACGGGCGTCGGTTACCCCCAGCTTTCCGCCATCATCGAATGCGCCGACGCAGCGCATGGCTTGGGCGGTCACATCACGGGCGACGGCGGCTGCACTGTCCCCGGTGACGTTGCGAAAGCTTTTGGCGCGGGTGCGGATTTTGTAATGCTCGGCGGCATGCTCGCCGCGCACGACGAATCCGGCGGCGAAATTGTGCAAAAAGAGGGCAAAACCTACCGGAAGTTCTATGGCATGAGCAGCGACGTGGCGATGGAAAAGTACGCGGGTGGCGTCGCCAAATATCGGGCGTCAGAGGGCAAAGCGGTAACGCTCGAAGCCCGCGGACCGGTCGACAATACCGTTCAAGAAATCCTTGGCGGGTTACGCTCCACCTGCACTTACGTCGGCGCGCGAAAGCTCAAGGACCTCTCAAAGTGCACCACCTTTGTGCGGGTCACGCAGCAGATCAATGAGGTTTACGGCAAGGCCCCGCAGTAGAGCCATTACACACCACCTCCCAAAGTCACGCTCACTGTGTTTGTGAAAAGACGTTTTTGGACGGTGTAAGGGCTTGATTAGTATTCGCGACCCAGTTAGTCTAAGCGCTGCGGGCTTTCTTTGAAGGCCATGCCCCACTAACTGTTGTAAAGGCGAATCATGTTTATAGCCAGTCGAAGTCGGAGTAGACGGAGCATCTTGGGTGCTCTCACCAGCGGCTCCAGCGGCAGCCCTGCCCCCCTCATAGGCGGAGGTCACCATGTCAATGCCTAGAACCGCAAACCCTCGCTGGAAACTGGCCTTAGACGTTGAGCGCTGCATTGGATGCCACGCCTGCTCCGTCGCTTGCAAAGTCGAAAATCATGTGCCGCTCGCACGATTTCGCACCAAAGTTTATTACTGGGAACACGGCAAATTCCCCGCCGTTAAACGAAATTTCTTACCAACGCTGTGCATGCAGTGCGAAGACACGCCGTGCCTGAAAGCGTGCGACAGCCAAGCAATCTCACGCGGTGCCGACGGCATCGTCCGCGTCAACCCTGACAAGTGCGATCACTTGGGCGCATGCGAAACCGCCTGCCCGTACGCGGCGATTGGATGTGACGAGAACGACGTTGCCGACAAGTGCGATTTCTGTTCCCATCGCTTGGATGCCAACATGGAACCGGCCTGCGTTGAAACCTGCCCTGCCGAAGTGTTTCACTTCGGTGACGCCAATCATCCGCAATCGCCCTATTCGCTCTTCATGGCGAAACATGGTTCGAAAACGGCGGTGTTGAAACCAGAAGAAAAAACACTTCCGTCCGTTGTGTACAAAGGCCACGAAAAAGCGATGGAGTCGAAGATTCCAAAAGGCAAAGTACACGATCCGTATTCGTATGAAATCGAAACCTGGGCGCAGCTTGAATCGCAATTCCCGAAAAAGAAACGTGTGATTTGGGCGAAGGTCGAGCAAAAAGTACCGGGAGCAAAAGTATGAAACGCCGCGATTTCATGAAGGTACGTGAGGATTTTGCGGTGATTTTTGACGAAGCCTCACGGGCTCGCAGTAGTTGTGCGGAGGTCTCATCATGAAGCGCCGTGATTTCATCAAGGTGGGTGCGGGCGCGATTTCAACGCTCGCCGTGGGCGAAATGATTCTGCTGTCGCCGGATGCTGAAGCGGGCGTGATGGATTGGTTTCGCACGACGCCCAAGCTCTATGGTTTGCGCAAATCGTATCGTCGCCCGAATGGCAAAGGCCGCATCAGCAACGACTATTCGAAGGCAACGATTGTCAAGAGCGTGTGCCTGAATTGCTCCACCGTGTGCGGCATTCAAGGCTATGTGATCGACGGCAAGCTCGTCAAAGTCGGCGGCAATCCCGAAGATCCGAACAACGGAAAAAGTTTGTGCGCTAAGGGGCAATCTGGCCCAACAATCAACGACTATCCCGAGCGTTTGCTTTACCCACTCAAACGCGTTGGCAAACGTGGCGAAGGTTTGTGGAAACGCATCACCTGGGAAGAGGCCTACGCGGAAATCGCACCGCGCATTCGCAAAGCGATGGACGAAGGCAAGCCCGAAGAAGTTGCGATTCAAATCGGTCGCTCGCGCATCGGTGAGGAAATGACGCGATTCCTGAACGCGATTGGCTCGCCCTCGCTCTTCAATCACCGCGCGTTGTGTTCATCGAACAAACGCGCAGCGAATTACGTGAGCCTCGGTGAAACCGACTGGGAAACCGGCGATTTCGAACGCGCGAAATACATTCTGAATTTCGGTTCGAATTTTTACGAAGCGCATCAAGGCGCGATTCACACGGCTAAGCGAATCATTCGTGGTCGCTACGACAACGGCGCGAAATTGGTCACGCTCGATGTGCGCTGCTCGAACACCGCCGGTCGCAGCGACGAGTGGCTCTGCCCGAATCCGGGCTCCGACGGCGCGGTTGCGCTCGCGATGGGCAATGCCATCATTGCTGCGAATAAGCACGATAAAAAATGGCTCGATACCTGGAGCAACATCAACAGCGCCGAGCTCGAAACATGGATCGCGCCGTACACGCCTGAGTGGGGCGAAAAAGTCTCTGGCATTCCTGCGGACACGATTCGCCGCATCGGTTTGGAATTCGCGGCGGCCGCACCGGCATCAGTTGCGTTTACCAATCGCGGATCGGGCGCGCATTACAACGGCTTTAACGCAGATCGCGCGATCATTTTGCTCAATGCAATCGTCGGCTCGATTGGCAAAGTTGGCGGCTATTGCTACGGCGAAGAACCCACGCGCGTGCCGCCGCGCGTGTTCCCGCAACCGCAACCCATTCCACCAAGTCCGACCGCGAAAAGCTCGATCGAAAATCCTCCGGAATGGCCGCTCGCGAACAAGTGGCAGCGCATGAAAGTCGGGCAAATTGTCTATTCCGGCTTGAAGGAAGGTCGCGGCAAAGTGCAGGTGTATTTCAGCTACACCGTGGCAACACCGCAGACTTGGCCGGAGGGTCGCAGCCTCACGGTTGAAGTGCTCTCGGATGAAAAACTGATGCCGTTTCACGTGTGCTCCGACATCGTGTATTCGGAGCAGGCGCATTACGCGGACATCATCCTCCCCGACGCGACCTACATGGAGCGCTGGGGTTTTGATACGCGAAACAACATGGAGCTGCGCGACTACGTGACGCTGCGGCAACCCATCGTGCAACCGCCGGGCGAATGCGCGAGCTTCGTTGATTCGATGATCGAGATCGGCAAGCGCATCAGCCCGGAAACCGCGAAGTATTTCCAATTCAAGAACCACGAAGATTGGATGAAGCAGCGCTGCGCGGGCTTAACAAAGCGCGTCGGCGAAGACGGTTTCGAATACATGAAAAAACACGGCGTGTGGCAAGACATGTCGAAACCGAAATACTACGATCTATATGCGTGGGAATTGACCGAGGCGCAGATGAAAGACACGCGCATTGATGCGAGCGGCAACATTTACCGTAAAGCCGCCGACGGCAAAGAATCGCTCGTCGGCCTCATGGTCGATGGCAAACCGCGACGCGGTTTCGCAACGCCAACGCGTAAGTTCGCCGTTTATCACAAGGACGTTGAAGACGCCGCGAAACAAACGGGATTCACGGAAGACGGCGGCAAAGGTATGCCAACGTATTTCCCGGTCCCGTCGATTGAAAAGATGAGCGATGAGATGCTGCATCTCGTCACCTTTAAGTGGAACGTTCACACGCAGGGGCGCACGCAAAGCCAAAAGTATTTGAGCGAAATCGTGCATCACAATCCGATGTGGATCAACACCGAAACCGCAGCGAAACTTGGCATCAAGAGTGGCGACAAGGTCGAGCTCACCACGTATCGCCCGCACGGTCATCAATTGAAAAATGGTGGCGAGGTTGTTGGCAAGGCTGAGATCACTGCGTTCGTCACCGAAGGCATTCACCCACGCACACTCGCCGTGTCAAACACGCTTGGCAACCTCTTCCACGGTCGCGCCGCGACTGCGAAAAAAGGCAAACGACAAGGCGTACCCGCATGGAAAGAATCGCTCGACAACGAAGATCAAGACCTCGTTGAAGACATTTGGTGGGACCCAAAAAACGGCGGCACCGGCGCGGGCTACAACGTCAACGCCATCTTGCCGATTCAACCCTGCCCGCTCGTCGGCATGCAGGGTTGGTATGACACCGTGTGTACGGTTAGAAAGGTATAGAGAGAAGCAGTCCAGCGCGTCGATTGGCCATGCATTTTTTAGCGAGGCCAATCATGTTTTACTACCGCATCGCCAAAGCATGTTGGACCTGTGTCCGGCACGCGCCAATTCCCCCATGTGCTGCTCCGGCGGTCGCTCGCTCAGAGCAGCCATGGGTTACGGCATATGTTGCCGACCGCTTTAAACCGCTCGCTGCACCTGCGCCAACTCAGGGACCGGATAGCCCGCTTTGCCGAATTCGTGTGCGATCATTTTGTTGATGTCGAAGTAGACCTGCCAGTAGTGGTCGGTATGCGCATAACCGCGCACTGTCAGTAGCGGACCTTCGGCGGTGAACTTGCTGATTTCGACTTCGGGTGCGGGCTCGGTTTTTACGTTCTTAATCGTGGGTAGAGCGGCTTTGAGTCGCGCGATGGCGTCGTTCACATCGACGCTGTTAGCGATTTTTGCCTCGCAGTCCACGCGACGATGCGGCAGCGCCGAATAATTTTTGATGCTGTCACCAAAGACTTTGTTGTTGCCAATCACGTGGGTCACGTTGTCGCCCGAAACGACCGTCGTGCCGAACAAGCCGAGTTCAACGACCGTTCCTTCGACGCCGCCAGCGCTCACGAAATCACCGACTTTGAAGGGCCGCAGCACCTGCATAAAGATTCCGGCTGCGAAGTGCGCTAAGAGCCCGCCCCATGCCGTGCCGATCGCCAAGCCTGCGCCTGCCAGCAATGCCGCGAAACTCGTGGTCTGCACGCCAAAGATGTCGAGGATCGCAAGTATTAAAACAATGTTGAGCAGCACGCCAATGATCGACACCAAGTAGCGCGCCAATGTCGGTTCGATCTTGCCGCTTTTACCAATGGCTCGCCCTACCAGTTTCAGCGCAAATCCGATGATCCAGCGCCCCACGATCCAGGCTGCAATTGCAGCGATTATCTTGAGGCCGAAGTCAGCGCCCCGTGTCGCCAGCCACTGCCCCAATTCGGTGATGTTCAAATTTCCCATGTGCAATCCTTTGTTTCTCTCTCGTGCTCAACATGAGCCGATGCGCGTGTTTTAGCGCGCCGCTCGGCCAATGTCATCGGCGTCGCTGCGCTCATCGTGATTTATTGACCGCTCACACCGTGGTCTGCCGTTGTTTCAGAATATTCACGCGCGCAGCATGCGTAAATCGGCAAGCGGGACCCCCTTCACGTTTCCCCGCTTCCAACGGATGACGACTGTGCCTATAGTTCGATCCAAGTTCGTAGTAACGAACAAAATAAATTGATTCAAAGGAGAGATCGGCATGTTTCACCGAACCAAAAAGCTCGCTTTAGCGGCGGCAATCACAGCAGCAACGGCCGCGTCCAGCGCCGCTTTTGCACAAGACAAAGGCAACCTAAACATCTACTGCTCGATGCAAATCGAGTGGTGCCAGCTCGCGGGCAATGAGTTCCAAAAGGCGACCGGCGTCAAGGTCAACGTGTCGCACAAAGGCTCGGGCGAGACCTTTGCCCAGATCAAGGCCGAGGGCACGAACCCAAAGGGCGACGTGTGGTTTGGCGGCACGGGGGACCCGCATTTGCAGGCCGCTGAGGAAAACCTGCTCGAGGTCTATCAATCCCCCATGATGAAAGATCTGCATCCTTGGGCGACCTACCAAGCGCAGATTGCGAATTTCAAAACGGTGGGCATTTACGCCGGTGCGTTGGGCTTCGGCTTCAACACCGAAATTCTCGCTAAGAAAAAGATCGAGGCCCCCAAGTGCTGGGCCGATTTGATTAAGCCTGAACTCAAAGGCGATGTGCAGATGGCCAACCCCGCTGCGTCGGGCACGGCCTACACCGCGCTCGCCACACTCGTGCAAGTGATGGGTGAAGACAAAGCGTTTGAGTATTTGAAGGCGCTTCACAGGAATATTTCGAACTATCCGCGCTCCGGCACGGGCCCGATCAAAGCGGCGGCGCGTGGCGAAACAGCAGTGAGCGTGTCGTTCATGCACGATGTGCCTGGCGAGCAGAAAAACGGCTTCCCAGTGGGGATGAGCGCGCCATGCGAAGGCACTGGCTACGAGGTCGGATCGATGTCGATCATGAAGGGCGCCCGCAATATGGAAAACGCCAAAAAGTTCTACGACTGGGCGTTGACCCCCGATGCACAAAAGCTCGCCGCTCAAGCCAAGCAGTTCCAATTGCCATCGAACAAAAACGCACCACAACCGCCCGAGGCGCCGCGCTTTTCACAGATGAAATTGATTCAGTACGATTTCAAGAAATACGGCTCATCAGCCGAGCGCAAGCGCTTGCTTGAAAAGTGGGAAAAAGAAGTTAACTCGATTCCACGCAGCTAAACAAAGCGGCAAGGACGAGATGACGACGCGGCTTCGCCGCTAGGACACGAGCCGACCGCGCGGCCCCCTCCCCCTGGGGGGGTTGGGGAGAGGGAGCTGGCTCGCGCGCCCAACTACGGGAAACCGCCGCTACATACTGTAGGAGCGGTTCCACCGCGATCCCGGCCACGCTTGGCTCGCTACGCCCAAACAATCTCATCCATCGGCAAATCGCGGTGGAACCGCTCCTACAGTCGGTCACACCGACCATTGTCTCGCGATCAAGCCGCCAAATCACGAATCTGCTTGAGTAGCGCTTCGGGCACATTGATGCCGTCCTTTTCAGCCTTCGCCGCATTGGCGTAGCGTCGAACACCCGGCAGACGAACGCCGCCGTCAGCAAGCATTGCCGCGATCAAGGTTTCGCTTCGCTCGTGAAACACGTCCATGCCGCCCATCGCTGCCGGATCGATCACAATGAACAGTTGTCCGATTCGCGGCTTGTTGCCCTGCACATCAAAGAACGAATCGGCTTCAAAGCCAAGATGCGCGCCGCAGAGCGCCGTCACTAATAGCTCAATGGTGAGCGCGAGCATCGAGCCCTTCACGCCACCCGTAGGAGCCATGCTGCCTTTGAGCCCCTTGGCCGGATCGGTCGTGGGCTCGCCCGCCTCGTCCATCGCCCAACCGAGCGGGATGGCTTTGCCCTCTTTCGCGGCGACCATCAATTTGCCACGTGCGACCTCGGACATCGCCAGATCGATCGCTAGCGGATGTGCATGCTGGCGCGGAAAGATCGCAGCGAGTGGATTGGTGCCAAACAGCGGACGCTTGCCACCCCACGCCGCAATCGCAGCGGGCGAATTCGAAAAAGCGAGCCCGACCATGTTGGCTTTGGCGACCGCTTCGAGGTGATAAATCGCCGCGCCCGCGTGGTAGCTATTGGTGACACTCGCCAGCCCAATGCCGTAAGCGCGCGCCGCAATCATCGCCTGATGAATCGCCAAATCACACGCCGGAAACGCCAAACCATCAGCGGCATCAATGATTGACACCGCGGCATGTTGCCGCAGCAGCTTGGCTTGCGCGCGGCCGTCAATACGCCCCGCGCCCATGTGCCCCGCATATTGCGGAATCCGCGACACGCCGTGCGAGGCGGTGCCTTGCTTGTCGGCGTAGAGCAGCGCGTTCACAGTTGATGCGGCGTTACCCTCAGAGGCGCCAGCGCGCTGCAGCGCTTTAATGGACAGTGCTTCGAGTTCAATCAATGGGATGTTTGGCATGGGGGCTCCGAGGCTGGGGGACGTGATAGTGAAGTCAAGTTTCTGGGTAGCGATGAGGTGTTTTTTGACGCAGATTGACGCAGATTGACGCAGATTAGTAACCTGATTCCCGCAGATTCATTAAAAAAATTTGCGGCCATCTGCGATAAATCAGCGCGAATCTGCGTCAAAGGTTTTTGCATTGCGATCGCCGCAAAACTGGTTGAAACAGCTAAGGACTCGTGGCAGCCTTTTGACGCAGATTTACGCAGATTCATGGGTGGATTTACGCAGATTTTTTACGTATTGCCTAAAAATTAGTCGACGCGCCATTAAAAAAATCTGCGTCCATCTGCGTCAAATCAGCGCCAATCTGCGTCAAAGGTTTTTGCATTGCGATCGCCGCAAAACCGGTTGGAACAACAAGGACTCGTAACTGTTCTTTTGACACAGATTTACGCAGATTAGTAACCTGATTTCCGCAGATTCATCAAAAAAATCTGCGGCCATCTGCGTTAAATCAGCGCGAATCTGCGTCAAGAGTTTTTGAAGTGCAATCACAGCAAAGCGAATTGGAACAGCTAAGGACTCACGGTGGATTTACGCAGATTTCTTACCTGTTGCCGCATCAATACTCGACACGCCTTTAAAAAATCCGCGTCCATCTGCGTCAAATCAGCGCCAATCTGCGTCGAAGAAAAGCATCACGAATCAGAGCAAAAACCAACCGATTCAACCCAACGCCCGGATGACTTGGTCGGCAATCATCGACGACACCCGCACATTCGCTTCAAACGAAACGCCCGCGATGTGCGGCGTCAAAATCAGATTGGGGCAGCTTGCGAATACTTCGTTGGCCGGCAGCGGCTCGGTGGCAAACACATCCACCGCCGCGCCGCCCAAATGGCCGCTCTTGAGCGCGCCCGCCAAGGCCAGATCATCGACGATTCCGCCACGCGCGGTGTTAATGAGCACCGCGCCCTTTTTCATCGATGCGATTTTTTGCGCGTTAAACAAGTTACGTGTGGCGTCGACCAGCGGCACATGCAAACTCACCACATCGGCCGAGCTGATGAGCTCGTCCAATTCCATACGAATGGCCCCCGTATCCATCCACGCCGGATGCGCATCAGAGAGGGCGGGATCGTAGGCCACCACCGTCATACCGACACCGCGAGCGAGCGTCGCGGTGAGCTGCCCGATGGAACCAAATCCAATCAAACCAAGCGTTGCGCCCGCAGTTTCACGGCCGCTCGACAGACGATTTCTGGGCCATTTACCACCGGCAACCTCGGCGGTAGACAGGTAGCTTGAGCGGCGCAACATCATTGCCGCCGCGATTACGTATTCGGCCACCGCGAGCGCATTGGCACCGGTGGCGGGGATGACCTTCATGCCACGCGCTTCGCACGCCGGCACGTCGATGTTGTCGAGCCCCACACCCAAGCGACCAATCACTCGAGCCTTGGTACAAGCGGCGAGCAATTCACCGCGTACCTGCGTTCGGTTTCGTACGATAAACGCATCGCAATCGGCCACCGCGCGCAATAGCTCGGCGGGTTTGTCAACCAAACTGGCGTCGTAGACGACCTGCGCGGCACCGAATCTGGCGCGCAACAGATTGACCGCGTCGTCATCCATAAATTCTGAAATGATGATTTTCATTGACCGAACCTCCCTAAATCTCGCATTGTTTGATATTGTAAGAACTCATCTAGCTCATATAGATGAGTTAGGTCGCAGATACCGCTTCAATGATTACACAAATCAGCTTTACTAACGAACGCCAAAATAAATAAGGGTTTCAATAGATATTTTTCTATTTTTAATAAAAAGATAATTTCATTGTTTGCCCCAATTTCAATGGGCATTTCAGTGAAAAGCCATAGACTTACTCTGCCTCACCGATTTTTGACCGCACAAGCGCCCCAGTGCGCACGAACCAACGCCCCACCACGACGACTGAACCGAGAACACAATGACCAACACGATGGACGGCGGACCGCTCTACAAAAGCGTGCAGCGCGCACTCATGGAGCAACTCGCCAGCGGCGAGCTCAAGCCCGGACAGCTCATTCCATCCGAGCGCCAGCTCGCCACCGAATATGCCGTATCGATCGGTACGCTTCGAAAAGCCATCGACGAACTGGTCGAAAACCGCATCCTAATTCGCCAGCAGGGCAAAGGCACCTACGTCGCCTCACATGACCGTGAGCGCCTGCTCTTCTACTTTTTTCACATCGTTCCGCAGGTTGGCATCAAAAGCTACCCGCTGGTCGAAGCGGTGTTTTTCCACAAATCAACGATCGACACCGAAGCCGCACAGCGCTTGGGCTTAGCGCTGAGCGCACCAAGTTTTCACATCCGAAACAAGCTCTCCGTCGAAGGCAAAGCGGTCTCCGTCGACGACATCACCCTTGACCAAATCCGCTTCGAAAAATTAAACGCCCCGCTCTTCAAAGAGCGCCCAAACACGATCTACAACCTCTACCAAGAAGTCTTTGGCATCACCGTCGTGCGAACCGAAGAGCGCCTGCGCGCCGAACCCGCCAGCGAAGAGCACGCCAAACTCCTGAAAATCAAAACCGGTGCCCCAGTTTTAGTCATCCGCCGCGTAGCGTTTGATATGCGAGACGAACCGGTGGAGCTACGAATTTCGACCGTCAACACGACGGAACATGAGTATTTCGCGGAGCTGCTGTAGCGGAGAAGGACGAGAGGACGACGTTCGCTGCGCGAACTAGGACGACGCTGCGCTAGGACGCAAAGCTTGGCCTAGATCGCTGCGCTCCTCCGAAAGCGTGGTGAACAACCACGATTCAGCTGACGCGATACAACAAGTGGGGCCACGAAGTTCGGCCGAGAAGCAAAGCGATCTAGGCCAAGCTTTGCATCCTAGCCAGCGAAGCGAACGTCGTCCTGTCGAGTATTTTCCAATCCAGGTATGAGCCTGAAGCGGGAGTGAACTCAGGATTGAGTAGTCTGGGTTGATCGGGTTGAATGAAAGCTGTGTCGGGGAGTGTA
>READ01000043.1 GCA_004293675.1 Betaproteobacteria bacterium
CGATATTTCATGCGCCTTGCAGCCCGATGCCGTTATCCAGGAAACACCGCTCAGCGCTAAGCAGTTGAATTTGTTCAATTTTTAACCGGACACTACTGAGATAGCCTAATTTCTAAAAACGAACAATTATGGCTCTTAGCCCATAATTCACATGGCATTGACGCATAAAGCTTATCTATGAAGTCTGTGGCGAGTTGCCGAGGCAGTTCGGAGCGCCTTGGAGCGAGAGGCCGGTGTGCGCCGATCGCGGTCCTCAATTCAGCGGGCGGCATCTATGGTCATCGATGAGTTTGAGGCGACGGTGTTTCGTCAAGCCTAGTATCCGCTAGGCCATCCGCGCCACCAACTCATAACTCCACTTCCGCGCCGCATGCTCATGCACCGCCCCCGCAACGATGATCTCGTCGGCTTGGGTTTGCGCGATGATTTTGTTGAGCTGTTGTTGCACGGTTGTCGGTGAACCGACTGCGGTTACGGTGAGCATTTGCTCCATGCCAGCGCGTTCGGCGAGGGAGCCTAGTGCGTTCATTTGTGCGACTGGAATGGGGCGGGGTAGCGGGCCGCGTTTACCGGTTTGCACCCCTAGGAAGCGTTGCTGAAGCGAGGTGAACAGGTACTGCGCTTCGTCGTCGGTGTCAGCGGCGATGACGTTGACCGCCACTGCGGCGTAGGGCTTCGTGAGTGCGCCGGGCTGACCATTGGGCTTGAAGCGCGCTCGGTAAATGGCCAGCGCTTGCATCAAGAGAGCTGGGGCGAAGTGCGATGCGAAAGCGAAGGGGTAGCCCAAGTGCGCGGCGACTTGTGCGCTGTAGGTGCTCGATCCGAGCAACCAAATCGGCACGTCGCAGCCGATGCCGGGAATGGCGCGCACGGGGCGGCGTTCGTTGGCGGGTGGCTGAAAATATTCGGCCAGTTCGATCACGTCACCGATGAAATCGTCTTCGCTTTGTGTGGTTAAGCTGCGGCGCAGCGCGCGCATGGTTATTTGATCGGTGCCGGGGGCTCGACCCAATCCTAAATCGATGCGGCCGGGATAGAGGGTGGCGAGCGTGCCGAATTGTTCGGCGATCACCAGCGGCGCATGGTTGGGCAACATCACGCCGCCCGATCCCACGCGAATGGTTTGGGTGCCCGCCGCCAAGTAGCCAACGAGCACGGATGTGGCGCTGCTCGCCACGCCGTCCATATTGTGATGCTCCGCCACCCAGTAGCGTCTGTAGCCGAGCGCTTCGGCATGCTGCGCCAAATCGAGCGAATTGCGGAGCGCGTCGCCGGCGTTGCTGCCCTCGGCGATCACTGATAAATCTAGGACAGAGATTGGGATGTTCATGGCTTAATTCTCTCGCGTGCGAGTCGAACGTTGAGCGATCGTTTTTGAAGTCTGAGCAGAAACAAAAAAGCCCAGCGGATGGCTGGGCTTTTTCTGTTGCTACGAAACCGAGCTTAGTTCTCGATTTCCTTGCGCATTTGTTTCATCGCTTTGACTTCGATTTGGCGAATTCGCTCAGCGGATACGCCGTATTTGTCGGCCAAATGTTGCAACGTTTCTTCTTGATCTTCGGCGAGCCAGCGGCGGGTGATGATGTCACGCGAGCGCTCATCCAAATTTGTGAGTGCGCGCTTCAATCCCGCGCTTTGCACACGCTCGGTTTGATCGGCTTCGTAGATGTTTGCCGGATCGACGCTCTCATCAGCGCGCAGATACGAAATCGGCGCAGTGCCTTCGCTCTCGCTGTCGTCGGGTGTGCCGTCCATCGCCACATCACGGCCCGACAGGCGCATGTTCATTTCGAACACTTCTTCGGGTTTAACGTTCAATTCCTTGGCAATGCGCTTCGCTTCGGCTTGCGTCAGCGCATGTTCGCCAGATCGCATAGCGCGCAGATTGAAAAACAGTTTGCGCTGCGATTTGGTGGTAGCCACCTTCACCAAGCGCCAGTTTTTCAAAATGTATTCGTGGATTTCAGCGCGAATCCAATGCAGCGCGAACGACACCAAACGCACACCGCGCTCGGGATCGAATCGACGCACGGCCTTCATCAAACCGACGTTGCCTTCTTGGATCAGGTCGCCTTGTGGCAAACCATAGCCCATGTAATTGCGGCTCACCGAGACGACTAAGCGCAGGTGGCTCATCACGAGTGATCGGGCGGAATCCACGTCTTGCATGTATTTCCAACGCATGCCCAGCTCTTGCTCTTGCTCGAGCGTCAGCAGCGGGTATTTGTTAACAGCGGTGACGTATTGGTCGATCGTGCCCAGGGCCGATGGAACCGGAAAATTGAGTGTGGCGGTAGGATTCATGTAATTCAAAGTCCCCATAACGATGCCGTCAACTAACAAAAGTGCGCGGACGGCGCGCCGTGAGCGCCGGAAACACTCCGTCGCTGCCCCTCACGAGGGGGCGGGCGATACAGGCTCGATTGCCTGCCGACCCCGCCGAGCCGCTCCGACCGGAGCAACCCAAGTGCATCAGGTGACTGGTTGTATTCACCGTTTTAGCACTCGCAACATGAGAGTGCTAACAATTGTAAAAGTTCCTGACTTTTTTGCTCGGGTATGGGTTTTTTCTCCTCGCCGTCAGTAAGTCTTAGACTTTTGTCACGAGTCTTGGCGTTTAAATTCAATTAAATCAATGACTTACGCGTGACCGATAGCCGGCCTTTTTGGTTTTAGGGACTTTATCGCCCCACCAGTCCGGCGAGAGTTGGCAGGATTGAATTCGGCATGAAGCGCCGATTACTGAAACTCAGCCATAAACTGCCGCGGACTCAATATTTCAATGCCTCGAAAGGGGCTCAGGGTGAGCAAGTCTTTATCGCCAGACACGATGATGAGCGAACCTGATGCAACGGCCAGCTCCAAAACCATATCGTCTTTTGGGTCACGGCATGCGGTGATCGACTCGGTGACCTTAATCGCCCTAGTGTTCGCCCTGAAAATCTCATAGAACTGCAGCCTCTTTTCGACGTTCGCATACTGTTGATGTTTTGGTTTTTCGAGCGATGCTTTTAGCTCAGCAAGCATCGCGCTAGACGCCGCAACGTCGAAGTGCTCAAACGCACAAATGACGGCTTGATCGGGAACCGAACCGGGGAACAGTGCTGCACTGATGAGCACCGAGGTATCGAGGACGATCAAGTTAGCTACGGAGCTCGTTCGCCAGAGGGGTCATATCCTCCTCGCTTGGATTGACGACACCGGTTGCACGGTTCGCCAAAACACTGGCACCGTAGGCACGCAAGGCGCTCGCCGCAGCCTTGCGCCGCTGCACATTGCCTTGCATCTCCTTCATCTCATGGGCTGACACCACATAGGCAATGGTGCGACCATAGCGCGTAATTTCGACGATCTCGCGCTGGGCTTGGTCGAGGAGCTCCCCAAAACGCGTTTGGGCTTGAACGGCTGGAATAGTTTGCATGGTGATACCGCAACAATTATGGCTAACATGGTCATGTTAGTTAATTTGCCAGAAAAAGCAAATCCAGCCGTTAAAAAGACTCGTGCCAGACCGTACGCTGTTTGGCTGACGCTCAACGGGGCGATGATGCAGAATGAATCGTGTCAGGGCAGCAGGGCACTACTCCGCGTAGCGGCTTCGTCCACTATGACGCTCAACCTCGCTCCGTTCGGTCGCTGGACGCTGCGCGATAAAGCCCCGCAGCGCCGGTTAGCTCTGCGTTCGGGCGCAAGGTAACAACAGCGCATCGCCCGTTCGCCACTCGCAAATTCGAAGCGCGGGCCCCTTTAATTTCGGTTGTAAATATTTTCACAGGAGGCAGCGATGGATGTACGAAACATGCAAGGCAATCCAGGAATCTGGGAAGAATTGTCGTGGGCTGATTTGAGCAGCAGAGAGAAAGAGCTGTGGGCCGCTCTCGGCTGGCAGCAAGATCAATGGGATGGCGGCGACGCGCCATCAAGTGCCGATAAAGATTGGCATGACTTGAACTCGCAAGAGCAAGTTGCGGCGACGAACCTCGGATTCTCGGAGGACATGTGGAACAGTACAGAGGATAAGTAAACCCAGCGCAGCGATGAATGCCAGTAGACGCGCCATCGTGCTCCGTTCGTTGGGGCCACTGTCAAGGCTGCGGTGCGTCCGCTCGTTACGTTGCTCGAAAAACAGCGCCGCTCACCTCCAACGTCTTGTAGATCCGAGAAAATCGCCATGAGTATCTTGCGTAATTTCGTCATTCTGAGCCTTGCCGTATTCGCCGCTACAGGGTGCATTCATTGGGCCGCTGCTGAAGCTCAAAAGCCGCGAGAGGATTTACAGAAGCAGGTAGCTTCGGACATCGAGAGACTGCGGCAATTAAAGTTGCCGAGCGTTTCTCAGGGACTGTTGACGAAAGGGGCATTGGCGCATCCCGCTGAGTTGGCTGCCCCGGAAGGCGTGGGGTACTACTTGGCGCATCCCGATCGCGGCGCGAATTTCGGAAATGATCGCCTCGTGTTCGGGTTGATGTCATTGGGGGCGCACCTGAGACAACAGCTGGGTGATCATCCTGACCATCGTCTTCGCATTCACGATCTTTCTTCGAAGACCGGAGGTAAATTAGAACGTCACGTCAATCACCAAATGGGATTGGACGTTGATCTCGCTTTTTACGCGACTGATCCGAAGGGAAACCCGATCCCGTCGACCTGGTCTTCTTATGGCGCCGATGGGAAGTCGACAGACGGGCGACGTCTTTTCGATGTTCGCCGTAACTGGGAGGTCGTTGCAGGCATCATCAATAATGAACACTTTGGGGAGATCAGGGCCATACTGATTTCCAATGCTCTCAAAGAGCGACTGCTTACGTATGCGCACCAGCAAAGGATGGGGCTGCCATCCCAGAGCGAAACGGAAAGGGCGAAGCTTGCCAGCCTAATTGAGAAAGCGGAAGTGCTGATGAGCCAACCCACATCTTCTCCACACGACAATCACTTCCACATCTCGCTCAGCAACGCTGGCAAGCCTTAGCAGAACCCTGCCGCGAACCGCAGCGGCGGTTCACGCGGCAAATACAGTGCTTGGCGTCCGCTGACGGCCATCCGCATTGAGTTCAGCCCTGCCAGTTTGCGCGACCCCAGTTGGCAGCCGCTAGCGCAGTCGATCACAGACGACCCCGATTACCCGTGGGTGCTGTGCGCTGGACGGGAAACATGGACGTTTGGTTCGCACATTTGCAACCCAACTCCATCAACTTGCTGACCGACGCCACCGGCCAGTACCGCACCGTCGCCGATGCAGACGCGATGGGCACCGAGTTCGGAAACGCACGCGTGTGGGCGGGCATCCACACTCGCTACGCGGTGGACGCCGGCCGCCGCTTGGGCCAGCGCGTCGCCGAGGAAGTTTTCAAAAACGCAGTTGCAGCCGCTGCCGAAATAGATGCTTGCCGTTATTGTCCGCATAGCTGGAAAGGTGCCGAACAGATGACCCGCGTTACCGAGTAAAGTTAAATCGTGACCGCGGAGCAGTCGTTGAAACTCTGCAATGAACTACCGCGGACTCAATATTTCAATGCCTCGAAAGGGGCGCGGGGTAAACAAGGCTTACGCAAGCGCAGACGAATGCGCTGTCAAAGACCTCGGCGCGACCGTCAGGGCGCAGCGAAATCAACCCAACTCGTCATTCCCGCCCAACGACCAGCTCAGGATAAACCTCGCTGCGCTCGGGCGGGAATCTACGGTGTATTGAGCAAAATTAATGACTTGGAGCACTACGCTGCATCTACGACCGATTTCCGCCTTCGCGGGAATGACGGCAAGGGCGGCTGTACAGGGCTGCCTGATGGTGGGCCAGTGTGATTTCCGAATGAGACCGTGTTTACCTGACCGAGCCTCCGAATTCAGCTAAAAACTGTTGGTCAAGCGTCAATGAACTTAAACAAACCGGCCTCTGGTAAACACGGAGCGGCCACCACTCAGGGTGACGTCAGCGGGTTATGACGTTTTTCCGTGAAGCCGTATGAGAACACAGCATATTAAATCGCGACTAGTTCTGCATAAGCTAAGCGATGTAACTAGCAAATTACGAAACGCACTTTTACAAAGTTAAACTTCCACGTGTTCGTTTAGACACGTTAGGCGTCACGATGCTCATTCGTCCAGTTCATCCTCAAGAGATCGATACCGCGAGACGACTTCTCGTCGACAACGGATGGACTCGTAAAGTCGAGGACGCCACCAAGTTCAATACATTGGTGCAGCGATCCCAGATCGCGTTGGTTGCCGTTGAGAACGAGCAAGTCGTCGGCTTTCTTCGCGCCATCACGGATGGCATCTTCAATGGATACATTTCTATGGTCGTTGTAGCAAAGGAGTTTCAACGCAGAGGGATCGGAGCAGCGCTCGTTCGCGAAGCCATGGGAACGAACACGGAGATCACATGGGTACTCAGAGCAGATCGCGAAGGCGTGCCTGGTTTCTACGAGAAGCTGGGTTTCCGGCCTTCAATGGCCGCCATGGAGCGCAGACGACAGTGACACCGAACTGGTCGTTGAACTGGACCGCCAGCGGCAGGCCAGCGGGCCTAGTCTGGCGGTACGCGCTACATTGTCGCCAGCCCGGGTCTGGCACCCTGCCGTCGTCGGCCGGTTAACTCTGCGTCACGATTCACGGTCCGCTTTGGTGTGAACTCCACATACTATCCAGATGGAAGCTGCGTTCATGTCACGCATTGAACAAGCCAAAGACTGGGCGCGCCGCGTAAAGCGGGATGCTGTGGCTGTGTACTTTGCTGCGCGCGACCCGAGAACTCCAATGCTCGCCAGATGTCTGGCACTTGCCGTAGCTGCCTATGCGCTAAGCCCCATTGATTTCATACCTGACTTCATACCGGTCTTGGGTTACTTGGACGACCTGCTGATTGTTCCGCTTGGCTTGTTGTTGGTCATTCGGCTGTTGCCTCCGGACGTTCTGGCGGAGTCACGCGAGAAGGCCACCACCCTCATTTCCCGTCCCAGGAGCTACGTCGCGGCGGCATTTATGGTCAGCATTTGGCTGCTCTGTATCGCCGCCGTTGCTTACTGGTGGCACCACCGGTGAAACCTTAACCGCTCATCAACGGATACCCAAAAAACAAGCCTTTTTACGTCAACGCCAAGTAAATGAAGGGATAGCAGGCAGTTTAGTAAAATACAGAGAGCACAAAAAAAAGCGGCCGAAGCCGCTTTTATAGGGCGTTACCAATAAAAGCTACTTGGTAATCATCCGATCCGCCTTGGCGGGCAGGAAGCTGGCGTCGAAAATGTCCTCGGCCCTGGGCTTGTTGGTGAATACGAATGATTGGCCGATTTGGTCGATCGATTTGGTCAAGCGCTTCATGTCTACGCCGCCTAGGCCGTTAGCAAGCACTTCCTTCGTGATGATGTTTTGGTCGTAGGCCATCTTCAAACGGATGGCTTCCCACTGCTCGTCGGCGATGGGGTTTTTCTTTACGACCATTTTGACGGCTTCACGCTGATTGGCGGCTACTTCTTTGACCGCGCGCAGCGTGGCTTTCACGAAACCGGCCACAGCCTTGGGATTTTTTGCTGCGAAATTGGGGTTCACGATGATCGAGTTGCCGTATAGGTCGAGACCGTGATCCGCCAGCAACATCACGTTGATGCCGTCTTGGGCGACGCCGCGGCTGCGTAAATTGATGTAGCTCGAGAACGAGAAGCCGGTGATCGCATCAACTTTGCCTTCAGCGAGCATCGGCTCACGGACCGGGAAGCCCACGTTTTCGACTTTGACCTTGCTAGCGTCGATCTTGTTGGCTTCGACAAAACCCTTCCACTGCGCGAACGCGCCGTCGGCGGCGGGTGCACCGAGCACTTTGCCCTCTAAATCCTTGGGTTTTTTGATGCCCTTTTTGGCGAGTGAAACGATGGCGAAAGGCGGTTGGTTGTAGATGACTGCGACTGCTTTGATCGGCGCGTTTTCCTTTTTGTCGCGGAAGCGAACCAGCGAATTGATGTCGCCAAAGGCCATGTCGTAGGTGCCGCTGGCAACGCGATTGATCGCCTCGGTCGAGTTTGCACCGTTATCGATCGTTACATCCAAGCCTTCGGCTTTGTAGTAGCCCTTTTCGAGCGCCCACAAATAGGGCGCTGAGGGGCCTTCGAAGCGCCAGTCGAGTGTGAATTTGATGGCGGTTTGCGCTTGTGTGACGCCAGCGGCGCACGCCGCGAGCGCGGCTGCTAGCGCGAGTGATTTGATTCGTGTCATGGGTTCTACCTCCGATTGTTGTGCTCTCGATCTAACGCAAAGCGCGTGCCATAAACAATGGGAGTCGCCCTGCCGCTGGCTTGTTTTTGCTTATGAAGGTCATAGCTTGAACGGCCGCCTCGCCGCAATTGGCGCGATTTATGCAACCTACAATCGCTCTATAAAGGATGGGAACGATGAAGATTGGCGCACCGCTCGTAGAGCTTAAAAACGTCAGCATGGTTTACGGCAGCGGGCAGAACGCTGTGAAGGCCGTGGATGATTTGACACTGACCCTGCACAAGGGTGAATTCATCGCGGTCGTGGGGCCGTCGGGTTGCGGCAAAAGCTCGATGATGAAGTTGATCAGCGGCCTGATGCCCGTGGCGAGCGGTTCGCTCACGCTTGAAGGCAAACCGATTTCGGGACCGATTAACAAAGTCGGCATGGCGTTTCAGGCGTCGAACCTGCTTCCGTGGCGCACCGCGACCGATAACGTGTTGCTGCCGCTCGAAATCGTGCAGCCGCATCGCTCGCAAATGGGCAGTAAGCGCGAAGAGTATCGGGACAAGGCGCGCGCGCTCTTGGAATCCGTCGGTTTGAAAGGTTTCACAGAAAAGTTTCCGTGGCAGCTCTCGGGCGGCATGCAGCAGCGCACCAGCATTTGCCGTGCGCTGATTCATGAGCCCGAAATTTTGATGCTCGATGAGCCGTTTGGGGCGCTAGATGCGTTCACCCGTGAAGAACTTTGGTGCATCATGCGCGACCTTCATGCACAAAAAGGGATCACGGCGCTGCTCGTTACCCACGATCTACGCGAGGCGGTGTTCCTCTGCGACACCGTTTATGTGATGAGTGATCGCCCCGGAAAGATCGTCAAGATTCAAAAGGTTGACCTGCCACGCCCGCGGGATATCGAGGTCACCTACACGCAGCATTTCCAAGAACTCGTGCAAGAGCTCCGCTCACACATCGGCCGGCATTAGGAGCGCAGCATGCAAAAGTTTAAAGAAACCGTTCTTGCACCATTTTTGTTCGTCGTTGCGCTGTTCGTGCTTTGGGAGTTGATCTGCCGCGGCTTCTCCATTGCGCCCACGATCCTTCCGTCACCGAGTGACATTTGGGTGGCCATGGTTCGCTATTGGGATCCGATCGTGTCGAATTCTTGGCAAACGCTGTTCACTACGCTGGCTGGTTTCGGGTTGGCCATCGTGTTCGGCTTGTTGCTTGGTGTGTTCATTGGCTGGTCGAAAACGATCTATGGCGCGTTGTATCCGGTGATGATTGCGTTTAACGCGGTGCCGAAAGTGGCGGTCGTACCGATTCTGATTCTGTGGTTTGGTATCGGCACCGTGCCCGCGATTCTCACGGCGTTCTTGATTTCGTTTTTCCCGATCGTGGTTAACGTAGCCACCGGCATCGCAACCACCGAGCCTGAGCTTCGCGATGTGCTCCGTGCACTCGGCGCCAGTAAGCTCGACATCATGCGCAAAGTCGGTATTCCACGCTCCATGCCGTATTTTTTCGGATCACTCAAGATTGCGATCACGCTCGCCTTTGTCGGCTCCGTGGTCAGCGAAACCGTGGGTTCGAATGCCGGCCTTGGCAAGCTGATGCTCGATGCGCAGGCGGCCTTTAAGGTTGAGCTGGTATTTGCCGCGCTGGTCGCGTTGGCTGTGCTCGGTATCGTGCTCTACGCCATCACCGCGTGGGTTGAAAAACGCATGACGGGCTGGGCGCACCGCGGAGACAATCAAGGAGTTTAGATGCGTGTTTTGGTCGTATACGCTCATCCACTTGAAGAGAGCTTTAACGCAGCAGTGCTTCAAGCCACGCTGCGCGGGCTCAAGGCAGCGGGCCACGAGGTTTCGCTGATCGATCTCAACCAAGACGACTTTGACCCGCGGCTCAAGGCCGAAGAGCGCCGCAACTATCACGACCACAATCTAGTGCCAGCCGATATTGCGCGCTATGTGGATCTACTTCGAACTCACGACGCGATGGTCTATGTATTTCCGACCTGGTGTTTCGGTGTGCCGGCGATCCTGAAAGGCTTTTTTGATCGCGTGTTTCGCCCCGGCGTCGCGTTTCACATTGACGGCGCGGTGGTGACACCGCTGTTCAAACACATCAAAAAGATTGCCGGCGTTTCAACCTACGGCCGAGCGCGCTGGATGGCCATTGGTATGGGCGACCCACCCAGAAAGCAAATCACTCGCTACGCCAAATGGTTCTGCGGCAAGGGTTGCAAGACCGATTATCTGGCGCACTATCACATGAACGCCAGCACCGATCAAAGCCGTGCGAAGTTTTTGGCAAAGGTCGAAGCGAGCATGGCGAAGTTCTGAGCCGCTAAAACTTCTTTGGTGAAACAGCGGGGCGGTGATGAAGTGCTCAGCACCGTAAAGCTTTGCGTCCTAGCGAAGCGCTGTCCTATAGGTCCGACAAGCTGAAGTATTAACGTTTCCGTTCGTGGTGAGCTTGTCGAACCATGAACTCACTTCATACGTCATGTTGCCGAAGCAAAAGCGCGCAAAGCGCGCGTCGTCATCCCGTCCTTCTACGCAAATTAAAACTTCGGCAAAGTAGACACGTTGACCTTACCCGCCTTAACGTCAGCAGCAATCTGATCACGTATTTCCCAGCCGCGCAGTTTTCCCGGATTGAGTAAACCCAATGGATCGAAGCGCATCTTGGTCATCACAACGTCGGGATTGACCACGCCTTGTTTGCCGTCTTCCACGTGGTACACATGCGGATTAGCGATGTAGACGCCGTTGTCGCGATGAATCTGCATGATGTCGTTTAAACGTGGCGCGTTGCTGTACTTAATGAGCTGCAGACCGCTGTAGGTCATGCCGCCTTCTTTCAAGCGAATGAATTCAAGGTGCAGCATGCATTCGTCGCCGAGCAATTGATGCATGTTGAGCGCTTGCTCAATGTGTTTGCCGGGCGTGAATCCGCTTTGGATGTAGGTCAGTGTGTCGTCCACCCGAAGCGCGTGCAGCGTGGTGTGATTCCAAGTGAACTCGAGAATCGTTTTGATTTTGTCGAGCTGTTGTTGATGGTCTTCGTCGTAGGTGATTTCGCCGTTGTGGCGACCCACAATTTCGTCGATCGCTTGTTTGGCTTGCTCTGCGTACACCACAAACACCGCGTGTTTACCGGTTGCCCAGCGGTCGTGAAACATCGGTAAATACGGCTGAATGGACGACTGAAAATACGTCACCGATTTTTTGGTCACGCCAGGCGCATTGGCGATTTCATCGGCCATCCGCAACGCTTGCTCCATCCCGTCGGCTAGCAAAATCGCCTCTCGCCAAACGTGGGCGGGCGCTAACGCTAGCTCCATTTCAAGCACGATGCCGTTGGTGCCGTAAACGTGATGCAGCAAGAGCGCTTCGGGTGAGCGCAGTTCAACGAGTTTAGGCTCGGGTTCGACGGTGATCGCACGCACGCCGAGCACATTGCCCGTGCTTGCCAAGGGACCGTAATTGATCGAGCCGATGCCGCCAAAACCGCCGCCGTACAACCCGCCAGCCGTCGCGATCCGAAATGTTGAAGGCACACAGCGAAGCTCAAATCCATTCGGAATCGTAGCGCGGTTGATATCGAGCAATCGAATGCCCGCTTGCACGCGTGCGACCGCGCCGCGCTGCCACACCATTTGGTTGTAGGCCGATAAATCCAGAATCACGCCACCAAATAGCGGTGTGACTTGACCGTAATTGCCGGTGCCCGTGCCACGCGCAATGATCGGCACTTTGTGTTTGGCACAGGCGGCGACGATACGAACAATTTCTGCTTCGGTTTTAGGGCGAAAACCGACATCGGCTTTGTAGTGCTCGAGCGCCGCTTTAAGCACGGGCGAGAACCACGCGAAGTCTTTGGATAGACGCGTGACTTGTTTGTCATCAAGGATGGGCGATAGATCGCTGAGCTCCGCGAGCAGTGCTTGAAGTTGTTCGGTTGATGGTTTCATTGGCTAATTGCGATGTGGCGGTGAAAGCTAAGTGGTTACGCTTTTTTGACACAGATTCGCGCGGATTTTTCGCAGATGAGCGGAGATTCTCTTGGTTTCCACACCACGACTTGTGGCAAAAAAATCTGTGTAAATCAGTTTCAAATCTGCGGCAATCTGCGTCAAAAAAAGGCAGCGTCTCGCGCCAAGTTCAAACTGTATTGGCAATCATCATAGCCACCAGCCGCTTGGCATCGTGCTTGAGTTGCTCCATATCGAAACCTGGAATCGCGCCGTCTTCAACGACGATGCGACCGTTGCAAATGACTGCTTTGCAATGCACGCTGCCGCCCGACACCACCGGCCCGACGGCGACATCGTGCAGGCCGAAGTAGCGAGGATGATCGAGCGAGTAAATGGCGATATCGGCGGCCTTGCCCACCTCCAATGTGCCAATGCCATTCCAGCCCATCACCCGAGCGCCGCCTTGTGTGCCGAGGTGAATGACCGTTTCAGCATCAATGGCTGCGGCGTTTTGTTTTGCAGCGCGATGCACCATCCATGCGGTGTGGGCTTCGTTGGCCATGTCGGCGGCTTCGTTGCTGGCAGCGCCATCCACCGCGAGCGACACGGGTACATTGGCTTCGAGCATTTCGGGTACCGGTGCCACGCCTGAGGCTAAGCGGCAATTGCTCTGCGGGCAATGCGAAATGCCTGTCTGCGTCGCGCCACATTTTGCGATTTCGGCTTGCGACAAATGCACCATGTGTGCAAACCACACGTCTTTGCCAAGCCACTCATGTTGTTCGCAAAAATCAATCGGCGTGCAGTTGTAAACCTCGCGGCAATAGCGCACGTAATCGTAGGTCTCGCTCAAATGTGAATGCAGATGAATACCCAAGCCGCGCGCGTGTCGCGCTAATTCACGCAACTCATCGGGCTTGCAGCTCCAGGTGGGTGTGGTGATGGCGCTCACCACGCGGCGCATTGAAAAATCTCCGCTTTCATGAAAGCGGCGCACGTCATCATCGATTCGCCGCATGATGAGATCGAGCGGTTCGGGCGTGCATTCTTTGGGTGGTTGTTTGTCGATGATCCGCATGTGCGTTTGTCCGCCGCGCAGGAGCGAAAAACGAACCCCAAGTTTTTCCGCTTCACTAAATACCGCCTCCGATGCGTTGTAAGCAATGTCAGGGTAGTAGTGATATTGGTGATCGGCAATCGTGGTGCAGCCCGACAGCAGCAGTTCAACGATCCCAATTCGGGCGGCAATCCGAAGCGCTTCTTCGCGGTCGAAAAAGCGACGATACGGCACCGGCACAGCGGACAGCCAGGGTAACAGCGCTAGATTGATTCCCGCTGGAATGCCTTTGAGCAATGATTGAAACAGATGATGGTGCGTGTTGACCCAACCTGGATACACCACGCAATCTGTGGCATCGATAACACGTTCATTGGCGTCGGGCGTTAGCCTGCCGATGGCGGCAATCTTGCCGCCGATGACTCGGATGTCGCCGCCTTGTGTTGTGTCGAGTCGTGCTGCGTGGCCGGAAAGCCCGGTCATTACCGCGCTTGCATTTTTGATGAGTAAGTTAGTGGTCATTCGACAATTCGCTTTCGTGCCACGACAACGCCCATTTTGACAACGCCACCATCAGGGCAAACAAAAGCACGCCAGCCAACGTAATGAGCAGCAGCGCAGCAAACATCCGCGGGATGTTTAACTGGTAGCCACTCTGCAAAATTTGGTAGGCCAGCCCAACGCCTGTGCCGCCCGTTCCGGCGACGAATTCAGCCACCACCGCACCAATGAGCGCAAGCCCCGACGAGATTCGTAAGCCGCCGAAAAAATACGGCAACGCGCTTGGAATTCTCAACCGTGTGAGTGTTTGCCAGCGGGTCGCCCGATTCATTTTGAAGAGCTGCTGCAAGCCTGGATTCACGCTGCGAAGCCCGAGCGTAGTGTTGGAAATGATGGGAAACAGCGCTACCAGGGTCGCGCAAATGACTAATGAAGCCGTCGGGTTTTTCACCCAAATGATGATGAGCGGCGCGATGGCCACAATCGGTGTGACTTGCAGCAATACGGCATAGGGGAAAAATGCCGCTTCGATAAATTTGCTTTGCACAAACAAGAATGCGATCGCCACACCCAACACGACCGCGCAGAAGAACGCGAAGAAGGTAATTTTTAGCGTGTTGTAGAGCGAGCCACCCAGCAGCGACCAATCTTTGATGAGCGTTTCCAGCACCTTGCCGGGGCTCGGCACCAAATACACCGGGATTTCAAACGCTTTAACCAGCCCATGCCACAGCCCGATCAACACGATCGCGACCACCACAGGCAAAACGATTCTTTGCGCTTTCACAGAGCACCCTCGGCCAATTCGTTAGCGTTGCTTGCGCGCAGCAGACTCTCTTGCAGGTGCTTGGCGTAGCCCGCAAATTGCGTTGAAACACGAAACTCTGGACCGCGCGGAAACGGTTCGTCAATCGGTACCTCTTCAATCACGCGGCCGGGGCGCGCGGCCATTACGACCACGCGGGTCGATAGGTACACCGCTTCATAAATTGAATGAGTTACGAAAATCACTGTGAGCTTTTTTTGCTGCCACAGTTCGAGTAAATCTTGATCGAGCTTGTTTCGTGTAATTTCATCGAGCGCACCGAACGGCTCGTCCATCAAAATGAGCGTGGGATTGGTCACCAAGCCGCGCGCGATCGAGACGCGCATCTGCATGCCACCGGAAAGCTCGCGCGGGTAGGCATCGTGAAATTTGGACAGGCCAACGAGTGCGAGCGAATCGTTGACACGCTGATCAGCGTCGCTCGAATCCACGCCTTGCAATTCCAGCGGCAAGCGGACATTGCCCGCCACTCGTGACCACGGCATGAGCGTGGCTTCTTGAAACACAAAGCTCATGCGATGCCCCGTCGATTCGATGGCTTCGACAGGTTTGCTCCACAATAAAATTCGCCCATCAGTCGCCGGTAACAAACCCGCAATCATTTTGAGCAGCGTACTTTTCCCGCAACCCGAAGGCCCCAGCAAGGTAACGAATTCACCCTCTTGAATTTTTAAGTCCACCGGCTGCAACGCGTGCGTGCCGTTGGGATATGTTTTTGAAGCGGAAAGAATTTCAATCATGGGGGCGAGAAGCTTGGGTTGCGCGTAGCGTCTGTGGTCATCCGCCATGAGACGCCCGCCACGTACGAACGACGAACGAACGTTGGCGCAAAGGAGGCCCGCGCGCCTTGTGAGCGAGCGAAGTAGCGTGTGTTGCGATTGAGCCGTGCGCCCGTCGTGCCAAGCACAATCCACTGCGCACACCTTTGCGTCATTCGTCCTTCGTCTTTCGTCCTGTATTGACCGCGAAAGCGGTCAATACATCAAGGAAGAATTTTCAAGTCTTTCACAAACCGATCAGTCCAAGCATCATTGAATTTCACTTTTGTGGGATCGATCAGCTTGTTGGCGACCATCATGTCCCAAGTCTGCTTCATCCGAGCCTCAGTGATGATGCCGATGCCCATTTTCGCTGCATCGCCGCCAGTAACGATGCCGTTTTCTTTCATGACCTTCAAGCCGTTGGCGAGCTTGTCGGCGGTCATGTTCGGGTTGTCTTTGATGATCAGCGCATTGCCCGGTGCTGGGTTTTTCAGATAGCTCGCCCAACCTTCAATCGAAGCCTTAACGAAATCGGCAACCATTTTCGGATTGCTGTCGATTGTTTTCTTGAGCGTGGTGATGGTGGTGGAGTAGGGCGGGTATCCCAAGTCGGCCATTAGAAACACGTTGATCTTGCCGCCTGCTTGCGTAATCGCATAGGGCTCAGAGGATAAGTAGCCCTGCTGGGCGAGTTTTTTGTCAGCCATAAAGGGCTGAACATTAAACGTGTAGGGGCGTGTTTGCGCATCGGTAAAACCGTACTTTGCCTTGGCCCACGGATACCAGGCGGTGTGCGCGGCGCTCGAAATCAAGAGCGTGCGATCTTTCAGATCACCAAAGGATTTCACGTCGTCGTGAGCGATCACGACTTGCGGGTCCTTTTGGAAGGCAGCGGCAACGTTGACCGCCTGAATGCCTTGCTCCCACGCCTTGTACGACTGGATGTCGTAGCCCATATAGAAATCGGCTTGACCAGCGGCCAGCAGTTGTAGCGCGTTGACCTGCGGCCCGCCCATCCTTACGGTCACATCCAGACCGTACTTTTTGTAAATGCCCTCAGCCACCGCTTGGTAGAACCCGCCGTGCTCGGCCTGGGCGTACCAGTTGGTCAAGTAAGTGACTTTAGTTTGCGCAAATGAGAGCGCGGAACAACCGGCGACAGCCAAAGCGAGAGCCGCTTTTGTCATGGTTTTGCGTGCGAACATGATGAAAATCCTTCTGTGTATGAATTCGAGCAATACCGCTCGATGGCAGCGATTGCAAGCAAACGCCGTGCCATGTCCTTGTCAACCTAGGGTTTACGAAAACAAGTATTTATTATCACTCCTTTGATGCAGTGGCTCAGGGTCAGATGTTGCGCTGATGAAACTCGCCCCCTGTCATTCACCTTGCCGCGTTTGCTATAGTGCCCGCCTTGGCTTTGCGCTAAGGGGCCGAAGACATGTAACGAGTTTTTAGTAACAGAAGCATTGGGGGATAGATGGGCGCACGTTCTTGGTTGCTGGTGGCTACGCTGGCGGGGTGGGCCAGCGCCATGAGCGTTGGCCACGCGGCAAGTCCGGCGCTATGGACGGATATTGACGAAAGCCAAGTTGCGGTCCGTGGGGAGCGAATTATCGTCGCCGCCAAGGCTCGCATCATGACCCTCAACTTTGATGCCATGCGAGAGAGGCTGCGCGTGGCCCCTCGAGAGGGCGTCGTTTTCGCCTCAGATAGCAATTTTGAATTGAGCCTTCCTCTGCCTGAAGGCGGGTTCGAGCGCTTTCGGGTTGTTGAGTCCTCGGTCATGGAGCCTGCGCTTGCCAAGCGCTACCCGGACATTCGCACCTATGTCGGTCAGGGCATTGATGACCCAACGGCGACTGTGCGCTTTGATCTCACAGCGCGAGGCTTTCGCGCGCAGATCATCGGCGCGACTCGTACCCGATACATCGAGCCCTATCAGTTGAACGACGTGGGTCGCTACTCGGTGTTTAACAAAAGCGACCATGAGCGCGCACGTCAAGGCTTCACCTGCGGTGTTACGGGCCAGCATGTTGCGCCGGTATCGAATCTGCTTCGAAAAAATAACGTGACCGCGCTTGCTTCGGGCGCAACGCTACGAACGTATCGTCTGGCGCTGGCCGCCACAGGCGAGTACACCACAGCGGTTGGCGGCTCGGTCTCGGATGCCTTGAGCGCGATGGTGACCACCATAAATCGCGTCAATGGCATCTTTGAGCGCGAGCTGAGCGTGCGCATGGTGCTTATTGCCAACACCGATCAGCTGATCTACACCAACGGTGCCACCGATCCCTACACCAACAGCAACGGCAACACACTGCTCTCAGAAAACCAAAGCAATGTTGATGCGATTATCGGCTCGGCCAACTACGACATTGGCCACGTATTCAGCACCGGTGGCGGTGGCGTAGCGCGCTTCGGTTCGGTGTGCCGAGCCGGCAGCAAGGCCGAGGGTGTCACTGGCAGCTCCAATCCGGTGGGCGACGCCTTTGATGTGGATTTCGTAGCGCACGAAATGGGACATCAATTCGCGGGTAACCATACCTTTAACGGGGGTGTCGGAAACTGTAGTGGGAACATAGCCACTTCAGCCGCCTATGAAACCGGCAGCGGTGTGACGATTCAGGCCTACGCGGGTATCTGCGGTGCGGTCAACCTTCAACCGAAAGGTGAAGACTACTTCCACCGCAAAAGCTTGGATGAAATGAGCTCGTTCATCGCCAGCGGAAGCGGATCCACCTGCGGTGTTGTGGCAAATACTGGCAATACACCGCCCACGGTAAGCGCTGGCTTGAACTACACCATTCCAATCGGCACACCTTTCACGCTCACAGCAACTGGGAGTGACGCCAACGGCGATAGCCTGACGTACCTTTGGGAGCAATACGACTTGGGTGTATCCGCTAACACCATTGCGGCCCTCACCGATGACGGCGGTCCGCTGTTTCGCAACTTCATCCCAACCGCTTCACCGTCGCGAACGTTTCCGAGCCTTCGCTACATTTTGAATAATGCCAACGTCCCGCCTTCGGAGGCGCCCATCGAGGGCACCACTACGACCAATTACATGACCGGCGAGCTGCTGCCATCAACCACACGCACCCTTAATTTCCGAGTGACTGTTCGGGACAATCGCGCTGGCGGCGGCGGCGTGAACGACGCAGCGATGGTGGTGAGTACCGTCGCCACGGCGGGGCCATTTGCCGTGACATCTCCTAACACTGCGCTTTCTTGGGCGGCGGGATCGACGCAAACGATCACATGGAACGTAGCGTCAACCAACGCATCGCCGATCAACGTCGCCAACGTAAAGATCGATCTCTCGCTCGATGGCGGGTACACCTACCCAACGACGCTCGCCGCGACCGTGCCGAACAATGGCAACGCATCGGTCACCATTCCCAGCGGCACTCCTGCTAGCACCCAAGCGCGAATTCGCGTCTCGGCGGTCGGCAACATTTTCTTTGATGTGAGTGACGCCAATTTCGCCATCACCGGCAGCAACACAGCGCCCACACTGACGTTCGGACCGCCCGGCTCGGTCTCAATTCGTCAGGGTGGACCCGCGGTCACTGCGGTGGTTGCCAGCGTGTCTGACGCACCGGCGGCAGCGGGCAGCCTGACTGTTTCGGTGTCACAAGTGCCGTTCGAGCTGACGGTAACCGCTGCCAATAACTCGGGCAACGTGAGCCTGACTGCAAGTGCGGCCTGCACACTAACCGCACCAACCAGCGGCACTAAGGCGTATCCGGTGCTACTCACCGTCACCGACAGCGACGGCGCGAGCACCTCACGCTTTGTCAATGTAGTTGTTGCCAGTAATCGCGAGCCAGCGCTCGGAAACTACAGCAGTGTGCAGCTCATTCGAGGCAACTCCATCGTCGTGAATCCATCGAGCGCACCCAGCGATCCCGACGGAACCTTGATCGGCGTGACCGTAACCCCTAGCGCGCTGCCCGGCAGCGGCGCCGGTGTCAACGTATCGGTTGCCGCCAACGGAGTCGTCACAGTAGCGAGCGACTCGACGACATTGATTGGTTCGCGGGTGGTTCGCGTGACGGCAGTTGACACCTGCGGCGCGACAATTTTGCGGGAATTCACCGTTAACGTGATTCCGCCGGGACCGTATTTCACGCTCGGAGCTCAAAACGTAACGGGTGACAATAATCGTCTCGATCCCAACGATTGCAATGCGCTCTCTGTCACGCTCAACAATATCGGCACCACGGCGGCAAACGGCGCAAGTGCTGTGCTCACGAGCGCAACCCCCGGAGTGCTCGTCACCCAGCCCGTCTCGAGCTACGGCAATGTTGCAGCCGCCGGCTCGGCAAGTAATCTTTCATCGTTTCAAATATCAACGCAGTCGTCGGTGGTCTCGGGAACAGTCGCGGATTTCGTGTTGTCGACCAGCCTTGCCAACGGCGCATCACAGTCGTTTAACTTCACGCTACCCGTGGGTGTGAACACGTCGAACTATGTGTTTTCTTCGTCTACGGGCGGCACCATTCCAGCCGGTGGCACATTGATCGCTGGCAGCAACACCGACGATGGCATCTTCACCGTCATTACGCCTGCAGGCTTTAATTTCTCAGCCTACGGCACGTCGGTGCCGGGCAACTCCGTTCTTCGCGTATCGACCAATGGTATTGTGCAGATCGGCACGGGCGGCAGTCGCGCGTACACCAATACAGCGCTGCCCAGTGATGGCACCGGTGACTTTTCTGGGGAAGCCTTTGGCACCAACGTCACGGTGTACTTCCCCAACTGGAACGATTTGCAACTCAATCTAACGGGAGGCGGCGTCTACACCAATCTCGTGGGCGCGTCGCCGAATCGGCAATTCATCATCGAATGGCGGGGCCGCACGGTTGGCGACGGGGCCTCCGCGATCAATCTCAACTTTGCGATTGTGTTCAACGAAAACAGCGATTCGTTCGCTTACCGTTATGTGCAGGCAGGCAGCGGCGCAGCGGCCGGTGGCGCGCAGTCTACTGTGGGTGTGCAGGCGGCAAGCACGGGTATGCAGTTCACCCAGCGCTCGTTCAGGCAAGCGGGGGCATACGCGGCGGGCACAGTGCTCACAGCCGCTCGCCCAGCGCCCACATCAGGCTCGGGCGTGTGCCTGGCTCCGGCGATCCTCAACGTTGACAACAGCGCCGCACCCGATGTCTACGGAGCGAGCACCGATGCTGTAATCGTATTGCGCTACTTATTTGGACTGCGTGATGCGGCACTTACCGACGGCGTGGTCGCCACAAATCCGCTGCGAGACTCCTCGCAAATTCAATTGCATATCGAAACTAACCTGGCGCGCTTTGACGTGGATGGTGACAATGAAGTTCGAGCCACCACTGACGGTCTCATGATTCTGCGCCGCCTGCTAGGGCTCTCAGGGATGGCGCTAACGGCAGGCGCTAAGAACACGACGCGTAGCGATAGAGATATCGCGGTAGTGATTGACGCGTTGAGGCCGTAATCTCGCGGGTGGTTAGGGGCGAGTTTGTTTGACCGACGATTTTGAGCCCGATCGCTGACACGGCTACGCTAGCTCGTCGGTAGCTTTGCAGACACCGCAGTGAGCTCGCGCAATCCGCACAGGTATTCAATTCCGGCGACGGCGCGCACGCCGTACCAACTCACCATTTCGCCGTCGATCAATTGGACCGGCTGCGGCAGCCTCCGCTGGTTTTTCAGAGCGGACACGTGTTCATCGCCGAATGAATAAGGTTCGGACGATAGAAAGATTCGCTCAGCGCGCGCCCAGCTTGAGTCGGTGTCTGGAACCTCGGGATAGCGCTTGTCGGCTTGAATCGGCAGCGTTTTCCATCCGACGCTTGCCATCATGTGGCTGATGTAGGTGTCGCGAGAAACGCTCATCCACGGGTCTTTCCAGATGGCATAGAGTGCAGTTTCAGCGGGCAATTTTGCCGCGACGGCTTGCGCGCGCACCAACGCTGCCGCGAGCTTGTCGCAGAGCGCCTCGGCAGCCTCAGTTCTACAAAACGTGTGGCCGAGCAATCGATAAAGTGCGAAATTGTCCTCGGGGGTGATCGGATGCGTCACGATCACGTTAGGAATCACCCGGCGCAGGTGATCGACGGTGGCTTTGACGTTTTCGTCGATGTTGACGATGACGTGTGTGGGTTCGGTGGCAATTAATTTCGCCACGTTCACATCCTTTGTGCCGCCCACTTTGGGCACGTCGCGAACAGCGGGTTCGGGATGGATACAAAACCCGGTTCGTGCCACGACCTGATCACCCAAACCCAGCGCAAAGAGCGTTTCGGTGATGGATGGCACGAGGCAGGCGATGCGTGCCGTGGCGAAGGGGCGGTGAACGATGCCAAGCGCGTCTGAGTTTGCTTTCATCAATTCAACGTGTGGGCGTCTTGCGAAATAAAAAGCGGAAAGTGGCGGGCATAAAAAAAGCCGCGCGCTGAGAGCGGGCGGCTTCTCCGGGCAGACGCAATTACTTGCGCTCGCTGCGAGCCTTCGAGATCAAGAAGTTGAGCGCATCGGGCACCTCTTTGTGCGACCCTTTGAGCAGGTGCGGCTGCACCCTGTATTTGCCATCAATGAAGAGCATCGGCACGCTGTCAACCTGATAGTTCGCCGCGAGCGTCTTAGCGCGATTCATTTTGCTGTTGATACTGAACGAATTCCACATCTCGGCGACTTTTTTGGAGTCGAGACCATTATTACCCGCCCATTCAAAGAAGGTTTTCTCGTCTTGCAGTTTCACATTGGCGCGGTGAATGGAGTCAAACACTTTGGCCGACAAGTCGTCGCGACCCAGCGCGTCGAGGGTGTAATAGATCTTTCCCAAATTTGCCCACGCGGGCTGAAAGGTCACCGGAACGCGTTTGAACGCCACGTCGGCCGGGATCTTTTTGATCCACGGGCCGAGATGCTCTTCGAGGTCACGACAGTGGTTACAAGCGTAGCTGTAGAACTCAATGACTTCGATCTTTGTGCCGGATTCAACGGGTTGCACGTTTTTCAAACGCAGGAATTCCTTGCCCTCAACAAACTGCTGTTGCGCCCCTGCCGACAGCGATACCGCGACCACGCCCATGGCCAACCAACGTGCCGATTTCAACCAACCAAACATAACGTCTCCAGATAATCGTAAAGTGTTCGTAAATTTAGTCTTTGCCGCCGCATTGCGTCAGCCTGCTTGCTCTGACTAACGTGGCGGCCGCAAGTTCGATGACCGCGAGCTCGGCCGCAGGGGCAAACTTAGGGTTTAACTACGCTGACTTCGATACCTTGGCGCGCTAAATCGCCGCGCGCCTTGCCCATTTCATCGGGATCTTTGTACGGCCCCACGCGCACCCGGTGCACGGTGCCTTTGTCCGGAACGGTGGCGGCGATGACGGTGGCTTCGTAGCCCAGCAATGCAAATTTTGCGCGCTGCGCTTCGGCTTCGTTCGGGTTGGCAAACGCGCCAACTTGCAGCCACAGACGGCCGCGCGGCTCGGCGCTCGGCGAGGGTTCAACGCTTGGTTTTGGGGCCGCAATCGCTGCCGGTGCGGCGGCAACCGGTGCGCTGCTAGGCGCAATCACGCTGGCCGGTGGGGTGATGCGCTGGGCGTCGCCCTTGCTTTCCTCTTTGGCGATCACCGCCACGCCGGTGGCAGCGGCCTTGTTCGATTCGGGTTTGCGGATCGGGTCGAGTTTGGCGGGCGGCGTGGATTCCGCGCGAAAGGGTGTGGATTGATAAATCCAGATCGCCACCACGCCGGCCACTACGAGCCCCGCGACAAAACCCATCATGCCGCCAAATAGAAATGGGGCGGTGTTGGGGCGAGCGCTCGGGCTGTTTGTTGAATTTTCCACGTCTACATTCTCTCAGGTGCGGACACACCAAGCAATCCAAGTCCATTTTTTAGCACTTGAGCGGTGGCCGCCGCCAGCGCTAGCCGTGCCGCTCTATCGCGCGGATCGTCGACGAGGAAGCGCTCAGCGTTGTAGTAGGTGTGAAAGGCGGCTGCCACCTCGCGCAGGTAGTACGGCACCATATGCGGGGCCAAATCGCGTGCGGCGGTGGCCACGAGCGATGGGAAATCGGCCAATTTGGTCGCCAGCGCCTCGGCTTTTTCGTGTGACAGCGCCGACAGGTCAGCGGCTGCTAGTGCGTCAGCCGTCAGGCCGCCGTCTCGGAGCACTGAGCAAATTCGAGCATGGGCATACTGCACGTAGTACACCGGATTTTCTTCGCTTTGCGACAGCGCCAAATCGATGTCAAACGTAAATTCGCTATCAGCTTTGCGGGCCACCAAAAAGAAGCGAACAGCGTCTTTGCCGACCCATTCAATGAGCTCGCCCAGCGTGATGTAGCTGCCGGCGCGCTTGGAGATTTTTACTTCCTCGCCGCCCTTCATTACGCGAACCATCGAATGCAAC
This sequence comes from Betaproteobacteria bacterium, assembly GCA_004293675.1. Taxonomy (GTDB): domain Bacteria; phylum Pseudomonadota; class Gammaproteobacteria; order Burkholderiales; family Casimicrobiaceae; genus Casimicrobium. The sequence continues at coordinate 23,724 of READ01000043.1, forward strand.
AAGTAATCCGGATAGCCCTTCGGAATGCCCACATCGAGCGCCTGCAAACCTGCGCGGACGCGCGAAATCGTGCCGTGATGATCGGTGCCTTGGATGTTCACCACGCTCGTAAAGCCGCGCTCCCATTTGGTCACGTGATATGCGACATCGGGCACGAAATAGGTGTAGCCGCCCGCGCCTTTGCGCATCACGCGATCTTTGTCGTCGCCGAAATCCGTGGTTTTTAGCCAGAGTGCGCCCTCGTGTTCAAACGTGTGCCCCGAGGCATTGAGCGCGGCCACGGTTTTGTCGACACGCCCGTCGGTGTAGAGCGAACTTTCCAAGTAGTAGCAGTCGAATTTCTTGACGCCAAACGCCGTGAGATCCTTGTCTTGCTCGGCGCGAAGGGCATTCACCGCGAACGCGCGCACCGCGTTCGCATCATCTGCACTGCCGCCAGTGGAGGAAAATTTCTGCGCCAATTCAAGGATGTAGTCGCCGCGGTAGCCGTCGTCGGGCCAATCAGCGCTGCCGGGCTCAATGCCACGGGCGCGCAATTGCACCGAGCGAGTTAAGTTTTCAATTTGATTGCCCGCGTCGTTGTAATAGAACTCGCGATGCACTTTGCAGCCCTGCGTTTGCAAGATGTTGCATAGTGTGTCGCCGAGGGCCGCTTGCCGCGCGTGTCCGGTGTGCAGCGGGCCAGTGGGGTTGGCGGAAACAAATTCCACCATCACGTTTTCGCCTGCCCGCGCGGTGCCGTTGCCAAAACTATCGCGCAGCTTCAAAACGTCAGCGACCACCGCAAACTTTGCGGCACCATTCAATCGAATGTTGATAAAGCCCGGTCCGGCGATGCTGATTTCAGAGACCAGCGGATGCGGGTTGGCATCAAGTGTCGACTTGATGAGTGTGGCGACCTCGCGTGGGTTTTTACCGAGCGGTTTGGCCAGTTGCAGGGCGATGTTGGTTGCCCAATCGCCATGATCGGCTTGTTTCGGGCGCTCTAAGGTGGGTTGTCCGCTCAGACCGGCTTTGACGAGTCCGTCGGCGAGCCACGCGCTAAGTTGTTCTTTTTGCATAGGAATTTATTCTTTTCTGTGCTCAATTATCGCGCAGTGCAGCAATTTCTTGAAAGATGAAAATTTTTGTAACGGTTGCAAACGCGTCCACCGAAAGTTGCTCAGGCGCGTTGGAGTCGTCATGGCGGTGATTCAATCGATGAAATGACCGCGCTGGCATCCCATTGATTTAAGGAGAATCCTATGAAAAACGTCATCCTTCGCACCGCGATTGTCGCAGCGATTTCAGCGGCTACCCTTGGCGCGGCCGGCAATGCGTCCGCCAGTGCTGACCAAAAGCACGGCTACTGGCATCGCCCCAATGTCTATATTGCGCCCGCTCCAGTCTACGTTGCACCGCGCGGCCATTACTATCACTCCGGTCACCAGTATCGTCATGGCCGATGGCATAACGGTCGTTGGATTGCTCCGGTGGCGATCGCCGCAACGATTGGCGGAATTGCTCTCGCCACGGCACCGCACTACTACACCCCGCCGGTGAGCTATGTTGCGCCGCGCTACTACAACAACGCGGTTTATGTCGCACCGACTTACGACCACTCGCCAACGTACTACAACGCACCCGCGTACGATGCGTTTTCCAGCACTGATCGCAACGGCGACGGCTACATCTCCTACGACGAAGCCCGTGCCAACGGCCAATGGCAGCGCGACTTTGGACGGATCGACTGGAATCGTGATGGCTATCTGTCGCGCGATGAAGTTGGCGCGTTCTACCGCTAATTGCCCATCAAACATTCCAAGGGGTTCGTTGTGAAAAAAATCAATTCAACCTGGCTTGCTGCGCTCGTTGTCAGCGCGACGATGAGCACCGCTTTCTCCGCGACCCCCAACAAGTTTTCCAGTGCGGACACCAATCGGGATCGTGCGCTGAGTCGTGTTGAAGCGTGCGCGGGCAAAACGCGCAGCGTCTGCAAAAACTTCAATCGAATCGATGTCAATCGCGACGGCGTGGTGACCCGCGCCGAAATTCGCTCGTTCAACAACGGCAAGCGCGCCGCGCGCGGGCTGCCGCCGAAGCCTTAACCTTTCGACGACGCGGCGATTTGAGGAACGTTAGTGACTCACTAGCGCCGCAACGCTGATCGTTTGCTGCAACACATGTGAATCTTCGGGCGCTAGCTCGATGATTTCGTTGCCGCAGTTGGCCGCTTCAAGACACACATAGTCGCGCCAGCCGCTCGCCGGAATATCGACGAAGCCTTTGACGGCCTCTTCGCCGGGATTCCACGCGACGAGTGTTTTGCTGCCTTGCATTTCAATGGTGATTTTTCGAGCGAGCGTGGGATCGTTGAGCTCGAATCGGTTTCCCGTGTCCATATAAATCCGGTCGCTGCGGCCCGGATCGCGCGGATCGAATAGATGCCAAGCGCCGCGCTGTACATGCTCGTTGAAGTCATCAAATTTGTCACGGTAGGTCAAGCCGTCTAAGCCCTCCACCGAGACGCGCATCGCGTCACCTACTTTGAAATAGGTGTGCAAGGCTTGGGTAAATCGCACGGTTTCGCTGCTCATGTTGACCGTGGTTAGCGCTTGCTCCAGCGCCCGACCGATGCGCATGGTGAGCATCAAGCTCATGGGCACATCATCAATGAGCGGCGCCGAAAGCGCCAGCACAATTTCACCGGCTTCGGTCTGCTCAGCGTGGGTGAGTTTCCACTGCCGGGTGCGCACCAAACCATGCTGCGGTGCCTCGCTCGGTTGACCTTGTTTAGCGAAGTACGGCCAGCAGACGGGGATGCCGCCGCGGATGGCGTCAGGCGGTCGTTTCGTGGTGGGTGACATCCACAATACGTCCTCGAATCCTTTGGCAACGAACGACAGCACATGGCCGCCGAACAGACTCACCGCCGCTGTCGAAAAGGGGGTGTGAACTAAGAGCGCCGGCAGCCCGTTAAACATGCCGTAGTGCAGCTCTTTCTGAGTGAGCGCCATCGTGTTGCTACACCTTGTCGCCGCGTGCTCGGCGGGCAGTGAGTGCTGCGGGGCGTGCCCAGGCTGCATGCAGCCAGCGCTTCAAATTCGGTTTGTCGGCAAGCTCCATCGCCAGCAATCGGTAGCAGACGCAGGCCACGTTGAGATCAGCCACCGTAAAGCGATTGCCGACCAAGAATGCCTGTTTTGCCAGCACCCCATCGAGCACCGCCAGCGGCGTTTGAACCCGCGCCAAACAGTCCGCCGCGAGCTTTGGATCGCGCTCGGCTTCGGGCAAAAACATCGTGTGATACGCCCACTTGCCCAGATCATCTTCAACGGCGGTGGCCGCCCACAATGTCCACTGCGCCACCAGTCCGCGCTCCTCGGCGTTGGTGGGCGACAGCGCGCCGCCAAACTTTTCCGCCAAGTAGAGATTGATCGCAAGCGATTCAAAAATCGGCATGCCATCAACCACCGCCATCGGTAGTTTCGCGTTGGGGTTAATCGCCAGGTAGGGCGGTGTTTTGAGCGCTGGATCGGTATAGTGAATGGGGTCGTGTGAATAGGTCGCCCCAAGTTCTTCGAGCATCCAAATGTTTCGAAAGGTTCGTGACGCCGCTACACCGATGAGTTTAATGTCTGCCATATAACTTTACTGTTTATCGCCAGATAAAATGAGGGATTAGTTTAATTTAGTGAGGTTTTTGTAAAGATGAAAATATTTTATTAACGCCTTGTTTTTTATGGCCTGTAAGCAAAAAGCTGCTAAACAATACCGCCGTCAACGATAAACGCCTGCCCCGAGCAGCCGCGGGCATCGTCGCTCGCCAAAAACAGCGCCATCGCCGCCACGTCATCCGCATCCAAACGAAACTTTAGCGCCTGGTTATCAAGAAAATCCTGCTCAAGTTGCGGCGTGACCACCTGCGCCATTTGCTTGTCCGTTTTGATTGCGCCGGGCACGATGCAGTTAACACGAATGTTTCGCTCGCCCAGCTCCTGCGCCAGCGTTCGCGTGAGCCCATGAATCGCCGCTTTACTGGTGGTGTAGCTCACAAAGCCCTTGCGCCGCCGCATCCACGACACACTACCCATCGTGATGATCGAACCACCGTTTTTCATCACCCGCGCTGCGGCTTGCGCGCCAAAGACTTGTGGCCGCAAATTGACCGATTGATTGTTATCCCAAAACTCGGGCGTTAGCTCATCAAAGGCATGGCGCACATCGTTGGCCGCGTTGCCGATGTAGACATCCAAATAGCCACCCAATGATGCCGCCCCACGGGTAATCGTGTCTTGCAGCGCCGCCACATCGCGAATATCGCAATGAAAATAGCGCAATCGTTCACGCACATTCAATCGCAATTTCAGCGCATTGGCCGCATCATCATCGATGTCAAGAAAGCCGACCATGCAGCCTTGTTCGACAAAGTTTTCAACCAGCGAAGCACCGATCCCGGTGGCACCGCCAGTCACAAAGACAGCCTTACCGCGAAGGCTCGTATGGAGAGTAGATAGTCGGCTCATTGCGGCATTTTGCCAGTGTGGGGCGGACGGTTGGTTTTCTGGGCTGAATGGGTGCGCCGTTGAACCGCCCCAATGACATTTGAGCTCTCTCCGCCACGAATGAACCCAAGAAGCTCGCGACGACTTGGCCCGTCAGTGCTTGCTGTCTATTCTCCTCGTTGACGTGAGTACTGACGGAGCCTAACATGTCGGGCATCTTGTAAGAGCGGAGGCAACGCTTGCTGGATAGCATCTAGGCATTGCCCCAATTCCTGAGGTGTCCAGTTTTGGTTAGCAATGATCCTGTCCAGAAGATGTAGTGCTTCCGCTGGAAACCGCGCACACAAACCTGAATCGCGCAGCAGATGCACGACGTAGTAGTGATGTTCAATTGGTTGCAGCCAATCTTGCATCGCAGCTAATGCGGTCGGAAACTCAGATCGGGAAGCAATAATAAGCTGGGTCAATGTTTCGGCGATTCGAGGAGTGGCAAGGTCGCGGGACTTGGGCCAAATGCCCTGCCAGAAAGGCCAGACACGGTTCTTCCAATAGTCTTCGCGCTGATCGGCCGCTCCTTCAAGAGCCTGATAGAGCGCCTGCGCGGATTCCTCGAGCCCCGCTTGTGGCAACGCTCCAATAGCGGATCGGAATTCATCTACGCTGTAGCCCTCGGTCGGCCCCAGCGCCGCGTAAGTCAGGAAGGATGCGAACTGCTGGCAGTGTTCACCTAAGTCGGCGTAGTGGTGTGCGCTCTCTAGAAGCTGCGGTTTGAAGGCGATCAACAAGGGTTGGTACAAGCGTGGCGACCATAGAAAACCCTCCCACACAGCTTTCGCTTCTTCTGGATTGTCCCAACTGAACAGGGGCAACAGGTATTGCTCGGCCCACGGACGATCCACGCGGAAGAGCGCTATTAATCGCGAACCAAGCAGCACCCGACCGTGACGGAATCGATCTACCCGCACATCGCAGAGTTCCGTGAAGAAGGGCTCGATGTCGGCCGGCAGCTGATCGTTGTCGTTCGGATTCCGTTTGAACCATAGGTTGATTAGCGCCTGCGCCACATGCCCGACCGGATGATTGATGGCCTCGGTTACAGGATGATTCATCGGTTCGCCATTGCGCGTCATGCCCGTGCCTGCTTCCAATGGCAGAGCCAGAACTCTGCGGCACAGGTTCAGCAGAATTTCTTCGTGCTGATTGATCGACTTCGAAACGGTTTCGATCCACCAGGTCACCCCGTGGGCAATTTCCAGGACGACGGTGTCGGGCATGGTCTGCACAAGTGGCGCGGCATAGCGCCAAATACGCTGAACATGTTTGCCGTTGCTCCACACATACAGTGCGTCACTCCAACGACTTTTAAGCCAAGTTCCCTGCGCAGCCAAATCAGCTAGGGCGAACAGACAATTCAGCGGGCGCTTTTTGCAAACATCACGCCATGTGTCCTCGTGAAGCGGTCGCCGTTCGGGCTGCGGCTTTGCGAGCCACTGGACGAGCTCGCGCCGCTTTCGAGGCGCGATATCTATGTCCCGGCTTTCTTCATAGTCCGGATCGCCGGTGCTGCTCATCCAGTGTGAGAACTCGTCACGCTCGTTAGCTGCCAACTGCCACTGTGAATAGGCATTGGACAGTTCCGCCAAATGTGCCGCTGCCAGCGCGCCGAGCGCGAGGCCCGATTCAGTCAATTTCGATAGATTCAGCCAAACTGAGCGTGCGACCAATTCTTGCCATCGATCTGATTCGAGATCATCCCGATACATCTGACGCGGAGGGCCAGCCAAGATGGCAGACTCCAGACGTTCCTGAGTGGCCCCTGCCAACTCGCGCCCCTGCAGAACTAATAGTCTGAGCACCTCCCGCCCTGTGTCCGTGGACCACAGCCACCAAGCGCCATCAGCCAGAAGCCAATCTACCCACTGCTCCGGTGCAATGCACCCATCTTGGCGGGCAGCAAAAAGGGCCAGTCGTTTGAAGGTGGGATACGGCAGATCAAACCACGTTTGCGCAATACGCGTAGCACGAGCGCTGTCGTTGCTTCGAACCGCTAGCCAAGCATCACGCAGCAATTCGATAAGGCTCACCCAGTCGCGGAAGCCACGGTTCTGCCAGTGCGGACTGATAGAAGGAAGATCCCAGTGAGATCGGTCACGGCGGTCGTCAGCTTCACGCAACTCGCGCAATAAGTCCAGCGTATCACGTAGTAGTTGCTGAAAATCTTCCAGCAAGTGCGGTAAGGCAGATATCCAGCGTTCGTCGGCGAGGTCGCGTATGGCCGAATGCACGTGATCGGCAGCGAGCACTATTTCCCAGTCGACTAATTGCTTGATTCGCGTCGGCTCGTCCGAGTTCTCTTGCTCATCGCCATAGTGAAACGGTTTTTTTAGTGCGACTTGGGGCGTGAGAAGTTCGCGCAAATCCATGCGCAACGTAATGGTCAGGCCCTCCCGCGTCAAGCGACGCTTCCAGAGATAGAGATCGGAATGGCGCCACGGTGATTTCACCCGCCCACTGACTAGTAGACGCCAAAGTTTGCGCATTAAGGTGCCAGGAATAGCCTTTGGTGCGTGTAGGCGGATTTCAGCCAGCGCGTCTGTCTTGCCTTCGCGTTCAAGAGACGCAAAGCGATCCAGCTCGTGGTCGATCAACCAGAGCCAGCGGTCATGCAGCTGCCCGCCATGTTGCGCGATCCAGATGACTAGCCTCGGGTCATTCAGGTGGCGCACCAGCCAGCGGGCCAACTGAAACATCGCGTCGTCCCATTGGCTACCTGTAACTCCTCCGGTAGCCATCACCATCGGCGAGGCGAGGGCATAAGGGGCTGGTCGGCGAATCAGACTGAAGCGCAGTTTGGCATCCACCTCGTCGCGCGGGGATACGCCAAAACGTGGGAGATCCCGATGTTGAAAACGCTCCTCTGAAAATGCGTCCAAAAGCCAGTCCAGCGGCGGAACGGGATTGAAATCGGCAAAGCGTTTGGCCGGCAAACCGGATTTGTCAGACAAGGCCCACAACATCCGACCCACGAAGTTGTCTTGCTGCGTACTCGCCGAGGGCCGTGCCAAGGCGTGACCCACGACGATGCGCTCCTTGCCCAGTACGCCGTCGCGGTAGGTTTCAGCCCACGCTTGCAACGTTTTGTGTAGCGCCCAATGGTCATGACTACCGGTGGCAACTTCGTACAGGATCGGGGTAACTCCTTTGGCTTCCCACTCGACAGTCTTGCGGCGTTCCTGCCCCGGCTCGCAATCGCCCAGCGCCCAGGCCTGCGGTGTAACTTCACCCAGCATCCGGTCTGCGGCAAGCGCATCCATCATGTAGCGCAGCACCGGGTCGTTGATGCTGTAGCCGACAAAACACACCATGTAGTTACGGAACAGTTCGCTCACGAAGCGAGCAGCCCAGCGTTCGATGAGGTACGCCAGACCAAAATCACCGCTCGTAACCACTAGCCGGTTCAATGCCGTGTCGTCTGCCTTTTCGGGTAGCAGGCCGTGCAGGTAGACCAGCCCGTTCCAGCGGCTGTTTTTCGGGATGGGCAACATCGGCGCGGCATACGCTTGGAACGCTTGGCCGGTGCGTTTAGCCGCCGTGTGAAATACACGATCAAAATTGGTGGTGATTAGCCGCAGCGCGCCCTCACGGCTGCGCGCCAGTTGCAGCAGCGCTGCATGCGTATCAGTAGCTCCCTTGCGGCGCAATTTGGGTTTGAGTGCCTGTACTAGGGCGTGCCGTACCGCACGGCGCTGCCCCGGCAAGCGTCGCTCCAGCAGGTCGAGCGTGGCGTCAAACTGCCCACGATCCAATGCCTCGCGCTCAATGTCTGAGGGTGCCGTGCCATTAAGCTGGTAAATCTGCTCTACGAGCCCCTTAAAGCCCGGAAGGCCGGCAGGATAAGAAACGCCAGCGCCGCAGAAGAAGACGACGCGGCCTTCTTCCTGCGCCTGCAAGAGCGCATCCGGAATATCGGGGCCGTTTGTAATAAATTGCATTGCTGGCAGAGCGAAGACAAGGAAATAGTGAACAGTAACGTCAATAATGGTGTCAGACACAATGTTTGGAGCCACTGTTCCAGCTGCTCCAGTCTATTCGCGTCAGTCAACTCCCGTTCGGGTATTGATCCAGTCGAACAAAAACCCGACTATTTTGAATCTTCACTGGATACGATTTGATGTCCTCAGTCGCGGGTGCGCAACTCGCGCGGCCAGTGCGCACGTCGAATTTGCCTTGATGCAGCGGGCAGGCGATCTCGTAGCCATCGAGAAACCCGTCGCAGAGACGCGCGTTGCCATGGGTGCAGACGCCGTCGGTGGCGAAGACTTCGCCGCCGATTCGATAGAGCGCAATTTCTCGATCCGGTAGCTCGACGCCGAGCGTCGTGCCGTCGTCCGAGATGTCGAATTCAACGGCGACTTCGGTCCAGTGTTGTGTGGTCATGGTTCTCTTTGTTTAGGTGGTTTTGGCGTCGGAAGGTTGCTTAGTTTGCAGTGGAAATCTTTTGTGTCGGGTAGCACAGCTAAGTTCATCCTCATGGGGCCGCACGCCAATGAGCAACGTCGGTGGGCTTGCGGCGCGTTTAGTGAGGCTGGAACCCAACTCGTTGCGGCTAGGCCAGCAAGTCCATATCCACCCGGATGTAGTCGCCGCGATACGTCAACTCAGCCAGATAGATTACTGTCCCATCCGGCGCGCAGATGACGCGGCGAACTTCGGCCACGGGCGCTGATACCGAGATGTTGAGCGCATTGGCGGCAGCTTCGCCCGCTGTCGATATCGTCAAAATTTGCCGCGCTGAGCCAATGCTTACGGAGTTCAAATCCATGAGCACTGGGATCACGGTCTCGCTTCGAAATCGCTTTGGCGCGAGCTTAAAAACTCGCTCGTCAATATAGGCCGAAATCACGGATGTGAACTGCCGCTCTGTGGCGTGAATGCGCCGTAAAAAACGATACTTTGGGGCCGGCAGACCATCGTCGGCTTCAATCGTTGGCGTCGCAAAACCCTCAGAAATAGGAATCAGACGTGGCGCTTGCGCACGGTAGAGTTCGGCCAAACCCCGAAGCGATGTTTCGACCCGCATCCTCGGGTGAATCTCTGGTCTTGCGATGACAAACGTGCCTTGACCCTGCTTGGGGGCCAGCAGCCCTTCCTGCTTGAGGAGCGCCACGGCTTGGCGGATCGTGATGAGACCGACACCGAATTCTTGGGCCAGCGTGGGCAGCGTCGGGATTTGGGTGCCGATGGGCCAGATTGCTTTAACGATCCGCTCGCGAGCGGCGTCTGCCACCTGTGCATAGAGCGGGCTCGAGCTGTGTTCAAAATACTTCGGCATGGCTCAGTGGTTCTGCACAGCGATCGAACCTAAAACAACAAGTTGACATATCTGCCTAAACATAGAATGATAGGAGTATTAGGATGTAAGAAACCATACTTTATCGGAAGTAGCTATGACGAAGCGCCCCAATATTTTGTTTATCCAGGCCGATCAATTGGCTGCTAGCGTGCTGGCAGCTTACGGGAATAAAGTCGTTAAGACGCCCAATCTCGATCGAATCGCTGCGCAGGGCGCGGTCTTTGAAAACGCCTACACCCCCAATCCCATTTGCGCATCATCGAGGTTCGCCATGATGTCGGGCCAGTATTCGTCGCGGATTGGCGCTTTTGACAATGCTTCGGAATTCCCGGCGGCGGTGCCAACGTTTGCGCACTATTTGCGCTCGCTCGGCTACGCAACCTGCTTATCGGGCAAGATGCACTTCGTCGGCCCCGATCAATTGCACGGCTTTGAGGAGCGTGTGACGACTGATATCTACCCCGCTGACTTCGGCTGGACGGCGGATTGGGAGAAAAAAGTCGAGCCCTACGCGCCCAGCCAAATGAGCATGCGCGGTGTTGTTGAATCTGGGCTGTGCGTTCGTTCGCTGCAAATGGATTACGACGACGATGTCGCCAATCAGTCGGTGCAATGGCTGTTTGATCACGCGCGTCGCGGTGATGACAGGCCGTTTTTTTTGTTGTCGTCGTTCACTCATCCGCACAACCCGTTCACCATCTCCAAAGAGTTTTGGGATTTGTATGACGATGCGGATATCGAGATGCCCACCGTTCCGTTCATTCCGTTGGAAGCGCGCGATCCGTGGAGCCAGCGCTACTACAAGCTTATTCGCCAAGACGAGCACATCGTCACCGACGCACATATTCGCTCAGCCCGCCATGCTTATTACGGCATGGTGAGCTACCTTGATAGCAAGGTGGGAATGCTCCTAGACACGCTCGAAAAAACTGGGGTGATTGACAACACTGTGATCGTGTTTACCGCAGACCACGGCGACATGATTGGCGAGCGAGGCATGTGGTACAAGTTCAATCCCTACCAAAACTCGATCCGAGTGCCGCTGTTTATTAGCGCACCCGGTGCTAGAGCTAGGCAACGCGTGGGCGCGAATTGTGGCTTGGTTGATCTGTTGCCAACGCTGCTCGATTTAGCGACCGACGGCAACCCACCTGAGCTGGTTGATCATTGCGATGGGCACAGTTTGGCTGGTTGGTTGCACGGCACAGATGAATCGTGGACCGACGAAGCGCTGATCGAATTCACGAGCGAGGGCGTCTACTCCCCTGCCTTCATTCTGCGCAAAGGCAAATACAAGTACGTCTACTGCGAGGGCGATCCAGGCATGTTGTTTGACATGCAGAGCGATCCACACGAGTTGCGAAACCTCTGTAGAGAGGCCGCATTTAGCGATTTGTCTGCGCAATTCGTCACCGAGATTGAAACCCGCTTCAAGCCGTCTAAGGTCAAGCGGCATGTGCTCGCCAGTCAGCGCCGACGCCTGTTTCTGCATTCAACGTTGTTGAAGGGCATTCACACACCGTGGGATTTCCAAGTACGCAAGGACGGCTCAAAGCAATACGTACGAAGCTCCGCCACCACGAGCACCACGGCGACGAAAGCCAAAGCGCGCTTCCCTTTCGTTCCAAGCGCTCCACTCGATACGCCCCGCAAGTCTTGAGCGCACATTCACAGGTCACCCATTCGTTTTTTCATTCCCCTATTAGCGGAGGTTTGATCCTGTCAACCTTCCATTGAGTGTTTAAGCCACGCGATTTCAGCGGCGTGGTGACACTGTTTGGGGTTCGTGTGCAACGTTGGTTTTAACA
>READ01000060.1 GCA_004293675.1 Betaproteobacteria bacterium
GTGCTCGACACGCGAGCCATCGCGAACATCGGACACTGCGGCGGCGGCAGCCTGGGTCAAGCCGATGATCTGATCGGTTTGCCGAAGCAGCAACAAACCCCCATCGCTCGACAAATCCCCGCCGCTGAAATCGGCTTCTATGCGGCGTCGCCCAAGGCGACCGAAGTCCAATGTCTCGTCTTCGCTTCCGATACACTTTGTCACGCTGGATTCCTTTGCGTTATCGGCCTACACACCAATAACAACGGGGCTTCCAGCGCTTTAGACTACGACTATCGGTGAAATATTCGGGCTAGCTTCGCCTGGGTGCTTGAATCCAATCACGCTGTCGTCGGCGTAGCGCACCACGATGACATTGCCAACAGCATGGCGAGCTCGCCATTGCTGCGCCCATAGATCGAAAGCGTAGTGCAGGTAGATGTTTGCCAGCAATGGCGATATGACTGCACCCTGGGGCGTGCCCTTGGTTGCGACCACCCTGCGTCCGTCTTCAATCACTCCCGTCTTGAGCCATTTGCGTATCAGCGCAATAATGCGCTTGTCCGCAATCCGGTGTTCCAGAAACTTGAGCATCCAGTCATGCTCGATTTCATCAAAGAAAGCGGTGATGTCTGCATCCAGTATCCAGTTCACGTTCTGGCTCTTGATTCCCACCGTCAACGCGTCCAGCGCATCGTGCTGGCTGCGCCCTGGTCGAAACCCGTACGAGAAGCCGAGAAAGTCCTCCTCGTAAATCGTGCTCAGCACGGTCACGACTGCCTGTTGCACAATTTTGTCCTCCAACGAGGCAACGCCCAAAGGGCGCTGCTTGCCATCGAGCTTGGGGATGAATACCCGCCGCGATGGCTTGGCACGGTACACACCAGTTTGAATTTCCTGATGCAGCCCGTCCACTCGTTGGTGGATTTCTTTCTCATAGTCTCGCCACGTCACGCCGTCCACACCGGCCGCCGCATTGTGTTTGAGGGCTGTGAAGCTCTCCAACAGTAGCGCTGGCGTGATGTGGTGCAGCAGTGCCGTGAATCGCTCCGTCTTATCCCGACGGGCTACTTCGCGTACGCCGTCAAGGCCCATCGACGCACATTTATCCCGGCGCTGCGTCCGGGGTGCGGGGGCTTTGTTGGCGTTTCCCTTGGCTACACCCCTTTCCTCCACCACCTCCGCAGGGGCATCCCCTTTGTTCGGCGGCTTCTTCGGTACTACGGGTGTATCCGACTTCTCATCTGCGTGAGCGACAGGGTTACGGCTATTTGCCTTGCCTGTCCCGTCTGGCGCTTGCGCGTCAGACACAGATGAGACCTCCCAGCTTCCGTGCAAGAGACTTCCCGGCGTGTTCAGGGTCTTCGACCGCGCGGGATCGGAACACGGCTTGTGATTGGCGTCGTGCTCCGTGTTGCCTTCTGCTTCGCTTAACAGCATCGGCATCCCGGATTTCTGATTTCGCGGCTCAATGGCTGACCCGCCGGTTTCCCCTGTCAACGCTTCGCCCTGCGCCTCGCGGTGCACAGCGCATGACTCGGGGCCTGATCGATTCACCATTTCTTATCAGTATCAAACTTTCATTGACTATCTCTTGCCAGCTTTGCTGGCGCACTAAGCGTCCGATTTTCGCCGTTCTGGAATGATTGAGTTTGGAGTAAGACACTATGTGTCCACATGTTTGGAAGGTGGACACCTCGATGAAGGATTACGG
>READ01000072.1 GCA_004293675.1 Betaproteobacteria bacterium
AATTGAAATTCAAATCGTGGACACCCATGAAACCCTTGAAACCCCAGTCGTTATTGGCTCGCAGGCCTTTGACTATCAAATAAACCGGACACTACTGAGGCTATCTATAGATTTATCCATATTTTATATGGCATATAACCAAAGAGCTGATATTCCACAATCGGATAGTGGCACTTGCTGTGAACGCACCCCGTTTCGACAGCCTTCCACACCCCCGCGCCCTTACCATTGCTTCGAAATACTCAAGGAGCGCCGACGTGGGCAAAGGTTTTGACGGTACTGAAATCTCTAACGTTTCGGTTGGGGCGGCGCTGCCGCATGACTTCGATGCGGGACGGCGCGTGCTGCTTAAAGGTGGGCTTGGCGCGGCGATGGCGGCGGCGTTTGGCGGCATGTCGGGGTGCTCTACGCTGTTATCGGGTGGCGCGGTCAAGATCGGATTCAAGGGCATCGCAGCGAGTTTGTCCGATGCGTTGATCGTGCCGGATGGCTACACGGCCACGCCGTTCATGCCGTGGGGCGAGCCTGTTGGCGCGCTCGCTGGCATGCCTGCTTGGAAATCTGATGCGAGCAACACCGCCGCCGAACAAGCGCTGCAAATGGGCATGCATCACGATGGCATGCATTATTTCCCAATCGATGGCAGCAAACGCGGCTTGTTGGTGATGAACCATGAATACGTGGACGATGGCTTGCTTCACGCCGATGGCATGAAAACTTGGTCGCTCGAAAAAGTTCGAAAGAGCCAAGCATCGCACGGCATTTCGGTGATTGAAATTGAAGATAAAAATGGTCAGTGGCATGCGGTACGGCCCTCGCGCTTTGCTCGGCGCATTACCGCCAACACGCCGATAAAGGTGGGCGGCCCAGCCGCGGGCAACGCGATGATGAAAACCGCCGCCGATCCGAGCGGAACGACGGTGTTGGGCACGTTTAACAATTGCGCTGCCGGCATGACGCCGTGGGGCACGTACTTGTCGGGCGAGGAAAATTTCCGTTTCTATTTTGCGGGTGGGGAGAACATCACCGACCCGCACATGAAGCGCTGGGGCTTGAACAAAGGAGCGTTTTTTCGTTGGCCTGAACATGACGAACGATTTGACGCCATAAAAAATCCCAACGAGATAAATCGATTCGGTTGGGTGGTGGAGCTCGATCCCGCTGATCCCAATTCGATACCGGTGAAGCGCACAGCGCTCGGTCGGGCGGCGCACGAGGGCGCATGGGTGGCGATCACCAAAGACAATCGCGCCGTGGTGTATTCGGGCGAAGACGCGCGCTTTGAATACATCTACAAATTTGTGAGCCGCGACAAAATTCGTGAGGCGGGCAACGGACTCACCAAAGCGCAAGCCAACAGTGAGCTACTCGATCACGGCACACTCTACGTCGCTCGTTTTGACGCCGACGGACGCGGCCGCTGGTTGCCGCTGGTTGCAGGCGTCGGGCCGCTCACAGCCGCCAACGGATTTGCCAGCACCGGCGACGTTGTGATCAAAGCGCGGCAAGCGAGCGATGCACTCGGCGGCACAAAAATGGATCGTCCCGAGTGGATTGCCATTGATCAGGCGCGCGGGGAGGTTTATTGCACGCTCACCAACAACAGTCAACGCGGCGTAGACGACAACCCTGGCGTTGACGCTGCGAACCCACGCGCTAGAAACAACATGGGCCACATCATCAAGTGGAAGGAAGACAACGATTTCGACGCACTGAGTTTTTCATGGAGTCATTGGGTGCTGGCGGGTGATCCGGCTAACCAGCGCGCTGACGCCAAGGGCAACATTCGCGGCGATTTGTTTGCGTGCCCCGATGGCTTGACGCTTGATGATCGCGGCATCATGTGGATACAAACTGATGCAGCCGCCGCCGAAATGGGCAAGGGCGAATTTCAAAATATCGGCGGCAATCAGATGCTCGCCTGCGATTTGGCGACGGGCGACATCCGTCGATTTTTGGCGGGCCCGGCCAACTGCGAAATTACAGGCTGCACCTTCACGCCGGACGGTCGCACGATGTTTGTCAATATTCAACATCCCGGCGAAACGCCCAGCGAACGCGGCGATCCGAGCGATCCGATGCGCTTTTCAAAGTGGCCCGATGGCGCAAGTGGCGGACGGCCGCGATCATCAACGCTGGTGATTCGCAAAGTGGATGGTGGTGTGATCGGAACTTGATCCGATACCGCGCGCTTTAGACAGCGACGCCAAAACCAAAATCGAACTTCGTGCGTACTACAGATGAAGGTCGTATTTCGCATGAGCACCGCCGCTTAGGTGGAGCTTCGCGATTTTGCGAACGATCGTGTTCGTCCATTTCACTTGGGGTATTTGCGCCATGTTCACCAATCGATTGAAATTTAGTGCCGTGTTCGGTGCCGTGATGAGCGCTGCGGCGCTTACAGCCGCGTCCGTTGCCGGCGCGCAGGGCTTCAGTGGCAAGCTGCTGCTCACCGGCGGCGTCTCGACGGTTGAGGGCTCGGGTGGTGGCGGCTTGAGCACTTGGGCGCTCATTTCTGGCTATGGCACGGATGGACAAATCGGCGCGAACGTACACACGACCGGCGTGAAGCTGCGCGACTACAGTCTGGCGACATCGGGCGTTGCCATCGGTTTGTACGACAGGGTTGAGTTGTCCTACGCGCAGCAAGCGTTCGACACGAAAACAGTGCTCACCGCGATTAGCCCTGCGCTCAAAGATTACAGGCTCAAACAGGATGTGTTTGGAGTGAAGCTGCGAGTTGCGGGCGACGCCATTTACGATCAAGACAGTTGGATGCCGCAAATCGCTGTGGGCGTGCAGTTTAAGGACAACAGCGATGGCACAGTCATCCCGTTTCTTAACGGCGCGCTGGGTTCGAACATCAAAAATCGCGGCACTGACATCTACGTATCTGCGAGCAAATTGTTTCTCAATCAGAGCATGCTGCTCAACGGCACAGTGCGATTGACCAAGGCGAATCAATACGGATTGCTAGGCTTCGGCGGCCCCAATGGACACCGCTATCGGCCTGAGTTTGAAGGCTCGGTGGCGTTCCTGCTGCGTCGAGATTTAGCGATTGGCGCGGAATTGCGCACCAAGCGTGGAAACCTTCGAAACGGCGCGCTGAATCTTTCGGAAGGCGCTGCGTACGACGTGTTCGTTGCCTATGCACCCAGCAAGAATGTGTCGATCACAGCGGCCTACGTTGATCTGGGCCAAATCGTTGGCGCCTTGACCAACGACCGCCGACAAACCGGCGCTTATCTATCGCTTCAGTTGGGTTTTTAATCGCTTCGCGATTGGCTAGTCGTCCCACCGCCCACGCCACTTTTGTTTGGAGATTCACTATGTCTGTTCGTTCTGTTATTACTAGTATTCTGTTGATCGCCGTCAGCGGCTTCGGCGCTCAGGTTGCGCTCGCTCAAACGACTCACCCCCTTTACGCTGATCTCGGCGGCGAAGCTAAGGTCACGGCGTTTATCAAAGACGCCGTCGCCCTATGGGAGAAAAACCCCGTGCTCGCCGAAGCGTTTCAATCCGCCGACTCTGAGCGACTGCAGGGGCAGCTTGTTCAGCAGGTATGTTCTCTGTCTGGCGGTGGTTGCACCTACAAAGGGCGCGATATGAAATCAGTACATGCTGGCATGGACGTCACCACGGCGCAGTTCAACGCCTTGGCTGAGGATCTGCAAACAGCGATGGCCAAAAACGCAGTACCGTTTGGCGCACAGAACCGATTGATCGCGCTATTGGCACCGATGAAACGGGTGATCGTTACCAAGTAGGCAACGGCGGTGTATGGCCCAAGCAACTGCGGCGCGAAGTAATCGAGGAAGCGATCAGCTCCGTGAGTGCGATCAATGGTGTCAAAATGAGCTTGGCTGTTCTGCCCTGCTTTGAATTTTCGCGGATGACATTGACTGACACCACGAATTCCGATGCTCACGTCTATCGCAATGTTCCAGACGATGATGGCGAGCTATCTTTGCTGGTTGCGAGGATGCGTCGCAAGGATCAAGCTGCGCTTGAAGCATTGTTCGATGCCACCGCCAAACGGATTTACAGCGTGGCACTTCGGATCGTTCGCGATGTGGGGCTTGCCGAAGAAGTGGTGGACGACACGCTGTTTCAGGCGTGGCGAGACGCAGAGCGGTTTGATGCTGATCGCGGCAAGGTGTTGACCTGGCTGCTCACCATTTGCCGATCACGTGCGCTCGATGCACTGCGTCGTGCTGACATCGCCGATTGTGTCGAAAACCCGGTTGAGTTTCGTGCCGACGAAGCGAGCTTGCTCGCTGAGCCGGAGCGGCTGCTGACACAGTTCCAGAACGAAAGCGCGGTACAGACTGCGCTAATGCAACTCGCACCGAATGAGCGCCAAGCCATTGCACTGGCGTTTTTTCGCGGGATGACTCACCAAGAAATCGCTACGCATTGGCAAATGCCACTAGGTAGCGTGAAAACACTGATGCATCGCGCCTTTACCCAACTGCGAGCGTGTCTGGAGCCCACACAATGAGCGATCCTTCGAAACAGTCCTCAGATTCAACCGCGGTGTCTGCTGACGAGCTTCAACATATTGAGCGAGACCTGTTGCAAGCGGTCAAGGTCGCACCACTCGATCCGATGGCAGAGCGTTTCATGAAATCGAGACTGATGAGCAGGGTATCCGCAGCTGAGCGCTCGCTAGAAACCCAGACGATTGGCCCCGCCGATGGCCAGTGGCAACGATTCAGTCCGCGCATCAAAATCAAAGTGCTCAATGCGGAACCCAACGGTGAATCGATGAGCTACCTGCTGCGGTTTGAGCCCGGTGCATTTTTGGTGCCGCATCGACATGCGATCGATGAAGAGTGCGTCGTGCTCGAAGGCGAGATCACGATTGGCGAGCTCTGCGTGGGGCCCGGCACGTATCACCTTGCGCCGAAAGGTCGGGTACATGAACCGATCCGAAGCGAACGAGGCGCCACACTTTTCGTGCGCGGGAAGCCACCGCATTGGACAGACACGGCGGTGAAGGAGACGCTGCGGGCACTCCTTCGCTAAAGCAATAGTGGATACGGGTGCGGAAAGGGTTTGAAAAACCTGTCGCCCAAAACAAAAAGGCTTGGGGGTTACCCAAGCCTTTGATTTTTATAATTATTTTTAGTAATTCTTTGGTAGGACGTGGCGGGCTCGAACCGCCGACCAACGGATTAAAAGTCCGGGAATAAGTTTAATAAAATCAACAGGTTAGATAGAAAATGATGAGACAAAACAATCAATGGCTCTACACGCAGAGTGGCAGCGGCGTGTGAGTGGCTTTCGTTTTCGTCTTACACAATTTTTTTGACCCATTCGACCAGCCGATCGCGCCACTCAACCTGATTTCGGACTGCACTTCCACCCCCTAGAAACGCTAGAGTGGCTCACCCGCTCGTTGCCCACACTAGAGCAGCTACGTTTCGTCGATTGGCGCCTTTTGACACCGCAACGCGCTACAACAGTTCGCCTTGCGCAATGCCCGAACCTGCTGAACAGCTCGCGACTATTGGATTAATCTTGTTTCTCCTCCTCATAACTCCCTTGCAAAGCGTCGCCAGCGGGGTCGAATTTGGACGAAAAAGAAGTGTCTCAACAAATTCAGGCGGCAATATCAGCGAAACTTCAGGGTATCAATCGTGGCGATGCAACCACTCGCGATCTGGAGTGTTTGTATTCAAGAAGACGTCATCGGTCGCCAAGCATCAACATAGGACATTTAGTTCCGAATTCAAAGCGAACCTTGGCGCAGCTTCACGTCCATTTTCAGGTTCACAGTTACGTGACCGTCAAATACTTCTAACTACGTCGAGTGCTCAGAAACGGTTCGACAAATTCAGATGGCGGCAAAAGCAAGTTTCCGCCGCAGGCCCATAGCGCAAGAGATCAACACAGAGAAGAGCGTTGTTGCTACGATCTGTGTGATTTGACTTCGCATTCCGTCAACTTTTACACGTATAGCCGCTACTGAACTCACTCGTTCCTCTCGCGCACTCAAAACCTCCTGTCCCGGCGCAAACATCTGCGAAGCTCCTGATTCGTCGATATACACCCTCAGCGTTCCGCTCTCTCTGAACTGAACTTCTGCGCGAATCAGCTCCAGCTTAACGCGCGCGGCGTCTGGAATGTCATCGCGGAGTTTGATGATCTCTTGTGGCGCCATTGGCCCGGCAATCGTGCTAAAGATACGTTCCATAGAGCGCGCCTGATGATCCAGCAGGGAAAGCAACGCTCCAAGCAGCGCTATCGTGAACGCACACATCAGGACGGAGCTGCGTTTCGCTCCTACCAAAAAAAACCGCTGCACAGCATCAAACGCACAAAGTATCAAAACGGTCCACCAAGAAAGGACGACCCACGTCAAGAAAAATGATCCCACGCTAACCTCACGAATTAGAAGTATGGCAAACGCCTAAAGTCAAAAACCGCATGCCTCCTTGAGGAGACCAAACAAATCCAGGCCAGTCTTGGCCTTTTCGGGCAATCTTGAAGCACCTAAGCCTCCCGGGACACCCGAGCCGGGGGTTCCGTCGCCGTAAATTTGTCGCTGTGCGTCAAGCGTCAAGTCCTTGGCGTCCTTTAGGCCTTGCGCTTCCAAAGCGCGAACCTTGTCATCCAACTCGTTGAATTTTTGAAAATCAGCCTCTTGCAGAGCCCCATCTCTTTCTCGGCGCAAAATGCCAATCTCGAGGCCTCGATCCATCGCCTCCCCAGCTTTGTCGAACCAACTCCAAGCGCTCCACAATGTAAACCCGGTACCGATTCCTCCGACGATTATTGGAATCCAAAAAACTTCTCCCGTCGGATCATAAAAATTAACCGGATCGCCATTGGCATACTGATAAAGATTCAACCCACCGGCGAGCCCCTTCGGATCCTTCGTTGTCCAGCGCCCTTCCTGCGCATCATAATCGCGTGCGCCGAAGCGCGTGAGCTTGGTGTCGCTGTCGTAGAGCCCACCAGCGAAGCCAAACGGCTGGAATCCGGGGTTGCTGTCGTTGAGCACTTGCCCCCACGCATCGTATTCGATCTCTTGCGCAATCGCGCCCGTTTCGACTTCAATGACCATGCGCACTGAGCCCAGATGATCGTGGAGCAATCGGTAGCTTTTGTCCTGTGTCGATGGGTTTTTTCCCGTGTTCGCAGGCAGGATCATCGCTTCGGGAACGTTGGGCTTTTCTCCATAGATGAATTCATGCGTGATGTTGCCGCTGGCATCCATCTGCGCGGCGACGCGCAGTTGGCTTTCATAGATGAAGCCGTGGGTGTAGACACCGTTTACTTTCTTGGTAATGCGTCGACCCGCGCCGTAGCTGAACTCGCGCGCGCCGCATTGCGTCAAACGGTCTTGAGCATCGGCGCTGCCCGTTCTCGGCGTGCCGCTGTTCGGGGCGGTAGTTTCGCTCACGCGGTTGCCGTTGGCGTCGTAGCTGTATTTGGCGACGGGGACGCCTTCGAGAGATGCCGACGTGCACGGTGTATGAGGCTTCGGAAAAAACAAACCTGAGACGCAGAACCGTAGAGGCAAACAGAAAACAACGCCGATGCCGCACCGCTGAGATTGTTGGGCTTAATCACTCAATTAGAACTGGACAGGATCAATGTGCTGCTGCATAAAAACATCTATGTCGTAAGCATCCAAGCAGTTTGGGCAATGGCCAACGACGAGGCTAATGCGAATATCGCCTTCCAAATGAATACCTGCCTATCAAACCTCTGTTGCGCCTGCGGCCTAGAGAGTGTCACCGGCCTGTAAGACGAGAATGCATTCTGGTAGGCAAAGCAAATCGCGCGCGAGCAAATGAAAACTAGCAGGGGAAACGCAAAAAGTAGGATTGGAATAACCACAAAGTCGGTTGAGCTTAGCCTCGGAACATAAAAATTAGCAACGCAGGAGGCTATCGCAACGCAGCACAGCACAAACTCCAACGCCCGAGTCGTGGAGCTGGTTGTCGATGCTGTGCGATTGTCTGAAGAACGCTCCGCTAAAAGGGTGCCGACAAGAATGCTGAGCGTGGCACCAAACAACGTCAAAAAAAAGATCGCTGCGATTATTCGGCTGAACACGTCCATTACAACCTCGTCCACGTATGCGGTTTCCAGCGGCGTCTAGCAAAGAAAATGGCACTCAAAGCAACGCCAGCGACAAGTGAGGTGACGCCGAGATTGAGCAAAGTCAATATGGAGACCTTTGTCTGGTACTCCTTTACCAAAAGCGCGGTAACGCCCATAGCGAGAAGCCCGCTACAAACAATGCCAAGCTCGACAAACGAATGCCGTCCTTTGCTCCCAGCCCCACGACTGTGGGTCGCAAAACAAAAGCAGAAGACGACAATTGTGCGGCCAAAGATCCACCATCCCGCCACGAAGGCCAGCACGTGACTTACAAATGAAAAGTCAGCCATAGCAAAATCACTCGACTCGTTGTAGAAAATCAGCTTGCGCTGCGTTGAGCATGCTCACCGTCATCGATACCCACCGTGCTTGGAGCATACCAGCGTGTTTGCTGATGCGCCCAACAGAGAGGCTAAAGCCCCCGCGAAACCTGCGCCGATTCCCGCAGCTAATTTCCCTTTGGCTCCAAATTGCAACGCGCGAAGCGCTGCTGCAAGTGCCGCATCAGCGCTACCTGCAGGATTCGTTAATGCTGCTATGAGTGCCTGAATTTCGCTTGCAGAGGGATTAAATGGCTTATCTGAAGAAAAATCTTTCAGCGCTTGCTGGCCGTATCCGATTCCAGAGGTGGCTCAGTTCGTTAAGACAACAAACCCCGAGATTTAAGCGAAACGAGGGTGGGTTGATTTGAGATGTAGAGTTATCCACGGGGGCACGCAAAAGCTCCTTCTATAGAGCTAGTTTTGCGTGCCCCGGTGGGTAACTCGGGGCACACCGTCCACGGTCATTCTACGCAGCGATCC
>READ01000001.1 GCA_004293675.1 Betaproteobacteria bacterium
GCAGAAGACAAACTCTACGACGCCCGCTTTGGAACACTGAGCCAACTCACAGGCCCCAACGGCCTGGTCACCAGCTGGCAATACGACGGCTTTGGGCGCAAGACCCGGGAGCAGCGCGCAGACGGCACCACCACCACCTGGGCCTACAAACTGTGTACCGAGGCCAACACCAACTGCCCCAGCACCATCGCAGGCACCGCCGTACCGATCAGCCAAGTCGTCATCGAACAAAGCTTTGCAGTCAACCAAGCCAGCAACGCCCCCGAGAAACGCCAGTACTACGACAGCTTCAACCGTGTCGTGCGCACCCAAACCCAAGGCTATGACGGCGCCGCCGCCGCCCCCCTGGTCTGGCAAGACACCCTGTATGACAGCCTGGGGCGCGTCGCACGCCAATCCAATACCTACGCCAGCACCCAAAGTGCCGTCTGGAGTGAATACACCTACGACGCCCTGGGACGCGTCACCCAGGAAGTCCGCCCAGACCCCAAGGGTAGAAGTGGAGTTGCCACCACCACCTACGCCTACAACGGCCTGAGCAGCACCGTCACCAATGAGAACGGGCAAACCAAGACCACCGTCAAGAACGCTCAAGGCCAAGTGGTCAGCGTCACCGACGCCCAAGGCAGCACCATTGCCTACAGCTACGACGCCCTGGGCAACCTCACCCAGACCAACGCAGCAGGCTCCATCACCACCCTGGTCTACGAAGGCAACAACAAAGTCGCCATGCAAGACCCCGCCATGGGGTCCTGGATCTACGCCTACAACATCTACGGCGAGCTGGTCAACCAACGCGACAGCCTGAACCAGACCACCAGCCTGGCCTACGACCTGCTGGGGCGTATGGTCAAGCGTACCGAGCCAGACCTGGTCAGCGACTGGAGCTTTGACAAGAAGTTTGACGGCACCGCCTGCGGCAAAGGCATCGGCAAACTATGCGAGGCCAAGAGCAACAACGGCTACAACCGCACACACGCCTACGACAGCCTGGGGCGCGCCGCCAGCACCGCCACCGTGCTCGATAACGCCGCCATCCCTGCCACGGTGTCGGAGACCTTTGATGCCAACACCGGGCGCGTGGCCACCAAGACCTGGCCCACGGGCTACCAGGCCAGCTACAGCTACAGCCCCTTGGGCTACTTGCAAAGCGTGACCGGAGGTGGCACCGCAGGCTTTAGCCAAACCACCAGCTACCAAATCCTGGCCATGAACGCCCAAGGGCAAATCACCCAGTACAAGACCGGCAACAACGTCACCACCGTCTCCAGCTATGACCTGCAGACCCAGCGCTTGGTCGGGCGCACCGCCACCACCGATGGCCAGGCCAGTGGCAACGTGCTCAACCAGAGCTACAGCTACGACGCACAGGGCAACCTGCTCACGCGCAACGACAACGCCCCGGCAGTGGGCACCCAGGAGAGCTTCAGCTACGACAGCCTGAACCGCCTGACCTTGGCCAGCATCCTGGGCGGCGCCCTGGGCAGTGCCAGCTCCACCCAAGTCATGTACGACGCCCGCGGCAACATCAGCTACAAGAGCGATGTGGGGCGCTACTGGTACGACGCAGCCCGCCCCAACCGCATGACCAACGTCACGCTGGAGACCGCAGCCGGCGCCACCGTTGC
>READ01000009.1 GCA_004293675.1 Betaproteobacteria bacterium
AAAGCATTGATTTTGCGCAACTAAAAAGCTGTTTCTTGAGAGCTTGTCGAAGGGTTGGTGGCGTGCCGCCAAGGCAACGACCGGCTCAGCCCGAACGGAAAGGGGCGCTGCTACCTAAGGCGCTGTATCGGGCAAGTCCACGTCCGTCCGTTCAAAACGACATTCGCTGCGCACTGCCACCGCTTGGCGTAAACACAACGCTGCCGGTGGCGCGCTGAGGCCCGAACTCAATGTCGCCGTCAACGCGGTTTTCGGCGTTGCGGTTTCGAAGCGTGCAGCGAGACGCTGGCGCGCTGTCGATCGGCGCACAGTCGACAGAAACCTCGCCCAGTGGCAACGCCGTGCTGCCCGTTTGCGATGTGGCGTTGCTCGCTGTGAGTGTGGCGGTTACTTTTGCTTTGGTGTTGGCAAATTCGGCGCTGGCAACAGCGATTGAAACAGCGTCGCTGCTGATGACGGTCGAACCCGGCGCGACAAAACGAAGCGGCACAACCGATTTCAAATCGGCCACGTTTAGGCTCTGTGAAGACGGTGAAATCGTCACCCGCCCACTCACCGATTCGCTGAGTGCGCATTCGATACTGAGCGAAAGGGGCTTCGGCGCGCAGTCCCATTGCAGCGACAGCGTGGACGGAATAGCCGCTGCGGTCAATCGTACCCTGCCGCGCCACAGCGTGCCGTCGAGCTCATGCATGCTCAGGTGCGGCGCGAGACTTTGCAATGCTTTCGTAGGAACGAAAGCGAGCATCGCACTCGCCGGAAAGCGCCACAGCAATACGCCCAGCGCGACCAACACCAGTAGTAGCGCAAACAAAATCCGCTTCACGGTGCGAGCTCCGCATTGATTGACCAACTGGCGTCGCGCTTGTTCACTGTGATCTTACGAACTGCGATGGCGGTGCTGTCGAGCGCCAGCAAACTTGATCGAAGTTCGCGCAGATCGCCCACTGTCCACGTCGCGCTGCGGCTGTCGGTTGATGCTTCTACACGCATGCTCCACGGCCCCGCGATTTGCTCCAACGCCACTTTGGGCTGCGTGACGCTTTGCGTGCGCCACGCCTCAGCAATGGCGCGATCGCGTGCTTGCAGCGTGCGCTCGTTGACAGCACGCAACAAAAGTAGTGTCGCCAATACACAGCCGATGGTGACGGCCAGTAGCAGCAGCCGTCGAATCGGGAATGCTGAGACGTCGCCCTGTCGCGCGAACCCAGTTTTCAGGCCCGTACTCATGGCAGGCTCACCCGAAGCCGCGCCTCGGGCTCCGTCACGACCTGTACCACTAGTCCGTTGTTCCGAAGCGCAGCGGCGAAGGGTTCGATGCCAGCAGGCGCGCTCAAAGCAATAACCCACGCGTTTCCGCCGTAGGTTGCGGATTTCATCGAATTTCGAAGTTCAGGCGAGATGGTGACAATTCGCGAAAGCAATGCGCCTGCGTCAACGCGACTTGTCGACGCAACGCCAGCGCTCGTTAGCACGCCGCGATTCGTTGCCCACGCCACAACCGCCACCGACACACATATCACGCTGGCCACACAGGCGGCCAGCAGAGCGCGATCCAGTGATGTGTGTCGCGGCGAAACGTTTGCGCTCGTCACCGGTTCAAGCGTTGTCACGGAGCGGTCGTTATCGTTCGCAGGCGCTGCGACGAACGGCACGCCCGAAGCAGCGTGCCAAAGTTCTAACGTACCGGTCGGAATGTCGGCGGCGTCGATCAAAGTGACTTGCGCCGTTCCCGAATGCGCTGACAACATTGACAAAATTTCAGCAGGCAGCGCGTGCGAGGGCTCGCCGGGATGTTCGATGGCGGCCGCGCCGTCGGGGCCGATGACAAATCCCGCAGGCGCGCCAAACCAACTGATCTGATTGACATTGACGGCTTGTAGTAATCGTGTTGGCACCGATGCGCTGGCCGTCTTGGCGGCGCTAGCAAATGCCACCGACACATCATCGCTCGTGGTCATGGCTCTCGTCGCCAACAAAACAGAGGCTGGATCGACACCCAAATCGCGTTGAAGTGCAAACGCCGCCGCGCGGCGTTGATCGGGCGCATTGAGCGACGCAAAGCCCGGAATGCGAGTGCGAACAATGGCAACGTCGGGGGGAAAGAGCAGGGTGGTCAAATCGAGTGTGTGTCTAAGTGGCGTTGGTTATTCTGCGCGAAATCACCTTGGGCGCTGCGCCAGCGATCCGCGAGATCCGTAACTGTAGCCGATGCGCCGCGTGTTCGAACCGCACTTGTGCGGTCATCGAAAAATAACTGCTGCTAACAGAAAACATGCCCTCTGGAGCCGCAACACCCAGCGCAGTGCTGAATTCTGCGACTGAATTGAATGGGCGCTGCGCTCGTTGCGCCGACATTTTTGCAAAGCCCTCGGCACTCGCTTGTGGCAGCGCAACTCTGAGCAAATTTAGATCGGCGGTGTTGGCGTTGATCGGTGTGGCCTCGGGTAAGACTTCAACCAGCGTGGCCAAGGCTTCGACGTGCGATTGCGTAAAGCCGGGCATTTCCAGCAAATCGGTGAGTGCATCGATGGGCCGATTTCGCAGTAGACGACCGTACTGCGTGGCTTCGCGCTGGGTTTGGTCAGCCACGACGTCGTCTCGATCAACAGCATCGGCCAGCACCTCGGCTAAGTTCTCCGGCACATTCACCGATGCAAATAGCCGTGCGGCCAAGGCGATGTTGGCAACATTTCTTACGCCACGCGGCGCGACGCTGTTGAGATTAAACCGCGACTGAAGATCGTTGAGCTGACCGTCGACCATGCCACCTTCGATTTGCGTTGCTGGCAGTTTCGTCGCCCACAGCTCGCCGTAATGATCGATGCTTGACGTTCGAGCGTCGCCCGCCAGCACGGTGAGCGACCAGCCGGTCGCCGCGTCGGCCAGGGTGTAGGCCGCTTGCACATCGCGCGCTGTGTATTCGCGCTTGAGCCAGCCGGCGAGGGGCTGAATGAGCTGTGCGGCAACGGCTGCACCCAAGGCAGTTAGCAGCATCGCAATGATGAGCGCCGCACCACGCGCTTTGCCCGTGTAGCGATTCGGAGTCATCGCAACACCATCATTCGCGACACGCTGCGCTGCGCGATGGCTTGGCTCGTAGCTGCGCTCGACGCATCACCCAAAATCAGGCCAATTTCTATGGCCAGCGGAAAGCGATCCGCGGTGGATTCAAAAGCGGTCGACTGCGCGCGCGCCGGGTCTGTTTCGGGTGGGCGACGGTAGGCAAATTGCGCCGATCGTACGCTTGAAAAGAGCACCGTTCCATCGCTTGATTCACGTTGAATGGTGATCGCGCCGGGCTCATTGGCGGTAGCGAAGCGGTAGCTGACGTTTGACGGAGCATCGGTGGCACTGTTGCCGAGGAGCTGAAATGACAGCGATGAAGCATCACCGCGAAACACATTGAAATCAGCGCGCCTGAGATCGGCTTCAAGCGTTGCGAAAAAAGTATCCATACCTTGCCAACGAGCCGAATCGGCAACGGTTTGATCGCGAGCAGCTTGCAAGCCATCAATGGCGCGCCAACCCGTGATCGTCATCAGTGAGGCGATGGCGAGCCCAACGATCAATTCAATGAGCGTCATGCCTCGGTGTGTTTGAAGTGCTTGCCTCATCGTGTTGAAAAGCCGACGGCCTCAGCGAGTTGGTAGCCCGGATTGTCGGCCCGCGCCACGCGAACTTCAACGCGCGAAAAAATGGGGCTCGGTGTCGCGGTGACGGTGGTGAGCGCAACGAAGCCAATGCCGGCTTGCTCTGCGGTGCTGCTGCTGCGGCCCGGTGCCGCCATGCCGGGGCGTAAGCGAATTTCGGCTAGCGTGTTGTGGGCAACCCAGCGCGCCAAGGTTCGGTCACGAAGGTTCGTTTGATCCGCCGTTGCAACGACCGCCGCACGAGATGCAGCAATTAAGCCCACCGCAAGGATCGTCAAGGCGACCAGCACCTCAATCAAGCTGAAACCGCGGCTCCGTTTTCGCACTACGTTTTCGCGCGGCGAGTGACTAAAGATTCCATGTACCCAAGTCCGCGTTTTCGCCTTCGCCACCGGCTTTGCCGTCTGCACCGAATGAAAACACATCGGCCTCGCCGCGTAAGCCCGGATTGGCGTATTGGTAAGGGTTGCCCCAAGGATCGTTGGGCAGTCGGGGCACGTAGCCGCCTTTGCGCCAATTGTTGGGCAGTGGCGCGAGTGTGGGCATCTCCACGAGCGCTTTGAGTCCCTGCTCGGCGGTCGGAATGCGGGCGTTATCGAGCTTGTACATCGCTAGCGCCTGCGCCAAGGTCGCCACATCTTGCTTGGCCGCAGCCACGCGGGCATCGTGTGCTCGACCGATGACGTTGGGCACAATCACCGCCGCCAGAATGCCCAAAATCACGATGACCACCATGACTTCGATGAGCGTGAAACCGCTCCTCAGCAGCCGCTGGCGTTGAGAATTCCGAGTTTGGTGTGAGGGGAGGAGCAACATGGGCACAATTATAGGTTTGGTGAAACAGGTTCCGGTCGTTTCTATCACGATCTGATGGCGAAGTTATGAAGCGTTTGCTAAGGCTATTTTTTGCGCTGGTGTTGCTGCTCATCGTTGCGGGCGTGACGATGGTCTATGCCTTGCCGCGCTGGAATGCGGTGATTCCCGCCGACGGGGTGACGCTCACTGTGGTGCGCGGTGCTTCGCTGTCACGGGTTGCCGCCGAGCTTCAGAAATTGGGTGTGGCACCGAGCTGGGTGGTGAGCGCAGCGGGTCGAATTCGTGGCAGCGGCAACAAATTGCGCGCAGGACAATATTTGCTCAACGCGCCACAAACCGTCGAAGAGATTCTGGAAATCATCGAGAGCGGCGCAGCGATCCAAGTGCCCGTGACCGTAGTGGAGGGCTCGAAACAGTCGGAGCTTTTCGCGCTGCTCAAAACCCTGTCGACCGAGGCCAAGCAATTCGCACCGGAATCGGTCAAACCGCCCAATCAATGGGCGCAGCTGGTAGGGGCCGAGACCGCTAATCTTGAGGGCTACTTGTTCCCCGATACTTATTTTGTCGCGCCGGGTAGTAACGCCGCCACGCTGCTGAGCACGATGCACAAGCGGATGCGGCAAGAGCTGGCACTGGCCTGGGAGCAGCGCGCGCCGGATACGCCGCTTAAATCGCCCTACGAGGCCCTGATTCTGGCCTCGATCATCGAAAAAGAAACCGCTCGTGAAGCGGATCGGCCGCTAGTGGGATCGGTTTTTATCAACCGAATGAATGTGGGTATGCGTCTGCAAACCGACCCGACCGTGATCTACGGCTTGGGCGAAGCCTTTGACGGCAATTTACGAAAAATTCACTTGCAAACGGATACGCCCTACAACAGCTACACCCGCGACGGTTTGCCGCCAACGCCCATCGCATACCCTGGACGCGCGTCGCTTCGCGCAGCGGTCAACCCGCCGAAAAGTGAGTTTCTGTATTTCGTTGCCCGCGGTGACGGCAGCAGCGAATTTTCCCGAAATCTTGCCGAGCACAACCGCGCGGTCGCCAAATATCAACTGGGAAGATAGCCGGAACGATGTCCACCGCCACCCACCCACCGCGAATCAATCACGCTAAATTCATCACCTTCGAAGGCATTGACGGCGCGGGAAAAAGCAGTCACGTCGAGCTCGCCCGCACGATAATTTCGAGCGCAGGATTCTCGGTGCTTTGCACCCGCGAACCCGGCGGCACGATGCTGGGCGAAAAAGTTCGCGAGCTTTTTTTAGCGCACGCCATGAGTCCGCACACCGAAGCGCTGCTGGTTTTTGCAGCGCGTCGTGAGCATCTTGAAAAAGTGGTTTGGCCAGCGCTGACGCGCGGGGAATGGGTCTTGTGTGATCGATTCACCGACGCGACGATGGCCTATCAGGGTGCGGGTCGGCAAATCGGTGCCGAGTTCGTTGATGCGCTTGCGTCGCTCGTTCACCCCGGGTTCGTTCCCGACATGACCTTGCTGTTTGACCTACCGCCCGACGCTGCGCAGGATCGGGTGGCCGGGCGCGGTGCGGCCGATCGAATTGAAGCCGAAAGCGTCGCTTTCCACGAACGTGTTCGTCGCGCCTACCTGGAGCGTGCGGCTGCTGAACCGCAGCGCATTCGTGTGCTTGATACCCGTGAATCAAAACAAGCCGTTGCGGATCGGGTCGCGGGCTACGTAGAGGCGCTGTTGCCGTGAACTTTCAAGCGCTTCCTTGGCAAACGAATTGGCTCGCGGCGTCGCATGAATTGACGCAAGCGCACCATCACGCTTGGATTGTGAGTGGTCGCGACGGCGATGGGCTTTCGGCCGCTGGGGCTGCGCTCGCGGCGCTTTTGTTATGTGAATCTCCGGTCAACAGTGTCGCTTGCGGCCAATGCGGCAGTTGCAAATGGCTGGCCGGTGATGCGCATCCCGATTTCATGCGATTGGCGCCACAAGAGAGCGATGACGAAGTCTCTCGTTTGCCCATCATCAAAATCGATGCGGCACGGGAAGCCGTTGAGTTCATGCAGTTGTCGGCGTCCACCCGCCGCGGGCGTGTGTTGCTGGTTGACTCTGCCAATGCCTTGTCGAGGGACAGCGCCAATGCGCTACTTAAGGCGCTTGAAGAGCCGCCAGCGGACACGCGCTGGTTGCTCGTCTCGGCGCACCCAGCGCGGCTTCTGGCGACCATTCGTTCGCGCGCGTTGAAACTTCGTTTGAGCCGCCCTGCGCAGAGCGAAGCGCTTGCGTGGTTGGTGGAGCAGGGCATGGATCGCCCCGCTGCGGCGCTTGCGCTGGCGGCCACCCGCGGCTCGCCGCTGGCAGCACTGGCAGTGATTCAAAGCGGCGGCATTGCGGCGACCGCCGACTTTTTGAAGGACTTGTCCTCGCCCAAGACCTTGCCAACGCTGAGCTGGGGCAGTTGGGTCGACAGTGGCGGCAAGACCGATCGCCGTGCCCGATTTGGTTTGCTGCTTTCGCTGCTGGTCGATTGGACGGCCGATTGGGCGCGAGTGCGCTCTGGACTGGCGCCGCTTCGGTTTGACAGCCATCGCGACGCGCTGGCCAAACTCGCGCAGGCGCTGCCTCTGGCGTCTGCGCTCGGCTATCATCGCTCCCTGTTGCGGCAGCTGGGCGTTCCCGATACAACGCTTTCTGCCCGCTTGCAGATCGAAGGCATCTTGCTAGATTATCGAACGTGGTTTTCGCGTTAATCAGCGCAGCGTTAAGGACACATCGAAGATGAGTGAAATTACCGGAATGGGTGGCGGCGCAGCGATGCGCTCGGGCGTTTTGTCGCTCAATATTCGCGAGCGGACGGCGCTCTATGCGGCCTATATCCCTTGGGTTGACGGCGGTGGTATTTTTATTCCGACCACCCGCACTTACAAATTGGCCGACGAGGTTTTCATGCTGTTGACCTTGATGGATGATCCCAATCGGGTCGCCGTGCAAGGCAAGGTCGTTTGGATTACGCCGCCTGGCATTCAGGGGGCTCGTGCGCAAGGCATCGGCGTGCAGTTCACACGAGACGACACTGGGCGCGCCGCCAAAAGCCGAATTGAGGGCATTTTGGGTGGATTGATGGCGTCATCGCGCCCCACTCACACAATGTAAGTGGCGATCCTGCGTGTTTGTTGATTCTCATTGTCATATCAATTTTTCCGAATTTGCTGATGAACTCGATGCGCTAGTCGATAGAATGGCACAGGCGCGGGTGACCCACGCAATGTGCATCAGCGTGACCTACCCGGAATGGCCCTCGGTGGTTGCGCTGGCCGAGCGCTTTGACAACATTTACGCCACCGCTGGCGTGCATCCCGATTACGAGGACATTGAAGAGCCGACAGTGGCGTCGCTCTGCGAGCGCGCAGCGCATCCCAAAGTCAAAGCCATTGGCGAAACCGGCCTCGATTACTACCGTTTGACGGGTGATTTAAGCTGGCAGCGGGAGCGATTTCGAACGCACATTCGGGCAGCACGGGAATGCAATAAGCCGCTGGTCATCCACACCCGAAACGCCTCGGAAGACACCCTAAAAATCATGCAGGAGGAGCGCGCGCACGAAGTCGGCGGGGTGATGCATTGCTTTACGGAATCAATGGACGTGGCTGAGCGTTCCATGGAAATGGGCTTTCACATTTCCTTTTCTGGCATCGTTAGCTTCAAGAGCGCGCGGGAATTGCAGGCCGTTGCAAAGTGCGTGCCGCTCGAGCGAATGCTCATCGAAACGGACGCGCCGTATTTGGCCCCTGTGCCGATGCGTGGCAAGCGCAACGAGCCCTCGTATGTGGCTCATGTGGCGCAATCGATCGCCGCACTTCGAGACGATTCTGTGGAAACCATTGGTCAAATGACCAGTCAAAATTTTTTCAAACTGTTTAGTGTGACGCCATGAAAACTATGTCAAACATTGTCGCTGCGCTGTTTTTGGGGCTCACGTCTGCGGCGAGCGCGCAGGTTCCGATGGTCCCCGCGCCGCAGCTTTCCGCCAATGCCGTGGAGCTCTTTAAGCAAATCGAATTGCAGCGCACCCCCGCCGTTCGTGCGCTACTACTCAAAGGGCTCAGCGCCGACACGACCGATGTTCGCGGCGATCACGCGCTCATGGTGGCGGCGCGCGAAGGCTATCTCGACGGCGTGCAGGTGCTGCTCTCGGCGGGTGCGCGAGTGAATCTGCGAAACAAATGGGGCGACAGCGCGATTATGGTGGCCTCGCTCGCGGGGCACGAAACCGTCGTCAAAACGCTGCGAGCAAAGGGCGCTGATATCAACCAAACGGGCTGGACGGCGCTGCACTATGCTGCGATTGCTGGGCACGCGTCGGTGCTCAAATACTTGCTCGATCAAGGTGCGAATCCGCTCGCGGGAGGGGCCAACGGTGTCACCGCACTCATGATGGCGGCGCGCGAAAATAAAACTGAAGCGATCGAAGTGTTGCTCGAATACGGCGCCGACGCTAAGCAAAAGAACGAAAAAGGCGAAACCGCGCTTGATTGGGCGATTCGCGAAGAGCACCGCTCAGCCATCGACGTTCTGAAGAAAGCTAAATAGGCTTAGCCGGGTCGTTACGTTGCTGAGAATCTATTGGCGCGGTTCGGGTGTGGCCAGTTTGACCGGTGGTGCACTGCCCGGCTGCAAAATTCGGCGCGCACCATTGAACGCCTTTTGCCAGTAGCGGTTATCGAAATCGACAATTTCCACGGCACCGCCACGACTAGGCGAATGAATGAAGCGATTGCCGCCCAAATACACGCCGACATGCGAAAACTGGAAGCGACGCGTGTTGAAAAAAACCAAATCACCGGGCTGAAGCTGCGCTTTGTCGACTGATTGACCAACCTTTGACTGTTCGCGCGAGGTGCGCGGCAACGAAATGCCCGTGGCGTGTTGAAACACGTAGCGAACAAAGCCGCTGCAATCAAGCCCTTGATCGGGCGTATTCCCACCAAATTTGTAATCGACGCCAATTAACGAAAGCGCGATGCTGCTAATTTCCGCGGTTGCGTCAAAGGCCTTCGCGCTCAGCTCGGAGAGTCCGCGCTCCACGCGCTCAAACGTTGACAGTGGTGCAGGCGGTGGTGCAGGCGCGGCGATCACGAAGGTCGATGAGTGCACCGGTCCCGAGTTGTCCGACGCCCAGGCGTGCGCCGCAGTCAATCCCAGTAAAGCGGCAACACTGCTCACCCACAGGCGCACGGCGGCACGCGGCAGTGCTTTGACTGCGGAGCGCTCGCGGGGCGGTCTCTGGATGAATGATGATCGCATCCCTCGATTTTAATCGACTGGAGCGTGCGGTCGGTAATGCCCTAAGACGAGCGCTCGCCACAGCGGGGTCAGAGAGCGCTGAGTCGGGCGCGAACTCCGATCTCGCGTCAGGGTCTTAGGTTGACGGCGCGGGACCGATTGTCAGCTCCACTGCGACACCCGCTCAGCTCAAGTCTGTCGCTGTGCTCTGAGCCAACGTCCTAGGTGCGATAAAATTAAAGGTTACGCGTTTTAGTGATTGATCCAATCTGATGCCATCTGCCACGTTGCCCCTGATTCGAGGAAGTTTAGTTGCCATTGTGACGCCGATGCGCGCCGATGGCTCGCTCGATATGGACGCATTGAAACGACTGATCGATTGGCATGTGCGCGCCGGAACGGCCGCCATCGTGATCGTTGGTACAACGGGTGAGTCGCCAACCGTGAGTGTTGAAGAGCACCGCGAATTGATCGCCGTAACGGTGGCACACGCCGCGGGCCGCATTCCGGTGATCGCCGGTACGGGCGCGAACTCAACCGCCGAGGCAATCGAGCTGACCCGATTCGCCCAATCGGTCGGCGCGGACGCGTGTTTGTCGGTCGTTCCGTACTACAACAAACCCACGCAAGAGGGCTTGTATCAGCATTTCAAAGCCATTGTTGACGCCGTTGATTTACCGCTGATTTTGTACAACGTGCCCGGTCGTACCGTGGCCGATATGTCGACTGATACCACCGTTCGCTTGGCCAAATTACCGGGTGTTGCGGGTATTAAAGACGCCACGGGCGACATTGGTCGCGGCGCTGAATTGCTTCGCCGAATTCGTGCCGAGGTGTTGCCCAGTAAGCCGTTTGTCGTCTACAGCGGCAATGACGACTCGGCGTTGTCGCTCGTTGCCATGGGCTCCGATGGGGTGATTTCGGTCACTGCCAATCTTGCGCCTGAGTCGATGGCGAAAATGTACGCCTGCGCCTTGGCGGGTGACTTCAAAGCTGCCGTCGCGATCAACGACACGCTGTCGCTACTGCACACGAACTTGTTCGTAGAGGCCAATCCCATCGCGCCCAAATGGGCGTTGGAGCGCCTCGGCAAATGCGGCGCTACAACGCGTCTGCCGATGACGCCGCTGTCGCCGCAATTCCATTCCACCATCGAGGCCGCGCTGCGGCACGCTGGCTTAATCTAATTGACTAGAAATCTGATCGACGTGCCGCTGATCCTCAGCGCCGCACCAACGCCTTATCAAGGGAGATGTATGCAGAGTTTTGTTCCACAGCGAAGAATCGTTTCGACCGCGTCCCTGACATTGTGTGCGCTGGCCGCCCTTACGTTGTCGGGCTGCAGCACCTTGGAATCGCTTAGTCCGTTTGAGAGCAAGCGCGTTGAGTACCGCAGCGCAACGACTGGCCCGGCGCTTGAGATTCCGCCTGATTTGACGCCTCCGAAATACGATGAACGTTTCCGTGTAGGTGGTGCCGCCACGCTGTCCGGGGTTAACGCGCAATCACGCGCCGCTGCGCTGCAAAACCAAGGCGGTGTATTGCCGTCGCAACCCGGCATCCGAATTGAGCGTGCGGGCACCGAGCGCTGGTTGGTCGTCACCGGAAACGCCGACGACATTTTCAAGCGCGTTCGCGAATTCTGGGGCACCTTGAATTTGAACTTGGTCGTTGACAATGCAGGCATCGGCATTCAAGAAACGGACTGGGCAGAAAATCGCGCGCGGATTAACGACGACATTATTCGTCGCACCATCGGCAAAGTGTTCGACAATGCTTTCTCAAGCGGCACGCGTGACAAGTACCGCACGCGCTTTGAGCGCGGCGCCAACGGCACCACCGAGATCTACATCAGCCATCGCGGGATGGAAGAGAAATCTATCGGTACAACCCAGAGCCCACAGTTCCGCTGGGAGCCCCGTAAGCCCGAGCCAGAATTCGAAGCTGAAATGCTCGCCCGCATGATGCAGTATTTGGGCACACCACGCGAGTTGGCGCAGCAATTGGCCGCCAGCGCCGTCGCGCCGGCACCCGCCGCCCGTGTGGATCAAGCCACCGTCGTGAAAGAGGGCAAACTCACGAGCCTGTCGCTCAACGACGGCTATGACCGTGCGTGGCGTCGCGTGGGTTTGGCGCTTGACCGTGTTGGTTTCACCGTCGTTGATCGCGATCGTAATGCCGGGCTTTACTACGTTCGTTATGCCGATCCCGATGGCGCTGGTCGCAAAGAGGGCATGCTCGACAAGCTCGCCTTTTGGCGCGATGAAAAAGGGCTCGCCGAGCAGTATCGCGTGTTCCTGAAGGAAACCGCGGGCAAGACCGCCGTCGTGATTCAAGACAAATCGGGCCAGGCCGACGACACCCCCGTGGGCGCGCGAATTGTGACTTTGCTCCACGAGCAGCTCAAATAACTTGTCCGATGGGTTCGGCCCACTGGCGTGCGCCCTGTGAGGTTCGCCAGTCTCGGCAGCGGTAGCGAAGGCAACGCGCTACTCGTTCAATCCGGCCAGACCACGATCATGATTGATTGTGGTTTTGGCATCAAAGAATCGATCCGCCGCGCTGAGCGGCTGGGCTTTGATTTATCAGCGCTCAGCGCGATCGTAATTACCCATGAACACGGCGATCACGTTGGCGGCGCGCCGCGTTTGGCAAGGCGTTTCGGTGTGCCCGTTTGGCTGAGCTTCGGGACATTGAGCGCGACCGAATCGCAGTGGAGCGACTGCACGTTGCGTGGCTTTGATTCGCATGATGCGTTTGTTGTCGATGAGCTGGAAGTTCGACCGTTTCCCGTGCCGCACGACGCCCGCGAACCGGCGCAGATGGTTGTCACCGATGGCGCGCTTCGTTTGGGCGTGCTGACCGACGTGGGTGAGAGTACGCCGCACATTGAAGCGTCGCTCGCCGATTGCGATGCTTTGTTTCTTGAAGCCAATCACTGCGAGACGATGCTTCGCCACTCAGCCTACCCGCCGCGGCTGAAAGCCAGAATTGGTGGGCGTTTCGGGCATTTGTCCAACGCCGATTCGAGCGCGCTCTTGGCGCGGATTGCAGGGCCTAAACTCAAACGCGTGGTCGGCGCGCACCTGAGCCGACAAAATAATCAGCCCGACTTGGTTCGCGCGGCGTTTGGAGAAGCGCTCGGTGCTGTCGGCTCAAACGCCGACGTGCTGATTGCGTCGCAGGACGAGGGCTTAGAGTGGACGGCTGCTGCGTAGTAGTTTCGGCACTCTGTGCGACTGGGTTCGCGCCATTTTGGCGATCGATGGTCACTCAATCTTTGATAGAAGCGTTTATTTCTAGCTTTATGTCTAAATGCCTTATAAATAAAGGGATACAGTAAGTTTTTATTGTTTATTGAATAGCTCAATAAATTGATCAAACGCCAAAATTGATAAGGCGTTCGATGGTAAAGCCAAAATCCCGCAGGCCCCATTGGCGTTTCATGGCGACACGGCGCGAGACGTCGCGTTAACCGGATACACAGTTCGTTCAAATGGCGCTACAGCCGCCGAATTCCGCCCGTTCAAACCACTTCATCCCGCAACAACCATCCTATGCAACGCCCTCACCCCGCCGCTGTGCTCTTTGACATGGACGGTTTGCTGATCGATAGCGAACGAGTCGCCATTGCCGCCATCGATGTCGCCGCTGCTCAGCTCGATTGGCGCATCCCGTCATCGGTCAGCCAACGCCTGATTGGTTTGGGGCGCGATGGTGGGAGCATTGTGCTGCGCAATTCGCTGGGTGAGGCGTTCCCGATGGAAGCGTTTTGGCAAACTTGGTACGCCGAATATTTAGCGCGGGTGGACGAGGGCGTTCCCGCCAAATCCGGTGCGCTAGACGCCCTAATCGCGTTGCAGAGTGCGGGCATTCAAGCCGCTGTCGCCACATCCACTCACACGCCGCACGCACTGCTTAAGCTCGAAAAAGCGGGTTTGCTGGCGTACTTTGGCGCGGTGGTCGGTCGAGACGCAGTGCCCAATGGCAAACCTGAGCCCGATTTGTACTTAGAAGCTGCACAACGCTTGGGCGTCAATGCGGCGCATTGCTGGGCGTTCGAAGATTCCTTGCCGGGGCTCACGGCGGCCACGCGCTCAGGCGCAAAAACGCATTGGGTGCCGGACATCGCAGAAATTGCGCACGATGATTTGCCCGTGGGCGTTGAGCGCATTGATTCGTTGCACGAAATTACGCGCTGGGTTGGGTGAGTTTCCGTTGTCGTGACGAGCAGTTTCTTTGAAAACACGCGGACAAAAAAGCCGGTCTCGCGACCGGCTTTCGCTAACGTCGGTTGGCACGCTAAATGATCACCATTCGCGAAGTGGCGCACACCAGAATGCGCCTTCGCCGCGATAGCCGCGCTCGATCAATGCTCGATAGAGCGTGGCGCTTTGCGTGTATCGATGCGCTATCGCTTGCGGGTGGAAGAGTTGGTAAATTGGTGAAGCTCCCAGTGGACAAGACTGCTCCTTGAGCGAAAGCGCGTACACGGTTCCCCCCGCACACTCCGTGGTCGGTTTGTTCCAGGCAGCGGCAAGGCCGCGACAAACAGCAGAATCAGCTGTCCAAAACGTGCCTAAAAACGGCGTCGGGTATTCAATCGAATAGAGTCGCTGGTATGGGGCACCCGGGTCGGTCTCAAATCGGTACGCCGTAAAGGTGCCGATGCGGGGGCCCGTGGACGCGTAGCTTGCCTCATCCGTCGCTACTTTTTCGCCTTGTATTGAGATACATCCTCCCTCAAAGCGTGCCAGTGCGTTGGTTCCAGGGGTACCACCGCAAGTGACCATCCCTAGGCGTACTTCCCCCGCTTTGGGCCGAACGGTGACGTTCGTCATCCCCGATTCGACCTCAACGCTGTCGAGCTCAACGAACTGTACCGGCGGCGAGAAGGGCGCGCCCAGCGTCGCAGTGACTCCAACGTAAATGCTGTAGTCTGCCGCCGGCAATCCCGAAAGTCGAATGGTGTGGGTTGATTTCGGCGCACAAGCAGTCGTTGATTGGTGGCTGAGAAGCAAACGCAGCGTGCCATTTTTGAGTGATGCGCTGGAGTAACCCGGAGCCGCAGCATCAAGGCAGTAACTGCCCGCAAAACTCACATTGATATCAAACGCACGGAAGGATTCGACGGTGGAGTCTTGCCCATTAGCTGGGCGAACGGTGACGACGCCCGTGCGCCTCACGTTGGGCGGGGTCAGGCCGCGCGCATCGGCAAACGCCCCGGTTGCAGGTCGCTCATTGGGGTAGGGCGTCGCAGGCACGGGGACTGTTTGCGCTTGAGTTGCGGAAATTGACAGTGTCAGAGAAACACAAAGTAGCCGAGTTTTGCTCATGGTTGCGTCCATTGTGAAACGTTGGTGAAAGTGAGTGTCCAGTTTCCGACCCCGGCATTGGGCGTGTGGGCCACAAAGTATGTTGCCCCAGCCTTACCTTGCGAAAAACTTGGGTTGCTACTGTTGACTGCGGGAGTGGTAATCCACGCGCTGGACGTTGCTGCTTTGTGCCAATAGACCGAGTCCTGACTTCGATTCGCGCCAACAAAAAAGTCCGTTGCGGCCGTTTTGGAGATGACAGCGCCCGTTGCGGGGCTAGTCGCTGTGGGCCAACCATGCCAGACGCGCACGTCGGTGGGTGTGGGTGGAGCAAACAGCCACGTCTCCAAAGTGGCAGCGTACTGAAGCGCTCCGTCCGGAGCAAAGCAGATGTAGCACGGGCCAAATATCATCTCTTTCCCGTGATACCGGGATACGAAATTGTCACTAGACGCAGTGAGCATGTGAACAAAGTGCTTGATGTTGCCATGGTCGAGGTCGAATCCAGAATTCGAAACACGAAATTGGGACATGTGTGCGTTGTGCGCCGCGGGCATATTGCCCGGGACCCACAGGTTCCCCAAAACCACGTTGTATCCCGGGAACTGTAAACGTTGAATATTGAAGCTTGACGGCGTAGTGCTCTGGGGTGGAACGTAGGCTGACTTTCCTTCGCTCTGCGTCGGAGCTCGTGGCTTTTCGAGCCATCGAAGGTGAATCCGTTGCTCGCAAACAAGGCGTATTTGCTCATCGTCGAGCGGCAGAAAGGCTGCGACATGCTCGCCCTCTTTGGTG
The DNA here is from genome assembly GCA_004293675.1 of Betaproteobacteria bacterium. Classification (GTDB taxonomy): domain Bacteria; phylum Pseudomonadota; class Gammaproteobacteria; order Burkholderiales; family Casimicrobiaceae; genus Casimicrobium. The sequence goes on from READ01000009.1 coordinate 15,831, forward strand.
ATCGTCACATCAAGTCGCTCAAGTCTTCCTTCGTCGTTTTTGTCGACAAACGTCGGTGGCTTTAGCGAATCTTTCGCGCAAAGCCCCCCGCAACAAATTCTGGTCTGCGGCGACACAAATATTCGCGTTGAAGGCGACACCAAACAAATAACCTAAAGTGACACAATTTTTCATTGGAAACCTCAAATTCTCAGTGAATTGTCAGTGAATTGTCAGGATAGCACGGCGCGACCGGCGTTCGTCAGTCTGTTTTGCGTGCGGGTCGCTGACGCAATGTGAGCCAGATTGATCTGCCCAAGTTTTCACTGCCGGAGCGCGTAACCGGTACGCGTAGGTTTCGTAGGGAGGTGCGAAACCAGCGCGCATAAAAAAAGCCGGTCTTGCGACCGGCTTTTAGATGTTGCGTTAACTGAAGCTGATTAAGGCTTCTTCACGGCATCCTTAGCTGCATCTTTTGCGGCTTCAACTGCTTTACCAGCAGCATCTTTCGCAGCGTCAACTGCTTTACCAGCAGCATCTTTCGCAGCATCTTTGCCAGCGTCAACTGCTTTACCAGCAGCGTCTTTGGCGGCATCCATTGCTTTACCAGCTGCGTCTTTAGCAGCATCCATTGGAGCGGGGGCAGCAGCAGCCGGAGCAGCAGCAGGTGCAGCGGCGGGGGCCGGAGCAGCAGCTTCTTTCTTCGGTTCTTCTTTCTTACCGCAAGCGACGAGTGCCAATGCGATCAGGGGTGCAACTAGGAGGGACTTTTTCATTTGTATTCCTTACTACGTGAGTCGTTAACGAATGTGTGTGCCTTAAGGAGAATCTCCCTCAGCGGAGACCATACCGGTGAGCGAAACCGGAATAGAAACTGAGTGAGGATCGAAAGTATAGCGAAAACCCCGGCCTGTGAAATCGGCGGGTTTACAGCCCGAGCGCTTCGGCGAAGATTTTTCGACCGCCTTGCTGCCAAGTTACTTCAAATTGTGTGATCCAAACTATTGATTTTGAAGGATTTTCAAATTCTAGCGATCCACTGGATTGCACCATATTGGGGCGAAAAATAAGATGTTGCCCGTCTGCAACAACCAACGACTGATTAAGACTATTCTGGTTTCTGGTGCCAAGAATGCTCAATTTGTGGGCATGCGTCGACAGCAAGGACACCACTCGCGGGCAGTCGCCACGAAGGGTCGTGGTGTCACACAGCATGAGCCGAACAGTGACACTTCGCTGCACGATCGCATCGCGAAGTAGTTTGAATCTCGAAAGACTTTGCCAACCTGTGAGTAGCAAATCGCGATCGAACAGGTCGAGCGTTTTGTTCGTGCGCGCGATCACTGCGTCGGTCGCGTCGGACACATCACGCCACGTCAACAGCGGTTGCGATTGGCGCGGCTCTATTGCAGCAAAGCGGTTGGGCTCGGCGGGTGTCGCGGTGGGCATCGTTGCTTAAGCGCTGGCGAAATGCAGCCAGCCGTCTTCGTACCAAGCGTAGAGCGCGTCTAGCGTTTGTGGATCAAGACTCGCGCTCACTTTCGCGACGCGCTGATCGGCAAGCTCATGCCAAAACGCGGCGTCTCCCATCAACACAAACGGATCGCCGTTGACGTAGAGATGAAGATCATCGTAACCGCACAGCGTGGCCGCATCGAGTCGCACACCAGAGGCGGCGAGCTTTGCGAATTTGGCGCGCGAGACGGGTTCATCGGGCGCATCAAAGACCACGGATTGTTTGGGCTCGGTGGCAAAGCACCCAGCGAACTGCGCGATGGTGGATCGATTGATTTCGAGCTTGGTGATCGCGCGCTCAACTTCGCGAACATAACTCGCTGGAATTTTTGCGGGGTGGTCGGTCGCAACCAAATCCGGATCAGACAAACGACCCTCGAGCTCGGTGGTATCGGTCAGCCACTGCAAAAACGTATCGGCAATTTCTTGATGTGTGGGCGCGCGAAAGCCAATCGAATACGTGGTGCAAAAGCCACTTTCCTGCACGGCAACGCCGTCGTGTGCCACGTGCGGCGGCAGATACAGCATGTCACCCGATGTCAGATCAAACTGCGCGTCAGAATTCATTTTTTTGAGGATTTTGAGCGGCACGCCCTCTTGCAAGCTCAAATCAGTTTGCTCGCTGATTTTCCAGCGACGGGTACCAATGCCTTGCAACAAAAACACGTCGTACGAATCAAAATGTGGCCCTACGCCACCGCCGGGCGCTGCGATTGACACCATCACATCATCGAGCCGCGCTTGTGGCAAAAAATTGAATCGGCGAAGCAGCGCGTCGGCCGCCGGCAAATGCAAATTGAGCCCTTGAATCAGCAGCGTCCAGTCGCGCGCTGGCAGTTTTTTGAGTCGCGCCGCTTTGAACGGCCCGCGCTCCATCGCCCACTTTTTGCCGTCACGAATAATGAGCCGCGATTCGACGCCGTCGCGACACGCCAAATCGAGCAGTTCAGAGACTTCAAGCAGCTCCGAAAAATCGGGAATGGCCTGTGCGATATGTCGCCACTTTTTGTGCCAATGCTCGCGCATGAAAGTTTTGGCGGCCAAGCCGCCCAAGATAGACGTGGCGTTTTGCGGGGACGCGGGCATTACTGTTTCTCCTGAGCGCGGGCGAGCAACCAAATCGCCGGTAAGCTGATGAGCACCATCGTGAGCGACGGTAGTGCGGCCTCGGCCAGTCGTTCATCTTTGGCCAAGGTGTAGGTCATGGTGGCAAGCGTGTCGAAATTAAACGGTCGTAGCGTGAGCGTGGCGGGCAATTCTTTGACCGAATCGATGAACACCAAAAGTAGCGCCGCTAACGCACCGCGCCGCAACAGCGGCCAGTGGACTCGGCGGAAGGTGTCTTTGTGGCTCACGCCTAAAACGCGCGCACTGTCATCAAGGCTTGCCGGAAGCCGTGCGTAGCTCGCTGCAATATTGGCCGACGCGACACCGTAAAAGCGCAGTGTCGATGCGTATACCAACGCAAATACGCTGCCCGTCAAGAGCAAGCCTGGGTTGACGTTAAGCAAGGCCTTGCTCGCATCAATCAGCCGATTGTCCAACCACGCCAAGGGCAGTAGAACGGCCACGGCGAGCACCGCACCGGGCACTGCGTAGCCAAAGGAGAGAATTTTTTCGACGGTCAGCGCAAACGGATGTCGTGCCAGTCGAGCATGCGCGTTCAGATAAATCGAAATCAACACCGCCAACAGCGCAGCGAGCAAGCCGACCCAGAGCGAATTGCCGACCCAAGTGAGTATTTTTACCGTGAACGCTACCTCGAGCTCACCCGCCAACAAACGCAGCAATAGCACGCACGGCAGCACGAATCCTAGTCCAAGCGGGGTTGCGCACAACACAAAGCGAAGCCACGCGACGGCTGAGTTTCCGGAGCGAACTCGTAGACTCTTTCGCGCCCGAACGTTGGCGTATCTTGCCCGTTGTCGCGCTCGCTTTTCGAGCCATACAATGACAAGCACGATGGCGAGCAACACCAGAGCCAGCTGAGCGGCAGCGGCTAAATCCCCCATGTTTTGCCAAGCTCGGTAGATGCCGGTGGTGAACGATTCCACTCCGAAATAGCTCACCGTGCCAAAGTCTGCCAGCGTTTCCATCACCACGAGCATCGCCCCGCCCGCCACGGCCGGTCGCGCTACGGGCATGACCGCTCGCCACCACGCTCGTTTTTTTGACATGCCGAGCGTGCGCGCGGCCTCGAAAAGCTCTGTGCCACGATCAGCGAACGCGCCGCGCGCTAGCAAGTAAACGTAGGGATAGAGCGTCAATCCGAACACCACGATTGCGCCAGGCATGGACACTAATTCGGGGAACCAATAATCGCCTTTGCGCCAAGAAAACGCCTCACGAAGCGCGGTTTGTAGCGGTCCGCTGAACTGAAAGAAGTCCGTCAACGCGTAGGCCGCCACATAAGCGGGCATCGCCATGGGCAGCAGCAGCGCCCAGCTCAAAAATCGTCGCCCAGGAAATTCGTAGCGCTCAATTTGCCACGCGCAGGCCACGCCGATGCTGCACGCGAGCAGCGCGACGGCGGCGGCGAGTAGGGCTGAATTGGCCAAGTAAGTCGGCAACACAGTCGAGGCGTAATGCAGCCACAATCCGGCTTTGGCGCTTTGTCCCGCCTGCCAAACGAGTGCAACGAGCGGCCCCAACGCAGCCACGAGTAGGAGCGCAAACAACAGCGCGCGTGCCCACCGGCCCAGCACGACGGGGCGCGAGCTGGCGCTGCTAGCGGCTGCGTGCAAGGGCGATACTTCGTTTGAAATGGGTGTCACGCGGCCTTAGTTTGAAAGCGAGCTCGTGGAGCGCTAACGGCGCGCTCCTTATAATTCGACTCCGTGAAGATTCTAGTTTCTAACGACGACGGTTATCAGGCTCCCGGCATCATCGCTTTGGTTGAAGCGCTTAAATCCGTCGCCGATGTCACCGTAGTTGCCCCCGCCCGCGATCGCAGCGCAACCTCCAACTCCATTACCGTGGATAGGGCGCTGCGGATCGAGCAAGCGGCCAACGGTTTTCATTTTGTTGACGGTACACCGGCCGATTGCGTGCACGTAGCGGTCACTGGCTTTCTGGATTTTCGTCCCGATTTGATTGTTTCGGGCATCAATCACGGCTCCAATTTAGGAGACGACACGATTTATTCCGGCACCGTCGCAGCGGCGATGGAGGGCTTGTTGTTGGGAATTCCCGGCATGGCTGTGTCGCTCACCGCCAAGCCCGCCAAACACTTTGAAACGGCGGCTCGGGTGGCGCGGTCGTTGGTCGAGCGCTTTCAAGCGTCGCCGCCGATGGTGCCGTGGCTTCTTAATGTCAACGTCCCCGATGTGCCCTTTGAGGCGCTCAAAGGCATTCGCACCGTGCGTCTTGGCAAACGTCATCAAGCCGAGCCCGTGGTCAAAATCAATCGACCCGACGGCGGCGTTGAGTGGCGCGTGGGCCCTGTCGGGGCGGCCGCAGACGCGGGTCACGACACCGATTTTGGGGCGATTTCCGAGGGCTTCGCATCGGTCACGCCGCTATCGATTGATCTAACTCAGTTCGATCAACTGCGCCGTGTTTCGGGGTGGCTGGCGTGAAGCCGACGCCCACCGGATCGGATTTGCTCACCCGCGCCACCGCGGGCACGGGCATGGCCTCTGAGCGAACGCGGCTTCGTATGATCGCGCGGCTTCGTGAACAAGGCATCACTGATGATGTGGTGCTTGCGGCGATGGCATCCATCCCGCGCCACATGTTTGTCGATGACGGCTTTGTTAGCCGCGCCTATGATGATGTTTCATTGCCCATCGGCTTTGCGCAAACGATCTCGCAGCCGTTTTCGGTGGCGCGATCATGTGAGTTGGCGCGCGGCGGAAGGAGCCTTGATCTGGTGCTGGAAATTGGTGGTGGCTGCGGTTACCAAGCCGCCGTATTGGGCAAGCTCAGCCGCGAGGTGTACACCATCGAGCGCATCGGTGCGTTAGCAGCCAAGGCGCGGCAAACGCTGTCGCGAATCGGCGCGAAAAACGTCAAAGTGCGCAATGCTGACGGGCAAGAAGCGGCCTCCAACGTCGTACTCTTTGACGCGATCGTGGTCGCCGCGGGCGCGGCGGCGGTGCCGCAAAACTTGTTGCAGTTGTTGGCCGACGGCGGACGAATGGTCATCCCGCTGGGTTCAATGACCGAGCAACGCTTGACGCTCGTGACCCGCACGGGCGACACGTTTCAACAACAATCTTTTGATGCGGTCGTGTTTGTACCGCTGAAATCTGGGCAGGAATAGATGAATTTTTCAATCGCGCGCTGCGGCGCTTTGGCCTGTGTCTCCTCGGCCCTGTTGGTGGCGGGTTGTTCGACCAACGTGCCCGCGCCGGTGGCGGATCGCGGAGCGCGACCTGTGCAGTCAGCCAATCCTTGGCCCGCCAGCGCTAGCGACCCAAGGATCGAAGTTCGCCCTGATCCGCGCCCCGACGCTCGACAAACTCAAGGCGCACCAGCGGTGATCGAGCGAGCCGCGCCGCCCGCGATGATCTCCGGAGCGCCTATTGGTGCTGCAAGCGGTGCAACCTCGTTGCCGCCGGTCAGCGCCGGGCAATCGGGCAACACCGCTGGTTCGCAGTTTCACGTGGTGCAGCGTGGTGAAAATTTGTACCGCATCGCGCTCAATAACGGCGTTGATCTCAATGCCCTGGCTGAATGGAACAGTATCACGCCAGTCACGCCGATTCGCGAGGGTCAGGTGCTGCGCTTGCGTCCTTCCGCACTCGTGGCTGGTGCGACGCCCGGCAGCGCAGCCCCATCGATGGTCGGCGCAGCACCCACCGGCAATTTGCCGCCCGGCAGCATTGTTAGCGTCACGCCCGCACCGATGAACCCGTCTGGCGTTGAACCCGCTGTGCGCCGCGAGCCCCGCGCGGTTCGCGTACCTTACTCCGACGGTTCGCTCGCGGCCATGCAGCGCGAGCAGGGGGCTCTGGGTTCGATTTCACCAACGGCTCCGGCCAGTGCCCCCGGAGCAGTTTCCGGCGCACCGTTCGATCCGTCGCGATCTGCTCCCCCCGCGACGGTGGGTTCATCCGCGCCGTTAGCGTCGGCACCGATTGCGAGCGCACCCAGCGCAGCCGTCGAATCAGACATTCGCCCAGGCAACGGCGTCGAACGCGACGGTTTGGCTTGGACATGGCCAACCACGGGCCGTGTGTCGAGCAAATTCAACGAAAAGGCCGCGATGAAGGGCATCGATATCGCTGCCAACACTGGCTCACCGGTGGTCGCCGCCGCCGCGGGCAAGGTCATCTACGTGGGTAAAGAGCCGCGCGGTTACGGTCAAATGATCGTTGTCAGCCATGCCAAGGAAACGGTCAGCGTGTATTTCCACACCGACAAAGTGCAGGTGCGCGAGCAGCAACGCGTCACCCTCGGTCAGCGCTTGGCCGAAGTCAGCGACACTTCGGGCAACAAGATGCATTTCGAAGTGCGCCGCCAGGGCCGTCCGATCGACCCGATTACGCTGATGCCAGCTCGAAACTGATTGCCCTAAGTGGCACGCCGCGCCTGAGGTGGCGCGTCGTTGCGTCTGCGGCGCGCCCAAGGCATAAACAGTCAAATCAGCGATTTATTTAAGAACTTATTTTGTGTACGCCATACACAATAAGGCCTTAATTAGTTTCTACTGATTTTTTGAAAACAACTATAGATTTAACTATTTCCTCATTCAGTAAGGCATTGGCAAGATAAGCTGGGAAAATATTCCAGTAATTCCGCAGACCGAACACTGAATCGCCTAGGGAAACGCTGATTAAATCCCGCGAGCAGCGCGCCTTGGATTGGGATCGAGTGCGAAATCGACAAATGCGAGGCATAGCGGGGCTATGGCGAGCATTTTCGATGTGCAGCGGCGACCCGCTGGTCGCAAGTTTACGACCGGGCCCAATTCCAAGGATGCGATGCTCGATGGGCATTTAATCAGCGTCTCCCTAGCTCAAGTTGCCAGAACAAAGCGACGTGCGCGCTGCCGTGGGTGAGCTCAACGAGCTGTTTTGATCCCCGTTTTCCCCTCGGTTGCAGCCTAGCAACACCCCACAGCGTTTGAACTGACGACGGCTTCGCGCAGCCGACGAAACCGCCCCAATCCGTGCCACAATCGTGTGCAACACAGTTTGCTGAGCTATGACCTCGGCGAACCCCGACATTACGAACAGGAGGCCCCATGAAACAACCATCCCGCATCGCTCGCCAAGCTGCGCAAAAACTCGCGCTTGGCCTCTCGCTGCTGCCCTTGGCAGTGGCTGTGCCCAACGCCGTCGCGCAAACTGCCAACGTCACGCTCTACGGCGTGGTCGACGTCGGTGTCAGCCATGTTCAAGGCATCAAAGGCGGCAGCGTCACCCAGCTCGCCAGCGGCATCATGGAAGGCTCGCGAATCGGTTTTCGCGGCACTGAGGACATCGGAAACGGCCTGAAAGCAATTTTCACAGCTGAGATGCGTTTCGAAGGCGATAACGGCGCGCTGGGCAATCGCCCCGCCAGCGGCAATCAATTGCCTGATCGTTTGACCGCCGGTCTGCCACCCTCGGTTCAAGCCGCACTGACCAACGTCGCTGTTGGCCCGTCGCTCGGCGTTAACCTGACCAACAAACTGTTCGATCGCCAAGTTTTTGTAGGGCTCATTACCCCCGTCGGCGCGGTGCTCATGGGGCGTCAATACACGCCTGGATTTGAGATCGTGAGCCGCTTCGACACCTTCGGTATTGCTACGGCTGCATCGGCCTCACAACTGGCCAGCATTCCAGCGGGCGTCGACATTCGCGCCGATAACTCGGTCGTTTACCGCCTCGAAAAAGACGGTATGTTCGCCAGCGCACTCTATTCGTTCGGCGAGAGCTCATCGGGAAGCAAACGCGGTTCGATGTACGGTGCCAATGCGGGCTATCAGTCGGGTCGGTTCGGTGTAGGCGCGGCGTACAACGAGCGTCGCGATTCGCTCGGTCGTAAATCGCTCAACAGCGCAATTTTCGGTGCCAATTTCAACGCCGGACCCGCCACGCTCTACGCGATGTACGCGCAGATCAAGGAACCTAACCCAGCCGGTGGCGTCGAGCTTCGCGCGGGGCTTGTTGCAGCGGGCGTTCCCGGCATTTTGGTTGACACGGGTGTGTTGCCACGTTTGATGCAAGACGCGCGGCTGATGCACGTTGGAGCCAAGGCCACGCTCGGCGTTGGCTCGTTGATGGTGGGCTACACCCAGTCCGATGACAAGCGTGCCACCAATGCCGATGCCAAATCTTATGGTGCGGCCTACACTTACCCATTGTCGAAGCGCACCGATATCAATCTAGCCATCACCAAAGTGGATAACAGCGCCAACTCGCAAGTGTTGCCCGGCAGCAACGGCTACTTGGGCGGTGTAACAGCGTCGGGCGGCAAAGATGCGACGGTGACCCAATTCTCGTTCCGTCACAAGTTCTAGTCCGTGATTGATTGACTCTTAGGCACACTCAAATCGCCGCGCATGTCAAATATGCGCGGCTTTTTTTTGCCCGAAATTTGGCTGACGAGGGCGAACCGTCCCGCCACGTAAAATCCACCGAATGAACATTGATAACTTTATCTACGTGCTCGCCGTTAACGCGATCCCGTTTTTGCTTGCGATCACCTTGCATGAGGCCGCGCATGGCTATGCGGCGCGGGTGTTTGGTGATCGAACGGCGGAAATGCTCGGGCGAATCACACTGAATCCTGTCAAGCATATTGATTGGATTGGCACGGTGGCGATTCCATCGCTCACCCTTTTGATCGGCGGGTTCTTTTTCGGCTGGGCTAAGCCGGTTCCGGTCAACACCAACAATCTCAGAAATCCCAAGACCGACATGATTTGGGTGGCAGCGGCAGGACCGGCAGCCAACTTGGTCATGGCTATTGCTTGGGCACTGATCTTTAAGTTTGTCGATTCAACGGCAGTTGCCGCGATTGCTCGAGCGGGCATGGCATGGAACATCGGTTTGATGGTGCTCAATCTACTGCCGATTTTGCCGCTTGATGGCGGCCGAATCGTGGCTGGCCTGTTGCCGGGACCGCTGTCGTACAAGTTTTCACGCTTGGAGCCCTACGGCCTCTTTATCGTGCTTGGACTCGCCGTGGCGGGTGTGCTCACGGTAATACTTTCCCCGCTCTACAAGATCGGCTATCAATTTCTTGGCGCCATCGTCGGCCTGTAAACTGACCCATGAACAAAGACCGCGTCCTATCCGGCATGCGAGCCACGGGCTTCATGCATCTTGGCCACTATCACGGTGCGCTTAAAAATTGGATCAAACTGCAATCCGAATTGGAGTGCTTTTACTTCGTGGCCGACTGGCATGGTTTGACCAGTCATTACGAAGACCCGCGCATCATCGCATCGAGCACCTTTGACATGGTCACCGACTGGTTGGCTGCGGGGCTCGATCCGAATCAAGCAACGATCTTCATGCAAAGCCAAGTGCCGCAGCACGCGGAGCTGACATTGCTACTCGGAATGATTACGCCGCTCGGCTGGTTAGAGCGCGTCCCAACGTTCAAAGAGCAGCAAGAAAATATCAAAGACAAAGATCTGTCGACTTACGGTTTCTTGGGCTACCCGCTCATGCAAACGGCCGATATCGTCGTGTATCGCGCCAACAAAGTGCCCGTCGGTGCCGATCAAGTCTCACACCTGGAAATCAGCCGCGAAATCGCGCGGCGCTTCAATCACATCTACGGTCGTGAAGCCGGGTTCGAGGAAAAAGCCGTCGCCACGCTCAAGAAACTCGGCGGCAAATCGGCCAAGGAATATGAATCGCTTAAAGCCGCGTTTGGTCAAGACGGCAACGTTGAATCGCTCGATAAAGCGCGGGCGTTGATCGCCGCAGCGGGTTCGATTTCTGGCGCTGAAAAGGAAATGCTGCAAGCCTTTCTTACGGGCGCGCGAAAGGTCATCCTGCCCGAGCCCGATGCCCTGTTAACGCCCACGTCAAAGCTTGTCGGTCTTGACGGCCGCAAGATGAGCAAAAGCTACGGCAACGGCATTGATTTGCGTGAACCGCCCGCCAGCGTTGAGCAAAAAATCAAACGCATGACGACGGATCCCAAGCGCGCTCGCCGCACCGATCCGGGCAACCCGGACGATTGCCCGGTTTGGACGTTGCACGAGGTCTACTCCGACGCCGCCCGGAAAGCTTGGGTTCGCGAGGGCTGCACGACAGCCGGCATTGGCTGTCTGGAATGCAAACAACCCATCATCGAAGCGGTCAACGCCGAGCTCGCGCCGATGCAGGTGCGAATCAAAGAAATTGAAGCGAAACCGAACTACGTCAAGGAAGTGCTCGGAGACGGTTGCGCCAAAGCGCGTATCGCCGCCGAGGAAACCATGCGCGAAGTTCGGGATGCGATGGGATTGGCGAAGTTGTAGGGCTTTGGCTGCGAGCTAGCTGGAATAACCGAGGATGCTCGAAGATCGCGAAAAAAGCCGTAATTTTTGCCACAGATTACACAGATGAACACAGATTCTTAAGACCGGTTTCGCCAATTTGACGATGCCTGTCACTTCGCATCAGGAGCTCTGCGTCTAATAATACGGCTGAGTAGCCAAGGGCCATTCGCTACAGAACAGCTAGAAATCGGTGTTCATCTGTGTAATCTGTGGCAAAAAATGCCGTTCGCACCGCCAGAGCCTCTCGGACTGCTGGGGAGAATTAAGTAGAGTTAACAATAAACCGAGGGAGGTCGAAGCATCATGAAATCAGGCGTTGAACAATTGACCACGTACGCGGCCTACCACCGCGACCGTCGCAATATCGCGACCCACTTTGTTGGTGTGCCGCTGATTGTGCTGGGCGTGGTGATTTTGTTATCACGACCGACGTTCTTCGTTTTGGATGGCGTGGCTGTGACGCCCGCCCTCGTTGGGACTCTTGCGGCGGTGATTTATTACTTCGTGCTCGATAAGTGGCTGGCAACTGCACTGACGGCGTTTTTGGTTGTATGTATTTGGATTGGCCAGCTTATCGCGCCAATGCCAACCCTCTATTGGCTTTCATGGGGTTTTGGCGTGTTTTTGACTGGCTGGGCAATTCAGTTTGTTGGCCATTACTATGAGCAAAAGAAGCCCGCATTTGTTGACGATTTGATTGGATTGATGATCGGCCCGCTCTTTGTAGCCGCTGAGCTTGCGTTTGCGATCGGACTTCGCAAACCGCTACAGGCGCAGATCGAATCAGTCGTTGGCCCCACGCTCATTCGCGCGCCTAAGGCTGCGTGACACTCGAACTTGTTTAGGAATTGATGGAACCCACGCAAACCCCCGACGTCGCAATCGCAGCCATCCCGCCCGAGGTGATGGTCCCGCATGCGTTGGCGAAAATCTACGGTCAAGCCATGACCGAGATGCCCAAGGATCTCTACATCCCGCCCGAGGCGTTGGAGATTTTTCTCGATGCGTTCGAGGGGCCGCTCGATCTGCTGCTGTATCTGATTCGTAAGCAAAACCTCAATATTCTCGACATCCCGATGGCGCAGTTGACCAAGCAATACTTGGCCTACGTTGACGCGATGAGTTCGACCAATAAGTTTGAGCTGGCGGCGGAATACCTGCTGATGGCGGCAATGTTGATCGAGATTAAATCGCGCATGCTGTTGCCGCGTCCGCCCGAGGCCGAAAAAGAAGAGATCGATCCGCGCGCCGCGTTGGTCAAACGCTTGCTGGAATACGAGCAAATGAAGCTCGCCTCAGCGGGCTTGGATGAGCTGCCACAAGCCGAGCGTGATTTCGCGATTATTCATGTGATTTTCGAAAAGCAGGCCGCAACGCGTCTGCCCGATGTTGAGCCTGAGGACTTCCGAAAGGCCTGGTCGTGGATTCTGGCGCGCGCCAAACTCAACAAAACGCACTTGATCTCACGCGATGAGTTATCGGTGCGTTCGCACATGACGCGCTTGCTGCGGCGCTTAACGCCCGGTTTGCATGTAGAATTCAGCCAATTGTTCGAGGAAACGGCAACGGTGCCGATTGTGGTTGTAACCTTCCTCGCGATATTGGAGTTGTCGCGCGAACGTTTGATTACGGTCGCGCAAACCGAACCCTTCAGCCCCATTTATGTGCAGCTCGCCGGTGACGGTGGATTGATGGTTGCTTCGTCTCAGCCTGCGGTGGAAATCACCGTCAATGATGATGCAGCCGATGACAGTGCAATCCTCCACTAAGGAAACGCTGATTAAGTGGCTACGAGGGCGCATTGGCTGCGTTGTCGTCGAGCTCGTGTACATGCGTACACGTCACTCAACGACGCCTTGCACTGCATCCCTCTCGCCGACTTACTCAACGTTTCCCCGGCAACGCGCACTTCGATGATGTTCGCTGGCGCTAGTTTTTAAGAGCTTTAGCGCCAAGGGTCTGCACGCAGCCGCAGTGAGTGCTGCATCCCAAACTAAATGAGTCTATTTTTGGACGAACTGACCCACGCAAAGCGCGTACTCGAAGCCGTACTTATGGCCAGCCACGAAGCGCTGCCCCTCGATGAAATCGTAAAAGTGTTTGATCCGCCCGTTCCGATGGAAACGGTGCGATTGTTGCTCGCCGATTTAGGCGCGGAATGGAAAACGCGCGGCAGCTGTGAATTGGTGCAGGTTGCCGGTGGTTATCGTTTTCAAACGCGCGTTGAAATGCAACCGTTTCTGGATCGCTTGTCACCAGAAAAGCCGCCGAAATATTCGCGTGCCGTTATGGAAACGCTCGCCATCATCGCTTACCGCCAACCCGCCACCCGCGGTGAAATCGAAGCGATTCGCGGTGTTGCCGTATCGACGGGCATTTTGAAGGCGCTCGAGGACCGGAGCTGGGTCGAGGTCATCGGTCACAAAGACACACCCGGTCGTCCCGCACTCTACGCCACAACGAAACAGTTTCTCAACGACTTAAGCCTGCGCTCGCTCTCTGAGTTGCCACCGCTGGCTGAGCTTGATGCGCATCCCGCGCTTGAGCTGCCCGAGGTGCCGCAAGAGCCGATCTATCCGGAACAGGGCCGGCTCGATCACGATGCCGAACCGGTGCTTCCCGGCGAAACGCCGCTGCCCGAGAGCGCAGACGCCCAAATTTTCGAGTTGGGCGCTGCTGAAGCCCCGCCAACCGAAGTCCCACCTTCACCTCCTTCACCCACGGTGCACTAGACAATGACTGATAACCAAAACGACGCGGGTTCAGGAGACTTTGACGACCATGAGCCGGGCGACGTCAACGGCAACATCGATCCGGCCTACGCGCGAAAGTTGAAGCAGCAGCAAGTACGAGCCGCAGCACCCGCCGACCGTCCGCCAGCGGCTCGACGCGAGCCCCGCGCGCCGGGTGCGGCGCGTCCACCGCGCCCCGCTCGTCCGCCCCGTGCGCCGCGCTCACCCGACGGCCAGCCGAGCGTTGCACCGGTTGATGGTGGCGCTCCAATTAGCGCCGACGCCCCATTCGCGATGCCTGAGGGCACGGAACACGCCCGGACGATTGACGCGGCTGCCCCGGCAACCGCTGCCGACGGCTCCAGTGTCCAACCCAATAGCGAAAACCATGCCGAGCCACCGCGCCTCGACGGCGGCGAAGCCCGTGGTCCGCGCCGTAACCGCCGCGGTCGCCGTGGACGTGGCGATGGCGAAGTCGGCGATGGGCGCCCACCGCGTCAACCTCGCGGTGCTTACGCTGCAGGATTCGCAACACCTGGCACCGACGGTGCCCCCGAGCTTCCTCCCGATGCCGTTTTCGATCCAGCCTCTGCGGGCGAGATGATGGCGACTGACGGCAGCTTTGTGCCGCACATGCCCAACCCTGGCGCGTTTGGTGATCCAGAGCGCTCCATGGATCGCAGCGGTCGGCGCGGTCGCAATCGGCAACGTCGATTGGAGCAGGGGCCACCCGGCCGGCAATCCCGTAATCCTCGCGATCAGCGGGGTGGCGCGGTCGGTGTCGACGGTGTGGCGGTCGATCTGCCAACGTCGGGCGTTAACGAGCACGGCGAGCGCGACGGCGAACGGCTACACAAAATACTCGCGCAACAAGGCTTGGGTTCGCGTCGTGACATGGAAGCCATGATCGCCGCGGGCGAAGTTGAGGTCAACGGTCACAAAGCGCACGTTGGACAGGTCGTCAATGAGCGTGATCGCGTGCATGTCAAACGCCGCAAGATCAACGTCAAAATGGGCGACGACAATCCGCGCATCTTGATTTATCACAAGAACGCTGGCGAGATCGTCAGCCGCGATGATCCCGAGCAACGCGACACCGTGTTTGATCGCTTGCCTCGTCCAGATCACGGCAAGTGGATTGCCATCGGGCGCTTGGATTACAACACCGAAGGCTTGATGCTCTTCACGACCTACGGTGAGCTCGCCAATCGGATGATGCATCCGAGCCACGAAGTGTTGCGCGAATACTCGGTACGTGTGCTCGGTGAGCTCACGCCTGAGCAAGAAGACGCACTCGTTGACGGCATTGAGCTCGAAGACGGCCCAGCACGCTTGCTCTCACTCGACCGGATAGATCGCGATTCGGACAGCGCCAATCATTGGTACAAGATCACGCTGCAAGAGGGCCGTAACCGCGAAGTCCGACGCATGTTTGAACACATGGGGCTCACGGTGAGTCGCTTGATTCGCACCACCTACGGCATTGTGCAGATGCCCTCGTGGTTGAAGCGCGGTCAGTTTAAGCAGCTCGACGAGGGCGACGTGTTTAACGTGCTCGAAGCCATGGGTTTGCGCTCGCGCAAGAAGCTCGAAAAGGCAGCGCGATTCGGCGGCGCACGCGGCAAGCTGCCACCCGCAGGACCGCTCGGTCCGATGCGATCAGCGACCGAACATGACGCAATCTACAACGGCTTGCCCAGCGATTCCGCAGGCGCACGCAGCCCCTTTTCGGGCAACGGCCGTGGTCGCAATCAACGCGGCGGCGGTGGCCGTATGAACGGCTTTGACGGTGGACAACCTGCCGCGCTTCAACAGCAACAGTTCCCGGGTTTTGGTGGCGCCACTGAGATGAATGCGTCGCTCCCCAATCGCAAAGTGCGTGGCAACAAACTGCGACGTGGTGCCGATGGCGACGTCAACGGCAACGTGATGCCAGGCTTTGGCGCCCCTGGCGGCGCAAACAATCGTCGTGGCGGACAGCCCCGTCGTGGCGCACCCAACGGCCAATCGCGCCGACCCGCAGGTCGTTTCGGCGCGCCACCGAATGCGGCTCCGGTGATTGGTGAGGACGGCTTGCCCGTTCCGATGCCCGCTCGTGAATCGCGCCAACCGCGTCAGCCACGCCCACCGCGCCCGCCGCGAGCACCTCGTGCGCAGGGCGAGCAGGGTGTTGGCAATGTTGCAGCGGATGGCGGCGCAGCAGCGAACGCCGGTGAAGCAGGGCAGCGTCGCGGCCCTCGCCGTCGGCGTGGCGGACGTTCCCGTAATGGCGGAGCGCAATCCGGCGGTGACGTTGGCGCTCCACAAGCCGCACCCAGCGGAGCGTCTGAGTCCGAATAGCCTAATTAGCGCATGACGGATTCGTGGTAAACGACTTTACTCATCAATGCCCTATGAAATAGGGCGTTGGTTGAATTTAAGTGGTTTGTAGGTGAGCCGTTAATTTATGCCAAAACCCAATATTTAATTGGCTTTTGAGCGTTAAGCTGCTCAACCCAGTTGAGCTTACCCCGGTTTCCTGGGCAGACCAATCAAGGGCTGCGCTGCTGCGCTTCGAATTTCACGCTCGAGAAAAAGTTCTCTGCCGTCGCATTGTCGTAGGCGCGCTTTCGCCCCTTCTTGGTCTGTTGCACGCTAACGCACGCTAGCGCCTACGAGTTCGGTCGAGAGCGGACTCAACCGATGAGTGTGATGGACCAACCTTGCGCGCGGACACCGGTGCTCGATTGCCATCGCTGGCGCCGCATCATGATGCAAAGCACTCGGGTTCGCGGTAGTTGACCAGCCACGATGCGGTGTGAGTGTGCATCCATCAGCGTCGCCAGATGCAGGCATCCTTGACGCGCGTTTCGTTCAGAACTGAAGCGAAAATAGCCTCGTGACAGCCTGAGGCAGCAAAATGGATTGAAGCGCCGCTTGAGCGCCAAATGCCTGGAGGGGCGAGATGGGCATAAAAATACGCGGGGATTCCGACGCTTCGGCAAACGTGACGGTCATCGACTCTCGCATCGCACTGTCGGACGCATCCACGCGTGCCCCCCCTCAGACGCCGACGCTAGACCGGCACGCAAGCTCTGTTTCTCTTTCAACCGCCGCGCCGCATATTTCGCCGCGCGTTCCTACTATGTCAAGTCGAGGTTAATCGTGATTGGTTTTTGTAAACGTGCGAGCCGCGTGTTGGCTTTTGGAGTTGCTGCTGGGCTGATTGGCTTTTCGGGGAGCGTGGCGGCGGCGGCGCTTACCTCTGGCAACGTTGTTGTCTACCGAACTGGCGGGAGCCTCAATCCAGCGACGGCAGCCGGCAGCGCACTGGCGACTTTTGGAAATCCGGTATTCCTGGACGAATACACCCCGGCTGGCGGGTACGTTCAGTCTTTAGCGATGCCGATCGGGGTCGTCGGTTCGAATCAGCCGCTGTTCGGGGGTGCCAGGAGCGCGAATAACGCTCAGGAAGGATTCCTGACTCGTTCCGCCAACAAGTTCTGCCTTGCGGTGCCCGGCTCCTCGTCGAACTCAGCGAACGCTCCTCACGTGATTGCCAGAGTCTCGGGCGCGGGGACCATCAACACGACCACATCCGACGGGGTGACTTCGATCCTTAAGGGCGTGGCCACCGCCGACTGTAATTCGTTCTGGACTACCAGCGTGAGCGACGGTGTGCGCTACGTCGCTTCGCTGGGCGCGCCGACATCGAGCTCGATCTCATCCACACCAGGGGCGATGAGAGCCTTGGACGTTTATGGCGGACAGCTGTTCGCCACCACCAATTCGTCGCCCATCACAGGGATCAGTGCATTCGGTTCGTTGCTGCCTACGACCACCGCCACCCTAACTCTTCTGAGCGGATTCACTTCCCCTACGACACCTGTGTCGCAGCCTTATGGCTTCTTCTTCGCGAAGCTCGATGGCAGTTCGGCCGGTTTTGACACGCTGTACGTGGCTGACAGCAACAAGGGAATTGTCAAGTTCGCGCTATCAAACGGAACATGGACGCAAGTTGGCACGCCGATCTTCACGACTGGCGACACTTATCGCGGGCTTACAGGTACGGCGTCCGGAACCACTGTGACGCTTTTCGCGGTGAAGGGAAGTTCCTCCGATATCGCGGGCGCGGGTGGTGGAGTTCTAGTCAAGGTCGTCGACACCACTGGATACAACAGTGCGTTTAACTTCGCGCTCCCCGCGGCACTGACGACCCTCACGCCGATTGCTACGGCTGCCACCAATACGACGTTTCGCGGAGTAGCGCTCGCCCCCGAATCGCCCCAAGTAACTGTCTCGATTTCGGGAGCCGCCAATGGAACCATCAGCCCATCAGGAACCGTAGCGGCTGACTTTGGCGCTGGATCGGAGTTCTCGGTCACACCTGGCTTCGGTTATGTGGCCGATATGAGCGACTCATCATGCGGAGGTATCCTGAACGGCCTCACGTACAAGACCGATCCGGTGACCGCGAATTGCACGGTTATTGCCAAGTTCGTGCTCCCGGCGCGCACAGTCACGGCGACCGCCTCCGGCAACGGTACGATCAGTCCTCCGAGCAGGAGCGTCCAGGACGGCGCAACTACGCAGTTCACTGTGACGCCCAACGCCGGCCATTACGCGACGATGGGCGGCAGCTGCCCGGCCGGAACGCTTGTGAGCAATACATACACCACTGGCGCTATCACGGCAGACTGTGGCGTCAGTGCAACGTTCAGCATCAATCAGTACAACGTGACGTCCTCTGCTGGCGCCAATGGCTCTATCGCCCCTGCTACGACGCAGACGGTCAATCACGGATCGCAGCCCACGTTCGCGGTGACGGCAAACACCGGCTACTACGCAACCGTCGGCGGGTCGTGCGGCGGTTCGCTCGTCAGCAACACCGCGACCACTTACACCCTTACGGCCGATGCAGTGACCGCGCCCTGCACTGTGGTCGCCAACTTTGCAGCGCTGCCGGTCGTTACGTCCACTGCCGTTGGCAACGGGCAAATATCGCCATTGGGATCGCAAACTGTCTCGTTGAATTCAACGCTGCAGTTCGTCATCATGCCCGACTCCGGCTACTCGGCGGTCGTGAGTGGCTGCGGCGGAAAGATGAATGCCAGCACGAACACGTTCACCACAGCGCCAGTAACTACGAACTGCACAGTCACTGCTAGCTTCGCACAGAAGAACATCCTGTTCGTGGGCAACAGCTACACCTTCGCCCGGGTCGACCCGGCGATGACGTACAACGCGGCCAATGTGAACGACCTGACAGCCGCGTTCAATGCCGCCTACCCGAACGGCGCCAACAGTTGGCCGTTGGATGGGTCAACCTGCACCGGAGCAGCGGTGCAGGACGGCTGCTTTGAACCGCATCCGTGGGGCGGCGTGCCGGGCATCTTCAAGGCGCTGACAGCTCAGGCTGGTCTTGACTACAACGTTTCCTTGTCGACCCGAAATGCGGCGTCGCTACGTGGGCACTTTTTGAATACGGCCAACGCTGTGTGGGATCTGCGCGGCAACATCGCCAGCCAAAAGTGGGATGTGGTGATGGTGCAGGGGCAAAGTGACGAGCCATTGCCTGCGAACAAATCGAAAAACGGAAATCCGGTGCGGTTTAAGACGTACGCTAATCAAATCGCAAAGTATGTGCGTCAGGGAAATGGGCAAGCGACAGACCTAGTGACAAACGAGACCGCGATTTACTTGGCCGAGGGCTTTGGCCCTTGCGGCGGCACGGTTACTAGCTGCGGGTCCACGCAGACGATCCCGCCGAATCCAAACGCGAACCTCAGCGCTAAGGTCTATGTGATGCAGAACTGGTCTCGGCCCGACATGGTCGAGGCGCATAAGTGCACGGTGGCGGACTACACAACCACAGACGGCAGGCCGTTGGTGGATCCGACTTGTGCACCGACTACTGCCTTGCCGAACGGCAGCAACGGCAACAATGGTGACAACTTCGTTTACTACACCGCGCAGCCAACGACGGCTCTCAACTTAAACGACATCACCAACGACATGAATAGCTCGCTCAGTTCTCTGTTGGCTGGAGGCGGACACTTTTCTGGCGTCATTCCGACCGGTAACGCGTTCCAAAAAGCGGTCGATGCGGGCGTCGTGCAGAACAGTAACTTTTACAACAGCAGCGGTACTTACGACGAGAGCAGCTTGATGAGCTTGGTGTGGATTGATCGTACCCACGCCAGCAAGTACGGCTCGTATGTCAGTGCGCTCGTCCATTTTGGGCGCTTGACGGGTCAAGATCCCACTCAGTTCGGCGGCAGCGATCCGGTTGCCGCTGGGCTAGGCATCATCACGCCAGCCGACGCAATAACGTTGCAGCAGATGGCCAAAGCCGCCGTCGTACCGGGCTCGCCGACAGCCATTGTGGCAAGCGCGGGCGACGGTCAGGTCGCAGTGAGCTTCACAGCACCGGAAAATCTTGGCGGCCTAGACATTACTGGTTACACGGTCACCTGCGGCAGTCAGAGCGCCAGCGGTGCATCGTCGCCGATCACGGTGACTGGGCTGACCAACGGCGTCGCCGTATCGTGCAGCGTCGTCGCGACCAACAGCGTAGGCTCGAGCGTTTCGTCTGTGGCGTCGAGCTCTGTCACACCGAAAGCCCCGACGGTAACGTCGGTCGTTGCGAGCGCCAACCCCACGGTGGTCGGCCAAACCGTGGTGTTCACAGCCAGCGTTACCGGAAGCGGCACCGCTGCCACGGGTACGATCGGTTTCTTTGACGGTGCCGTATCGGTCTGCGCATCAGTGACTATGTCCGGCGGCCAAGCAACGTGCACCACGGATAGCTTGGCTTCGGGAGATCGTTCGATTACCGCAGCGTACTCCGGCGACGCCCAGTATTTGGCAAGCACGTCGACCGCGCTCACCCAAACGGTCAATGCTTCAAGCACGTTGATGCTCAGCGTCAGCAAAGCGGGTTCGGGGTCGGGTTCGGTCCAGAGCGCGCCACCTGGCATCAATTGCGGCGCCGATTGTGAAGAACCGCTGTTCGCTTCGATTCCGTTCACGCTGACCGCCACGGCGGACGCGGGCTCGGTCTTCACTGGCTGGTCTGGCGCCTGCACAGGTCGCTTGACTTGCAGCTTGAGCATGGCGTCAAGCGCCACCGTTGTGGCAACATTCGCGCCCTCGACGACCGCGCTCAATCTCGATGTTGACAGCAGCGGCGACTACAAAGCCGACAGCGACGCGGTGATCATTGTTCGCTACTTGATGGGGATTCGTGGCGCAGCGCTGCTGGTCAATACCTTTGCCGAAGGCAGTGATCCTGCGCCGGTTGTACAGCGCCTGGATAACCTACTTCCGCTACTCGACATCGACGGTGACGGCCAGACCGATGCGATGATCGACGGCACGTTGATGATGAGGTACTTATTAGGGTTGCGCGGCACAGCTCTGATTGCTGCCGGATTGTCAGCCAATGCGACGCGCACGCAACCGCTGGACATCGAAAATCATCTGCTCAGCATCCTGCCCGCGACGCCTTAACCGATCCGGATTTTGGGCGGTTGACACAACGCCCCCACCGCGCCGCCGCTTGCACATTTGCCAGCGGCGGTCGGCCGGTGAGAACGGGTCTGAAGCCAATGCTGTTTGCTTACGAGTCGTTCGCCCTGAGCTTGTCGAAGGGTCGGTGGCGCACCGTCATGACTTCGACAAGCTCAGCCTGACCCGAAGGCACCTTTCGCCCTCGCCATACCGAATGCGGCAAGTAGCAGCTCAATACCGCTTGCGACTGCCCCAGTTTTTTAAGCTTTATCGTCTAATGCCTTTTAAAATATGGCGTTAACCTACATTTAGTATTTTCTATTTAACGTATAAATACGCCTATAAGCCATGTTTTAAATGGTTATGGCTAGATAAGCTGTAGTGTAGACGGTTGACCACCGCGTTCATACGCACCTGAAGCGTTTCGTGCTTGCATCCGGGCTGTATCGGAAAGGGCGCCGCATTGCGCTCACTTGCATCGTTTCCGTCTTTCCGGCGCTGAGACAAGCTCACCATCAACCTCGCTGCACGATGCCTCAGGGAATAGGTTAGCGTCTGCCGTTTACCCCGTAAAACCACCGGAACCAGCCAGTGGAGGTCTTTTCTTTGACGCAGATTGGCGCAGATTGGCGCAGATTTGACGCGGATGGCCGCAGATTTCTGTGACTGAGGCCCGCCAGAATGGCACAGAGCCAACCTAGCTTTTACCGAATGCCAACACTCACGCACTCGCCAAAAAATCTGCGTTAATCCTTGTCTAATCTGCGCCAATCTGCGTCAAAAAACAGACCTCACGCGCTGAGCTTTGGCGGCTTGACGTGTTTGAACGTCGCCGCGACTTGTACGCTAAGCCAACATGCCAACTGGGGATGCCTGCCCGCGCAGCGAGGTTTATCCTGAGCGTCTCGAAGGGGGTGATGACGAATGGGAGCAGCTTCTGGATTTTGAATCGGTTGTATAAAGAAAGCCCGGACTGGGGACGCTCTTCCTCTCACCTCGTCGGAAAAAAAACGGGCGCTAATGCGCCCGTTTTCTCAGGATCCGAAACGGCCGTTGGCCGCATCCACGTCAATCCTCTACAAACGTCTCGTCACGCTTTTTGCGGATCGCTGGCAGCGCCAGAATCACCAGCAAGATCACCGACAAAATCATCATTGTGGCGCTGATCGGGCGCTCGATGAATACGCTTGGATCGCCGCGTGAAAGTAGCAGCGCACGCCGCAGGTTTTCTTCCATCATCGGACCAAGGATGAATCCGAGTAGTAGCGGCGCGGCCTCGCATTCGAGCTTCGCAAACACGTAGCCAATTACGCCAAACGCCGCGATGATCCAGATGTCAAACGTGGTGTTGTTGACGGTGTACACGCCGATGCAGCAGAACACCAGAATCATTGGGTAGAGCAGGCGATACGGAATTTTCAACAACTGAACCCACATGCCGATGAGCGGCAGGTTGAGGATCACCAGCATCGCATTACCCACCCACATCGACGCGATCAAACCCCAGAAAAGTTGTGGGTTAGCCGTGATCACCTGTGGGCCGGGCTGAATGTTGTGAATCGTCATCGCGCCGACCATCAAGGCCATCACGGCGTTGGGTGGAATGCCCAAGGTCAGCAGCGGGATGAACGAGGTCTGTGCGCCAGCATTGTTCGCCGATTCGGGTGCAGCCACGCCGCGAATATTGCCTTTGCCGAAGGCGGGTTTGGCATCTGCCCCAGCGAGCTTTTTCTCGAGTGAATACGACGAGAACGACGCCAGCAGCGCGCCACCACCCGGCAAAATGCCCAGCAGCGAACCGAGCAACGTGCCGCGAGTGATCGCACCCGCTGAATCCTTGAAATCTTGCTTGGACGGCAGGAGTTTGCCCACTTTAGCGGTGAAAACTTCGCGCGCCTCTCCTTTTTCGAGGTTGATCAGAATCTCGCCGATACCGAAAATACCCATGGCGACTGCGACGAAACCGATGCCGTCGGTGAGTTCGGGCACATCAAAGCTGTATCGTGCCACGCCCGAGTTAACGTCGGTGCCCACCAAGCCCATCACAATGCCCAAAACGATCATGGCAATGGCCTTGAGCACCGAGCCGTGCGCCAACACGACGGCCGCGATTAGGCCAAGGACCATGAGCGAGAAGTAGTCCGCGGGGCCAAATTTAAGCGCCGCTTCCGACAAGGGCGGTGCAAACGCAGCAACGAGCAAGGTTGAGAACGATCCCGCGATGAACGACCCGATGGCGGCCATGCCGAGCGCAGCGCCCGCTCGTCCTTGCCGAGCCATCTGGTAGCCATCAAGCGCGGTCACGACCGACGAAGATTCACCGGGTAAGTTGACCAAAATCGCCGTGGTCGATCCGCCGTACTGCGCGCCGTAGTAGATACCTGCCAGCATGATGAGCGCCGACACAGGCGGCAGCGCGTAGGTCGTTGGTAGCAACATGGCAATCGTTGCCACCGGGCCGATGCCCGGCAAAACGCCGATGAGCGTGCCCAAAAGGCAACCCGCCAGCGCGTAGAAAATGTTTTGTAGTGTGAGGGCAACGCCGAATCCAAGACTCAGGTTCGCGGCCAGGGTTGTAAGTGCATCCACGGCTTAGCTCCAGGGGAAAAGTTTCATCTGAAGCTTGAGGCCCCAGATAAAGACGGCCGCGCAAAACAAGCACATGATCACCATAATCATCGCCAGGCTCCGATATTCTTTGTCATGTGCAGCAAAGCCCGACAGGCCGATCAAAATGATGATCGCGGCGAGCATGCCCAACTTTGGCAATGCGAAGCCAAACAGCACCACAGCTACCGTCAACAACACGACAGGTTTCCAGGTCCAACCGATGCCCTCGGTCACCGCCCATTTCGCTTGATTTTTTAACCCGATGCCAGCGATCAGCACTCCGAGTCCGGCCATCAAAACACCCAAAATACGCGGAAAGTAGCCCGGCCCCATTCGAGCGGCCGTACCCATGGAGTAGCTGTACGCTCCGACGGTAAAAATGACACCGATTGCGATGAACATTAAGCCTGCGAGCAGGTCTTTGTTCTTCAAGTATTGATTCAAAATGAACCCCCTGTGTTGACAATGCCTAATGATTATCTGCACCCTAGCTGTCGACTGAGTGATAAGTTTTTTGTGTGGCCAAGAGCGCGATTGGAAATGAAAAAGGCCACCCGTAGGTGGCCTTTTTCTCGCGCAAGAGGGCGTTACTTAATGCCCGCTTTGGTGCGCAGATCAAGCAAATGCTTCTCGATGACTTGGCCCTGCAGGCGCTGGGCGATTTGGGGCTTGACTTCCTCGTAAGGAGGTGCCTTGGCTTCGCGCACGTCTTCGAGCTTAATCACGTGAAAACCAAACGGGCTTTGCACCGGTTGGGGTGTGTATTTGCCCTTTTCTAGTGCAACCAGTGCGTCAGCGAACGGCTTTACAAAGTTCGACGGCACGGCCCAGTCCAAGTCGCCACCGTTTTCTTGTGAACCCGGATCCTTTGAGCTGGCTTTGGCGATTGCTTCGAAGTTTCCGCCGGCCTGTAATTGCTTGATGACGGCTTCGGCTTCTTCCTTTTTCTCAACCAACACGTGGCGGGCACGGAATTCTTTGTCGCCCAGACCGGCTTTGATCGTGTCGTACTCTTTTTTGAGCACGTCTTCACCGACTGGGCTCGCTTTCAACACGTCAGCGATGTAGCTGCGGATCAAAACGGATTCCGACGCCACGAGCATTTGGGTTTTGGTGTCGCCATCGCGGTCCATGCCTTTGGCCTTTGCGGCGCGAACGAAGAGCTCGCGGTTGGTCAATTCATCGCGTAAAAAGGCGCGCAATTCCGGCGTATCGGGCTGACCTTGAGCCACGCGCTCTTTGACGATCAAATCGAGCTGAGCCTGCGAGACCAAGTCACCGCCAGGGGCTTTAGCAGCGCTGGCCGCCGATGCTGGAGCAGCAGCGGGTGCAGCCGGTTTTTTGGCTGGTGTTTGGGCAAGTGCAACGCTTGACGCTAAGGCGACAGCGGCGGTAATAAACAGTTTTTGTTTTTGCATGACAAGTTCCAGTGAGATGAAAAGTGAAGTGAAAAGTAAATTTTGCTTAAAGCTCGTTGGGTGCCTTAGTCACCAGTGAGAGGGCGTGAATCCGGTGTGGCATCAGATCTGCCACGTACCGATACACGGCCCGATGGCGCGCTACGGTCGATAAACCGACAAACTGCTTGGACACGATTGTCGCCGATAAGTGCCCACCGCCGGTGTTTCCCGCATGCCCCGCGTGCGCCGCTGAATCGTCAGAAACCTGAATAGATAAGGGTTCCAGAGGTTCGATGCGCTCCCCAAAAAGGCGAACCAAATCGTTCATGTGCGCGGCTCCGAATTTGCTGAAGGCTCTGAGGCTGCGGGCGCGTCACTGATGTAGCGCGCCAAGAGCAGGACATTTCCGATGGTGAACGCGAAAAAGATCCCCATTGCCCACCAGACTTTGAAGTTCACCCAAGCGTCGAGGCTGAAATAGGTCGCAATGTAGCCATTAAGCGCTGCCATAAACGCGAAAAACACGATCCACGCCCAGGTAATTCGTGTCCAAACCGCTGCGGGTGCCTGAATGTTGGCTTGCTTGAACAAAATCCCCACCCAATCGCGCTTCATCACCAGTTTGCCGAAAAGTAGCGTCAAACCCAGCGCGCCGTAGAGTGCGGACGGCTTCCACTTGATGAAGGTTTCATCGTGCAGCAGCAGGGTTGCGCCCCCAAAGACAACGATGATCCCGAGCGAGAGCCACTGCATTGTGGTCACTTTTTTAGTCACAAACCAAGCGTAGGCAATAGCCAGAATGGACGCCACAATGGCCACACCAGTGGCAAAGTAGATGTCTTTGAGCTTATACGCCGCAAAGAACAAAATGATCGGCGCGTATTCGAGAATAAATTGCATAACCGATGATTTTACGGCGCGCAGGCTGTGTGGCTCTAGGGAGACGCTGATTAGATGGACGCCGCGCAGCGCGCCTTGTTTTGGGATGAAATACGAGCCGAAAAACGCAGTAATAGCGGGCTATTACGAGTATTTTCGGCGTAGTAGTTCGCCCAAAAAAAGGATGCGATGCCGGTGGCGATTTAATCAGCGTTTCCCTAGTGCGCGTAGCGCACGCCCAGGCGCGACCAGTCAAACGTGGGGCCCGGGTCGATCTTGCGGCCAGGGGCGATTTCGCTGTGCGTTGTCACGGCAATGGCTGGGTGGCGCTTGGCAATGTCGGCCAGCAGCGCGTCCAAGGCGCGGTATTGTTCGGCGGTGAATGGCTCTGTGGCGTTGCCCTCGATTTCGATGCCGATAGAAAAATCGTTGCAAACGCTGCGCCCGCGCCATGCCGAGACTCCAGCGTGCCAGGCCCGATCGTCAACGCTCACAAACTGAATGAGCGCTCCATCGCGTCGAATGAAAAAGTGAGCGGACACGCGAAGGGTCGCCAACTCCCGGAGCGTCGGTTCTTCCGATTCCGCGAGCTCGTTGAGAAAGAGCTTTGATACAGCGTCGCCCGTGAACTGATTGGCGGGCAGGCTGATGTGGTGCAGCACCACCAATTCAATAGCTTGTCCAGCCGGGCGCTGATCAAAATTAGGGCTCTTTGTTGGCGTGGCAGTGCTCAGCCAACCGTCGACCCATTGCCCATGGCTATTCGTCATCAACAGTCATGCCAAGGCGCTCCAATCGGTAGCGCATTGAGCGAAAGGTAATACCCAGCAGCTTTGCCGCTTGCGTGCGGTTGCCGCGGGTTTGCGCCAGTGCCAGCTCCAGCGTTTCGCGCTCGCTGGTATCCAGAAAATCCTGTAGCGGCACGCGCCCCGCCAAGCTGCTCGTGCTCGCGCCGGTGCTCGATGGCGAAGCACCGGCCGCGCCAGCCGCTCGAGTCACGGGGTTGTCCTCCACCGTTAAGCGCAGATCGGCCGCTGTAATATGGTCGGGCGAGTCGGCCAGTGCGATGGCCCGCTCCAACACGTTTTCAAGCTCGCGCACGTTGCCGGGAAAGCTGTAGCGGGCGAGGGCGGCAATGGCATCGGGCGCAAGATTCGTGGCGTTGCCGCCCGTGAGCTTGCCGATGATTCGGCTGGCGATCACCGGAATGTCTTCGGCGATTTCGCGCAGCGCGGGCATGGCCACTTGCAGCACGTTGAGTCGGTAGAACAAGTCCTGTCGGAATTGCCCGGATTGCACCAAGTTACCGAGGTTTTTGTGGGTGGCGCTGACGATTCGCACGTCGATCTCATCTTCAGCGGTATTGCCCACTTTGCGCACCTTTCGCTCTTGGATTGCGCGCAGTAGTTTCACCTGCAGAGACAGCGGTAAGTCGGCGACTTCGTCCAAAAATAACGTGCCGCCCGTCGCGGCCTGAAAGAAGCCATCACGATCGGATTCAGCGCCGGTAAATGCGCCTTTGCGGTAGCCGAAAAACTCGCTCTCCATGAGATTTTCAGGAATCGCGCCGCAGTTGACAGCGACAAACGGTCCCTTCGCGCGCGGTCCTTCGGAGTGCAAAATCCGCGCGGCGAGTTCCTTGCCGGTGCCGGACTCCCCGTGCACGTGAACGGGTGTTTGCGTCTTGGCGAATTTCGAGAGCAAGGCGCGAAGGCCTTCGATCACTGGCGATTGCCCGACCAATGGCAGCGATTTGTTCGTGCCGTCGTTGCGGGCAATACCGTCGGCGTTCGAGGATTTTTCAGGCACCGCGATCGCCGATTTGACCAGCGTGCGAAGTTGGTCGAGCGAAACCGGTTTCGCAAGATAGTCAAATGCACCGGCTTTGAGTGCGGCAACGGCGTTGTCAGCATTGCCAAACGCGGTGATCACCGCACAAGGCAGGTCGAGCCCGCGCTCGGCAATTGCGCCCAGCACGTCAATGCCGGTGCCGTCACCCAATTGCATGTCGGTCAAGCACAGCGCATATGAGCCCCGATCCAGTGCCATCAGCGCTTCGGCGTAGCTGTCTGCCGTGATGACTTCGAGCCCGAGCTTGGTAAGTGTGAGCCGCATGAGCGTGAGCAAATCAGGCTCATCGTCAATGACCAATACTCGGGATGCTGCGACAAGTTTCTTAGCCATGATGAATGTGGTTTGACCTGTCGAATGTGAACGTTGCTGATGGAAGTTCGTGACGTGTGACGATTTGGCTCGGCTAGCGCATCGCCAAAGGCAATTCGAGCACAAATCGAGCGCCGGTGACGGTTTGACCCAGCCGCACGCTGCCGCCGTTGGCTTGCGCTAATTCGCTAACCAAATAGAGTCCCAGTCCCGTGCTGCCGCTGCCGCTAAAAAACGGTTCGAAAATTTTGTCACGCATGGCTTTGGGAACGCCCGTGCCGTCGTCAATCACCGCAATCGAGGCGCGCTGCGTTTCGGCGTTTGAGCTCACTACGATTCGCACGCTTGCGGTCAATTTTTTGGAATGCCGCCAACCGTTACTGAGCAAATTGATGAGCATTTCTTCGAGGTGACCGGTGTCAACAAGCACGATGACGCGCTCGCCGTCGGCGAGCTGAAAACCGTGCGCCGCCGCCAGTGTAGGCATCAGCTCTTCGACGCACTCGTGAACGAAGGCCCGCAATTCAACGGCCACCGGCGTTCCGCGATCGCGCCGTCCTAAGAGCGACACGTCTCGAACGATTCGATCAATCCGCTCGGTGTTTTTGTCGATCATCAAAGCCAGCGCGGCGAGCTGCGGCAAATCGCGCACTTCTTCGCCAACGAGCTGCGCCGCTTGTTTGATGGCCGAGAGCGGATTGCGGATTTCGTGCGCGATACTGGCTGACAATCGTCCCAGCGCGGCGAGCTTGATTTGTTGCGCCTCGGCCTGTGCGGCGTCGGTGTCCTCTAAAAAAATCAGCGTGCCGTCGCGCTCTTGAAGGTCAATGGGCGTCATGCGCGGCGTCAGTATTTTTGTTTTGGCGATACCGGTTTCGCCTTCGGCGGCGTCGTTGTGCAGCAAGCGAACGGGCGAGGTGTCGATGGTGCTGCCGTGTTGAAAAAAGCTGCGCCAGCGCGCGCCTAAATTCGGCGCTACATCTTCGAGAAATTGCTCACCCACCATGGCCGCCTCGTCGCCGGTCAACCATCGCCGCGCTTGCGGATTGGCCATGATGATTTGGCCTTGCGCGCCGACCACGACCACGCCGTCTTTGAGCTCACTGATCACGAGCTGATTGATCTGCGCCATCCGTCGCACGTCTTCACTTCGGATCAGCGCGAGCTGCTCGGATTCCTCGGCGCTGCTGCCGAGCAACATGCCAACGGCGGTGAGCAAAAAGTAGCCGGCACTCACCACCGCGGCCTGTGTGAGCGCTGTGGTTGAGCCGCCGTGCAGTGCCCATTCCAAAACGAGCAGCGCTAAGGTTGCGATGGCGGCGTGAGCGAGTGCGGTTCGGCTGCGATAGAACCAACCGTGAGTTGCCGCGATCGGGAGCAGGTAGGCCGCGTACACCGTCAGCGACGTCCGCGAGGCGGCGATCACGGTGCCGATGAAGCACAAATCGATGGCCAGTTGCACCAGCAGTAACGAGCTAATTCGACCTTGAAATTTGCGAAACGTAAATAGGCTAACGACTGCCCAGCATGCGTAGGCAAACGTGGCGGCGTAGACGATGGAATCGAATCCCGAGCCGATGGACAACAGCGCCAAGGCGGCGGCGACGACCAATCGGTAGAGCGCCAGCAGTCGCAGCACCCGAATCGTTGTTTCGATCTTGGCGGCGATACTCTCATTTTCGGGGCTATTGGGCGCGGGCGGTCGCCCGAGCATGTTGCTCTGCTTCGGGATGGTGCGCCCGCTCAGTGTTTGCTGTCGGGTTTGTGTGTTGACCATGCGTTCGGTGTGCCTTACCCGAAAACTTTGCTTGACTTAGCTGCGACGGGCGCAGGCTGCGTCAGCACAGGCCCAGCCGGTGGCCTTGCGCTGAGCGCTCGATTGAGCGATGTAGGTGCCGCACTGGCTGCATTTGACCATCGAATCGGTGGCCTTCGCATCGTCTCGATCCGCGCGCTTGCTTTTCTTGGCTTGCGCTTCGTCGTCTTTGGCCTCTTGCCGCGACTTATAGACCGACACCATCCGCAGCGCCAAGAGCACTAGGAAGAAAACAACGATCCAAAAAATGACCTTACCCAACGCAATGTTCCGATGCCGCTGATGCGAAAAAATGTTAAGTTTCGAGTCTAGCAGTCCAACGAATTTTCAAAGGTCACGACCATGAGCCAATCCAAGTCAACGCCCAACGAACCTTGGGCCGCGTGGGCCGACTCTTTCCAGAAGATGATGAGCAGCCCAGCCAACCTGAATCCGTTTGTGGGAATGCCGGGCATGGCTGGTTTTGCGGGTATGCCAGGCGGCTCGGGCATCCCCGGCGGTGATGTGGCGGGTCTAATGAAGTCGATCGATCCGGTTGAAATTGATCGACGAATCAATGACATGCGCGCGGTTGAATCGTGGATGCGGCTCTCGCTCTCAACCATTGAAATGTCGATCAAAACGATGGAAATGCAGCGCGATGCCTACGCCTCGTTCAGCAAAATCCGTGAAAGCGCTGAGCAAACGACCCAGGCCGCACAGGCGGCGATGAACCACACGATGGGTGCGGCCGTCAAGGCCGCCAAACGAGCCGCACCGTCGACAACGACAGGGCAAAAAAAGCGGGCGTCGCAATCGAGCGCCAAGGCGCGCGCGCGCTGAGTCTCGGGCGGCATTTTAGTCAGCTTTTTCGTTGTAAGCCATACCGAATAAGGGCTCAGATTAAAAATTTGGTATTTTTGGTTATTTAGTTTTATTGAAGAAAGCCGTTATTTTATAAGGCGTACGTACAGTGTGCCATAGTACTGGGCGGGGTGTGGCGTTTCGGCGCAACATGCGCTGACTGGGTTATCAGAATTGTCTGGTGCAATTCGATTGAATCCACTGGGGCTCGCTCGGCATCGCACTCGGTTTTCCATCCTAAACGCTTTGAACGTCCGCTCGCGCAGGCTCCGTTCGGTCGCAAGCGTGCGCGAATTTCGAAACCGCGCGCCTGGCTGTCGGCTTGCGCTGATACGATGGGTTCACACGACTGCGCGCAGTCTGAAATTTTGTGTGACCGCGTAGCGCGCTGAAACTGTTGTTGCTGTGACTTCGGGCCTCGAGTTTGATCTGCATTTACCGATTCGCGCCTTATGCCGCGGGCGGAAGTTGAATCAGACCGAGCAATCAAAATTTTTTTGGGAGTATGTGGATGGGAACTGTTTCGAAACTACTGCGCTCGGCAACATTGTTGGGTGCGGCACTGGCCGTGAGTGGCACGGCGCTCGCTCAAAAGAAGGAAGTGACGTTTGCGCATCAAGACATGTTGGTGCCATTTCGCACGGTGATGGAATCCGGCGAACTCGAAAAAACAACGGGCTACAAAATCAACTGGCGTATGTTTGGAGGCGGCGGCGACGTGATCAAAGCCATGGCCTCGGGTGACGTGCAAATTGGAGAGGCGGGCTCCAGCCCCGTCACCGCTGCGGCGAGCCAAGGGCAAGACATCAAACTCTTTTGGATCATCGATGACATTGCCGACGCTGAGGCGCTGATCGCTCGCGCTGGATCGGGCATCAACAGCATGAAGGATTTGAAGGGCAAAAAAGTGGCCACGCCGTTCGTGTCAACAGCGCACTACCAGTTGATGGTGGGCATGAAGCTCGAAGGCGTTGATCCAAAAACGGTCAACGTGCTCAACATGCGTCCGCCAGAAATTGCAGCCGCTTGGGAGCGTGGCGACATTGATGCCACGTTCATCTGGGATCCGGTGCTCTCGAAAATCAAGGGTAACGGCAAGGTCATCGCCTCATCGGGTTCGATCGGTGCCAAAGGTTTTCCAACCTTCGACGGTTTGGTCGTGAATGCAAAATGGGCCGCAGAAAACGAAGCGTTCATGGTTGCCCTCGTCAAAGCGCTCGCCAAGGCCGATGCGGATTACAAAGCCAACAAAGCCAAGTGGACGGTGGATTCACCGCAGGTAAAGGCCGTTGCAAAGTGGACTAAAGCCGACGCGAAAGACGTGCCCGCCGCAATGGCGCTCTACAAATTCCCAACGATGGAAGAGCAAATGGGCAAGGCGTGGCTTGGCGGAGGTGCCGCCAAGGCAATGACCGACACGGCCGCCTTTTTGAAAGAGCAGGGCCGTATTCAAGAAGTTAAGCCCAACTACGCAGCGTTTGTGACCGATGCCTACGTGAAAAAGGCGATGGCGAAATAAACCGCGCTCAGCCGTTGCGGTAGCGCATCATCAAAGGGCGGGCGTGCTTCACGCGCCGCCCTTTTTTTGTGGGACTTCTGCGCTACGTAACGCGGCCAATTCAAATGAATGAAAGACAACCATGCCCACGCTTGAGATTCGTGATTTAACGGTGAACTACGAGGTCAAGGGCGGCGCGCTGCAAGCCCTAGCGCCGGTCAACATGACCATGCGCGAGGGTGATTTTGTGGTCGCGCTCGGCGCGTCGGGCTGCGGCAAAACAACGCTTCTCAACTGTATCGCGGGATTTTTATCGCCGTCAACGGGCGAGATTTTGCTGGACGGTCAACCCGTTGTCGGCCCCGGTGCAGATCGTGGCGTGGTTTTTCAAAA
Organism: Betaproteobacteria bacterium; assembly: GCA_004293675.1. GTDB lineage: Bacteria > Pseudomonadota > Gammaproteobacteria > Burkholderiales > Casimicrobiaceae > Casimicrobium. The sequence goes on from READ01000009.1 coordinate 48,580, forward strand.
GCATGCGCTACTGCCTTGGTTGTCGGTGCGCGATAACGTGTCGCTCGGCATGCGGCTTCGCGGTGTTGCGGGCGCAGAGCGTGCACGCGTTGCTGAGGAAAAACTCGCCTTGGTGGGGCTCGAAAAATACGCTGATCGGGCGGTGTACGAACTCTCGGGTGGCATGCAGCAGCGTGTGGGCATTGCGCGCTCGCTGGCCAACGATCCTGCGCTTTTACTGATGGACGAGCCCATGGGCGCGCTCGATGCGTTCACCCGTGAAAGCGTTCAGGAAATCCTGCTAAAGGCTTGGGCGGACTCCAATAAGATGGTTTTTTTCATCACTCACTCGGTGGAGGAAGCGCTGTTTTTAGCCACGCGCTTAATCGTCATGAGCCCCAGTCCGGGTCGCATCACGCACACCTACGACGACGTGCCGTTTTCCAAGCAATTCCTAGCGCACGGCAACGCCCGCAAGGTCAAGTCCGAACCGGAGTTCATACGAATGCGCGAAGAGGTTTTGTCGCTCATTCATCATCGGGAGAGCGAGCATGTCTGATCCGAAGTCTCCGGTCGCGGTGAAACTAAAAACCAGCCGCTTCAAAGTGCTGGGCGAGGGCAGCAGCGCCTTCATCAGCGTCGTGACGGTCCTGGTGTTGTTTTTAGGCTGGTTCACGATCACGAGCCTTGGGCTCATCAAGCCGCTCTTTTTGCCGAGCCCGCAAGCGGTGTTTGGGCAGTTTTATGAATACGTCACCGGAGCTGCTAACGACAAACCGCTGTGGGAACATTTTGCGATGAGCATGTTTCGCGTGTTCGCCGCGTTTCTGTTGGCGTGCGTCACAGCCATTCCAATCGGTATTGCCATGGGCATGAACCGGGTTGCGCGCGGTATTTTTGACCCGCCGATTGAGTTCTATCGACCGCTACCGCCGCTGGCGTATTTGCCTCTGGTCATCATCTGGTTCGGGATTGGTGAGCTACCGAAAGTGTTGCTTATTTTTCTATCGTGTTTCGCGCCGCTCGCGCTTGCAGCGCGCTTCGGTATGAAGAGCGCCACACAGGAGCAGATGAACGCGCTTTACTCGATGGGCGCGAACTATCGACAAGTCGTTCGACACGTCATTTTGCCCGCTGCGCTTCCAGAGATACTGGTGGGCATGCGCATCGCCATCGGATTTGGCTGGACCACGTTGGTCGCCGCTGAAATGGTCGCCGCCAGCACCGGGCTGGGTCAAATGGTGCTCAACGCATCAAATTTTTTGCGCACCGATATCGTCATCATGGGCATCATCGTGATCGGCGTGGTTGCCTATCTTTTTGATCTGTTGATGCGGTTTGTGGAGAAGAAATTGGTGCCTTGGAAGGGGAAGATGTAGTTCGTCGCGTTTGCGGGGAATCGGCTCACTCTTTGAATCAGGCGGCTACGACAATTTACGGACTTAGCCAGTGGTGTTCGTCAAGCGCTGTGTGTTCCCTCCCCTTCAAGGGGAGGGTTAGGGTGGGGATGGGTTTCGTCGTTTGACCCATCAGAATCGAGCCTGAGCTGCGATGGCTGACTGGTCGGCCCTCGCTGCTCGATAAACTCTCGCAGCACCGCCATCGCCTCGATCGGCGCATCCTGAATCACGCCGTGCCCGCAGTTTGCAAACTCGCGATAACGCACGTGATGCTGCGGAATCGCCGCAGCGATGTCGCGCTGACACTCAATCGGCAGCATCGGATCAAGCGCGCCGCCCATCACCAGCGTCGGGCACTGAATGCGCGAAAGCTCGTGCAACATGTCCAGCGTGCGGCCCTCGCCACCGGGGCCGAAAAAGCGCTCGCGCACGGGCTGCTTCATCACAATGCGGCTCCACAAGTGCGGGTCTGGCGCAGTCTGCGTGTATAGCGGGAAGGCGATGTCAATCCAGTCTTTAAGCAACGCCGGACTGGTGTCACCCTCGACAAACCGTCGCCGCGCCAGCTCACCCGCCGCCGCACCGCCCAGCCGCGCGAACATGGCAATCTTCGCGTCCGTGTGCGACGTCGCCTGCGCGGACGTGCTCACCAGCACGAGCTTGCCCGCATGCTCGGGGTGGCGCGTCGCATAAGCCATCGCCACCATGCCGCCAAACGACGCGCCGTACACCACAGGCTTCACGATCCCCAGCGCATCACAAAACGCCACCAGATCATCCGCCCACTGCGCCAAAGTCCAAAGCTCCGGTGGGCCATCATCACTGCGACCATTGCCACGATGATCCAGATAAATCACCTGCGCCACATCGGTTAGCGCGGAGAAATCGGGCTTGTAAATGGAGTGGTCTGCGCCGGGACCGCCGTGGAGCAGGATGACGGTTGGGACTTCGCGCATCGCGCTGCTGTTGGCGCGCAGGGATGCGCCTTCTGTGTCGAAGAAGAGGTTGATGCCGTTTACTTGGATTTTCAATTGAGCGATAAGCGGTAAGCTCGCCGTGATTTGTAAACTTGAAAGGTGAAAAGCACGGATTGATTTACTCGGTGGGCATAGTCCGAGCTCGGTACATGACGTTGCTTGGCTACACCGACTCTAATCGACCTAGCAACTTAAAGACAATATCGTCGGTGATCCTATTCTGCAGCGTGTCGCCTAGCGCCCGATAATTTTTGAAATGTATTCCAGCAATATCTTTGGGTATTCCAAGTACTGGCGTTTCATCTAAAAATACTGGAAAGACCGACTCTTCGCTCACGCGAGGCGCGAATGATTCGCGCTCGAAAGTTGGCCAAATTTTCTCGACGTAGTGTGTGTCGAGAAGGCACACAACGAATCGCGACTGTGCACCGAATATCTGCATGAAGCTCTTGTGCCAAGCTTTTCCGAGATAATTTGTTTCAAAGAACTCATCGAAAAATACCGAGCAATCCAACTCTTCCAATTGAGTTGCGATAGATCTGGCAAGTTCACGATTTTCCCCTGCAAATGAAATCGCAAAATCGAACTCGTAGTCTTTTTGACCGGTTCTGAAACCACACGCTTTGCGGATATCTTCCCAGTTCAAGTGTTTCAGGTAATAGAACAGGGCAGGATCCTCGATCGCGAACAATTTCGTTTCCGCGTTGTAATAAAAGTGACGTTCGCAGTTGGGTTTCGATTCGATCAGAAGGTTAAGGCGCGTTTCTTTGATGTTGTTGATACTTCCGCGCACTTCTTCGTTAGAGTTAGCGAGCTCGGTCAAGTCAACGATTGAACCTTCTTGTTCACCAACACAACGCAACAGTTTTAGGTATGGATCGTTAGTTGATCGGAATCGTTTTCCGCGGCAGAAATCCTTGATTGTTTCCTGATATGAACTTTCCAACCGCTGGATAACTCTTTGACGCACCGTCGCCATTTCGACCGTGAGTGCCACCACGGTGTCTTGCGTCTCTGTCACATCACTTATTAGGCATACGGATTGACAGACAAGTTGAGTTAGCCAGTAGTCGCCCTTGGTTTCATTAAAGATTGACTGACAATCGCCAAAACTAACAGCAAGCTTCTCTTCTCCTTTGCGAATTAACTCCGTCGTGGTGTGCAAAGACGCTGGTTGAATGCGGTGAATGCCGCAGCGCTTAGCGATGTCAGGCACCAAGTGGATCAGTTCGCTGCCGACTTTGTTTATCCCAATAATTACAACTTTAGGATGAGATGCATCACCGTATTCTTCTGCCGCAACTTTGACTACGTCAGCGATTTGCGACTGGGTTGACGAATCCAACCGATGAAAGTCATCGACAATAAAGTGGCCAGTAATTTCGCCTTTGGCCAGCTGGATAATCCGTGGGATGTCCTTTGACTTTCTGGCGGAGAGAAACTCGAATCCAACACTCTTAAGTGCTTCCGCAATAATTTTGCGGACGGTCGTTGTCTTTCCCGTGCCTGACTGCCCTTCAATAATGACGGGTTTCCCAGGGTTTCGAATATCTACGAGGATGTCGCCGAAGTTGGACGGACGCACGAACGTGAACTCCGGAACCCCCTCGGTGCGGAACACTTCCTCAAGTGGATGTTTCATGTAATTGCTTTCAGTTAATTTGTGTGCGAATCGTGGGTACGTATTAGTCTTATTTCGGTGAGCAGCCGGGTAGGGTGGGCAACTTGTTGCCCACGTGTTCCTCGCAAATCAAACTATCTTCGCTCTGCTCCTTTCGCGCACGGTCGCTAGCCTTCGCTTGCGTTTCCTCAAAGATGCCCTCATCGCGAAGAAAATCGTCGAAGCTGGAGCCGCTGTGTGCATTCGTTCGCTCTTCACCGGTCGCCGAGTTTAATGAGGTCATGCCGCACCAACCCCAGTTTCCACCGAAAGCCGCATTCCCACAGTATTCAACACCGCCAATAACGTCTTGAGCGTCGGGTTGCCGTTGGGTGACAGCGCGCGGTAGAGCGATTCGCGGCTGATGCCTGCGGTTTGCGCGACTGCACCTAGCCCGCCGTACGCTTCGGCGACCGCGCGTAGTGCGAGCAGGCCCGCCGCGCGATCATCAGGATTGTCGAGTGATTGCATGGCGGCTTTGAGGTATTCCACAGCAAGTTCGCGGTCTGCCGCTAGCTCTTCAATCTCGCGTTCGTGGTGCGAGACGCTGGCTTTGATTTTTCGCATTACTGCCTGCCTTTCCAATCCGCCCAAAACAATTTCGCGCGTTTGATGTCGTTGGTTTGCGTGCGTTTGTCGCCGCCGCAGAGCAGAACAACGACGGTCTGCCCATGTCGACCGAAGTAAACGCGATAGCCCGCGCCGACATGCACGCGCAGCTCGCTGACGCCTTCGCCAACTGATTCGCAGTCACCGAAGTTGCCCGCTTCGACTTGTCGCAAACGAATACGGATTCGCGCCTGAGCAATCTTGTCGCGAACACTGCTGAGCCAATCTGAGAGCGGTTCGTCGCCATTGGTTTGCTGGTAACGGACAAGATTGATCACGGATTTATTGTAACTTAAAAGCTACAAATTATTGGCTGGGTAGAGTCGGCAATGCGTTGGCACAAATCACCAAAAACACTTCACCCGAAACAACTTCATCGCCGAGTCGTCAGTCACCAGCACCGCGCCCTCAACGATGGCCTGCGCCGCCAACATACGATCAAACGGATCGCGATGTTCGGCTTCGAATCCACCGGCTTTGATGGCGTGATGGTGTGCGACGGCGAGGTGACTGAAGCCGTCGGCGGTGATGAGTTCGTTGAACTCTCGCAAAGCGTCCTCTACCCCCGGCAGTTTTCCTATGCGGTGCTTCGTCGCTATTTCCCATGCACTTGCGGCGCTGACGAGCACGGTGTTGGCTTCATCGGCGATGGCTGCCGCAGCCTTTTTGGACAATCGCGGATCGTCCTTCCACCACCAGAGCAGGGCATGGGTGTCGAGCAGGAGGCGCACTAGCCAGCGCGTCCTTCCCATGCGGCGATTTCTTCCTCAGGCAGAGGATCGAAAAAGGCGTCGTCGTTGATGCCCTTCAAGCGACCGCGCTGACGCTTTGATGCGGCTGGAGCGAGCGGCATCATGCGCGCGTAGGGCTTGCCCGCCTTGGCGAGAATGATCTCCTGTCCCGCGTGGGCTTGTTCCAGCAGTTTGGAGAATTGGGTTTTGGCGTCGTGGACGTTGACTAGCATGGCGATTGACTCCCGCTCTAAGAGCCTATTTTGACTTAGTCCAGTGACTTAGTCAAACCGCGCTTTGTCCACCATATCGTTGATCTAGGGAGGCGCTGATTAAATCGACGCCGGTGGCGATTTAATCAGCGTTTCCCTAGGCTCCAAAAGGTTAGATGCGCAGCCGATCAAGATCAAGTGCAGTTTCGAGTGCCCACAGCTGCGCTTCAATCTGTCTTGGTGAAGATGTCACCGACACCCTCATCCCCAACCCTTCTCCCGCCTGCGGGAGAAGGGGGATTTAGGAGCTACCCCTGGAGGAGAGAGTGAAAGACATCAACGGGAGCTGATCCTACCCCTTCGAAATCACGTCACGCATCACACCCACGAATTCATCGATGTGTGATTTTTCACTGATGAATGGCGGCGCTACGATCAGGTTGTCGCCCGTGGCTTTTAGGTTCACACCGGCATCGAACAAACGTTTCTGGAATTCGTGACCGCGAACGCCCGGATTGCCGTCGACGGCTAATTCAACCGCGCCCATTAGGCCGATCGTGCGAATGTCAGTGACTAGCGGAAGTCCTTTAAGTGAGAAGAGCGCATCGGCGAAGTAGGGTGCCAGTGCTGCGGCGCGATCAATGAGTTTTTCCTCGCGGAAAATTTTCATCATCGCCAAACCTGCGGCGGTGCAAGCCGGGTGCGCGCTGTAGGTGTAGCCGTGGAAAAATTCGATGCCTTTGGCGGGGCCGGCGTTGGTGATCGTGTCATAGATATCGGTGCGAACGGCGATGCCACCGAGCGGCTGCGCGCCGTTGGTGATGGCTTTGGCCATGCACATCAAATCCGGCGTGACGCCAAACGCCTGCGCGCCGAAATTGGCACCCATGCGACCCCAGCCGGTGATGACTTCGTCAAACACCAACAAGATGCCGTGTTGGTCACAAATTGCTCGCAATTTATTTAGATAGCCTACGGGCGGCGGCAAGCATCCAAACGATCCGGCGGTTGGCTCAACAAAAACCGCTGCGATGTTTTCGCCGCCGTACATCGTGCAGTAGCGCTGTAAATCGTCGGCTAGATCAGCGCCATGTTCGGGCTGCCCTTTCACGAATTTGTTTTGCGGCAGCGCGGTGTGGCGCATGTGATAGACGCCCGGCAAGCCCACGCCGAACACTTTGCGGTTGTTGACCATGCCCGAGAGCGCCACGCCGCCCATGTTCACGCCGTGATACGCCCGCTCGCGGCTGATGAAAATTTGGCGATGGCCTTGACCACGAATGCGGTGGTACGCCAGCGCCATTTTCATCGCGCTATCAACGGCCTCAGAGCCCGAGCAGACAAAAAACACGCGGTCCAAACCCTCCGGGGTGAACTCAGCGACTTCTTGCGCGAGCTTAAATGCGTTGGGATGTGCCCGTGCAAATGGCATCGTGTAATCGAGCGTGTTGAGTTGCTTGTAAACGGCCTCGGCGATCTCTTTGCGGCAGTGACCCGCGGCCACGCAAAACAAACCCGACGATGCATCGATGAGCTTTTTGCCATCAGGTGTCCACAGGTACATGCCCTCACCTTTAACGAACATTCGGGGTTCTTGCTTGAACTCCTTGTTCGGCGAAAAGGGCATCCAGAAGTTGTCCATCGCATGCGAATCGTTAGCCATCGCAGCAGCAGCGGCAGTTTGAGCGAGCGGGTCGGCGTGTCCCATGTGGGGCTCCTGAGTGGTTTGAAACAGAAGGGATCATCCTAGCAGCGTGGCAGCGTCTAGGCGGGGAAGTGTTTCGCTTGTTGAGTGCGTATGCATGAACGGCATAGCGAGCGAGCCCAGCCGGAGCGGTGTGTCGCTCGCTCCGCGCTGAGAGAGCTGCGCGCGCGTTGGATCGCACTGATGTTGCGTACGACTTTTCGGACAAAAATCGAATTTCTATCGGCTTTATTGGCGAACGCCAATTGAAACAAGGCGTACAGAGCAAATTTTAGTTATTCAAAAGTATAAAAATATTCAATAAAATCTATATTTCGTAAGGCATTGGAAAAAGAAGCTGCATTTGACAGTTGTGCTATCAATGCTTCATTGCTCAGCGAGAATCGATGCGCGCCCGCGATAATTCGTCATTGCGTCTCAAGGTGCTCTCCTGCTCGTTTGACACTGCCGCCCGCCCGATTCTCGTTTACCTGAAGCTCACCTGTGACCCTTTTCTACATCATCCTTGCCACCACGTTTGGCGGCGTTGCCTCGATTGCCGTTGCCTCGTTTGCGCTCTGGGCGAAGCTTGCCTCGATCGAGCGCTGGGTCGCCTTTGCGGTGGGCGCCATGCTCACCGTGGTATTTCTCGATATCTTGCCGCATGCGCTCAGTGATGGCGTGGTGCCGTCATCGCTCATGGCGTGGGTGCTGGCCGGCGTGTTGTTTTTCTTTTTCCTCGAAAAACTCGTTATCTGGCGTCACTCGCACGGCGATTTAACGCCGCCACCGGGCGATGGCACCGCCGCTGCCGATGCGCACCACACGCATCACCACCATCATCACCACCACGCCCATGGCCACGGGCATGGCAACGACAAAGGCCGCACCGGATTGATGATCTTGATCGGCGATTCGCTGCACAACGCCACCGACGGCGTAGTGATCGCCGCCGCTTTCATGGCCGATTTCAAATTGGGCGTGGTCACGTCGCTTGCCGTTATCGCCCACGAAATCCCTCAAGAGGTGAGCGACTTTTTCGTGCTGCTGCACTCCGGCTACTCGCGCCGCAAAGCGTTTCTCTACAACCTGCTGTCGAGCCTAGCTATGGTTGTGGGCGGCGTCATCGCCTATTTCGCTCTGGATCAAGCGCAGGCCTACATCACCCCAGTGCTCGCCTTCGCTGCAGCATCCATGCTCTACGTTGCCGTGGCGGACCTGATCCCAACGCTGCACCGCCGATTTTCAATTCGCGACACGTTACAGCAGATGGTGATGATTGGTTTAGGGGTGGTGACTGTGGTGGTGATGCATTCGTTTTTGCATTGAGTGAGAACCCATTTTGGTTTTATACTACGTATTGTTTTTGTGTAGTATAATTTCGCATGTTCACCGACATCTCTTTGCAAGGCCAAACCGCATACGCCCAGACGGTTGAAGCGTTGCAATCGCAGGAAATCACACGCTGCATTGCCGACGTGTCGGGGTCGTTTAATCGCAAAATTATTGGCGAACGATCGTACTGGTACTACCAGTCGCGGCTGCTTGATGGACGGGTACACCAAACGTATTTGGGGCCTGACTCGGAGCGCTTGAAGGCGTTGATCGACAAGAGAAAATCCGAGCAAGCGGAGCGCGGAGCAGTTCCGACGGCGCTGGCGCAACACGCAGTCAAGCTTGGTTGCGAAGGGTTTCTGCCGCTGCACCTGCGGGTAATTCACAAGCTCGCCGATGAGGGCTTTTTTCGCGCGGGTGGCGTGCTGATCGGCACGCACGCATTTCTGGCCGCTGGAAACTCACTCGGCGTTCGATGGGGTGTGGGCGAGCGGACCCAGGACCTTGATTTTGCTCACGCTGGTAAAAATTTGTCAGTTGCTTTGCCCGCCAACGCACAGCTTGATTTGCACGATGCCATCGATGCCTTAGCCCTGGGCTTCGTGCCCGCCAATAGCTTGGATGGTGTGCGTGGCGGTAGCTGGGTGCATCCGAAAGACCCAACGTTTCGGCTCGATTTCCTCACGCCGATGACCCGCGCTAACCAAAACTTGGTACGCGTCCCGGCGTTCAACGCGGAATTTCAGGCGCTGCGATTCATGGAGTTTTCATTGGAGGGCGTGAGCCAAGCGGCGGCGATCTCAAGGGTCGGAGAGCCTTGTTTGGTGACCGTGCCCGATCCGGCGCGAATGGCCATCCATAAGCTCATCGTTTGTGGACTTCGCGAGGGCGGTTTCGCGGTCAAGGCCAACAAAGACTTGGCGCAGGCTGCATCGCTGATTGCGTTTTACGCGGCGCGCTCGCCAGAGGCTCTGGCGGCGGCGCACGCTGATGCCCTCAGTCGCGGACCGAAATGGCGATCGCAGCTGAACAAGGGCGTGGTGCTGTTGGCGCAACGGTATCCGACGCAGGCGGCGGCGTTGGCTTAGCGTCGAAGTAACGGCACGTTACCGCCAACGAATACTGACGTCTACGGTTTCAGCAAATCCCGCAAAAACGCTTCGGCCGCCGCCCGCGCTTGTGGCAAGTTCATCAGCGTGTGCGGCGCACCCGGGATCAGCAGCACGCTGGCTTGTTTGTTGTTTTTCAGTGCGACGGCGCAGTGGCCTTGAGCGGAGGGATTGCCAATCCAGCTGTTGGTGGCTGAGAAAAATGGGTCGACCGAACTGATGATGTTTAACACCGGTTTGTCGTCGGCTAGCGCGGTTTTGTGGTTTTGCACGAAGTAGTTGTCTTCGCAGCTCCAGGCCATCAGGATACGGCCCAGAAACTCTGTGCCGGTGTAGCGGGCGACCGGGACTGCGCCTTCGCTGGTGCCGGCGAGCACGGTGCGCGAAGCATCGGACCACGGCAGATCGGGCAATGCACGGGCGGCGAGCGTCACTTCGGATAGGCGAAGCGCGTGAATCTTTTCGTACACAGCCTTGTCGATGGGCGACTTGTAGGTTAAGCGCTTGGGCAGCGCGAACGAATTGGGTGCGATGCTCGCGATTCCGATGCCGGCAAGCCACTGCTGCCACTCACCGATGGCCTTGAGTGCGAGCCCGGACGATCCATGCATGAAGACCACAACGGGCACTCGTTTGCCGGTGCCTGCGGGTGCAGCGCTAAGCGCGCCCAGATAGACCGCTGCGCCGGTCACGCTTGCAGGTAGTGCGACTTGCGCGCTGCTGATCGCTTCACGAGCGGACGCTTCAGTGTGCACGGTCTCGGTGTCTTTAATTTCACCTGCGGGTTGCTGGGCAAAGACGTTGGAGGCGAGGAGGGTTGCTACAAACAGCGAGCTGAGCTTGATGAATTTTGGCGACATGAGGTTGGTGGGTAAGTGATTCGTGGGTTGGAGTTTGTCACAGAGGTGCGTTGGCCATGTGCAGGTGGGTTTAGAAGAGCACGGCCACATGCCCGGTCGCGTTGCGAAGAATTCCGCAAGTGCGATTCCTAACCATTTCCTGTAAAGCCCTATTAAATGGGGCTTAAAGTTCACTTTTACTATGTATCAAAAACATAATAAACACAGCGATATGCCAATTTTAATAAGGCATCAATAAAAAAAGCTGATTCGGAATTCGTCCCACACCGACCCGAGGTATCGGCAGCAAGGCGCGCGCCAGAACTCACGGATCAAGATTCGTTGGTTGCGATGGGGCTTGAGTGTCCGACGCTGCTTGCTCGGCGATCTTCTCGTTCTGAGCCCGCCGTCGGCGCAGCGCCATCCACAGCAACAATCCTGCGGGAATGGCACCAAGAAAAACGAAGCGCAGCAGCCCCACGATGATGGAATCCGAGACGATGGCCATCATGATGACGAAGTAGAGCCAGGCGATTGCGATGATGTACATAGGTGGGTTGTGAGGTTTGGCGCTTACGCCCAGCAAAAATTTGCTTGGCCTGACTGGCGAGCTGAAGCCCCAATGCGGTTCACTGAAACAAGAATCGCCCCGTTCCCTTTGCCCAGAGCGTGTCGAACGGAGGGTGGCGCGCGGTCAAGGCAACGACCGGCTCAGCCCAAACGGAAGGTCTCAATGCATAAACGAACAGTATTGGTTCAAGCCAGCGCATCCGATTATCGGACCATTTGCCATTCTCTCAACTCTGTCCTACATTGGCGACATGAGTGAAACGCCCGTCAATCCCTTCGCGCAGTTTTTTGCTGCGATGCCGCAATCATTTTCCGTGCCGCCCGCGGCCGCGAGTGAGCTAAACGCGCCAAAGCCCGTCACGCCCGAGCCGGGTTGGTGGTGGCTCAGCGCTGTGCGTCCCGAGGCTTGGCAGTCAGCGGCGAGCAAGTGGTTCACGCCCGAGGCCGATGTGGCACCGCTCATAGCGACAGACCGACGATTTAAGTCCGACGCGTGGGGTGCGCAGCCGTTTTTTGCGAACCTGCGCGATCAGTATTTGCGCACGGCTGCGTTTTGGCGAGATTTGGTGGCGCACGCCGATCTTGATGAAACTGAGCGCCATCGCGCCAAGTTTTTTTTAGAACAAATTCTGGATGCCGCCGCGCCAAGCAACTTTTTTGCAACGAATCCGGAAGCCATCGAAAAGGCTATCGCCACGAACGGAGAAAGCCTGAAACACGGGCTCGAGAATCTGCGCTCTGACATCGAAAAAGGTCACATCGCGATGACTAATGAATCGGTGTTTAAGGTCGGCGAAAACTTGGCGGTGTCTCCTGGAGACGTCGTTTTTAGAAATGATTTGATTGAGTTGATTCATTACACGCCGACTCAAAAAACCGTGCACGAAAAACCGCTGTTGATCGTGCCGCCGTGCATCAATAAGTTCTATATCCTCGATTTGAAACCAGAGAATTCGTTCGTCGCGCACGCGGTGAACGAGGGCTTCGATGTGTACCTTGTCTCTTGGCGAAACATCCCCGAATCGATGCAGGCGCTGCCGTGGGAGCGCTACCTTGACGAGGGCGTTTTGACGGCCATCGACGAAGTGCGTGATCACGCCAATGTCGACACGATCAATACGCTCGGGTTTTGCGTAGGTGGCACGATTTTGGCTTGTTCACTGGCTGTGTTGGCAGCGCGCGGCGAACTCGAAGAGTTTGTCGAAAGTGCTACCTATTTAACGACGCTACTTGATTTCAGTGAGCCCGGTGATATCAAAGCCTACATCGGTGAGAGCACGTATCAAATGCGCGTGCAATCGCTCGGCGAAGACGGCAGCAAAGGCCGCATGAGTGGTGCCGAGTTAGCGCAATCCTTCGCGAGCCTTCGGGCCAACGATTTGATCTGGAGTTTTGTCGTTAACAATTATTTAAAGGGCCAAGATCCGGCAGCGTTTGACTTGTTGTTTTGGAACGGTGATTCAACAAATTTACCTGGGCCGATGTATTTGTATTACCTGCGAAATTTTTACCTTGATAACAAGTTGATGCAACCGGCCTCGCTCACGATGCTTGATGAACCGATTGATTTATCGATGGTGATGATTCCGAGCTATGTGTATTCATCGCGCGAGGATCACATCGTGCCGTGGAAGAGTGCATTTGCATCAGCAGAGTTGTGGGGCGGGGATGTTGAGTTCGTACTGGGCGCCTCGGGTCATATCGCTGGCGTAGTCAATCCACCAGGCCCAAAGAAACGCAGCTACTGGACAAGCGCATGGCCATCGCCCTCACCCGAGGCATGGGATGCAGCAGCCAAAGAGCACGTCGGCAGTTGGTGGCCGCACTGGTACGAATGGTTGCGCCCGTATTCGGGAAAACGTGTTGCCGCCAAAAAGCATCCCAAGTCAAAATTGGGTCAAGCCCCAGGACGCTACGTTCTAGAAAAAATGTAGCGCATACGAATTCGGTCACTAGACATCTTAAGGAGAAACACATGTCACGCGTAGCATTAGTCACAGGCGGTATGGGCGGTTTGGGTGAAGCAATTTGTATCAAGTTGGCTGCGCTGGGCTACAAAGTGGTCACCACGTATTCACCGGGCAACAAAACGTGGAAAGAGTGGCTTGATTCCATGAACAAAATGGGTTTCGGGTTTCGCGCTTATCCGTGTGACGTGGCGAACTTTGATTCCGCGAAGGCCTGTGTCGAGCAGGTCGCCAAAGAGGTCGGCGTCGTCGATGTCTTGGTCAACAACGCCGGCATCACTCGCGACATGACGTTCAAGAAAATGGATAAAGTCAATTGGGACGCAGTGATGTCCACCAATTTGGATTCCACGTTCAACATGACCAAACAGGTGTGTGACGGCATGCTTGATCGCGGCTGGGGGCGGATCATCAATATCTCATCGGTCAACGGCCAAAAGGGCGCGTTTGGCCAAACCAACTACTCCGCTGCCAAAGCCGGCATGCATGGTTTTACTAAGGCGCTGGCGCTTGAAGTCGCGCGAAAAGGCGTCACCGTGAACACCATCTCTCCGGGCTATATCGGCACCAAAATGGTGATGGCTATTCCAACCGATGTGCTGGACTCTAAGATCATTCCGCAAATACCAATGGGGCGCTTAGGCAAACCAGAGGAGGTGGCCGGATTAGTTGCGTATTTAGCAAGCGACGAGGCGGCGTTTCTCACGGGGGCGAACATCGCAATTAACGGCGGCCAGCACATGCATTAATCGCAGCGCTGCGGTTTTGTTATTGCGCATATTGCGCTTGTGGATTCGCCACGACGGATGCAGAATTCGCAGTAAGCGCCCTGGCGCTTTGATTTGTTTTTGAACCCCAGACTCTAGGAGAAATTTATGGCAGGTTGGTATGAACTTAGCAAGGCAAGTGACGGGCAGTTTCGGTTCGTGCTCAAAGCGGGAAATAGCGAAACCATTTTGACGAGCGAGCTATATCAGGCGAAGGGCTCGGCTGAAAACGGTATCGCTTCCGTGCAAAACAATTGCGGCAACGCGGATCGCTATGACGAAAAGACGGCATCCAATGGCAAGCTGTATTTCAATTTGAAAGCGGGTAACCATCAAGTCATCGGCACCAGCCAGATGTATGCCGATGCAAGTGGACGTGCCACGGGCATTGCATCGGTGAAGACCAATGGTGGATCGAAAACGATCAAGGACATGACCTAGGGAGACGCTGATCAAATACCCATCGAGCATCGCATCCTTGGACTTGGGCCCGGTCGTAAACTTGCGACCAGCGGGTCGCCGCTGCATCGAAAATGCTCGCCATAGCCCCGCTATGCCTAATCAGCGTCTCCCTAGTCGCAGAGGGTCGAAAAAACGCGTTTTTTTAATCGCGTTTTTTTGATGCATTTAGTTGACATATAAACTATTCATATATAAATTTATAGAATAAATTGGTGAGTTGTTTGTTCGGGTAGACACGTCGTCAAAACGGTCGGATAAAGGTCAATATGTCTCAGAGAGTTACGTCGGTTGTGAGGCGCTTGGTGTGCATCGGCGGCGGCCCTGCCGGGCTCTACTTTGCGCTGCTGATGAAAAAGCGCGATCCGAGCATCGATGTGACGGTAGTTGAACGAAACCGCCCGTTCGACACCTTTGGTTGGGGCGTGGTGCTGTCTGATCAAACGCTAGCCAATTTGCGCGCCGCTGACGCCGAAACAGCCGCGCTGATCGGTGACGCATTCAATCACTGGGACGACATCGAAGTGTTCTTCCGGGACCGAAGCGTGCGCTCCGGTGGTCATGGCTTCTGCGGTATCGGTCGAAAACACCTACTCAATATTCTTCAAGAGCGTTGTGTGGCGTTGGGTGTGAACTTAGTCTTCGAAACCGAAAGCACCGACGATCAGCTCATAGCAGCGCAGTACAACGCCGATTTGGTCATTGCCTGTGACGGGCTCAACAGTCGAATTCGGACGCGCTATGCCGATGTGTACCAGCCGGACGTCGAATTGCGTGCGTGCCGATTCGTATGGCTCGGAACCAAGAAAAAATTTGACGCGTTCACCTTTGCCTTCGAGCAAACCGAACACGGCTGGTTCCAAGCGCATGCCTACCAATTCAATGCAGACACGTCGACGTTTATTGTCGAAACGCCCGAATCGGTGTGGCGCGCGCATGGGCTTGATGAAATGTCACAGGCAGACGCCGTGCAGTTCTGCGAGAAGTTGTTCGCCAAGTACTTAGATGGCAACGCGCTGCTGTCGAACGCAGCGCATTTGCGTGGCTCGGCGATGTGGATTCGTTTCCCGCGGGTCGTGTGCAAGTCCTGGGTGCATCGGGTTGCCATCGGTGAGCGACAGGTTCCCGTTGTTTTGATGGGAGACGCCGCACATACAGCGCATTTCTCGATTGGCTCGGGCACCAAACTCGCGCTCGAAGACGCTATTGATCTGGCCAACGAATTTGCGACCGGTACAGCGCTTGACGATGTGCTCACGAACTACGAGGCGCGTCGAAGTGTCGAGGTGTTGAAAATTCAAAACGCGGCTCGGAATTCAACCGAGTGGTTTGAAAACGTCGAGCGATATTCGGGCATGCAGATTGAGCAGTTTGCCTATTCACTGCTCACCCGCTCACAGCGAATCAGTCATGAAAATTTACGGCTGCGTGACAACGCATGGCTCAACGGCTATGAGCGCTGGTTTGCGCAGGGCGCAACGCGATCGCCGGGCTCTGCCAAAAGAGCCGTTGCCCCAATGCTCACGCCGTACACCGTTCGTGGGTTGACACTGAAAAACCGCATCGTTGTGTCGCCCATGGCGACCTACAGCGCGGTTGATGGATTAGTACAAGACTTTCATCTCGTTCATCTGGGAGCGCGCGCTCTGGGGGGGGCGGCCATGGTGTTTGTTGAAATGACATCGCCAACGATGGATGGCCGCATTACGCCCGGTTGCACCGTGCTTGAGAACGAAGAGCAAGAGCATGCGTTAAAGCGCATCGTCGATTTCGTCCACACGCAAAGTGACGCCAAGATCGCGTTGCAGATCGGGCACGCCGGCCCCAAAGGTTCCACTCAAGTGGGCTGGGAGCAAACCGATGAGCCCTTGTCATCAGGCAACTGGCCGTTGATGGCGGCGAGCGAAATCGCCTATGGTTCGCAAAATCAAACACCGCGAGCCATGACCCGCGCCGACATGGACGCTATGACCGCTGCCTTTGTGAGCGCCACACAGCGCGCCGCAAGAGCCGGTTTTGATTGGCTTGAATTGCACTGCGCGCACGGTTACCTGCTGTCGAGCTTCATTTGCCCACTGACCAATCATCGCTCAGACGAATACGGCGGAAGTGTCGAACGTCGCTGTCGTTATCCGCTCGAGGTTTTTTCAGCGATACGCGCGCTTTGGCCGTCTGAAAAACCCATGAGCGTTCGGATTTCTGCGCACGATTGGGCCGAGGGCGGTAACACCGCTGATGACGCGGTTGTGGTGGCGCGCTTGTTTAAGTCAGTCGGCGCGGATTTCATCGATGTGTCGTCCGGTCAAACCACGCGCGCCGCAAAGCCTGTTTACGGTCGTATGTACCAAACGCCGTTTGCCGACCAAATTCGAAACGAAGTGGGTATCGCAACCATCGCCGTGGGAGCCATCAGCGAAGCCGATCACGCCAATAGCATCATCGCAGCCGGACGCGCCGATCTGTGTGCGATTGCGCGGCCGCACCTGGCCGATCCCGCGTGGACGTTGCACGAGGCTGCGAAATTGCAAAGCCGAGACGTCGTGTGGCCCAAACAGTATCTCAGCGGTCGAGATCAACTCTATCGTGAAATTGCCAAGCAGCAAGCCATGAGCGCCGGGCCATCTGGTGCGGCTGCCAACGAAGCGGAGGCAGGCTAATGGACATGGAAGCACGCGCTCACAGCGAACACCCCGAAGCCCTGCGACTGTGGCTTCGAATGCTTACTTGCACGCAGCTCATTGAAAAGCAAGTCCGGAATCAGCTTCGCGAACAATTCGACACCACGCTGCCGCGCTTTGATTTGATGGCGCAGCTGGAGCGAGCACCGGGCGGATTGTTGATGCGCGAATTGTCACAACGCATGATGGTGACCGGCGGCAACGTCACCGGCGTGACCGATCAATTGGTCAGCGAGGGGCTGGTCGAGCGGCGTGAGGTTGCAGACGATCGCCGTGCGTACTTGGTATGTTTAACCACCAAAGGTCGTCGTGAATTTAATGCCATGGCACGACAACACGAAGCGTGGATTGTCGAGGCTTTTGCCGGGCTCAGTCGCTCCGAAATCGTCGCGCTTCACACTTTATTGGGTCGCGTCAAAGCGCATCAGTTGGAGAACGTATGAAACACTATGTCGGCCCGGCCAACCCCATGCGCGCACAGTTTGATGCGCTGCAGAGCTACACCGGTGGGCACTTTGCCTATGCGTATGCGGATGGCGTGGCAACCATCACGCTCAATCGTCCGGAGCGAAAGAATCCACTGACCTTTGATTCCTACGCTGAGCTCCGAAATTTGTTCGCTGCGATGCGCTACTCAACCGACGTTTCGGTCGTTGTTGTCACGGGCTCGGGCGGTAATTTTTGTTCCGGCGGCGATGTACATGAAATCATCGGGCCGCTCACCAAAATGACCATGCCAGAGCTCCTGGAATTCACTCGGATGACCGGTGACCTGGTCAAAACGATGCGCGCTTGTCCTCAGCCCATCATCGCAGCGATTGATGGCATTTGTGCGGGTGCTGGAGCAATGGTCGCATTGGCATCGGACTTTCGTCTAGGTACGCCCAACACGAAGACCGCCTTTTTGTTTTCGCGCGTTGGTTTGGCCGGAGCAGACATGGGCGCGTGTGCGTTGCTACCGCGCATGATTGGTCAAGGTCGTGCCAGCGAACTGTTGTTTACCGGCCGTGCGATGAGCGCTGAAGAAGGGCTGGCATGGGGTTTTTTCTCCGCGCTGCATGCGCCCGATCAGTTGCACGGCGCTGCGCTGAAGCTCGCGAGTCAACTGGCAAGCGGTCCGACTTTCGGCCATGCGATGACTAAAAATATGCTCAATCAGGAATGGAGTATGAGCATCGACATGGCCATCGAGGCCGAAGCGCAGGCACAAGCCATCTGCATGAAGACGCAGGATTTTGTGCGCGCATTCGAAGCCTTTGCTGCGAAGCAAAAACCACAGTTCGAGGGCAACTGAAATGCGCGCCACCACGACGCACCTAACGCTGCCATTCTTTGATAATACGCATCGCGAGTTGGGCGATTGCCTCGCCGATTGGCTCCCGCAACAGCGCGTTGATGAGACTGATGACCGCGCGGCGTGTCGAGCTTGGGTTGGGTTGCTAGGGCGCAATCAATGGTTGCGCTACTGTGTTCCGGCTGCACATGGCGGTGCGCTGCAAACGCTCGACTCTCGGGCGTTAGTAATTTTGCGCGAAAACCTAGCCTTCCACTCGCCGCTCGCTGATTTTGCCTTTGCGATGCAAGGTTTGGGTAGTGGGGCGATTACGTTGGCGGGCAGCGCGGCACAGCAAAGAAAGTATCTTCCGGCCGTTGCATCGGGTGAAAAAATTGCGGCGTTTGCGTTGTCAGAACCGGACGCTGGATCGGATGTGGGTGCCATGCAATCAAGCGCCGTCACCACGGCGGACGGCTACACGATCAACGGCACCAAGACCTGGATTAGCAACGGCGATTTGGCGGACTTTTACTGCGTATTTGCCAAGACCGATCCTACGGCGGGCACCCGCGGCATCAGTTGCTTCGCTATTGATGCAGGAACACCGGGGCTCGACAGTAGCCAACACATCCACGTCATGGCCCCGCATCCACTGTCGACACTTCGCTTCAAGGACTGTACGGTTGACGCCGATGCACTGATTGGTCAAACCCATGGCGGCTTTAAGCTTGCGATGCAAACGCTAGACATTTTTCGTGCGTCGGTCGCGGGTGCTGCACTGGGCATGGCGCGGCGCGCCATGGCCGAGGCGATTTCACATGTCAAGCAGAGAGCCATGTTTGGCCAAAAGCTGGCGGATTTTCAGCTCACTCAAGCCAAACTAGGACAGATGCAAGCGTTGATCGATAGCGCCGCACTGCTGACCTATCGCGCAGCCTGGATGCGAGATGTACAGGAAGTTCGAACCACCGCCGAAGCGGCGATGGCCAAAATGACCGCCACCGAAAACGCTCAGCAGGTGATTGATATGGCGCTGCAAATGCACGGCGGACGGGGTGTTGAAGTTGGGGCTGTGGTCGAGCATCTCTACCGCGATATTCGCTCGTTGCGCATTTACGAAGGTGCGACCGAAGTGCAACAACTCATCATTGGCAAGGCCGTTTTGGGAGCGTAGTTCATGGCAACTGCTCACATTGATACGTTTGTCTATGATCGCCTACCGCCGCCAGATCAGCGCGCGATCACGCCATTCGAAGGGCTTGATTGGCAGTGTCCGGAGCGCGTCAATCTTGTCGCCGTACTGCTCGATGACGCAGTGGCTTCGAGGGGATTTACTGAGCGCGTGATGCTGCGCTCGGATGGACAATCGCTGACGTATGGTGAAGCACTGTTGCGGGTGAATCAGATATGCCGCGTGTTGGTTGACGATCTGGGTCTGCAATCGGGCCAGCGCGTATTGCTGCGCGGCGGCAATTCGATCGTGCTTGCCCTGTCGTGGCTTGCCGTGGTGAAAGCCGGCGGTATCGCTGTGGCAACGATGCCGCTGCTGCGCGCCAAAGAGCTGGGCGAGATCATCGAAAAATCGCGCCCATCGCTCACCATTTGCGAAGCGCTATGGCTTGATGAAATGACCGTGGCGATAGCCAGTGCGGACAGCGTCGAGCTGCCCGTGGTCACCTTCAACGCCACCGGTCATGTCGGCGATGAGGCGCGTGATTTGATGCGGATGTCGAAGGAAAAGCCGACGAGTTTCGACGCTGTGAAGGTGCTTGCCGACGACATTGCGCTGCTCGCGTTCACCTCGGGCACCACTGGCAAACCGAAAGCGGTGTGCCACTCGCATTGCGATGTACTGGCGTCGTGCCAGGCTTGGCCCAAGCATGTGCTGCAACTTGTGTCGAGTGACATCGTTGTTGGTTCGCCGCCGCTGGCCTTTACGTTCGGTCTGGGTGCCATGCTCATTTATCCGATGTGGGCTGGGGCATCCGTTTACTTCCCAGCGAAGGGCTACACACCAGAGTCGATGGTGCAGACGCTCAATCGCGCGCAAGCTACCGTGACGGTCACCGCGCCGACCCTCTACCGGCAAATGGCACCGTTTGCGGCGACGCACACATTGCCATCGCTGCGTCTGAGCGTGAGCGCAAGCGAGGGGCTTGCCGATGCAACACGTGGACTTTGGCGCGATGCGACAGGCGTCGAAATGATCGACGGGATCGGTGCCACGGAAATGTTTCATATCTTCATCTCATCAGCGGGTAGCGAAGTGAAGCGTGGTGCCATTGGTAAGGTTGTGCCCGGATACCAAGCGAAGGTGGTGGACGAGAACGGCAACGAGCTGCCGCGCGGCAAGATCGGCAAGCTTGCGGTGATAGGGCCCACGTCGTGCAAGTATCTCGATGATCCACGGCAGACGAACTACGTGAAGTCTGGCTGGAATTGCCCCGGCGACGCCTTTCTGCAGGACGAAGAGGGATACTTTGTTTATCAGTCTCGCGCCGACGACATGATCATCACTGCGGGCTATAACGTGGGCGGCCCCGAGGTGGAGGATGCGCTGATGCGCCACGAAGCGGTTGCCGAATGCGGCGTGATTGGAAAACCCGACGATGAGCGTGGGATGATTGTCAAAGCCTTCGTCGTGTTAAAGCCCGGCTTTGTGGCGTCGGCGTCGCTCATTGAGACGCTACAAGCGCACGTCAAAGCCACCATTGCGCCGTATAAGTACCCACGTGAAATCGAATTTCTTGCGTCTCTGCCGCGCACTGAAACCGGAAAACTACAACGCTTCAAACTGAAAGGCAACACGCCGTGAAGCTTCTACAACCGCCCGATTGGGCACCACCCAAGGGCTACGCCAACGGCATCGCTGCGCGCGGAACAACGATTTTCGTGGGGGGACAGATTGGCTGGAACGCGCAACAACAATTCGAGACGGATGACTTTATTGCGCAAACCAAGCAAGCGCTGCAAAACGTGGTCGCGGTGTTGCGCGCAGGCGACGCAGGCCCTGAGCACATGGTTCGAATGACTTGGTACGTTATTGATCGTGACGAATACAACGCTCGTTTGAAGGAATTGGGCGCGGTGTATCGTGAGGTGATCGGACGCAATTTTCCAGCGATGAGCTGCGTGGCGGTTGCAGCACTCATGGAGCGGCGCGCCAAGGTGGAAATCGAGGTCACGGCGGTGTTGCCAGACGCTTTGTAGGCGATGCTTTGGTGTTGATGTGCTGTGAAAGCGTAGCTCGCTAGCATCGTTGGAAACAACAGCGCCTGCATTGAATCATCGTGAGCCGAAAACGTACCCAAGTTGCAATCATCGGTGCAGGCCCTTCGGGTTTGCTCCTCGGTCAGTTGTTGCACCGGGCAGGCATTGACGCGGTCATCATTGAGCGGCAATCTGCGCGCTACGTCAGCGAGCGAATTCGCGCCGGAGTGCTGGAGCAAACAACGACGGATTTGCTCATCGAGGCGGGTGTGGGTGATCGAATGCGCCGCGAGGGTTTGGTTCACGACGGCTTTTCGCTGTGTTTTTCCGGCGCTCGTCATCGCATTGATTTACGCGAACTCACTGGCGGCAAACTCGTTACGGTCTATGGTCAAACTGAGGTGACGCGAGACTTAATGGCCGCTCGATCTGCGGCCGGTCTGGAAACTGTGTACGAGGCACAGGCGGTCAACATCGCCGATTTTGAAGCGGATCGACCGCGCGTTGAATATTCAAAAGACGGTGTCACGCACATCATTGATTGCGACTTCATTGCCGGTTGTGATGGTTATCACGGCGTGTGTCGCGCCAGTGTCCCCAGCCGATCGATCACGACGTTTGAGCGCGTCTATCCATTTGGTTGGCTGGGTGTCTTGGTGGATCAGCCGCCGGTCTCGCATGAGCTGATCTACGCCAATCATGAGCGTGGCTTCGCGCTGTGCTCGATGCGCTCCAACACTCGTTCGCGCTATTACGTACAGTGTGCTGCTGACGAACAGATCGACAAGTGGACCGATGATGCGTTTTGGGATGAACTGCGAATGCGACTCGATCCACAAGCCGCCGAGGCACTCAAAACCGGGGCTTCGATTGAAAAAAGCATCGCACCACTGCGTAGTTTTGTCGCTGAGCCAATGCGCTTCGGTCGCTTATTTCTAGCCGGTGACGCGGCGCATATCGTGCCACCGACTGGCGCGAAGGGACTCAACTTGGCATTTTCCGATGTGCGGTTCCTGTCGCGCGCACTTATTGAGTGGTTCACCGAACGAAGCGCAGCGGGTATTGATCACTATTCTCAGACTTGCTTGAAACGCGTTTGGAAAGCATCGCGTTTTTCGTGGTGGTTTACTTCGCTCATGCACCGTTTTCCTGACGAGGGCGGCATCAAACAAAAATTGCAATTGGCTGAGCTGGAGTATTTGGTGGGCTCGCGCGCTGCTTCGACAACGATGGCCGAAAACTATGTCGGATTACCGTTTGATCGGTAGTTGAATATCGATCATGTATTGGGCGCGTTCAAACGCTAAAAATTACGTTGTGCAGCTACGAACTCACAGACGGCTTCAATGACAATTTCCGGTTGATCGCGGTGCGGCGAGTGACCGCAATTCGGGATCAACATCAGCTCGCCGTTTTGCACATCGCGGGCCACGGTTTCGGCTTGTGAATCAGTGCCGTATTCATCATCTTCGCCCTGAATCGTCAAGCACGGCGCAACGATGTGAGAGAGCGCATCGCTGATGTGCCATTCGCGAAACTCGGCGCTGAGCCACACGTCGTTCCATCCCCAAAACGCGGAATCAACATCGGCGTGATGGCGTGACAACCGCTCGCGCAAATCGGTGCGCGTGTAGGCGTCTTTGGCCAGTTCAATGGCGTCAATGCTCTTCTGCTCCACGAACACGTGCGGCGCGAGCGTGATGATGCCCTGCACAGCCATCGGAATCGTCGCGGCGTAAATGAGCGCGATGCTGCCACCGTCTGAGTGACCAAAGAGCCAAGGTCGTTCGATACGCAGCGCGGCTAACAGCTGCGGCAATACATTTTGGCCTTCGATGTGCAGAAAGTTACTCTGCCAACGCTCTTCCAAAGGACGTGGCGTTGACTTGCCGTAGCCGTAGCGCGAATAGACCAATCCGCGCATGCCGAGCGCCTTGCACAGCGTGTCGGGGAAGTCGCGCCACATTGAAACAGAGCCCAAGCCTTCATGAATGAAAACCATGGTGTCGCGCGCGTCGGGATCACCGACCCAAGCGCATTCGAGGGCAATATCGCGGCCATTTCGGCGTACTTTGACGGAGACGGGTTGGGGCATGGGCGGTGAGTTGGTAAGACTGTTGGGGGAGGGCTAAATCCCCTCTCGCTAGGGGATCGGGCCGACTTCGCGCCCGAGGTTGGGCGTGGCATCGTCTCGAGAATCAAGATTTATTTTAGAGGCTGACGTCGTTGCCTCCCGGCGGATCTGCTCGTTGCGGGTTCATGGTTCGACAAGCTCACCACGAACGGGCGCTCGCCACGAATGGGGGACTGTCGGCTCGGCGAGTTCCACTGGCGCGGCAGCTAGTTCAAATCGCTACACTGCGTTAAGCCCACAGACGGAGCAAGGTGTGATGACCGCCCCCACAGACCGATACGGCAATTCACTCAGTACGGACGCTGCTACCGCCGCGCTCTATATCGAAGGCGTTGACGCGATGCTCTCCGCCAGCGATGACTTGATGGTTCGTAGTGATGCGGTCGTAGCGTCCGATCCCAATTTTGCGCTGGGACATGTACTGTGCGCTCGGTCTTTGGCGAGCTATGGACGTGGCTCAGAGGCGTTGCTTGCGATCAGCAAAGCTCGCGATATCCTGGTAAACACATTCAGCGTCTCAGATCGCGAGCGAGGTCACGTCCACGCGTTGGGTTTGCTGATCGAGGGCAGGGGCGCAGAAGCGCTCGTTGCGATCAAGTCACACCTTTCGATGTACCCGCGTGACGCCGTGGTGTTGCAACCGGCTACGGGTATTTTCGGCTTGATTGGTTTCTCGGGTCGCATCGACCGCGAAGCGGAGTTTCTTGCGCTGATGAACGAGTACGCGGCGCATTATGCGAACGATTGGTGGTTCAGTTCGATTCACGCCTTTGCCGAGTGTGAGGCGGGGTTTCATGATGCAGCGGCTAAACGCGTGCAGCGTTCACTTGAAATGAATCCTCGAAATGGCAACGCGGCGCATGTGCAAGCGCATTTGCACTACGAATTTCAGGATGACAACGGCGGCGCGGCGTTTCTGCGTGAGTGGCTGAGCGGGTATCCGAAAACGAGCTTGCTGCGAACGCATCTGTCGTGGCATTTGGCGCTCGTTGAACTCTCGCTCGGACGTGTTGACGCGGCGTGGCAGTTGTTTCGTGACGAGTTCGACACAACGCAAGCGCACGCGCCGCCGCTCAATGCCTTGACCGACATCGTGTCTTGGTTGTGGCGTGCTGAGCTTGCCGAGGGCGTGGCTCGACCGCAAGAATGGCAAGCCGTTGCTGAGCGCGTGGCTGTTGTGGTGCCCAAGTTCGGCGTGGTGTTTGGAGACGCGCATCGAGCCGTGATGTACGCTAAGAGTGGTGATAGCAACGCACTCGCGGCGCTTCGTGAGGCTATCGCTGCGACAAGTGACACACGACCAGCGATGCGGGCAGCGGGTGTCGTGGGTGAAGCGTTGGTGGCTGCGACTGAAGCTCGCTGGCACGAAGTGATTGATCGACTTGAGTCGGTCGATGTCGATGTCGTGCGGATCGGCGGGAGCCGCGCTCAACGAGATTTGGTCGTGGCAACGCTCATGACAGCGCTGCATCAGACGGGGCAAACGGAGAGGCTCGCTTTGTTGCGAGCTCGACGTCCGCAGGTGAGGCCGCTACCGTTGATGCGATGAACGAAACGTGTGGGTGATGAACCGCTGCCTCAAAAAATGCGTCTTCAAGGCATTAGAAACGTCGCGCGAGCGTAAATGGAACTACCATCCAAACTTTTTCATTCAATGCCATGCTAAATGGGGCATTCATAGCACTGAATGCGTATTTTGAAATGAGCAAAAAAAGTGACGAACACCTTATTTCACAGGGCATAGCTAAATAAAGCTAGGAAACTTCAAACGCCGAGTAAGGTCAGTTCGAATCAACCCATCGTCACAACAATTTTGCCCATCGCTTTGCGGGTTGAGAGTCGTTTCAGCGCATCGATCACGCCGTCAAGCGGCACTCGCTCGGTGATGGCAATGGGCAGTTTTCCCTCAGCAAACCAGGCTCCGAGCTGCTGCACGTTTCGCAGGTGACCTTTGGGATCGCGCGCCACGCTGTCACCCCAAAACACGCCCAAAATTTGCCGCTCAGAGAGCAGCGCTAAGTTCAACGGAATTTTTGGAATGTCACCGGCTGCGAAGCCGATCACCAAGTAGCGCCCACGCCATCCGAGGCTTCGGAGTGCCGGTTCGGCATAGACGCCACCGACGGCGTCATAGACCATCTCAACGCCTTTTTTACCAACGATTGCGGTGACCTGTTCGCGCCAGTTTTCTTTCGTGTAGTCGACCAAATGATCGGCACCGAGCGATTTGCACAGCGCTAGTTTTTCGTCATTCGATGCCGCGGCTATCACAGTCGCGCCCATCAGTTTCGCGAGCTGAATCGCCGCCGTTCCCACGCCGCCTGATGCGCCGAGAATCAATACTGTTTCTCCCGGCTTGAGCGCGCCCACGTCTTGCAGCGCATGCAGCGTCGTGGCGTAGGTGAATACGAACGAAGCACCTTCATCGAAGCTCATCGCTGGCGGCAGCGGTGCCAAACGAACAGCTGGCGCTTCGGCGTACTCAGCGAACCCGCCTTGTCCGATGGGCGCAATCACTCGGTCGCCCACTTTGAAATGGGTGACGCCTTCACCTACAGAGTGCACTACACCCGCATATTCAGCGCCTGGCACGAAGGGCGTGGGTGGCTTGATTTGATAGAGCCCTTGACACATCAATGCGTCGGGAAAGTTGAGCGACGCTGCCTTGACGGCAATCACCACGTGACCTGCTTTGGGCTCTGGGATCGGTAGTGCTTCGATGCTGAGCTGGTCGAGCGGTGCGAATTGTTTGCAGAGCAGAGCGCGCATGGTCAAAGTCTTTCTAAGTAGGGTGAGAGCCGCGAACGACGGCTTCGCGTTTAGGTTGTGGCGGGGAGGATGGTGCCGCGACACTCGCCAAATCCGATTCGCACAGCGCTGTCGGATTGGCAAAACGCGCGGATGACAATCGCATCGCCATCTTCAAGAAAGGTGCGCATTTGACCATTGCTCATCGCGATCGATTTCTTACCGCCTTCAGTCATTTCGAGCAGACTGCCAAGCGAATCTGGCGTGGGTCCGGACAGCGTACCCGTGCCGAGCAAATCGCCTGATTGCAGGTTGCAACCGTTTACGGTGTGGTGGGCAACGAGCTGCTGCGGCGTCCAATAGGCAGCGTCCTTGAAATTGCCATTGCATAGGACTTGCGGCGCGACGCCGGCATCACGCATGGCTTGCGTCTCGAGCGAGAGTTCAAGCGCGATGTTGACAGAGCCACGCTGTGAGTTGCGATCCGACGTGAGATAAGGCAGCGGCTGTGGATCGGCTGCGTCGCGAACAAACGGTGCGCGAAACGGCGCAAGTGCTTCGCTTGTCACCACCCACGGTGAAATCGTAGTTCCAAAATTCTTCGACAGGAACGGGCCGAGCGGTTGATATTCCCACCCCTGAATATCGCGTGCCGACCAATCGTTAAGCAAACACATGCCAAAAATATTGTCGAACGCTTGGTCGACGCTAACACTCGTGCCCAGTGCGTTGCTGCTGCCAATAAACAGTCCCATTTCGAGCTCGAAATCGAGCCGACGTGAAGCCTGCGTGACCGGTACCGTTTGTCCTGCGCCGCAGACCTGTCCCACAGGGCGTTTAAGCGATTGCCCCGCCACACCAATCGATGAGCTACGTCCGTGATAGCCAATCGGAACCCATTTGTAGTTGGGCAACAGCGGCTGGTCGGGACGAAACAGTTTGCCAACGTTGGTCGCGTGATGTACCGACGCGTAAAAATCAGTGTAGTCGCCGATTCTTGCGGGCAGATCGTATTCAACGTCGGCTTGTGGAACCAGGCAGCCGCGCAACACGCCCTCGTGGGGCGAATCGATTGATAGCAAACGTGACAGCGACGCACGTAGCGCACTCCATGCGGGCGCCCCGAGCGACATGAGTCGATTGAGCGACGAATCGCTACACGTTTGAACCGCTTGCGCCGCGTCACCCGAAAGCAAATGCATTTTTCCAAGCGCGGTCAGATCGAGCACCTGATCGCCAATGGCTACACCGCAGCGAAAATCTTCTTTACTGCCTGCGCGACGAAACACCGCGAACGGCAGGTTTTGAATAGGGAAATCGGTGCTGCCGGAGTTGGCTGAGTCAACGAAGCTCTTGAGCGCGGGATTGTGGGTGTCGTTTACAAAAATCATCCCGCCATTGTAGGCGGCAAGCTACAAACCGCTGGAGCTAAACGCTATGGTTTATCAGCATTAAAGTTTTTCTTTAAACCGAGCCAGCAATCGGAATAATTGGCTTGCAGTTGTGTACTTTCCAACGCGCTTCGCGTAGGGCGGATCACCGTTCGCGTTTCAAACATAAACGCCATGGTGTCGGTGATGTGGTGCGGCTTCGTGGTGTCTGCGCTTGAGGCCTTGGCAAAGGTCTCCGCATCGGGGCCGTGGCCGGTCATGCAATTGTGCAAGCTTGCCCCGCCGGGCGAAAAGCCGTCGGCCTTTGCGTCGTACGCGCCGTGTACCAAGCCCATGAATTCGCTCGCCACGTTGCGATGAAACCACGGCGGGCGGAAGGTATCTTGGGCCACCAAAATGCGCGGCGGAAAAATAACGAAATCGATGTTGCTCACACCGGGCGAATCGCTCGCTGAATGCAGCACCAAAAAGATCGATGGATCAGGGTGGTCATAGCTGATCGAGCCGATGGTGTTGTGCTTGCGCAAATCGTATTTGTAAGGCGCACAGTTGCCGTGCCAAGCGACTACATCAAGTGGTGAGTGATCCATCTCGGCGGACCACAAGTTGCCCATGAATTTAGCAATCAACTCAAACGGCTGATCGCGATCCTCGTACCAAGCGGTTGGCGTCAAAAAGTCGCGCGAATTGGCGAGCCCGTTTGAACCAATGGGCCCCAAGTCAGGCAATCGAAAATTCGCACCGAAGTTTTCACAGATGTAGCCACGCGCAGTTGCATCGATCAATTCAACGCGAAAGCGAACACCGCGGGGTATCACCACAATTTCCTGCGGCTCAACATCGATCACGCCGAGCTCGGTGCAAAAGCGCAGACGACCGAGTTGCGGCACGATCAACAGCTCTCCGTCCGCGTTATAAAACGCACGCTGCGTCATCGACTGATTACACGCGTACAGGTGAATGCCCGCGCCGGTCTGCGAATGCGGATCGCCGTTGCCCGCGTAGGTCACGATGCCGTCAACGAAATCCGTCGGCGTGGTGGGCAGTGGCAGCGGATTCCATCGTAGCTGGTTGGGCGGTGTGACGGCGCTGGCGAAATCACTGGTGAACGGATGTGTTGCCGTTGCGCTTTTGTACGGAGCAAAGCGCTTGTGCGTTGCCGCTGGGCGTATCCGGTACATCCACGTACGCCGGTTGTCTGCACGCGGGGCAGTGAATGCCGTGGCGTTGAGCTGCTCTGCGTAGAGTCCGTAGGGCGCGCGCTGCGGGGAATTGCGACCTTGTGGCAGCGCACCAGGCAGAGCCTCCGTTGCGAACTCGTTGCCGAATCCAGTTTGGTAATTAAGCGTTGCGTTCATGGCTGTGCCTCACTATCCCGAGCGCGCCGCATCGCATCGTGCAGCACCGACACATCGCCGATGTGGTTGGCAAGCAGTAGCACTAACTTGGCGTTGACCAAGTGACTCTGTTCGGTGGTGAGTTCGCGGTGCATATCGATCAGCGCTTCGTAAAACGCATCGGGGTTGGCTAAGTTGGGTTCAATATTAAGCATACTTTCGCGCAATCATTGTGCGTTTTTGCCGAGGGCGCGATTGACTGCGCGTTGAATACTCTGCTCATCGTAGGTATGCCAGCGCGCGCAGACGTGCTGGTCCGGTCGGAAAAGGTAGGTTGTGCCCACCCGCTCGCTGTAGCGATGTTTCCAATCGCCGGAGGGTTCGGCAAACACCGTTTGATTTTCGCGTTGATCTGCTCCGACAATGGTGATCTTTAGCGTGTTCGCATCGATGAGCTGCACGACTGTGAATGTCTTTCCAATGAGCGACAAAAACCAGCAGTGGCGGCCGTCAACCTGAACTGGCGCATCAACAGCGGGAGCACCGAGCGCGACGCCCTTGTTAAACGAGGTGTCGTCACCTGGTGTCGAAAGCGGTGAGTCAGCGTAGGTGCTGGGCATGGACAGCCGCCCCGAATTCACGATGCGTCGCGCAAACGGATGATCTCGTGCGAGCTCCAACACAGCGTTACGAAAGAGCTTGCTGACTTCGCTTTTGGGCGTAATGAAATCCGTCGAGCGGGTTGAATTCATGATGTTTTCATCGGCGGCGAATTCGCGCTCAGCGCAATACGAATCGATGAGAGCATCGGGCGCTGCACCGTTGACGACCGCTGCGAGCTTCCAGCCCAAGTTGTCGGCATCTTGAATACCTGAGTTGGCACCGCGCGCGCCGAAGGGCGAAACGCCGTGCGCGCTATCCCCGGCGAAGAGCACACGGCCATGCCGAAATTTCTCCATGCGCATGCATGCAAAGGTGTAGACGCTGACCCATTCCAGTTCGAACGCAGTGTCAGCCCCGAGTAATGCTCGAACCCGCGGCAGCACGTTCTCAGGACGCTTTTCGAGCTCCGGATCGGCGTCCCAACCCAGCTGAAAATCAATTCGCCACACGTCGTCGGGCTGCTTATGTAACAGCACCGATTGGTTGGGATGAAACGGTGGATCAAACCAAAACCAGCGTTCGGTGGGGAAGGGCGCGGTCATCTTCACATCAGCGATCAGGAACCGATCACGAAACACCTGTCCTTTGCTCTCCTGACCGATGAAGCCGCGAATGGGCGAGCGCGCACCGTCGCAAGCAACAACGTAGCGTGCGTTGATGGAATGGATTCCGTCGGGCGTGTCGACGCTGAGCGTGACACTTTCATCGCCTTGCGTGACGCCGACGACTTTGTTTTTCCAGCGTAGATCAACGTTGCTCTCTGCTCTCGCAGCGTCGTTCAAAAACGCTTCAACGTAGTATTGCTGCAAGTTGATAAACGCGGGCCGCTGATGATTGCGCTCCGGCAGCAAATTGAATTCGTAGAGCAATTGTTCGCGCAAAAACACTTTGCCAACGTTCCACGAAACGCCTTTGTTCACGCAGCGCTCGCCGATGCCCAAACGATCAAAAATTTCGAGCGTTCGTTTGGCGAAACATATCGCTCGCGAACCTGTCGACAGCCGATGATCGTCGTCAAGCACGACGACGGGAATGCCTTTCTTGGCGAGATCAATCGCAAGCGTTAAGCCCACAGGCCCGGCACCCACGATCACGACGGGATGCAACGCCGCGACGGGCGAGTCTTGATCCGCGCTGCGCACGTAATCGAACGTTTGCGCTGGGTGGTTCACGTCCATCGCGTCTGCGACCGAATTAGTTCATTGGCCTTCGAGCGCAGCCCACATTTCCTGATCGCGCTTATCCGTCCAAATGCGCGGGTGGGTGTGGCCGGTCGCAAGATCGTAGGCGCGAGTCACATCAAACGGCATACAGTGATCAAAGATGACCCAGTGGCCGTATTTGGGCTTCATCGCGGCGAATGTGCGCTTGTAGACAGCGTTGAGAGTCTCACCCTTTTGAGCGCCGATCTTGACATTGGCGTAAAGATCGGTGACGAACTCTTTGGTACCGCGAAGGCCAGCGGCGACCAGCTCAGGCGTTTGGAGCGCTGCACCGCGACCGGGTACGAGCTTCTCGGGCTTGAGCGCCGCAATCGCGTCGAGCGTGGCCGGCCAGTCTTCGAAGTAGGCGTCGCCCGCATAGGGGGTTGCGTCGAATTCAACCAAGTCGCCGGAGAAGCAAATTTTCTGCGATGGAATCCATGCGATCGTGTCACCCTTGGTGTGACCGCGACCCACTTGCATGATTTTGACTTCGAGAGAACCTAGCCACAAACTCATCTCGCCTTGAAAGGTGATGGTGGGCCAAGTCATTCCGGGTGGCACCGATTCGACCGCGTTAAAGAGCCTTGGAAAGCGACCAATTTCACTGGCCTTATCTTGTTCGCCGCGCTCAACGATTAGGTCGTAGGTGTCCCGGGATGCGATGATGTGATCAGCGCCATAAGCCGATGCGCCCAGCACTCGAACAGCGTGGTAGTGCGACAGCAAGATGTATTTGATGGGCTTATCGGTGACTTCGCGGATCCGGCGGATCACGTCTTGCGCCATCACCGGTGTGGCTTGGGTGTCGATCACCATGACTGCGTTGTCGCCAATGATGATGCCGGTGTTGGGGTCGCCCTCTGCGGTGTAGGCGTAAGCGTTGTCAGAGAGCTTGTCAAAGCTCACTTTTTTGACTTCGAGGTCGGCGTGGCTGGCAAATTTTTTGGTCGACATAGTGGTGGTCTCGAAATACGTTACGCGATGAATTTGGTGATTATGACAAATTTGCTCTATGCAAACTAATTTGTAATTAACAAATTACTTTACAACGGCACTACTGCATTTCGCCATACAAAATATGGCCTGCATGTCATTTATGACTAGTATCGAAAGTAATAAAACATTGAACTAAGTCCATATCTAACAGGGCATTCCAATGAATGGCTGGAAGTGAAGCGTCGCAACAGTGTGTTGGGTTTGTCCCGGCTCATTGATGCA
This sequence comes from Betaproteobacteria bacterium, assembly GCA_004293675.1. Classification (GTDB taxonomy): domain Bacteria; phylum Pseudomonadota; class Gammaproteobacteria; order Burkholderiales; family Casimicrobiaceae; genus Casimicrobium. Next base: position 80,738 of record READ01000009.1, read on the forward strand.
GGCTCTACCTCGCAAACTGAACCAAGGAGCCGCGCTAGCGCTGCGCCTTAGCGCACCGAAATCCGATGTAGACCACCGCCGTGTTTGCTGGTTTTGTTTGCAGATGATCGCGGTGCATCTGAGCCGCACCGTACCACCACGAACCGCCACGGGTGGGTCTGGCCTCAGCGTTGCCGCCTTGTGTCCACTCCCAAACATTGCCGCCCATATCGTAGAGTCCGTTTACGCCAGGGGGTGTTGTGCGCACTTGGACATGACCGCTGCCAATCGACGTAAAGCGCGGTTGTGCGTAGGGCTTGTCGCCTTTGATGGGGCCGCAATCCTTGAGACAGTTTGCACCCACCGCAGAATTGCCCGTGGGATACGGGTAAGTGTTGCCTGACGTGAGGCCAGACGGCGGCGAAGCGCGGCGTTCGGTGTAGGCAGCCTCTATCCATTCCGCATCGCTAGGCAATCGCTTGCCTGCCCAAGCACAGTAGGCCGCCGCTTCGTCGTAGGTGAGATGCACCGCTGGCTCGTTCGGGTTGGCCACGATGCCAAAGGGTGTCCGCCAATTCCAACCAGCACGCTGAACCCAACCGCCTTCAAATGTGCTGCCGCCACCGGAGCGCTCGGCTTGCGACACGAATCCAGTTGCACGAGCAAATCGTGTGACTTGCTCGATGGTGACTTCGTGCGCATCAATCGAAAAATTGCCGATCGTTTGTATCGGGGCTGTGTCGACGGGCTGGGCGAGTACTACCGCACTAAGCAGCAGATGGGTGGCGAAGATGATCAGGCGCTTCATGGTGCTTGAATTCTGAAGCACGCCGCTCAGTCAGGCAAGCGGATTAACGCCGCGCCTCAAAGTCATCTCTAATCAAAGCAAAGCAAGTTAAGGCTGCTAGACCTGTTCTCTCGGGTGAACAACGCTGCAACGTGCCCAGCGTTGCTCACTCAACGCTCGATATCATCCCCGCCCCTGCCGTTACATTGGTGCTCGGATCAACCAAAACAAACGACGCCAAGGCCTTACATGCGGCAAAGGTGGCCAGCGGAAGCTCGCTCGCAAATTCGATGTTGACATTGACCAAATCGTTGGTTGTGACGCCCTCATTGGCCCGATCTGAATCGGACTCATCCAGCTCAATCCAACGACCTTGATTCAAGTCGAGTCTGGAAAAGACTCGTGTGATGCGAACCGGGAGCCAGCGTGTGCCGTGGCGAGCGAGCAGTCGTCGGCTTTGCGTATGGGGTGCGTTACCCAGCCAGGCAACGGTGGCAGTGGCGCAGCGCACAGGTTGCACTTCATCCCGCTCACTGGTCTCGGCAATGACCCAATCACCGCGTGCGACATCTAGCTGGCGATCCAATGCAATGCTCAGCGCTTCGCCGCAGGCTGCGCTCGATGTTGCTCCGCGCGGTGTGTTGATTGCTGTCACGATGGCGCTTGCGCCGCTTGGCCATGCCCGAATCCGTGTACCGACGTCGAGCGCGCTGCCAGCCAAATCACCACAAATCCAGCGACGATGATCATCCAACGCGTCGCGGGTGACGTACTGTACCGCGATGAGCGCGGCAGTTCTCGCCTCGTGTGCGCCAGATGATGCATCCAGATCGATTGACTCCAAGAGCGGAAGCAGCGCAGGCCCTTTGAACCAAGCGGTTCGCTCGGTATGGATCACGATCCCGTCGCCATGCAGGGCGGATACTGGCACCGCCGTAAATGCCGGCAGTGAAAGCGCCTGGGCGAGCTTCGTAAATGCCGCAACGACACGCTCAAACTTCAATTCATCGAAATCGATTGCATCCATTTTGTTGACTGCGACCACGACGTGCACCAACCCCAAGAGCCCCACGATAGCAGCGTGGCGAATGGTTTGTGGAAGTAGCTCGAGGGCTTGAGCACTGAAGTCGAGTTTCGTAACGTCGATCAAAACAACCGCTACATCGCTCTTTGATGCGCCCGTCACCATGTTTCGGGTGTACTGCTCATGACCGGGTGCATCCGCGATGATGAATTTGCGTTTGGGGGTGGCAAAGTAGCGATAGGCCACGTCAATCGTGATGCCTTGTTCGCGTTCGGCTTCGAGCCCGTCGGTAGCGAGTGAAAGATCGATAGCGTCGGTGCTTGCGTTAGCGCCGCCTCGTTTTCTGCTAGCTGCTGCTAAGGCATCAAGCTGATCGAGCATCAGCGCGTTGCTGTCGTAGAGTAGTCGCCCGATCAGCGTGCTTTTGCCGTCATCAACTGAACCGCAGGTGATAAATCGCAATGGGCGTGCGCCATTGCTAATGGTGATGTTGCTCATTAAAAGTATCCTTCTTTTTTGCGGCGCTCCATTGCGGAATCATTCGCGCGATCGTCCATTCGAGTAGCACCGCGCTCGCTGGCCGTGGCGCCAATGGTTTCGACGATCACGTCGTCAGCATTGGCTGCGAGGCTCGCAACGGGGCAGGTACAAGACACATCGCCGACCGTGCGAAATCTGACGTCGCGTGTCACAACCTTCTCGCCAGAACGGGGCGGTGTGATGTCGGTCACGGGCACGAGCAACCCGCTACGCTCGACAACTTCGCGTTGATGCGTGTAGTAGATCGAAGGCAGCGCGATGTTCTCGCGGGCGATGTAATTCCAAATGTCGAGCTCAGTCCAATTGGAAATTGGAAACACCCGAAAGTGCTCGCCGGTAGCGAGTCTCGTGTTGTACAGATTCCAAAGCTCTGGGCGTTGGGCGCGCGGTTGCCATTGACCGAAATTGTCGCGGTGAGAAAACACGCGCTCCTTGGCTCGTGCCTTTTCTTCGTCTCGTCGCGCGCCTCCGATCAAGGCATCAAAACGATGCGCTTCGATGGTCTCTAGAAGTGTGACGGTTTGATGCACGTTGCGGCTTTCAAGGGGATGAGCCAATTGGATCGTGCCCCTATTGATGGAATCCTCAAAGTGCCCGACGATCAACTTCAAGCCCGAATTGGCAATCATCTCGTCGCGAAATGCGATCACCTCGGGAAAATTGTGTCCGGTGTCGATGTGTACGAGTGGCGTTGGAAGTACGCCGGGCGCTGCCGCCTTCAACGCAAGATGCAGCACCACCAGAGAATCCTTGCCGCAGGAACAGAGCAGTCCGGGGCGCTCAAACGCGCCAAACACTTCTCGCAAAATGCTGATGGCTTCATCCTCGAGCCAGTTAAGGTGGGCGTCGCTCGCGCGTAGCTCAGCGCTCTGCTGTGTCAAAAATGCGTCTCTAGCAGTCATATCGTGTCCCTGTGATTAATTCGTATTTGTGGCGGCGATGTGAATGCCACATTCCGTGCCGGTGGCCGTATTGGCTTCCCACCACCAACGTCCGGCTCTGGGGTGTTCGTCGGCGCGAATGGGGCGAGTGCACGGGTCGCAACCGATGCTTGCGTAGCCCCTGTCGTAGAGCGTGCTCACCGGCACGCGGTGGGTGTCGACGAAGTACCAGAGATCATCGTCCGTCCAATGCGCCAGGGGGTTAAATTTCTCTAAACCAAACGCGGCGTCAAAGTGCTGATCGTGGACATCGGATCGGCCAAGGCTCTGCGCTCGACGTAGCCCAGTGACCCACGCCGCTTTGCCCACCAAGACCATTCTCAGTGGCTGCGTTTTGCGCAGACCGCAACACAGCTCACGGACTGATTTGTCGGTGTAGAGGGCGCTGTCTGACGCTGCGGCCGCGAGCGTTGCTAAATCACTGTCCAGCGGCGCAACACTTCGAATGGATCGGCCGTATTTCATCTCAGTGATCCGCCAGAGCTCGCGCGTGGCAACGGGCAGACGATGCGTATCAAGCGCTATCGAATCGATCGCAAGATCCTTTGTTGCAATCAGATGAAACAGCACCATGTCCTCGGCCGACAGGCTGTGCGCCAACACACAGGGCGTCATTGCAGCGGCGACCCTCAATAGCTCGACGCTCTGCGATAGCTTGTCTTCAAAGCCATCGGGGGCCGAAAGCGGGCGAGGGCGTTGATACCAACGACGAATTGAGATTGCGTTTGACGGCTTCATCACGCCACCAATTTCGCGCCAGCGATTCCGAGCAACGCGACCAAAAGGCTTCGAGTGGCCAGTTCCGGGATTTGGCTGGACAGTCGCGCCCCTAGCAGTATGCCTGGAATGGAACCGGTGAGCAGCCCGACCAGAAGCGTCACATCAACGTGCCCGGCTGTGGCATGGGCAAGGCCCGCCGCAGCGGTGAGCGGCACCGCGTAGGCGATATCAGTTCCGACAACCCGCGATAGTGTCAGCGCTGGATGCAGCAGCAACAGCGCGGTGACGCCAATGGCGCCAGCGCCAATCGACGAAATCGTCACCACCGCGCCGATACCCGCGCCTAACAGTAGCGTCGGCCAAGCGCTGCCGTTGATGTCGGCGCTTGGCGCTGTTGTCGCACCGCGCTGCCGCCACGCTAACAGCCAGGGTCGTGCGATGAGCGCGGCTGCGGTGAAAAACAGCGCCACGCCCAGCGCCGAACGTATGAGCCGATTGAGCTGCTCGACGTCGGGGGACAGCGCATCGATCAGCGCAAACGCAATGGCCGCGCCGGTGAGGCTTGAGATGATTAAGAGTTTGAGGAGCCGCGGCGCGACATTGCCCGAGCGCCAATGGGCGTAGCCACCAAACGATTTGGTGAGCGCGGCGAACAGCAAGTCTGTGCCCACGGCAACGGCTGGGGGAACGCCCAAGCCGCCGATCAAAATCGGCGTCATGAGCGAGCCGCCGCCGACGCCGGTGAGTCCGACAATGATGCCGATCGCAAAACCGATGGCAGGAAGTGTGATGAGTTGAAGAATTTCTGACATGGCTGCCATGCTAGGCAGCGTAGGTTCAGAGTTGACTTTCTATAAATGCATATAGAAAACCACGAAACTGAATAACGACGAATCGTCGTTCGTTAGTGATGAGCTAGTTCGAAGTTGCCGAATGCGCCCAGTTCAAAACGTGCCGCAAGTTTTTGCTGCTAGCGACGCCGCGCCATGCGATGTCGTACGCCGTGCCATGATCGACACTGGCGCGCAGAAACGGTAAGCCGACGGTGACATTGACGGCGTGATCAATGCCATCGAGCTTTACTGCGATCAAACCGTGATCGTGGGTCATGGCCACTACGATGTCGAATTCACCGCGTTTGGCGCGCATAAAGATGGTGTCTGGCGGGTAGGGTCCCGATACGTCGATGCCGCGCGCCTGACATGCACGAATAGCGGGCTCGATGTGCAGTGTTTCCTCCGTACCGAATAGTCCGTCTTCGCTGGCATGCGGATTGAGGCCGGCCACGGCAATGCGTGGCTTTCGACCGTTTATCGAAAGCCACGGCGCGGCATCATGTGCTTGTTGAATGGCGCGCGATACAGTCTCGATGGTGATCGCCTCAATGGCATCGCGAAGTGATAGATGAATCGTCGTGAGCATGACGTTGATCGCGTCGGAGGCAAACATCATCGCTACGCTGCGATCGCCGCAGAGCGCCGCGAGCATTTCGGTGTGCCCGGGGAACGTTGAACCGGCGAGCTTGAGCGCGGTTTTATTGATTGGTGTTGTGATGAGCGCGGCGCAATCGCCCAACATGCAAGCACGGGTCGCACCTTCGATGGATGCAACCGAGGCGTGACCAGAAGCAGCGCTCGCAATACCGTCAACGTACTCGGAGTGGATTGATGTCTCGACGATGTTTAAAGCCAGTGACTGTGCCAGCGGGTGTTGGCTCGCCAATTTGGCGCGCTCAAGAATCGCTCGCTCGCCAAACACCACGACCGGCCGAGCCGAAAATTCGCACAGTGCGTCGATGATGATTTCGGGCCCAACCCCCGCTGGGTCGCCCATGGTGAGTGCGAACGGTTTCATGCGTTGGAATGGCTCATGGCTTCGCGCCGACCGCGGACAAATAGCGCGACACCGTTTCGATCATTCCAAACTGCAACGCGTCGGCAATCAGCGCGTGCCCGATTGACACCTCGTCGGGGCGAACTTCGCGCACGAACGGCGGCAGGTTCGTCAAATTCAGATCGTGTCCCGCGTTAACACCGAGTCCAATGCTGCGCGCGAATGTCGCAGCCTCAGCGAATGGTTGAAGCGTGGCAGCGGGTGCCAGGGCGTAGGGTTCGGTGTAGAGCTCAATCCGGTCAGCTCCGCAATTCTTAGCTGCCCTGATCGATGCCATATCTGCATCGACAAACACCGAGACGCGGTTTGCATGTCGTTTCGCCTCAGCGATCAGCGGTTTGATCCGCCGCAAGTGCTCCACACTGTAGCCATGATCGGATGTTTTTTGAGTCGTACTATCGGGTACGAACGTGGCTTGCTGCGGTCGATTGGCAGCGATGAGCGCCATCAAATTGTGTTCCGGGTTGCCCTCGATATTGAATTCCGCGGCCGGAAATTGTTTGACTAAATCAGACAGCGGCGCAACGTCGGCCGTGCGGATGTGTCGCTCGTCGGGGCGCGGGTGAATGGTGATGCCGTGCGCGCCGCCTTCTAGAATGATGCGAGACAGCGCAATGAGATCGGGCGTCCAACCGTGGTCGCGGCTATTGCGCAGTAGAGCGATTCGATTGACGTTGACCGAGAGAAGAGTTGGCATGAGTGTGAGTGCTGGGGAAGCGATGAAACCGACCGTGGGGCGCGACATGCAAGTATGCACGAGCGTTGGCAGCGCGTTGCGAGACAACGGTTTCGCAATTTTATCGACGCAGCAGGTCATGCAAATTTGTGGAAGCGGTGCGACCGACCCAGCCGCAGGCGCGGCGTTCCTGAGCTCTTGGAACGACTTGCCGACCGATGAATTTCTAGCCGATGGTGGACGTTATCGATTTCGTCGCCACGCCTCGCTAAAGCTTTCGCAATCTGGATGGCTCGACGAGCCCTACCGCCCGCACTGGCAGCCCAAGGCCTACAACAAGCTTCACGGCGGCGTGTTTCGCACCTTTGCCGAGGTGCGCCCCGAAACCACGAAAAACGCCACCTATCGCGGTTTGGTGGAAGGATTTGGCGAAGTCTTCGCGGCTGCCGCTCCTCGCGCCGCCGAGCCCTGGTTCGTTGAAACCCATCAATTCCGTATCGACGCCCGTCAAGGCGAAGGCCGCCCCACGCCCGAAGGCGCCCATCGTGATGGCGTTGACTACGTTGCCCTCATCATGCTCGGCCGCCGCGACATCGAGGGTGCCGTCACCACGGTGTACGACAACAACGGCGCGCTTCTGTCCGAGTTCATGCTGCACGAACCGTTTACCGCAATGCTCCTAGACGATCAACGCGTAGTTCACGCCACCACGCCGTTTCGAGCGACCGGCCCCGCGCCCGAGCGTGACACCCTGGTGGTGACCTACCGCGCGGGTGGATTTCTGCAACCCTAAGCTCGCGCGACAAAACCTAGGCTAAAATAGTGAGCTACGGAGGGTTGGATGAGTGGTTTAAGTCGCACGCCTGGAAAGCGTGTTTAGGTTAATAGCCTAACCGGGGTTCGAATCCCCGATCCTCCGCCAGAACAGTGTTTCAAGAAGTCCACCAAAGTCTAGAAACTGCGCCAGAAGCCCCGTAAATCGGGGCTTTTTCGTTGTTAGCCGTCGTATTTGGTGTTGGTGGGCTGCGTTTTTTTGCGGCGCATCCGCTGGATGTACTTGGGTCCTTTGCGGCTTTTGCATCGTTAAAAGTAACATTAAGTCTCACTTAATCACTCAAGGCTGGGCGGACCGCGCAGCAGTTTCATGTTGAAAAATAGTTTGTTTCACTTGCGTATGGGTACCGTCGTCGCGGCGACGATTTTTTTGAGCGGATTCGGCTTGGCGCAGACTGCGCCGCGCGCCGACAAGGCTGCTCCAAAGGCCGCAAAGGCTGCGCCCGCTGCCGCAGCGGCCCAACCCGTCGCCAAGGCCGACAAAATCATGACGATCGACGAGCTTCGCTCCTGCTTGAAGCTCAATGCCGCCAACGAAGACGCTGCCAAGGCAATTCTGTTGCAGCAGCAAACATTTAAGGGCGACGAGACTGCGGTCAAAACCGAGCAAGCTGATGTCAATGCAGCCAGTACGGCATTGCGGGCTCGTTCAGCGGCGATCGTGGCCGAGCGGGACGCACTTAGCGCGTTGATCCCGGGGATGAACGATAGAGCGGCCGCTGCCAAAACCGATGCTGAAAAGGCCGACTATGAAACCGAGCGTGCAAAGCTCTTGGAGCGTGGCCGCTTGCTTCAGCTAGAAACTGAGGCCTTCAACGCGGCCCAACAGCCGCTTCGTGATCGGGTGGATGCGCTCAACGTGAAAATCGCTGCCATCAATCAGCGCGCGCTCACCGTCAACGAGCTGGTCGATCCGCACCAAAAACAAGTCGAAACTTGGCGCGAACAGTGTGGCAATCGCCGTTTCCGGGAGGAGGACGAGGTGGTGGTGAAGAAGGAGCTCGCCGCTAAAAAGTGAGCGGACGGCTGCTAGTGTTGGACCGGCTTTTATCGCTACCGCTAGCGGCCCGCATTGCGCTGCAGTTGTACCGCGCACCGGTCGACAGAGCTAATCGTGTTTGATCGAATCCTCCTTCGTGGAGCCGTTCCGGCGTTCATTTTCATTTGGGCGTCCGGGTTTGTTGTTGCAAAGCTCGCGGCGAACGACGCCGAGGCGCTCTCGTTTCTGTGTTTTCGCTACTTGGGTGTGATCGCGTTGATGTTGGTGTTGGCGCTGATTGGTCGCGCCAAGTGGCCCAATACTCGCGATGCGTTTCACATTGCGATTGCGGGCATTTTGATTCAGGCGGTCTACTTGGGCGGCGTCTGGGTGGCGGTTCGAATGGGGCTCGCGGCCGGGCTCGCTTCGCTTATCGTGAACCTGCAACCGGTGCTCACGGCGTGTTTGTTTTTTCTAACGAATGAAACGCTTACCCGTCGTCAAGTGCTGGGCATTGTTATCGGCTTTGCAGGGGTAGTGATTGTGCTTTCGGGCAAGCTTATCAATGCGAGTTTTGTGCTCGTGCCCGTTTTGCTGTGCGTGCTGGCGCTGCTCGGTAGTACGCTGGGCGTGATCTACCAAAAGCGATTCGTGCCGCAGTTTGATTTGCGAAGCGGTCAGGTGATTCAGTTTTCTGCATCGCTGATCGTTACGCTGCCGTTAGCGTTGATCTTTGAGTCGTTCGCCGTGCGTTGGAGCACCGACGTCATCATTGCGTGGTTCTGGAGCGTGTTCGTGCTCTCGGGTTGCGGCATCTCACTGATGTTCTATTTGCTTCGCACAGGATCGCTGACCAAGCTCACCAGCACGATGTATCTGGTGCCCGCGTTAACGGCGGTCATGGCGTGGGTGCTATTCCGGGAAACACTGAGTTGGAGCGTGATCGCCGGAATGATGGTGACGCTGGCCGGCGTGTATTTGGTGGTCAATCAGCCGCGCAAGTGAACTTCCTGATTCGTAAGAAACCTGTGGGAGTAGGTTGGTGTCGGTCTTTTCTTTGACGCAGATTGGCGCAGATTTGACGCGGATGACCGCAGATTTCTGCGAGAGGACGCCGCCAGAACGGCACCTAGCCAACTTGATTTTTTCCTGCGGCACCACTGAAGCGCGCTCCAAAATAATCTGCGGTCATCCGCGTCAAATCTGCGCCAATCTGCGTCGATAATCAGACTTCACGCCCACAATTTTGGTAGCTTGACGTGTTGGCGGTTAACTCCAGTGTGTTCCCTCAGCCAACGTGCTGATAGGGGTGAACTTTGGATGCGCGGTTTTGAATTACGCTGCTTTTTCCAATTTCAGCCCTGCATGCTCGCGCAGGGGATGAAATTGAATCTTGGGATGGCGCTCTTGCGTGATGCGCAAATCGTAGGCCGAGGTTAGTAAATACGCCAAGGTATCAGCCGCGTCGTAGGCGAGTTTTGATGCGTTGTAATCAACGAATTTCTTCATCTCAGCCGCGTCGTCGCAGGTGATCCAGCGCGCGCCGACGAATTGGCAAGGCTTTAATCGAATGTCGGCTTTGTATTCGGTTTGCAAGCGATGTTGCACGACTTCGAATTGCAGTTGACCTACGGCACCCAGCAGCATCAGCGAGCCTAGCGTGGGTTTAAAGACTTGAATGGCGCCTTCTTCACCGAGCTGCTCTAAGCCTTGTTGCAGCTGTTTGCTCTTCATGGGGTTGGCGAGCTCGACCGTTTGGAATAACTCTGGGGCGAAAAACGGCAAGCCTGTGTATTGCAGTGGCTGCGCGATATCCGCGGCGGTGATGGTGTCACCCAACTGCACGCCGCCGTGAATGGTGAAGCCGATGATGTCACCGGCGTACGCTTCCTCGACGGCTTCGCGTTTTTGCGACATGAACGTCACCACGCTCGTTGGGCGCATTTCTTTGCCGGTGCGTTGTACTTTGAGCTTCATGCCACTCTCGTACTTGCCCGCACACACTCGCACGAAAGCAATTCGATCGCGGTGCATTGGGTCCATGTTGGCTTGCACTTTGAACACGACACCAGAGAAGCCCAACGAATCTGGGGCAATCAGCGTAACGTTGCCATCGGGGCTGCTCGATCCACGCGCATGCGGCGAAGGCGCTAAATCAACGAGTGCATCAAGCACTTCTTGCACGCCGAAATTATTCACGGCTGAGCCGAAGAACACGGGCGTTTGTTTGGCTGCTAGAAAGGCGTCCATATCGAACGCGGGCGCGGCACCCGACACCAATTCAATGTTTGCTTGCGCTTGTTCGAAATCAGCGCCAAATCTGGCTTTGAGCGTAGCGGTGTCGCTCAGATCGATGTCTTCGATATCGCCACCGAGCTTGTCTTCACCGGCTTCGAATACACGCATTTTTTGGGTGCGCAAATTGATGATGCCGCCGAACGCACGACCTTGTCCAACAGGCCACGTCATCGGCACGCAGGGCATACCGAGCTCGGCTTCGACTTCGTCGAGCAATTCCAATGGATCGCGACCTTCGCGGTCCATCTTGTTGATGAACGTGATGATCGGTGTGTCGCGTTGGCGACAGACTTCGATCAATCGCTTCGTTTGCGCTTCTACGCCATTGGCTGCATCAATGACCATCAGCGCGGAATCCACAGCCGTCAATACGCGATACGTGTCCTCTGAGAAATCACGGTGACCGGGTGTGTCGAGTAGGTTCACCACATGTTCGCGGTAATCCATTTGCATCACGCTGGATGCAACCGAGATGCCGCGCTGCTTTTCGATTTCCATCCAGTCAGAGGTTGCGTGGCGTGAGGCTTTGCGAGCCTTCACGCTGCCAGCGGTGTGAATCGCGCCCGAGAAGAGCAGGAGCTTTTCCGTGAGCGTCGTTTTGCCCGCATCAGGGTGAGAAATGATCGCGAAGGTACGCCGTTTTTTGACGGAAGCGGAGAGGGCGGTTGTGTTCACGATGTTTTGATCTAAGGTTTCAGCTTTACGGTTAAATGCCCGAAGAAATATGGGCTACCAGCTAATTTATTGATTATTTGAAAAAATATAAAAAACGTACAGAGCCCTTATTTCATAGGGCAATACAAGAAAAAGCTGGGATGGTCTGGCAGTGAATCAACGCCGCAAGATAGGGCTCGTGTCAAAGCTCATTGTCTGTGAATAAAACACTTACAAATCAATCGCTTAGGAGTGAAACGCGCTTGCTCATTTCCTGAGTAATTGTAGCCCATACGCTGGGAATCCAGTGTAGGAGCGGCTCGCCGCCAATTGCCAGGTCGCGCAATTTTCGAATTGGCAACAAAGTACACACGCAAACGCGCCGATTACACTGCCTGCATGACAGACAAACTGCTCCCACTCGCTGGCCTTCGCGTCGTTGAATTCACCCACATGGTGATGGGCCCAACCTGCGGCATGGTGCTTGCCGACATGGGGGCTGAGGTGATCAAGGTGGAGCCCGTTGAAGGCGACCGCACGAGGCATTTGCTCGGTTCGGGCGCTGGATTCTTTCCGATGTTCAATCGAAACAAAAAGAGCATTTCGATTAACTTGCACGACCCAAAGGGCGCCCAAATCGCACGCAAATTGGCGGCGACCGCTGATGTCGTTGCGGAAAACTTCAAACCCGGCACGATGCAGAAATACGGGCTGGATTACGCATCGCTTAGCGCAACCAACGAGCGCTTGATCTATGTGACTTGCAAGGGTTTTTTGCCGGGCCCATACGATCATCGGACGGCGCTTGATGAGGTCGTGCAGATGATGGGCGGACTCGCGTACATGACGGGTCGCCCGGGCGATCCGCTGCGCGCTGGAACGAGTGTGAACGACATCATGGGCGGCATGTTTGGCGCCATCGGCGCGCTCGGCGCTCTCGTGCAACGCGGCATCACCGGCAAGGGGCAAGAGATCCAATCCGCGCTGTTTGAAAACAACGTGTTTTTAGTGGGGCAGCACATGCTGCAATTCGCCATTACCGGCAAAGCTGCAGCGCCCATGCCAGACCGTATTTCCGCGTGGGGTGTGTACGACGTGTTTACGGTTAAAGACGGCGAGCAAATTTTTCTAGCGGCAGTCAGCGATGCGCAGTGGGCGACGTTTTGCGAAGCCTTAAGCTTTGCCGATTTAAAAGCGGATCCGCGCTACGGCAACAATAACTTGCGCGTTGAGCAGCGCGCTGAATTGTTGCGGGTTCTTAGAGAGAGACTGGCGCACCGTAGCGCGGCCGAGCTCGCCGAACTTTTTGAGCGGGTCGGCTTACCCTTCGCGCCGATTCGCAAACCCGAAGAGCTGTTTGACGACGAACACTTGAACGCCACCGGCGGGCTCGCAAACATTACGCTGCCTGACGGCGACCGCGCTGGACAAGCCGCTAAAACAACGTTGCTCCCGTTCACGATGCAAGGCGAGCGCTTAGGCGTGCGGCTGCATCCGCCACGCCAGGGTGAACACACGGCGGGGTTGCTCGGCGAACTTGGGCTGACCGCGGCGGAGATCGACGGATTGAAACAAGCCAATATAGTGGCCTGAATTTGCCGACGATCCGCTCAATACGCCCAAAGTCCCTCAGGCAATTCCCCCTTGCCTAGGTGCTCCCGCGCGCAACGAGCTCAAAGCCGAGATCAATGAGCTTTTCTGGCTCTCCTTGCGGCTTCATCAGTGATAACAACAGCTCGGCCGCCGCTCGTCCGATTTCGGCGCGAGGCGTACGAATGGTTGTCAGCGTCGGGAACATTTGATCGCTTCCTGGCAAATCGTTAAAACCTGCAATCGCTACTTGTTTTGGAATTGCGACATTCATGCGCAAGGCTGCGAGCAGTGCGCCTTGCGCTAGGTCGTCATTGCAGAAAAAGATCGCATCAATGCGCGGTTGTTGGCCGATGATTTGTTCGAACATCACACTGCCGAGCGCGAGTGATGACGATGCGGGATTGAGCCATTCGAGCGTTGCGTCGTAGAGCCCCGCTGCTTGAAGCGTTGTACGCCAACCGTAGAGGCGCTGCATGACGCGTGGGTCGAGTTGAGCGCCAGCAAATGCGATCCGACGATACCCGCGATCCAAGAGGTGGCGCGTCATTGCGGCACCTGCCTCGCTTTGCCGAAAACCGACGCAGTGGGGGGTAAGGGTGTCAGTGTGATCGGGTAGGTCCATCAAGTGTACGCAGGGTACGTTACTGCGCTCAATCAGCGATCGCGTTGCGTCGCTGTAGTTGAGTCCAGTGAGTAAGACACCGGCGGGGCGATGCATCAGTTGCTCACGAAGCAGTTGTTCTTCCTGCGCTCCGTCGTAATGGGTCACGCCAATGAGCGTTTGGTAGCCAGCCGAGCGAAGCGTCTTTTGTGCCGCATCGAGCAGATCAACAAACAAGGTGTTGGAGAGTTTCGGAATCAGCATGGCGACGTGATCGCTGCGTTGCGAGGCAAGTGCTCGGGCGGCCGGGTCGGGTCGGTAACCCAACTTGGTTGCGGCTTCCACAACCCGCGCCACCAGCTCTGCGGCAACGGCTCTCTCTCCACGGAGCGCACGCGACGCGGTGATTGGGCTTACGCCTGCGGAACTAGCGACATCATTGAGCGTGACTCGTCCGGTCGTGCGCCGATTTTTCTTTGAGGCTGTAATTTAGGGTTACTCCGTATTAAAGGGGCGTGTTTGCAGTATAGGATAGCGCTATCCCAGAAAATGCGCAATTCTTTTTTGATGTCGCGCTTTGCAGGGTGAAAACGAATTCTTTTAACAAACTGTCTCACATAGTGATAGGATAGCGCTATCCTAATAGATGTAAATTGGTGCCAATCATCATGGTGATTGGATGATTCTCAAACCGCCCTGGAGCATGTATTTGTCGAAGTGTTTGCCGTTCGTGCTTGCCGAATTAGCGCCTGTTTGCACGTCGCGCCGTCTCGAGGTTATGGGAGGGCGTGGCGTCAGTCTGCGGACTGCGTCGAGCGGTGTCTCTGTGCTGAGAATGGATGACGTTGGTCTGGCGCGAATTCAGCAACCGGGGGCAACGAATGCCTAGCGCTAACTCTGTACGGTTTCCATGATCGAGGTCTACGACGCACGCTTTGCGCCGATTGCCAAAGGGGCGAGCCCGCTCGTTCGCCATTGCACGGGCGCCGTTTGGAGCGAAGGCCCAGTTTGGATGCACGAGGATGAATCAGTCCTGTGGAGCGATATCCCGAACAATCGAATGCTGCGCTGGCATGCTCGTGATGGCATGAGCGTTTGGCGAGAAAACGCAGAGTTCACCAACGGCCACTACCGCGAAGCTGACGGGTCGCTGCTGCATTGCTCGCACGGTCAGCGGGCGATAGTTCGCACGAAGTTTGATGCAGGGCTTACCAATCCACGCGATGAAATCGTCGTTGATCGGTATCAAGGCAAGCGACTCAATTCGCCGAATGATGTGGTGGTGAAGTCCGACGGCAGTATTTGGTTCACCGACCCGCCCTACGGTATTGTTTCTGATCGAGAAGGCCACAAGGCTGATAGCGAACTCGGCGATTGCTTCGTTTTTCGTTTTGATCCTAAAACAAGTGCGCTCACCGTTGTAACCGACTGGGTGGAAGAGCCAAACGGATTAGCGTTCTCTCCGGACGAATCGATTCTCTATGTGTCCGATACGTCGGCTGCGATGCGCGAGATGGGTCAAGGCAATCATCACATCGTTGCATTCGACGTGACACAGGGTTGCGAACTTGCCAATCCGCGTATTTTCGCCGTGGTCAATCCCGGCTTGTCAGACGGTTTTCGAGTTGACGTCAACGGGTTCATCTACACCAGTAGCGAAGACTCCGTTCAGGTGTATCACCCCGACGGCACACGGATTGCGCGTATCTCGGTGCCCGAAAAAGTCGGCAATCTGACCTTTGGCGGCACTGGCCGGGATGAGCTGTTTATCTGTGCGAGTACGTCGCTCTATTCGATTCTTTTGAACACGAAAGGGCTGCAGTGTCCTTGACGTTTGAATCGATGTGGCATTGGCTTCTCACGCCTCTCAGCGGTGCGAGTCATCATCACGTCAACGAGTGGGTGATGTGGCACGCGCGGCTCATGGTTGCTGCTTGGGCCGTATTGCTACCGCTGGGCGCCCTAGTGGCGAGATTTTTCAAAGTGACGGCGAAACAAAATTGGCCACAGCAGCTAGATAATCGCTCGTGGTGGAATGCGCATCGGTTGCTTCAGTACGTCGGTGTTTTCATTATGCTCACCGGTGCTGTGATTGCGTGGGGTCGCGGCTCGCATGCAACGATTGCTAGCACGCTACACGCTTATCTTGGTTGGAGCGTCATCGCATTGGGCATTGTGCAGGTGCTTGCTGCATGGTTTCGCGGCTCTAAGGGTGGTCCCACCGAAGCGCAGCCACGCGGTGATCACTACGACATGACGGTGCACCGTCTTTGGTTTGAGCGTGTACACAAGTTCGGCGGTTGGCTCGCGGTGCTGCTCGCAGTCGCAACGATCATGCTGGGACTCATCGTGGCTGATGCGCCACGTTCGATGGTCGTTACGCTCGTTGCGTGGTGGCTTACCCTCATTGGCGTTGGCATTTACCTTCAACGTGCTGGGCGATGCATTGATACTTACCAAGCAATTTGGGGACCCGATCCGACGCATCCGGGCAATAGCCGCAGGCCAACCGGCTGGGGTGTGCGCAGACCGCTAGAAGCGAAGCAGGAGAGACAATGAGTGGCCTAGAACTTAGAGGTGTCGTAAAGCGATTTGGTGACGTCGTTGTGGTGAAGCAGCTCAATTTGAAGGTCGCCGAGGGTGAGTTTCTTGTGTTGCTGGGCGAATCCGGCTGCGGAAAAAGCACCACACTCCGAATGATCGCGGGACTAGAGGAGGTCACCGAGGGGCGCGTATTTATCGGCGGTCGCGACGTCACCGACACGCATCCCATGGATCGCGATATCGCCATGGTGTTTCAGAACTACGCGCTCTACCCGCACATGGATGTGGCTAAAAACATGTCGTTTTCGTTGCGTATCTCTGGCGTTGCTCCAGCGGTCGTTGCTGAGCGGGTGGCGGCGGCGGCAAAGATTCTCAACATCGAACATATCCTTGCAAGAAAGCCGAAGGACCTCTCCGGCGGACAGCGTCAACGCGTAGCCATCGGGCGCGCCATTGTGCGCGAACCCAAGGTGTTTTTGTTTGATGAGCCACTTTCAAATCTAGACGCGAAGCTGCGAAGTCACATGCGCGCCGAGCTCGCTGTGCTGCACCAGCGACTCGGCAAAACAACGATCTACGTGACGCATGATCAAGTCGAGGCGATGACGCTCGCGACTCGCATTGTGGTCTTTGACAAAGGGCAGATTCAGCAGGTGGGTACGCCCGCTGAAGTGTTTAACAATCCGGCAAACACATTTGTCGCCGGGTTCATTGGTACCCCGTCAATGAACATGTTTGAAGTCGTTGCGCAAGTACGCAATGGTGAATTGCGGCTCGTCGGTGATGGCATCGATTGGGCTGCACCGCAGTGGCTCGGTGCAGTTGGCGTCAAGGACGCGCAGCCACTCACACTCGGTTTACGTCCTCAATCGTTGAGCGCGGGCGAGGCGCTTGTGAATCGCTTTACGCTTCGTGCTGACGTTGTCGAATACCTGGGCACTGAAAGCCAAGTTGTCGGCGTGACGCAAACCAAAGACGAAAGAAGAATTTCCGTTATCGTGCCAGGCGACGCTAGAGCAATGCATCGCCAGCACGTCAGTTTCTGTTTTGATCCTAGCGCCCTTCACGTGTTCGATAAAGGGAGCGGCGCTTCCCTTAGGCCCACGATAAACGACACACTTACATATACAAACAAGGAGATGACACCATGACGATTGATCGCAGAAGCTTTGTGAAAAACACAAGCATCGCCGTGTTCGGCGCAGCACTGCCGTTTAGTGGCGTGTTTGCGCAGAACCGCTTCGCAAAATATGCTGGCAAGACCATCACCATTAACGTCCCAGCGCATCCGCACTATGACGCAATGACCAAACTGCTGCCCGAGTTCACGAAGGAAACGGGCATTAAGGTTGAAATCGACAAACTCGCCATTGGTCGCTTGAAAGAAAAGCAACTCTTGGAGATGGCAAAGCCACAGGGTGACTACGACTTGGCCTGCTACATCGTAATGTGGAAGGGCGAGTACGTTGCTAAAAACTTAGTTCATCCGCTTGAGCCGTTTTTCGCAAATCCGGCGCTTGCCGATCCCGCGTACGACATGAAAGACATCATCCCAATTTATCTCGAAAATTTGGGTATGGTGGGCGGCCCGAAGGGCTATCTTGCGGGACCTGGTGCGCAGTTGTACGGCTTGCCCTACGGCGCGGAAACATCAGTGCTGGCCTACCGCAAGGACGTGTTCGCGAAACTTAACCTCAAGGTGCCAGAGACTTACGACGACTTTGGCAAGGCGCTGCGCATCCTTAAAGAGAAATCCGGAATGGGTGCTCTGACCTCACGCGGGCAAGCGGGACACCAGGCCGTGCACGCATGGCTGCTTCACCTCAATCCGCTCGGTGGCAGCGTGTTTGATGATCAATGGAAGCCGCGCTTCAATGACGCGCAAGGGGTCGCTGCACTGAAGTTCCTGCAAGAAGTTGTGGCCACGGGTCCGGCCGGTATTCCTGGCTTCGGTCAAGGCGAATCAAACACAGCGTTCCTGCAAGGCCAGGCTGCGATGTACCTTGATTCAACGTCGTTTGCAGGTGTCGTGAGCGATCCCGCGCGCAGCAAAGTCGTCGGCAACGTTGGCTGGGCGCTGCATCCACGCGGTACGCGCCGTGCTTCGCAATCGGGCGGCTTAGGTTTGACGATCCCAAAAAACGCAAAGAATGCCGAAGCCGGCTTCTTGTTGCTGCAATGGCTCACCTCAAAAGCGCAAGACAAAGCGGTTACCCGTTTGGGTGGCGCGCCGATCCGTAACTCGACGATGAATGATGCCGAACTCGTGCGGCAATATCCGGAGTTCGAGGTGTTCAGAGAGGCGCTCAAGCATTCAAATCCAGATTGGCGTCCGATCATTCCAGTGTGGGATCGCATTAACGTGCAAGCCTTGGGCATCGGAATTTCTGAGGCGCTTACTGGCAAGAAAACTGCCGAGGCTGCACTCAATGACTTGGTGCCGCAGGTTACGCAGATCATGCGCGAATCGGGCTACAAAATCTAGTTCGAAAACCCATGCGCACCTCTCGCTTCACCATTGCTGTCTACCTTGCTCCTGCCATTCTTGTGATGGCGGCGGCCTGCTTGTATCCTGTGCTCAAGGCCTTTGAGTTGTCGGGCTACAAGTGGGATATGGGAACGGCTGCGAGCAGTGCGAAATGTGTTGGCTTTGACAACTTCATTGCTGCATTCAGCAACCCCCAAGTGTGGTCGTCGTTGTCGACCACGCTACTGTTTGCCGCGGTCTGTGTGAGCGCGGAGATGGTGCTGGGGATCGCGCTCGCGCTTGCCCTTGAGCGGCAAGTGCGCGGCATGGCTGTATTTCGAACGATTTTTATCCTGCCGATGATGATCGCGCCAATTGCGGTTGGACTTGCGTGGCGGTACATGTTCGATGCACAGTTTGGGTTGATCAACGCGCTATTGGGGGTAGTCGGCATCGCCCCCAAAACGTGGCTCGCGGATCCGACCCTTGCATTCGTGGCGATTGTGATTGCTGACATTTGGCAGTGGACGCCGTTTGTGTTCATCATGATGTTGGCAGCTCTTGCCGGTGTTGATCGCTCCGTGCTCGAAGCCTCACGTATCGATGGGGCGAGGATGTGGCACGAGATATTTCTTGTCAAGCTTCCGATGGTGATGCACGTCATCGCGATCACGTTAGTAATGCGCTTAATTGACGCATTCCGGGTCTTGGAAGTGGTCTATGTTTTGACGTTTGGCGGACCAGGAAACAGCACGGAAATTCTTGCGCTCCATGTTTATAAAACTGCGTTTATCGGTCAGCAGATCGGTGTTGCAGCGGCGGTATCCATTCTGCTGCTAGTGGTTGTTGCGGTGCTCTCGTGGGCTGCATTGCGGCTGTCTAACCCGATGAAGGATTCGGCATGAAACGCAGTATTGCGGCGGCGAGCCTTCATTACGCCGTGCTCATTTTTCTGGCGTTGCTGTGCGTGATGCCAATCGTTGTGATCTTCGCCACGAGCTTGCGACAACAGGTTCAAATTTTCGCCGAGCCGTTGAACTTCCTTTTCATGCCCACGCTGGAAAATTACCGCGCCGTGCTGCAAGAGGACAAGCTTGATCGCTACCTTTTCAACAGCCTCTTCGTGGGTGTGGTTTCAACGGTGATCACGCTGGTTTTGGGTTGTATGGCCGCCTATGGTCTTGCGCGTTTCCGATTCAAAGGCAGAACAACCATCGCCTACACCACGCTTCTGCTAAGGACCGTGCCGCTGGCGGTGCTTGCAATCCCCGTGTTCGTGATTTGGAACAACTGGAATCTCGTCAACAGTTTATGGGGACTTGTGCTGTTGTACGTGGCGGTAAATTTGCCGTTCACCATATGGCTACTCTACGGCTTTGTGTTGCAGGTGCCTATTGAACTAGAAGAGGCCGCCGCCATTGATGGTTGCGGGCCATTTCGGGTGTTCACGCTGGTCTTTCTTCCGCTCATCGCGCCCGGTTTGGCGGCGGCGTCAATCTTCACATTTCGAATTGCGTGGAACGAGTTCATTCTCGCCCTGGTGCTGACAGATCGTCATACGAGAACACTGCCGGTCGCGGCGTCCCTGTTCATCACGGACATGGGTGTCGATTGGGGCAAAGTGATGGCCATGGGTAGTCTGATTGCGATACCACCGCTGATATTTACTTTTGTTGCTGCGCGCCAAATCATCGGCGGCCTCACTGCTGGTGCGGTGAAGGGATGATCGATACCGCACCAATTTTGTGGGTGGTGATGGGAGTCTCTGGCAGCGGAAAATCAACGCTGGCGCTTGCTCTGGCAGACACCTTTGGCCTGGAATACGCCGATGGAGATGACTTTCACAGCAGTGAAAGTGTCGCGAAGATGCAGGCGGGTATTGCGCTAAACGACGAGGATCGTTGGCCTTGGTTAGACCGAATCGGCGAGCACTTGCGGATGTCTAGTTCAGAAGAACACTCGGCTCGAGGTCGAGTCGTCGCGTGCTCCGCGCTCAAGCGAGCGTATCGTGATCGCATTCGTCACGCGGCACCGGGTGTTCACTTTTTGTTTTTGAACGGCGACTCGGCTCAGATCCGCGAGCGCTTGGGCGCCAGGCAAAACCACTTCATGCATCCCGAGCTACTTCAGAGTCAGCTCGCCACACTTGAATTACCTGACAGCGATGAACGTGATGTGACAGAGCTCAACCTGTGCTGCAGCGTTCAGGATCTGGTCGGTGTAGTTCGAATCTCTTTTCAGCTACCCGACCGTCGTGTCGCTATTGAATAATTTATGAGCCAACCCTCAAACATTTTGGATTCGTTTCGTCTAAATGGGCGCAGAGCCCTCATCACGGGCTCCTCAGGTGGTATCGGTTTCGCTTTGGCTCGGGCACTGGCGCAGGCTGGCGCTAGCGTGATACTCAACGGTCGTAACCCCCAGAAACTTGAGTCTGCGGTATCGACCCTGCGCGATGAGGGGCTCAACGCAATGTCGTGTGCGTTCGACGTTACCGACGCCAACGCGGTAAAGCTCGCAGTGGATTCGCTCGAAGCCGATGGCCACGAAGTACACATTTTGGTCAATAACGCAGGCATTCAGATCCGCAACCCGATCAATGAGTTTGCCGAGCAGGATTGGCAAGCGCTCATGCGCACCAATCTAGACAGTGTTTTTTATGTCGGAAAAGCCGTCGCGCAGAAAATGATTGAGCGACGCAGCGGAAAGATCATCAATATCTGCTCCGTGCAGAGCGAGCTGGGTCGTCCGTCGATTGCTCCGTACGCGGCCAGTAAGGGTGCGGTGAAAATGCTCACCAAAGGTATGGCGATCGATTTGGGACCACACGGTATTAACGTTAATGGATTGGGACCCGGTTACTTCAAAACCGAACTCACCGAAAAACTAGTCGCAGACCCGGCGTTCACTCAATGGCTCACGTCGCGCACACCAAGTCGCCGCTGGGGCGAGGTGCACGAGCTGGGCGGTGCCGTTGTTTTTCTAGCCAGTGATGCTTCACAATTTGTCAACGGTCACATCCTATACGTTGACGGTGGCGTTACAGCAACGCTTTAAGAAGGAAATTCCAATGCAATCTATTGTTTGTCACGCAGCTAACGACCTTCGACTTGAGGCGCTGTCGCTTCCGCCCGTGGGTGCGAAGCAGCTTTTGGTCAATGTTGCGTTCGGCGGCATCTGCGGTTCTGATCTCCATTATTTTCAACATGGTGGTTTCGGTACTGTGCGAATTAAGGAGCCGATGGCGCTTGGGCACGAGGTGTCAGGCGTGGTCGAGGCGGTCGGTGCCGAGGTCACTGGGTTCACTCGCGGTCAGCGAATAGCCATCTCTCCGTCGCGCCCCTGTGGTCACTGTCGTTTTTGTCAATCGGGTGCGCACAACCAATGCCTCTCCATGCGTTTTTACGGTAGCGCGATGCCGTTTCCGCACATTCAAGGCGCGTTTAGCGACCAACTTGTGATCGACGCCAGCCAAGCGCACGCCCTCAGTGATGGAATCACACTCTCCGCAGCGGCTTTGGCCGAGCCGCTTTCCGTCGGATTGCACGCCATTCAACGAGCAGGTGGTGTGCTGGGCAAGACCGTCTTAGTGACTGGCTGCGGTCCGATAGGTTCGTTGTTGATCGCGGCGTTAAGGAGGGCGGGTGCGGCGTACATTGTTGCTGCAGATATTGCTGATCTGCCGCTTCGTTGTGCCAAAGCCATGGGTGCCGATGAAACGATCAACACAATGGCTGATAAATCTGCGTTTGCAAAATATAGGATCGATAAAGGCCAGTTTGATGCCGTATTCGAAGCCTCTGGCAGCGAGGCGGCCCTTCATCTCGCCTTTGACGTCATCGCACCGCGCGGCGTCTTGGTTGCGATCGGGCTTGGCTCGAACATCACGCTGCCTATGAATCAATTGGTCGCAAAAGAGATCGATTTGCGCGGTACTTTCCGCTTCCATTCTGAGTTCGCTACTGCGGTGCGCTTCTTAAACGAAGGTCTGATCGACGGCACGCCAGTCATCACGGCGATCGTTCCCGCAAACGAAGCGTTGCGCGCATTCGAGCTAGCTTCGGACAAATCGCAATCTCTAAAAGTGCAGATCTCGTTCAGCGGCGAATCGACCAAGCACTGACCCAACATCGCAAACGAAGTAAATCAACAATGAAAAAAATTGCTCTTGTCACTGGTGCGAGCTCCGGTATCGGCCGCGCATGCGCCCTCGCGCTGTTACAGGACGGTTGGACAACCGTGATGGTGGGGCGACGCGCGGATGCGCTGCAAGCCGCAATCGATGCCGCGGGTGAGCACGGTCAAAACGCACTCGCCATGCCCACCGATCTCACGAAGCCCAATGACGTACAGCGGCTGTTTTCCGACGTCGAGCAGCGCTACGGTCGTCTCGACTTGCTCTTTAACAACGCTGGTATGTCGTTGCCCTACGCTCTGCCAAGCGATGTGAGTGGAGACGATTGGCGACAAGTTGTTGACATCAATCTAAACGGCGCGTTCTATTGTTTGTCCGCCGCTTTCGAGTTGATGAAAAAGCAATCGCCCAAGGGCGGTCGGATTATTAACAACGGATCGATTTCCGCGCATGTACCCCGGCCCGGCTCCATCGCCTATGCGGCTACTAAGCACGCGGTGAGCGGCATGACGAAAGCCGCGTCGCTCGATGGTCGCTCGTTTGGCATCGCCGTCGGTCAAATCGATATTGGAAACGTCAAATCCGACATGACGGCAAGCATGTTGACCGGCGTGCGCCAAGCCGACGGTAGCCTGAAGCCCGAGCCCTGCATGGACATGTCCGTGGTGGTCGACACCTTTATGGCCATGGCGAAATTGCCGCTTACCGCAAACATTCTGTTCACCACAGTCATGGCCACTGAGATGCCTTATGTGGGGCGTGGCTGAAGCGCCGGAATTTGGAAAAGAATTCGGTAGTCACGAGCGCACTGTAGGCTGCCGTCTGCTAAGAGCGATGCTTAAAAAGAGCCGGCGACGGTTAACCCTAGCGACCTAGTCGGCAGCGAGCTGTCCGCATGAGTAGAAGAAGTGGTTTTGGAGGCGGGTAGCGGAATCGAACCGCTCTAAACGGATTTATTATCCTTCTTGCAATTGCGCTCAAATCGTTCATTGCTTCTATCGACGAGATACTCTTGCAACCTAAAGATAAAGCGAGAGAAACCTTAATTGCCTCAGCCTCGTTTATCGCTGCGATATCGAATCTCTTCAAATTTGGGGCAACATCCAAAGACACGGGCTTCATACTGTTGGGCTGGCTAGCGTCACTATTGGGCACTGTGCAGCTTCAAATTACTCGAGCGCTACTCTCGTTAAAGAATTGATTGCAATGAACTTCAGTCGAGCTATGTCACTTTTGTTCGTGTGTGCGATACCCTTCGCATTAATGTTTTTGGTTGAACCGTCGCGGGCACCGGAGCAGCGCGGGTTACCGACCTCAAGACTGGTTGATCTCATTATGTGTTTTGGTAACACCTTGATTTCGCTAGCGTTAATCACGCTAACCTTCTCCCACCGACGTGCTTGGATTCGCGCTCTCCTAACTTTCGTCACAGCCTCGTTTGCCAGCATGCACATTGTTGGACATTCAACGAAAGTTGCCGCAATCGCTGGGATTATTTTTTCCATTTTCTATTTCGCTGGCAATCTGTCTACGTTGATGGATGAATACGTCGAGAGAAATCGCGTCAAAACCCTCAACGGCTTTGGGTTGCGCGGTCGGGACAGAATGCCAGTTTATGCCTACATCGTTCTCCAGGCAGCGTTTTCTTTTGGCGCATGGTCTTGGAAACGAATTTGGAGATACCTCCCGCGTGCGTTACGTTTAGGATAGACGAGGCTTTGCGAGTGGTGCTTCCGCTCCTGTTTACTGGTATCGGATTTATTACGGGCCTCGCCGTAACGGACGACTACCGCTCGGGCTGCTTGTGGTTCTTTTCTGATTGCTCAAAGAAGGCAAAGTAGTGCCGCTCAACAAAAACGCTAAGTGAACAGCCCCAGGTATGAACTGACCACCAGAAGTGGGACTGTGGTGAGCCGCGAAGCGTTGAACGCGGGGACAAACAGGACGGGTGCACGGTGTATCGGCGCAAGGTTTAAATTCGCCCCGTATCGACGATCAAATTCCTGCGTCCTCGGTTGCTTAGCGTACTTTGGAATCCGTTTTCTGTGGCGACCCCGAAAAGGGAACGGAGCATTTGCAGTCGCCTTCATCTTTATGGCTTTAGCGATCATCGTACCAGTCTTGTTACTGTTGGCGGGACCTGTGGGAATATTCGCTGGGCTGATGCGTGGTGGTGCAGCGGCTTTCTCTTTTGCAAGTTTTTTGGACTTCGTCAACAAAATGAAAAACATTTCAAATGAGCGGGACTTCAATGATCTTGCCGCCGCGATACCCGGGGCGGTTCAGACTGCAAATCGCTCACCAATATGATCACGTGTTTCTTGTTTAGGCTGAGCGCGGGAATGCATCCTCTCTCGATCAGCGATTTCGTGGCGGTCACACCAATATTCAATATGTGGGACGCCTGTTCAATTGACAGAGTGCCGTCAACGGCGGCGAACCGATTAAGCGCTGATTCTTGCGCTGCAGACGGCGAGTTAGATGAGTGCTTCAAGTCGACAATGGCTTGGGGTTTGCTGGTATTGTCAATTTGTGCCGGCCGATCAAAGTGGCCGAAAGAGTTCCTAAATCGAAGGTTTTCGAAAGAAGATGCGCCTGCAAGGGCGAATCTAACTTTGGAGAGTCAACGCTGCGTCCTCGCTCAAAGTTTGTCCAGCAAATTCGATGCGCGAAGGTGCGTGTAACGCATCATCATCTTCACGCTTTTGTGCCCAGTGATGCTGCGTATTTCCGCTTCGCTTAATCGCGTCCGCTCGTGCAGTCGTGAAGTCGCCTCGTGCCTTAGATCATGAAAGACGAGATCCTTAGCGCCCGCTTTTTCGAACACCTTTTTGAGCTGTCGTGACACGCTCGCGCTTGCTGCCTCCAGAGGATTGGGCTTTCCAGCTTGTTCGTCGACCCAGGGAAAAAAGTGGGAATCCTTGCGCTCGGTGCCGATGTTGGCCTGCTTACGAGCCGCTACAAACTCGACTAAGAGCGCTTGAACCGCTACGCTCATAGGCACTTGTCGTTGCGTGCCGTTCTTTGTCTTAATTAGCGATATCGTCCGCGTCTCGATGTTGACCTGCCAATTCAATAGACCAACCATTTCCGACAACCGCATGGCGGTCTCCGCGGCCAAAACGAAGAGGGTGCGTATCGCCTGCCAGTGGAATCGATCAGCGGGTCTTTTGGCGCTGGCGATTTTTGCATTGACAACGGCTAGGATTTGTCGCTCCTCGTCTCCGTCAAGTCTCCGATCTCTGCTTACGTCTTGTTTTGCAGCTCTTCCCGACGCGGCGACGACCTTCGCATCCGACGCGGTGTACTGCGCGTAGCCTTTGGGCAGCTCTTTGGCTGGGTTCGAGACAATAATTTTGCGGGCACAGTACCAACTCAAACAACGCGAGAGCGTTCCAATTCGCTTTCGGATCGTGTTGGGGCTGAGGTTTTTGACGCGCTTTAAGCGTTCGATTTGCTTGATGATCCAATCGAAGTCGATGCCGAGCAACGGAGTGTCTGCGTCTGTCTCCTTGAGCCAAAGTCCAAGTATTTCCGTGTCCTCTGGCTTGATTGCGACGCTCTGGACATACTCACGGATCGCCCAGTGCAGTGTCTTGCGCTCGGTGACGCGCTGTGCGAAATCGACGGGTACGATCCCTTGGCGCAGCTGCGCCTCGACCCTTGCGGCATAGCTGTCTCCAGCCGCTTTGTCCTCAAACGTCAGCGAGATCGGCTTGGCCAGTAGACCTTTACGTTGAAAAACGTATTCCCACGATCCGTTGTCTTTCTGGCGGCATGTGGCAATGGCTTCATCCTTGGAAATGCAACGGAGCAACAGTCCGTTTCAAAAGTGGATGCTACACTTTTAATCACTTTTTTAGGACCTTTTTGGGACTTTTTCGGCCACTTCGATCAGAAAGTTTCCGAGGAAAAAGTCGAAATAGCTGCCGCTAAAGAGCCAGTCATGGCTAAATTAGTGTTTAAAAATCAATGATTTAGCGAAGATTGCAGCCCAACAGGCTGTACGGGCGAAAAGGAGATTTTCTGGAGGCGGGTAGCGGAATCGAACCGCTCTAAACGGATTTGCAATCCGCTGCATAACCTCTTTGCTAACCCGCCACACGTGGCCGCAACAAACCTGCGGCACAAACAAAAACGGAACCGTTGCGGTTCCGTTGCTCACTACTCTAAAGTAGTGGAGCGGGAGACGAGTCTCGAACTCGCGACCTCAACCTTGGCAAGGTTGCGCTCTACCAACTGAGCTACTCCCGCAACGAAACAAATTATAGCTGAAAACGAAATTTCGTCAAACCGACACTCACGTTTAAAGCACTTTGGCGATCGATTCCGCTACGTATTTAACGTTCTTCAGATTCAGCGCGGCCACACAAATTCGACCCGAATCCACGGCGTACACGCCGAATTCATTGCGCAGGCGATGCACTTGATCCTTGTTCAAACCCGAGTACGAAAACATGCCGCGCTGTGTCAGGATGTTTTCGAAATTGGCGCTAGGCGCAAGGGCTTTCAATTCAGCGTGCAAAGCTACGCGCATGGCTTTGATTCGGTCGCGCATTTCGCCCAATTCCTTTTCCCAGAGCGCGCAGGCGGCGGGATCTGTGAGTGCGGCGGCGACCAGCGCGCCGCCGTGGGTCGGCGGGTTGGAGTAATTGGTACGAATGACGCGCTTGAGTTGCGACAGCACGCGGGTGGCTTCGTCTTTGTCAGTCGCGGCAACGGTGAGTGCGCCAATGCGCTCGCCATAGAGCGAAAATGATTTAGAGAACGAACTCGAAACAAAAATCGGGCCCGGCGTTTGCGCGAAAAGCTTCACGACTGCGCCGTCTTCAGCCACGCCCTCTCCGAAGCCTTGGTAGGCCATGTCGAGAAAGGGCACCAGGCCACCAGCGCGCACCGCAGCAGCAATCTCTTGCCACTGTGCCATGGTTGGATCAACGCCCGTGGGATTGTGGCAGCACGCGTGCAAAACGATGACGGAACCCGTTGGCATTGCTTTGACTGCAGCCAAAAACCCGCTGAAGTCCAGGCTTCGCGTGGCCGAAGCGTAATAAGCGTAATCGCGAACTTCGAAGCCCGCGCCTTCAAACAGCGCGCGGTGATTTTCCCAACTTGGGTTTGAGATGTAGATGGTGGCATTGGGCGACAGGCGTTTGAGCAAATCGGCTCCGACTTTCAAAGCGCCAGTTCCACCCACTGACTGCACCGTCACGGCGCGTTGGCTTTTCACAACGTCCGAATCCGCGCCAAAAACAAGCGCCTGAGTTGCTTTGTCGTACGTAGCGATACCATCGATTGGCAGATAGCCGCGCGGCGCTGACTTTTCGGCCATCGCCATTTCTGCGCGCTTGACACATTCGAGCACCGGAATTTTGCCGTTTTCGTCGGTGTACACGCCTACGCCCAAATTGACTTTTGCCGGATTGGGATCAGCGTTAAAGGCTTCATTTACACCGAGAATGGGGTCTTTGGGGGCCATCTCGACGTTGGTGAAAAGGCTGGCTGCGGCGAGGGGTGCGTTCACGAAAGTGGCTCATAAGTTGGTTGTGCAGTGCCACATTTTAGACCCCATGTCGGGCGTTGTGCATCGATTAGGAGCATTCTGCGATGCGTAAGTCGTATCATCATCCACTTCGGTTTCCGATAGGGTCGTGCGTATTGTGATTCGACTTGTCTACGTTAGCACCTGTATCCATGGCCTGCATCTTCAGGATGTTCAGAGCATCGTGGCAACTGCGCAATCAAGAAATCAGGTCGCCGGGATTAGCGGGATGCTCTGCTGGTCGGGCGAGTTTTTCTTGCAATGCTTAGAGGGCGAGCGCGATCGGGTGACCCATTGCTTCGGCAAAATCATGGCCGATCCTCGCCACCACAGCGTAGAGCTCATCGTGAGTTCACCCACCGCAGTTCGTTGGTTTAGCACGTGGGGCATGGGCTTTTCGCGGCTCATGTCGTCCCATCGTCTTGATTTGGATTCGTTGGCGGGGCGCTCGTTTAACCCCTATTTGCTTGAGGCCAGTGAAATGCAATCGGCGTTCGGGCAGCTCAGTCAGCACGCACAGCGATTGCACCCTTAGCGGGCGCGACCACAAAAATTTCACGAAATTAGTGCAGAACTTTGGGTAACTCCCTAGTGTTTGAATTGTCCGACTCCTTAAAATTCGCTCAGCTCTGCAGCCCCTGCTGCGGTGACAAATGATCGAATAAGGAGGATACGTGAGAGTTTCTATCAAGCCGTTGGCTGTGGGCGTGGCGTCTGCGCTGATGTTTGCGGGTGCGGCGAGCGCACAAAATGTAAAGATTGGATTCATCGAAGGCCTCTCTGGCCCTTTCGGTGGTGTCGGTCAAAACCAGCTCAAGCATTTTCAATATGCAGCCGAGCGTTTTTCGGGCAAACAAGCCAACAGCGGCGTGACCGTTGAAATCGTTCCGCTCGACAGCAAAGGTTCGCCGCAAGAGGCGCTGGCGTTGCTCAAAAAAGCAACGGATGACGGCATCCGTTTCGTGTCGCAAGGCAACGGCTCCAACGTTGCTGGTGTGCTGATCGACGCGATCAATAAGCACAACGAACGCAACCCCGGCAAGGAAGTGGTGTTCCTCAATTACGCTGCCATTGATCCTGATTTCACCAACGCCAAGTGCTCGCCATGGCACTTCCGCTTTGACGCGGGCGTTGACATGAAAATCGAAGGATTGACCAACTACATGAAAGATCGCAAGGACATCAAGAATGTCTATGTGATCGGTCAAAACTATTCGTTCGGTCAACAGGTTTCGAAGTTCACGGAAGCGATGCTCAAAGCAAAGCGCCCTGACGTAAAAATCGTGGGTAACGAGCTTCACCCGCTGGGTCAAGTGAAGGATTTCGCGCCCTACGTCGCCAAAATCATGGCGGCTAACGCTGATGCTGTGGTCACAGGTAACTGGGGCCCAGATCTGGTCCTCCTCATTCGCGCCGCCAGCGCCGCCGGCTACAAAGGCAGTTTCTATACGTTCTACGCTGGCGTGATTGGCACTCCAACTGCGATCGGTGCAGGCGGCGCTGATCGCGTCCACCAAGTGTCCTACTGGCATCCCAATTCTGCACAAAGCGAAATTGAAAGCGTCTACACAGGCTTTAAAGCAAAGTTCAACGAAGAGTTCTACACGGTGGCTGCTGTAAACGCAGTTCGCTTCTTGGTGGCGGGCGTTGAGAAATCTAAGTCAACGGATGCGGTCAAAGTCGCAAAGGCTATGGCTGGAATGAAGATGAAGGGCGCATCCGGCGAGGATATCGAGATGCGTGCATCTGACGGAGCACTCCAGCAAGCGATGTATATCTCGCAGTGGACAAAAGCTGGCGGAAAAGACGTGAAGTTTGACCAAGAAAACACCGGCTTCGGCTTCAAGACTGTGCGTTACTTGCAGCCCGAGCAGTCAACCATGGCGACGACCTGCAAAATGCCAAAGCGTTAATCAAACGCGTTGAGACTTTGCTCGATCGTCATGTCGAGCCTAAACGCCCTGCCCGACGCGGGGCGTTTTTTATTTTGCGCTCGCTTTTCGCGTTGACCGGCACAACGATGCACAGTCGATTGCTGCGGCGCAGCAGATGCTAAATTCGACACTCTGTTTCGACGTGCCCACGAGGTACGTTGCACTGTTTCGAAAGTGAGGCTGACTTGGAATTTTTCTTGATGTCCATGCTCAATGGTTTGAGCTACGGATTGCTGCTGTTTATGCTGTCAGCTGGTTTGACGCTGATTTTCTCCATGATGGGCGTGCTCAATTTCGCTCACGCGAGCTTCTACATGATCGGTGCGTATTTCGCGTATCAGCTCTCATCGTGGAGTAACTACTGGGTTGGTTTTCTGATTGCACCCATTCTGGTGGCCTTACTCGGCGGCTTGTTTGAGCGCTATATGTTGCGAAAAACGCACAAATTTGGACACGTTGCCGAACTGCTGTTGACCTTCGGATTGTCGTTTGTGATTCTCGAATTGGTGCAATTGGTTTGGGGGCGTACCTCGGTCGATTACGCAATTCCCACAGCGATGCAAGCACCGCTCTTTAAGCTCTACGACTCAACGTTTCAAACGTATCGCGGCTTTATGATGCTCGTTGCGCTGTTGATGCTCGTTTCGCTTTACTTGCTGCTGAAAAAAACACGCATTGGTTTGGTGATTCAAGCGGCCCTTACTCACCCCGATACGACGGAAGCGTTGGGACACAACGTGCCGCGTGTCTTTGCGTATGTTTTTGCGGGTGGTTGCGGCTTAGCTGCGCTCGCCGGTGTTATCGGTGGCAACGCGTTTATCACCGAGCCTGGCATGGCGCAATCGGTCGGCGCCATCATTTTTGTGGTGGTCGTGGTGGGCGGCATGGGCTCGCTGGGCGGTGCGCTGATCGCCTCGATTTTGATCGGCTTGATGCAGACCTTTGCGGTCGGACTTGATTGGTCAATTTTGGGCGGCGCGAAGTCGCTCGGCGTTGAAATCACCTCCGCGACCCCTGGTTATTCGCTATGGTCTCTAAAGCTCTCGCAAATCGCTCCCATATTGCCGTATTTGCTTCTGGTGCTGATGCTCATTGTGCGACCCAAAGGCATCATGGGGACACGCGATGAATAGCATGATGAAACCCATTCACTTCAAGCCACTCAATGGTGTTCGGATCGTTGTGTGGTCTGCGTTCGCGCTGATTTTGGTGTTGTTGCCCGCGATCTTCAATTCAAGTTTCGCGATGACACTGTTGTGCTTTACGGGCATCGCGGTGATTGCTTGCTTGAGCTACAACATGCTGCTCGGCCAAACCGGAATGCTCTCGTTTGGACACGCGGTCTACACCGGGCTCGGATCGTTTGTCGCAGTGCATGCGATGAATCAAATTGTCGCGGGTTGGTATTTGCCGATGTGGCTCGTGCCACTCGTAGGCGGTTTCGCGGGGCTGTTTTTTGGCGTGCTGTTTGGCTACGTGACGACACGAAAGTCGGGCACTCCCTTTGCGATGATTACGCTAGGTATTGGCGAGTTGGTGTTTGCGGCA
Organism: Betaproteobacteria bacterium; assembly: GCA_004293675.1. Lineage (GTDB taxonomy): Bacteria > Pseudomonadota > Gammaproteobacteria > Burkholderiales > Casimicrobiaceae > Casimicrobium. Next base: position 112,427 of record READ01000009.1, read on the forward strand.
GCGCTGATGTTCCCGTGGTTCTTCGGAGGCGAGGCGGGTATCAATTCGAACCGCACGGCGGGTAAAGAAATGTGGGTCAATTTCGGGCTCTCGTTTGGCCCGCAGATTCAGGTTTATTACTTGATTGCTGTCTATGTCTTCTTTTGCACGGTGGCGATGTACGCATTCACGCTGACGCCGTTGGGTCGCATTGCCAACGCCGTTCGTGACAACCCAGAGCGTGCGGAGTTCGTTGGGTATGACACGCGTTTAGTTCGATTTCTTGTGTTAATGGCATCGAGCTTTTTTGCGGGCATTGCGGGCGGTTTAAGTTCACTCAACATCGAAGCGGCCAACGCCGAGCTACTCCATGCGATTCGCTCTGGTTCTTACCTGCTGTTTGTGTTTCTGGGCGGTGCAATATTTTTCTTTGGGCCAATTCTTGGCGCCGTTCTGCTAGTGTTTTCGTTGTTCATGCTCTCTGAATTCACGAAAGCTTGGCAGCTCTACATCGGCATCCTGTTCTTGATTATGGTGATCTATGCGCCGGGCGGTTTTTCATCGCTCATCATGCTTAATTTGCGGCGCGTCAAATACGGAGAGTGGCGCAAGATGCGTTGGCCTTACACGTGGATGTTTCTGTTTGGATTGATCGCGTTGTGGGGGTTTGCATCGATCGTGGAGATGGCGTATCAAATACAAGTAGCGGCGGGCTCAGGCTCGAAGCTCACTGTGATGACAATTCCGCTCGATGCGGCCTCGACCACGTCGTGGGTGATCGCGGTGATTGTCCTCATTGCAGGCGGCGTCGCGTTTGAGTACTGGCGAAGAAAATTTGCGAAAGTTTGGAGTGACGGCGAAGAGCGAATTGCCGACGCGATCAAGAAAGCAGAGGCGGCTATAGTATGAGTAACTTTGCACTTGAGCTCACAGGCGTTAAAAAATCATTCGGCAAAACGGAGATTATTCGCGGCGTCGATTTGCAGGTAAAAAAGGGCGAGCGTATCGCCGTGATTGGTCCTAATGGTGCGGGCAAAAGTACGCTCTTTAATTTAGTCAGCGGACGGTTCGCGCCGTCTAGTGGTTCGATCAAACTGCACGGTGAAGAGATCGTCGGCAAGGCGCCGTTTGAAATCAACCGACGTGGATTGGCTAGAAGCTTCCAAATCACCAATATCTTTCCGAAACTCAGCGTATTTGAGAATCTGCGCTGCGCGGGACTGTTTTCTAGCGGGCAGAAATACTCGTTTTGGAAACCGCTGTCGGCGCTCGAATCATTCAATGATCGGACTGAGGACTTGATGGCCTCCATTGAGCTCAAGCGTCGTCGCGATGTACCTGCCGGCTCGCTGACGTACTCCGAGCAACGCGCGCTAGAGATCGGCATCACGATTGCAGGCGGCGGAGACGTTGTGTTGCTCGACGAGCCAACGGCGGGGATGAGTCATTCCGAAACAGATCGATTCGTTGAGCTCATTCGTAAAGTCACCGAGGGAAAGACGCTGCTCACCGTTGAGCACGACATGGGTGTGGTGTTTGGCTTGGCAGATCGAATCGCCGTGCTCGTTTATGGCGAAATCATCGCCTTTGACACGCCAGAGGTTGTGCGCGCTGATCCAAAGGTCAAAGAGGCCTATTTGGGCGCAGTGCTCGAAGCGGAGGACGCAGCATGAGTGGGCAAAAGATCGCGCTTGAGGTCAAAGACTTACAGGCGTTTTACGGAAAGAGCCACATTCTGCAAGGCGTCAATTTGCATGTGAACGAAGGTGAAATCGTCGCGCTGTTAGGTCGCAACGGAGCCGGGCGCTCGACCACCGCTAAAGCCGTGATGGGCATGGTCGACACCAAGGGCGAAATCATTTGGCGCGGCGAAAATATCGCCGGAATGAAAGCCTATGAAGTTGCGCACAAAGGCGTGGGCTATGTGCCCGAAAGCCGCGACATATTCCCCAAGCTCACGGTGCATCAAAACCTGATGCTCGGAGAAAAGGGTACCAAGAAGCAAAGTCGCTGGAGCTTTGAGGACATGTACAACATGTTCCCGCGACTTCGCGAACGCCAACACACCGAAGCGGGCGTGCTCTCGGGCGGCGAGCAGCAGATGCTCACGCTGTGCCGCACGCTGATGGGTGACCCGGATCTCATCATGATCGACGAGCCGACCGAGGGACTTGCACCGGCCATTGTGAAGCTCGTGGCCGAGTATCTGCGCGAACTCAAACGGCGCGGTATCAGCGTGGTGCTGATCGAACAAAAGCTCTCGATCGCACTGCAAATCTCAGATCGCGTTTATGTGATGGGGGATCGACGAATTGTGTTCGAAGGAACGCCGGCGGAGCTCAATGCGGACGCCAATGTCCGTAAAGAATGGCTTGAGGTTTAGCGGACATCAGAAACCGCTATAGTGCAGCGACTTTTTGCGTAAATGCCTTTTAAATGAAGGGTTTCAAGGAATATTTATCTATTTCTGAAAACACAAATAAATCGTCTTTATGCCATATTTCATATGGCGTTTAAAGTGAAAGCTGTTTACTGTTTGTCGCCCGCTCCATTGCTGACGATCATTCGCTGCGCTGGCACTGCGCCCGTCGAGGCAGGTAGTGACACGAAAAAACCGCAACCGCGCCCATCGATACCCTCGCCCAATCGCACCTGTCCACCCAGCGCGCACACGGCGGCGCTGACGATCGCGAGTCCAAGCCCCGCGCCGGAGGCACCGATCGCGGACTGACCCCGTCGAAAGCGCTCAAATACCTCGGCGCTTTCTTCTGACGCAATGCCCGGACCGTTATCACGCACCGCAATGTGCAGCGACCCCACATCGCTCGATACAGCCAGCGCGACTTTGCCGTTCGAAGCACCGTATCGCAACGCGTTATCAAGCAGGTTCTCAAGAATCGATTGCAGAACGTGCTCATCGATACTGAGCCATAACGTCTCCGGGCCCTCTAATGTGAGTTCTGCGCCGTTTTCGGCGGCGCGGTTGAGCTGATCGGCCACGCAGTTTCGTGTGAGGATCATCACGTCGACGAAGTTTCGTATCGACGGATCGCGCCCGTCCATTCGCGCTAGATCGAGCATTTGCCGCGTCAGATGCGACACACGGGAAATCGCGTTTTCAAGCCGCGCTTTGGCCTCCGCGCGATGCTCTCGGGTGTCTGCGTCGGCCAAGACGTGCGCTTGCGCCAGTATCACAGCCAACGGCGTGCGCAGCTCGTGGGCGGCGTCGTGCACAAATGACTTTTCTCGACTGATGCTTTTGTTGACTCGACGCAGCAATTGATTGAGTGAGTCAACGAACGGTGAAAGCTCTTTGTAGTTCGTGGGCGGCTCAATGGGCGAGAGATCGCTCTCGCTTCTGAGCGCCATCTGGGTTGATAGGCGATTGAGCGGTGCGAGCCCAGAGCGCACCGCCAGCCAAACAGGTAGCACCAAGCATGGGAGCGCGACTATAAAGACAACGAGCATCTTTGGAAGTACAAAGTCCGCGAGAAAATTGGCACGCTCATCGAGTTTGTCAACGAGCCACACCCGAACCTTCGATTCCTGATGAACGAACACGCGAAATCGGGCACCTTCGCTCAACAAGGTGTGTGCGCCGGCAGGTAGTGAGCTGACCAATTGCAATGGCACGGGCACGTCGGCGTAGACGAGCTGACCGTCGTTGAGCGCGGCAGCAAATCTCCAATGCGGAACGGGTGTGTTCGGGCCGGAGAGGTTTTGGAGAGCCGCGATCGATTTGGCCACAACACGCATTTGTTCGACATCGTCCAACGCGTTGAGCTCTGTGGCGTATCGACCCACCAACGAGTACGCGATCCGATCCAGTTCGCCGGAATCTCGCGCTAGAACCGAGTGATAAATGTGCGCAAAGAGTCCGCAGAAGAGCACCGAGGTAGTCAACACCAGCGTGACACACACGCGCCGAACGAGCGAGCGCTGCGCCAAAAATCCTTTGATCCGTTGATTGAGTGACATCGCGATCATCGCTCGAGCATGTAGCCGACGCCGCGCACAGTGCGCAGTGCGCTGGTGTTGAGCTTTCGGCGAAGGTTGTGAACGTGAACTTCGAGGCTATTGAAATCAAGCGGATCACCCATGGGCGACAAGGCCTGCGCCAATCGACTCTTCGAGACGACCTTGCCCGCCGAACGAGCCAGCTCCATCAGCAAATCGAACTCACGACGCGACAAGTGCACCGGAAAACCTGCGCACACGGTGCGTCGCTGATCAATGTCAATCACCAATTCACCGATAGTCCACGTCGACTGAGCTTGTTGCGCGGCACGTCGGGTGACCGCGCCGACGCGTGCAACCAATTCACTGATTGCGAACGGTTTCACCAGAAAATCGTCGGCTCCCTCATCGAGCCCCGCAAGTCGTTCATTCAAGCCATTTCGAGACGTGATAATGATCACCGGAGTGGTCACGCCCGCGCGTCGCCAGCCACGAAGCACATCCATGCCATCGCCGTCAGGCAGCGTTAAATCCAGCAAGATACAGTCGTAGGTCTGTTTGCTAGCAAACGCACGACCATCCCGTGCTGTGCGTAGCCACTCGCTGGTGTGACCATTCGTTTTGAGTGCGCGTTGCAGCGATGGACCCAAGTCAAGATCGTCTTCAATGAGTAGAAAGTGCATGTCGGTAGCGTACCAGTGAGCGAAGCGCAAGTCTTGCGGTTTGCTTAAGAAAGCCCGAGCGTGCGCCGTCACTTGCGACAGCGCTCTTAAGCAATGCACAAGCTTTCCATCAGGTTTGAATAAGCACAAACGAAGAGACTTTCGTCATTGCACCTTTGCACTGGCTTACAGGAGACTCTTCGTGACTGCATGGTTTCATCGACGCATCGGCGTCATTCTTCTCTCTTTGTGCCTCGCGGGTGCACTAACGGCGTGCGGCGGCAGCTCGACTGACGCCAAGGTGCGCTTCGTCAACGCGTCGCTCGACTACGGTTCGTTCGATGTCTACTTCGATGACAAACTAAAAAACGTCGGCGTTGCGCAGGGTGCTACGAGCGGCTACATGGATTTCGAAGTCAAATCAAAAACGCTCAAGATCACTCGCACCGGCAGCACCGCAGCACTGATCGAGCAGACTTTTTCACCATCCTCCGACACGAACTACACGTTCGTCATTTTGGGCAACGAAGGCTCACTCCGGATGAGCTCCTTCAGCGAAAACGAATCTGATCCCGCCGCAGACAAAGGCACGATTCGTTTTTTTAATGGCAGCGCGGATTCGAGCTCGCTCGATGTGTACGCCTCGACCTCGGCCACCAGCGTCACAGACCTTGCCATCAAAGGCACGACGGGTGGCCCAGGTAGCACTTCGTCGTGGATTGAGCTCGACAAAGGGACCTACAAGGTTTGGTTGACCGCGTCGGGTGATCGCTCGGACGTCAGGCTCTTTCTGCCCTCGGTCGTTGTGGGTGACAAGAAACGAACCAATATCGTCCTCATGCCAACGGTCGGCGGGACATTGGTAAATGCCCAGTTGCTTCAACAAAAGGAAGCTGCGTCTGCCGTCAACAACACGTTTGCCCGAATCCGTTTGATTGCTGGCACCTCGGATGGTGCACGCGTCACCGTCAACGCTACCGGTGCGGATCGGCTCTTATCGAATGCCAGCCCTTCGGTTTCAAGCTATACGCAAGTAGCTGCGGGCCAAACAACGCTAAGTATTCTGACCAACGGTACAGCGGTTCCGAGTCTTGCGGCCAACATTGTTGCCGGATCGGACAACACGTTACTGGTTTACGGTGCAATTGGGTCGGTCCAGGCCAAACTGATTGCCGACGACAATCGTAGTGTGACGACCAGCGGCAAATCGAAAATTCGATTAATCAGTGGCTATGCTGGAAGCGGTGGCGGCTTGACATTAAGCGCCGACTATTCGCCGCTGGCCGGCGGCGTGTTGACGGGCAATGCATCGCCCTACTCGTTGATCACGTCAGGAATCTATTCTCGAATTGATGCGTCCGAGGCCGGTGTTTCTAAACCTGTGTATCTGACGGAGGATTTCAGTATTGCTGCGCAGTCGGTTTACTCGGTCATCGTGCTGGGCACTCCCTCCGCACCCGTTGGGGTGCTTCGCAAGGACCGATAGCCGTCAGTGTGCGCACTACGGTGCGTAACTCGGACAGCGCCGTTTATTTCTCTTTCAGCAGGAGTTCAAAGTGTTTTTAAATCGATATGTTGCAGTCGCTGGGATTCTTTCGTTAGGCTGTTGGAGTGCGGTGTCGGCGACTTCACACGGTATGTGGGAGCTGACAACCACCATGCAAGGCGCGCCCAGCGGTGACAAAAAATCATCTAAGACAGCGTGCATCAGTGCGGCGCAAGTCGCGAGCGGTTTCGAGCAGGCTCTTTTGGACGCCAACGCGGTCGCGACAGGAAAGGATCAGCCCGCTTTGAAGTGTGTATTGAAGGGCCTTAAGCGCGATGGCGCGAAGTCTTCTTGGCAATCGACCTGCGACGGCCCCCGAGGTGCGATGTCTGGTGTGGGTGCTGCAACGTTTGCTGCGACCAGTGCTGAGATCAATCAAGCGTTCGAGATTAAGACGCCGTTCGGTGCAATGAAGCTAAAGCAAGTCATCGAAGCGAAACGTATGGGAGACTGCCAATGAGAAATCGCCTTCACCTCGCGCTCGCCGCCGCCACGCTTGGGCTCGGCGCGGTCAGTGGCGCCGCCGCGCAAGGCGCTGGTGGCGGACCATCGGACGCACCGATGACCACCGACTTCGAGTTCATGCTGGGCGTGGGTGCAGTCTACGGCCCCGTCTACATGGGCTCAGATAAGTACAAAGCCTCTGCCCTACCTTTGCTTTCCGCGCGCTGGAAAAACGGATTCTTTGCGGGCGTGGGCGGAGTCGGCTACCGACTCGCGCTGTCCGATGCGTTGTCTGCGGGCTTGATGGTGGGTTTGAGTCCGGGCCGCGACGAGAGCGATGCCGATGCGCTCACCGGCATGGGCGATATCAAGAACCGACCTGAGTACGGTGCGTTCGCTAGCCATCGCATTTCACGCGGCTTGTCACTGGCTGGCTCAATTCGCTACGGCAGTGGCAACGATCGAGACGGTTTGCTCGTCGATGTTGGCCTTCGCGCCATGGTTCCGCTAGGCGGGCCAACGCATCGCTTGATGGCTGGGCTCACTGCAACTTACGCCAATGAAGCGTCGATGAAGAGCTTGTTTGGCGTTAACGCGACGCAGTCGCTTGCAAGCGGCTACACACTGTATACGCCAAGCGCGGGGCTGCGAGATATCGCGCTCAATGTCGGCTACGGCTATTCAATAACGAATAACGCAATAGTTAACTTTGGCGTTACAGGTCGCGCGTTGCAAGGCGATGCGAAGGACAGTCCACTCACTAAGAAAGCGAACAGCGCATCAGCAAATCTAATGTTTGCGTACCGCTTCTAGCGAACCGGAAAAAGTAGCATGGTTGTATCGATGTCATTTCGCATATTGCCCGCAGCGCTCGTCTGCTCGTTGGGATTGGCTGCGTGCAGCGGCAACGACGATGGCACGACGACGACCAATACCACTGCGGTAGTCAGCGCCAGTGACTCGCGGGGTACGTTGCTTGAAAATCCGCCGCGACGAGTTGCGTCGTTGGATTCTGCGGCGGCACTTGATCTCTTGCTAACGCTCGCCAACGGTCAAAGCATACGAGATGCCGCCGGCCCGCTTTCCTGCGGCATCGATTTCCATCGCATCGAGTATTGGACAGTTGATTCGCTCAAAAAGCCGATTGCCGTGTCCGGGGTTTTGATGGCACCCACAGGCAGCGCCGCTGTTTGTAATGGCGCACGTCCGATTGTGGTGTATGCCCATGGCACATCGTTCGACAAGAGCTACAACTTAGCCTCCACCAGTCTGAGCAGTGCAGCGTTGACCGAATCGCTCTTGATGGCCGCCGTGTTTGCGGCTCGCGGCTATGTTGTCGTAGCACCCAACTATGTCGGCTACGATAAATCCAACAACGTGTTTCATCCTTATCTGATTGCAGAGCAGTCGGCAAGCGACATGATCGATGCGCTCACGGCATCGCGCAAGGCGTTTGGAAAAATTCAGGCATCAGGTCTCTCCGACAGCGGTAAGCTCTTCCTCACCGGATACTCGCAAGGCGGCCATGTCGCAATGGCAACGCATCGCGCGATGCAAACCGCTGGGCAGACGGTCACAGCGTCGGTGCCGATGTCGGGTCCGTATGCAGTTGCAGCGTTTCTCGATACCGTGGTTCGAGCTAACGTCGGCTTTAGTTCGACGTTTTTCATGCCGATGCTCACCACGAGTTTTCAGAAAACCTACGGCGGTCTCTATACCGCCACCGCTGACGTCTTCGAAGATCGCTACGCAAGCGGTATTGAAGCTTTGCTGCCCAGTTCGTCGTCGACCGATGATTTAGTCTCGCAAGGCAAGTTGCCGGAAAAAGCACTTTTCAGCGACACGACGCCGGTGACAGGAGATGCATCGCTGGACGCGTTACTAAGTAAGCCCACCGACCGAATCTACTCGCAAGGATTCGGCAACCCCAATCTCGTTCGCAATAGCTTTCGCGTCGCGGTGGCACGCGACAGCGTGAGCAATCCCGACGGTGCCGTGAGCTCGCCGCAACGACCTGCGGTGCCAACGGCGACCACGACGGGGCATCCATTTCGCACTGCGGCGAAAACAAATGATTTGCGCAACTGGCAACCCACGAATCCGGTATTGCTGTGCGGCGGAAACGCGGATCCGACGGTGAATTTCGGCATCAATACGACGACGATGCAAACCTACTGGGCCAGCTTGCCCGCCGGGCGCGTTACGGTCCTGGACATCGACAAAGTAACCACCACCACCGATCAGGCGTATGCGTCCCAACGCGACGGCTTCGCTTCGGCGAAGCGCAACTTGGAACGCAGTGGCGGCCAAAGCTCCGTTGACAGCAGCTATCACACGACCGTGGCAATTTATTGCTCTTCGGTAGCGCGGGAATTCTTCGACAGGCTCCGATAGCCCTATCGATCATTCACCAATAACGTATTCATTGGATCGATTTTCTATTCATGTTGTCACTAGCGTCTATTGCCATGAACTCCCAGTTCAACAGCGCTTTTACGCAAATAGCTGTTTTATGAAATTTAATCGCGCGATACTGGCCTCCACTGCGACGCTTTTCATTATTTCGGGCTGTGCATTGCAACCACCGGCAGATAGCAAGGTCAACGGCGTGCAAGCACGCTGGGCTAACAGCGCCAACAGTGTGTTTCAAGCGCCGCAAGACACAAAAGATGAGCGTATCGAAGCGCAAACCAAGTGGTGGGTGGCGCTTAGTGACGGGCTCATTGACGAGCTGATCGAGGCGGCCGAATTACGCTCGCCCACGGTGGCGCTGGCATTGGCTCGGACCGAGGAGGCACGAGCCACGCTCGATTGGGCCGACGCAAGTCGTGGGCCGAAAGTAGCCGGCGATGGGAGCTCCAAACGCGGCAGCAGTCAATCGGCTGCGAGTGGCGCGCAGACCACCACATCGATCAATCTGAATCTGTCATGGGAGATCGATCTGTTCGGTCGAATCAAACATAGCGCAGCAGCTGCCACGCAGCGCCTAGCAGCGCGCGAGAGCGACGCGCAAAGCACCCGCCTTTCGCTTCAGGCTCAAGTGATCGATACGACCCTTGCGCTCACGGCATGCAACGCTAAGTTAGTCGCGCGAAACGAAGACGTTCGATCCCGACAACACACACAGCGTCTGACTGCACTGCGAGAATCCGTTGGACAAGTAGCACCGATCGACACCGCCCGAGCCACGAGCAGCACAGTCGAGTCGTCGACGCAACTTGCTAACACTGCATCGCAATGCGCGCAACTGAAAAACTCGCTGGTCTCGCTGACGGGCTGGACGATGACGCGCCTCGACGAGATGCTAGCCACAAAAACAAGCCAGAAAGCGGGAAGAATCGTTGCCTCGCCGCCCGGCAGCGAACTAGCGCTACCAGCCACGATTTTGACACGACATCCAAGCGTTGTATCGGCGTTACGCACGGCCGATGCGGCGTTTGAAGATCTCGGCGGTGCAGAGGCCGCTCGCTATCCGAGTTTGAGTCTGAGCGCGTTGCTGAGTCAATCCTGGATTCGCGCGCTTGGGCAAACAAGCAACAGCAATTCTTGGTCGCTTGGAGGCTCCTTGATCGGGACACTGTTTGATGGCGGTGCTAGCAAAGCCAACGCGCGTGCAGCGCAAGCACGTTATGCGCAAGCCATTGCGCAGCTCGACAGCACCGTGCGCTCGACAACGCTCGACATCGAGAACGCGCTGTTGACGCTAGCCAATGCCCAAACCCGCGAACAACTCTCGGAAGATGGTCTTAGCGCCTCTAAACAACTGCTCGTCGGAAGCGAGGCGAGCTATCGCGCCGGTCGCATGAGCCTGTTTGAGCTTGAAGATGCACGTCGCTCTTACAACAACGCTGTCGTCGCTCGTATTGACGCTGAGCGCGATCATGCGCAGGCGTGGGTCTCACTCGTAAAAGCGACTGGCAATGGCCTCCGTGCGAGCGTCGCCCCTATTCGTTCAACCAGTTCATCATGAAGTCTAAACACTCCTATTTCAGACGCTGCGCTCGCCAGTTGTCGCTGTCCGTTCAAATAGCGTCAGCAATTGCGATTCTCCCGTTCGGCACTTACGCCCAAGTCAAGGCCGAAACGGAGAGGGCGGCGTTTACGATATCCGCTGGCGTTTCGCAAAGCGTCGAATGGCCGGTCGCAGTACGCGCCTCCGGTCAGATTGTGCCTTGGCAAGAAGTGGTAGTCAGCGCGCGCAGCGGTGGTCTTGCGCTGACTGCGATCAACGCCGACGTCGGACAAGTCGTACGCAAGGGTGAGGTGCTGGCGCGGTTCGACGATCGAACGGCGCGCGCCGAAGTCGCCCAAACCGAGGCCAATCTCGCGCAAGCCGAGGCTTCCGCCAATCAATCCAATCTCAATCGTGACCGAATGGTTGCCCTCAAAGGTACGGGTGCGGTGAGCGAGGAGAGCATCCTACAAGCGGTCACTCAAGCGGAGACCTCACGCACTCAGGTTGCCGTGGCTCGCGCGAACCTCGACGCCACCAAAGTACGTCTTGAAAATACGCTGGTTATCGCGCCCGATAGCGGGCAAATTCTTACCAAAACCGCGACCTTGGGCCAAGCCTTCGGCACCGCCACCGAACTGTTTCGTCTGATTCGTCAAAATCGCCTGGAGTGGCGAGCAGAGGTAGCTGCCACGGAACTGACTCGCGTCGCGGTCGGGCAAGCAGTTGACATCGTCCTGCCGGATGGCTCGAAGGTAAGCGGCCGTGTTAGGTTGATTGCGCCGGCAATCAATGCAGCCTCACGCTTGGGGTTGGTCCACGTCGACATCAAATCCAACACCAGCGCAAGAAGTTCAATGTTTGCAGAAGGCACTATTCAGACAGGCAAGGCGGCGGCCGTCGCGGTTCCCGCAGATAGCGTCGTCATTCGTGACGGCAAGTCTTTTGTCTTCGCAATCGAAGGCAAGCGCGCGCGGCGCATTGCGGTAACCACCGGACGCCGTCAACCCGGGTTCATCGAAGTCCTTCAAGGCGTCGCTGCGAATCAAAAAATTGCGGTGCGTGGCGCTGGCTTCCTCAGCGATGGCGACCAAGTGATCGTCGCAGCTGCGGCAATGGAAAAGACTGCCACAGGCGCAAAACCATGAATCTCTCAACCTGGTCGATACGCAATCCGATACCGGTCGTTCTGATGTTCCTATTGCTCTCGCTCGCGGGGGTGTGGGGATTCAAGGTGCTCGGCATTCAGGATTTTCCTGATCTAGACATGCCAGCGGTCAGCGTCTCGCTCAAACTCACGGGCGGCGCGCCTGCGCAATTAGAAACTGAAATCGCGCGTAAAGTCGAAGACAAGATCGCTACGCTGCGCGGGCTCAAAAACATGAACACCACCATCACGGATGGCGAGGTGTCGATTTCGGTTCAGTTTGCGATTGGCACGTCGCTCTCCGATGCGCTGCTTGATGTGAAAGACGCCGTCGACAGCGTGCGCGGCGATTTACCAGTGGACATGCAAGAACCGCAGATCAGCAAGGTCGCACTGGGTCCGGGCGGCCCGACACTTACCTACGCGGTTACGAACGAGCAGATGGACGAAGAGAGCTTATCGTGGTTCACCGATGATGTGATTGCACGAACGGTGCTTTCCGTCAATGGAGTGGGGAAGTTCACGCGCGTGGGCGGGGTGCAGCGAGAAGTACAAGTCCACGTATCGCCCGCTAAGTTAAACGCCCTTGGTGTGACGGCGCTTGATGTTTCGCGCGCTCTGAAGCGTGTTCAACAGGACAGCTCCGGAGGACGCGGTCAAATCGGCGGCAGCGAACAGGGCGTGCGCACGATCGCCACCGTGCAGCGAGCTCAAGACTTGTTATCGCTATCAATCTCGTTGGCGGACGGTCGAAGCGTCCGCCTTGATCAGGTTGCGGATGTTCGCGATACGGTCTCTGAGCGGAGTCAAGCGGCGCTGTTCGACGGAAAACCGGCGATTGGCTTTCAAATCTCGCGCAATAAGGGCGTAGATGAGATCACGATGGAAAAGGCCATCAAGAGCAAGTTGGTGCAACTGCAGCTACAAAGCCCTGGACTCGATTTCAATCTCATCAAAAGCAACGTTAGCCACACCAAAGAGCAGTATCGTGGATCGATGCACATGCTCATTGAAGGTGCTTTGCTAGCGGTGCTGGTGATCGGGTGGTACTTGCGAGACTGGCGCGCCACGCTGATCGGTGCTGCCGCGCTACCGCTGTCGATCTTGCCTACCTTTGCCTTTATGGCCTTGGCGGGTTACACGCTTAATACGATTACCTTGCTTGCGCTCGCGGTGGTGGTCGGAGTGCTGGTCGACGATGCTATTGTCGAAGTGGAAAACATCGCACGGCACATGAAAAACGGTAAGTCCGTGCGACAAGCTACTGAAGAGGCCGTCAATGAAATCTGGATGGCCGTGCTCGCCACCACGGCAGCGCTGGTCGTTGTGTTTTTGCCAACCGCCTTTATGAGCGGCACACCGGGCCTAGTGTTCAAGCAATTCGGTTGGACGGTCGTGGTGTCGGTACTGGCGTCCCTTTTAGTAGCCCGCATGGCTACGCCATTGATGGCGGTGTGGCTTCTCAAGTACAGGATGCACGATGACCGCGATGGCAGAGCAATGCGCTGGTACTTGGGTGTTGCGTCTTGGTGTTTGCGCCATCGCGTCAAGACGATGCTCGCAGCGCTTGTTCTGTTCATCGGTTCGCTGGCGCTCGTGCCGCTCATGACCACAGGATTTATACCGGCGAGCGACAAAGGGACGAGTACTGTCGATATCGAATTGCCGCCCGGTACTCCGCTGGCCACGACACTTGCCATTGCTGAGGAGGCGCGGCAAGCGATTGCGGGTGTGAAAGGGATGAGCGGTGTTTTCATTACGGCTGGAGCAGCGCAGGGTGCTGGAGATCCGCGACGCGGTACAGCAGGCGAGGTAAGGAAAGCTTCGCTCAACGTGTTGCTGGCCGAACGCGGCACACGTGCTTCGCAGCAAGACATCGAAAACGCTTTGCGTCCGCGTCTACAGTCGATCCCCGGGATTCGTTGGTCAATTTCAGGCGGTGGGCCGGGCGAAAAACTTCAAATTATTCTTGCGAGTCAGGATGCGACGGCGCTCAAGGCAAGTGCCGAGGACATCGCAAAACAAATGCGGGACCTTCCGTTCTTGAGTGGCGTCTCATCAAACGCAAGCCTTGAGCGCCCCGAAATTACAGTGCGTCCCGATTCAGCACGTGCCGCCGAGCGCGGCGTGACAACACAAGCCATTGGCGAGACGCTTCGCGTGGCGACCAGCGGCGACTTTACCAGCGCAATAGCAAAGCTCAATTTGGATCAGCGCCAGCTCGACATTGTTGTGCGCTTCCCAAACGAATTGCGTCAAGACGCGCAAAGCATTGCAGCGCTACGTGTCGCTGGGCGCGAAGGGTTAGTACCCCTCGAAAGCGTTGCCAACATCACGATGGAGAGCGGCCCTTCGCAGATTACTCGCTACAACCGTAGCCGTAACGTTACGTTGACCGCCGATCTGGGCGGCTATCCGCTCTCTGAAGCGCTTAACGCAGTTAAAGCACTGCCCGCGGCTCAAGCGCTCCCTGGCTCAGTGCGCTTGGTTGAGTCGGGAGACGCCGAGGTGATGAAAGATCTCTTTCTGGGATTCGCGCTGGCGCTGCTCACGGGGGTTTTGTGTAAGTACTGTGTGCTGGTGTTGCTCTACAAAAACTGGTTTCAACCCTTCACCAACCTCTCGGCGCTTCCGCTTTCTGTGGGCGGTGCTTTGGCGGCGCTGCTGGCTTTCAGCGGGGAGCTCAATCTCCCTGCGCTCATCGGTATCGTGATGCTCTTTGGTGTGGTGACAAAAAACTCGATCCTCATCATCGACTACGCCTTCGTCGCGATGCGTGATCAGGGAATGAACGAAATTGATGCGCTGCTGGATGCCTGTCACAAGCGCGCGCGCCCGATCATGATGACCACTGTTGCGATGGTGGCCGGCATGTTGCCGCTAGCTATCGGCTACGGCGGCGATTCGAGTTTTCGGCAGCCCATGGCCATTGCCGTTATCGGCGGATTGATCGCTTCCACAGCGCTCAGTTTGATCGTGGTGCCCGTGGTGTCGACATACATGTCATCGATCGAGCGATTTTTTTCGGGGCGGCGAAAGCAATCGCTCCCCGCCGTTAATACTCATACCGTTGGAGCTAGTAAATGAAATTGATTTCCCGTCCCGTCGGTTTGTTTCTGGCCGCGTTGCTGGTGGGTTGCGCTCATCCTCCCGAAGCGAATCCGCCGGCTTCGATTGCTCCGAGCACCGCGTCTCCAAAATCGCCGTCGGCAATCGGCGTTCCTGCAATCTCTGTGGTTTTGGAGTGCGGCAAGTGCGAGGTGTCTGCCGAGGTATTAGATCGAATTCGTGAAAGCTACAGGGGTGCCGCAGAGGCCGCCGGTGTGCTGGTGTCGGCCACTGAAACGGCGTCGTTGCGTATTGAGTTGTTTGCCGACCGTGGACCGAGCCGATTAATCGTTGCCGCGGTTGCAGGGCCGCTTGCCATGATCTTCCACGTAGATCGAATCAAGGGGACATTGGTTGCTACCGGCAACACAGAATTTCTGATTGATCAGACGGCACGCTTCCCGTTTAGCACCATCAATACGGTGGCCAAAGAGGTCGGTGAATCAGCGTTTGTAAATCTAGCGACCATGCGCGGTTTGGCCAGTCGAGGGCGATAGGGCGCACATCACATCCGCAATAGCTTGCCGACGTGAACGCTCAACTGTGACGCGTGTCTTTTCGACGGCGCATTCGAACACTTTGAAGCATTTGATGCTGAGGCTTACGCGCCACCGCCGCGGCCAGCTGGGCGATGTCGCCGATTGATTTCGGACCAGAGCGGCAACCGTGCACCATTCTCAATGACTTTTCCCGCTAATGTCTTATGAATAGGGGGCTACAGTCATAAATAAAAGTCTTTCAATAACGCTAGAAAAACTGACATTCACTATATTTTAATTGGCCTACACATAAATAGCTGTACGATAAATTGATCGACGTTGCCGAACACAAGACGGCGAGCAATCACTGCGCCGGATTGGATCGCAGTGGCGTTGCCTTACCGTCGCGAATCAAAAATTCTGCGCGCAGGATGGCTTCGCCTTTTTGATCTTTGAACGTGTATCCGACGACTGCGACTTTTTCACCGGCTTTGAGCTCGGGGATTTTCCACGTCTCGACGCGGGTTAACGGCGCGAGCTCAATGTTCCACGTTTTGTCTTTGCGGGACGGTGCTTTGGCGTTGCCCAATACGGTGACTGCGTCAACGTTGGCCGATTGCTTGGGAATGTTGAATCGCGCCAAGGCTTCGGGCGGATGCGCGCCGTTGATGTCGAGCATCAGCTCAACGTGTGGGTTTTGCCACTTCGCGCTTTTGATCGTGCCTTCAAGATAGATCGGCTTGGTTTCATCGAAGCTACTCCAGCCGTGATGCGCTACGGCGACGCTGGCCAGAACGGTGGTTGCGATGAGTGCTGAGGCGTTGACAAAGGATAGTTTCATCGGTGATTCTCCGGTTGAGTTGCGCGTGATTTCGAAATCACAATCGTGCGCGAAATGTGTTCAAACGTAGGCGATCCAGCGCCCGCAAACGATGACCGTGATCCAAATGATGAGCGAAACCGCGGCCTGCATTCGTGTTACGAAGTGTGTCGCATCCAGCCGCCCACGGCTATGGAGAATACCCGCGTTGGTGGCGGCTGCAAACAGCAGCAACATTTTGATCAAAAACGCGCCGTTGCTGATGAAGTCACCGGCGCGCGAGAGAAACATCAAGCCCCCGGTGATCGCGGCAAACACGAAGCCGAAAAGGGTCCACGGCAACACCGCCTTGGCGATGGCGTTCACATCGAACTGACGCAGACCAAACACTCCGACGTTGAGCAAACGTAGATCAACAATCAAGAGCGTGCCAAACGTCGTGGCGATGGCAATCAAATGCAGCGATTCCAACGCCGGATAAACCAGCGGTGCCGTGCGCAACCACAGGGCAAAGGGCCAATCATGAAGGGCTTGAACGATGCTTGAGTTCACAAAGGCTGACGACCCAATCGATGACATTCATCGCGGGTCGAAGTTGATTTTCAAGCGTCTATTGTTGCACTGCAGCTGCGGTAACGGCCTAGGGCGCGGCAGCGTATTTTTCTGCAACTTTCGGTAAGTTGGGCATCACTCCGATTTTGTCGGTGCTGGGTGTGACGCTCGGGGTTCCACTCGCCACGTCTTTGAGCGCGGCTCGCAGTTTTCGTGGTGCCAGCGGTGCGCCTCGATTGGCCTGTGCAATGCCCTGCAGCATTAGCGCGGCACCGGCGATGATCGCTGACGCCGACGAGGTGCCACTGAACTCGGTGGCGTTGCCGCCTCTATCGTTAAGCGTTATCACTCTCTCGCCAGCAGCAAAACAATCGACGCGAGTGCCATAGTTGCTTTCAAGCAGACGCGTCCATTTCCCACGACCACTCGCGATGTAGGTGGCCGCGCCGACGATGATTGCGCCCGAATCCCGATACGGTGCAAGCTGGGTCAACGCAGCACCGCGCTCTGGTCGTGTTTCGGGTCTTCGCTCCGTTGACGGATTGAGAGATCGAAGCTGCGCCTTTGCACCAGTGGCCCGCCCAACGTAGGATTGAATTTCATCAAGATCCACTGAGAAGCGATCCAGAGGCTCGTCGCGACTGCCGGGAACGCGCCCATTTCCCGCCGGTTCGATCACCGTGATTCCCGCTTGGGTGGCTAGCTCTATCGCGGCGAATGTCTCTGGGTAGATTTCAACTGGAAAGTAAAAGCTGCTGTTTCGGAGCCGCGCGTGCGCCTCGATCAAGATGACGGTGGTCGGTCGAACGCTCATTGAGACGCGACGTTCATCGATGCTATTGGCGATCTGATTGGCTGCGGCGCGCATGATCGTGTCTGCCGTGCTGGTGTCACCGGTTCCGCTAATGTATGAGAGGACCTGCATGCTTTCGAGCGCTGGCACCAGCCCAATGGTGTTGATGGCATTGTGACTCGCGCAAACGATGCCCAACACGCTCGTGCCATGCGCTACGTCGGCCGCCTTGCGGGAGCGTACGCCACCATTGCGCCGGTCTTGCGTCACGCGCGGCTGACCGGCTGCGTTCAATAGATCTTTGTGGGCCAGATTCCATCCACGCTCAATGTCGACAAAATGCTGACCGGCGCCGTTCGCACCTTCGTACTGCCACATCGCCTTTGCTCCGAGGCCCGCGGGCGCTGATTGCAGATGCGCCTGAAGCGGATGTTCAGGGTCGGTGTTGGGTGCGGCGAAGGTGATCGGCGCGCTCGCACGTTTAAGCGCTGGAGTTTCGTCCTCCAATCGTTCGTAGCAGTGCGCTACGTCGGCCCATTTAGAGATACTTTCAACGATGAATTCCGCGGCCTTGTCATGGTGTGCGTCGCGCTCGTTGGGCTCCATATCTGGATGCGCTAAGGATTCATAGTTGAGCCAAAGGTAGTTTTCGAACTTCGGCGGTCGATAGTCCTCGTGGGCTTGCTCGCTGCGGATTTTGGCCACACGAACGAGCGTGTCAAGCTCCACGCGCGACACCGAACCAAAAAGCGGTGTCGCGACGAGGCGACCGGGAAGCTCAGCGAGCAGCGCCGCCCACTCCCGCTCGTGCCATTCAAGGATAGGATGGCGACTGAGCGCTGTGGGCAATGCCACCTCATCGCTAAACTTCACGACAATTTGGCTACGACGCGCCATATTTACGCGTGGACTCGATTGACGGGGTACTCGAAAGACTCCTGCACTTCGTTGCCGCCGCGCGACGTGCGTTTTGTCCAATCGAGCTGGAACTGTTTTCCAAGTTTCAGATCGACCATGGCAACGCCAGTGAATTCGAAATCGCCTGCGCTGGGGGTTGCCGGGTCCCGCTGAGGCGGCAGCACAAATGAAAACAGCGCAATGGGCCCGCCTACCTTTGGCACGTGTGCAATGGTGAAGGTTGCACCGTCAGGGCACATGCCGTAAGTGCTTGATAGCTTTAGGCTGAATTTAAGTTTTTGTAGTCGCGTGCTCGGCGAGCTCAAATAAGTCACATTGAGCGTTTGTTTCCACGGCCGAGAAGGACCGCCGCCGAGTTGGCTAAATGGTGGGGGCATATCAATACTCCAAGGTTAAATTCATAAGACTGCGGGGACGTTGTGAAGGGACTGCGGGGACTCTTTTAAGCGGCGCGCTAGATCCATGGCACCATGCTGCCAGCCTAGTTCGCGAGTGATTCGAGCGGCGAGAGCGACTGCGACAACGCGGTTGACTTCGACGGTGGACGGCGCATCGCTCTCAGCTTTTGGTAGGAGTGTTAGATACGCCTCTGAGAGTAACGTGGCGGGATGGCGCAGCCCGCGAGTCGCGGTGAGCGTGTCGCGAGCTTTTTCCAATGTGCGGCGTGCTGATTCGATCTCACCTAGCCGCAGTTGAGTCACGCCCAGCAGGACGCGTGTGACCGCCGTATCAACGTCGCGCTCATTCTTGCTGCTTGCTTGTTGCGTTCGTTCAATGTCTGTCAAAAGTGCGAGTGCGTCATCGTTTCGACCTTGTTGCAAAAAACTGTGGGCAAGGTGTCGGCGTGTCCATTGAGTCAGTCGAGGATTCGGCGCCTCTATTCCTGTCTTCAGCAACTCATTGAGCTGAGCTTGAGCGCTCTGCGTTTGGCCAGAATAGAGAGCGATCTGCGCTGTGATGAGCTTGCCTTGATATTGCAACGCGCTGGCGTTACTCGGTGCACTCTCTAGTATTCGATTGGCTTGAATTCCCGCATCGGTGAGTCGGCCTGTCCGAAGCAGGGCGGTTGCGTAGTGCAGCGCCGTGATGACTGGGTAGCCGCTACCCGGCGTGGCTCGCGGACCCAGACTAGCCAGTGTGAGTTCGGCTTGTCGAATGGCTTCGTCGTACTGACCGGCCGACACCGTGGCGGGCAACATTTCAATGGCCAACACGTCTTTGGTGAGCTGCATGCCGGTCGTGTTTTCGAGCATCTTCTGCGCCGCGGAAAATAATTCGTTGGCCTTTAGCAAGTTGTCTTGTACGCGAGCGAGTGTTCCTTGTTTGATGAGTACGTTGGCATGCAATTCGGTGCGGCTAGCGCTTTGCGGAAGTGCGGTGACCGCGCTGGCAGCACCGCTCAGCAAACCGTCGGCTTCGGTATACCGGCCAAGAAAAAGTGCGGCTGTACCTAGGCGGTAATTCACCTGGGGTCCCAGCAAGTCGCGCTGAGCACTGACTGTAGCGAGCTTACTGCGTGCCAACTGCATTGTGTCGTAGGCGATCTGGTACTGACTTTGATCAAGCCGCACATCGGTGAGTAAGCATTGCGCCCAAATTTCGCGCGGCGCATCACCTGCTGCTTTAGCGCTGTCAATTTCATTGTCCAAGAGCCGCGCGGCGTCATCGTATTCGCTGATATCTAGGTAGAGTTTCGCCATCATCATGGTGGCGTGGCTGGTGGCTTCGGGGCTCAGTGCGCCCGACTCCATGAGTAGTGGTCGAGACCGATCTAGCAATTGTTTGGCGGTGAACGTTTGCGCCGTGTTGCTGTTGGGGTTCATGCCATCGAACAGATTTTTGATGACGCTTTCAACTGCGTTTGCACGCAAGCTGCTAGTTTGCAGCGCCTGCGTTTTTTGCCACGCGTGCACACCAAAACCAGCGGCAGCGATTCCTGCAAACGCTGAAACGCCGATGGCTACTCGATTCCGAGCAAAGAATTTTTGCCAACGGTAGCTCCACGCACCGCTCCGGGCATGCACCGGACGATGATCGTAGTGGCGCACTATGTCCTCGCGCATTGACAAGGCCGACGGGTATCGAGCGCTCGGTTCGCGCCGCAGCGAGCGCGCGCAAATGGCGGCCAGATCGCCAGAATACGCGCGACGCCAGGCGGCTAGCGTGTCGAATCCATGGGCCTGCGCCCGTTCAATGGTCGTGTAGGGCAGTGCGGATGGAACACGCAAATCGTCCATCGCTCGTAGCAGCGCCGACGCGCTGCGCTCGGCGCTGGCAAACGGGCGAGCACCTGTGAGTAGCTCGAACAGCACAACACCTGCGGCGTACACATCAGCTGACGTGGTCACGTGGTCAGCGAGCAACTGCTCGGGCGCGGCATAGGCGAGCGTGAGCGCGCTGCCCATCATTCGGGTGAGTTCAGTCGCCTCAGCAGGAAGATCGGGCGCTTCCAGCACTTTGGCCACGCCAAAATCGAGCAGTGCTACTCGACCGTCAGCGCGCACCATGATGTTGCTGGGTTTCAAATCGCGGTGAACCACTAAGTGCTGATGTGCGTAGTGCAGCGCGTCGAGCACTTCGATCATCAGCGTACACCGGGCTGATAAATTGAGCTGTCGACGATTGGCGTAGTTCAAAATTTGCTCGCCCTCGACGTACTCCATGGCTAAATAAGGGCGGCCGTCGTGGGCCACACCCGCGTCGTAGAGTCGCGCAATGGAGGGGTGCTCGAGCGCGGCCAGCACATTTTTTTCACGCATCATGCGCTCGGCCGCCTGACTCTTCGGTTGATTCGCCAGCGCGAGTTTGAGAGCAACCTCGCGCTCGTAGGCACCGTCGCTGCGGCGCGCCAGCCAAACCTCGGCCATCCCGCCGTAGCCCAACACACGCTCTAGCGTGTAAGGGCCCACCCGGTCCCCCGCGTGGTGCAACGATTCTTCGCGTTTCGACGCTCCGGGTGGACGCAGAAGTCCGGTGAGTTCGGGCAGAAACTCGGTGTCGTTCATCGATGATGCAGCGGCCATGAGTTGCGTGAGCCGCGCCAATTCATCGGGTAACAACTGCGTCTGTTCACTCAACCACTGCGCACGAGCTTCGCTGTCGAGCCGCAGGCCGGTATCGACTAGCGGCGACAAGACGTGCCAATGGCTCGCGGTGATCTGCAACGGTTTACCTCAATCGATGATTGTGATGTGAGGACGTAGATTACAGAAAAGACTGGACAATTCGCCGAAAAATTGCGTTTGTCAAGATTCGGTGTTGCGCCGGAAGCGAAGTATTTGGCTGATGTTTACTGAAACGCGACCTCGGCAAAACTTCGCAGTTTGCGGCTGTGCAGGTGATCTGCACCGGCCTTGCGCATGAGCTCGATGGCGCGGATGCCGATTTGTAAGTGTTGGTTGACGCGTTCCCGGTAAAAGTGATTGGCCATGCCAGGGAGCTTGATTTCGCCGTGGAGCGGCTTGTCGCTCACGCAAAGCAGCGTGCCGTAGGGCACCCGAAAACGAAAGCCGTTGGCGGCGATGGTGGCGCTTTCCATGTCGAGCGCAACGGCGCGACTTTGTGAAAAACGCCGCTCGGGCGTGCGCTGCGGCAACAGCTCCCAATTTCGGTTATCGGTGCTGGCGACCGTTCCCGTACGCATGATCCGTTTGAGCTCGTAGCCGCTGAGCTTTGTAACGTCTGCCACGGCGGTTTCGAGTGCGACCTGAACCTCGGCAAGTGCGGGAATCGGAACCCACAGTGGCAGATCTTCGTCGAGCACATGATCTTCGCGTACATAGCCGTGAGCCAAAACGTAATCGCCCAAGGCTTGGGTATTGCGAAGCCCCGCACAATGCCCGAGCATCAGCCACGCATGCGGTCGGAGCACTGCGATGTGGTCGGTGATGGTTTTGGCATTGGCCGGGCCCACACCGATGTTGACCATCGTGATGCCCGATCGATCAGCGCGCACCAAATGGTAGGCGGGCATTTGCGGCAAGCGGGGTGGCGCAACGCCATGCACGTCGCTCGTCGCTGCATCCGATCCAACACGACGAGTCACCACGTTACCCGGTTCGATGAACGCGACGTATTCACTGTTCGGATCGTTCATTAATTCGTGTCCCATGCGCACGAATTCATCGATGTAGAACTGGTAATTCGTGAACAAAATAAAATTTTGAAACCAATCGGGCGCGGTGCCCGTGTAGTGGCGCAAACGATGCAGCGAGTAATCGACCCGCGGCGCGTTAAAAAGCGCGAGCGGCTGATGCGCGCCGTGCGGTGGTTCGTAGGTGCCGTTGGCAATGCCGTCGTCCATCACGGACAGGTCGGGCAGGTCGAACACATCTCGCATCTGTGCGCGTCGTTCGGCGCTCAGGCTGCCTTCGATGTGATCATTTTCAGCGAACGAAAAGTGAATCGGAATGGGCTGCGCGCTAGTGCCAACTTCAATCGAAATGCTGTGATTTTTCAGCAGCAATCGAAACTGCTCGGCGTAGTAATCGCTGTAGAGATCAGGGCGCGTGAGCGTCGTTTCATACACGCCGGGCCCATGCACAAAACCATACGACAAGCGCGAATCAGCGCGGGCATTGGTTTGGGTGTGAATTCGAACAAACGGATAACACGCCCGAACCGACGTGCCGACATCGCCACCCGCCACAAAGACGTGCAGCGCATCACGTAAATGCGCAATCGAGCTGTCGTAAATCCGCTGCACTTGGGCAAGCGCTGCCGCTGCATCGGTGAAGCGGGCGGGGGCGATGAATGCGGGTGTTTTGAGCATGCGCTATTGTGACTGAAGCGCGTGACGTCCTTTTCTCTGACGCAGATTGGCGCGGATTTGAGTCGGATTGGCGCAGATTTCTGCACGAAACGGAGCATCGTAGAGCGTCATGGCGACAATCTGCCCACTCAACGTAATCCGCGCCTAAAAAACTGCGTTCGTTTGTGAACCAGTAAATCGATCTTGTTCCCAGCTACACGAATGGATGCCATATAAAATAAGGTTTATATGTAAATTAATTTGTTTTTCAAAAATAGCATAAAAATATCTAAATGCCTTATTTATTAAGGCATTTATTATTAAAGTTGTATGTGGGTTGATCATTTTGCTGTGTGTGCCCATCGTTTCAGCTCGACACACCGTAGCCGCTCGTCGAAACCCTCAACAGAATGTCCTCAGCCATCGCCCCAAAAAAAACGCCCCGAAGGGCGTTTTAGTGGGTCTCTGTTGCCAGAGAACGGATAAGCGTTACGGGGTCTTTCCCGTTTCAATGATCTGCATGGGCTCCGCAGGCACCTCGGCGCGCGGCGGACGCGCGCGTCCACGCTTGACGGGTTCCTCTGCGACGTAAACCGCTGCCGCTGCAACGTTGGCCTTCGTCTCCATCATCTGAATACCCGAATCAGCGGGCAACGTGTACGTGAACGGCTTAGCGGGCTCACGCTTGACTTCGACTGGAGGCGCACTAACCGGCGCAGGGCTCGGTGCTGGCGCGGATGCTGCAACGGCAACCGGTGCCGATGCGCCCTCGCTCTCGCCGGACGCTGGGCTTTCCGCGCGGGGTGGACGATCCTCGCGGGGTGGGCGCGGACCGCGCTCGCCGCGATCACGACCGCCTCGGTCGCCACGATCGCCACGGTCACGGCGGCGATTATTGTTTCGGTCGCCCGACGACTCGGTGGGCTCACCGGCTGGCGCGCCGTTTTCATCGCGGTTCGAAGGTGCCGACGCCTCAGTGTGAACCATGGGCGGTGCGTTGTTGGCGTTGGTTACGCTGGTCGTGACGCCACTTGGCAGCGGTTCACCATTGACGTCGGTAATGACGGCTTCGGTGGCCATGGCAACAGTCTCACGAGGAGCCTGCTCTGCACGATCAGCGCGTTCCGTGCGTGCGCCGCCGTCTTGGGCCTGACCGCCTTCACCACGGTTTCTGCCACCGCGGCCACGGCCGCCGCGCTCACCACGCTCACGTGGTTCACGAGGCGGTCTAGCCTCAGCGGCAACGCCATCGGCGGGTTGCTGTGTGGCCTGAACTTGCGGCACTTCGACATCGCGCGCTGGGCGGTCTTTGCGCTCCTCGCGCTCTGGGCGCTGCGGCGCTTTGGCGACGTCCTTGCGGGTTTCGTCTTTGCGATCACCACGATTGTTGCGATCGTTTCGGTCGCCGCGATCATTGCGATCTTTGCCTTCGCTGCGCTCGTTACGGCCGCCGCGCGCGCCGCGATCATTACGGTCGCCCCGGTCATTACGGTCGTTACGTCCGCCACGACTGTTTCGGTCGCCTCGGTCGTTGCGATCATTTCGATCACGACGGCCGTCGGACTTCCTCTCATCCGTCTTGACGGGTTGTGCGGCCGCCACGGCTGTTTCTGATGAACTGCCACCAAAGAACGATTTAACGCGCGCCCAGATACCCACTTTCTGATTGGAAGCGGCTTGCGCACTGGGTGCCGGGGCGCTCACTGGCTCGGCCTTGGGCGCAGCCATCGGCGCTGGCTGTGCGGGCGTGATGCCCTTCACCGCAGCTTCTTGCTTGACTTCATTGGCCTCTTGCTTGATGGCCTCGGCAGCGTCAATCTGCTCTGGGCGATTGACCATTTTGTAGCTGGTCGGCAGCGGCTCGGACGAATTCAACTCGTCATGCTTCAAGCGCTGAACGGTGTAGTTCGGCGTCTCTAAATACATGTTCGGAATCAACACCACACTGACTTTGAGGCGTGTCTCGAGCGACTGAATATCGAAGCGTTTTTCGTTGAGCAAATACGTCGCAACGTCAACGGGCACTTGGGCCACGACTTGCGCACTGTTGTCTTTCATCGCTTCTTCTTGAATGATGCGCAGAATGTGCAGCGCAATCGATTCGGTCGAGCGAATGTGTCCGGTGCCGTGGCAACGTGGGCAGGGCAGATGCGCGCTGTCTTCCAGGCTTGGCTTCAAGCGCTGACGTGACAATTCCATCAAACCAAAGCGCGAAATTTTTCCAAGCTGCACGCGAGCGCGATCAAACTTCATTGCATCGCGCAGCGTATCTTCCACTTCGCGTTGATGCTTTGACGCCTCCATGTCGATGAAGTCGACCACGACCAAGCCACCCAAATCTCGTAGGCGAAGTTGGCGCGCGACTTCTTCGGCGGCTTCTTTATTGGTGTTAAACGCCGTCGTCTCGATGTCGCTGCCTTTGGTGGCGCGCGCCGAGTTCACGTCAATCGAAACAAGCGCCTCGGTGTGATCGATGACGATCGCGCCGCCGGACGGCAGTGTGACCGTGCGACTAAACGCGCTCTCAATTTGATGTTCGATCTGGAAGCGCGAAAAGAGCGGCACGTCATCGCGGTAAAGTTTTACGCGGTTGACGATGTTGGGCATCACGTGCCCCATGAAGCCTTTGGCCTGCTCGAATACCTCTTCGGTATCGATCAAAATTTCGTTGATGTCTTGCGTGAAGTAATCGCGAATGGCGCGAATCACCAAGCTCGATTCTTGATAAATCAGCAGCGGCGCTTTGTTGACCTTGGATGCGCCATCCACCGCGGCCCACAGCTGCAACAGGTAATTTAAATCCCACTGCAATTCCTCGGCGCTGCGGCCAATGCCTGCGGTGCGCGCGATGATGCTCATGCCTTGCGGTACTTCGAGCTGCGCCAGCGTGTCGCGGAGCTCGTTTCGCTCTTCGCCCTCGATGCGGCGCGAAACACCGCCGCCGCGTGGGTTATTGGGCATCAACACCAGGTAGCGACCGGCGAGCGAGATAAAGCTCGTTAGTGCCGCGCCCTTGTTGCCGCGCTCGTCCTTTTCGACTTGAACGATCAGTTCTTGACCGACCTTGAGGGATTCGGCGATCTTGTTGCGGTTCATTTCCCCGTCAACTTTGATCACCGAGCGGGCGATTTCCTTAAACGGTAAAAAGCCGTTTCGCTCAGTGCCGTAGTCAACGAAGCACGCTTCGAGCGATTGCTCGACCCGAGTAATCGTGCCCTTATAAATATTTGATTTGCGCTGCTCTTTGGTAGCAGATTCGATGTCGAGATCGATCAGTTTTTGACCGTCGACGATGGCAACCCGTAGCTCTTCGGACTGGGTTGCGTTAAACAGCATGCGTTTCATGCGAATTCCTTTTTCCTTGTTCAGAAAATCGGACAACGCGACGAGATGCGTGCGGCCTGTGGCGAGGTGTTGTGTGGCGTGAGCGTTTTGGCGGAACCGGTCAGTGTCGCGCGGCAGGCGCGCTTCCCCCGACCGTGCCGTACGCTAGATCACCGACGAAACAACGCGCTGATGCTTGATGCGAAGTGTGTCAACCGTGCGGCGGTGGGACGATCATCTCGTCCAGTGTCCGCCGCCGTTGGCGCAGGCTCATAGAGCGCGGCGTGACGAATCACGGTGGCATCTATTCTGCGATCAACGAACGCTGCAAAAGCTGTAGCGCGGGGGTTCATGACAATTCTTCTTTTCTAGGCTGTGTCGCACTGTAGATGCGGCACAGCAATCAAACTTTTACAGGCCCGCAAACTCTCATTCGAGATGTCAGACGGGCTGAACTTCTACAATTGCCGCTTAATCACGGGGGCGGCTTAACCGTGCAATCCGAATGTCGGGAAAGGCTTAAAGTGCCTATTCGTCCCACTTTCCATGAAATTCACCCAGAAAGTGCCGAAGCGTTGGATTGGCTTTCGTCGTCGTTGGTCTTCGCGGATCGGACGAGCGATGAATAAATCAGCGCTGGTGCGGGTGCGTAGTTATTTGGCGACAACTTAGAAATTATAAGGTAAATGAAGGACTTAGGCACATTTTCTGCTGCGCCACGCGAATCAAAGCCGCTTGGGCTCAAGCCCGGCGCTCGCCCTAAATCGCCGGAAGCACCGATTGCGGCGAGTTCCGCAGCACCCGCCGTTGCGGCGGCCGCCGTTCGTCACGTCACTATTTCGATAGCGCACGCGGGTCAGCGTGTGGATAACTTTCTGATCCGAGAGCTCAAGGGCGTGCCCAAAACGCATGTGTACCGAATCGTTCGCTCCGGCGAGGTCCGCGTTAACGGCGGTCGAGTGAAGGCCGAAACCAAGCTGCAAGCGGGCGACGAGCTTCGGATTCCGCCAGTTCGGGTAGCCGAAGCGCCGGTTCACGCGCAGCTCACCGGCGAATTTCCGCACGAAATCGTGTGGGAGGATGATCATCTTTTGGCGGTGAATAAGCCTTCGGGTGTTGCCGTTCACGGGGGATCGGGTGTGAGCTTCGGCGTGATTGAGCAAATTCGCATGGCGCGACCCGGTGCGCCGATGTTGGAGCTGGTGCATCGACTGGATCGGGAAACGTCGGGCGTGCTCTTTATCGCCAAAACGCGAGCAGGGCTGATCGGCATGCACGAAACACTGCGCGATAAATCGGGCGACAAGCGCTACTTAGCCGTGGTCAAGGGCGAATGGGTCAACGATCGGCAACACGTTAAAGCGCCGCTCGCAAAATTTACGCAAAAAGATGGTGAACGCCGCGTTGAGGTCAATGAGGACGAGGGCCAGTTCGCACACACGATTTTCAATTTGCTGGAGCGCCGCAACGACATGAGTTTGCTCGAAGCCGAGCTCAAGACCGGGCGCACCCATCAAATTCGCGTGCATCTACAACACGTTGGATTTCCCATTGCTGGTGACACCAAATACGGCAATGTCGCGTGGAACAAATCGCTGGCGCAGCAGGGATTGAAGCGCATGTTTTTGCATGCCAAATCGTTTGCGTTTGAACATCCGGTGACGGGCGTGGCGATGAAGGTGGAAGCGCCGCTCCCTGGGGAATTAGCAAGGTTTTGGTACGGCGGCTAGAACCCCTCTCCCGCAGGCGGGAGAGGGGCAGGGGTGAGGGCGGCTGGCGTAACAGTGGCGCTGGCTCGGGGCGCGATGCCGAGTTTCTCGGTTAAAACGAGTTCGGCTCTGTGCCACCGCACCCTCACCCTAACCCTCTCCCGCCTGCGGGAGAGGGGACTTTTTATAGATCGGTAGATTTCTTTTTCGCGTGTTAAACCTTTGAACTATTCACTCATCATTTTCGATTGGGATGGCACGCTCGCCGATTCCACGGCTGTTATCAAACGGGCTTTGCAACGGGCTGCCGAGGACACCGGCTATCCCATTCCGACTGACGAACAAGCATCGTTCATCATCGGTATGGGATTGAAGCCTGCGTTAGAGTATGCGGTGCCAACGCTTCGTGACGAAGACTTACCTAAGCTCACCGAGCGGTTTCGCCATCATTTTTTAGTCGGTGAAGAAGAAATCGTTTTGTTTGACGGTGTGCCAGAGATGCTTGCTTCGCTTAAAGCGCGCGGGCATTGGTTGGCCGTGGCGACGGGTAAATCACGTCGTGGGCTAGACCGGGCGTTTGACACGCTAGGTTTGCGTGAATTTTTTGTGACATCGCGCTGCGCGGATGAGGGTTTTGCCAAACCGCATCCTGGCATGCTGCACGCGATTTACGACACCACGGGCTTGACGGCTAAAGATTCCATCATGATCGGCGACACCACGCATGACTTGCAACTCGCTGAAAACGCTGGCAGCGCGTCGATTGGCGTGACCTACGGCGCGCACGAGCCGCACTTGCTGCGGCAGCACACCCCATTGACTTTGGTAGATTCGGTATCCGAGCTAGCTACATTTTTGAAAGCGAACGCATAAACATGGACGATCAAATCCCGACTCAGGCCGGCTGGGAACGCGAGTTGGTGAGCAAACTGGCGCAGATGAACTTAAAGGAGCAACGCGCGCGGCGTCGTTGGTCAGTGTTCTTCAAGCTCGTTTGGTTAGCGTTGGCCGTGGCCGTTTTCGCGATGCTGATGGGCTGGATCGGACGAGGTGGTGAGACCGAAACGATCGGACGCCACACCGCGTTGGTCAAGCTCGAAGGCGAAATCGACGACAAAGGCATGGCGAGCGCCGAGAAAATTAATACCGCTCTGCGAGCCGCGTTCGGTGCGAGCGACAGTGTGGGCGTGATTTTGTCGATTAATAGCCCCGGCGGATCGCCAGTGCAGTCGGCGCGGATCTACAACGAGATTAAGCGACTACGTAAAGACAATCCAGAAAAACCACTTTATGTGGTGGTCGATGAATTGTGTGCGTCTGGCGGTTATTTTGTTGCCGCTGCGGGCGACAAAATCTACGTTGACGGCGCAAGCTTGGTCGGCTCAATCGGTGTGGTTTACCAAGGCTTTGGTGCTGACAAATTGCTTGAAAAAATTGGCGTGGAAAATCGCACCGTGACCGCCGGAGAAAACAAGGCGTTCATGGATCCGTTTTCCCCGCAGAAACCGGAGCACAAAGCGCATTTGGAGGCCATGCTGGGTGATGTGCATCAACAGTTCATCAAAGCCGTCAGAGACGGTCGTGGCGATCGGTTGAAAGCCAACACGCCGGGCCTGTTTTCGGGGCTGATTTGGACTGGCAACAAGGCTATCGAAAACGGTTTGGTTGATGCTGTGGGGTCGATTGATTCGGTAGCGCGCGACGTGGTGAAGGCCGAAGATTTGGTTGATTACTCCATTGAAGAAAACGCGTTTGATAAGTTTTCGCGTCGTCTGGGTGCGAGCTTCGGTGCGGGCGTGATGCAGTCTATGTCGAAATTGAGCTGGAAGTAGTAGTTCGATGGCCAACGCGCAGGAGTGCTTTAGTTAATCCGAGCTTATCGCTGCATCGCCTTATAAAATATGGCGATTCGCTTGTTTTTTAATTAAACCTGTAACTGTATTAACTCTTCTGTACGCCTTTTTTATCAGGGAACATGAGGAAAATGTTGTTGGTAGTTCTAACCTAAACGGGCCTCAGGCGCATAGCGAACCCGCATTCGCAGCCGACCCGTAAAATTTAGATTCCCTTCCTTTGTTGGCAAGTGTCGCGACGGTGTTCTCAACGTCTCGGCGCGGCCACCTGTGCATGTCTGCATCTTCGCTCTCCGGTTCTTCGACCCCTTCTGCGGTCACCCTACAAATTCGCGGCGCTACGTCGCTCTCGCAATTTCGGCAAGACAAGCTCCTGGCGCTGCTGGCCGAGCATGGCGTGACCGATGTTGCCGCCGAGTATTGGCACTTCGCGCTTCTTGCTCGCGGCCTGACGCGCGAGGAAACCGCCCGTTTAGAGGCGCTCTTGGCCTACGGCGTTGAAGCCCCGGAGGCGATGGATTCAGATGACGAGGACGAAGACGACATGCCCGAGCCGCTGCCGCCGCAGCATTCGTTTCTGGTCGTGCCGCGCCTTGGCACCATTTCGCCGTGGTCATCGAAAGCCACTGATATCGCAAAAAACTGCGACCTGAAAGCGGTCACCAGAATCGAGCGGGGCGTTTGGTTTACCGTGAGTAGCGAAAAGCCGCTCACTGCGGCTGCGCGTCGTGCCGTCGAGGTCGTCTGCCACGACCGCATGACCGAGAGCGTGCTGCCCACCATGGAGGCCAGCGACGAGCTCTTCGGTGTGCAGCATCCCAAGCGACTAGAGACGGTGTCCCGCAGCGCCGCGTCGCTCAAAAAAGCCAACGGAGAGCTGGGGCTCGCGCTGTCCGATGACGAAATCGATTACTTGGTCGCAGCGTTTGACAAGATGCAACGTGATCCGACCGACGTGGAATTGCTGATGTTCGCGCAAGCCAACTCCGAGCACTGCCGCCACAAAGTGTTTAACGCCAGCTGGACGATTGATGGCGAGAAAAAAGACATTTCGCTGTTCGGCATGATCCGCAACACACACAAACTGAGCCCCGAGGGCACCGAAGTCGCGTATTCCGACAACGCAGCGATCTTGACCGGTGGCATCGCAAAGCGCTGGTATCCCGATGCCGAAGGCAAGTACGCCGAGCACGTCGGTTTAACGCATTATTTGGCCAAAGTTGAAACCCACAATCACCCCACCGCCATCGCGCCATTTGCGGGCGCCGCAACAGGCTCAGGTGGAGAGATTCGTGATGAGGGCGCAACGGGCCGCGGCGCCATTCCCAAAGGTGGATTGACTGGCTTTACGACATCGCATTTGCGTTTGCCGGGCTTACCGCAGCCGTGGGAAGTGGCAACGATGAAAGTTGGAAAGCCCGACCGAATTGTGAGCGCTTTGGACATCATGCTGCAAGGCCCGATTGGTGGCGCGGCGTTTAACGATGAATTTGGTCGCCCCAATCTGAACGGCTATTTCCGCACCTTCGAACACAAAACCGCCGACACGGTTTACGGTTATCACAAGCCCATCATGATCGCGGGCGGCGTGGGCGCGGTCGCTGATCAGCACGTCCAGAAAATTGCGTTTCCTGCGGGCACCTTGCTGATTCAGCTCGGTGGCGAGGGCATGCGAATCGGCATGGGCGGTGGCGCTGCATCATCGATGACCACAGGGCAAAACACCGCTGATTTGGATTTCAATTCTGTGCAGCGCGGCAATCCAGAAATGGAGCGACGCGCACAAGAGGTGATCAACGCGTGTTGGCGCTTGGGTGAAGACAATCCGATTTTGGCGATTCACGATGTGGGCGCGGGCGGATTGTCCAACGCGCTGCCCGAGTTGGTGAACGATGCCGGCAGCGACACTGATCCACGCGGCGCGATGTTCGATCTGCGCAATGTGCTCACCCTAGAGGCAGGCATGAGCCCCGCCGAAATTTGGTGCAACGAATCGCAAGAGCGCTACGTGATGGCGATCGCGCCGAAGAGCTTGTCGTCGTTCAAAGCATTTTGCGAACGCGAACGCGCACCGTTTGCGGTGGTCGGCGTAGCCGATGGCTCGGGCAACTTGACGGTTGCTGACGCGAAATTCAACAACAAGCCCGTTGATATGCCGCTTGAGGTACTCCTCGGCAAGCCGCCAAAAATGGAGCGTGTAACGCACCGAAAGGCAGCGGCGGCTGATGCCTTCGATCCTTCAAACATCAAGCTGCGCGATGCTGCATACAAAGTGTTGCAGCACCCAACCGTCGCTGACAAAACGTTTCTAGTGACCATCGGTGATCGCTTCGTGGGCGGACTCACTGCGCGTGAACAAATGGTCGGTCCTTGGCAGGCGCCGATTGCCGATTGCGCAGTGACCTTGCGCGATTTCGTAGGTGATACGGGCGAGGCATTTGCCATGGGTGAGCGCACGCCGCTCGCTGTGATCAATGCCGCAGCTTCGGCGCGTATGGCGGTGGCCGAAGCCATTACCAATATCGCCGCCGCATCGATCACGTCGATCAAAGACATCAAGCTGTCGGCGAACTGGATGGCAGCTGTTGATGTGGCGGGTGAAGACGCTGCGCTGTTCGATGCGGTTCACGCGGTCGGCATGGCGCTTTGCCCAGCGCTCGGCGTATCAATCCCTGTCGGCAAAGACTCGATGAGCATGCGCACCGGTTGGAAAGACGGCGAAGTGGCCAAGAGCGTGCATTCGCCGGTGTCGCTCATTGTGAGCGCGTTTGCGAATGTGAACAACGTCAAGAAAACGCTCACACCGCTGCTCCGAACCGAGGGTGACAACGTACTTCTGTTCGTTGACATCGCGAATGGCAAGCAGCGTTTGGGCGCATCGATCCTCGCGCAAGTTCATGCAAAGATGGGCAGCGATGTGCCGGATTGCGATTCGGCAGAGGCACTAAAAACGTTCTTCGCTGGCGTGCAAAAACTTAACGCCGACGGTTTGTTGCTTGCGTACCATGATCGTTCAGACGGTGGCTTGTTTGCGGCGCTCGCTGAAATGGCGATTACGTCGCGTTGTGGGCTCACCATCAACGTCGATTCACTCCTATCCGTTCGCCCTGAGCTGGTCGAAGGGCTGGCGGATTCATCGCTAACTGGTACTAAGAAGAGTGCCGCCCCGGTTTCTGCTCAGGTGAAGACTGTTGCCGCTTCCACCGACCCTTCGACAGGCTCAGGGCGAACGGGGGTGGGAGACGTGCCTTCGTCGGTACTTTCGGCACTCTTCAACGAAGAGCTCGGCGCAGTGATTCAAGTTCGCCGCGCTGATGTGTCGCGAGTGAAATCTGCCTTCGCGAATGTCGCCGTTCACGACATCGGCACCACGAACACTGATCACAAATTCATCATCCGCCACGCAGGTAAAACGATTTTCGACGAAGCGCGCCAAGCGCTACACGCTGCGTGGAGCGCAACGACGATCGAGATGCAGCGCCTACGCGACAATCCCGATTGCATCGATTCGGAGTTTGATCGCGTCTTTGATGACGCGGATGTGGGGCTTGCACCACGTGTATTGTTTGATGCCACGGTCAACGTTGCAACGCCGTTCATCAACAAAGGCGCGCGTCCGAAAGTGGCAATTTTGCGCGAGCAAGGTGTGAATTCCCACGTTGAAACCGCACATGTTTTTGCGATGGCGGGCTTTGATGCGTACGACGTTCACATGACTGATTTACAAACCGGTCGCGTATCGCTTGATGAATTCAAGGGCTTCGTTGCTTGCGGCGGTTTCAGCTACGGCGATGTGCTCGGCGCGGGCGCAGGTTGGGCGAAATCGATCTTGCTCAACACCGAACTTCGCGATCAATTCGCCGAGTTTTTCAACGACACATCCACCTTCGCGTTGGGCATTTGTAACGGCTGCCAAATGATGGCGCACATGACACCCATTATGCCCGGCACCGCCCATTGGCCGAAGTTCATCAAGAACGGTAGCGAGCAATTCGAATGCCGCACCGCGTTGGTTGAAGTGATGGACACGCCATCGATCTTGTACAAAGGCATGGAGGGCTCGCGTTTGCCCATCGTCGTTGCACACGGCGAAGGCTTTGCACAGTTCAAAGACGACAACCAATTGGCGATTGCCGATCACTACGTCTCACTGCGATACGTTGATGGCCACGGCACAGCCACCGAGGTCTATCCCCTAAACCCGAACGGCTCCCCCGGCGGCATCACCGGCCTCACCAGCGAAGATGGTCGTTTCAACATCCTCATGCCGCACCCCGAGCGCACCCACCGCGTAGAAAATTTCTCATGGCATCCCGAAGCCTGGACCCGCTCGCCGTGGCTACGGATGTTTGAGAATGTGCGGGTTTGGTTGGGGTAACGGCGGATTACCGTTCCTTGGGAGAGACTCGCCGTTGTAGGTGAGTCTTTCCCGTTCGTGGTGAGCCCGTCGAACCACAACGGCAAAAGAAGCGAAACGCTTCCCAAGCAGAATTGACTCCCCCCGAGCCGTTCATGGTTCGACAAGCTCACCACGAACGGGGTAGCTCGCCAGGGACGAGTTCGCGCCAGACGCCCTCAGCGAATGCGCCGATCCCCTCCGTTCGCGGTGAGCCCGTCGAACCATAACGGCAAAAGAATCGAAACGCTTCCCAAGCAGAATTGACTCTTCCCGAGCCGTTCATGGTTCGACCAGCTCACCACGAACGGGGTAGCTCGCCAGGGGGCGAGTTTGCACCAGATGCCCTCAGCGAACGCGCCGATCCCCCTCCGTTCGTGGTGAGCCCGTCGAACCATAACGGCAAAAGAAGCGAAACGCCTCCCAAGCAGAATTGACTCCCCCCGAGCCGTTCATGGTTCGACAAGCTCACCACGAACGGGCAGTGGCGGCGGACCGTGAAACTGACTCGGTTGCTTGTACGCGCGCCTCGCCCGACGAGTTCTCAACAGACGCAGCCAGCGTTCGCCACTAGCCCCCCCTCCGTTCGTGGTGAGCCTGTCGAACCATGACGGCAACAGAAGCGAAACGCTTCCCAAGCAGAATTGACTCCCCCCGTGCCGTTCATGGTTCGACAAGCTCACCACGAACGGGGAGTGGCGGCGAACCGTGAACTTGACTCGGTTGCCTGTACGCGCGGCTCGCCCGACGAGTTCTCGACAGACGTAGCCAGCGTTCGCGACTAGCCCCTCCGTTCGTGGTGAGCTTGTCGAACCATGACGGCAAAAGAAGCGAAACGCTTCCCAAGGAGAATTTACTCCTCCCGAGCCGTTCATGGTTCGACAAGCTCACCACGAACGGGGAGTGGCGGCGAACCGTGAAACTGACTCGGTTGCTTGTGCGCGCGGCTCGCCCGACGAGTTCTCGACAGACGCAGCCAGCGTTCGCCACTAGCCCCCTCCGTTCGTGGTGAGCCCGTCGAACCATGAACGGCAAAAGAATCGAATCGCGGTGTGGCGCTCGGTTGCGTGCCTTTCGGCGTCAAGCGTGGCGAGCGTAGCCAGGAGCTCCGCGTTGGACCAAGCCTTGAATTGAAACAGCGTAACGACTGGCGATGGTGTGTTCATGAGCGTTGGGTGGGGTCAAAAGGGCGGTGCAGGCGCAATCAGTAGTGAAAAATCAGCAAATTTCGTAAGCGCCCTATTAAATATGGCTTTTCAGGCATTTTTACAACGATTCGTAAAGCACTAAAAATTCTCTGATCGCCCTATTTCAATTGGCGAATCAAAGAAAAGCTGGGATGACTGCTCGCTGTTTGTGAGATAGGCACTCAATTCGCTACTGCACGACTGGCCGAGGCGCCTAATCCGCGCCAATCAACACTTTCACATGTTCGCCCACGCTCCGGGCCAGCGCGCCGAGCGCATAGCCGCCCTCCAGCGTTGAAACGATTCGCCCTTGACAGTGCCGTTCCGAGACCGCCACGAGTTGCTGCGTGACCCAGCGGTAATCAGATTCAACCCAGCCGAGCATCGCCAATTCATCGTCGCGGTGCGCGTCAAATCCGGCCGAAATCACGATCAATTGCGGTGCAAATTTATCGAGCGCGGGCAACCACTGTTCGATGACAGCTGCGCGCATTGCCTCGCCTTTGGAGTAGGCCGCAAGCGGCACGTTGACGCTCGTTGCTGAGAGCGGATTCGTCCCCGAACCGGGATACAGCGGATACTGAAATGTGGACGCCATCAGCACCCGACCCGCATCGCATTCCTCGCGCAGAATCTCTTCGCTGCCGTTGCCGTGATGCACGTCGAAATCGATGATAGCGACGCGCTGCAAACCGTGAGCACGAATCGCATGGAGCACGGCAATCGCGGCGTTATTCAAAAAGCAAAACCCCATCGCTTGATCACGCTCGGCGTGGTGCCCTGGCGGACGGATGTTGCAAAACGCACGCTGCACTCGCCCACTGCAAACCAGATCGGTCGCAGCCACTGCCGCACCCGCCGCATGCAATGCCGCACTGAGCGTGTAAGGATTCATGGTGGTGTCGCCGTCGATATCAGCGTAACCCGTGCTGGGCGAGCGCGCCTCGAGCGTGGCCAACAGCGCCGCACCGTGAGCCCGCAAAATTACCTCCCGCGAAGCCGCCGGCGCAATTTCGAGGCGCGCAAAATCAAGCAAACCACTCGCCCGCAAAAAATCATCAATTACCCGAACCCGATCCGGGCATTCGGGGTGTTGGGCACCCATTTCGTGTTGTAGCGAGGTGGGGTGTGTGAAGTAGGCGAAGCTCATGCGCTCAACAATAGCTTATTGAGCTGGCTGTTGGCTCCGACCCAGGGCCAGATCGCTGACCGCCGTGAAGGGCGGGCCCGCCGAGTACCCTAGCGGACACGCTGCTTGTCTGGTCAATTGGCGAAGGACATGCCGCAATTGGCGTTCATGTGCGCGCGGATGAGATTCCACGTTGAGCGCGGAGGCGTCTGCGGCGGCAACGCGGCTTCAGTGACCGCACTATGGGTCATCCCGAGCAATGCTCGCAACAGCATCAGTCCGTCGGTCATCGGAGTGACAATGCCGTTGCCGTCGAGATCGAGGCACTCGCTAACGGGCGAGGCCGCAAGTCCCTCGACGATGTCGTTGATGCCGACTGCGCCGATCGTCTGGGCGCTGCCGGTATTGAGATCAACGACATAGAGCATCGGCACCAGCCCGGTTCGCATCAGTGCATACGCGACATTGCCTTTGGGCGCGATGGAAAGCCCCCCGAAGTCGCTTACTGTGAAACCCAAAAGTCCGATCGTGGTCATGCTGCCAGTGCCAGGTGACGGCGATCCGCCAACTCCACCAATTCGCACCAGAGCCGCGGCGGACGTATCGATGCCGTAGAGGGTCGTGGTGCCCGCACCCTGATGGGCGTTGCTGTGTGCGGCGTGAACGATACTGGGCGTCACACCGAAATTCGGGTCCCCGCTAGCGTAGAACAGGGCGTTGTCGGGGGTAATAATCGCACCGGTATCGGGGTTGATTCGCAGGTTGCTGCCGACGTTAGAAACGAGTCGAATGATGTCGGCGACGGGATCAAAGGCGAGCCCAAAATACGAAGCGCTCAGCACGGTTGTTGCTGGACCCACATCGCTGACCGCTCCCGTTATTGGATTGATCTTGACCAGGCGAATTGAGTTCAGCCCGGGCTTCGCAATGGCGTAAAGCTCCCCTGTTTTTGGTCGAAATTCCATGCTGGTCAGTCGCTCACCACCCGCCAGACCTGTCAACGCCACGTTTGAAAGCAGGGTGCCTGGCGCCGCCGCGTTGAAACTAATCAATCGATTCTCAAAGGGCAGGTAGCCGAAAAGCACGACCCCTTGTGCTTGTCCGCTCGACGCCGCAAAAAACAGGGTTACGAACAGCAAAACAAATCGACCGGGTATCTTTAAACACGCTAGGCACATTTCACCGCTCCATCGATAGAGACTTTGAACGCTCAAAACGAGAATCGTCACGTTGGCGGGCGGATTCTGCGCGTAAGCACCGGTTCACTTTACCGCATTTCTCAAAGTTTCGAAAGCTCAGATCACTACCCAAAAATCACAGCGGTGCGTGCAGAGCGAGACGAGTGGGCGCTGTCCGCTAAAAACTGCGCTCCGTTGCCTTACGGTGGTGCGAACGCAACGGGATCACAAGGCGGCAAAAAAATGGCTCCCGCAGGAGCCATTTTTCGAATCGCGACTGCGCGCTTAAACGCGCTTACGGAATTCGTCGGTGCGGGTGTCGATTTCGATCATGTCGCCCGTGTTGACGAACGCTGGGACCGGGATTTCGTAGCCGGTGCCTTTGAGGCGGGCGGGCTTCATGACTTTGCCTGAGGTGTCGCCGCGCACAGCCGGTTCGGTGTATTCGACTTCGCGTACGAGCGAGGTTGGGAGCTCAAGACCGATGGCGCGACCGTCGTAGAACGTGACTTCGCAGGGCATGGCGTCGGCCAAGTATTTCATTGCGTCGCCCATGCTGTCGGCTTCGATTTCGTACTGGTTGTATTCGGCGTCCATGAACACGTACATTGGGTCGGCGAAGTAGCTGTAGGTGACTTCTTTTTTGTCGAGCACGACGATGTCAAATTTTTCATCGGCTTTGAAGACGAGTTCGGTGCCGCCGGCTGAGAGCAGGTTCTTGATTTTGGCTTTAACGACGGCGGCATTGCGACCCGATTTGGTGTATTCGGCTTTGATGATGACCATCGGGGCTTCGTTGACCATAATGACGTTGCCAGCGCGGAGTTCGGTTGCGAGTTTCATGTGTTTTCTGTGTTTGTGTGTTGGGGCGCCGAAACGTCGATACGCTTGATTTGCAACTGGGCTCGCTCGGTGTTCGGGCGGCTCATCGTGCAGCGTGGGGCAAAACTGGCGCGGCTTTTTGCAGCAAAGCCTTCGATTTTAGCCGATCTTCGGTTTTTCGGCTAGGCAGACGAATCTAACCAGTCGGGTGGCTAGGTCATCCTGCAGCAAAAGCGTTCGCCGCCAGTGGATTGCGTGCTGCGCCAACACGGGCAATCGTTGGACGAAATCGACGTACTTTGCAGAGTCAGCGTCGCTTTGATTGAAGGCCAACGAAGCCCGTCGATAGGCGCGCTCGGTGGGCGCATCCATGCCAACGCAGTAGCGATCAAGCCAAGCGTTGAGCTTGACGATGTGCGCGCCGTCGTCGGTGGGATAGATGTGCCAAAGCATGGGTTTGGAAGCCCACTGTGCCCGCAGAAACGAATCTTCACCGCGAACGATAAGTAAAGCGTAACGAGCGAGCAGGGCATCGAATTTGGTCTGCGGTACCGGCGAAATTGGTTTGACCTGAATCGATTCGGGAAGCGCTGCAGCCACCGGACTTGCCAAATCGAACTGTGGCGATAAGGACGACGATTCGCCGTCGAGCGCGCGAGCCAGCGCGGCGATAGGTGCGTGCGGATAGGCGAACACGAACACGCGCTGGGTTGCTGTGCTCACGGTGTCATCAGCCGACGGCTGCGCGACCACCGAGATGTCGCGTTCGCGAATGAGGCCACCGCTTTGCTCCGTAAATCCGGGCACAAAAAAGTGTTTGAGCAATGGCAATTGGCGGTGGGGTGACGGGAGCCCATGTACGCCGTCCACCCAAGCCTCGGCGCTTAGATATTCGAGATTGATCCAAATAGGCTTGATCGCCTTATTTGACATGGCACGCACGTAGTTAGCTGGAGGGTCACACGCAAACGCTTCGATCACCACGTCGGCGGGCTGCAGGTTAAGGTTGTCGCTCCACAAAAGCACGTCGATGCCCGCAAGTCGCTGCTCCGGCAGGCTCGGCGCAATGTCCGGCGCAATCCACTGAAACGCGCGCAAGTCGTCAGCGATCAAACGAACCCGCCACCCGAATTCAGCGCTCAGCTGTCGCGCCAAGCGCCAACACACGCCAATGTCGCCGTAGTTGTCCACAACCCGACAAAACAGATCGAGGCTAGGCGCTGCTTGGGCGTCATCGCTACGGGGTACGAAATTTTGTGGTGTGTTTTGCATTGAATGTCGCCTCAATTGTCTCTTTTTCCACCGGTTTTCCGTCTTACCCAGTGAGGGCGAAATTTATGGTGGCTTCAGGCCACCAAATTCGCAACAATGGCGGTTGGCTTGACGGTGGTGAGGCAGGGCTTGAGTGTGGATCGAGCGCATCGCAGCGGGTTGGGCAACAGCACTACAACGTATCTTTGGGGTTTCTATGCAGCACGTTTTGAGCGGATCGACCAAACGGTCGGCAGCGGTGAATGGTTTGAGCGTTCGATGGGGGCCGCGTCGCCCGGTGGCAGTTGCGGTGTCGCTTTCTGTGGCGATGGCTGCGGGTTTGATTGGCAATGCCGCTCAAGCACTAGCCGATGACGAAGTGCTTCGTCAATTCGCCCAGCTCACGCAAATGCCGCTGCCACAAGTCACGCAAACGGCGGGTGGCGCAACACAGCTTACCTGGAACACCACGCTCGATTTGTCGGTGTATCGAAATACCCAAAGTGGTGGTGCAACGCTCAACCCCAACGCGGCGGGTAATTTGCATCGCGCGATCATCGGCAGCGATTACAAACGGGTGAGCGAGGGGGATGTGACCGCGTGGGCACAAACGCAGGTCACGCAAACGAACGATATCGCGAGCCAACGCCATCCGCTGCTGGTGAACAAAGTGCAAATCGGTTACTCGCAACCTGGATTTGTAGGTGCGGTGGGCGATTTGGCGGTGGCGCATTCGACGCTCGGCACCACGCTGCCTATTCGCGGCGCGCAGGCGCAAAAGTTTCTAGGGCCGATTTATGTGTCGGGCGCGGCGGGATTGTTTATTGAGGATTGGCGTTCGACTTACAACAAGGCGGTTCGAACCGCGTATCCGCGCGAGGCCTACGCGCTTAAAGTCGGTAGCGCTCCGGGCACTTTCGCGTCCGGCGCGGCTACGTTTGATGTGTACGCAACGGGCCAACAATTTTCTGATGTGACCGCTGTGTCGCCGCTGATGACCAATCCGCTCAACGGCGCCAAGGGCGCCAGTGCCACCGTGGGCGCGGCGTTTAGGTACAACAAAATCTCGATGAACATCGAGGCTGGAAAAAGTCGTTTTGACGAACAGGGCGCAAAGCGCTTGAAAGACGAGGCGCTGATGGCGGACTTTTCGTTTCAGGGCGATCCCGTGGCGCTGCGATTCGGATTTAACGATGTCGGCGGGCTCTACTCAACGCTCTCGACCGTATCGCCGGGCACGCGTGAAGCGTTTGGCAATGTGGCTTGGCGCATGACCCCCGAATTTTCAGCGACTGTCGATGCGCGGCAATCGCGCTACACACCCAGCTCCCGAACGGCCATCATTCCGCCGCCGCCCGCACCCATTGCGCTGCCGCCCGATCCGTTTGCGCCGCCGATTCCAGCATTTGCGCCTCCGATTAAAGTGATCACCGACAGCGAATCGGCCTCGGTCACCTTGGCTTGGAACCCAGCGTCTATCCCGGGCTTCAATTCGTCGCTCACGCTGGGTCGAGCCAAAACCGAACAAGTCGGCGCGGACAGCCGCACCCAAAGCGACAACGCATCGCTCACCTTGGGCTACAGCAAAGACGGCTGGACCGGCGGCTTGAATTTGACGCAGCAACAAAACGATTCCTTTGGCGCCACGCCCAACGAAGCGAAAACTAGCGGCGGCACAGTGAACCTTTCCAAGTCGTTCGCCGACTCAACAGGGCAGCGCTCGTTAAACGTGATGAGCTCGTACACCAAGCAGTGGCAAACCAACAGCGCCAACGCCGTGCAGCCCGCCGCGAGGGGTTGGAATGATCGAATCATGTTGACGCTTGGGTTCAACTGGACCAACGTTGGGATGCTCAACGTCGCCGGTTTTTTGGGGCACCTGAAAGACCCGGTGTCGGGCGCGCTGGGCAAGCAAGACGGCGTGCAGGTCGATGCGACGTGGCAGTGGAATCCGAAGTGGAGCTTCAAGCTCTACGGACGTGAAAACCGCAACTGGCAGACCTTGGCGGCGCAAGCGTACAAAGATCGCGGCGTCGGCGCTTCGCTCGTGGGCTCGTTTTAGGCAATTCGGACTGAATAGGACACATCATGAAATACAACAACACCTCCCCAGCGCCGAAGCTCGCCGTTTTTGCCAAAAAGCCCCTTCGCGTGGCCGTTGCCATGGCCTGCGCCTTGGCGTTTACGGCGGTTTCATTCAACGGCGTCACGCTCGCCCAAGTGGGCACAGCGGGCTCTCGGGAAGAGCGACAAAGCGACGCCCGAAACGTCACGCCCAACGCCTCAGCCAAGCCCGCCACACCAGCCGACAAGGCTTTGCTAGATGTGCAGTTTCAAGCGCTGATCGATGCCTATGAGCGCGGCGACGTCGGTTTTTTCCAAGCCAAAATTGATCCGGGCATGCCTGGCTACAGCCGCGTGCTCGATGCGATGCGCCGCGACGCCACGAGCCAAACTCGGCCGCGTTTGCTGTTCACCGATCAAACCTGGTCGATTGGTGAAAACGTGGCGATGCTGCAAGCGGTGTTTCAAAAGCGCTACTTCGATGCGCGAAATTTGAACCCAGAATTGGTGACCGGGCGCGTCGTGATTTTGCTATCGCGCGATGGCGATTTGTGGCGCATTTCCGCTATCACGGGTGACAGTCCATTTGAGTCGCGCGCCGTGGCACCGTGTCACACTGGAACCGTGCGAATCGTTTCGCCGGCGAACGCCAATGCTGAGCCGCTTTTTGTCGAAATCGACGACGCTGATTTGGCCGGTTTGCCCTCCATTCAAGCCGACGTAATTACGGATCGCGGCGATCGTGAATTCATCACCCTGAACGCGCTCAATCCCGATGGCTTGTTCCGCGCTCAAGTCAACGCTCGGCGCTTAACGGCGCAGGGCGCAGCGGTGGCCGGCAACGGTCAAATTGAATTGATTGGTGACGCGGTGGTGACCGCCCGCTACAACGATCAATGCGTTGCGATCAGCCGCAATCAGCAAATTGTTCAAGCATCCGACACCCGCCGCGATCCGGGGACTTTGGGGCAGTTTGCCTGCCGCATGGGCGGCAACGCGACTTTTGTTTCGCTCGCCACATCGAGCAACGGTGGCGCGACCAATGTGCCGCTGACCATCGAGCTCTTCGATCCTGATTTGGCGGGCTTGCCCTCGATTGATGTGCTGCTCCGAACCGCATCGGGCGATAGCGAAATCGTCACCCTCGGTGCATCCGGAAACTTAGGGCGCTTTTTGACGACCAGTGTGCCTGCTCGAGTCGGTGGCAATGTGGTGGTGGGCGCACGAAATGGCACGCTCGACATCGGCGCCGCTACGGGCTTCACGGTGGAATACTTGGATCAACGGCCTGGCGCGGTGGGTCGCACGCAACTGGTCACCAGCGATTGCGGCGCGTTGCCATCGGGCTACCAAACCGCGCAGCTCGCATGCAACATCAACGCCAACACCAATACCGTAGCGGTCGGGCAAACGACCCAGCTACCGATTTCGTTATCGGTCACCGATCCTGATTTGACGCTCGGCAATCCAGCGTTTGTGAATGTGACCGTTCGAAATTCAGTCGGTGACAGCGAGACCATTCGCCTTGATCCCGCGGGCTCGGGGCGCTACGCGACGAGCAGTGTGTCGGCGCGTCAAGGTTCGGCCGCTCCCAATAATGGCGTGCTCGAATTCCCGTCGTTAGGCTCGATTTCTGCGGAATACCTCGACACCACCGCGCCCAGCGGTGTGGCAAGTCAAGTGGTTGGGGTCGGTTGCGGCGCGTTCACGCAGGGCGTGATCGTTCCGCCGCCCGCTCCGCCTGCTCCGGCCCCCGCGCCGCCGGCTCCACCGCCCGCGCCGGCCAATAACCTAGCAACGCTTCAATTCTCGGTCTTCGGGATTGGCCCACAGTCACCGTCTCCGTTTAATTCCAATCCAGTGCAGGGCGTTTGCGCCATCACCGTGAGCGATCCAGATTTGGCGGGACAGGGCTCGGTGAGCGTTGATGTACGAGCCGTGCAGCAATCGAGCGGCAAGGTAGACACCGAAGTCTTAACGCTGCCAGCGCTCAGCCCGGGCGTGTTTTCGCGCACCAGTTGCAGCTACCAAGGCTACGTCAGTGGTGCGCAGTCGGTTGCGGCTGTTTATAACCCGGTACCGAACAACGGTTCAATCAACTTGGGCGGTGGCTCTACGTTGATCACCGTTTCGTTCACCGACCCCAACGCCCCAGGCGGCGGATCACAAGTCGTGTCTCGCTCGG
Organism: Betaproteobacteria bacterium; assembly: GCA_004293675.1. Classification (GTDB taxonomy): domain Bacteria; phylum Pseudomonadota; class Gammaproteobacteria; order Burkholderiales; family Casimicrobiaceae; genus Casimicrobium. The sequence goes on from READ01000009.1 coordinate 156,632, forward strand.
TGACGGTCAATAACTGATTCATTGTTACAGTGCCGATTCTGCGAGGTTGGTTCCGCCGCGTTCGACTGGTTTAAGCCGGAATCATCGCCCGCAGCGCGTGCGGTGATTCCACGCTGTGCCGCGCTTGCCACTCGGCCGCAGTGCCGTGATTGGGGATGTAGCCATAGCTTGCCAAGATCGATGTCATGCCAGCGGCGTGGCTGGCTTTGATGTCGCTTTCGCCGTCGCCTACAAACCAGCACGCCTGCGGTGCGGTACTGATTTTTTCCGCAGCTAACAGCAGCGGTGCGGGGTTGGGTTTGGGCGTGGGCGTGGTGTCGCCGCAAACGATCACAGCGGGGCGAAACGCTTTGTCGATTAAGAGCTCGTGAATCATCGGCTCTGCCAAGCGCGAATTTTTATTGGTGACGATGCCCCAGGTGATGCTGCTTCGCTCGATGGCGATCAAGAGCTCCAACACGCCGTCGAAAAGGTGCGATTTCGAGAGCTTTCGTTCGCCGTAAATGGCTAAAAAACGCTGGCGCTGCGCTTCGTAGCTCGGTGCTTCGGGCGACAAATCGAGCCCAGCCTTGAGCAAGCTGCGTGCACCGTAGGTCGCAAACGGACGAAGCGATTCAAACGGCATTGCATCCAGCCCCGATTCGGCGCGTAAATCATTGACCGCGCCCACCAAATCGGGTGCGCTGTCCACCAACGTGCCATCAAAATCAAATAGGATCGCGGACGGTTTTTGCATTACAGCTTTCTTGTCAAACGCCATACGAAATATGGCGTTTGTTAAATTTCTTGTTATTTATGAAATATTCTATAAATCAACGGGAGGCCCTATTTAATAAGGTCTTCAGCGAAAAAGTCAGGACGCTTTTTTACAGACGATCAAATAGTTGACCGTGGTGTCCGATTTCCACTTTGCGACGTGCGAAAACGGGTTGTAGTCCATGCCTTTGAGCTCGGTAAGCGTGAGCCCCGCGCCCTCGGCAAAGCCAACCAGTTCGGACGGCTTTAAAAATTTCGCGTATTCATGGGTGCCCTTGGGAAGCAATCCTAAAACATACTCGGCCCCGATCACGGTGAGCGCGTAGGCTTTCGGCGTGCGCGAAATCGTTGAAAAGAATAGCCAGCCACCCGGTTTGGCCAACGCTGCGCAGGCCGCAACGACCGAGCGGGGATCGGGCACGTGCTCCAACATTTCTAAGCAGGTCACTACATCGAACTGACCGGGCATTTGCGCGGCCAAATCCTCCGCGGTCGCCTCGCGGTAATCGACGTTGATATTGGATTCCAGGGCGTGTAGCTTAGCGACCGAGAGCGCCTTGCCCGCCATGTCGACCCCGATCACATGGGCTCCCATTCGGGCCATGCCCTCCGACACCAACCCGCCGCCGCAGCCGATGTCGATGGCGCGCTTACCTTTCAAGCCGCCCGATGTTTTGTCGATCAGTGCGAGGCGAAGCGGATTGATGTCATGCAGCGGCCGAAACTTGCCGTTGGGGTCCCACCACTGGCTGGCGAGCGCCGAGAATTTTGCAAGCTCGGCGGGATCGGCGTTGGGGCTGGATTGGGTTGAGGTGTTTGACATGTCTAATTGGGTGCGATTGAAACGTAAACGACTCGGAGATTCAACACTTCCCAGACACCGTTCGCCCCCGGCCTTCGCCGGGGCAGGCTCTGAGTAGGATATTTGACAGTGGGTCAAAAGGCGTTTTTGAGAAAGAGGGCGGTGACCTGTTTGGCTCCCTCTCCCTGGGGGAGAGGGTTGGGGTGAGGGACTTGGAATGATGTGGATCGGAGCAATGTGAAGACCCTCTCCCCAACCCTCCCCCCCGGGGGGAGGGAGCATACGCATCGTTCAAACTCGAATTTTGAGTCATCGAGTTAGTTACGCATCGACGTGCTGTAGCGCGCGAACACGCGTAGCAAACGCGTTGACGGCGGGCATCGAATCATTGAGCGCGCGATCGGCATTAGCTGCGAGTACGCGATTGGTAACCCGCCGATCGCCCCCAACCCAAACGTCGGTCACGTCATCGCGGGTGGCGGCGTAGACCAAGTGCGACACCGGATCGTAGAGCGGGGTCATACCGACGCGGGACGTAGCAACTGCGACCAAATCGGCTGCTTTGCCCGGCGCAATGCTGCCGGTGGTGTCGCTCAGCCCCAGCGCACGAGCGCCACCGAGGGTGGCGGCGGCGAATGCTTGTGCGGCCGTGACCGCCGTTGCGTTGTTGGCCTTAACTTTCGCGAGCAATGCCATCAAGCGCATCTCTTCGAACAGATCGAGGCGGTTATTGCTCGCTGCTCCGTCGGTGCCCAGGGCTACGTTGATACCCGCCTTGAGCATGGCCGACACCGGAGCAATGCCGCTGGCGAGCTTTAAATTCGACGACGGGCAATGCACGATGGAGGCATTGTTTTGTGCCAGCAGGGCAATGTCGGCATCGTTTAAATGAACTCCGTGCGCGCCCAAAAAGTCGGGGCTTAAGGTGCCGAGCTTTTGTAGGCGCTCGGTGGGGCGAACGCCGTTTTTGGCAACCGCATCGACCACTTCTTGCGCCGTTTCCTGCAAATGCGTGTGCACCACCATGCCGAGCTCGGCGGCATAGGCGTTGATGCGCGCAAAGGTTGCGTCACCCACTGTGTAGGGCGCGTGCGGACCGAGCGCAAAGCTGAGCAAGGCTTCACCTTTGAATTCGTCGCGCGCTTCCAGGCCAAGCGCCAAGTAAGCGTCGGGGTCGGCCGCGTAGCGCGTTGGAAAGTCCAGAATCGGCAACGCAAGCTGTGCACGCATCCCCATCGACAAAAACGCGTTGGCGGCGCTCTTTGGATAAAAGTACATATCGGCGCAGGTCGTTGTGCCGCCGAGCAACATTTCCGCGGCCGCGAGCTGGGTGCCGACCAACACGAACGATTCGTCGACCAACGCGGCCTCCATGGGCCAAATCCGCTTCTGTAGCCAATCGCTAAGTGCCATGTCGTCGGCGGCACCGCGAAGCAAGCTCATGGCGGCGTGGGTGTGAGCATTAATCAGGCCGGGCATGAGGATGCTTGCGCCCAAATCAACGACGGTGTGTGCAGCGCCGCTTCGATCGAGCGCAGACCGAAGTTCGGTCGCAGTGCCCACAGCCACAATGTGTCCTGCGCCGTCGACGTGCACCGCGCCACTTTCAATCGTTTGAACGCCCGATTCATGAGCGGTGATGAGCCATTGGGCGGTGATGAGTTGGGCGCTTCGTTGCATGGCTCAATTCTCTACGAAGTGCCCGAGCGGCCGCTGCCTAAACTCGCGCGCAATAAAAAACCCGCCGAAGCGGGTTTTTTGCCGAAGCGAGCCCTCAGAAAACCGAGGGCCCGAAGCGAACCGTTACTTGCGTACGGTGATTTCGCCTTTGACTTCAACTTCAACGCGGCGATGCGGCTGCAAGCAAGCGATCAGAGCCTTGCGGTTCTTCTGCTCACAAACAACGCCCGGCACTGGCTGGGTTTTGCCCATGCCGAGTGTTTCCAGTTTGTCTTTAGCTACGCCCTTGCTTGCCAAGTAGGCAGCAACAGCGGCAGCACGACGCTCGGAGAGCTTCTGGTTGTATTGCTGTGAACCCAGGCGATCGGTGTGACCGGTCACCAGTACGAGCTCAAGCTTTTGCACTTCTTTGATGCGCGAAAGGATTTCGCGATCAAGAACGGCTTGGCCTTCAGGCTTCAGAACCGCTTTGTCGAAATCAAACAATGCTTTCGAGGCAAGCGTGATTTTCTGCACTGCGGGTGCTGGTGGAGGCGCTGGTGGCGCTGGAGGCGCTACTGGGGCGGCCGGAGGAGCCACTGGTGCAGCGGCAGGCGCAGCCACAGCTGCTGCTGGCGGAGGCGCTGGTGGTGGTGGCGGAGGTGCTTTTGGCACGAGGTCTGGATCACAAGCGGCCAGAGCCATTGCGGGCGTCCAGAAGCTGGTGCGCCAGCACAGGTTGCAAGAAGCGTTGTTTGAGCCATAACGGCCGCTGCGGACGACGTTGTTGTCGGCCGCGCCGGTGGCGGAGAGTACGTAGCCGCTGTTTGCGGGTGTTGCTTGCGCAAACACCACACCAGCCGACAACGCAACAACCGCGCCAGTGACGGCGCTAGCGATAGTGCGAAGTTTCATTGATTTATTACCCCTTATAGGCATTAGGACGATGTCGCAGAGACCCTGTCCACTGAATGCTGCAGCACCAGTGGTCACAAAATCCCCTCCTAATGCAATATATCACTAGCAAATTCGACCGTGCAATCGCGGCAAGCCCCGTGTTGGTGCGGCGATGCGATTGTGGCTTACGTACAACTGATTGGCAGACTAAAATGCTGAGTTAACCGGGATTTGTCAACGTGTCGTCAGTCGGCGACGCGTTCATCACAAATCGGTCGTCTCCCGCGCCCCACAATTTGAGTGTTCATGGATCAATTCGCTAAAGAAACCCTGCCCATCAGCCTAGAAAGCGAGATGCGCTCGTCCTACCTTGATTACGCCATGAGCGTGATCGTGGGCCGCGCGCTGCCCGATGTGCGTGACGGCTTGAAGCCCGTGCATCGCCGCGTGCTCTACGGTATGCATGAAACCAATAACGTTCATAACCGTCCGTACGTCAAATGCGCGCGCGTGGTCGGCGAGGTGATGGGTAAATTCCACCCGCACGGTGACGCATCGATCTACGACACGCTCGTGCGAATGGCCCAGCCTTTCTCGATGCGCTACCAGCTCGTTGATGGCCAAGGCAACTTCGGTTCGGTCGACGGTGACAACGCCGCGGCGATGCGCTACACCGAGTGCCGCTTGCAGAAAATCACCGCAGAAATGCTCGGTGATCTGGAAAAAGAAACGGTCGATTTCCAGCCGAACTACGACGGCAAGGAAATGGAGCCGACGGTTCTGCCCGCGAAATTTCCGAATCTTCTGGTTAATGGAAGTTCCGGAATTGCAGTGGGCATGGCCACCAACATCCCGCCGCACAATTTGTCCGACATCCTTGATGCGACGCAATTGCTGCTCAAAAACGGCGAAACGACGGTTGATGAATTGATCGACATCGTCAAAGCGCCCGATTTCCCCACCGGCGGCTATATCTACGGTCTTGAGGGCGTGGTTCAGGGTTACCGAACGGGCCGTGGACGCGTGGTGATGCGTGCTCGCACGCACTTTGAGCCCATTGGTAAATCGGATCGTCAAGCGATCATCGTTGACGAGATTCCGTATCAAGTTAACAAATCTACGCTCCTGCAAAAGATCGGTGAGCTGGTTCGCGATAAGCGCCTTGAAGGTATTTCGGATCTGCGCGACGAGTCGGACAAATCGGGCATGCGCGTTGTTATTGAGTTGAAGCGCGGCGAGATTCCAGACATTGTTCTGAACAATCTCTACAAAAACACGCAGCTCCAAGACAGCTTCGGCATGAACTGCGTGGCGCTCGTTGATAACCGCCCACGCATTTTGAATCTCAAGGATTTCCTTGAGCAATTCATCATTCATCGCCGCGAAGTCGTCACACGCCGCACGCAGTTTGAGCTTCGCCAAGCGCGCGCTCGGGCGCACATTCTCGAAGGCTTGGCGGTTGCGCTTGCCAACGTCGACCCGATCATCGCGCTCATCAAAGCGTCGGCCACGCCAGATGAGGCTCAGGTGGCGCTGACCTCGAAGCTCTGGAAATCTGAGCTGGTCAAGGAAATGGTCGCACGTGCTGACGTTGAATTCCTGCGTCCCGATGGCGTAACGGCTGATTTCTGCTGGCAGACGAAGGAGCAGGCCTACCGCCTGACCGACGTGCAAGCCAAGGCGATTCTTGAGATGCGTTTGCAGCGCTTGACCGCGCTCGAATCCGACAAAGTCATCAGTGAATACAAAGAAGTCATCCTCGCCGTTCAAGATTTGTTGGACATTTTGTCGAAGGCTTCACGCGTCGATCAAATCATCAGCACCGAGCTCGCGGACATCAAAAAGCAATTCGGCGACAAGCGCCGCTCGGAAATTGTCTACAACGCTGAAGAGACCTCGATGGAGGATCTCATCAAGCCGCAAGACATGGTGGTCACACTTACCCACGGTGGCTACTTTAAAGCCCAGCCGGTCGAAGAATATCGCGCTCAAAAGCGCGGCGGCCGGGGCAAACAAGCCACCGCCACCAAAGAAGAAGATTTCGTAGAAAAGCTCTTCATCGCCAATACGCACGACACCATCATGTGCTTCAGCAGCCGCGGTCGCGTGTATTGGTTAAAGGTCTACGAAGTGCCCGAGGGCGGCCGCAATTCGCGCGGCAAACCGATTGTGAATTTGTTCCCGCTGCAAGATCGGGAAAAAATTACTGCCATCGTGTCGACCAAAGATTTCGATCCGAACAAATTCATCTTCATGGCCACCAGCATGGGCACTGTGAAGAAAACCTCGCTTGAGGATTTCTCGCGTCCGAAGAAAACCGGCATCATCGCCGTTGACTTGGACGACGGTGATTATTTGGTCGGTGCAGCGCTGACCGATGGCAAACACGACGTCATGCTCTTCGCTGACAGCGGCAAAGCGGTTCGCTTTGATGAAAACGATGTGCGCAGCATGGGCCGAAACGCTCGCGGCGTGCGCGGCATGATGCTCGACAAGGACCAGCGCATCATCGCGATGCTCGTTGCCGAAAACGAAGAACAGCAAGTGTTGACCGCCACCGAAAACGGTTACGGCAAACGCACGCCAATCATCGAATACACCCGCCACGGTCGCGGCACCAAAGGCATGATCGCGATTCAGCAATCAGCCCGCAACGGCAAAGTCGTGGCTGCGACTTTGGTTCGCAAAGACGATGAAATCATGCTCATCACCACTGGCGGCGTGTTAATTCGCACCACGGTCAAATCAATCCGAGAATCGGGTCGAAGCACGCAAGGTGTGACGTTGATTAACCTAGGTGAAGGCGAAAAACTCTCTGGTATCGAGCGGATCGACGAGCCCGATTTGCCAGAGGGCGAAGGCGATCAGGCGGAGTTGATTTAGCGCCGAATATCTTCGAAGGCTAATGCCTTTTTCGTTAAACGCCTTGTAAATTAACGTTTACAAGGCGTTTTTGTTTTCATTTGCTTGAATTATTTTTTTCACGTACCGCCACGTTTCATGAGGCTTACGAGCAAAAAGATGATGCAGTGGATGATTTGTGCTGGCCACAGCGGAGCTCTAGGCTGGATTGGGTTCGGTGCTTTAGGTGCGGGCGCGCGGCCAAGATCTGTGGCTCATGCGCGGCGCGCAGTGCGGCTGAGAGCGCCTTACTAGCCGGCATCGGGAGCAGTAAGCGATGGCGGCATCGGTGCGCGGGCGGGCGACTGTGCGTCGCCGTGCGCCCGAGGCCGGATGACTACTTCTTTTTCTTGCTAGCCGACTTTGCCTTCGATGCGGCTGACTTGGCCTTGGTGGCGGCTTTGGCTTTGGCCTGCTTCTTTTCGCTTTTCACTTGGGTCGCGGTTTTTGCCTCAGCGGGGGCGCTGATGAGTGACAGAGGCGCGACGATGAAAGCGGCGCTGATGATGAGTGTGAGTATCTGTTTCACGAGTAATCCTTAAATTTCAAACTGTGTAAACGGCGGGCTGTCGCCGACCGCACTGAAAGTTTAAAACAGACTCGCAGCGTTTCGAAGAACCGGCGTTGCGCTCCAACGCCTCGCCAGCGTCCCAACGATCGCAGACATTCGGCCCGAATTAATGTATTCTGTATACAGACTACAGAATATTTTGATGGAGAGCGACTTGGCCTTGAAAGCGGATGCATCAACCCCCCCGCGTGTTGCCTTGACCCGGATCGAATCCACGCCCGATTTGGTGGATCGCGTTTACCGCGCGTTGATTGATGCCATCAGTGTGGGCGCATTGGCACCCGGCGCTCGGATCACTCAGGAAGAGATCGCTGAGCAACTGGCAGTGTCGCGCCAACCGGTATTGCAAGCGCTGCGTCAACTCAAATCACACGGATTTTTAATCGATGCACCGGGGCGTGGTTTGCTGGTTGCGCCGCTCGATGCGGTGTGGCTGGGGCAGGTCTACGAAGTGCGCACAGCGCTTGATGCGCTTGCTGCACGTTTGGCCGCAGAGGCCAACGCCGCGGGTCGCAGTATCGCTGCTTCGGTATTTCGGCACGACGAGGCGTTGATGGCGCGCGGTCGATCGGCAACGCGGCGGGATAACGTCACGCAGCTCATCGATTGCGATCTGGAGTTTCACAACGCCATTTACGCCGCCGCGCGAAATCCGCTGATCGAGCAATCAGCGCGCCTGCATTGGCAACACATTCGCCGCGCGATGGGCGCGGTGTTGCAGCCCAACGAGCACCGCAAAGATGTTTGGGATCAACATGAAGCGATCAGCCTTGCAATTGCTGCGGGCGACGGCGTACAGGCCGCGGCACTGATGAACGTACACGGCAGCAGTGCCCGTCAATTTGTGATCGGACAGCTCGCTGATCGCGTTGTGGAGCGCGGTGCGAAATCAGCTTCTGTCAACGCGTCACTCGTAGGTTAAAGGCATCCAATGAAACTCTCAAAGACACAACTCGAACAGTTTGAGCGCGACGGATACTTGTTTTTTCCGAGCTTGTTTACGCCCGAAGAAACCAAATCGCTCAACGATGCCGTGCCCGCGCTCTATGCTCGGCGCGAGGCGTACAACGTACGCGAAAAGGGCTCGGATGCGGTGCGAACTAACTTTGCCGCACATATGTACAGCGAGCCGTTCGCCAAGCTCGCACGACATCCGCGAATGATCGAACCGGTCGAATCGTTGTTTGGCGAAAAACTCTACATGCATCAATTCAAAATCAACGGCAAGATGGCGTTCGAAGGTGACGTGTGGCAATGGCATCAAGACTACGGCACGTGGAAAAACGATGATCTGATGCCCACCGAACGGGCGATGAACATCGCGATTTTTCTCGACGATGTGAACGAATTTAATGGCCCGCTGATGTTTATTCCGGGCAGCCATAAAAAAGGCGTGATCGACGCGAAACATGATTTGACGACGACGAGTTACCCGCTGTGGACCGTTGACAACGCGCTCATCTCGCAACTCGTGGATCGGGCAGGCGGCGCGCAGGGCGGTATCGTGTCACCCAAGGGGCCTGCAGGTTCAATGATCCTGTTTCATTCGTGTTTGGTGCACGCGTCGGGCTCGAACCTCTCGCCGTTTAATCGGGTGAGCGTCTATTTGAGCCTGTGTGCGGTGTCCAATCACATTCGTCGCCACAAGCGGCCTGAATACATCGCGCATCGGGACTTCACGGCCATCGAATGTTTGCCGGATGATTGTTTGCTCAGAGACTATCCGGTGGATTTACCATGGAGAAACGGCGTGCCCGCGAGTGCATCGATCACCTCGACCGAGTTGATTGATGCGGCGGTTGCTGCATGAATTTGTACGCGAAGCTACAGCAACGCGCGGCCGACGGAAGACCGGTGCGCATCGGTTTAATCGGCGCTGGCAAATTTGGATCGATGTATTTGGCGCAGGTGCCGCGAACGCCGGGCGTGCATTTGGTCGGTATTGCGGATCTGTCGCCCGATGCCGCTCGGACCAATTTGGCGCGTGTTGGATGGATTGCCGAACGTACTCAAGCCAGTTCACTCGATGACGCGATCAAACACGGTCACACCTTTATCAGCGACGATTGGCGGGCTTTAGTCTCGCATCCCGCCATTGATGTGATCGTTGAGTGCACGGGCAACCCCATCGCAGCCGTTGAGCACTGCTTAGCAGCGTTCAACCATGGCAAACACGTGGTCAACGTGACTGTTGAAGCCGACGCGTTTTGTGGGCCGTTGTTAGCTCGGCGAGCAGCGGAAAAGGGCGTCGTGTATTCGATGGCGTTTGGCGATCAGCCGGCGCTGATTTGCGATCTGGTCGATTGGGCGCGCACCTGCGGATTTCCAGTCGTCGCAGCGGGTCGCGGTCACAAATGGTTGCCGCACTTCGCACAAAGCACGCCGGATACGGTTTGGGGCTATTACGGTTTGACGCCCGAGCAAGCGGCACGCGGCGGGCTCAATCCCAAAATGTTCAATAGTTTTCTCGACGGGTCGAAACCGTCGATTGAAAGCACGGCGGTGAGCAACGCCACCGGTTTGGCGGTGCCCAGCAACGGTCTTTTGTACCCGCCCGCCAGCGTTGAAGATATTCCCTTTGTCACGCGTCCGATCTCTGAAGGCGGTGTGCTCGAACACAAAGGCATGGTCGAAGTGATTTCGTCGCTCGAAACCAATGGCCGAAAAATTCCTTACGACATCCGAATGGGTGTGTGGGTCACGGTCGAGGCTGAAACTGAGTACATCAAAAATTGCTTTGAGGAATACAACGCGCACACCGATCCCACAGGGCGCTACTTCACGCTCTACAAACGCTGGCATTTGATTGGTTTAGAGGTCGGCGTGTCGGTGGCGTCGGTGGCGCTGCGTCATGAGCCCACGGGCGTTGCGACGGCGTGGAATGCGGATGTTGTTGCCACGGCTAAGCGCGATCTCAAAGCCGGTGAAATGCTTGACGGCGAGGGCGGCTACACCGTGTGGGGCAAGCTGCTACCCGCTAAAAAATCGGCGCAAATGGGCGGTTTACCGCTCGGTTTAGCGCACAACGTGAAATTAATTAGATCGGTATCGAGGGGAACGAGTTTGACGTGGGCCGACGTGGCGATGGATGTCACCACGGACGCGTACAAAGTACGAAAAGAGATGGAGATGATGTTTGGCGGATTGGCGCAGTCGTTTGAGCCGTCGCCCTGAGCCAAAGTGGTCTCAACCCGTTTTCCGATCCCGATGAAAGTGAGCGAAGTCATGCAATTTAATGTTCATCAAGCCAAGTCTCAATTGTCACAACTGCTGTTCGCTGTTGAAAAAGGCGAAGAGGTCGTGATTGCGCGAAATGGCGTCCCCATCGCGCAACTGGTTGCGACGAACCGCCGGGCACCCGAGCACGTCGACAACGTCGATCTGTCGGCTCTGCAATCGTTGGAGTGAGCATAGTTTCTAGCGATGCATTTTTGGTGCACTTGCTGCGGACAGATTGCCCGGAAAACGTTCCCGAACCGGGGTTCACGCGCTGATCGCATTCAATCGCCGTCTCGACCTTCCTGTTTTGGTGCGCGACCGCTTCGTTCGTGTTGTACGGTGACAAAAATGGTGCGCTACGTCACCGCACATCGCATTCGAGGCAAGGGGAAGCAATTGACATCCACCGTCGAACTGTTCGCTCCCCAATCGGGTGACGCCACGGGCTACGGTGGCGCCGGGAAACTGAGCCACGCTCTCATCTGATGGCTGCGATGGCTCAACAGTCGCCTGCGGTTTCAGCGTTGCGGCTCGAACAGGTCCCCGTTCGCATTGGCGCGTGCCCCGCTAAAACGTTCTCGCCAACCCTTCTCCCCGCTTGGATGTAGCAAGGTGCGCGCTCAATCTTGAGCGCTGACTCATCGTGCGTTGTTGGAATTTCTTTGCGCCGCGAGGCCAAGAAAACACGACGACGAAAGAACCACTGCGTCATTTTTTCTTAAACCGAACCCGACGACCGCGTCTGGGCAGCGCTCCGGCACGGTTTTCGCTGAAGCTCGGCTGAGCGTGCTGACTAACCCGAACGGAGAGCGTTCTCGTCTGGCAATGGGTCGGACGCAGGCGCTTAGTAGAACGCAAGAGTGTGTTTGGGGAGTGCGTGCTTCACACCTCTAAATTTTAGGAAAGCTCATTAGGTCGGGGAAATGAAAAGATACGGATGCCCTACGAGGTGCGGGAGAAGCGGTTGCGCGTCGCGTTTAAGCGCTCGACGTCGCTCGTTTTTTGCGGGGAAACATCGTTTTGATTAAGCGACCGTTCACCTATATTTCTAACGCTTTAGTCAAGCGCCTCATTACCGTCGAGGACAGTATCAACATCGCCGAGCAAACGCTGCGCGATCACTACGCCGGTGACATTGCTTGGTCCAGTCCTCGGCTCACAACGCTAGAGCCGCCAGGATGCTCTACGTCGTTTAAATTCAAGGGCGGCAGTAACCGACGTCTTGGAATCGCCGGTTTTCGGCTGTTTTCCGACAACCGAACGGATGCCGCAATCGCCATCGCAGGCTCACGCCCGACCAAACACGTATTGCTCAGCGACTATACGACTGGCGAGGTTTTTGCCATCGTGGATGAGCACTGGAGTCACGCGCTTCGCACGGGGGCCTGCGCTGCGGTCGCCGCTAAACACCTGATGGTGCCGGGCACCACCGAAGCGGCTGTGGTGGGCACGGGTTATATGGCCTACTGTTCTATCCGCGCGCTCAATAGCGTGATGCGCATTGACCGACTCAAGGTGTGGTCGCGGGATAGCGAGCGACTAGAAAGCTTCGTGCGCCGCATCCGACACGAATTGGGTATCACCGTTGAAGCTGCTCCCAGCGCTGAGCAGTGTGTTGCGAACATGAGGGTAGTGATCACCGTGACCAATGCGCCGAGCCCATTTTTGAAAAGGGAGTGGTTTGCTCCCGGTGTTTTCATCTACGCGATGGGCAATCACCAAGAAGTCGATTTAGCGACTTACCTGTCGATGACTTTTTTCGCCGATGAGCGCGAGCAAGTCAAAGTGTGCCCCGACATCTCCGCGCTCATGCAATCGGGCGCGTTGCCCACTGACCATGTTCAGGCGGATCTGGGCGAGGTCGTCGGAGACCCGCGAAATGGGCGCACTTCGCTCGATGAGCAAATCATCGTACGAAGCCAAGGATTGGCATCGCAGGATATTGCTCAAGCCTACTGGATTTACAACAAGGCGCTCGAAAGTGGGTCGGGTGCCAACCTCGAACCCTATCTGGTCGAACAGGCCGGCGCACCGCTTTTTTGACCTTGTTCTCTGCACGGAAACACAAGCTACTACATCGCTCATTCATCTCAAACATAAAGGCAATTCAATGACTCACCTTCGCCCCCCGCTTCATCGGTTCACGAGCTTGACGCGAAATTTCATCGCGGTCGCTATGGCTGTCGGCAGCAGTCTGGCGCTGCATGCCGCCGACCTGCGTTTGCTCTCGAGCTTCAACAGCACCCAAAAACCGACTCATGCCGTGCTGGAGCGCTATCTCGCCAACGTCAAAACCATCGGTGCGGGAAGCGTTCGCATTACTGTTGCCGGCCCCGAAGTCGTGCCCATCTTCGAGCAGTTGCAACCCGTAAGCAGCGGCACCTTTGACATGCTCTACACGCATCCGGTGTTCCATGCGGGTAACGGCGCGCTCGCGCTCACGGTGGATGCGATGGCGGTAGATCCTGCCGCACGGCGCTCCAGCGGCGTATGGGACGCGGTCGACGCTTTCTATCAAAAGAAGCACAAACTCAAGCTCGTGGCGATGATGTCAGTATCCAATGAGGGCTACCACCTTTTCACCAAGCAACCGTTGAGTCCGGCGGGTGACCTAGCGGGGCGAAAGATTCGCGGCACGCCGACGTACTTTGGCGTGATCGAAGCGCTGGGCGCGCAACCCGTCGTGCTGCCCGGCTCCGAGATCTACTCGGCTCTGCAGACCGGTGTCATTGATGGTGCGGGCTGGCCCGCTGCAGGCATGGTGAGCATGCGTCACTACGAGGTCGCAAAGTATCGTCTGCGCCCCACATTTGGTGCGGCGACGCAACCCGTATTCGTCAATCTAGATCGCTGGAACAAGCTTGATGCAAAGGTGAAGGAAGTGCTGCTTGAGGCAGGTCGTAAGACTGAGCTTGAGATGCCGGCCCTGGGCGACGCAATCCAGAAAGAAGAGGACGCCGAGCTTGACCGTCGTGGCGTACAGATCGTTCAGATGAGTCCAGCGACGGCCACGAAAGTGCGTAAGGCCTTCATCGACAGCATCTGGAAGCTAGGGGCAGATTGCTGCAAAGACGAAGCAGTGGCGCTTCGCGCCATGGCAGTTAAGGCTGGCTTAACGCAATGAGTGGTCAGCTCGCGATAGTGCGGACTCCCGCAAGACTCGAACCACTGTTGCGAGCGCATGATCGTCTGACTTCGCTCGGTGTACAGCTCGCGATGTTGGCACTTGCCGTGATGGTCGGTGCCTACGTGCTCGAAGTCGTCGCGCGCTACGCATTCGACGCTCCGACGCGTTGGAGCGCCGATCTCGTGAGCTACCTTTTGTTATTCATCGCGTTCATGGCGATGCCGCAGGTCACGGCCAGCGGCGGCCACGTAGCCGTCACCGCGCTTTTAGAGCAACTCAGCCCGGCACGGCAGCGCAGCGCGTCACGCGTGATCGCAATGGCTGGCGCGGCAGTCTGCGTGCTACTGGGCTGGATCGCGCTACAGGAAACGCTGCGTCAGGCCAGCGGCAATGTGCGCATGATGGCCGCCTATCCAGTGCCGAAAGCATGGATTTCGGTATGGATCATTTATGGCCTGGCTAGTTCAGCGTTGTACTTTCTTCGGCATGCGCTGTGGCCGCAGACCTCGCCAGTGCAAGCGGAGGCGAGCTTATGAGTAGCTTGCTTCTTATGTCGGGCGCGCTCGCATTACTGCTTGCGTTATTCGCCGGCGGCGTGCCCGTATTTCTCGCGTTTCTCGTCATCAACACTGCGGGTGTTGCCATTTTTCTTGGCCCACAGGCCTTCGGCATGGTGGCCAATTCGTTGTTCACGACGTCCACGACCCCAAGTCTTACAGCCATTGCGTTATTCGTGTTGATGGGGGAAATTTTGTTTCGCTCGGGCACGAGTGAGGTGCTCTTCGAAGCAGTGGATAGGTTTGTTGGCCGCCTGATCGGTCGCCAATTCGTCTTGGCTGGTGTCTTGTCAACCATCTTTGGCGCGCTGTCTGGATCGAATATGGCTGTAGCAGCGATGATGGCCAAGTCGGTGTTTCCCGGCATGGAGCGGCGCGGCTATGATCGCAAACTCTCGATTGGCATGATCCTCGGCGGGGCAAGCCTCGCGCCGGTGATTCCGCCGAGCGTGCTCGTCATCATCATCGCTACACTCGCTCAGGTATCGGTGGCGGGGCTGCTGATTGCTGGCGTGGTGCCGGGATTGCTGCTCGCTGCTATGTTCATTGCCTACGCGCTCATTCGGGTGCGCCTGAACCCTGCACTCGCACCCGCAACAAAGTCACCTGCGGAGCCCGATAAAGTGCCAACGCGAAGTGTGGCTCGGGAGGTGCTGCGATGTTTGCCGTTCACGCTCATCATTGCCTCCGTCATGGGGCTGATCCTCGCTGGCGTGGCAACGCCATCGGAGAGCGCGGCCACCGGTGTGGTCGGCGCTATGTTGACTGCCGCTGTGTTTGGCAATCTGCGTCTTCGCATGCTCGCCGAAGCGCTGCGGGGCAGCGTGCTCATTACTGCAATGATCTTGATCATCATGGCGTCATCGACGCTGTTCAGCCAGCTGTTGGCGCTGAGCGGCGCGACGGGCGAGCTCACCGAGTGGGTCACTCATCTCGGCTGGTCTCCCGTCTGGATGCTGCTGGTGATGATGGGGCTCGTGTTCGTTTTTTGTATGTTTATCGATCAGGTGGCCGTGATGCTCGTGATCATCCCGATTTACATGCCATTGGTGGCGGTGCTCGGTTTTGATCCATTGTGGTTCTGGCTGTTGATGCTTTTGAACGTCACCGTCGGTGGGATTACGCCCCCTTTCGGCTATGCCATGTTTGCGTTCAAAGGTGCGCGCCCCGATGTCACGATGAAAGAGATTTTCTCTGCCGCCTGGCCTTTTGTTTGGCTGTTCTTGCTTGGTATGCTCATCGTTGGACTGTTTCCCGGTTTGGCGACTTGGTTGCCTGGCATGCTCTGAGCGCTCGGAAATCTGGGCGCGCCAAGCGCCTTTGCGTTTCGCTGAGGTTGATAAGTTGGAAGCGTTGCGCGCGCGATCGTAGAAGCTGAGAAAATAGCTTCAATGGTCGCGTGTGTGGCCGGACGAACACCCAACTCAGACAATACTCTCGCGATGAACGCACCCTACAACTTCTCACCCGGCCCCGCGATGTTGCCGCCCGAGGTGATTGAACAAGTCAAGAATGATCTTCCGGAATGGAAGTGGAAGGGCGTGGGTCAGGGTGCGAGCATCATGGAAGTGTCGCACCGCGGCAAGGCCTTTGAAGCCTTGATTGCTGAGGCGGAACAAGACCTACGCGATTTGCTGGCCATTCCTTCTAATTACCGTGTGCTGTTTATGCAGGGCGGTGCTTGGGGGCAATTTGCCATGGTGCCGATGAATTTGCTTCGTGCGGGCGACACGGCGGATTATTTGGTCTCGGGCGGCTGGTCGAAAAGCGCTTCCGAAGAGGCGCAAAAGTTTGGGTCAGTTAACGTGTTGGCGTCGAGCGAATGGGTGGGCTACACGCAGGTCCCCGACGAGACTACGTGGCTTCGCTCCGCCAACCCAAGCTACACCTATCTGTGCTCCAACGAGACTGTCTACGGCAATGAGATTCACGCGTTGCCGCCCACGACACGATCGCCCTTGATTGTTGATGCATCGTCGCACTTTTTGTCGCGTCCGATGGATGTGTCTGCTTGCGGACTGATTTACGCCGGCGCTCAAAAAAACGTCGGTCCAGCCGGAGTTACCATGGTCATCGTTCGCGATGATCTGCTTGATCGCGCGCCCACTGCCATTCCTACGGTGTTCCACTACCAGCACATGGCGGCAACGAAATCGCTGTTCAACACGCCGCCCGTGTTTTCGATCTACGTCACCGCACTCACGCTGAAATGGATAAAGTCGCAGGGCGGCTTGGCCGAAATGGAGCGCCGAGCCATCGTTCGTTCAACGATGCTCTACGACGCGATTGACGCAAGTAAGGTGTTCACCGCACCGGTTGCGAGGGCGGATCGATCGCGCATGAACGTGGTGTTTGATTCGGGCAAAGAGGAGACTGATGCCGCATTTGTGAAGTTTTGCGAAGCGCGCGGATTGATGTCGCTCAAAGGGCATCGCGTTCGCGGGGGCATGCGTGCGTCGATCTACAACGCAATGCCCATTGCGGGTGTGGAAGCGCTGGTCGCTGCCATGCGAGAATTTGAAGCAAACCTATAACGATTTCGCCATGCCTGATTTATCTACCCTTCGCCAAAAAATTGACGGCATCGACGAGCAATTGCTGAAACTCATCAGCGAGAGAGCCGCTATTGCCCGACAAGTCGGTCACGTCAAGGAGCCCGGCTCGCCGCTGTATCGCCCGGAGCGCGAAGCCTCGATTTTGCGTCGCATTCAGGCAGCAAATCCCGGGCCACTCTCGAACGATTCAATCGCTCGAATCTTTCGCGAAGTGATCAGCAATTGCATGGCGCTAGAGCAACCGTTGGTGATCGCGTTTTTAGGCCCCGAGGGCACGTTTAGCCACGCCGCTGCATCAAAGCATTTTGGTACCGCGCCCACATTTGAGCCGTGCCCAACTATTGATGAAGCGTTTCGCCAGGTCGAAGCCAAAACGGCCGATTACGCTGTGGTACCCGTCGTTAACTCGACCGAGGGATTCGTGGGACGCACGCTCGATTTGTCAATTTCTTCGCCGCTCAAAGTGTGTGCCGAAATTGACTTTCGCGTGCAACAAAATTTGATGAGTGTTGAGACGAGCTTGGTTGCGATCACCAAGGTGTATTCGCATTCGCAATCGCTGGCGCAAACCGCGGGCTGGTTGGGTCAGCATTTGGTTCATGCCGAGCGCGTACCGGTCGCTAGCAACGCTGAAGCGGCGCGCCTGGCGTCGACCACGCGGGGCAGCGCCGCTATTGCCGGGGAGCTCGCTGCGACTCGCTACAACGTGCCGATTTTGTTCAAAAATATCGAGGACTCGCCCAACAACACCACACGTTTTTGGGTGCTCGGTCGGCAAGATGTGAATGCATCCGGGCGTGACAAAACGAGCTTGATTTTGGCAGCACAAAATCGCCCCGGCGCGCTGGTTGACTTGATCGAACCACTGAAACGACATAACGTTTCGATGACGCATTTTGAGTCCCGCCCCTCGCCGGATCGGTTATGGGAATACTATTTTTTCCTTGATGTCGAAGGTCATGTCAGTGATGCAAAAGTAGCCAGTGCGCTCGCTGATGTGAAATCGCAGGCGAGCTACTTCAAGGTTGTGGGATCGTACCCAGCTGCGGTACTCTGATCGATGGCACGGATCGAAACGCTTGCCATTGTTGGTGTGGGTTTGATTGGTGGTTCGCTCGCCCTGGCGTTAAAGGAATCTGGGGCGGTTGGCCGGGTGCTCGGTGTGGGCCGGAGTCGTGGAAATCTCGACGATGCGCTCAGACTCGGCATCATCGATGAGGCCGTATCGCTCGAACAAGCCGCTAAGGCTGATGTCATTTTTGTGGCCACACCCGTAGCGCAAATGGGGGCCGTCTTCGATTCACTCAAGCCACATTTAGTGGCGCACGCTGTTATCACGGACGGCGGTAGCACCAAGCAAGATGTGATTGAAAGCGCCAAGCGCGCGCTTGGCGAAAGTGTCAAGCGCTTTGTTCCAGCGCACCCGATTGCGGGCACCGAAAAGACCGGCGCGGCGGCGGCGTTCGCATCGCTTTATCGGGATCGAAAGGTTGTCGTGTGCAGTCACGACGCGCTTGACGCCGATGCGGCAGATATCGTTACCCATATGTGGAAATCCACCGGTGCCGCGATTCACGCTATGAGCGCACGGGATCACGATGATGTTTTTGCGGCGGTAAGTCACCTGCCGCATCTTTTGGCGTTTGCGCTGGTGGACATGCTGGCGGCTGCGCCTCAGGCCGATCAATACTTCAAATTTGCGGCGAGCGGTTTCCGCGATTTCACGCGCATCGCCGGTGGTTCACCCGAAATGTGGCGCGACATTTCCGCCGCTAATCGAATCGAGTTGCGCAAACAGCTGGCGGGCTACCGATCACGATTGGACGATTTTGATCGATGGTTAGCCGCGGGGGCGCCAAGCGACGTGAGTCAAATCGAGGCGAGCTATGCGCGGGCGAGCCGAGCTCGCAACGCTTGGCAACGGCATATAGAACACGGCGAGCCCATGCCACGACTCGCTGGTGGAGGCCAGGAGGAATGACGAACAAGTAGCGAGTCAATCCGCCGCTTGATCGCCACGAGCCACCAGCCAGTCGCGGACAAAGGCGACATCATCACTCATCCGTTTTCTTGACAATACGTAAAAGTACTCCCCTGACGGCACTGCTGGCCCAGGAATTTTTACGAGGTTTCCGGCGCGAATCTGCTCCGCACAAAATTGCTCATGTAGCAACGCAAAGCCAATGCCGCGCACACAGGCAGATGCAGCCAGATGCATCAGGTTGAACCGATATCCGGGCAGCATGGGTGGTGCCGCGACGCCGGCGGCTTCAAACCAACTCTCAAAGGTTGGAAACTTCCAACTTCGATCTTCGAACGTGAAGTGAAGTAGCGGGCAAGAAAGCAGCTCGCTGGGATGGGTGACGGGCATTCTCGCCAGCAGCGCCGGTGCGGCATACACAGAAAACTCGCCTCGGACGAGCGCAATCTGCTCGAATCCGTCCGGACAGGTTCGTTCGTGATAAATCTCGATATCGACATTGCTGCCGCCGGTGATCGCTTCTGCCTGTTGCGCGGCGAGTTTGATGTCGATGTCAGGTCTGGCTTGCAGCAGTTCGGGCAAGCGCGGCATCAACCACATCGCTGCGAGCGAAAACTGCGCGCGGATGGTCACCACGCTTCGTGATTGATTTGCGCGCACAGCGCGCGTCGTCAGTAGTAACTTATCAAACGCATCCCGGATGCGCGATGCGTATTCAAGCCCTGATGTGGTGAGCGCTACGCCGCGAGCACTACGCACGAAAAGCTCCATGCCGAGCCAATGCTCGAGTTGCTTAATCTGATGACTCACAGCAGCTGGCGTGACATGCAATTCTTGGGCGGCGCGGACGAATCCGCCCAAGCGGGAGGCGGCTTCGAACGCGCGAAGCGCGTTCAGTGGAGGAATGTTCTTTGCCATTTGGATTAGTTTCTTTATGCCTTGCTGTAAGAATACCTCGGTTGCGGTTTGTAGTTTTTCGTTGCAATATTCGTCTGTAAGTTCGGCGATTTTTTTTCAAATCGTACGTCGATCTATTTAGAGGATTCAAACGCCATGCACACCTTTCGCGCCTATTTGCCGTCTAAACGAGTGGCACTAACCGTTGTGCTGCTGATGTCGCTCCTGCTCTTGGCGGGACAAAGCGTATTTGCTCAAAACCCTTTTGACGCCAAGTGGACGGTGACACCACAGTTTGCGCCGCCGGGGGTTGAGCGAACGCTGCGCATTGATGCCATGTGGCCCAACGGCTGCGCGCCCAATACCGCTTCCGTTCTCGGCTTTCCCAGAGACAATCCCACTGAGCTCAACATCACCATCAACGTGATCTACACCTTCGCGGCGTGTACTCAGGCCGTAACGCCCTTTGCGGTCGAGGTGAAATTCACGCCGACCAAGGTGGGCAGTATGAACGTCAACGTGGCTATGAGCGACCTGCGCTACGTCGGAGACTGGCCGCTTGTGACCAGTTCAGCCGACGGGGTTGGGATGCTCAGTAATCTCTCGGGTACGTGGTTCGAGCGCCCGAATCCAGGATCAATCGTGACGATCACTCACAAGGCGTTTGACGCCAATTCATCGCCGTCGACGCGGGACGCGCTGGTGGGAACGTGGGGGCTGTTTTCGAGCGCCGGGACTCCGCGTTGGTACCTATTTCACAGCAGTAAGCGCGTTGCGCCCAATGTGCTCGAAGCCGAGCTCTATGAGTTCGCGCTTCAACCGGGCGTTGCGGCTACGTGGCCAAGCCCGTGTTCGGTTAGCGCGTGTCCAATGGTCGGATTTACCGACTATCCGAAGCTCATCGGTAAGGTTCGATTCGACATTCGTTCGAGCGATCAGGTGTTGGTTTCCGCCATCAAACCCACTGGCAATGGCGGGCTGATTGGCGGGGTGTTGCTGTTCGAATCTTTGATGACACGATTTGCTTTTTGAGCGTTAGGCTTGGCTCTTTTGACTTAATATTATTTAGTCTCAGGCGTACCAAACGGCCTGGTTGAGGAAATCCGAAGCGCGGGCGGCCTGGAAGTTACCGCGGGCTAGCTCCCCTAGAATCGTCCAATGGAATTCATTGATTTGGCGCCTCGAGCGCATGTTTCTGGCACGGTTGTGCTTCCGGGCTCAAAGAGTATTTCCAATCGAGCGCTGCTTTTGGCGGCGCTCGCCAGCGGAACCACGAAGCTCAGCGGTCTGCTCGATTCGGATGACACACAAGTGATGCGCGGTGCGCTCGCCAAACTTGGCGTGGCGTGCAGCGAATTGTCGGTCGACGGTGATATTGCAGTGACCGGCTGTGGCGGGCAATTTAGCGGCATCGACGCAGACATTTTCGTGGGCAACGCCGGAACAGCGGCTCGCTCGCTGGTGGCGACCTTGGCGCTCGCGGCCGAGGCCAACGCAAGCTATCGAATTGACGGCGTTGCGCGGATGCGCGAGCGGCCCATCGGTGATTTGGTCGATGCGCTCAAATTAATTGGCGCGCATATTGAGTACACGGCCAATCCCGGGTTCCCGCCGCTCCACATTACCGGTGGTTCGATTGACATCAGCCAACCGATTCCAATTCGCGGCGACGTTTCATCGCAGTTCCTGACCGGTTTGCTGATGGCCTTGCCGCTGGTGACCGCGCGTACCGGCAAACCAGCCACCATTGAGCTGGTCGGTGAGCTCATCAGCAAGCCCTACATTGAAATCACGCTGGCGATGATGGCGCAGTTTGGTGTTGTCGTTGAGCGTGACGGTTGGAAGCGCTTTCATGTGCCGCCGACGCGTTATGTCTCGCCGGGAAAGTATTGGGTTGAAGGCGATGCGTCTAGCGCGTCGTATTTCATCGCTGCTGCGGCGATTGGTGGTGGTCCCATTCGCGTCGTCGGTGTTGGCAAAGACGCATTGCAGGGCGACGTGAAATTTGCGGATGCGATGGCGAAAATGGGCGCGCGAATCAGTTACGAGGACAATGCCATCATCGCGCGAGCCCCGGAAAACGGCCGTTTGCGGGCGATTCAATCGGACATGAATCACATTCCAGATGCTGCGATGACACTCGCCATTGCGGCGCTGTTTGCCGATGGCACCACGCGCTTGACCAACATCGCGAGCTGGCGAGTCAAGGAAACGGATCGCATCGCCGCAATGGCGACTGAGCTTCGAAAGCTGGGTGCGATTGTGGAAGAGGGCGAAGACTTCATCGCCGTACAACCCGTTCCAAAACTCAACGCTCACGCTGCGATAGATACCTACGATGATCATCGAATTGCCATGTGTTTTTCATTGGTAAGTCTGGGTGCAAGTGGCGTTGCGGTGCGGATTAATGACCCGAAGTGCGTTGGCAAAACGTTTCCAAAGTACTTTGATGTGTTCGCGGCTTTGGGTTAGTTGTCATTCGTATTGAATCGGAGGTCGCGATGTTCCTGAATCTGATTCCTAAGATTTTTTACGAGCGTTTGGAAGACGGGCTTACGTTTTTTGTTGACGGCCTCGGCTTTGAACTTGTCCATCGCGATGGTGAGTTAGCCGTGGTTGAACGAGACGGCGCAAAGGCCTACATCGTTCAGAACGCAGCATGCGCAGCGCAGGATCGTCCCGAGCTAGGCATTGAGACTGACGATATCGACGCGGTCTTCAATGAGATGTCGGCGCGTTGCCCGCAGCTTTTGCATCCGAACTTGAATAGGGTCACGCTACGGCCGTGGGGCGCACGCGAGTTCGCGATGCTCGATAAGACGACTGTATGCGTGGTGTTTCGGGAGTGGCCGGACGAAACTTGAGCGCTCTGGCGTTCGCAAATACAGCAATCTCGTTTAACGCCTTATAAAATAAGGGTAAATATCGTTTTTATACGACTTTTGATAACTGGGATAAACGCTACAAACGCCATATTTCGTATGGCGTCTATCGATTTTGCTAATGGGGCCCCCAGCGGCACACTTTTTTTCCAGCGCAAGGATCTAAAGTTGCCTCAGTGTGCTGGTCGTCTTGGTCGCATTGATCGCATTAGTCGCATGGGCTAGTCCAATTTTCCGTAGCCGCCGCGCAAACGGAATCTCGCGTACCGACGTTTTTAGCGCCTGCACGGCACCGGTGTTTGCCGATACTTCTCGGTCCGAGTGCTGCTGGCTTGCTGCACTGAATCGCGCTGCGTTGTAATGCTTAGCAAATGATTCGAACGCGTTTCGATACTGTGGCCAACGCTCAATCGCCCGTTGCATCGCGACCGACACGGTATCGTGGTGGTCAACCGGTAAACCCGCTCTAATCAATCGCTTCCTAAGAGCGCGCCAAACGCGCACCGCAGGCTCCGTATCTCGCTCGCCACGTCGGTTGAGCCACCACCAGCCCAACCCCACTACTCCGCCGCTCACGCTCACCGCAATCAACATCCAGCCCAGCGCTGAAAGCGGATTCATGTCACCCAAACCCAAATCACGCAACAGCTGTTTTTGCCGATCGCGATCAAATCCGATCACCCATTTCGTATAGCCGAAATTGGCCTCGTCCCACCACGCTGAAAGCTGCGCGCTGTTAAACCAACCACGGGTGTTGACAAACATTCGTTCGGTTTCGGGCAGCGCTTGTTCAACGCCTAACTCAACGCGATTAGGTGCAACGGCTGCGGTCGGATCGATACGAAACCAATTGCCGCCAATCCACGCTTCAACCCAAGCGTGTGCGTCACTTTGCCGAACAATCATGTGTCCGCCCGGCGCCCATTCGCCGCCTTGGTAGCCCGTTACCACACGTGACGGAATGCCGCTGGCGCGCAGCACAAACGCGGTGGCATTGGCATAGTGTTCGCAAAAGCCGCGCCGTCCGTCGAATAGAAATGAATCAATGGCGGAGCTGCGCTTCGCGCCATCGGAATACAGAGGCGGATTTAACGTGTAAAAAAATTCTTCGCGATTGAAGAGCGTCAAAAGTGCTTTGATGCGTTCGCGCGGGTCGGGATTTTCAGCCGTCAATTTCACGGCAAGTTCGCGAGCACGCGGGTTCCAAGCGCGTGGGCCCGTACCAAGTTCGGCGCCATTGGCCGAGGGCGCTGCGCCGGGGTAGCTAGACCGCGCGAAGGACAGCACTCGGTAAGCCGTTGCGCCGTTGCTTGCGCGGCGCACACCGATTTGCTGCGCATCGGTATGAAAGGCAGTCGATTCAACGGCGGGCCCGGTGGGCAATGCAATCGGTACTTCGAGCACCGGCAGCCAGCGCGTATCCAAGCGCTCTGCGGTCACGGTGTAAGTCAGCGATTCGTTGGCCATGTCTTCGGGCGTTGGGGTAATGAACTCGCCGCGCTCGAATCGATCGCCCACGCTCCACGTTAAACCGTCAAACTGACGCAGCACAGGGCCACGCCAGTAGAGCGCTTGCCGGGTTGGTTTGCGGCCTTCGAATTCCGCGCGAAACGCGGTTTCTTTGGATTGAATGAGCTTGGCAATTTGTCCCGGTTGCATTTCCTCTGACAGCCCGGTTTGCGCGGTCGTTGGATCGCGCATGCCCCAGAGTGGCGCTGTTGCTCGCGGAAACAAAATGAAGAGCATCGCCGCCAGCGGGATGCCCATCAAGGTGTGCGCGCCGGCCGCTTTGAGATGCCCGGTAAGCGACGTTGCGTCGGGTTCGTCGGCTCGCGCATCAAACAATCGAAGCGCCGCGATGTAGACCACGATGATCGGCGGCACCATGATGGCTGCGATCAATCCCAAGTTTTCGAAAAAACTCGCCACGAAGAGCATCAATCCGAGCCCCCAAGCGACCATCAAATCGCGCGTGGATCGGGCCTCCAAAATCTTGAGCGGGCCAAACACAAACAAGAGCGCCACACCGGCGTCGCGACCGAAGAGCTTGCCGTACGTGAAAAACACCAGCACACCGATCGCCAGCGTGATCGCCAACGATCCTGCGCGCCAAAGGAAATGGCGTGGTGGTGTTTTGACGAGTGCCGCGATCACCGTCATGAATAGGCCAATGGCTGCGATGATCGGATTGATCGACGTGACATTGGCGAGCTGCGCCAGCAACACCGCAAAAAGCAAGAAGCGCCGCGCGCGCAGATCGGGTTGGTGCAGCGGAGTTGAGGGGATCACTCTTTTACGTGCGAACACCACGAACCTCGCTGAGGGGCTTGGGGAATGTTGCCAGTACAGCGAGCGCTTCATCGTGATGCGGCGCGGTACTGGCCAGAGTTAGGTGCGCATTCGGCATCACCAGCGAAAACGCCACATCGGCATTTCGCGCTCGATCAATCCACGCTGCCATTCGCGACAGTCGTGCTTCGGCGTCAGTTAAATCAGTGGCGAGCCATGAAAGCTCAACGTCACCGCGCTGTCCCGCCTCACCCGTCCGCGTGTACCACTGTCCGGACTTGGCAACTTGCTTCCATGCGACACGCTTAAGCGAATCGCCCGCGACGTATTCACGGAGCATGTCCGGGTCGTGCGCCACATCACTTTGACGCTTGGCAGCGTCGAGACTGCCCGTGGCATACGGCAATTCAGGGTAAGGTGTTTCGGGTCGTGGCTCGACCAAACCGACCCATTCGAAGTGCGCGTAACTCCAGGCGCGAATCAAGCCGTACGGTGCGCGCGATTCAATCAAAAGCCGCCCCAACGGCTGCACGCCGCGTTGTGTGGTCGCCACGTCAAGCGGATGGCTGCGCTGCTGATCGCTAGCAATACGAAGGCATTGAGCCGAGCCCACGACGCGTTTTTGCTTGCGCAGCAACCGCTCAATCGTGATGCCCTCACGTGCACGATCAGGCGAGGCAAGCGTGATCGGAAATTGCAGTGTTTCCCCCGCGATGCAGCGCGGCGACTTGCCAACTTTGACAATCAGCCCGCGCAAATTTCGGTAAGTCGCGTGAAGCGCCACCTGCATCAATCCACCCAGCAAAAACGCCACCACGTAGGCGAGCGAGAGTTGGTAGTTAACACCCATCAATAGCAGCAAAATCGCAATGCCAATCACTGCCCAACCGCGCATTGATGGCAGCACGTAAATGCGGCGTTGCACGAGCTCGAGTTCGGCTGTGGTGCTTGGCGTGTTGCCAAACGATTCACGCCACTGTGCACGTTGGCGTTGCCACCACGATGGTGTGGGCGGTGCGTTAGCCATGGGGCGACATCGTAGAGCGGTCTTTGTTGCCGCCGGTGCTCGTGTCGCAGCGAGTGTTTGCCACAACGATCACGGTGCTGCGACCCCGATTAACACTGCCTGTGCGAGCTGCGCGCCTTTGGCCAAACTATCGTGGCTCGCGCCCAGTCGATGGCTCACCACAGCGCTCCACACCGCTTGCACATCGTCGGGCAACACATGATCGCGCCCCGATTGCAGGGCTTCGGCGCGGGCGGCGCGAATCAGCGCCAATCCAGCGCGCGGCGACAGGGGACGAGTGGCTCCGTTGCGGCTGGCGCTGAGTAGCTGCTGGACATATTTCAATACCGGTTCGGCGAGATGAATTTTTTCGATCATCGATTGCAACGACTGCAACGCGTCGGGCGGCAAAACGGATGTCGCACCGATGGCGCTGCCGCGACGATCACCGCCGCGAAGCAGGGCAATTTCGGCTTCAGCACTTGGGTAACCCAGTGTCAGACGCATCATGAACCGATCCATCTGCGATTCGGGTAGCGGAGACACGCCGACCTGATCCATTGGGTTTTGCGTCGCAATCACAAAAAACGGATTGGGAAGGGCTCGGCTCACGCCGTCAACACTCACCTGGCGCTCCTCCATCGCCTCGAGCAGCGCGCTTTGTGTCTTTGACGGCGCGCGATTGAGCTCGTCTGCCAGAAGCACCTGCGTAAAGATCGGGCCCGGTGTGAAGCGCATTGACTGCGATGCGCTGTCCCAAATCGACAGCCCCAGCAAATCTGAGGGCAACAAATCGTTGGTACAGGGCACCTTGTTGAAATTGAGTCCAAAGGTTTTGGCCAGCGCCAACGCAAGCGTTGATTTACCGAGCCCGGGCGCGTCTTCGATCAGCAAATGCCCCTGCGCTAAAAGGCAGGTAACGGCAAGCCGAGTCACCTCAGTTTTGCCCAGTACAATCGAATCGAGCTGTTTATGAATTTCGCCGAGCAGTTTGCTCGCAGTGGAGATGTGCGGGGATGGAGCCACAAAAAACTTTCCTTGACCTAAGAACCAGTTGCAACGATGTTGATGGCGCGCCCGGCGGTGATGCATCGGGCGAGCGACGCGAATTTTTGCTCGCGTGTTCGGCCACGCTGCTCGCAGCCGTGGCTTCGTCGCCACTGTCAGCAAACACAGCGCCGCAAATCAAGCGCTATCAAGCGAGCATCTTATCGGATGAACAGGGCCGGCCGATGCGCGCCGCCGAACTCAAGCCCTTGACCAATTACCTGTTTCACTATCCGTTTGTGGCGACACCGTGTTTGCTCATCGATATGGGCAGAGATGTGGGCGGCGTGGGCAAGCGCAAGTCCATCGTGGCGTTCTCAGCGATCTGTTCGCACAAGCTCGCCTATCCCGCTAGAGAAGTCGCATTTATTCGCTTTCAAGCTAGCGCATCGAAGCACTCAGAGGCTGAGCGCATTCATTGCTGCGCCGACCATTCGGTCTACGATCCCAGCGCCAATGCAAAGGTCGTGGCCGGTCCCGCGCCTGCGCCGCTGGCAGCCATAGCGCTCAGCTACGACGCGAAAACCGATCAAATTCGCGCGCTGGGTACCGCTGGTACGGAGCAGTTTGATGCGTTTTTCGCGAAGTACGACTTCAAGCTCTCGATGGAATACGGCGGCAAAGCCCGCCAACAAAGCGCCGCAGCGACTCGCGTGCAGGAGCTAAGCTTGTATTGTCGAAACGTCGCGCAGTGCTAGCGGCCAGGCGGCATATCGCGCGTGGTGCGATGAAGGATCACGTTTGATCCCCTGGCTCAACCCGGGCGACCCATTTCCGCCCGCGGCCAGCGCGCTCAAAGACCCCAACGGCCTTGTGTGTGCTGGCATGGAGCTCAACGCCGAGCGAGTGCTCATGGCCTACGAGCGCGGCATTTTTCCTTGGTACAGTGACGGCCAGCCGGTGCTGTGGTGGAGCCCCGATCCTCGGATGGTGTTGCAGCCCAAAGACTTTGTGCTTCACCGTAGTTTGCGCAAGGTGCTCAGAAACGTAGCTTACGAAATTCGGGTCGACCATAACTTCACCGATGTGATGCGCGGCTGTGCCGATCCTCGCCCCGAGCAAGACGGCACTTGGATTACCGATGAAATCGTGGCCGCTTACAGCGATTTGCACCACGCCGGTTTGGCGCATTCAGTGGAATGCTGGATGGACCATGAGCTCGTGGGCGGCCTGTACGGCATTGCGCTCGGCAAGGTCTTTTTTGGCGAGAGCATGTTCATGCGCCGAACGGATGCGTCAAAGATTGCCTTTGCTCATTTGGTCGCGCAGCTCACCGACTGGGGCTTTGAGCTGATCGATTGTCAGCAGAAAACTGATCACTTGGCGAGCTTCGGCGCGCGCCCGATCGCGCGCAAAGATTTCTTGCAACGGATTGAGCGATTGATACACTCCGATGCAGCGGTGCCTCGGGCGGGGCGTTGGCAGTTTCAGACAGATTTACGTGGCGCTGCGCCACATTGAGGCGTGCTAAGTGATCCTTCATCGGGCAAGAAAATCGAAGGTTGATTTGATGCTGATTCGCCTCGCCGCAGATCAAAGGGGGGGCCATGAGTAGCCCCGGAGAGCTGGCCAAAGTACCCTGGCAAGCGCTACAGTTCTACTCAACCGCGCCTTATCCGTGCAGCTATCTTGACGGCCGAACCGCTCGCTCACAGGTCGCCACACCAAGCCATTTGATCGACGGTCAGCTCTACGGCGAATTGCTTCGAATCGGCTTTCGCCGCAGTGGCACGTTTGTTTACCGACCGCACTGCGATGGCTGCAACGCCTGTCAGCCACTTCGGGTGCCCACCGAGCAGTTTGTCGCTAACCGAAGCCAGCGCCGCGCGTGGGAAAAACACAGTGCCGAATACAGTGTGCGCTCGGTGCCATTGACCTATCAAGCTGAGCACTACGAACTCTATTTACGCTACCAGCGGCTGCGCCACCACGGCGGTGGAATGGATCGCGATTCGCGCGACCAATACCAACACTTTTTGCTGCAAAGTCACGTTGAAACGCTCCTTGTTGAGTTTCGTGACGCCCAGCGACAACTGGTGATGGTGAGCTTGATTGATGTGCTCGCTGATGGGCTTTCGGCGGTTTACACGTTCTACGAACCTTCGATCAAAGGAAGCTTGGGTACGTTTAGCGTGATGTGGCAAATTGCGCAGGCCAAACGTTTGAACCTGCCGTATCTATATCTCGGTTATTGGATCGATGGCAGCGACAAAATGGCCTATAAAGCTACATTCAAACCCAACGAAGTATTGACGCAAAACGGTTGGGCCGCGCATCGAACGTAGGATCGGCGGGGCGTCCACGACGTCAAACTTTATCGGCTAATGCCAAATTGAATATGGCTTACAGTCGATATATGGTAATTTTCAAAAGCTGAAATAATTCGCCTGTACGCCGTATTTTTATTGGCCTAAAGGCGAAAAGTTGATGCGCAGGCGCTCGGCGTCTTCATTCCGGAAACTCTATGACCGATCTTGTCTTCAAATCCGCCCGCGAGCTCTCCGCGCTGCTCGTTTCTAAGTCACTCTCAGCGCGCGAATTGCTCGATGCGAGCTTGGCGCAAATTGATCGCCACAATCCGGCGCTCAATGCGGTCGTCACCCTCGATCGCGACGGGGCTTATGCCAACGCTGATGCGGTTGATGCGCGCCGAATGCGTGGCGATCCGACATCGCCGCTCGCTGGTTTGCCCATCGCAGTGAAAGACATGGAGCCGGTCAAAGGCATGCGCACCACCAAAGGTTCGCCGATTTTGAAAGACTGGATTCCTGACTACGACACCATGATGGTCGAGCGTTTTCGAAATCATGGCTTAACGATTTTGGGCAAAACCAATGTGCCCGAATTTGCACTCGGCTCGCAAACGTTCAACACGATCTTCGGTGCCACCAAAAATCCGTGGGACGTCACCAAAACCTGCGGCGGATCATCAGGCGGTGCAGCTGTTGGCGTGGCCACGGGCATGTTCGCCTTTGCGGACGGGTCAGACATGGGCGGCAGCTTGCGAAATCCAGCCAACTTCTGCGGCATGGTTGGCCTTCGCCCATCGCCCGGTCGTGTACCTGATTATCCGGTCGCAAACTTGTGGGGCACGCTCGGTGTGCACGGCCCCATTGCGCGCACCGCCGAAGACGCGGCTTGGTTGCTCTCGGTACAAGCAGGCGACGACCCGCGCGTAACCATGGGATGCTGTGGCGACCCAACGGTGTATCGCGAATCGCTTGATCGTGATTTCACCGGCGTTCGCATCGCGTACTCACCCACGCTCGGCGGACTGCCCGTTGAAAAACAGGTCCGTGATGCGCTCGATGCATCGATCAAACGATTTGAAGCGCTGGGTGCCATTGTCGAAGAAGCCGAACCCGATTTGGCGATTGCCGACAACGCCTTTCAGGTGTTGCGTGGCTTGCATCTGCTTGGCTCAATGCTCCCGCTCTACAAATCGCACAAGCATTTGATGAAGGACACGGCGGTGTGGAATGTGGAGCAGGGCTTAAAGCTCACCGGCGAACAAATCTCCGAAGCGCAATTACAGCAATCGAAATGCTTCGAGCGCATGCAGCGATTCTTAACAAAATACGAATACTTGATTTGCCCCGTCAATCAAGTCGCGCCATTTGATGTGAACATGCCCTATCCGATGGAGATCGACGGCGTGAAGCTCGACACCTACCTCGACTGGATGAAAAGCGCTTGTCGCATCACAATGACTTCACACCCAGCGGCGAGTGCGCCGGTTGCTTTCACCAAATCGGGTCTACCCGTTGGGATGCAGATTGTCGGGCGCTACGGGTGTGAGCGCGAGGTTTTGCAATTGGTGCACGCGGTGGAGCTGCCTTCCGAGAAACGATTTACGACCAATCCGTAGCACGAAAAATGAGTTTTCCTGAGAAAATGAGTAAATTTATGTCAAAATTGACGGAAAAGCACCATTTAGGTCTATATGTCTCATTTGCTCGAATTCGCGTTTAAAAATTTCATCTCGTTCCGAGAAGGCGCGCGAATCAGCTTCGAACTTGACGCTAATTGCCCCCCGCACATCTCAAATGATCTTGACTTTACGACGGTAATTGGTGTCAAGGGCGCAAACGGCTCAGGCAAAACTAATGTTCTAAAGGCAATTTCGTTTCTGGTTGATTTTGCAAGAAACTCCTGGGCGAAAGACCCAGACGAAGTACTTGCGATTGCGCCTTTTTTTGGCAGCGACCAACCGTGCGAGTTTTGCGCTAAGTTTCGGATCAAGGAGTACGTCTACGAGTATGAACTCGTCGCTAACAACTCAGAGGTAGTGTCTGAAAAATTATCGCGCACGCGGAGCAAGCGCAGTGTGTTGGTGGAGCGCGACCGAAATAAGCTCGACACAACAAGCGAGTTTCGAGAACTGCGCGAGATGCAGCTCAAGTCGAACGCCTCGTTCATCTCAACGGCGCGACAGTATCAGCTCGCTACATTGAAACCAGTTTACGAATTTTTTGACCGTTGTCGATCAAACGTTAACTTTCGCGGGCCGATTGAAACCTTTGGGTCCACTTCGGCGGCTGCCAGATTTCTTAACGAAGATCAAGCGAGTCTCGATTTTGTACGTGAGTTTCTGTCGTCCTGCGACACGGGAATCTCAAATGTAACTATCGAAAAACGCGCTTCCGTCGATGAAAAACGTCCCCCGACTTACTATCCAAGATTTCATCATGTCGCGGGCGAAAGTCAGATCTCTATTACGGAGGACGATGAATCGCACGGTACCAGATCTCTCTTCCGGATTCTTCCGATTTATCGCGCAGCGCTGCAGCGCGGTGGAATCTTGATCCTCGACGAGTTTGACGCGTTCCTACATCCGTTTATTCTTCAAAAGCTGGTGGATCTGTTCGGCGATCCCGACGAGAACCCGAATCGCGCGCAGCTTTTGTTTTCAACGCACAATACTGAAATCCTAGACAGCCTAGGACGGTACAGAACCTATCTCGTCAATAAGGTGGACAACGAGAGTTTCGCGTACCGACTTGATGAGATACAGGGCGACCTCCTGCGCAATGATCGGCGAATTGTTCCGCCGTACTTAGAGGGCAAAATTGGTGGCGTGCCGCGTCTATGACGAAAAAGTTTTCGAATTCGCGCAAAGACCAATTTCTAGTTGGGTTAGAGCAAAAAGCCGCAGCGCACACCGCTCTGTCCGGGGTATGTGACAAGAGTAAGTTTAATTTTGCCTACTTCACTGTGCAAAACGCGGGTCAGGACTTTGGCGATTGGAATCATGTAGAGATCGTAGAGCTTCTTCTTAAGGTCAAGCAATACACAAACGAGCCACTGAACTACTGGTTAACGCAGTTTTCGGGGAAGAATCCGACGTTTGTGATCTACGAACAGTTTCCACCGAATACTGACTTTACGTGGCCCGCGCACGTGCCCACGGGAGTTCGATGGGCGCGTTTTCGATTGGATCAGAAACGTCGACTAATCGGGTTTGTGGTTCCAAGTCAGGTGCCAAACTCGCCAAAAACACCTAATCGCTCGAACGATTCGTCGAGACTCGATCAAAACGCGTTCTACGTAGTGTTTTTTGACCGCGATCATCGGTTCTATAAAACCGAACCTCAATAGATCCGGTCAGCACATTGCGGCTCTTCACTTTTTTTGGTTGTACGGCGCTCGGTTAGTCGTGGTCGAAGGCCGAATCAAATTCTCCGCCGGAATCCCTAAGCCTTGATGAAGCTTCCAAATCATCGGCAACGTGAGTGGGCGTTTGCGATTGAGGATTTCGTAGACGCGATTCATGCGCCCGATCATGGGTTGCAAATCTTTGGGCGTGAGGCCCGATTGCTCCATGCGGAATTTGATCGCTTCAACGGGATCAGGCAAGTCGATGGGGAAGTGTTTCGCTTCATAGGATTCGACGAGCGTGAGCATTACTTCGAAGCGGTCACCCTCGGGCGTGCCGGGTTCGGGTTCGTCATCGAAAAACGCGGATAGCTCTTTCAGTGCGGCGCGATGATCGGCTGCGGTGCGGATGGGACGCAGCGGTTTGAGTGCATGCTTTGTGGATTGAGTTGTAGTGCGCGGCA
Organism: Betaproteobacteria bacterium; assembly: GCA_004293675.1. GTDB lineage: Bacteria > Pseudomonadota > Gammaproteobacteria > Burkholderiales > Casimicrobiaceae > Casimicrobium. Next base: position 189,837 of record READ01000009.1, read on the forward strand.
TATCCATTACTCCATTTCAATCGTTTCGGCGTTGATCGCATCGTATTGCGCGTGAGTGCCGATGAATTTCACGTAAACCGCACTAAAGCGGTAGGCGACGGCGACAACGACCCGATAGTCGTTGCCCTTGATGTTGAACACAACACGACGATTTTTTAAAACGCTTGCGCTGCGGTATTGCGCTTTGATCTCCGCGGGCTGAGTCCAGTTTGCTTGATGAACTTCGTCGACCCATGCCTTCAAAGGCTGCTCTGCATCTGGGTGTTTGCGCCAGAACTCGCGCAGGACTTTTACGGCAATGAGCTTCACCGTTCAATTGTAGTCCCGAAATGGGACTCATGATGGAGAATGGCGCATGCTTCGATCAAGAGCACAAAAAAAAGCGCGCAATTGCTTGCGCGCTTTTCGAAGTTGCCGCCGCGTCTGCAATCAGGGATACAACCCACGCAACTCACGCGCCGCCAACACTCGCGTACACGCAATGATGAATGCCGCAGTGCGCAGTGACGTTTTCGTCTCGGTGGATTTGTGAACGACGGCTTTCAACGCTTCGACCATGATGCGCTCAAGTCGATCGTTGATCTCGGCTTCGGTCCAGAAGAAGCTTGAGAAATCCTGCACCCATTCGAAGTAGCTCACCGTCACGCCGCCAGCGTTGGCGATCACGTCAGGCACGACCTTGATGCCGCGATCATGCAGGATGTCGTCGGCTTGCGGGGTGGTGGGGCCATTTGCGCCCTCAACGACGAGTTTTGTAGCAAGCTTGTGCGCCCGCTCGGCGGTGATTTGATTTTCAAGTGCCGCAGGTACGAAGATATCGCTCTTCAACGCCCAGAACTCGCCTTCGGTAATCTTCGTTGCGCCACTGAATTCGGTGAGCTTGCCGCCGGCTGCAACGTGCGCCAATGCGGCGTCCACGTCGATGCCGGATTCGTTGACTACGGAGCCGCTGGCGTCTTGTAGACCAATGATCTTGGCGCCCGCGTCGCGAAACAGCCGCGCACCGATGCCGCCCACATTGCCGAATCCCTGGACGACGATTCGTGCGCCGGAAATGTCAAAGCCCATGGCGCGGGCCGTTTCACGTGCGGCGATGTAGACACCGCGACCGGTCGCTTCTTTGCGGCCGAGTGAGCCACCGAGCGCAATGGGCTTGCCGGTGACAACACCGGTGGATGTTGCTCCGGTGTTCATCGAATAGGTGTCCATCATCCACGCCATGATTTGGTCGTTGGTGTTGACATCCGGCGCCGGAATGTCTTTGTCGGGGCCGATGATGAGCCCGATTTCACTGGTGTAGCGGCGGGTTAAACGCTCAAGTTCGGGGCGGGTGAGTGTTTTTGGGTCAACACGAATGCCGCCCTTCGCACCGCCGTAGGGCAAGTTGAGCGCGGCGTTTTTTACCGTCATCCATGCCGAGAGTGCCATCACTTCATCAATGGTGACATCTGGGTGGTAGCGCACACCGCCTTTGCCGGGGCCACGAGACATGTTGTGCTGCGCTCGGAAGCCTTCGAAGTGCGCTACGGTGCCGTCGTCGCGGTTGATTGGAATATCAACAGCGAGCACGCGTTTGCAGCGCTTGAGCGTCTCGACCCAGCGCTGCAGGTGCCCCAAGTGTGGTGCGACGCGATCGACCTGTTGCAGGTAAACCTGCCACGGACTGGACGCGTGATTGGGAACGTAGGAAAGCTGAGTGTGGGACATTTCGATGATGCGACGCAAGGCCGCGGGCTCGTTGGGAAGTCCGCAATGTAGTGAAACTCACGGGATTACACCAATGCTTTTACTGGCCTAGTTCATGCAGTATTCAAATTGAGTCGGTTCTTGATTTCGCTAAAGTACTCATGGCTGTATTGACTCGTTTTTGGCGGCCGGGGTACGCGTCGAAGCAACGGTAGGATGTGCAGCTAGACGCGCTGGCATCCTTGCGCGAACAAGGTACGACGAAGCTTTGAAAAAATGTCGAGGGAGTTTCACGATGAATTCGCAATCTCATTTTGCAACCGAACGGTTCGGTCGTTTGCTGGCGCTGGCGGGACTGGCGCTCAGCACAACGTTTTCAGCATGGACTTATGCGGATACGCTATCCAAAATTAGGAATAGCGGCGAATTCGTGCTCGGCCATCGAGAAAGCTCGTCACCGTTTTCGTTCATTGACAGCGCAGGTAATCCCGGCGGTTACTCGGTTGATCTGTGTCTCAAGATATTCGATCAGGTCAAGCTCGAACTCAAGCGCTCTGATTTGAAAGTACGCTACGTCGCGCTCAAACCGGCGGACCGAATACCGGCGGTCAAAGAAGGACGTGTAGATGTCGAGTGCGGGTCAACGACCAATACCGTAGTGCGGCAAAAGGACGTCGCCTTTAGCTACACCACGTTTATGGCCGGTGCGCGAATCCTGGTCAAAAAGTCATCCAACGTAAAAAGCCTTAACGGGCTTCGCGGGAAAAAGATGATTGCTACTGAAAAAACTACGACGGCCGATTTAGTCAGGAAACTCGTGGTGGAGCGCAATTTGGGTGTTGAACTCGTTTACGCCAAAGATCACGCCGAGGCATTTCGCAAGCTCGACGCGGGCGAAGTGGTAGCGGTGGCCAACGATGACGCGCTGTTGGTCGGACTGGTGGCCAAATCATCAAACCCGGATGACTACGACTTTATCGATAAGTATCTGTCGGTCGAGCCCTACGGCATCATGCATCGCAAGGATGACCCAGTGTTCACCAAAGTGATCGATCAAGCGCTAGCCAACACGTTTTCAAGCGGACAAATCAAGGCGATCTATGCCAAATGGTTTGAATCGGGCTCGTTCAAACTAGTGATGAATCAGTACATGAAAGAAAACATCCGCTTGCCGAACAAGTACGGCGTGCAGTAGGTCGTCGAAGACGGGCCTTTGCGGGCAGCGTTGTCTGCTAAAGCGCACCCATGGAAATTCCCTCGGCGATCGATTGCCCTAGTTCTTTACATCGCGCTATGTCGCCGTCGGCGATCTTGCCGCGGGCGCTCCCTGCTTGGCCGCCAACGCGTCGTACGATCAAATCATCGGCCACTTTTCGCATGCGCCAGCCGGTGATGATTCGGGTCATGCTCTCGGCGGCACCCGTGCCGTCGTTGCCGGCGCAAACGATCACGGCATAGGCTCGCCCCGCGAGCAAACTCTCGGTCCCGCCGTCGAGCGCCGTGCTGTCTTGCATGCAGCGATAAAACAGTCGGTCAAACATCGCCTTCATGCTGCCCGCCATGTAGCCGAAGTGCTCAGGCGTCGCAAAGACGATGGCGTCGCTGTCTAGCAATTCATGTTCGGTGCACACGCTAGCGCTCCGGCTTACAAGGTGAATTTCGCTGCAGGTCGCCGCGCCCTCGCAAAACGAGCTAACCAACCGCTGCGTACCCCCAAAGGTGCCTGGGTGAATCACCGTGAGGCGTCGTAGAGTGGTGGGCGGGGAAGCGAGCGTGTTCATCATCGGATCGTGTGTTGATCATTGGACCCACAAAAAAAGAGCCGCGGCGTGCGGCTCTTTTCGATCACAGGCGAGCTTTGGCGCTCTTTATTATGGATCGATCAACGTCACCGTTGCCGTTGCCGTGCCGCCTTTGCCATCACTCACGGTGTAGGTAAAGGTTTCGGTCAGGAAACACGAGGCACCTGGCACATAGTTGAGGCTCTTGCCATCGGCAGAAATTGTCACGCGCGGCGTTGGGGGTTGGGTGATCGATACGATGGTAAGCGCGTCACCATCGGGATCGGAGTCGTTGGCGAGTACGTCCAGCGGCTGTCCCGTGCGGCAAGGCACTACATATCGGTCGTCCCGCACCACAGGCGGCTTATTCACCACAATCGGCGCTGCCACGGCGATCGTCACGGTCGCCGTCGAACTCAAGCCCTTGCCATCTGTGATGGTGTAAGTGAAGCTATCCGCGCCACCACAAGTCGCCGCTGTTGGCGTGTAGCGAATTTGGTTGCCCACAATGGCCACGGTGCCGCGGGCCGAGCCGCTGACGTTGGTGATGGTGAGCGTATCGCCGTCGGCGTCGGTGTCATTGGCCAAAACGCTGAACAACGTTGGGGTTTCACACGCCAAGCTGTAGCTGTCGTTGACCGCCACCGGACCGCGGTTGATGTAGCGCTTCTCGCCCAACGATTGCGAAACCGTGGTGTTGACCCAACGATACGTGTCAACGCTTGTTTTGTGCGGCACCGAGTTACGAAGCGCACGCGCGAGCCAAGGGTTAGGCGCATCTTCGATCACTTCGCGGGAGACTTCACGATCAATCATGGGCGCTGTGGCCGGGGCGCTGATCGGAGCGGGAGCTCGAGCTGGCGCAGGTGCGGCCGCTGCAGGCACTGCAACACGAACGTTTTCGGTGCTCTCTTTGACGATGATGACGTCGGTGTCGGCACGACGATTGCGGAAGCTCTGACCTTTCACCTCGGGGTACTTCGGAGCGCTGCCGGCTTTGCCCGTAGCGGTGATCACCGCGGCGGGCACACCCTTAGAAACAAGATAGGCTTTGACAGCATCCGCACGCTTTTGCGACAGTGGAACGTTGTTGCGATCAGAACCGGTGGGGCAGGTGTGTCCAACGATGGTGACTTTGAGTTCAACATAGGGCTGCTGCGCGTTGATGCGAGCGACGAGCGCGTCGAGCTCCTTCATCGCAGCGGGTTTGAGCTTGGTGCCACCAAGGTCGAAGTAGGTTTCCTGAGCGTCCGTGGTGTTGTTACGCACGGTGCGAGTTTCGGTACGGAAGGTGGGCTCAGCCGCCGGTGGAGCCACCGTGGTGACCGCAGGCGCAGGAGGAGCCGGTGGAGGAGCCACCCAGCTTGGGTCGGCCACGCGCTCGGTCGACTTGACGATCCGGCTGACTTTGCTTGGGCGGTAATTCGACTGCGGCGCACCCAATTCGTAGCGAATCATGAGCATACCGCGCTCATCGTTACGATTGGTTTCGAATTGACCGCTGCGGCGATTGATTTCACCCGAGAGCGCAACCGAGATGGGCGAACCCTCAAAGAATTTTTCAGCGCCGAGCGACAGGCTGGTCTGCTTGCTCGAATACTTGCCCCATTCGTAATCGAGACCCGCCGTCACACGAACTAATGCGTTTTCGTAGAAGTGACCGACACGCGCGCCGACACCCCAATCGTAGGCGCGCTCAAAGCTTGTGAGCACCGTGGTCGTCGTTTCGGCTTGCTCAAATGGGCGACCCGCATCGGCACCGGTAATCGTGCGCGTTGCGCTCGATGAACTCGTGCCTGACAGTCGCGCCGAGCTCAGTCCTTTGCTCGCGTAAGTGTTCCAAAACCAATTTTGGTATTCCTGTCCACCGCCAGCGGTGAGCTTGCGGGCTGAATTCGCACCCTGGTCACCCGCGATGAAGAGTTTATTGACCGCGCTCTTGTTGCCATTGGCCCATTGGTGCGAAAGCTTGATACCGCCAGCGCTGCGGGCTCCCCAAATTTCACCCAAGGTGGCCGAGTTCTCGTCGCTTTGCAGGACTTGATAGATTTCGCCGCGAGCGTCGAGTTCGCTATCAATGCCCACGCCGATTCGCGTGTCTGCACCTACGTAGCGCAGTGCGGCACCGGGCACCGGCTTCGCCGCATCGCTGGTTTGAGCGAGTGCGGGGGTCACGATCATTGCGCCAAACAGCAAAATAGCTGTGGCGGCGTTTGGCGTTGAATTCTTCATGTTGATCCCTGTTTTTCGTGCGGCGGCGGATGCGCCAGCGTAACTCACTGCATGCTAGCAAACCAAGCCCTAAAAGGGTGTGCACTGCAACATGTTTATTCTGGCAGAAGGGCAATCAGTTGCGCCAATCCACCACGGTTGATGGCCACCGGCACCTGCTCGCGAACGGTGGGTTTGGCGTGAAACGCAACGCCTAGCGTCGCGGCCTTGAGCATGGGCAGATCATTCGCGCCGTCGCCAATGGCCATGCTCTTTTGGCGTGTGTTCGGAAGCGTTGCCATTAGGCTGAGCAACAGTCGCTCTTTTTCAGAGGAATCTACGATGGCGCCGCATACCTTGCCGGTGAGCCGTCCGTCGTGTTCGCCCAGGGTGTTGGCGCGGGTGTAGGTGTAGCCAAAACGCTGTCGCATCCGTTCGGTAAAGTAGGTGAAGCCGCCCGACACCAAGAGCGTTTTCACGCCGTTGGCCCGCGCATGTTGCATCAGCTCGGCAAGCCCCTCCGACGGACGAAGCCGCGCTTCGTATACCTCTGCGAGTACCTGGGTTGACAGTCCCTCCAGGCAAGCGACGCGCCGCCGCAGGCTTTCCCGAAATTCGAGCTCACCGCGCATCGCCCGCTCGGTGATGGCTGACACCTCGGCTTTCACGCCCGCAAAATCGGCAATTTCATCGATGCACTCAATCGTGATGGCCGTGGAATCCATGTCCATGGCCAGCAAGCCAAGCTCGCGGATCGCAATGGCGCGGTGCGCGGGTAAACGGTTTTCTGTCGAATCGGTCATCGTTGGATCGGGTGAGGGCGTGGCAAAGACGAAAGGCTATCAGGCGATGGCGGGTAGACGATGATTTGTAGGGCCATGGCGGAGCCTGGGTCAATCCCGTCTGCTGAGGCACCGCACACCGCGTTCCCTTCGGGCTTGGCTTTTCGATGGCTCGCTGGTGCGTCAACGCAATTCGGGTAGGTCACACAGAAAAATACGGTCTGCGGAAATAGCAAATGACTTGAACGCCATATGTAAATGGGAAAAAACGCTAATTTTATCTATTTTCGATTCATTACTAAATGTAAACGTAGTCCTTATTTAAACTGGCGTTCAATAAATACGTTGGGAATACTTGCCGCGGGTCGATCGTTGGCCTGAAAGACACTCGCGCGAGTCTCGCGCTGCGAATTCAGCTAGGGAACGACTGTGACGTTCGTCGGCGGCACACCGCTGCTGCCTTCGTCGTAAGCAAATAGATCGTAGCCGGACTCGAAGCGATTACGAAGGATCTGGAGCCGATCGCTTCCGTCGCTCGATGCCCGACGAAATTGCATGATCGTCGGGCGCTTCGTTCCGTAGATTTCGTTGTCTTCGAAACGCCAATTGATCACAGGCAAGGTCACGACAAAGAGCCAAGGCTTGTGATCGCCAAGGTAGATCTTATTCTTGCGCACGATTTGGTTGTGCATCGGAACACCGACTGCCGGTTGTCCGCCCTGCGCCGGGCGACCGTTGAATTCGCCGAAGGGGTGATAAAGGACGCTTGCCGCAGCGAAGTCGAACACGTTGTCTTCAATCAATGCGTCACTAATCGCAAATTCGATGGCGGTACTTTTTTGAATGTTGAAATGGTTATGGTGCACCCAGAAAGATCGCGCAACGCGTTTACTCTCGTTGTACTCTAGCGAGAGCATGCAAGGGATCGCCGGGTTGTGCGCAATTTCTACGTTCTCCGCGCTCACCGATTTGAACTCTATGGAGAAGTTCGGCGATAAACCATTTAACCAGCTCCCGTTCGGCTTGCAATCGAAGGTGTTGTGAACGAATTTCGAGTTGCTGATGATCGGATCGGGTACCGCGTTGCCGCCTTCGTAATAGGGCACTGCTTTGATCGCGTACCCCGAACGATATTGCAGACCTTGATCCGCTGGAATCCCGACAATTTGCTCGGAAGTCTTGGTAACGAATTCGTTATTGCGCACAACGAGTCGATCCAAGTTGCCGCTCAACAACAGATTGCCGCGAGCGCCGGTGTCTCCCGTTTGTTCGCGAGAGGTTTCACCGATCCAGCTGTTGGAAATCTCGACTCGACTCGACTTTTGATTGCGACTGCCAAGTACGGCGATACCGAAGTCGTAAAAACCGGTCACTTTCACCCGATCGATGTAGACGTCGGATCGGTTGTGCACTTCGATTCCACCCCAAGCCTTGGCCGCATTTCCATCGAGCGTCATGTCGGAAATAATCTGCCCACCGGTTTCTTCGCTCTCTGAGCGAAGACGGATGCCTCCCTGCCAATAGCTAAATTGCCCAAAGCGAACGACGGTTAAATCGCGACCTGCGCCCACCAAGCTCACCCCTGCCGGAAGATAAAACTGGTTTTCGTTGTAGCTACCCTCTGCGAGCACGATTCGATCGCCTGCAACGGCGCCGTACGACGCGTTCGTGATGCTCTGGCCGGGCGCGACATGAATATCGCGACCGAGTTTGCAGCCGCCCGCCAGATAGGCAGCAATCGCCGGGCGCTCTTTTCTTTTTGCTGTAGCTGGGATCGCGATGTCGCGAATCACTTCGTCGCCATCGAAACCTGCCATAGCGCGGATGAGTATCAGCGCGTCGTTGGCGTCGAACTCGCCATTGCCGTCGATGTCGAGTCTGGCTCGATTGGCATCGATGTAGCTTTGTGCGTTAGTGGCCGGTTGCTGTGGTGATATGCCTGCGTACAAGGGCACGCCACGCATTCCGATTGCGTATCGCGCAAGCAACAGTCCGTCCACACCGATTCGCGCAACACTGCCGCCTGAGGGCAGAATCGGGCACGCAATAGCGTGCGCGTTCACCGCGCACAGCGAGACCGCCCATGCGAGCAGATGCGCGGCCACACGTCGCGCGAGCCGCGTTGGGGCTAGAGAAACGTTAGGGCACATACTGCGACCAGCAAAACAACGAAGTAGTAACCCGCGTTTATGGTGAATAGCTTCCACGATTTTCGCTCCTTAGCAATCCCACTGTTTAAGACCGGCACAATGAATCCGAGCCACGTAAGAAACGCGGCAGGTAGCACCAGCGACCCATCGGAAATCGCCGCGTTATTCATCCCCCACGCCGTCGGATTCCAAACGACCATGCGGCCATCTTCTGCGACGGCGCGAAGATCATCAAAAAGAGCGCAATGATGTTCAGTAACACGCCCTTGGCGAGAGCCGCACCGTTGTCCTTGCGACATAGGCCGAAGTCAATCTCTCGGGCCAAGCCTTCGCAAAAATTACGGCATACCAAACGTAGCGAAGAAAGAATGTCGTAAAGACGGCGATCTGAATCGCCCAAAAGCTAATACTGAACTCGGGCATTTTCGAGTGTTCGGAAAGTGATGTCAGAGCTGGGAAATGTAGAAGCGGCGATGGCAACCGAATGGTTTGATCGACTCAGCTCGCCGGTCAATCCCAGTCAACGGCTTACCGGTTCGTCGCGCGCCTGTCTCCGTTGTTGCCGATGCGCGTTCTTGACAAGCGCATTGCACGGGTCTCACGACCGCTTAGCTGCGGCCACTGCGACGATCATGAACGGATATCGGATTTTCAGACTGCAATGTCCGTGGCCCTACGTCACCAAAGCGCGCAAACCGCAAGCAACCGCAAAAACGCCAGCGTTTACTAGCGTTTTTTTCTTCAACACCATCGACGGGCGATGCGCAGATACGTTGAGTTCAACTGCAATTTTCCGACGCGGCGTTGCTCACAACGATGGCTATTCGCTGTCGCTAGGTGCCGGTGCGAGCGCGATATCACGCACGTTTTTCTGGACCGCAACCGCAGCAAATAAGCTCATCACAAAGGCGATGGCGTACAGCCCTTTTTCACTGGCCACCATCTTTGCGTTCCACAAACCAACGGTGAGTAACGTCAGGCAAAGAATCACCGAAAACCAGCACAGACCGTAATAAATCCCCGTTACATGAATGTTCTCTAAACGATCGCGGATTGATTTTTGCAGCGACACTGCCGAGAACAAACCGTACATCAAAAGCACAAAGTAGTATCCCTTTTCATTGAGCGCCATTTCCGCGTTCCACAGCCCAACGATAAACGCGCCCATGCCAATGGCAAGCGCCGCCCAAGACGCCGCCACGAACGCGCCGCTAGGTCTTTGAATTTGTGGTTTCATAGGTGGTTTTCTTGAATGCGCCAGATGAGGCGTTGGGTGAATGAGGGATTAACTATAGACGCAGTTCGCCAAAGTGTTGGTCTTCTCGAGGGCATCGGTGCCGAAGTCAGTACGTATCGCCCATCATCTTGAAGCTTCGCGTTGAATGTCGTTCATACCTTTCTTGTGGGTCATTGGGGGGCGATCGAATTGAAATGAGTACTGCGTTTAATCGATGTACTTTTCGAATCGATACTCGGGTACGAGCGAAGTGTTTCGCTATTGGTTGGGTTTGTCGTCATGGGTTTCGTGTTGTACTTCCGGCGGGGTTCTTCATTTGCCGTTATGGTTCGACAGGCTCACCACGAACGGAGAAAAAGGGCTCAACGCGAACGGGGGAAACAGGATGGGGGGACGGTTCTTCTTTTGCCGTTATGTTTCGACGGGCTCACCACGAACGGAGAAAGGGCTCACTACGAACGGGGGAACGGGCTCACCGCGAACGGGGAAAGGGCTCAACGCGAACGGGGAAACAGGATGGGTGGGGGGTCTTCTTTTGCCGTTGTGGTTCGACGGGCTCACCACGAACGGAAAAAGGGCTCACTACGAACGGGGGAACGGGCTCACCGCGAACGGAGAAAGGGCTCACTTTGAGCGGGGGAAACAGGATGGGTGGAGGGTTCTTCTTTTGCCGTTGTGGTTCGACGGGCTCACCACGAACGGGAAACGCGGGCTGACCGCGAACAGGAGAACGGGCTCACCACGAACGCGTCGACAGGCTCACCGCGGGTGGAGATAGTGAGGCCACACCGGTCAAACAGCTTCATCTATTATCGCCCTACGAAATAGGGCTTATAGCGATTTTTTACTAATTACTGAAAACCTATAAAAAATTCAGCAAAGCCAGATTTCACTGGGCATTTCTGTGAATTGCTGTTGTAACCATCCGTCATTTTCCGGTTTCAGCGCCTTGAAACACGCGCTCCCAAAACGCGCGAATCGGTGCGGCCATGGGGGTTGATTCGGCAATTGGAATCTGTGCTCGGAGCTCGCCGTGGGGGGCTTGTAGCCGGACGGCGTGTTGTTTGGCTCGGAGCTTTCGGTAGGCGTTGGCGGCGCTGGTGGCGATCGTTGCGCCATCCGCACCGAGCAGGCCGAGCTCTCCGGCGCGGATGGCCAGTGCGATGTTGCCGTGGTTGGCGCGCAGGGTTTCGTGGGTGGCGCTGTGGCGCAGTACTAGCGTTTGCACGGCAAATTCCATATCGACCAAGCCGCCGCGATCGTGCTTTAAATCAAACGCGGTGTCGGCGTTTTTGTTGATGCGTTCTTTGGCCAAACGCTCGCGCATGTCGAGTACATCGGTTCGCAGTGGTGACCAGTCGCGCGGTGTGGCGAGGATGGCGTTCCTGATGCTTTCGAACTGTGCGCCTACGGTTGCGTCGCCGGCAGCAAATCGAGCGCGGGTGAGTGCTTGGTGCTCCCAGGTCCAGGCTTTTTCGCGTTGATATTGTTCGAACGCGCTGACGGTCGTTAGCAGCAATCCGGCTTGTCCGTCGGGGCGCAAGCGGGCGTCAACTTCGTAGGCGCGACCGGCGGCGGTGAGGGTAGTGAGCCAACTTTGCAAACGCTGGGCGATGCGGGTGAGGGCGTCGCGGTGCTCACTCACATCGTCGGGCATCAAGAAAATCAAATCAAGATCGCTGGCGTAGCCGAGCTCTTTGCCGCCCCAACGACCGTAGGCGATCACGGCGATTCGCGCGGCGTCGGGTAAGTTGGCGGCGCGCAATAAGCGTTGCAACGTTTGCTCAACGACCGCATCGGCGAGCGCTGATAGATGATCGGACAGCGTTTCAACGGTGAGCAAACCTGCCACGTCTTTGAGCAACAGACGAAACATTTCTCCTTGTTGAAAATGACGCACGGCGTCCATGCCACGTTCGGTGTCGTCGCCCGTCTCGTCGAGCGCGCTTCTAAGTTCGCGCTGCCACGCGGCGTAGTCAACGGCGGCGGTCAACGATCGCGAATCGATGAGCTCATCGAGCAGCAGCGGATGCGTGCTGATGTAGTGCACCGCCCACGGGCTGGCGGCTGCCAAATCGACGACACGGCGCAGCACGTTGGGGCGCTCGATCATTAGCGCTAAGTAGCTCGAGCGCGATGCAACCTGCGCCAGCAGATCGACCGAGCGAGTTGCGGCGGCATCGGGGGCGCTGCTGTGTTTGGCGTAATCGAGCGCGCGATCAGCGAGTGTTTGCAAGCGTTGACGGCTGGCAGCGGGCAGGGCGCGTGCTTTGGCGCCATTGAGCGTTGCTTCGACGAATTGTTTTACTTGCGCTTCATCGGTAAACGCGCTGCCCGGTGGCGGTGTTTGGCTTGTTGCGACCGGTGTAGCGTGTGCAGTGGGTGCCGCTGCAGCCAGCGCGGGCGCGCCGTTTAGCGTGCTGTCAAAAAATGCCGCAACGTCGGTGCGCACGGCTTCGAGCTGGCTCTCAAACGCGTCGCTGCTCGAAAATCCGAGCACAGCGGCCAAATCGCTAAGGGCGTCGGCAGCATCGGGCAAGGTCTGCGTTTGCAAATCATCGCGGTATTGCAGCATGTGCTCGACGCGGCGTAAAAATTGGTAGTGCGACGACAAAGCATGCGCTCGCTCGGCGGGGACTAAGCCCGCGTGACTCAACGCTGCGAGCGAATCGAGCGTGGTTCGTGTGCGCATTCGAGCGTCGCGTCCGCCGCGCACCAGCTGCCGAAGCTGCACGCCGAATTCGAGTTCACGAATGCCACCGCGACCGAGTTTGATGTTGCGAGGATTATTTTTTTCATTGCGAAGCTGTGCGTGCAAATCACGCATGCCCGCGACGGCGTCGAAATCTAGGTAACGTCGAAACACGAATGGCTGCACCAGCGCCGAGAGCTCCGTTTGCAGTGAGCCGGCGCACAGCCGCGAACGCAGCCACGCGATACGCTCCCACATGCGGCCTTGCTCAACAAAATAGCGCTCAAGAAAATCAAGCGTCGGCACCACGGGCCCGGCGTCGCCGTACGGGCGCAGCCGCGTATCAACACGAAACACGAAATCCCCGTCAATGCTTCGGTCGAGCGTTCGCGATACGGCGCGGGCGAGCTTGGCCAATTCATCGGTGTGCGTCGCATCAGGGTCTTCGCATAAAAAAACGATGTCGATGTCGGACGATACATTGAGCTCAAACCCGCCCATTTTTCCCATCGCCACAACGGAAAAATCGCGCGGCGGTGTGGCGGTGTCAAACATTGCCTTGCTGTGGGCGGCAACGGCGGCGTTGACCGACAAGTCAGCAAACTGCGTGAGCGCATGCACCAGGCCGCTAAACGGCGCAGCATCGACGATGTCCGACACGATGGTGCGCAACATCAGCGTTTTGCGAAGGCTACGAAGCACGCTGTCAATGTTGTCGCTCGTTGCGGACATGGCTTGGGTGTGCCAATCGTCCCAATCAATCGGCGTGGCGCGTTCGGCCACGATTTTGTCCACCCATGCGGCATCGGCGCGGCGCAGGCGAGCGGCGTAACGTGAGTAATGGAACGCGTGGTCAATGGTATCGGTCTGAGTCATAGCCTACATTGTCGCGCGAACGGCGCCGCTGACGGTGGGCCTCGATAGAATCCAGCCAGCATGCATGAACCTCAACCGAGCGGCGCGAGCCCAGCCATTGATAGCGCCAACGCCCGCGTTGCGCCGACATCGTCGCCCCGTGCGGGTCGGTGGATCGGGCGTTGTATTCGGGTGTTTTTTTGGTTGACGCTCGCCGCTACGGTCGCGTTTTTGGCGGCGATTGCCGCAACGCGCTTTTGGCTGGTGCCCAACGCCGATGAATTTCGTCCGCGTATCGTTGAAGCGCTGTCCCGCTTGACCCAGCAACGCGTCGTAATCGGCGCATTCGAGGCGGGCTGGAATGGCTGGTCGCCCGAAATCAAAATGAAGCGGCTGCAAATTCTTGACCCGCGCGGCAAGATGTTGCTTGAACTGCCCGAAGTCGAGACGACGGTGTCATGGCGCTCGCTGCTGCTGTTTGAGCCGCGGCTTTCAGCGCTGACCATTCGTGCGCCGCGCGTGGTGATTCGTCGAACCGCACAAAATCAGCTCACGGTGGCGGGTATCGACGTTGATTTGGATGCAAAGTCCGAAGGCGATCCCGCCGCGCTCGAATGGTTGTTGCGGCAGCGCTTGGTGCAAGTGGCTGGCGGCGAGCTGGAATGGCAGGACGAGTGGCGCGGGCTGCCACCGCTTCGGCTCCGAGACGTGAATATTCGGCTCTTTAACGACGGTTCGTATCACCGAATCGGCATGACCGCGACGCCAAGCGCTGATATCGCCGCGCCGATTGATTTTCGGAGCGAATTTAGCGGTTCCAACGTGCGAAAAATTTCCGATTGGGACGGCAGCGCGTATGTGCGCGTTGACTACGCCAATATCGGCAATCTAGCGCGCTATTTGCCGCTGCCGATCGACATTGCCAGGGGCGAGGGCGGTTTGCAGTCGTGGTTTGAATTTGTCGATGGCCGCGCGGTGGCGGTCACCAGCGACGTGGTGCTCAAAAACGCGCAGGTATTGATCGAACGACCCGATGCGAAGCGCCTTGCCGCAAGCGCCGCAAGCGCCGCGACCGCTGCACCGACCTCCCGCGAAGCGCTCAACGTGAGCGCGGTGAGCGGTCGCCTAGCGTGGCGAGAGACCGCACAAAATGTGAAAGAAAAAACATCGGCGCAGCGTTGGTCGTTGCGTGACGCCGTGGTCACTACGCTATCGGGCGAGACATCAATGCCCATTTCGGGCGAGCTCAAATTGAATTGGCGCGACGATATCGTTGGCAGCGGCGAGCTGCGGGCGAGCGAATTTGATTTGACGATTGCACAGACTATTGCGCGCTCCGCGCCACTACCCAGCGGTTTCGCGGCGTCGCTTCAAAGTGCGGCACCCCAGGGTCGCGTTCGCAGCATGGAGCTGACGTGGCAACGCCCGCCCGATGCTCCGAAATCGTCGCTGCCAAACTTCAAATTGGGCGCGGAATTCGACCGCTTTGGTGTGCGCGTGTCGGATCGTTTTGCGCTGAGCGGTGTGACTGGACGCGTGCGAGCGACCGAGCGCGACGGCGTGCTCGAGATTGCTACAAATGCGGGTACAGCCATTCCGTCATCCGGGGCGATGGCGTCGGTCAAAAGTGCAATTGCTGGATTGACGGGCAACGCGGCTGCGCGCACAAAGCCAGCATCGCAGCCATCGATCGCAGTGCCGCTGCTGATTGATTTGGGCGAGACCTTAGCTCGCCCCATTTCGATTGACAGCGCTAACGGGCGGTTGAGCTGGTCAAGGATTACGCCGCCCCCATCTGCCCCCGTAGCTGCGCCCGCAGCCGGAACCGCGGCACCACAGGTCGCAACGACCGCGCCGCAATGGAGCGTGCAGGTGGAAGCCTTGGCGCTGAGCAACGCCGATCTTGACACCCGAATTGACGGCACATGGCGCAGCGATGAGCTGGGGCCAGGCATCGCGAAGCTCACGGCGAATTTCAAGCGCGTCAACCTGCCGAGCGTGCACAAGTATTTACCCACGCATCTGCCGGAGCACACGCGTACTTGGGTGCGTGACGCGGTGATTTCGGGCGTGGCCAGTGACGGTGTTGCTAGCGTCAACGGTGCGCTGTGGCACTTTCCGTTTGCCGAAGACAAGCACGGCGTTTTTGAGTTGAAGGCTGCTCTCAATGAACTCGAGCTTGATTACGCGGATCGGTGGCCGCGGGCCATGGGCATCGATGGGCAAATCGTGTTTCGCGGCAGCAGTCTCAGCGCACAGGTTGCGCGCGCGTCGATCTCCGGTGTGGCCATTGGTCCCACACAGGTGCGGCTACCCGACATGGATAGCAAGAACCCGCTGCTTGAAATTCGCGGCAGCGCAGCGGGATCGATGGATGGCTTTTTGCGTTTCGTTGAAAAGAGTCCGGTCAATCAGATGCTCGATCGCTTTCTTGAAAACGCGAAGGCTACGGGCAACGCCAAGCTCAATTTGCTCCTCAATATTGCGCTCGGACAAGCCGAGCGCACCAAGCTCGAAGGTGAATTTGCGTTTGATGGTAATCGCGTTGAACTCGGCACCGAATTGCCGGTGATGGAGGCCGTTAGCGGCAAGATTCGATTCACTGAAGCCGATGCAAAGTCACGCGAGCTCACCGCCAGTGCCCTAGGCGGACAAATGAGCGTTAACGTATCGACTGAAGCAGGGCACATCCGTGCGCAGGCCACCGGAACCGCCGATTTGGCGCGGGTGAAGGAGCGCTACAACTATCCGTTTTTGGATCAACTCAAGGGCGTTGCTACGTGGGCGTTGGACACTCGATACGTCACAGGTGCCCGCGCGCCCGCCGCAGCGCCCGCCGTTGCCGCTTCAACGGCTGCGCTTAGGGAGGAGCCCATCTCGCTTCGATTGACCGCTACGCTGGCGCCGCAAACACTGCCCTTCGATTCAGTGATGCAGGTGGGTGCGCAGCCGCGAAATGCAGCGCTGCCGATTGCGTTTTCGATGATCCGCACGCAGCTAGCAGCGGGTCAAGATCAGGTCGAATTTGAGCTGCCCGGATTGCTGCACACGGTGCTCGAGCGCAGCGCCGAAGGCGCGGCGGGCGCGCGCACCGTTGAGCGCGCTGTGGTGAATTTAGGCTTACAAAAAACGCCGTTGCCGACGCGCGGCTATTCCATTCGCGGCGAGCTCGCCAAGCTCGATGTGGATGAGGCGCTGTCGCTGCTGCCTTCGTTCACCGGCAGTGGTGCGAAAAACGTGGGCGGTGTGAAAACTGAGAGCAACTCAGCCGATTTCGTCAACGTCAATTTGCGCGCGGATCGGGTAACGGTGTTTTCGCATGTGCTCAATGACGCGACGCTTCGAGCGCAACCATCGGGGCAGCGCTGGCGCTTGGCGCTGCGCTCGAAAGAAGCCACGGGCGTGATTTCGATCGACAATGCTGTGGGTGGCAACGAAGTCGATGCGGTATCCGTGCGCTTGCAAAAGTTTTCGTGGCCAACGCCCGCGTCAGCCGCCGATCGGCTGGGGGCTTCGTTGGCGGTGACGACCAATCCGGGCCATGCTGCATCCACCGGCGCGGGCAAATCGCCATCGTCTAACAAGTGGCCGAAACTTGATTTGGTGGCTGAAAGTTTCGTGAGCGATGGACGCGAATTGGGGCGCTTGGAAGTTCGCGCGCAGCCCGCCGCTGATCTGTGGCGCATTGAATCGGTGAAACTGGTCAATGCCGATGGCAGCATCGATGCGTCGGGGCGGTGGCGCGTGCCTGCGCCGGGCAGCGCGGAATCGCTGGTGGGCAGCACATCGGTTGATGTGGCGCTCAAGTGGACCGACGCGGGGCGCTTCATGCAGCGCTTTGGCTTGCCCAAGGGGGTTGAGCGCGCCGCCGGTGACATCAGCGGCGCGATCAGCTGGCCGGGCTCGCCCGCGCAGTTTTCCTATGCGGCGCTCGGCGGGCGATTTACGCTCACTACCGCCGGGGGGCGATTCACGGAAATGGAGCCTGGGCTCGCCAAGCTTTTGGGCGTGTTGTCGTTGCAATCTTTGCCGCGACGACTGTCATTTAATTTCGATGATTTATTTAATCGCGGTTTCGCGTTTGACACGGTGAACGCCGAGGTCAGTATCGCCAGCGGCAGCGCCAAATCCGAAGCGTTTAATATCGCCGGCCCCGCCGCACGCGTGGAAATTCGCGGCACCGCAGACATCGTGAAAGAAACGCAAAACTTGCAAGTGCGGGTGTTTCCAAGTTTGACGGTGGCCACGGCCGTGGGCATCGGATTGGCCACCGCCAATCCGGCCATTGGTGCCGCCGTGTTGCTCGGTCAAAAAGTCGCGCGCGACCCGATCGAGCGGGTGTTGATGCAGGAATTCGACATCACTGGAAACTGGGCCACGCCCGAGGTCAAGCAAACGCGTGGTATGGGCACGCCAGTGGCCGCGCCGACGAAGGATGGTGCCAGTAGCGGTACGCAGTAGAGGGGCGTTGCCGCGGCTTTTTCCGTGGTGGAACACACTAACAAACGAAAAAATTGAATGTAAGCCTTGTAAAATAAGGGCTTCATTGACTTTAATTGCGATGTCGATAACGCAATAAAACGTCACCAAGCCCTTATTTTATGCGGCGTATCGTGAAATTTATGTGTTTCGTCACCCAATGGCCACGCTGAATCGAAGCGCGATGCTG
Organism: Betaproteobacteria bacterium; assembly: GCA_004293675.1. Taxonomy (GTDB): domain Bacteria; phylum Pseudomonadota; class Gammaproteobacteria; order Burkholderiales; family Casimicrobiaceae; genus Casimicrobium. The sequence continues at coordinate 207,900 of READ01000009.1, forward strand.
GGTAGGGCACAGGCTCCCTCCCCCTGGGGGGGAGGGTTGGGGAGAGGGTGATGGCATGGCTCTACCGTTCGCTATAACGCCCTCAACGACAGTGGCTTCCGGGTTAAGCTACTAAGCGCTGTTTGCCAACGATTTCACCCGTCGATGTAGCTACGTTTCAGCCACGAAGCGCTCACCGCGCCCCGCGCAGCAACACCAAAATCGCCCCGCTGCCACCGCCGTTCGGACGCGGTTCGCAGTACGCCAGCACTTCGTCTTTGAGCTGCAACCAACGGCGCACTTTGCTACGGAGCACCGGTATTTTTTGATGGCTTGAGAGCCCTTTACCGTGAATGATTCGTACGCAGCGCCAATCGGCCGTTCGGGCTTCACGCACGAATTCTGAAATCGCGGTGTGCGCGTCGTCTTGGGTGTGGCCATGCAAATCCAGCTCGGCTTGAATCGTCCATTGACCGCGCCGAAGTTTTCGGAGCAAATCGGGATTGATGCCCGCGCGGATGAAGCTTTGGTCGTCTTCGATATCCGCGCCGATGTCCCAGCTCATGGGGCTCGGGTACATGGCGAGTTGGCTCGCAGCCAATGCGTTTTGCTCGTCGGCTTCGCGCTGCTTGGGATGGGGCGACGGCTTTGGCGCTGAATTGGCGATCCGGGCGGATTGCTTGAGCGGTGTCGCATCCCCGACGCTATTTCGAAACAGTTTTAGCTCGGCGTCGCTAGGCGCTTTGAGTTCGGTCCACGGACGAAACAAATCGGCGAAGCGCTCGGGCTCGGTGGACTGATCTTTTGCCGTAACCGATTCGCCACCAAACGACGCCGCCGTTTCGCGCGCACGCTCTTCAATGCGCCGCGCTTTGCGGTTGGCTTTACGCTCGGTTTTAAGCAGCAGCGCGAGTTCGGTGATGTCTTTGCCAGTAGCCATAACCAGAGGGGCGAAGAACCCCTAGCCCGCGGGCGGGAGAGGGGCAGGGGTGAGGGTGTGTTGAGGAGCAAGGGCTTTGCGCTCGGCGAACTTGCTCGCGACTGTTGCTCGAGTGAAGTCAGTCGTTTCGCCGACCCACCCTCACCCTAACCCTCTCCCGCCTGCGGGAGAGGGGACTCTGTTTGCTGCTTAACCGTGCAGCGCTTCCAAATACGCCTGCGAATCGAGCGCGGCCATGCATCCTGTGCCAGCGCTGGTGACGGCTTGGCGATAGACGTGATCGGCTACGTCTCCGGCGGCGAAAACACCGGCGATGTTGGTGGCAGTTGCGCCGCCATCGGTGCCAGTTTTAACTTTGATAAAGCCGCCCGCCATGTCGAGTTGGCCTTCGAAAATGCCGCTGTTGGGGGTGTGACCAATCGCGATGAAAACGCCGGGCGCTGCGACCTCTTGCGTCGAACCATCTTTCATGCTTTTGATGCGAACGCCAGTGACACCCGAGTTGTCGCCCAGCACTTCGTCGACAAAGTGATCCCAGATCACGCGCATGTTGCCGCCAGCTTTTGTCTTGGCCATCAAACGATCCACCAAAATCGCTTCGGCTTTGAATTTGTTGCGACGGTGTACGACCGTCACACTCTTTGCGATGTTCGATAGATACAGCGCTTCCTCAACGGCTGTGTTGCCGCCACCGACCACCACCACATCTTGGTTTTTGTAGAAAAAACCGTCGCAGGTTGCGCATGCCGAGACACCTTTGCCGTGAAATTTCTCTTCGCTCGGAATGCCCAAATATTTCGCTGATGCCCCAGTGGCAACGATCAACGCATCACAGGTGTACTCACCGCTGTCGCCCACCAAACGCTTCGGCGTTTCGTTCAAAAACGTCGTGTGAATGTGATCAAAAATGATTTCAGTGCCAAAGCGCTCTGCATGCTTCTGAAACCGCTCCATCAGCTCAGGTCCCTGCACGCCATCCGCGTCAGCCGGCCAGTTGTCCACATCAGTCGTAATCGTGAGCTGCCCACCCTGCTGCAAACCCGTGATGAGCACCGGATTCAAGTTCGCTCGAGCCGCATACACCGCCGCCGTGTAGCCCGCCGGCCCCGAACCCAAAATCAAAAGCTTCGCGTGTTTCGTAGTCATAAAAATATCGTTTCGTAAAAATAAAAAGTTTTTGGATCAGGGGCAGAAGCAAAAATCACCGTAGCAAACGCGCCACCTCTATAAGCGCAAAAGCCTCCGCCAAGCTTTGCGTCCTAGCGACCAGAGGGAGCGTCGTCCTTCGTCATTCGTCCTCGCGCAGCGTAAATCTTTGCGTCCTGCGTCCTGCGTCCTGCGCGAAGCGCGTTAGCCGCCGGTGAGCGCCACCATTCGAATCAAATGCGCCAACGAATTGGCCTCCATCTTCTCCATCACCCGAGCGCGGTGCGCCTCAACGGTTTTGATCGAGATATCCAAATCGTAGGCGATGGTTTTATTCATCTTGCCCGTGACAACCGCGTCGAGCACTTGTTTTTCGCGCTCCGACAAGCTCGTCAAACGCGTCTGAATGGTGGCCACATGGGTTTGCTGCGCTGCCGTTTCTGAGGCGAAGGAAAGCGCTTCTTCGATGCGCTTCAATAAATCGCTTTCGGCAAACGGCTTTTCTAGAAAATCGAAAGCACCGCGTTTGATCGCGTTGACTGCGATGGGCACATCGGCGTGCGCCGTTACAAAGATGACCGGCACGTCGATCTCTCGCGCTTTGAGCGCTTCTTGCGCCTCGGGGCCGCTCATCGTGGGCATGCGAACGTCGAGTACGATGCAGCGCGGCGGCCCGCCCGTTCCGGGCTTGATTTCCTTTAGCAGGCTCTCGGCGTCGGGGAACAACCGGGCTTGGTAGCCATTGGTTTGCAACAACCAAGCGACCGAGTCGCGAAACGCTTCGTCGTCGTCAACGATGTACACAATTCCTGGGTGAATACTCATACCTGTCCCTCGTCAAATGGCAAAGTGAATCTAAAAATTGTTCCCGTGGGCGTATTGTCCTCGAATGTGAGGCGTCCTTCATGATATTCAATCAGAGACCGGCAAATGTTGAGCCCCATGCCCATGCCGTCGGCTTTGGTGCTGAAAAACGGTGAAAACAGCTGTCCGGCGACGTCGGCGGGGATGCCGGTGCCCCGATCAAGCACCTCAACGGCGGCCATGCCAGCGTCCACGCGCCGCGTGCGGATTTCGGCAATGCGATCAACCGCAGGCAAGTGGCTCATGGCTTCGCGGGCGTTGCGTAAAAAGTTGAGCAAAACTTGTTCGATCATGATTCGATCAGCGAATACTTTGGGCAGCGTGTCATCAAGACTCAACACGCAGTGCAGAGCGCGTGACTCTTCGTCGCTTTCAACCAATTGCGCCATGTCTTTGGCCAAATCGTTGATTGAAATGGCACGACGTTCGGGTTCACGCGTGCGAACGAATTCGCGCACGCGTGAAATGATGGCACCCGCTCGGGCGACCTGCGCATCGGCTTTCTCCATGGCGGCGACGATGGTGGGATCGGGATTGCCGTTGCCACGAAGCTTTCGAATGCACCCGTTGACGTAGTTGGCAATGGCGGCCAAGGGTTGATTGATTTCGTGGGCGAGTGTGGATGCGATTTCGCCGACCGACATCAAGCGCGACGTTCGCGTGAGCCGGTCTTGTTGGGTTTGGCGGACACGGTCCGCGCTGACGCGATCTGTCACGTCGCCGAGCGTGGTGAGTCGAGCTAAACGTCCATCCACCCAACGTACTGCGCGGGTGCGCGTTAGGAAAAAGCGCTGTGTCGCCCGATGCTCTAATTCGTTTTTGAACACATCACCGGGTTGATTGTCCGCAGTGATGAGCATCGCCGCAGGGTACTGCTCAGACGGCGAAATCACGAAGCCCGATTCGATGCTAGACGCACTTTGTCCGACAACGACACCGGGAAACGATTCCCGTAACTGTACGTTGCAGAACAACAATTCATGGCTTTGCAAATCGCTCACATAGACAGAAACGTCGAGCGAATCGAGCACCGTACCGAATCGATCGTTGGTTTCCTTGAGGCTCGAAATCGATTGCAAATAGACACGGTCTCGATCAAGCTCAGCCTCTCGGCGCATGCGCTGTTGCTTGCGCAAACTCATTAAGGTCCAGACCATCAAAGCGGTGAGCGCGAGCACCGCGGTTGATAGCGTCAAATTCGGTAGCAGCGAGGAGGGCTTTGCGCCGACCAGCGTTAGCTGCAGATCCCGCCACGGCAAGCTCATGGGTAGCGTGTGCTGATGCATGCCCGATTCAAGGTTGATGGCCTCGGCATTGGTGATGCCGTTGCCATCCGTGTCGCTGATGACGATGCGGTATTTGCGAAGCGTCCAATCGGGCGCGCTTTTCTCGAGCAGCGCGTCAAATGAAATGATCGCGTTAATCGTGCCGTCGAAGCGCGCTTGATCGAGTATGGGTGCAGCGTACTCAATGAAGTAGCGCCCGTTGCTACCGCGAAATGGCTGCGAGTAGGTGCTGCGCGAAGTTTTCTCCGGAAACGATGACATCCTGATTTGATCGGAAAATGGAGCGCGATTGCGCATCACAGTTTCGAGCGAATTGATAGCTGGTGCGTGACGCGTTACCTCGAGCGTGGATTTGATTCGCAGCACATCAGTGATGTAGCCCGAATCGATGGCGCGCTTGCCTGCAAGTCGGTCGAACTCTTCGGATGAAAACCGCTGGTCGCCCATATCGAGCGCCAATCGATCAAAAAACGTTTGATCCGCTTCAAGTTTTCGCGTGATCGATTGCTCGATCAACGCAGCATCGCGAATGATTTCGCTCTTTTCGAGGTCAGCTTCGTGCCGCGCAACGAAGTAGATGAAAAGCAGCATCCCGGCCGCAAACAAAAGCAAAAGCCATTCGTGAACATACCAGTCGCGGCTCGGCGGGCTGCGAGCGCTCGATTTGTCGGCGACTGCATCGGTGGGTCGGTCTGGCATCCTGACATTTTACGGTGGCGCGATACGGCCCTTGTGAGCCGATGCATGAGCTTCTCGCCATGACGAACGCAGCGTTTCGGTGTACGCTCAGCACTTACGTCGGACGCCCGCCAGCGTCGTCGGGCCAAAAAATTAATTGTGTGGGAGGCAGCGCATGCTCGTCAGTGAAATTCTTCGAATCAAGGGCTCAACACTTTTTACCGCCACGCCAGACATGAGTGTCTCTGACGCCGTTCACGTCATGGCGGAGCGCGACATCGGGTCATTGGTCGTGATGGATCGTGGCGTCTTGGTGGGCATGCTCACGTTTCGCGAATTGATTAAAGTGCTCGATGAGCGCGGCACAGAGCTCAAATCTTTGGCCGTGAGCGAAATCATGGAGCGTGATGCGCTCACAGCGACGCCCTCGATGGACGTCCAAGAGCTCCGAAAAGCGATGCTTCAACGCCACGCCCGCTACATTCCGGTCATGGAAGGCACGATGCTGCAAGGGGTTCTGTCGTTTCACGACGTGGCAAAGGCCGTCTACGAGGAGCAAAGTTTTGAAAACAAAATGCTCAAAAGCTACATCAAGAATTGGCCGGATGAAGAAGAGGCGACTGCCGGGGGCTGAGGCCCGCTTCGCTAGAAAGCGAACCGCGCTAGCGGCTCATTGCTGAGTCGCTCGTTTTGGCATTAACACCATCGCCACGGCGCCAACGATGGCCAGCAGCGCCACGTAGTCAAACGTTCGTGGCAATTCGCCCAGGAGCACCATGCCGCTGACGAACCCAACGATGGGCACCAACAGCGAGCTGATGCCGGTGACTTGTGCGGGCAGCGCGCGCACGAGCTCGTTCCACGCGAACCAGCAGAAGCCGAAAATTGCGAAGACATTAAAGAGCAACCCGAACCAAGCGCTCGGTGCCGTGGGCAGCCACGTGCTGTGACTGGTTAATAGCGCGCCGAGCAGGATCGGCCAACCGCCCAGCGCGAAGCTCCAAATCATTAGGGTAGATGTGGGAATTGACTTTGGAAATCGCTTCGTGAGCACGATGCCAAAAGCCCACACGAATCCCGACGCGATCATCAGCAACGCACCAATCGGCGCTGCTTTGAGCGCAGTGAACTCGTCAATCAACAGCAATGAAACACCGCTCATTCCAAGCGCAATGGCCGTGATCCGTCGCGGTGTGAGCGCTTCGCCGAGTAAGGGTCGCGACAGAAGCACAACCCATAGCGGCATGGTGTAGGCGAGTATTCCCGCTCGCCCTGAAGGCAGCATGGACAAACCCCACGCCGAAAAGATATTCCATCCCGCCACGTTGCACATGGCGCAAACAAACATAAGCCCCCAGTGCTCGCGCGGGATCATCAGGGAAGTTTTTGTTTTTAGGTTGTAGGCCAGAAACCACATGAATCCGGCGACGACGCACCACGTGCGAAATACCCAAAAGTCTAGTTCTGCCAGGGCCATTTTCATGATGGGCCAATTCATGCCCCACAACAAAACGACTACAGCAAACAGGCCTACTTCGCGGCGGGACAATATGAACAAACCAATCCTAACTTATTCAGTGAACGCCATATTAATAAAGGGAAATAGCAATATTTGCTGAAAAAATGAAAACAGCAATAAAGCGCTCAAAGCCCAATGTTTAAAGCGCGCTGATTAGAAAAGCTGGCCTGCAATGGGTAGTACGCGCGAGTGCGCGCTCAATGCAGCTGAACGCCCTCGGTATCGGCGTCTTCGGGCAAATGAGCGTGCAACATTTCACCTTCACGGTTGGGGAAATGCGGCGCGCCGCAGTCGTCGCAAAACTCAAGCGGTAACTGTTCGTCGAGCGTGATGATGTGCGTCACACCCGCCGCACGCAGTAACTGCTCGATTTCATCGGGCACCGGTGTGTCTTCGGCCTCGTCAGATACGAGCGGCCAAATCGTGCCATGAATCACATCTTCTTCATCGCCCAGCGAAAATCCGATGCGGTATTCCTCGATGCCGTTGCCCCAACAGCCACCGATAATGGCGGTGAGCTTTTCGGGCGGAGTATGGGTGACCGCTTCAATGTAGGACACCGACGCGCCGATCGAGTAAGCACGCGACGCTAAATCCGCATCGCGACACGCCGAGAAAAATGTACGGGGTAGCGTGAGTTCATGTGGAAAACCAACGAGCATTGGTTGAATCGCAGCACCGCCTTGGGCGCGCCAATTGGCTAAACACGTTTGCCGCGCTTCCTCGACCGGCGTTGTCATTTCTTGCCATGCGTAAAACGGCTCGCCTTCGGGCACTTGAAACGCACCGATCACCATGCGCATATCGCACACCACATCGGGGGCATCTTCAACCGTTTTGGTGTCTACCGAGAGCGCGGTTTTAGCGCGCAGCGAACTGACCAAGGTGTCGAGCATGGCGCGCGATTCGCTGTAGCTGTGCGGCAGCTGATCGGGCGCGAAGAGGTAATCCACGATCGAGACCTTGGCCTTCGATGAAAACACATGCGCGCTCAACTGCACGGTGAGGTTTTGAACGACTTGCTTTGGGATCGTTTTCGTTGGAATTTTGGCGCGGCCCCACACCAAGATGGGAGCGGCAAATAAGCACACCCGTTGACGTCCCAGCTCGGAATCGATGAGCACAGATTCGGTGAGCGATTCCACCATGTCCGCCAGCGCATCGAAGGTGTTTTCGGGCGAATCGTGCGCTTTATCGAGCGCACGATTGATCGCCTCTTCATCGTTGTTTTCTAGGTGCGCTGTGACGGCTTTTTCGAGCTCGCGCTCCCAATACACGTCTTCGGCACGCGATTTAGACGACGCGAGGCCTTCGGCTAAACGCACCAGCTGATTAGATTCGCGGGCACCGCTTTTGCGGCGAAATGGGGCACGTGGCATGGTGTTGATTCCCTAAAAGGACGGCCCATTCTAGAGGCAGCGCTTTTGCGGCGCTTTCAGAGCACCGCTCAGTTGGCCGCTGGCGCGAGGCTAGCTCTGTTCTGCACGGCAGTAGTCAACGGGGTCTCACCATGGCTCGCTTGTCGCCCCGGCGGTCACTGTACAGGCTGGGGACGCGGGGCTACCAAGACGTCGTTGCCGGTGTCGGCGCGTTGGCCATACGAGCGGACCCGCCAGCAGGGACTCCCGTCCCGGCATACATCTGCTTCTCGACCTTGCCAGCTCGCTGAAAAAATGTACGCGTGTTGAGTAACACCACCATGACTGCGCAAGTCGCTATGGCGTAAAGCGTGGCAAGCGCCAGCCCGTGGCCCCGCAGCGTTTCAGCGAACACAAAGCAAAACACGATCTTCACGCCACAGCCCTCAACATAACCAACCAATCCGCGCCGCGCTTGCGGCACGCCCAAGCGCTGATGTGCCGAAATGGCGATCGTTGCGCCAATCAGCGGCACGCTTGCGAGCATGCCGACCCAATGTGCCGGTAGGTAGGCGCTGAAAAAAATGATACCGCCGCAAACCAGACCCGCGTTCATCGCTACGGCCCAGATCGGAATTTGAAGGGCGGGCTTGGCGGCCGCTGGTACCGATGGCGTACGGACACCTTGCATCAGCTCGGGCATGAACCAGCGAATAGCCGCACATACAAAAAGTGCCAGCAGCAGGGTTTGTAGTCGGGTTGCGGGAATAGACACGAACAGTGCGGCAATCATCAAGCTGACGGCCAGCGCTACGGCCAGACAGGTCACTGCACGAAGCTTGGTACACAGGTGCGCGTACAAAAGCGCAAAAAAGGCATATGCCGCCGTTGCAGACATCACGTTGACAGCGGCACGGATTGCGAAATCGGGAACATCGCGCGTAGCAAGCCACATCAGCGTGGGCGCTGTCACAACCGGGAGGCCAGCCAGAATCCCCGACGCTCGATCACCGAACTGTCGGCCGATCCAAAGCACGGCTGCTACACACATCACAGTAATCGCAGTTTTTACTACCGTCAAAGCGCCTATCGAACCCGGATCAGCGCGCAAGCTCTGAAACCAATCCATTAAAGAAGCAAAAACATCCATGAGAGCTGCCCTGACCCTAGTTGCGCGTCGCTGACAATGCCACGCCTATAGAGTTAAACGGAATTGATCGGAAATTTCGGGCATTTCTGTAGTTCGCGGCGACGGTTTTTGGCGCAGACTGATCTGAGCAACCCGCTTTTCTGCGCGATGCCGCAATCCGCTCCGCCGGCGAGCACCATTCCCGTGCGTTTCAGATTTCGTCGTATTGCGATTGCCACGAGCCGGGGTTACGCCCTACACTCAGTTTTGAGGGACTTGCGTGGGGCGGGTTCTCAATAGGGCGCCAAGACGACGGATTTGGCGAAGGAAGTTCAATGTCAGCAGTATCTGTGGACGCGAAATTCAGCGAGCACTACGCTGAGCTAAGGCGTCTTGCGCACATGCGCTTGCATCGAGATGGCGGTGGCTTCGCATTGGAGACCACCGCTTTGGTTAACGAGTGCTATCTAAAGCTTCGCAGCATCGAGAGTTTGGTCGACGCCGAGCGCACGCATTTCATGGCCTACGCGTCGCGCACCATGCGCTCGATCATCGTTGATTTGGTGCGCGAGCAGCTAGCACTTCGGCGCGGTGGAGACATGAATATGGTCACCCTAAACACCGAAATTGCCGAAAACACGCCCGACACCAAAGCAGGCAAATATGACGTCTTGCAGATCCACGAAGCGCTCAATCAGCTTGAGCAGCTTGAGCCTCGCTTAGCGCAAGTCGTGGAGTTGCGCTATTTCGGTGGGCTGACTTTCGAAGAGATGTCTGAGACCATGCAGCTCAACGAGCGAACCATTCGTCGGGATTGGGACAAAGCAAAGCTATTACTTTTGGTGATGTTGCAGGATGAAGCATGAGCCGAATCGGGGCTCGCGCGCGAAGTCTCGGCTGACAGATAGCGTAGTGCTTCTAGCGTAACCAGACCCTTAACGCTACGCAAAATTGCTCTAGAGCCGACTGACTTGACGTATTTGGAACAGCTTTTGGAGCGACGTCCCGAGCATGAATCCCACAGTCCTGAACAGACGCTGATTGCCGCTTTGGTTCGCACGTTTGCGCTACGCTTCGTGAATTCCAGTCTGCGCGGTGGCGATTGAATGCAGCTCACTCCAAATCAGCTTTCACGATTGTCGCGCCTCATCAATGACGCACTTGATAGGCCAGAGTCTGAGCGCGCTGCGTGGATCGCCTCAAACGCAGAGATAGACAGTGCGGAGCGGAGCGCTCTCGAACGAGTTTTTTCCAATGAATACGCTGGCAGAGCAGACTTCACGCTCGCGCTCCCCAAATTTGCACTTGCCTCTGAGCCAAACACCCGTGACGGAGCAGAGCACCGCAGCGCGGTAGACGTTGCCCCGGGCGAGTGTTTTGGGCCTTGGCGTGTTGATCGACTGCTCGGCAGTGGCGGCATGGGGCAGGTGTGGCTCGCGTTGCGCGATGACGGGCGCTACAGCGGGCGTGCGGCGGTGAAACTGGTCCGCGGCTTCGCCAGTGAGGCGACGCGCCGTCGATTCGATGTCGAAGGTAAATTGCTCGCTCGATTGGAGCACCCCAACATCGCGCGGCTGCTCGATGCGGGCGAACGTCCGGGTGGCGGTGCGTATCTGATACTTGAGTATGTAGACGGCTTGCCGATTGACCGGTGGGCGGACGAGCGGCGCTTGAGCGTGCAAGAACGGTTAAAAATTTTCTTGCAAATTTGCGCAGCGCTAAGCTACGCGCACGCCAATCTCGTGGTGCATCGCGACATTAAACCGTCAAATATTTTGGTGCAAGAAGACGGGCGGGTGAAGCTGCTCGACTTTGGTGTGGCCAAGCTACTTGAGGCCGACGCTTCGTCCGAACTGACGGTTGAGGCTGGTGTGGCACTCACCCCGAGCTATGCCTCGCCCGAGCAAATTGATGGACGCCCCATCAGCGTGAGCACTGACGTGTATTCGCTCGGTGTGCTGCTGTTTGGCTTGCTCGCCGGGGTGCGTCCCTATGACGTTAAACAGTTCACTCACTTGCAGCTGGTTCGTGCCATTTTGGAAGATGCGCCGCTACGACTATCCACCGCTAGCGGCACGCAGACAAACCGCTCGCGGGGATTGACTAACGCCGGTACGGCCCCAACCGACGCCCCCGATACCGACGACGGGATGACGCCGCAACGCATCGCCGAGCTGCGCAGCACCACGCCACAGCGGCTGCAACGAGCTTTAAGTGGGGATTTGGATGTCATTCTGGCGCAGAGCCTCAAAAAGCTGCCCAGCGAGCGCTATGCCATTGTGCAGGCCTTTGCCGACGATATTGAGCGGCATCTCAATCATCAACCGATTCTCGCCCGCACGGACGGCGCGCCCTATCGTGCGGCGAAGTTTGTGCGCCGCAACTGGATCGCCGTGACCGCCGCCGCCGCCGTGGGCGTGGTAACGGCGGGTGGCGTGGCCGCCACGCTGTGGCAGGCACAACAAGTCAAAGCCGAGGCGACGCGCGCCAATGCCATCAGAGACTTTCTGATCGGTGTCTTCAGCGCCAACGACACCCGTATCGCCAATGAGAAACCGCGTGGACAGATGACCGCGCGGGAGCTGCTCGATGTGAGCGCCGAACGAATCGAAAAAGACTTTGCTGCGTATCCCAATACTCAGCATGATTTGTTTGGTTACTTTGCCGAAATCTACGGCGGACTGTCCGAGGACAAGCGCTACGACGAGCTGCGCGAACGGCAACGCGTGCTGATCGCCAAGCACTACGCGCCGTTGAGCGTTCAGGCCATTGAATGGTCGCTGCAACGGGTCAACCGCGTATGCGGCGTTGCCGTGCCGGAGGGTTGTGACACAGCACTGAATTCCGCTGATGAGTTGATTAAGCGCGCAGACAAGGACGACAGCGCCTGGCGTGCTGACTGGTTAAGGCACAAAGCGCGGTTCTTTCAGGAGCAGCCCAATGGATCGGCGCAGCGCGAGGCCGCACTGATGAGCGCCATTGCGCTGCTCGAAAAACATGAACCGCGCAGCCGACGACTGGTGACGGCGATCGCCGATTTGGGAATCGCCTACAGCGACGAACTTGAGTACCCGAACGCGATCGCTCAGTACCGACGTGCGCTCCACCTCGGGCAGTCCATACCCTCACAAAACGCCAATGAAGCAGCGACGATCTATTCGAATCTGGGGCTTGCGTATTCGGCGTCGAGTCAGTTTGATCAGGCGATCAGCGTTTTGCGGACCGCCTCTGAGCTCATGGCTAAAACCGGCGGTTCGACCGATCCAACGAGCTGGAGTCTGCAGCAGCAGTTAGCGCAGGTCTACCAGCATACCGGCCAGCGCGAGAAAGCGATGCAAGTCTTCGCAGAACTTCTTCCCCATTTGCCGCCCGCCACCACGGCGCATCGGGAAGCTGACCGAGCGCGAAACGCCTATGCCGATGCGTTGATTCACGAGGGGCGCGCCGCAGAGGCTATACCCATGCTCGAGGAAATCGAGCGGCACTACCTCGCAAATGCTCAGTACGAGTTTTTGCTCCGTTCGTTGCGTTGGTCGATGAGCTGGGCGTATCAGGCCGTCGGGCGATTCGACGATGCAAAGCGCTCACTAAAGTTAGCGCTCGATGAGGCCGTTGCCCGTGAAAAGCCCGAGTCGCAAATGGTCTTAGCGCTGCGTGAATCCTACGGAAATCTGCTGTTTGAGACTGGCGATATCGATGGTGCGGCCAAAGAGTTCTCGGAAATCGTAGCCCGCGCCAATGGCCGAAAACTCTCGCATATTGCGCTGGGGCACGGCGGGCTGGCACGCGTCGCAGCCGCCCGCCGCGATGTCGCGGTTGCACTGGCGGAGAGCGAGGCCGCGTTGAGCATTTGGGCCAACAAAACTGGTTTTTCAAACGGGCGTATGGAGCCACGACTACAGCGCATGCGCGCCGATGCGCTTGCCGCGGCAGGTCGCTTCGAAGAGGCCCAAAAATACGAAGACGACGCGTGGCGAGCCAGCCAAAGATTTGACGGCCCACGCAACCCGACGACCCAACGCCGTGTGATGCAGCAAATGTCAGCAACGAAGCGCTGAGCCCTCCGCTCGTTCCGATCGCGTGCCGACGGACGGGCAGATTGAATCGTTCACCACCCTGGCCCTCGCCGGGGTGACCTCCATGCTGCGGCGCGATAACGGCGCAAGTCATTGATTATGATGAGAGTTTGTATGCCGGTCTCCGGCGGTACGGCGGGCAATATCAACGGCTCTACGCATCCCCAACGACTGCAACGAGCCCCCGAACGGAAAGCCCACCGCTGTCACGCCGTTACCGTAACCCGCTGTTCGCGAAAAAATACAAATGGATGTCCGGTTTTTCCTGGAAATTTCGTCTCCCCGGTTACCGGAGGTAAAACATCGGCGCATTGGGCGAACGAGTAACCCTCCCTTCTGTAACCTAAGCGGAGCACGCACTTATGGGTATCTTGACAACAGTTTTACATACCGAACGAACTCTCAGGAAAACAGCCCACACTTGGCCACAGAACTTCCGCGCGCTACGCAACGCATTCGCGCTCGGAGTGCTGGCGTTTGGCAGCACGAGCGGTGCGCTTGCCCAAGTCTGCCCCTTCGACAACGGCGGCTCCACGCTAACGAACGATGGCCTCGTGCTCACGCGTTATGCGCTCGGGCTGCGGGGTTCGCCGATGGTGGCGAACACATCGTTTGCTGCGGCGGATGCAGCCACGATTGAATCGAATATCGCGTGCCCAGCGTGCGGGCTGCGCGTGACGGATGACAGAGACGCGTTGAACAACCCGATCTTCACCGTCGCCGACGCCACCATCATCAGCCGCAAACTCGCCGGATTTGACGGCGCATCGCTCACCAACGGCATCCCATCCCTTGGCGTCGGCACTCGCAACTCGCCCACCGCTGTGCAGAGCTTTTTACTCTCAGGTTGTGGTGCCACCGGTGGCACGGTCACCAGCGTCACAGCAGGTACGGGGCTCACCGGCGGCACGGTCACCGTGAGCGGCACAATCGCTGCTGACACGAACTTCTTGCAGCGCCGCGTCTCCACTGCCTGTGCCACGGGTCGCTACATCACCTCGATTGCGGCAGATGGCACACCAACCTGTGGTTTACCGCCGGCCGGTGGAAGTGGTACCGTCACCAGCGTCGGCGCGGGTACCGGACTCGTTGCTAACGGCGCGAATGTCGTCGGTGGCGCAATCGTCAGCAATGGCCTGATGGAGTTGGCCAACGGCTTCATCTTGCCGCAGGGCTGTACCAACGGGCAGATACCGAAAAGCATTGGCGGTGGCACGTGGACTTGCGCCGCAGACAATGTAGGTACGACAGTGACCAATACGTTCACCCAAGGCGGAAACGCGTTTGGTGCGCCAGCGGTGCTTGGCACGACCGATGGGCAGCCATTGACTGTGGGCATTGGAAGTGGACGTGGGCTGCGCATCCTGCCTGCCGTTGATGCCTCAGCGCCCAACGTCATCAACGGCGCTGCGACCAACACTATCGGCAACTCGGGCGGTCAACTGCGTGGCGTGACGGTCGCGGGGGGCGCTAGCAATCGCGTCGGGACGCCCGACGGTAGCAACGGGTGGTACTCAACAATTGGCGGAGGACGTAACAACAAAACAGGTAAAGACGATAACTCGGGCGGTGACAATTCAACGGTCGCCGGAGGCGTCTCCAACACCGCATCTGGCAACTCCAGCACCGTCGCTGGCGGCTCGTCGAACACCGCTTCGGGTGTCTCGAGCACGGTCGGTGGAGGCGGCGGAAATATCGCATCTAGCGGCTCCAGCACCGTCGCCGGAGGCTTATCGAACACTGCATCTGGAGCCCTCAGTACGGTTGCTGGCGGCCAATCAAACACGGCTTCAGGTGACTACAGCTTCGCGGCCGGCCGCCAGGCCAAAGCAGCTGGGCAGGGCTCGTTTGTTTGGGCGGACTCAACACCGCTCGACTACAACGCAGGGGCTGGAAACGGGCCGTCAAACGCCAACTCGTTCAACGTGCGGGCGACGGGTGGCGTCAACATCGTGACCGCGGTTGATGGCACGGGTGTGCCAACGAAGGGATTAAGCGTAGACGTGACGGGCACTGCCCGCGCAGACTCCCTGCAGATCGCCGGGGTGAGTAGCACGGCAACACTTAAAGTAGGCGCCGCTGGATCGGCGATTACTGGAATACAGGCGGGAAGAGCAAGTATCGCACCGCCCGGGCAAGTCGCCTTGGGGCAGACACCTGACCCTTCGGGTTGCAACCGCGGCTCCATTTACACGGTGAGTTGCTACGTGGATCGCTATTTCGCGTTTCCAACCCCGTTCGCTGTGGGGCAGGCGCCGCGGGTAGTGCTTACGCTTAACTATGCCGCGCCTGTCGGACGCATATCGCTTTCGGCTGCCGTAATTAACGCCGATAACATTGGAGTGTCCTACCGGGTGACACAGCACCTCTGGAGCGACACTGAGGCCTTCGGCCCTGGGTTCCCAGACTTGAACTACGACGGACTCGGCTTCGTCGGTTGGGTCGGAACGTACTTCGTCGATTGGATCGCGATCGCACAATAACCACGAAAGTCTGCTTGCTGTCCATGAGTTTCGCAATGAATCTCGTTCGTTGGTTCACCTAACAGCACGAGGCTGCGACTGGTGGTGCATTTTTCCGTGGCACAAGTTTTCTGCTCCGCTCTCTGACGAAGTAATGACAACATATCCATCGCCGCCTTCGAAGCACACGGCGTGACCCTCGCAGCGAATCAAGGACTCAACCAAACGCTCACCGAACAGGTTAAAAACAAGGACGCAGAGATCGCAGCGCTCAGAGCTAAATACAACGGCGAGTTCGCTGCGATCAAGCGTAAGCTCGGCATGTGATCCGGGTGGCTGGCCTGAGCGAAGGGTGGGCGCGGACTCGGTCGCGATTCCGGCACCCAGCGACGCCAAGTTGCTGCCTAGAGATCGTCGAGTTTGCCGCCGCGAGTCAGTCTGCGCGCCGCTCGTGGCACCATAAGGCGCTGCGCGTAACGCAGATCAATCAACCTTCGCGCCCGAAGCCCTAACAACCCTCGCCCACTTATCAATCTCACTCTTGATGTGCGCGGCAAATTGCTCTGGCGTAGAACCGACCGCATCGGCACCTTGGCTCGAAAGCCGCTCCCGCATCTCAGGCGTTTGGAGCGCTTTGGCGATGGTTTGCGATAGCTTGTCGACGATGTCTTTCGGTGTTCCAGCCGGGGCTAGTACGCCGAACCATGAGCTGGCGTCGAAGCCCTCTACCCCCGCTTCGGCAACGGTTGGAACGTTGGGTAGCGCGGGCGAGCGTTTGGTGCTGGTCACGGCGATGGCTTTGAGCTTGCCGCCACGAATGTGTGGCACTACGGTGGGTGCGTTATCAAACATGATGTTGACTTGACCGCTCATCACATCGGGCAGCGCAGCAGCGGAGCCTTTGTAGGGAACATGAGTCATGTCGGTTTTGGTGAGCATTTTGAAGAGCTCGGCCGACAGGTGAATTGATGTGCCGCTGCCGCTTGATGCGAACGTCAATTTGCCGGCTTCCTTGCGCGCTAAATCGATGACTTCCTTTACCGTATTGGGCGCGAAGTTTGGCGCTGCAACGAGCACATTTGGAACGCCCGCCACGAGTGACACCGGCGAGAAATCTTTGACCGCGTCGTAGGGCATTTTTGGATAGAGCGTTACGTTGATGCCGTGCGTGCCCACCGTTCCCATCAAGAGCGTGTAGCCATCAGCGGGCGATTTCGCGACCACATCAGCGCCGATGTTGCCGCCCGCACCCGCACGATTTTCAATGACGACGGGCTGGCCAAGTGCTTTTTGCAACTCACCGCCCACGGCCCGTGCCAAGATGTCGGTGGTGCCACCCGCAGTAAACGGTACGACGATTTTGATGGGCTTGTTGGGGAACTGCGCCATGGCCTGCGTGGTCAAGGCCGTGCAGGCCGCGACGACGAGGGTGTGGCGGGCCGACGGTAGCAAGCTCAATAACCTGGCGGTAATCATGTTCATCGATGAACTCCGAGTTTGGACGAATGTGCTGATTATGCGAGTGCTGCCGTGCCAGCAATCGATGCATGCTCCGAAAAGTGCAATTTGCAAATTACAAATTGTCTAATCAGCTTATCGTATAAATGCCAGGTAAAATAAAGAGTTCGTGAAATATTGGTTATTTTTTGAAATGTTATTATTTGGTAATTAATGCCATATTTTGTATGGCTTTAACTACTAAAGCCGATACTGTTTTTCCGCTCAGTCAATCTGGCGCGGCAATCGTCTACATCACTACTTTTTAATTATTGCTTCGGCAACATAAAGTATGAAGTGAGTTCATGGTTCGACAAGCTCACCACGAACGGAAACGTTAACACTTCAGCTTGCTGGGTGTTGAGGCGATGGAGGCGGGGCTGGTCAAAGCGATGAGCTCGGTTGGGCGTATCAAAAATTACTTTGTTCGCGCCCACGAATTGGATCCCAAAAGTTTTGAGGCGCGTCGCGATTTGATGCAGTTTTTTTTGCAAGCGCCGGGCATTGGGGGCGGCTCTGAGAGCAAAGCGCGTGAGCTTGCGCTAGGGAGACGCTGATTAAATCGACGCCGAGCAGCGCGCCTTGTTTTGGGATGAAATACGAGCCGAAAAACACAGCAATAGCGGGCTATTGCGAGTATTTTCGGCGAAGTAGTTCGCCCAAAACGAGGATGCGATGCCGGTGGGCATTTAATCAGCGTCTCCCTAGGTCTCGGTGCGCAGAATCCTGAGCAATCTAAATTGCTTCGAGCCACGATCGCGATTCATGAAAAAAAGCGCGATGAAGCTGAGCAATTGTTGCAAAGCGTTAAGCATGCGGGCGATGAATCGATCATCGAAAGTTTGCAAAGTAGTTGGATCACGCTCGGGCTCAGTCACCTCAATGACAAGGGCGCTACAAAGCCAGACACATTTTTGAACGCGTAATTCGCGACAAGCCGCAGCGCGCAGCGGGCTACTTTTTTCTGGGGCGTGCACAGCTCGAGTTGAGTGAATGGGACGCCGTGATCGCTAGCTTCAAAACCGCTGCGCAGTTCGATAAAGCCGGTGTGTTCGCCACCGATTACCGATTAGGCGTAGCGTTCGAAGGTAAGGGCGACAAGCCACAAGCTAAGCTCGCGTACAACCGCGCGCTCAGTTGGTCAAAGCTGACCGAAAAAGCGCGCGAAGAGGTGACCAAGCGGATTGCCGGATTGAGTTAGCGCTCAACAAGCAAAATGGCCTTGAAATTGCGATCCCAAGCGGTACTGGCGCGCCGGGCGCTAACGTTTAAACGAAATCTCTACCAGGCGAGTGCCCGCTTCACCTGTGCCCTCGTAGCGCCATTGCTGTAGCGCCGTTCGTACGTTGCGGTCAAACACGCGCGGCGGGTCCGATGCCAATATTTCGACGTTTGTCACAGCGCCCGTTGCACTGACGCTTAATCGAGCGCGAACGGTACCGGTGTCGGCGTCGACATTCCTAGGAAACGCGGGTTCAACTCGATCAATCAATCGACCTTCGCGCGGCGCGGCAGCGACTGCGGGCGCGGCCGCTGGCCGAGCGGCAGCCGGTGCAGGTGCCGGGGCGGGCGTTGGAGCAGCGGCGACGGGGGCAGGTGCGGGCGGTGGCGGTGCAGGTGCCGGGGCTGGTGCGGGAGCGGCGGCGACCGGCGCGGGCGCAGCAGGCGCGGGCGTTGGAGCCGCGGCCGGCGCAGTGCTCGCCGCGTTGGTGGCGGGTGGGCGAGTGCCCGTGGCCGGCTGCGCAGCGGCGGCGGTCGCGGTTTGAGCGCGCTTTGCGGCGGCGTCGCGTGCGGCGGCTTCACGCGCGTTTCGAGCGGCGTCGGCGGCCGATTCGGGTCGAGCGGGTGCGGCTGGCGGCGCTGATGCTGCGGCAGTCGCGGCCGCGGCGGGTGCACCGGGTGCGCTAGGCACGACAGGTGCGGCGGGTGCACCGGGTGCCGTAGTCGACCCTGCGCTTTGCGGCGTCGGAGGCGAAGTGTCTGTCGTTGCTGTTTTGCTAGGCGCAGCTTTATTTTGCGCGGTTTCGGTGACGTTGGCTGGAGCGCGGCTCATCCACCAGCCGCCAATACCCAGCAACACCAGCGCTCCCGCAATGGCGGCGAACAGCGGCGTTCGATTTGCGGGTGGCTTTTCTGGACTTGTCCGCGTGGAAAGTGTGGCGTTTTGAAAATCAACGCCCCTGGAGGGCGTGACCGCGGAAGCACCGGAACCGGCAGCGGTAGCGGCCATTTCGCGCGTTATAGTCGGTGCATCAATTCGCGGCGCAGTGATTGAATCGGCTGCGAGGCTGCTGCTGGTGGCCGCCGCGACTGACGTGGTTGCGCTGATCGTGACAGCGTTAGGTTGTTGTTTGACTGAAGCCATCACTGCATCGGCAGCGCCAGCGGCGAACGTCGTGGGTCTTGCTGACAATAGGGTCGTCTGTGCAATGTCGTCGGTTTGTGCAAGCCGGTGCGTGGCGAAGCGGCGCAGTGCAAGCTCTACTTCCGATAACGGCAAACCACTGGCGGCGGCTAATTCTTCGGGCGTTGATGCGGTTGCTAGCGCCGATAAAAGTCTGCGCTGACGGATTGAGAGCCCCGCCGTGGCTACCGCGGCATCATCGCGCGCTCGCTCTGTGGCTGTCCAACGAACTGTTGCCATGTCTGTCCCCTCACTCTGTGCTGCCGTGCCGCCTTTTTGCCTGGCGACTACGACGTGGCGTGGTTAAAACCGCAAAATCGGACTCAGGATCACTCAGTCCGTTGCGATGCCGTGCAAGTGTCAGCCGATATTGGTGGATTACCAAATCCGGCGTAGTGATCGGTTTTTACACTACTTGTTGGCTACATTACACAACATCGCAATAGGACGCTTTTCTTGGGAAAATTCTGCTATTTTGGAGATAGGGTGCTTGGGCTTTATGCCCGCCTTTTTGGAGCGTGATCCGCAGCCTGATTCTCTCCAAGGCCGCTGCTGTGGGCGGCCAGCGGTCAGCGGGCTGTTTGTTGCGTGGCGCGCGTCGCCCGAACCGATACGAGCATTGCCACGACAAGCAAACCAGCGCCCGCAGTCGGAACATCCGAAATGCTGGCCTTGGCGGTGACCACGGCACCAATCAACGTACCGATGGCTTGTCCGAGATACATCATGCTGGTGTTGAGTGCGATGCTCACGCCGGCAAGTTCGGGGCTGGTGGTGGCCAGGCGCGCTTGCTGCGAACTGTTGTTAGCAAATAGACCACCGCCCCACAGCAGCGCCGCTACCGCATAACCCGGCCAACTTGACCCAGCGATGGCCATTACAGTAAGGCCGACAAAGATCGCCCCTAAGGACACTTGCACGTTGAAATTGGCACCCCGCCGCGCAATGCTCCGAGCGGCGATGATATTGCCCATCACGCCCGCCACACCAAAGAGCAATAACGCAATGGGCAAAGTCGTCGCCGCGTTGCCCAACATCGCCGCGGTAAATGGAGCGATGTAAGCAAACGTCGAAAATTGACCGGATGCGGTGACTGCAGTGACCAACAGTATTGCGATGAGCGCGGGGTGCTTGACGACGCTCAACCAGCTCGATAACGAAATCGGAACACCTGCCACGCCACGCGGCACCACTCGCCAAATCCAAACAACGCCAATCAACGCGAACACGCCAAACCCAGCAAATGTGTATCGCCAACCGAGATGCGTACCGATCCAAGCCGCCAGCGGAATTCCCAGTACCGAGGCGATTGACCAACCCAGAAAGATGCTCGTAATCGCGGCCGATCGACGCTCCGGCGGCACCAACATTCCAACTGTTGCTGCTGCTTGCGGTGTGAAGATTGCCGCGCCCAACAGTGTCACGGCGCGAACCGGAACCAGTGTGCCAAAGGACGGCATGAGCGCACAAGCGATATGCCCTAACGAGTAAAGCGCGAGTGAACCCACCAAAAGCTTGCGACGATCAAAGCGCGACGTGAGTGTCGCCAACACGGGCGAGCCCACGCACACGGCCACCTCTCCCACCGTGATGAGCCAGCCCGCGTGGGCAACGTCGAGCTTAAATTCGCGCGCGATCAGCAGTAGTAGCGCGCTGGAGAGCATCACCCCAGTGCCGATCACAAAATTGCCAAACAGCAGCGCCGCGATGAGCGGCCTGTGTTGGCTCACGTGAGATTTTGTGCAGGCACTGCTGCCCGAGGGCTGTAGCGTGCAACGACCCAGCTGAGCGTCATCGACGCGAGCATTGCAATGGCTGCGCCGATGAAAATACCGCGCGGCTGGCCGTGATCCATTAACCAACCAAACAGCGGTGCGGCAACCGCCAAGCCCGCATCTAATCCCGAATACACCATGCCGTAGACGCGACCGGTGGCACCGGCGGGCGTTGCGCGTTTGATGAGCAAATCCCGTGATGGCACCGCCACGCCCGTGCCAAATCCAGCGAGCATTACCAGCACCGCCACGCCGTACCCACTAGCCAGACCGCTGGCCGCCGCCAACAACAACAGCATCGACAAACCCAGCGCAAGCGTAATGCCCTGGTCGGGATCAAACCGCGCGGTGCTCGCTAAAAATCCGCCAGCCAATTGCCCCACAGCGCCGAGCACCAAGTAGCCGGTCAGCGCGGTGGCTGCTGTGGTTACTGATAGTCCAGCAATTTGCGTCAGCGCAGGCGTTGAAAAATTTTGTATTGCTGCCCCGGCAAACGTCAAAATAAAAAAGAAAGCGAAACACATCCAAACAATCGGTAGCCGCAAAAATCCGAACGTCGATCGTGCGGCCTCGTTACTTGATGCTGCGTTGGCGCGGTGAATGGGCGTGGTGATCGCGCTGCGAAAAACGACAACCACGATCAAAACCAATAAAGCCCAAAGCGCGGCCACCTGTAGCGCTGCGCGCCACGAAAACGCGCTCGCAATGGAAACGGACACGATGGCCGCAGCGGCGTAACCCAAGCTTCCGGTGATGCCGTGCGCGCTGTAGGCGTGCCCCAACCGAGCGCTCGACACACGTTGATTCAAAATCGAATAGTCCACTGGGTGAAACGGCGAATTACCGAGTCCGGCGAGCACCGCCGAGAGCATCAACATCTCGTAGCCCGTCGCCGAAGCCCCGACCAGCGCCGCGCCCACGAAAAGCATCAAGCCGCCCATCATCACCGGCTGCGCG
Organism: Betaproteobacteria bacterium; assembly: GCA_004293675.1. Classification (GTDB taxonomy): domain Bacteria; phylum Pseudomonadota; class Gammaproteobacteria; order Burkholderiales; family Casimicrobiaceae; genus Casimicrobium. The sequence continues at coordinate 229,970 of READ01000009.1, forward strand.
CCGATGCGATCAACCAAGAAACCCGAGGCGGCTTGACCCAATGCCGAAACGATATAGAGCATCGACGCCAGCGTGCCCAGCTGGGCAAAAGACAGCGAAAATTCGGTCGCGAGCCAAGGGAAAAGGGGCGGCAGCAGCAATTGAAAGAAGTGCGAGGTGCCGTGGGCCAGCGCAACTATGCCAATTGTGGTGGCATCCGCGCGAAGGCTCGCGTTGGTGTTGATTGTGGTGTCGCTCATTGGGTAAGCTTATACCTATGAACCCTAATCCATTGACCTCCCGTTCCGGCGGCCACCTCGTCGCCGATGCCCTTATCACTCACGGTGTAGACACCGCCTTTGGCGTACCCGGAGAGAGTTATTTAGCCGTTTTGGACGGCTTATACGCTCACAACGATGCCTTTAAATTCATCATTTGCCGCCAAGAGGGCGGCGCGGCCTATATGGCAGAGGCCTACGCCAAGCTCACCGGAAAGCCCGGCGTTTGTTTAGTGACCCGTGGTCCTGGTGCGACCAACGCGGCCATTGGCGTGCACACCGCGCATCAAGATTCGTCGCCGATGATTTTGCTCATTGGGCAAGTGGGCAATGATTTTGTAGAACGTGAAGCGTTTCAAGAAATCGATTACCGGCGCATGTTTGGCCCGATGGCCAAGTGGGTGGCGCAGATCGATGACGCATCGCGTGTTCCGGAATACATGGCGCACGCCTTTCAGACTGCCACGAGCGGTCGGCCCGGTCCGGTGGTGTTGGCGCTTCCTGAGGACATGCTCTCGGCGTACGCCACGGTGGCCGATGCGCGCCGTTTTAAGCCGGTTCGCGCCAGCCCAAGTGCTGCGCAGATGGCGCGTGTTGGCGAGCTTCTGTCTGGCGCTCAGCGGCCGTTTGTGATCGTGGGTGGCCACGGCTGGAGTCGTGATTCAGCAAAGAAACTCCGCGAGTTTTCAGAGGCGCTGTCCCTGCCCGTGGGCTGCGCGTTTCGCTTCCAGGACACCTTTGATAATCGCCATCCAAATTACGCGGGCGATGTGGGCATTGGCATCAATCCTAAGCTCGCCGAGCGCATCAAATCGGCCGATGTAGTGCTCTGCATCGGCGCACGACTGGGCGAAATGACCACGTCGGGCTACACCTTGTTCGACGTGCCCATTCCGAAACAAACCCTGATTCACGTTCATGGCGACCCCAACGAGTTGGGCCGCGTGTATCAAGCCGACGAAATGATTTGTTCGGGCATCGCTGAATTCTGCGCGATGTTGGGTGAGGTGACGAAGCATGCCAAGCGAATCGATAGCAGCGGCGCGTTGCGTCAAATCGCCAGCGAACTCGTTGCATGGCAATCCGAGCCTCCGCTCTACACGAGCCGATCAACCCCCGCCGCGCTCAACCTCTACAACGTCGTTCAAACGATCAAAAAACTTGCACCGAGCGATGCCATCATCACCAACGGTGCGGGCAACTTTGCCACCTGGGCGCATCGCTTTTTCCCCTACGCGGGCGTTGAGCATTGCGACAAATCACAACTCGCGCCGACCAGCGGCGCGATGGGCTACGGCGTGCCCGCTGCGGTGATGGCGAGCATTGTCGCGCCCGAGCGAACCGTACTTAACTTTGCCGGTGATGGCGATTTCATGATGACATCGCAAGAGCTCGCCACTGCCATGCAATACGGTGGCGCGCCGATCTGTATCGTTTTCAACAACGGTATGTACGGCACCATTCGCATGCATCAGGAGAAACACTTTCCGCAGCGTGTTTACGGCACCCAGCTCGCCAATCCCGACTTCGCGAAATACTGCGAGTCGTTTGGCGGCAAGGGCTTCACCGTGACGACTAACGCGGAGTTTGATGCGGCTTTTGCGGCCGCACTCACTCACACCCGAACGCTGAAGACACCTGCACTGATCGAACTGAAAGTCGATCCGCAAGACTTAACGCCTGGCGCGACACTCGCTGCGATTACTGCATCAGCGCAGCGCTGATCAACCAGCTCCCTCCCCCCGGGGGGGAGGGCTGGGGAGAGGGTCTTCACATCGCGTCGATTCACAGTACTCCAACTCCCTCACCCCAACCCTCTCCCCCAGGGATAGGGGGCCAAACCGGTCACCGCCCTGTTTCTCAAAAACGCCTTTTGACCCACGGGCAAATATCCTACTCAGAGCCTGCCTCGGCGAAGGCCGGGGGCGAACGGAGGCTTTGGCAAACCGATATGCCCGAATGGCAGCTACCTAAGCCAATTCAACAATTTCGCGTAAACACGCGAATCACTCAATAGCTGCATGTGATTCATTTCATAGCCGACCCACTGTCGGGTCTTGGCAAATTTGAGAGTGTGTTCGGCTTCATCGTGCATACCGAGTGCGCTGGCTACGGGCACTAGGCCGTCACCGAGCAGCCGATCTTTCCAATCATGTTCGGTCTTGCCGGTGGTGGCTGCGATCGCGTAGCACTTTACTTTGGCGGGCAGTGGCGTCGTCTGGGCGCGCTTCGGATGCGTCCAATCCGATTCGGTTACATAGCCGTACCGCAAATCAGTAATGCCAACGCTGCGCACTTTTCCAAGTCGGGCGAACGGCTTGGCGTAGGGCGTCGCGCCCAAAATGATGTCAATCCAGTGACCGCCACGCTCCAGCGGTGCGCCGTGATGCGGGGTTCCCAAAAAAACAATTTTTTTCAGCGTCTTGATCCAGGCGTGCTTACGCTCCGACGCAAAGTGCGAAGCACTTCGTGCGACTAGCCCGCCCATGCTGTGCGCAAGGATCGTGATGTCCTCCACCGGCTGCGGCCACGCAGCGATCAGTGTGTCGATCCGTTCGCTCAATTCGCGGCCATTGACAGAGACATGCTGCCCCGAGTTGTAGCGCAGGTATATCGGTGTGTAGCCGAGTTCGGCTGCGAGCGATTCTGCATGGTTGTGACCATTGTGTAGCCACTGCCGATCATTCATGCACAGGCCGTGAATGACAATCAGTATTCGACCGCTGACGTTGGGAATTCGAGCGAGTGATTCTTCATTGATGGTGAGCGGGTCACCGTCTCGATAAAAACTCATCGGAATGGCCAGCTCATTTTCGGTGGCTACCAAGTAGTCTCCGAGCACACCATTGAGTGCTGAAATCACCGCATCGCGCTCAAACGATGAACTGCGATCAGTTAAGCGAGGTTTGAGCTGCCTCAGCGCTAAATCCAGGCTGTTTTGCACAAGACCCGTGGTTCCCCGCACCGCTTTGTAGACCAGGCCGGTCAGTCCCGTCGTGCGATCTTTGGCGGTGCGGCTGGCCAGTCCCATGGGACGCACAATCGTCGCGTGCATGGCCTCAACGAGATCGGTGACACCCTTTGTGGCATCGGTGGCGAGCCGCGCCATCGCTCGTAAATCGGAGGGCTGGAGGTGAGTGATTTTATTGCTCATCGAATCAGTGTAGGTTGCGCTTATGGAGCAGTTGATCCAATTGATCCGCTTCACTGTTGGCCGACCTGAGAAAATAGCGGGATGCAAGACACTCAACATTCGCCTTGGCGATTCACCACCGCTCCAATGATGGATTGGAGCGATCGGCATTGCCGCTATCTGTTTCGTTTGCTGGCACCCAACGCGCGGCTCTATACCGAAATGGTCACCACCGGACCGCTGATCTTCGGCGGCGAGGAGCAGCATCGTCGGCACTTGCAATTTAGCGCTGAAGAACATCCCGTAGCGCTACAACTGGGTGGCAGTGATCGCGATGATTTAGCGCGCGCCACGAAAATTGGCGTGGATTGGGGTTACGACGAAATCAATCTCAACTGCGGCTGCCCGAGCGAGCGGGTGCAGCGCGGTGCGTTCGGTGCCTGCTTAATGGCTGAGCCGTCGTTGGTGGCCGATTGCGTGAAAGCCATGGTGGATGTGGCGCCCAGCCATATTCCGATCACTGTGAAACACCGCATCGGATTGGACTACGACGAGCGCTATTCCTTCGTTCGTGATTTCGTAGGCACCGTTGCCGACGCTGGCTGCAAAGTGTTCATCGTGCATGCGCGAAACGCAGTGCTCAAAGGACTTTCACCCAAAGAAAATCGTGAAGTTCCACCGCTTCGCTACGACGTAGTGTCACATCTCGTCCGAGACTTTCCGGCGCTCACCTTTGTGCTTAACGGCGGCTTAACCAGCGCGGCGCAGTGCGTTGATTTGTTGGATGAGTCAACATCAACGCCGCCGATTCTGCGCCCGCATGGCGTGATGCTTGGTCGTGCGGCCTATCACGACAGCTGCTGCCTCACCCAAGTCGAGCAAGCACTCTTTGGCACGCCTGTGCGAACCCGTGAAGCGATCATCGAAAAAATCATCGAATACACCGCTCGCGAAATTGCAGCGACGAAGCATCGATCTCACCCCGTCCGCGTTCGAGATGTGGCCCGCCACACGCTCGGTCTTTTCGCGGGGCAGGTGGGCGGCAAAGCGTTTCGCCGCATGCTGTCAGATCCGCTGCTGCTCGCGGAAAACGATCCTGAATTGTTTCGCCGCGCACTGCCGTATCAAAGCCAATACGATGATCACCGGCAGCCGTTTTTGGACGCGATGGCGGGCTAGTCGTGGATCATCAAGCCTAGATTCACCTTTTTTATCCAACGCCAATTAGGATAAGGCTTTTGTCGAATTATTGATAGCTTTCATAAAGTATCTTTATCGACTGTAAAACGATATTTTTCAGGGCATTACGGTGGTAAGTCGCCTATAGCCGAGTTTTGGCGCTTCTATAATTCAAAGAGCGTGTAACTGGCGTAAGCAGCGAGCAAATCTATCCACGATTTGCGGCGTTGACAGAGGGAGCCACCCTCAGGAAGCACGCAATCGAACTGCGCGTAGTGCGTATTCGAGTTCCGCCGTCCGCCTGGGCATGTGTCACGGAGCGTTCACTCTGTGATGCAAATCAATTGCTTAAAAGGAAATGCCCATGAACGCACGCCCCGAATTTTTTGTCTCTTCACTCGCTCAGGTTGATCCTGAAATTTTCGCCGTAGAGCAGCGCGAAAATCAGCGTCAAGAAGATCACATCGAATTGATCGCTTCCGAGAATTACACGAGCAAGGCCGTGATGCAAGCGCAAGGCTCGCAGCTCACGAATAAGTATGCTGAAGGCTACCCCGGCCGTCGCTACTACGGCGGCTGCGAATACGTTGACCAAGCCGAAGTGCTCGCCCTCGATCGCATCAAACAACTCTTCGGCGCGAAATTCGCCAACGTGCAACCGCACTCCGGCGCGCAAGCCAACACCGCTGTCTACTTCGTGCTGATGCAGCCGGGCGACGCCTTCCTCGGCTTGTCACTCGCCGAAGGCGGTCACTTAACGCACGGTATGGCGCTCAACATGTCCGGCAAATGGTTCACGCCACATGCCTACGGTTTGACGGCCGCAGAAACGATTGACTACGACGCGATGCGCGCTAAAGCGCTCGAAGTCAAACCAAAGATGATCGTCGGCGGCGGCTCGGCCTATTCGCTCAAATGGGATTGGGCAAAGATGCGCGAAATCGCCGATGAAGTCGGCGCGAAATTGTGGGTCGACATGGCGCACTACGCCGGCCTGATCGCAGCGGGCGTGTACCCGAACCCGATGCCGCACGCGCACGTCGTCACCTCCACAACGCACAAAACCCTGCGCGGCCCACGCGGCGGCATCATCCTCACCAACGATGAAGACCTCGCGAAAAAACTAAACAGCGCCGTGTTCCCCGGCCTGCAAGGCGGCCCGCTCATGCACGTCATCGCGGCGAAAGCAGTCGCCTTCGGCGAAGCGCTCAAACCGGAATTCAAGACCTATCAACAACAGGTATTGAAAAATGCCGATGTGCTCGCGAAGACATTGGTTGAACGCGGCCTGCGAATCGTCAGCGGCGGCACCGAATCACACCTGATGCTCGTCGATCTACGCGCCAAAAAAATCACCGGCAAAGACGCAGAAAACCTGCTGCACAAAGCGCACATGACCTGCAACAAAAACGCCATCCCCAACGATCCGGAAAAGCCGATGGTCACGTCCGGCATTCGTCTCGGCTCACCCGCGTTCACCACGCGCGGATTCAAAGAAGCGGAAGCGAAGATGGTGGGTAACTTTATTGCTGACGTGCTTGAAGCGCCGAATGATGAAGCGGTGATTGCGCGAGTGCGTGAGCAGGTGATTGCGCTTTGTTCGCGGTTTCCGGTTTATCGCTGACTCACCATGGCTTAGATTTTCCGTTCGTGGTGAGCTTGTCGAACCATGAACGGAAACCGCCAATATTTCTTCTATACAAACAGATTCCATATGCACAAAACATTACGCCTTGCTCTGCTTACTTTGATCATTTCTGTCAGCACGGTCGCAAGCGCTAAGGATGGCGACAGCGCCGCGCAAGCTGCATTTAAAAAATTGCTTTCTCTAAATGGCGTCTGGAAGGGCGTTTTTTCGAACGGCCGCGAACATACTGTTACCTACCGCACGACAGCAGGCGGGACGGTTCTAGTCGAGACGTGGGCTCTGAGTCCGACACATGAATCTATGACGATCTATCACATGGATGGTACTCGTCTAATTGCAACGCACTACTGCCCACAAGGCAATCAGCCACGCCTGGAATACGTCGCCGCGAAAGATCCCAATCAGTTGGAGTTCAAGTTTTTTGACGGCAGCAATCTTGGCGTCTTAGATCGAACGCACCAACACGTCTTTCGAACAAAAATTCTTCCCGACGGAACCATCCGTCGCGGCGAGATTTATGTCGCCAACGGACTCTCGATTGCGGAAGCCGACAAAATCAAAGACGAGGAAGTTGTGGTTTACTCACGTTTAAATAAGTGAGCAAGATAGGGAGGATCGCGCGTCGCGAATCCACCCTACGCATCGAAGTCTGTCACAACGATTTCGTGCAAAGAAATCAAGCGGTGTAGGGTGGGCACCCTGTGCCCACCATTGCCGCTCAAACACCTGAACCTTTTCGAAACGAAACGGTGGGCACGGGGTGCCCACCCTACGAAACTGAAGAAAAGCGCTTCACGTGCTGTTTGGTGAATGAAGCGTTAAAAGCGAACTCTACGAGCTACGCAATATGGAACCAACGCGGATAACCGCAGCGAAACTCCTCAGCATCCAGTCCGAGCTGTCTGCCTTGGAGCCAATCTTTCATCATCCCGAACTTGGCACGACGCGTGTTGCCTACGAAGGCATGACTGACGACGGATTTTGGGAGGTTGGCGCGTCGGGTCGCGGGTATAGCCGCGATTTTGTGATTGAGACTTTGATTGATCGCTATTCAAGAGATTATGTTGAGGACTGGCAGGCGAGCGATTTCTACTGCCAGCAACTCGCTTCTGAACTGTACTTGCTTACGTATACGCTCGCACAGGGGGAGCGCATCACGCGGCGTTCCACCATTTGGCGGCGTGACGCAGAAGCCTGGAAAATCGTCTATCACCAAGGCACCGTCGTCGCTTGATACGGCAAGATAACCTTGTAGGTTGGGCACCAATCCACCGAACTTAAGCGCAAGTGAGGCTATCGATAGCAAAGGGAGGGATGACTTTTCTCGTGGTGAGATCGCGTCCTGGGGCGTGCTCGATGTGCTCGTTGCACAACCCGATGGGTGCTGCGCAAGAGCAGCGCCAACAGTTCGAAGAGCTCCGTGCCGGCCTCAGGCAGGCGCATGACCCATCGCGGCAGCCAGCGCGAAAGCGCCGCTGCAAGATAGGCGCGATTAGGGCGCTTGCCTGTAGCTTCGAATGCACCGATTTCGGCCACCGCGATGCACAGCAACGCCGCCACGTTATCGGCCAACACCTTCGCAGCCACATCGATCTCGAGGGCGTGCTGCGTAAGCCCGCTGACGCACTCCAGGTGTAATCGATGTTTGAGCCGCTTAAAGGCCTCCTCAATGCGCCATCTCTGATGATAGAGCGCAGCAAAGCACTCCGCAGACGCAGTCTCGCGCGCCACGTTGGTCATGAGCACCCGAATCTGGCCGTTGGGGCTGATTTGGCGAATCAGGCGAACCGTGGGCGCATCGGCGCTCACGCCCCAGCGCTTGGCATCAGCCGCGCGTGGTTTGCCAAGATCGACGAGCGACTCGTTTGAGTTGGAGCGCACAAACGCGCGAACCGCCGCAAAGCCCATCGCATCACAGCGCATCACGAACCGAATGCCCCGCGCGTTAAGTGCGTTGACTAACCAATTGGCTGGGTAGCCACGATCAAGCACCAACACGTCGTTAGATTTCAAAGCATCCAGAGCCCGCATGAGCTGCGCGCGCTCCGAGTCGGCGTAGGAGGAGAGCTCAGCGTGCAACAACAACTCCGCGCCGGGCAGAAACGGCGCAAACAAACGGCTGTCGGCTGCCATCGAAGCGCGCGTGGTGTGGCAGCGTCGACGCGCGGGCGAGAGCACCGAGCCGTCGCCAGCGACCACACGCAGACCACACCAACGCGGCACCAAGCCAGCCGTATCGGCCTGCGCGATCAACTCGGTATTGAGCCGCTGGAGCGCTGGAAGATGCAGTTGTTGGCGAGCTTTGGCAAAGCCGCGATCCGAGAGCACGCGCAGCGGCAAGTGTGAGCCCGACAGCGACGCGTAGAAGTCATCAATGAGCTGTTGTTGCGGTCGCTGGTTGGCTGAGAGCAGCGCTGCAATCAAGGCGGGAAGCGGCAATTTACGTCGCCGCGTAAACGCATGTGGGGCATCGGGCGCGCGCGCGAGCGCGGCAAACTCAGGGCTGTGAATTTGCTCGGAGAGCCGAGCGAGAATTAACTGTACATTATCACAGTATTTAGGCGGACATGGTGAACCGCCTGCGTGGTCATGTGGAAAATTTCCGTTTTAATTCAATAACTTACATTCTACTTCAAGCTTAAGTTCGGTGGATTGGGTTGGGCACCCCGTGCCGACCATTACCGCTTAAACACCTGAACTCTTTCGAAAACGAAACGGTGGGCACAGGGTGCCCACCCTTGTATCTTTAAGGTTGTAGCAATAGCGCCTGCTACTCGAGACGAGTCTAGCGTGAGCACACCCTTTGCACGCAACCGCCTTGGCGGAACCTCTTCGAGTTCCGCCCTACGTAAACTTGTAAACTGTATACCGTAGCGTTACAATACACGGATGGCAATTAAGTCGTTCATCCATAAAGGGCTAGAAAACTTCTTCCTGAAAGGATCGAAAGCAGGCATTCAGCCCCACCATGCTGACAGATTGAGCCGCCAACTCGCGCAACTCAACCGTGCGACAAATCCGTCTGATATGAACGTCGCCGGTTGGCGCTTGCATTCGCTGGGTGGAAAGTTGGCGGGCCATCACTCTGTTTGGGTGAACGGAAACTATCGAATGACGTTTAAATTTGAAGGCGGTGACGCAATCTTGATCGATTATCAGGACTATCACTAGCGAGATAACGGGCAAAAATCATGCTGCGACAACACAATCCCTCTCACCCCGGCGCAACGCTGCGCGAAGACGTTTTGCCTGCGCTTGGTTTGTCTGTGACCGAGGCTGCTTCGCAACTCGGTGTGACGCGCCCAGCGCTCTCGCGCGTGCTCAATGAACACGCCGCAATATCTCCGGAAATGGCGCGCCGTATCGAAGCCTGGCTCGGTGTTGATCGTGGCGGCCGCGCGGAGGTGTGGCTCGGTATGCAACTTGATTACGATCTTTGGCATGCGCGCAAACGCCCAGCGCCGAAGGTCAAGCGTGCGCCGACCGCGCTTGCCGTCGCGTAGCGCGAACGCGAATAGGTTTGTTTAATGAGCATCGCTCCACGTTAAGCTGCTACAGCAGACGCCTAGCTAATATTGCTTTGAACGTAAGGGTCGCAGGCGATGCAGGCCTCAACAATCACCCAATCGTCCGCCCAAAAAAGCGAAGCGTGCGATCCCAAGCGATCTGCGCCCATGCGGCGTCGTATTGCGTTACTTCGATGCGGCGCGGGCCTTGCGCGGTTTCGTTCGCAAACGCGTGATAGGCGAGGTAGCGATGTCCTTCGTAAGCGACTCCGGCCGCCGCGAGTTTCTTTTCTAAGTCATCCACTGTTGCGATGGGAAACACGGCATCTTGCGTCGCCCAGTGGGCCATCATTGGCGCTTTGATTTTGCTGGCGTCGACATAATCGAGCGGCGGAAAACCGTACCAAGGCACTGCTGCGTCGAGCTCGGGCACCATGGTCGACGCGAGTATCGTCAATGCGCCGCCCATGCAATAGCCCGTGACGGCAACTTTCGATGAACCGCTTGCTTTCAAATGCTGCACTGCGCCGCGCACGTCTTGCGAAGCCGCATCGGCGAAATCGAGTGCACCCATCAAATGGCTCGCTTCTTCCGCTTCGATCGTTGATTTGCCGCGATAGAGATCGGGCACCAGAGCGCGACAACCCGCGAGTGCAAGCCGATCCGCAACGCCACGAATCTGGTCGTTTAAGCCCCACCATTCCTGAATCACGACTACGCCCGGCGCATTCGGGTTGCCCGCAGGCTCAGCAAGATAGCCATTGAGCGTTGTTCCGTCGACGCGTTTGAATGCCACTGAATTGCCCATGTTTGATCTCCTTAAAGTCACAAAATTCATGTGATACCAAGCGTATCACTCGTGCAAACCGGCTTCACGACGTTGCGCTTTGCACTGTCGCAGGCACAACAGAAAGTCTGGATTCAACGACAATTAACACCTCTGTCGAAAACCTTGAAGCACATGAACCTTGAACTGAACGGAAAGAACGTGATCATCACCGGCGGCTCCAAAGGCATCGGGCGTTGCATCGCGCTCGCCTTCGCCGACGAAGGCGCAAACGTAGCGATTTGTGCCCGTGGGGCAGAGGCACTCGCTCGCACAAAGGACGAGGTTGCCGCGCGCGGCGTGAAATGTTTCGCGCAGTCGTGTGACGTTGGCGATGCGTCGTCGCTCGCTGTGTTTCTCGATGCGGCAAATACGTCACTCGGCGGCGTCGATGTGCTTGTCAACAATCCGTCGGGCTTTGGTGTGAGCGACGACGAAGCAGGTTGGAAAGTGGGATTCGATGTGGACATGATGGCGGCGGTCCGCGCTACGCAACGGGTAACGCCGTGGATTGCAGCGCGCGGCGGCGGTGCGATCATTCACATCTCGTCAATCAGCGGGATGGAAGGCACCACACGAGCGATTCCTTATGCTGCGATGAAAGCGGCCATGATTTCGCATTCGAAATCGATGGCGCTCACGCTCGCGCCGAAAGACATTCGCGTCAACTGTGTGTCGCCCGGGTCGGTGGAGTTTCCTGGCGGCCTGTGGGAAGCGCGTAAGCTGGCCAATGATCCAGGCTACGAAGCGGTTCGCAATGGCATCCCGTTCAAACGCTTGGGTCGGCCGGAAGAAATTGCCGCGGTGGTTGTGTTTCTGGCATCGTCGCAGGCGAGCTGGCTGACGGGTGCAAACATTCCCGTGGATGGTGGGCAGCATCCTGGAAATCTGTAGTTGCCTACGTTGTGACCCGCAACGCCGAGCTACATTGGCGTCGGCGCGCATGCCATACGTCCAATCGTCTAGGACTATTTCGCTTAGCCACTGCGTCGTATAAAAGCCGTTCGCCCTGAGCTTTTCGAAGGGTTGGCGGCGCACTATCAACCCTTCGACAAGCTCAGGGCGAACGGTGCGGGTATTCTTCTCTGAATCGAGCCGTACTGCCTCACGACCCGTCGGGCAAGCAACTACACCTCGGCGCGGTTTCTGTTCACGCGTAGTGGCTGAGCAGCACCCGGCGACTAAAATTCAATTTCTTTATCCGACTCAGTTTGGCGCCGCCTTTGTCGGTCTGCCGAGCCACACTATGACCCCATCCGTTATCCGTACTCGCTTTGCACCGTCGCCCACGGGCACGCTGCATCTGGGCAATATTCGAACCGCATTGTTTGCGTGGGCGTTTGCTCGTCATCACAAAGGCCAATTTGTTTTGCGTATCGAAGACACGGATTTAGAGCGTTCGTCGGATGCCAGCGCAGACGGGATTTTGCGCGACATGAAATGGCTGGGGCTTGATATCGATGAAGGCCCGTTTTTTCAAATGCAGCGCATGGATCGCTACCGCGAAGTGGTCGCGCAGATGCTTGCCGATGGTCGGGCGTATCACTGCTACATGAGCGTGGAGGAGCTTGATGCGCTCCGCGACAAACAAAAAGCGAACAACGAAAAACCGCGCTACGACGGACGCTGGCGGCCGGAAAACGTCGCCAAACTCGGGCTCAAAATTCCTGCGGGCGTTGATCCGGTGGTTAGATTCCGCAACCCCGATGCGGGCGTGGTGGCGTGGGACGACGCGGTCAAAGGCCGCATTGAAATCGCCAACACCGAGCTTGATGATTTGGTCATCGCCCGACCCGCGCCAGTGGGGCAGGTGGGTGTGCCGACGTATAACTTTTGCGTGGTGGTGGACGACATCGATATGCAGATTTCGCACGTGATCCGTGGTGATGGCCATGTGATGAACACACCGCGACAAATCAACATCTTTCGCGCATTGGGCGTGGAGCCACCGGTGTTTGGCCACACGCCGACGGTGCTCGGCAACGATGGTGAAAAGCTCTCAAAGCGGCATGGCGCAACGGGCTTGAACGAATACGCGGCGAACGGTTTTCTGCCAGAGGCGGTGATCAACGGTTTGGCGCGGCTCGGCTGGTCGCACGGCAACGACGAGATTTTTTCTCCGCAGCAGTTGGTTGAGTGGTTTAACTTGGAGTCACTTACCCCGTCGCCGGCGCGCTTTGATGCCGAGAAATTTGAATGGTTAAACGGTGAGCATATTAAGCGGCTGCCGGTTGAAACCTTAGCGCAGCGCTTGGAGCCGTTTTTGCTGGCCGCCGGATACGCGATGAATAACGTAAATCCTAGCGCGCTCGCAGTCGCAGAATTGCTTCGCGAACGCGCGCCAACGCTCAAGAAAATGGCCGAGATGGCCGCCTATTGCTACGTGCCGCCCACGATTGATGCTGCGCTTCTGACGCAACATCTCAACGACGTCAATCGCGGCGCGCTGCAATGGATCAAGGGCGAGCTGGCGAGCGTTGAATGGAGCAAACCCGCGATTGCTGCTGTGCTCAAAGACGCGCAAGGCAAATTCAATGTCAAGACACCGCAGGTCATGATGCCGCTTCGGGTGCTGCTGACGGGTAGCGCGCAGGCGCCTGCCGTTGATGCGTTGCTGCTCACGCTTGGGCGTGAGGCTTCGTTGGCGCGGATTGCCGTCGGCTGAGATCGCGTGATTGTTTGGTTGTCTTGATTAGCAAGACGCATTAGGCAAAGGTCGGTGTCGCTCATTTATCCCTAAAACCACCGGAATCAGCCCTTGAAGGTCTTTTCTTTGACGCAGATGAGCGCTGATTTGACGCGGATGGCCGCAGATTCCCGTGAGAGGGCCCCGCCAGAAATTCACGGATACACGTTGATTTTTGGCCGCAGCTCCACCGCGGCGGGTGCAAAAAATCTGCGTCGATCTGCGTTGAGTCCGCGCTAATCTGCGTCAAGAAAACAGTCTTCACGCCTCCAGCTTTGGTAGCTTGAAGTGCTTGAGCTTAGTTCCAACGTGTTCCCGGAGCCAAAGTGCCAGCCAAGTTGAGTTCTGTGGCTTCGCCTGACCGCCCCTTGCCGTGAGCCCTAGCGTGTCGAAGGGTTGGTTGCACACCGCCAAGGCTTCGATGAGCTCTCAAGAAACAGCTTTTTAGTTGCTCAAAATCAATGCCTTACGTGATGCCTTTCGCACGAAATACCCTAGGCGTAACGCGCCAAACAGTTCCCTCCCCCCGGGGGGAGGGTTGGGGAGAGGGTCTTCGCATTGCTCCGATCGACATCAACCCAGATTTTCCATTAGGAACGATCAAACTCCGTAAACTGGCTGCTAAATTGGACGGGTAGATCGAACTGTTTGGCTTGATTCCAAAGCCCGGTCATCCACTCTCTTTTTTGCATCGCAGTGGCGAGCTTTAGGATCGGTTCGCGCCCCTCGTGAGTGATGAAGCCGGGCTGCGCGAAGAGTTGGTGTCGAAGCGTGGCCAGTGTTTGCTGCACGGGCTGATCGGCGCCTTGTCGTAGCGTCTGCTTGAGCAGCACTTGGCGAAACAAGCTCATCAGGTTGTAGGCGAGCATCACGGTGTGTAGCGCAGCCTCGGTGGCCCAGAAATCGCGCAGGTTCAGGCTCCCCGCAGCGAAGTCGTATTTGAGCTCTTTGATCCTGTTTTGTGCGGCAAAGCCGCATCCCGCTTCGCGGGACCAGCCTGGCGGCTGTCCTGCGCCCTTCGGGCTGGTCACAATCAGCTCGACCACGGTAGAGCCGCCACACGGCACTGGCCGGCAAGCTCACATCGGTCACCAGTGCGGCGTAGCGCCACTGCCCGATGGCCTCATCCTCAGCAAAGAGGGAGAGCGTCTTGCCCTTGGCCTGGGCCCGCCGCTTGATGTGTTGACGAATGCCGATGACGCGCCGGGGGGGGCAGACCAGCTCGGGGCTTGATACATCATCCCGCACAGCTCAATGCCCTCGTCGAGCGCCCACCAGTGCGAGCCGGGGGGTGGGGACGATGGCGTGGTGAGGCTGCCAATGTGGCTTGGGTTGACTGGCCCCCGCTGCACCAGCGCTCGCTGTAGCGGCGCGGTGAGCTTCATGGCGATGACGTAGTTGATCCGCTCGTCCTCCAGATGAGTTAAGAATGCGCGCTCGCAGAAGCCCGAATCGGCGCGCAGCAAGCCCACGCCCAGTTCGCCCAAGTGCTTTCGAGTGGCGCGCAGAA
>READ01000054.1 GCA_004293675.1 Betaproteobacteria bacterium
ACTAACAATATCGTTAGCTTTAAATCGCCTACGTTTTAAGCGATTTAAAGCTAACCCCTAGGGGTAGGGGTTAAACGTGGGACTTGCCCGCTATTTGCAGGCTCCTACCCGGGTTAAAAACGGCCAATGATACGCCTTGACTTCCTTCATCCAAAAGTACCGCGTCAAATTCGCTTTCAAACGCGAGTTTGAAAAGTCCTGCTGTGCCGTATCCCGGCAAACCCGTAGCCTGAATAAAACCAACTGCCTCAAGTTTTGGCAGTTGGTCATCCTCGAACGCAGGTTGCTTGTTAAAAGCAACCCTCACCCGCTTATACCAGTCCCTTTGGGATTGGTCGCGTAAGTCCAAAACCCGCATATTACCCTTGGGTAATATGCTGTACACCGTAGGCGTGTCGCCTACTTGCCCATTAGCGTAGCATTTCGCTACGCGAATGTCTTGTGTCAAGAATAGCGTTCTGCTATCCAATTCGAGTCTGTCGCAGGGACTGCCATGATAAAAAATTTTGTTACCTTTCAAAACACTAACAAAATCGTTAGCTTAAAACAGCCTATTATTTAAGCTGTTTTAAGCTAACCCCTAGGGGTAGGGGTTAGCAACTGTAATAAACGCCTTGTAGCCCTAGGGGTAGGGGTTAGCAACTGTAATAAACGCCTTGTAGATCGTTTTGATGCGTTCTACGAGGGTTCTGAGACTGCTTAGACTGCTTTAACAGTCTAAGCTTGATGACAAACTACTTCGTCGAAGTAGTTTTAAATAATGCTTGCATGTTGCAAGCATGTTCAAAGTATGTTGAACACATAGATGCACAATCAATACTGTTTATTTACGCATATGTTAAGCAACTATCAGGATGCTAACCCTGATAGTTGCAGTATCTGCGACACGCACCGGGAATCAGTTATATCAAAGATTAGCTAATGCGTGTATGCGCCTTGATTGTGTGTAAGCGCTTCTATCCGGGGATGGTAGGGTTCAACTGTATATTTGCGTTTATAAACTTGCTTCGCGCCTGCTTGTGCTTAAATAATCCATTAAATTTTCTCGCTTACCTTATCCCTATTTATACAAACTGGGCGGAGTGAAAATTCCAGACTTATCGGCATATCAGTCTCGCGTCAAACCATCGCTATCTTTACAGTTTTTGACCTTTGTTGGCAATCCGGATTCTCAAATTTTGCAAAGCGTACAACATAGTTTTCAGTCTCACGTGTCTATCGATATGAAGCGCGTTAGCGAATCACGCGATAGAACAGCCGAAGTTAAGCGAAAAGATACCCTGAAAGTATGGTGCCGATAGCTTTGCAAATTGTTAAGGAGCTTGATAAGCGACACACTACGCGAAGCTACGCGTGCATTGCCGAAAATCACGTTACAGCAGTCCTCGCATTTTTGCTATCTCGATGCTGTTTATTAAAAAAAACAGCATCGAGCACAAAAACACGTCAACCCCGTAACCCGCTAAGCGGGTTTGTATGACCCGCTAAGCGGGTCAAAACTTGCACAATGGCATTCAAATAGGGACTTAATCCCTATTTGAATGCCATACGCGATAAGCGTATGGCATGGGGTTACATGGGCGGCACAGCTTGCAAAGCTGCACTCAGTGCAGCTTGTACGGCTTCCAATTCAGAACGTGTGAACGTGCTGAATTGGTCTGTTATGCCAGCAACGCGGTCTGTTGCCGGCGCTGGTGCCGGTGATCGGGTTCTCCAGCTCATCCAGGCGATACCCGATGGCGAGCTTGCTGGCGATCTTGGCGATGGGGTAACCCGTGGCTTTTGATGCGAGCGCGCTGCTGCGGCTCACGCGCGGATTGATCTCGATGCCAAGAAATTGATGCGGATCGACGGTTAAGCCTTCGCCTTCGATCAAGCGCTGGGTGTCGCCAAAAATTTCGAGCTGATTCAGCACTTCGCCTTCGAGGCGCTTGAGATGTTCCAAGGTGACGTATAAGAAGTTGCCGCTACCGCAGGCCGGATCGAGCACGCGCACGCTGCAGAGGCGGTGATGGAAGCGGCGCAGTTCGACGGCGGCTTCGTCCGGTTTGCCCTCTGCTGCGAGCAGCAGCGCGGCGGCCTGCGCATCGCTCCATTCGGCGCGCAGCGGTTCGATCACCGTGGGCAACACCAAGCGTTCGACGTAGGCGCGCGGCGTGTAAT
>READ01000002.1 GCA_004293675.1 Betaproteobacteria bacterium
CAAGGGCGTTGACCTGGCAGACTTTGCCGCCAAAGCGCGCAAAGCGTTCGATGGCAGCGCACAAGACGCAGGCCGCTTGAAAGACGTGCTCGACCAAGGCGTGCGCGAAGCCATACGCCGCACCGGACTTGACTTTGACGTGATTGCTGGCGGCATGGGCAAAGCCGCACGCAGTGCCATCAATGACACGCAGGCCATCATCACCGGCCTTGACAGCTTGAAAAAGCAGGGTGTTGACACCGGACAGGTGCTGACGGCCAGCATCAGCAAAAGCATCAACGCGGCAGACAGCAAGCCCGCCATCGACGCTGTGAAGGCGCAAATTGAAAGCCTGCGCAAAGTGCTGGGCGACAAGATCACAGACGGCTTGCTCGACCAGGCCAAAGACAAGGCGCTGGCGCTGGGGGATGCGATGGACAAAGCCAAGCCGGGTATCAACAGCCTGCGCGAGGCTATGGCCGAGCTGGGCATGAAAAGCCGTGAGGAGCTTCAGTCAACAGCCAAAAAGGCAACTGACGCATACGAGACCATCAAAAAATCAGGCCAACAAGAAGGTGAAAGCTATGCTGCCTGGCAGGCCCGCAAATCAGACGCAGCCAAGGCATTCCTAGAGCGCGTGATTGCTGCTAACGGCGGTGTAGCCACCGAGACCGACAAGGCCAGGGCCGCTATGGATGGGTTGGAGGTCAGTGTGGACAGCACGGGCCGCGCCATCGTTCGCGTAATGGGCAACGGCAGCGGTGCGGTGCAGCAGCTCGGACAGCAAGTAGCGCAGACTACTGCCGACATTGAAAAGCAAGCCATAGCGCTTGATGCCATCAACGCAAAATACGGTCAAAGCAAAGCCGACTATGAGGCTAAATTTGGCAAGGTTGGTAGCGATGGATCAAAAACCAACGATAACAATGAAAAGAACAAAGACGGCTCAGCCAAGGGCACCTTTGCCAACACCCTCGCCGTAGATCAAGCCTTCGCCCTCGTCGACAAAAACAAAGCGGGTAGGTTGACTGCAGCAGACCTCGACAGCGCCAAGGCAGCATTTCAGCAGGCGCAAAACGCGCTCGACTACATGCAGGCCATCGGCAAGCTAAATCCCGGTGGCCAGTCGTTTGAGTTTGTGCAGTCCACCCAGGCGCTGTACGTCGGCGCACGCACAGCCTACGAAAAGGTCCAAGCGCTTGCCCAAGCTGAAAAAGCTGCGGGCAAAAACACAGCCACCACCGCCAGCTCAGCCGTCCCGCCTTCGTCAGCCAACTCAAGCCAAACCTACCTGGTCAAGATCGACTTAGGCGGCGGCAAGTCCTACGACGTCAACACCGCCAGCGCTAACGACGCGCAAACGCTGATCAGCGCCCTTCAAAACGCCAAACGCGGGGCAGGAATGTAATGGCCATCACGCTCACCTACAACGCCACCACATTAACGTTGCCCGACGCATTGAGCTGGGCAGACGAATACACCTGGTCGCCCATTGAGCAGTCGCAAACCTACACCACCACAGCCCTTCACCCTGGAGGGCACCGTTGACCGCACCTGGTGTACCCGCGCCCTGGTCGACACGCTGCACACCTGGGCGGCCACGCCGGGCATTGTGATGGCGCTGGTCATACGCGGTACCACCCACAGCGTGACGTTTGACCATACCAAGGGTGCTTTGCAGGGCTTGCCCGTGCTGTTTTATGCCGATGGATCAATCGACGCGGTTGATTTTTACGTGCCCACCATCCGACTGATTGAGGTGTAAGCCATGCCTGCAGCAAAGCAAAACCTTTTGATTGAGCAGGGCACGACCTGGCGCTATGCGCTGGAGCTCAAAGCCGGAGTCAAAGCCACAGACCCGGCGCTGAACCTGACGGGCTACACGGCGCAGATGCAGCTGCGCTCTGACATTGACAGTGCCATACCCATCATTGCCTTGACCATCGCCAATGGCCGCATCACCACGGCACCGCTGCTGGGCAGGCTGGAGCTGCTGCTCAGCGCGACTGAGACGGCAGCACTGAGCTTTGACCGGGCGGTGTATGACCTGGAGATCACCAGCGCAGGCGGCGAAGTCACCCGTGTGCTGCAGGGCAGTGTGGCGCTGAGTAAAGAGGTGACGCGGTGACAACAAACATCACGGTGGTTGCCGTGCCGCCTGCACCGATTGCGGTGCTGCCCATGGGTTACGGCCTGCAGGGCGCGCCCGGCGAAGTGGCTATCAGTACCGACCCAGAAAACCGCTTGAGGCGCGGCACAGATGCGGGCCTGCTGGTGCCTGAAATTGTGGCTGACCCGCTAGCGTATTACATCCTCGCAAAAGCTTAAAAAAAGGAAACGACAACCATGACACTTGAGACCCGATTGATCGCCTTGGCCACGGCTATGGGCACAGACGTCAAAGCCCTCACACAGTCCCAGGGCAGTTTGAGCGCCTTGACCACCACGGCGAAAACCAGCCTGGTAGCGGCCATCAACGAACTG
>READ01000019.1 GCA_004293675.1 Betaproteobacteria bacterium
CACAACGGCAAATGAAGCTCCACACTCAGCCAGACCAAGGTTTTTCATCTATTGCCCGTCATGGTTCGACAAGCTCACCACGAACGGGAATTGCGCCGTCATTACGTTCTTTTTCTTGTACTGCCCGTCATGGTTCGACGGGCTCACCACGAACGGGAAGTGCATCGTCCCGGGAAAGGTGTCGGCTACCTCCTATCTCCGTTCGTGCTGAGTTGGTCGCCGCCCGTGCGAAGCTTGTCTCCGTTCGTGGTGAGCTCGTCGAACCACAACGGCAAATGAAGCTCCACACTCAGCCAGACCAAGGTTTTTCATCTATTGCCCGTCATGGTTCGACAAGCTCACCACGAACGGGAATTTGTACTGCCCGTGATGGTTCGACAAGCTCACCACGAACGGGGAAAATTCACTTCCTCCGCCACTCGCGTTCCCTCACTCGCCAGCGTAGGCCCGCTGCACGAAGGTCCATGAAATCACAGTCACCGCTGTGCCACCGACAGCCATGGCGATGATAAGCGGCCAGGCGTTGTCGCCCAGGTAGGGTGAAATCAGCTGACCCACCAAGTAGGCCGTGATCATCATGACGAAACCTGACATCGATGCGGCGCGGCCGGCGTGCTCGGGATAGTCCGCGATCGCTCCGGCTTGCGCGGTCGGCTGCGCTACGCCGTGACCCACGGCAAACAAGCATTGCCCAACGATCATCACCCATGCCATCGGTTGCCAAATCAACGCAACAATGAGCATCAACCAACCGCTCGAAAGCGAAAACACTGACGAGAACTTAAGTGCCCGATTCGGAGCCATACGGCGCAGCAAAAAGCGACAAAAGTAGGTGCCCGCAATGTAGAACACGCAGTTGAGCGCCAGCACGATGCCGCATTGCATCGGCGTAAAGCCAAACGCGTTGATGTAGACAAACGCCGAGGACAACAAAAAGCAAAACAGCGTGGCGTAGCTCGCGGTGGTCAAAGCCGTCCACGCGCGAAACTTCGGGCCGCGCGCAACCTGCTTCATGGCCTGCCAGTGCGACAACGACGACGCCTCGGCCGACGCGGTAGGGCGTGATTCGCGGTAACCAAACACCACCCAAAGTAGCAGCACCAGTCCGTACATTCCAATGGCCCCGACCGCGCCACGCCACGGCGAAAACGTGGCGAGCGCAGCACCCAGAATGGGCGACAGCAGTGCGATCAAGCCCAAACCGGAAAGCCCCTTGGAGAGCACCCGCATGCCGTCAATCGGCGCGAATAAATCGCGCACCGTCGCACGCGCGCAAACGATCAATGCGGCCAGCGATACGCCCTGTGCAATGCGGGCAAGGACCAATGAATTCATTGAATCCACCGTTGCGCCGATCAAACCACAGACCGCGAACCCCAGCGCCCCGATGATGAGTATCGGTTTGCGCCCGTAACGATCCGACAGCGGCCCCCAAAAGAGCTGCGCAATACCAAACGAGAGCATCATCGCAGTCATGGTGAGCGAAGGATTGCCAAGCTCACGCGCCAGCGCCGGAAGCGCGGGCAGGTAGAGATCGGTGGCAACGGGCTGCGCACCTAACAAGAGCGCGAGCAAGATGATGTAGCGCCAGCCGATGGGGGCTGGGGCTACGGTAGCTTTATTCAATGCGCTATCGCAATTCCATGTAGGCGGTGTTGACCGAATTGCCGAATTTCACCATGTCCAAGAGGAAGTCTGCAAGGTAGCGTTTCAGTCCGTACTCGAGCACTTCGTCAACGCTGCCGTAGCGCAACTTTGCATTCATTTCCGCCGCCAAACGCCGTGGTAAGCGCGACGATTCACGCGGCAATTCATCGAGCACCAGCGTGGCTTCATCGAAACAAAAACGAAGTGAGCGAGGAAGCTTCGGATCAAAAATCATGATCTCAGCCACGCGGCGTGCATCGATCACATCGCGGTAGGTATCGCGGTACGCCTCAAGCGCGGATACCGAGCGCAGTACGGCGGAGAGGCGGTAATACTCGCCTTCGGCCTGTTCATCCGACTCGTCGAATTCATCGGGTGCGCCCTCGGCGTATTTCACGTTGAGGATTCGGGCCGTGTTATCGGCGCGCTCAATGAACGTACCCAATCGAGTGAAGTGATACGGCTGATCGCGCCGAGCCGTAGCGAAGGTGACGCCACGGAATAAATGCGAGCGCTCTTTGACCCATTCGAAAAACTCGTTGCCAGTCATCATCGGATCGATGGCGCGGGATTTTTCTTGAAAGGCGATCCACGTGTCGTTGATGTTTTCCCACATTTCGCTGGTGAGCGATCCACGCACCGCACGAGCATTCTCACGGGTGGCTTCGATACAGTTTCGAATCGAGGAAGGATGATCCAGATCCCACGCCAAAAACGCCACCACGTTGGCGTACGTCGCGGGAAGTTTCGTTGCGGCGAATTCAGCCTGAGCTTCGGTGATCACAATGGGTGTCATCGCACCGCCAGAATCAGCGCCCGGATCGAGCATCGCGAGCGACTGCGTCACATCCAAAATCCGCGCCATGTTTTCCGAGCGCTCAAGGTAGCGGCTCATCCAGTAGAGGTGTGAGGCGACACGGCTTAGCATGGGCGGCCTCCGGCGGTGTGGCGGGTAGCGCTCGAGGAGGCAGCGAAAACCATCCCCACCCTAGCCCTCCCCTTGAAGGGGAGGGAATCGAGTTGTGCGTTGAGAGTGGTGCGTTCGCTCATACAGCCTCTCCTGCGTCAGCAAGCACCCAAGTATCCTTTGTGCCACCGCCTTGCGATGAGTTAACCACCAGCGAGCCCTCTCGGAGCGCTACGCGGGTGAGCCCGCCGGGGGCCATGCGAACCTCGCGTCCGGTCAACACAAACGGTCGTAGATCGATGTGGCGCGGTGCGATGCCGCTTTCAACAAAGGTGGGGCACGACGAAAGTGCGAGCGTTGGCTGCGCGATGTAATTGGCGGGGTTAGCTTTCACGATCTCAGCAAATTCAGCGACTTCATTGGCCGTAGCTGCTGGGCCCACGAGCATGCCGTAGCCGCCAGCGCCGTGCACTTCCTTAACCACCAAATCTTTCATGTTGGCGAGCACGTACGAAAGATCCGTTGGCTTGCGGCATTGATACGTCGGTACGTTATTCAGAATCGGTTCTTCGTCAAGGTAGAACTTGATCATGTCGGGCACATATGGATAGATCGATTTGTCGTCGGCAACACCGGTGCCGATGGCATTGCAGATCACGATATTGCCTTTGCGATAGGCCTCAAAGAGCCCCGGCACGCCAATCACGGAATCTTCACGAAACGCGTTCGGATCGAGAAACACATCATCAACGCGCCGGTACATCACATCGACCCGTTGCGGCCCGCTGGTAGTGCGCATGTAGACGAAATCGTCTTTCACAAATAGGTCTTGGCCTTCGACCAATTCGATACCCATTTGTTGCGCCAAAAAGGTGTGCTCAAAGTAGGCGCTATTGAAGCGACCGGGTGTCATCAGCACCACCGTTGGGTTATCGATGTTGCTCGATTCTTTGAGCGTTTGCAGCAGCAGCGCGGGGTAGTGCTCGACCGGCCGCACGCTTTGCCGCAAAAAGAGTTCGGGAAACAGCCGCATCATCATCTTGCGATTCATGAGCATGTAGCTCACGCCAGAGGGCACACGCAGATTGTCTTCAAGCACGTAGAACTTACCGTCGTTGTTTCGAACGATGTCTACACCCGTGATTGAAACGTACGTGTCATGCGGCACCTTTACGCCGACCATTTTCGTTTGAAACTGCGCGTTGCCCATGATCTGTTCGCGCGGAATCAAGCCGGCTTTCAAGATCGCTTGGTCATGGTAGATGTCAGCGAGAAATTTGTTGATCGCAGTGACACGTTGCGTGAGCCCACGCTCAAGATAGGCCCAGTCTTCGGCGGTGATGATGCGCGGGATCACGTCCGACGGAATCAAACGCTCGGTGCCGCCCTCTTCGCCGTACACGGTAAAGGTAATGCCGATGCGGCGAAACAGCAGATCGGCCTGAGCGCGACGCTGGGTCAGCGTTTGTTCGGGGGACGATTGCAGCCAATCGGCGTAGCCCGCGTAGTGGGGGCGAAATCGCTCTGCCCCCGCGGCGCTCGATTGCCGCTGACTTTGCGACGATCCGCTCGACGCTGATTGCGATTGGGTTTGAGAGAGCAACATCTCATCGAAGTGATGGGCCGGGGGCGCTTTGATCGAATGCATCTGGATGTTCCTGTGGTCGCTCTGTGTGTTTGCTTTGGCGTGGCATCGCTCGAGCGTTGCCATCAGTTTTACGCTATTTGCATGCTAAGCAAACTCTTTGCCATCGTCAGCGCGTGACTACCCTTAGCGCTATCAGCATATTTTCTTTATGCCAAGTAAAATATGGGCTAATAGACATTTTTATGTTGTTTTGATACATAAAAAAACAGTTGCTAAGGCCATATTTAATAAGGTATCCGTTTAAACAGCTAGATGATCTATCTCTGCGTCACTACACTGAACCTACACCGTTCATTTTGAACCTCGCACCACCCGACCCACGATTGGCGCATCATGCTCATCAGCCTGTTCACTCCCACGCACAACACACAATTTCTCGGTGAAACGTATTCGAGCTTATTGGCGCAGACGTGCGGCGACTGGGAATGGGTCATCGTGCCCAACGATCCGGCCAAAAGCGGAAAAGCCATCGTGCCCGAGGCTATCGCCCGCGATCCACGGGTGAAAATATTTCCAGCGCCCGACATGGTTGCCCGACTGGGCGTGGGCGCGCTGAAACGATTTGCCTGCGAGCGAGCCACGGGCAGCTACTTGGTTGAACTCGATCACGACGACATCTTGGCGCCAGATTGCCTGTCCGAAATCATCAGCACCGCGCGAACGACCGGCGCTGGATTCATCTACTCTGATTTCGCCAATTTTTTGCCTGACGGCAAGAGCGGAACGTACAACTTAGAGCACGGTTGGACGCAGTACGAAGTCGAAATCTACGGCAGAAAATACTTGGCAATGCGAAGTTTTCCGCCCACGCCCGATGCGCTCGTGTCCATCTACTACGCGCCGAATCATGTTCGTGCGTGGAGCCGTGAAGCGTATTGGCGCGCCGGCGGTCATGACCCGAGCTTTCGAGTAGCCGACGATCATGATTTGATTACGCGAACGTACTTAACGGGGTGTGGTTTTCATCACATCGAGAAGTGTTTGTACCTGTACCGAATGCACGAGGGCGGCGGTAACACCTACATTCAGCACAACGCTGAAATCGTCGCTCGCACGCAGCAAATCGGGCAACGTGACATCGGCGCAATCGTTGCTCAGTGGTGTGCGCAGAACAATTTACCGATGCTCGATTTAGGTGGCGCACACAACCGCACACCCGGCTATTTGGCGGTGGACTTAGACGGCGGCGACGTCAATTGCGACATCCGATTCGGGCTGCCGTACGCCGACAACTCAGTGGGTTGTATTCGCGCTTATGATTTTTTAGAGCACATCAATCATTGCCCGGATTCAACGTGTACGCATGGCAATGACGGAAAGTCGGCGAAGTGCGTTGTGGGGATCATGAACGAGTGCTACCGCGTGCTCGCACCCGGCGGTTGGATGCTCACCCGCACGCCGTCAACCGACGGACGCGGTGCGTTTCAAGACCCAACCCACGTGAGCTTTTGGAATCCGAATTCGTTTTGGTACTACACGCGCCGCGAACAAGCCAATTTTGTGCGCGGCATTCATTGCCGATTCCAAGGCAATCGCATCTGGCAAGACTACCCCAGCGAATGGCACAAAACGCACAACATTTTGTATGTCTACGCGAACTTGGTCGCGCTCAAAGGGCAGCGTGTAGCGGGAGTTTGCGAGATTTGAGCCGTACGCTCCTTTCCCTCTAAGTTCAATATGTGACGTCTGTTTTTTGACGCAGATTAGCGCGGATTTGGCGTAGATTGACGCAGATTTTTGCGGAGCTTGCAACGGTGAAGCCATAGCCGAAAGGGCGGCGTGAATCCGCCGCTTTCTGGCAGTGCCCTCTCGCAGAAATCTGCGGTCATCCGTGTCAAATCCGCGCTAATCTGCGTCAAATAGCCTTCCTTTCGGTGGCAACGACAGTCGTTTTTAAGGGGATATGATCAGCACGCACCCATTGCCTGAGTCATCGTGATGATCGGGGAAAACTGATCCTTTTGGAGTAAACCGGCCATTCCGTCGGCAGGCACGGGGGCCCACAGTAAAATCAAACACAATGCCTCTCCTCAATCGCTACGAACTTGAACTCGGTGTGCGCTACGTGCGCGCCAAACGCCGCAACAGTTTCATCTCATTCATCTCGCTGATCTCAATGCTGGGCATTGCGCTGGGCGTGGCTGCACTCATCGTAGTCATTTCGGTGATGAATGGTTTTCAGAGCGAACTTCGAAACCGAATGCTTGCAGCAACAGCGCACGTTGAAGTCAAAGGCTTCGACGCACCGCTTAGCAATTGGCAAGCGTTACTTCCGACACTACAAAAAAATCCGCAGGTCGAGGCCATCGCGCCCTACGTTCAAGGCGAAGGCATGTGGGTCAACGGTGAAGTCAACAAGCCGTCGCTGGTTCGCGGCATCGATCCTGCGACTGAAAACAAAGTTGCCACCGTGCAATCGCACATGAAAGTGGGCGCGCTCACCGATCTCAAAGCCGGTGAATGGGGCGTGATTTTAGGCATCGATTTGGCGCGAAGCTTGGGTGTTCGGGTCGGTGAAAAGGTTGCATTGGTGGTGCCACAGGGCACAGTAACGCCAGCGGGATCAGTGCCGCGCGCAAAGAGTTTCACGGTCATTGGTCTGTTTGAGATTGGTTGGATCGAGGCCGATAGCAAAGTCGCGCTGATTCACTTTCAAGACGCGCAGCGCTTGATGCAAATGGCCGATTCGGTCACTGGACTTCGGGTGAAACTACGTGATCTGATGCAGGCCCCCGCCGTGGCTGATGAATGGATTCGTGCGTTGCCATCGGGCTTGGGTGTCAGCGATTGGACGAAGCAGAACGCAAATTTTTTCAAAGCTGTAAAGCTCGAAAAAAGAGTGATGTTCATTATCCTCACCTTGATCGTAGCGGTTGCTGCGTTCAACTTGGTCAGTACGCTGGTGATGGTCGTGACCGACAAAGAAGCCGACATCGCCATCCTTCGGACCATCGGTGCAAAACCCGCGAGCATCATGCAGATTTTTGTCGTGCAGGGTGCCATCATCGGCGTGGTGGGCACCTTAATTGGCTTCGTGGTTGGTATGTTGATTTCGCTCAATTTGGATGTGGTGGTTGGCACCATTGAGCGATTGCTTGGCGTGACATTTATCGACAAAACGGTGTATCTCATTACGTCGCTGCCCTCGAAAGTGGTTGCCAGCGACGTGATTGCGATTGTGGCGATGAGCTTAGTGTTGTCGTTTCTGGCAACGCTGTACCCAAGCTGGCGCGCCAGTCGATTGAACCCTGCCGAGGCGCTGCGCTATGACTGACGCCATGAAGCCACCGTTTGCGGGAGAGGTCGTACTGTCGGCGCGAGCTCTGACTAAACGCTATGTAAGCGGCCCAGCAAGCACCGACGTTTTGAACACGATTGATCTCGAAGTCTGTCGCGGTGAAACCATCGCCATCGTCGGGGCATCGGGTTCGGGAAAAAGCACGCTCCTGCACCTGCTCGGTGGACTCGATCAACCCACATCGGGTGAGGTCGCGATCCTGCAACAACCGCTTCGCGGTATGAGCGATGCGGCTCGAAGCACTCTGCGAAACGAAGCGCAGGGATTCGTGTATCAGTTTCATCATCTGCTCGCAGAGCTCACCGCGCTTGATAACGTCGCGCTCCCGCTGCGAATTCGTCGCGTCAATCCGACTGCGGCACGCATTGAGGCGAGCGCCGTGCTCGAGGCGATGGGGCTTACGGCACGGGCGCACCATTTGCCCTCTGAGCTCTCGGGCGGTGAACGGCAACGCGTTGCGATCGCGCGTGCGCTGGTCGCCCAGCCATCGTGCATATTGGCCGACGAACCCACCGGCAACTTGGACGAAGAAAACAGCGAGCGGGTGTTTGCGCTACTTATCGATCAAGCGCGAAATCGAAACGCGGCCCTGGTGCTGGTGACCCACAACTTGGCACTTGCATCGCGCTGTGATCGGGTGATGCGCTTGCACTTGGGGCGACTCGAATCGGTTGCGCCCAAAGAAGCCCAGGACGCAACCCGCTAGTGCGCGCGTCATTCGATCCGCGAGCGCTACTTTGGTTGCTGGGTGCAATCAGCACTTTCGCCACGATGGACGCTGCGGCAAAGTGGCTCGGGCAAACCTATCCGCTCTTGGCAGGGGTGTGGATTCGCTACTTGATTCCAACAGTACTCTTGGGCGGGTATTTGATCGCAAAGAAAGGCCGGCACTTCGCCCACGCGGCACGACCCAAAATTCAAATCGCACGCGGCATCACGCTCGTGACAAGCACCGCATTTTTCTGGCTAGCGCTCGCCAATTTGCCACTGGTCGAGGCGGCGGTCGTTTCGTTCGTCTGCCCAACGATTGTCGTGCTGCTTTCTTCGTTCGTACTCAACGAACGACCCGCACGAGCGCACTGGATCGCCTTGGTGCTCGGGTTCGTGGGCGTATTAATCGCACTTCGCCCTGGGCTCACACACACGGGCATCGGCGCATTCGCCGCGCTCGCCTCGGCGACGTTTTATGCCACCTACATCGTGCTCACGCGAAAGGTGGCTGGCGAAGTTGACGCGCTGCCACTGCTGTTTCATTCCAACGCCGTGGGTGCGCTGTTGCTCACTGTCGCCTCGCCCGCATTTTTTCAACTGCCGCAGGGGTTGGAGTGGCCGTTGCTCATAGGCATCGGCACCTTCGGCTTGTTTGGCCACTGGTGCATGATTCGCGCTTACGCTCTGGCCACGGCAACGGCGCTGGCACCGTTTATGTACGTGCAGCTGGCGTTCTCAACGTTTTGGGGGTGGCTGGTTTTTAACCGACTGCCAGACAGCTTCACCCTCGTGGGAGTCGCGTTTATTCTGGCAGGCGGTTTTGTGGCGCTTCGCTACGAAAGAGGACGCGCTGCCTCTGTGGCATCAGCCACGCCCGAGTGAGCGGTTCAGAAACGCCGAAAGCCACTGCAAAAATTCGTCGGCTGGCATGGGGCGCGCCGACAGGTAGCCTTGCGCGATGGAGCAGCCCAACAAATCTAAGCACTCGCGCTGGGCTTCGGTTTCAACTCCCTCAGCAACGACCTGTATCGACAGGCCTTTGGCGAGCTGAATGAGCGAAGTCACCACCGCTAATGCGCTATGTGATTCCGGAATGTCTTCGATAAAGCTTTGATCTATTTTTAGTAAATCGATGGGCAGCGATCGTAGGCGCGACAGCGATGAAAATCCCGTACCAAAATCGTCAATTGAGAGCGTGATCCCAAGCGCTTTGAGCTGGCGCAACACGGCGAGAACCTGCGACTGCTCGCCCATCACCATACGCTCGGTCAGCTCAAGCTCCAAGCAGTGGCCCGAGACGTTGGCGCGCTCGAGTGCGCTCACCACGTTTTGCACAAAGTCGCCATCGCGAAACTGATTGCTCGATAAATTAACCGCAACTCGGGCTTCACGCCACCCGGCGGCCTGCCAAAGCTTCACCTGCAACAACGCTTGATCCATCACCCATTGCCCGATCGGCAAAATTAAGTGCACATCCTCGGCAACACGAATGAAGTATTCCGGTGACACCAAACCCCGCGTTGGATGATTCCAGCGGATGAGTGCTTCGACGCCAAACAAGCGTGTTCCGTCGAGCGAGAGTTGGGGTTGAAAGTGCAATTCAAATTGCTGCTGCGTCATCGCGGCGCTGAGTTCTTGTTCTGTCTCTAGCGCGAAATCAGCCGCAAGCGCCAAACTCGCATCAAAGTAGCGCACCGTCGCTCGACCTTGGTTTTTCGCAAAGTACATCGCCGCGTCTGCATTCTTGAGTAGCTGGGTGGCGGTCTGTCCGTCTTGTGGGTAAATGGCTACGCCCACCGATGCGCTGACGCGAAGCTCTCGCGCTTCGATCCGGACCGGTTCGTTAAACAACGCCATTAATACGGAAACAAACGCGTCTAGTTCGCTGCGCTCGACGTAGTGCAAAGCGATCACAAATTCGTCGCCCCCGAGTCGCGCAAGCCACGCCTCGCCGTAGCGATGAGTAATTTGATCCCCCTTACAAACCCCCGCCAAGCGCGCTGCCACTTCGCACAAAAGCGCATCGCCCGCGTGATGCCCAAGCGAATCGTTGACGCGCTTGACTTGATCCAAATCCAGAAACAGCGTGGCGAAACTCCATTGATGCGCGGCCGATTGCTCGATAAACACAGCAAAGCGTTCATCAACTTGGCCGCGGTTTGGAAGGCCCGTCAGCGAATCGTTGAATGCCAAGAAGCGAATGCGCGCTTCGGCGTCCTTACGGGCCGTTAGGTCACGCACAATCACCATGCGTTGCGAATTTTTCTTTAGTGCAAGGTTTCGAATGATGTATTCGACGTTGAGCTCACTGCCATCTTTGCGTGTGATGACACTCTCGTAGCTAGTTTCAACTCCACTGGCGATCACTCGAAGCACTTCAGGACGAAGCGCCGACGGAACGAATTCAATCGTTTGACGTCCGATTACTTCCGACTCGCTACAGCCAGTCATCCGAAGTAGCGAGGGATTGACGTCTGTAATCAATCCGTTGGTGTGAAACAAGATGCCTTCTTCGGAGGCCTCGAAAAACTTACGCGTGCGATCAGCGCTGTCCTGTGCAGCTATCTCGGCGCTTCGGTGCTGCGTAATGTCCGAAATGAGCACGAACAGTCGATCCGGGTCCGCGTCGCGATTGGGCAACAGACTGACTTCGAGGAAGCGCAACAGCTGGTTGGCATCGACGTAGGTGCGCTCGTAGTGCGCCGGTTTTCCGGTCGCTAAAACCTCATCAATGTAGCCACGTATTGCTGAGGCTTCCCTTTGGCCGACATGTAGTGCGTAGTTTTTGCCGATGAGCTCATCGGTTCGCCGGCTCGAAAGCTGGGCGTAGGCATCGTTAGCGTAGAGGCAGGTCAGGGTGGACGACTCGTAGCACGCTAGCATCGCGGGTACAGAGTTTGCGAGCTGTTTTAGCTCTTCAAAGCTGATCGAATGGGAGGGCATGGACGCGTCGCAGGGCCTGTTGGCTATGACCGCTCAGTGTAACCGCGCCAAAGTGGTGCGCGCAGGCTGCGCGCACAGTTCAGATGAATCCTTAACATTGGGTGGGAAGCGTCACGCCAAAATCTGCAACGGCGGCCAATACGTCCGCTGGCGAGGTAATTTGTGCGGCGTGCCAGCCACACTGTTTTGCGCTCTCGACGATTGCCGCCACGTCATCGAGAAAAAGCGTCTCGCGAGGCTCCATCTGCAACATCGATTCGGCCGCACGAAAAATCGCAGGGTCTGGCTTAATGAGCCCGACCCGCCCCGAAAAAATTCCGCCGTCAAAGCCCGCAATCCAAGGGTATATCTGCTCGAGCACGTCGGCAAACTCAGTGGGCATGTTTGATAGGTAGAACACTCGGTAGCGCCGATCGGTCGCGCCGCACAGCCGTTTTACCAACTCAACGGTTTCGTGGATTGGGGGAAGGCAACGTGGCAACTCGGTCAAAAAATGGGTGAGCTCTGCCGCATCCAAGTTCATCCGCGATGCAATTCGTGGCGCGAGTGTTTTGATGTCTACCAAGCCTGCATCAAAGGCCCGCCAATCGTCATGGTCGGCCATTTCGCGGGCGAATTTGTCGAAATCGATCTGCCAATGCCGCGCCCCAGGATAGTTCGCGCGGATGAGTTCGCTGGGTTTCCAATCAAACAAAACGTTTCCAAAATCAAATACGATATTCATCCCGCTGCGTCCTATCTAATCAACACACTGACGATGCCGGCCACCGAAAGCAAGGCCAAAATCGCCAGCACCATCTTGCGAAACTGCGCCTCGTTGACTCGATGAAAGCCACGCGTACCGAGCGCGATGCCAGCGGCCATTGGGACGGCGAGCCACGCTGTACGGGTCCAAGTCTCCGTGGTCACAATCCCATGCCAACTGCCCCACGCCACTGAATACAACGCACTGCCAAAAAACAAAACCACCAAGGTGGCCCGTAGGTTTTTGGCTGGAATCGAAGCAGCAAACAACATGACAGAGCCCACCATGCCACCAATAGAGGCAGCACCGGCCAGATAGCCAGCCAATAGCCCTGTGCCGAAGCGAAGCGGCAGGCCGTCGGGCAACTTGGGGCGGGCATTGAGCAGCAAGCACATCGATGCGATTAGAAGCACTACACAAGCGGCCACACGGAGCACATCGACAGGCAGGTAGGCCAACGAGGCGACGCCCAACGGAATCGAAAAGCCGTAGGCAATGGCCATCGGCGTGAGCCATTTCCAATTGATATCCCGCCACACCGACGAGATCATGAAAATGCTGGCGACGGCTTCGAGCATTTGCGCCGACGGAATGAGGAGCTTCGGCGAAATAAAAAACGAGCCGCTGGCAACCAGTACCGCGGACAGACCGAAGCCTGAGAATCCGCGAACGACGCCAGCAAGAAAAACACAGGCGGCGAGCCACCAAAACTGATCGGGTAAGTGCATGACCAAACGTTAGCGTATTTACCGTCGAGCACGATGCCCGCAGCTCGAACAAGATGAATACAGAAAGCAAGAAGCGCAGTCCTACAATGCACCGAACCCATTTAAGGAGCTATGAAATGCATCGTTTTTTAACGCTTGTGACGACTGTGGCGATAGCCGCTCTCGCTCTCATTGCGCCCAGCGCAGCCCACGCGCAGGACAAAGTGGTCTATCACATCGACGCGGCCACAACCCAGGGTATCAAAGGCCTGCGAAATATTCGCAACCACCTAGACACCGCGCCCGAGACAAAAATCGTGGTTGTTGCTCACGCCGAGGGCGTTGAATTGTTGATGGAAGGCAGGAAGGATGAGAAATCAGGCACCGAGTATGCGCCACTAGTCTCGGCGCTTAAGGCTCGCGGTGTTCGATTTGAAATTTGCGAAATTACGCTCAAAAACCGTAGTCTCAAGAAAGAGCAGTTCATTCAAGAGGCTGATTACACGCCCTCGGGCGTCGTTCGAATCGCGCAACTTCAGTCGCGCGAAAACTACGCCTACATCAAGCCATAACCGCCTGCGAAGCGCGGCGACTATTGGCGAAGCGCCTCGGTCGGTTCGTCGGCTAGCACTGGATCGCTGCGGACCCGCGGCCTAAACTTTCTCCATCATGCTCACGACGAACGTTAACGAGGATTAACTGATGGACGAATACGACGATTTTGCGGCTGGTGCGACCGACCGGGAGCGTGCCATTCGCCGCCGAGTGCAGCGGCTGGGCGATTTTTACCGCCACCTGTGTATTTACATTTTGATCGTCGGGCTGATGTGCGTGTTTGCTGCGTGGCCGCTTCTCAGTGGCGCTGGCTACAAACACAAATGGCAGTGGATGTGGGTGCTCTTTCCGGCGGGGGGCTGGGGCATCGGTTTATTTTTTCACGGGCTGTCCGTACTGCCGCGTGTGAGCTTTTTCTCAAACGACTGGGAAGATAGAAAAGTCAAAGAGATCTTGGCTCGTGACGCACAACGAGATCGATCATGAACGACACCACCGACCCACGCACAGCACAGGCCATCGCCCGAGCCCGCAAGCGCGCGAAGGCGATGCGCGGCTTTTATCTCTCCGCTTCGTTTTACTGCGTCATCATCCCAGCGCTGTGGCTCATCAACTATCTGACCCTTGAGAGCAGCAAAACGTGGTGGGCTCACTGGCCGACGCTGGGCTGGGGGCTCTCGTTGGTGCTCGTTGGGATGACGGTGTTTGGCAAGGGCTTTTTTGGGAGCGAATGGGAGGAGCGCAAAGTCGAAGAGCTGATGGCGCGCGAGAACCTAAAAATTGTTTCTAGCGAAAAGCAATTGGTGCAGGCACAAATGCGCATGTTGCAAGCGCAAATCGAACCGCACTTTTTGTTCAATACGCTTGCTAACGTGCAAAGCCTCATCAATCGCTCGCCCGAGCGTGCCAACGTCATGTTGGACAACTTCATTTCGTACTTGCGACAAACGCTGTCAGCCAGTCGCTCTTAGCAGGGCACCGTCAAGCAAGAACTCGATCTGTTGAAAAACTACCTTGAGCTCATCAAGATTCGTATGGGCGAGCGGCTGACTTTCTCAGTCGACGCAGACGACGGGGTGCTCAATCAACCACTGCCGCCGATGCTCTTGCAACCGATTGTCGAAAACGCGATTAAGCACGGTTTGGAGCCCAAGGTCGAGGGCGGTCAGATCAGCATTCGTGCAAGCGCAGATTCGAGCACGATGCGCTTTGAAATCACCGACAACGGCCTGGGATTTCAGCTCGCTGCCAGCAACGACGCCGACGGCGTAGGACTTGCCAATTTACGCGAACGTTTGTCGGTGTTGTACGACGGACTAGCGACCCACAGCATCAGCGATGCGCGACCCGGCACGCGTGTTGTGATCACCATTCCCAAATCGACACCAACGAGCCAAAACACATGATCACCGCGCTCATCGCCGACGACGAATCGCTACTGCGCGAGGAACTTCAAGATCAGCTCGCGGCGGTGTGGCCGGAGCTCAAAATCGTTGCGATCGCGGCCAACGGACTCGAAGCCACTGCGATGATCGAGGCGCATCAACCCGATGTGGCCTTTCTTGACATCAAGATGCCCGGCCGAACCGGGATCGAGGTAGCGCAGGGCATTGACTGCAACACGCGTGTGGTGTTTGTGACTGCGTACGATCAATATGCAGTGGATGCGTTCGAAAACGAGGCCATTGACTACTTGCTGAAACCCGTCAGCAAAGAACGTCTGGCGAAAACGGTGGCGCGCGTTAAATCTGCGCTGGCTCAACGCACTCCTGCGCCCGACATAGCAAGCGTACTCAACCTACTTTCGGCGGCTCTGAGGAAGCCCGCTACTAGTGCCTCGTCAAAGCTTCGTTGGATTCGAGCTAGCCGTGGCGAAACGACCTATCAAATCGCGGTCGATGAGGTGTTGTTGTTTGAGAGCGATGACAAGTACACGGTGGTCTACACGCCCAACGGCGAGCATCTCATTCGTATGCCGCTGATCGAACTGCTGCAATCCCTCGACCCAGAAAAGTTTTGGCAAGTACATCGTGGCACGGTGGTCAACGCGCAATTTGTCGCATCGAGCAAGCGCGATGACGCTGGACGAATGACGCTCAACATCAAAGGCTTTGCGAAACCAGTAAGCGTTTCGCGCGCCTATCAAGCGCTGTTTAAGCAAATGTAGCTACGTGATTTCCCGCTCGAACACGGCTGCGAAAAACCCGTCGCAACCATCGCGATGCGGCAGCAACTGCGCATACGGTTTGTCTGGATTGGCCTCGCCGTGCATCGCAGACGGAATGACGCGCCAGCCCGCATTGTTCGCCAAAAACTGATCGGCGACTTTTTCGTTCTCTTCAGCAAGCAGACTGCATGTGGCATAGATCACGCGGCCTCCCGGCTTCACAAGCCGTGATGCGGACGCGAGAATTTTTGTTTGGAGTGCGGTGAGCTCTTTGACGCTCGTTGGCGATTGCCGCCACTTCAAGTCGGGATTGCGTTTTAGAGTACCTAAGCCCGAGCAAGGCGCATCGACGAGCACTTTGTCGGCCTTGCCAATGAACTTATTGAGGCGGTTGTCGCTTTCGTCTTCGATGCGCATCGTTTGGATATTGCTCGCGCCGCTGCGCGCCAAACGTGGCCCGAGGTTATCGAGCCGACGCTCGTTGATATCGAGCGCGTAGATGCGACCCAGGCTTGCCATCATCGCCGCCATTGCGA
The DNA here is from genome assembly GCA_004293675.1 of Betaproteobacteria bacterium. Lineage (GTDB taxonomy): Bacteria > Pseudomonadota > Gammaproteobacteria > Burkholderiales > Casimicrobiaceae > Casimicrobium. The sequence goes on from READ01000019.1 coordinate 15,865, forward strand.
GCGTTTTTCCACCGGCGCCCGCACAAAAATCGATGACAAATTCACCGCGTTTTGCGCCGACCAATTGCGCGAGCAGCTGCGAGCCTTCGTCTTGCACTTCAACGCTGCCGTCTTCGAACAATTCATGTCGTGAAATATCCACGCGCTCCGGAAAGCGAATGCCGACATCAGACATCAACATCGGTTTGGCGTCGCTGAAACCTTCTTTCTTAAAACGCGCTAACACCACGTCCCGCTTGGCTTTGAGCGTGTTCACGCGCAGATCAAACGTGGCCGGAGTGAGTAGCGATTCGGCGAGCAGCGCACGCTCCTCCGCGCCGTATTGCAAGCCCAGACGATCCCAGAGCCAGCTGGGCAGCTCGCGCTTTGGATGCGCACCGAGCGCCTCGTCGGTATTCAAAAACTTAAGGTAGCGCGCCTCTTCGCCCGGCGGCACGGTCACGCGGCGACGGAATTGTCGAGCGAGCGCAGCAAGCGCCAAAGCGACCGGCTTAGCGTCATCGCCCGCAATCGCCTCAACGCTCAAGCGGTGCCGAAGCCAGGCGTAGAAACCTTCGGCGACGAGCTGGCGATCCAGTGAACCCACGCGATGTTCGCGCAGCACATAGGACAAAGTGCGATCAGCGGGGTATTCAAACTTCCGAGCCGAATCGATGGCGAAGGTCAGCGCAGCAAGCGCAGTGGGGCGTAGGTACATAGCCGCATTCTACGTTCGACTTTATCGGCTTTCTACGCTACGCCCTATGAAATATGGGCTAAACGTAAAATACGCAAACTATCGAAAATCAATAAATATTGATTAAACGCCCTATTTCATAAGGCATTGGAACAAAAAGCCTATAGGGCATTTTGCAATTCGGCGTTCACACGTTCAAAACAACAGCGCAACCAATGCGGCGATCACCAAGGCAATCATCAGCGCCGCGAAATAAAACCCCGACACCAACGCCGCGCGCGAAACAATCGTCCACCAACGACCGCCGTAAACGCGGCGCATCGCCAACAGCGCATACGCCGGCACCCCAAGCGCCAACACGTTGCCCCAATTGCCCGGTGCAAGCACTGTGGCGAGCAGAACAAGTAGCCAAAACGCGTGCACGTGCAACGCAAAAACGATGTGTTCACCATACGTTTTTGCGCGATTGAAATAGACCGCTTTCATCAAAAGCGCAAACAAAGGCATCAGCAAAAACAAGCTGTAGCCTAGGTATTTCACAACACGCTCAGGCAGTGTTCGCATGAAACTTTTGAGAACCTCGGGTGAAGCGCCGTAGCGATCGCGTGCACGTTTACAAATCGATTCAGGCATCACGCCAACGCAAGTGATCTGTCCACCTTTGTCCAGTTTCACAGAAGCAAAGTTACCAAACGCTATGAAATTTCCTTGCAAATCCTTCGCGTCGATCTTGACCATATCTTCGTTCGACATCGCGGAGTTCACCGCGATCGATATGGACAGCAGCGCGATCACGCTAATCGTGACATAAAGCCGTAGCGGCAAAATGTATTGACGTTTGCGCCCCGCCAAATAGTCGACCGTAAGCTGGCCCGGTTTCGAAATCAGACGCCATAGCGTTTGAATGAACGAGCCTTTGACCGCGATGTAATTGCCAAAGAAATGATTGACGAATTCGCGTGCGCTGGGCGGCCGAGAATCGGTATCTTGGCCGCACTCGGGGCAATACTTGCCGGGTGCGGGCGTGCCACAGTTGCGGCAGGCGTGGGCTTCAATCGGCGCGCTGGGTAGCAGTGTTGTTGAGTTCAACTCGGATTGGGACGCTGCAGAGAGTAGCAGCACAACGAACGCCGCGATGCGGCAACATCGCTATTGTGCATTCACCGCCGTTAATTCGAAAGACGCGCTGCGTCCGGCAGCGTTGACAACCTTCAAGCGAAACGGCACGTAATGCCATTCGGGCGCTAGCCAAAACTGAGCACTGCCGCCGCCCTTGCCATCAGCGTCGGGCTTTCGGGCACCGGACCAAACTTGGGTGGCCACCTCTTTGCCCTCGCGAAGTCCGGTAAAGGCATCGATGGGGCCCATGGGAATCATGATCTTTTCATCGGCTGCGCGCTGCAACGTGTAGGTGTCAAGTCGGCGCGAGCTCGCCACGGTGAACGCGATTTTTTCGCCCTTTGGCGCGGCAAAGTAGAACTGCACAATCCAGGTCAAAGGATCGTGCGCTGCACCCTCGTACGCCAACGCGTCTTTCTCGGGCAACTTCACTTTTTTCTCGACGTGATCAAAGGTAATTTCACGGCGCTTGTCGGGATTGCCGCGCTCTTCAAAGAAACGATCTGGGCGCAATCCTTCGGCAGTGATCGTGCCCTCAGACTCTCCGGTAAACGATCCCGGATAGAGCAGCGCAGCGAGCCCACGACCGCGACCTGAAACGCGCAATTTGTAGCGGCCGTTTTCGTGTGTGAACTGCAAATTCACGGGGCCGACTTCGAACTTTGATTCGCCCAAATACGCGGTGTAGGCGAGCTCAATTTTCTTGGGTGGCAAACGGGCTGGTGGCTCGTCGCGAGCAGGCGGCTCGTCTCGCGGCGCGGGCAATTCGGGCACGACAACCGGCGCCATAGCCAGCGCGGGTTCTACGACATCGGGTTTGGCCTCGGCCACGATGGGCTCGACTTCGGGCTTGGGCGTTTCGGCGATGGGCTCAATGGCCGCGGGCAGCGCGGCCACCGTGGTGTTGGCGTCAACCGTCGGCTTGATTTTGGGTTTGGGTTTGGGCTTGGGTGCGGGTTTGGGCGCGGGAGCTGCGCTGGCGACGGGCGGCGGCGGCAGTTTGCTAAACGTTGCTGTCAGCGGACGAATCGTTTCTTCGGGCGGCTCAAACGCAGCGAGCGATCCCAACACCCAATGCAACAACACCGAAGCGATGAGCGCCGCCGCAATCTTTCGCTGTGGTGTGGCAAACAGTCCACGTCGCCGAACGATTTCAGCGGCGAACGCCTGCGACGCGCTGGCGTCCATCGAAGCGGCGTTTGCGGAATTGATTGGGGTGGGCGAGGACATAACCCAGATTAACGGTTCAACCCGCCGCTTCGCTGACCGCGCGCCCAAGGCCCGCGCCCACTGATCGAATGCTGACCCGAAGGCCATCGACTTGCAATCGGTCTTCACAGAGCAAACGGACCGCGTAGGGCAAGATTTGGTGCTCTTGCACTAACACTTTGGCGGCGAGTGTCTCGGCGGTGTCGTCGTCGTCCACCTGTACCGCCGCTTGCGCAATGATGGGGCCGTGATCGAGTACCGAAGTCACCAAATGCACCGTGCAGCCATGTAACTTCACGCCGTCAGCCAATGCGCGCGCGTGAGTGTCGAGCCCTGGATAACTGGGCAATAGCGACGGATGAATATTGATCAAGCAGCCTGCAAAATGATCCGTAAAGACGGGCGTCAAAATTCGCATGAATCCAGCGAGCACCACCACGTCGACCGAACGCGCGGTCAGCTCATCGATCAACGACTGATCGAAGGCCTCACGCGAGGGGAACTGTTTGTGATTGACCGCAAACGTATCAATGCCAGCGTCGCGAGCGAGCTCAAGCCCTTTGGCGTCGAGCTTGTTACTACCGACCACGACCACATCGCCGCCGCATTCGTTTCGAAGCAGTGCAGCCAGGTTGGAGCCACGCCCTGAGATCAAGACGCCGATGCGTTTCCGAGTGGCGGGTGCAGCCATCGTGTTCATCGAAGCTTCAAATCATCAGCGCTGTAGGTCACGCCTATCGGTTCAATGATGGCTTGCTTCGGACCCGCCTCAACGCTACCTGCGACCCACGCCGCAATGCCGCAACCGCGGGCAATCTCGGCCGTGCGCTCGGCATCCTTGGCCTCTACAAAGAGTGCAAAACCCGCGCCCATGTTGAGTGTGCCGTAGGCTTCCGTGTTGTCCAATTTGGCTTCGCGCTGCATAAACGAGAGCACCGGTGGCACCGTGGGAATGGTGTGAATTCGGTAGGTCATCTCGCTCGTGTGCCGCAGCAGTTTTCGCCATCCGTGTCCGGTAACGTTAACACAATAATTCACCGCTACGCCCGCCTCAGCGAGCGCCTCCGTCACTGGCGAATACAACACGGTTGGCGCGAGAATGGCTTCGCCAAACGCCTGGCCGGTGCCATCGGCTCCCACGGGCGTGTTGTAGCCCTGCGGCAGCCGCTCCGAGAGCTTTCGTGCGAGTGATACGCCGTTGGCATGAATGCCGCTTGATGCCAACAGCACAATGGCGTTACCCGGCGCGAGCTTGTCGCCCAAACTCAAGCGCGATTTAGGTTGAACCAAGCCAACGCACGACGCCGCTAGATCAATCGTGCCCTCGGCCACCACACCCGCAAGCGCTGGCGTTTCGCCGCCGCCCCACGACACGCCGCACACATCGCATGCGGCCTTCCAGCCGTTGATCAAATCCGTGGCCCGGGCGGTGTCGGCAAACCAATCACTGCTGCCGCCAGCCCAATACGCCTGCACCACCAACGGCGTTGCGCCCACGGTAATCAAATCGTTGACCGCCATGGCGATGGTGTCTTGCGCGATGGCGCCGTAAAAACTTTTTCCTGTGGCACGATACACAGCGTCCGCCACCAACACTTTGGTGCCCAAACACTCCACGATGGAAGCAAGATAGGCGTGCCCAATATCGAGCACATAGGCCGATTCGCCGCGAGAAGCAGCGATTTCCGACAGACCGTGTTGCGCCAGATTGGCCACCGTGGCCTTGGCGCTTCGCTGCGCTAAAAGCTTGATCGGGTCAACCTGATCGTAGTTTACGCCCGCTTTTTCGTAAGTGAGCGCGTCGGCAGGCAGTGAGGATTGGGCGGCAATCATGGTGTAATTCATCCTTAAATGGACGCGCACTCAAAAGAAAATTCTAGCCCGCCGCCCCCTGCGGTGCCGACCGGCCCGTCTGGATCGTCGTTGGGCAATGCCGACTTAGCAGCCGAAACAGTGGTTTCGACGCTGCAACCGGTGCCAGAAACGACCGCTCAGCCCGCCAAACCATGGTGGCGCGAACTTTCACCGTCTTGGCGCGCACTCGCTGTGATCGCCCTATTGGTGTTGCTGGGGCTATTGGTACAGGCATTGGCACCGGTGCTCACGCCGTTCATGTTTGGGGCGATCCTGTCTTACGTGGGTGCGCCCGTCGTGTCGTGGCTCAATCACAAAGGTGTTCCTCGAGCGGCGGGCGCCGTGCTGGTGATCGTCGCGATTGCGGGATTCGTGGCTGGGATGGTGCTGATCGTCGCGCCGCTCGTGTCGAGCGAAGTGTCGCGCATCGCAACCAAAATGCCCGAGCTGCTGACCGAAGCGCAAACGAAGTGGCTGCCGTGGATCAATCAAACGTTTGGCTTGGCGCTCGCGTTCGATTTGACGCAGCTCAAGCAATTGGCTGCTGACAACGCGGGGGTGTTGGGCGACATCACCTCGAAGCTTGCCGGTTCGGCAAAGTTAGGCGGGCAAGTGCTGATGACGGCGCTGGTCAACCTGACGTTGATCCCCGTGGTGATGTTTTATTTGCTGCGTGATTGGCCCAATTTGGTGAGCAGCGTTGATGCTTTAGTGCCGCGGTCGATGCAGCCGACTATCCGTCAGCTTGCCAGCGAAATTGATGCCGTGTTGTCAGAATTTCTGCGCGGACAGGGCATGGTGATGATCGCACTGGCCGCCTACTACTGCATTGCGCTCAAGCTGGTGGGCCTGGAATTCGCGCTGCCCGTTGGATTAGTCACTGGGCTGTTGGTGTTCATTCCTTTCATCGGCTTCGGGCTCGGTTGCATGTTGGGCATGCTCGCCGCGCTGACTCAGTTTTCCACGCCGGGCCCCATCATTGCCGTAGCAGCGGTGTTTGCCGTGGGGCAAATACTGGAAGGCTTCTTGTTGGTGCCCTACTTGGTCGGTGACCGCATTGGATTGCATCCGCTTGCGGTGATCTTCGCGCTGATGGCGTTTGGTCAGCTCTTTGGATTTGTGGGCGTACTTCTGGCACTTCCTGCCAGTGCCGCGCTTCTGGTCGCAATTCGAATGTTTCGGCGGCAGCTTGTTGAGCCTGTCCAGCCCGTGCAGCCGCAAGCCGTAACCGGAACCAGCGGTGCGCCATGACTGCCATTGCCGCACAAATTCCGTTCGAGCTGTTCGAACCTGAAGCGCCGTCGCTCGACAACTATTTGATGGGTGAGAACGAAGAAGCGGTAGCGCTTTTGCGAGGGATTGCGTCCGGCCAGAGCCCGCACCAAGCCGTCACGCTCTGGGGTGGGCCCGCCACCGGAAAAACGCACCTATTGAGCGCCGCTGTTTCAACCGCCCAGCGAGCAGGCCGTAATTCCCTATTCCTAAGCTCGCACAGTCAACCAGCGGTTGATCCTTTCACGGATCTGGATTTGCTTGCTGCTGATGACGTCCAATCGCTCGACGAGACCGGTCAGACGTGGCTGTTTACCGCGTTTAATCACGTCATCGCTCGCGGCGGCATTGTGCTTGCCGCAGCAGACGCTCCACCCATGCAGCTTTCAGCGGTGCGCGACGACTTGCGCACGCGGCTCGGGAGCGGCGTCGTGACAGAAATTCGCGCTGTGCCCCAAGATGCGCTGGCACCACTGCTGTTAGATCACGCGCTTCAACGCGGCGTTGGCATCAGCGAAGAAGTGCTCACTTACATTTTAAGCCATAGTCAACGTGATGTTTCGCATCTGTGCCAGCTGATTGGCGGTATAGATCGCTACTCGCTGTCGCTCAAACGCCCGATCACCGTCCCTCTGGTTCGTGGATATTTCGCGCAACAGATGAGCTTGCGACGCTGATTTTCGGAGCTTTGTTAGCGTTTTCCCTAGTCTTACGCTAGCATCTCGCGTTGAGCTCGATATCAATCGAAAAAACGAGCGCGGGGTTACCTGAATTGTTTTTTCGCGCTTTTTGTGTCAACCGACCCGAAAGCGCTACCGTTAGCGGCTCAGATTCGAAAAACGAATCAAGCAAAACCAAATCATCTAGAGGAACTGACATGAGCAAAATTTTGACCGCCCTGATCGCATCGGCTTTCGCCGCTGTTTCTTTCGCACAAGCTCCAGCTGCTCCAGCTGCTGCTGCCGCTCCTGCTGCTAAGCCAGCTGCTGCTGCCGCTGCTGCTCCTGCAGCCGCTAAAGAAGCCGCTCCTGCCAAGGCAGAGAAAAAAGCTGCTAAGAAAGCAAAGAAAAAATCCGCTAAGAAAGCCGCTAAGAAAGCCGCTTAATTAGACGGCGCTTAGCGCCAACGGAAAAGGCACCTTCGGGTGCCTTTTTTGCTGCCGGAGCCGAATTCTTGATCGGCTAAGGACGATAAATACCGCTTTATGACGTTGTAAGTACGTTGTGTCGCGGGTGACTCCACTCAAAAAGCCGTAAATCTCGAGCGTTTTGTGTCAACCGACACCAAAGCGCCGCCGTTAACGGATCAGATTCAAAATACGAATCAAGCAAAACCAAATCTTCTAGAGGACCTGACATGAGCAAAATTTTGACCGCCCTGATCGCATCGGCTTTCGCCGCTGTTTCTTTCGCACAAGCCCCAGCTGCTCCAGCTGCTGCTGCCGCTCCTGCTGCTAAGCCAGCTGCTGCTGCCGCTGCTGCTCCTGCAGCCGCTAAGGAAGCCGCTCCTGCTAAGGCAGAAAAGAAAGCTGCTAAGAAAGCAAAGAAAAAAACTGCCAAGAAAGCTGCTGACAAAGGCACTGGCAAAGCCCAGTAGTCTGTTGGCGCTCAAGCGCTAACGAAAAAGGCACCTTCGGGTGCCTTTTTTTTGCCTGCGGGGGTTGGTTCTTCATTTGGAGAAGGACGAGATGACGACGCACCTTCGGTGCTAAGACGACGCTCGCTGCGCTTGCTAGGACGCAAAGCACGGTTTGCTGTGTTCGTCTTTTCGGGGGCACGATAAGCAGTGGCGTTATTCTGGTGTTTCTGCCGCGCACACGCCATTTCACGGCGAGAGAGTCGCAACCACCAAGCTTCGCGTCCTAGCCAGCGAAGCTGGCGTCGTCCTAGCGCCGCAGGCGCGTCGTCATCTCGTCCTTCTCCAAAAGAAGAGAAAATCAAGCAACAGCAACCCTCACACCCCAGAAATACTTTTGAAAAGCAGAACCAAGTCAACCAAGCTTTGCGTCCTAGCGAGCACAGCGAGCGTCGTCCTAGCACCGAAGGTGCGTCGTCATTTCGTCCTTAAGCCCGTATGAAGATCATTGTCGGCCTCTCAGGCGGCGTCGATTCCGCCGTCACAGCGCATTTGCTCAAAGGGCAAGGCCACGATGTGCTCGGCATCTTCATGAAAAACTGGGAGGATGATGACAACAGCGAATATTGTTCAACGCGCGAGGATCTGGTCGATGCCGTAAGTGTGGCTGACCACTTGGGCATTGATATCGAAGTGGTGAATTTCGCCACCGAGTACAAAGACCGCGTGTTCACCTATTTCTTGGCTGAGTATCAGGCGGGTCGTACGCCCAATCCCGACGTACTGTGCAACACGGAAATCAAATTCGCGGCGTTTCTTGATCATGCGATGCGCCTTGGCGCAGACAAAATCGCCACCGGGCATTACGCGGGTGTTCGTCAGGCAGCAGACGGCACATTCGAACTTCTCAAAGGCGATGACGACAGCAAAGATCAATCGTATTTCTTGCACCGATTGAATCAGGCGCAGCTCTCAAAGGCGATGTTTCCACTGGCCAACATGCCGAAGCGCGAGGTTCGCGCCATCGCTGAGCGGGTCGGCATTCCCAATTTCGCCAAGAAGGATTCGACCGGTATTTGCTTCATCGGCGAGCGCCCGTTTCGTGAGTTTTTGGAGCGTTATCTGCCCAAAAAGCCTGGCAAGATGGTCACGCCCGAAGGCGATGTCGTCGGTGCGCACCAAGGGCTCGCCTATTACACGCTGGGACAGCGCGGCGGTTTGCATATCGGCGGCTCGCGGGAAAGCTCGGGCGAGCCTTGGTACGTGGCGGGTAAGGACATGGCGAAAAATACGCTCATTGTGGTGCAAGGGCGCGAGCATCCCGCGCTTCGGAAAACGGACGTTCCGATGCTCAATACGCATTGGATCGCCGGGGTAGCGCCGTTATCTGGAAAGGGTTTGAGCGAAGCCTCGCCGAACGGCTACGGCGCTAAAACACGCTACCGCCAACCCGATGCGAGCTGCGAATTTCAGCCATCCACCGAGGGCGGAACGCTACGGTTTGCAGAGGGTCAGTGGGCGCCCACACCGGGACAGTACGCCGTTTTGTACCAAGGCAACGTGTGTTTAGGCGGCGGAGTGATCGCTTGAGTCATCGGTCGCGCTCACGCAACCCAATGTGGCGTTAGTATCCGAGCTTTATCCGCGAACGCCCTGCGAAATAAGGCGTTCATTGAATATTTGTAGCTTTTCGTAAAAGTAGCTTAATTTAATGAAACCCTTATTTTATATGGCATTCAATAATAAAGCTTGTAATCATCGTTCGCACTTCATGTTACCGTTAGCAATATGAGCCAATCGACTGATATCTCTCGCTTTTTTCGAACCGTTGCGGCGGGGCTTGTCGTTACGTTGAGTTCGCAGGCATTCGCGGCAGAAGCCATTTTGGTCGTCAACCGCGTGGCCACGGATCAATACGCCGTAGTGAAAGCGCCGGGCACAACGCCCATTGGTAACGATGTGGTGATCAAAACCAAATACTGTCACGAGTATTCGCGAAACGAAGACGCGGTGCTAACAAGCGCGCAAGACGGCGGCGAAAATGCGCTGCTGTTTGCGTCGGGCGCGCAATGCGAAGTGGTCGCCGTGACCAAAGCCAGTGATCGCAGCTTCAACATCATCGATTTTCTGATTCAGATCGGCTTGATGGCGCTCACGGGAAAGAATCGCGCGATCCCAATGCCCAAGCGCAACTAGCGCAGATCAGCGCGACGCAAACCCGCGCAACACGCCCACCACGTTCTCACCGATCTCAGCGACCGCGTAGCCGCCCTCGAGGACAAACAAGCTCGGCACATCGAGCTTGGCAATCGCTTTGCCGAGCGCTGGGTAATCCGATGTTTTGAGCGAGAAATGACTGATCGGGTCGCCTTCAAAGGTGTCCACACCCAGCGAGACGACCAGCGCATCGGGGCGATACTGTGCGATCCGTGAAATCGCTGAATCAAGCGCGGCGAACCAAGCGCTGACCGACGTGCCTGCTGGCAGCGGCAAATTCACATTGAAACCCACACCGTCGCCCTCGCCCGCTTCATCAGCGTGACCGAGGAAAAACGGATATTCAGTGAGTGGATCGCCATGAATGCTGGCAAACAACACATCGCTTCGCGAATAGAAAATCTCCTGCGTGCCGTTGCCGTGGTGATAATCAACATCAAGAATCGCGACGCGTTTGCAACCATTGTCCAGCAAACGTTGCGCAGCGATTGCCGCGTTGTTGAGGAAGCAATAACCACCGAAAAAGTCGCTACCGGCATGATGGCCGGGCGGCCGAGTCAGCACAAACGCTGACCGCTCGCCGTCGCGCAACATATCAGCACCGGTCAGCGCACAATCCGCCCCCGCTCTGGCCGCGATCCAGCTTCCTGCGGTAAGCGGCGTGCCCGAATCAAACGAGAATAAGCCCATCCGGGCAGCAAAACTTTTCGGCAAAACATCGCTTCGCATGCCGCGCACCGACCACACCGAAGGAAACGCATCGCCCGCGCCGCCGAGTGAGCGGTATTCCGCAAAGGCGCCGCTCAAGAAATCGACGTATCGCTGCGAATGCACGCGAGTTATCGCGGCGTCATCAAAAGACTGGGGGGCGAGCACCTCGCCAATCGCTGCCGCACGCACCGCCGAGAGCACCCAATCAGCACGCTCGAACTTTTCAAACGCGGCTACTTTTTCGCCGCGGAAAAATTCGTATTCGGCTTGATGTTCGCGGTGCGCGGCGTTGTAAATTGTTTTCATGAGCGCAGTTTAATGCGGTCAAGACTCAATACGGTTCGTTTAAGCGATTTGTAGGCGCGGACTCGGCCGCGCTCTCCCCGCTGCACAGAGCGACGCCAAGTCGTCGCCTACCCGTAAAGTGAACCGTATTGGGTCAAGACTATAGTGCTCTACGTCGCACTGAAGCGGCGATTAAGCCACGCCGAAGCCACCCCCACCCGGCGTTTGAATCACAAACACATCGTCCTTGTTCATTTGCACCTCGCAAATGTGACCAAATTCTTCGCGTGAACCGTCGGCGCGTTCAACCCAGTTTCGAGCTGCAGCGCCGGGTTCGCCGGCTTCGCAGCCGTGCGGTCGATTCTTGCGATAGTTTGCAAGGATGCCAGCGGTCATCGGTTCAATGAACCGAATGCGTCGATCTGCGCCGTCGCCGCCATGCCATTTACCTTTACCGCCGGTGCCGTGTTTGATGGTGTGCGAATCGACGCGCACCGGATAGCGAAATTCGAGCACCTCTGGATCGGTCAAGCGCGAATTTGTCATGTGACATTGCACAACGCTTGTGCCGTCGAAACCTTCACCCGCGCCGCTGCCGCCGCTGATGGTTTCGTAGTATTGATAGACATCGTTGCCGAAGGTGAAGTTCGTCATCGTGCCGTAAGCGCCGGCTAGCACGCCCAACGCGCCGTAGAGGCAGTTCGTTGCGGCTTGCGAGACTTCGACGTTGCCCGCAACGACCGCCGCGGGATACTTCGGCGCGAGCATCGAGCCTTCGGGAATCACGATGTTGATGGGTTTCAAACACCCCGCGTTCATCGGAATGTCGTCATCGACGAGCGTTCGGAACACGTAGAGCACGACGGCACGGCTCACCGGTTTGGGTGCGTTGAAATTGCTGGGTCGTTGCGCGGACGTACCGGTGAAATCAACCGTTGCTTCTCGCTTTTCGCGATCAATGGTCACTTTCACATGGATGTGCGAACCGTCGTCGAGATCGACGCCGAACTCGCCATTATGCAACTTGTGAATCACGCGACGCACCGACTCTTCGGCGTTGTCTTGTACGTGCTTCATGTAGGCAACGGTCACTTCGCGACCGAAGTGCGTGACCATTTTTCGCAGCTCCTCCGCGCCCTTGTTGCAACTCGCGACCTGCGCGCGAAGATCGGCGATGTTTTGTGTGACGTTGCGCACCGGCCATTTTCCGGAAAGCAAAATCTTCGTGAGTTCGTCTTCGAGAAACACGCCTTCACGCACCAGTTCCACGTTGTCGAGCAACACGCCTTCTTCTTCAATCGATTTTGAGAACGGCGGCATGGAGCCCGGTGTGATGCCGCCGATGTCGGCGTGATGACCGCGTGCGGCGGTGTAGAACAACGGTTCGCGCTCGCCTTTCAAAAAGATCGGCATGACGACGGTAACGTCAGGAATGTGCGTGCCACCGCCGTAGGGCGCGTTCACAACAAACGCATCACCCGGTTTCATCTGGCCACGGCGTGATTCGAGTACGACCTTCACGCTCTCGCCCATCGAACCCAAATGCACAGGCATGTGCGGCGCATTCGCGACGAGATTCGCATCCGGATCAAAGATCGCGCAAGAGAAATCAAGCCGCTCTTTGATATTCACGCTGTAGCTAGTGTTCGCAAGCGTGACGCCCATTTGCTCGGCGATTGCCATGAACAAGTTGTTGAAGACCTCGAGCATCACCGGATCGGCCGTGGTGCCGATCGCGTGCGAGCGCGAGGCTTCTTTCACGCGCTCAAGCACGAGGTGATTGAGCGGCGTGACGGTTGCGCGCCACTCGGGTTCGACGATGGTCGTTGCGATGGGTTCTTTGATGACGGCGGGGCCGTCGATCACGTCGCCGGGTTGCAAGGCTTCGCGGTAGTAGACGTTGGCGTTACATGTGCCATTGGCGAAGAACGCGTCTACGGTTGCGTTCGGGGCGAGCGCAGTCGTGCGATGTGCGATTGCTTTTGGCGTTTCGTTAGACGACTGTGTGACGCCAATCGCCTCCGATGAGATTGCTTCGATGACTAACGCGCGGTTTGGCATTAGGAAGCCGTAGCGCTGTTTGTAGGTTTGTTCGAATGCGGTGACGAGCGCCGTGCTCCCTCCCCCCGGGGGGGAGGGCTGGGGAGAGGGTGTATGTGTTCTCTCGAACGTGGATTGAACGGCCGAGACCCTCTCCCGCCTGTCGGCACCCTCCCCACCGGGGGGAGGGGTTGGAATGGGCAGCTCAATGGTGGTGTCTGTTCCATCATATTTGAGCGCGACCGTATTCACCACACGAATTTGTTCGTCTTTCACGCCTTGAGCAGTCACGTCAGACTTAGCAGCCGCCCCAAGCTGCGCAAATTGCGGTTGCAAATCACTGAGTAACGAATCACTCAATCGCTTCTCAACCGCTGCTTGTTTCATCGTGCGCACATCGGCCAGTCCCATGCCGTACGCCGAGAGCACCCCCGCGAACGGGTGAATGTAGACACGCTTCATGCCGAGCGAATCAGCGACCATGCAGGCGTGTTGCCCGCCAGCACCGCCGAAGCAGGTCAACGTGTATTCCGTGACGTCGTAACCGCGCTGCACGGAGATGTGTTTGATGGCATTGGCCATGTTTTCGACGGCGATGCGCAGGAAGCCCGAAGCAATTTCATGCGAGGTTTTGCGAACGCCCGTGGATTTCTCCACTTCAATTTCAAGCGCGGCGAATTTCGCTTTCACGGCCTCCACATCAAGCGTCTGATCACCGTTCACACCAAAAATTGCAGGAAACAATTCGGGTCTCAGCTTGCCGACCATGACGTTGCAATCGGTGACGGTGAGTGGTCCACCGCGACGATACGCCGCAGGACCAGGATTCGCGCCTGCGCTCTCGGGACCAACGCGAAACTTCGATCCGTCGAACGTGCAAATCGAACCGCCGCCCGCTGCGACTGTGTGAATTTGCATGATGGGCGCTCGCAAGCGAACGCCTGCAACTTCGGTCACGAACGCGCGCTCATATTCGCCCGCGAAATGAGCGACGTCGGTCGACGTACCGCCCATATCAAAGCCAATCATCTTGTCGAATCCCGCGAGTTGCGTCACTGCCGCTGCGCCGACGATGCCGCCTGCAGGCCCCGAAAGAATCGCGTCTTTGCCTTGAAATTTATGCGCATCAGTGAGCCCGCCGCTCGATTGCATGAATTGCAAACGCACATCGCCCAACGCGCTTTGTACTTGATTCACATAGCGGCGCAAGATCGGCGAGAGGTACGCATCAACCACCGTCGTGTCACCGCGCGAAACAAACTTCATCAGCGGCGAGACTTCGTGCGACACGCTGATTTGCGTGAATCCGACCGCTTTGGCAATTTGCTGCAAGACCTGCTCATGCTGCGTAAACCGGTAGCCATGCATCAAGCAAATGGCCACAGAGCGGTAGCCCTTAATAAATAAGGCTTCAAGGTCAATTTTTGCTTTTGTCGAGTCAATATCTGTTATGACCCGTCCGCTAGCGTCAATGCGCTCATCGGCCTCAATGACGTCTTCGTAGAGCAGCTTGGGCAGTTCGATCTTACGAACGAAAAGTTTCGGCCGATCTTGATACGCAATACGCAGCTGATCACGAAATCCTTTCGTCACCACGAGCAGCGTTCGCTCACCTTTTCGCTCAAGCAGTGCGTTCGTGGCAACCGTCGTTCCCATCTTCACCGCTTCGACGCGATCCGCTGGAATCGCCTCGCCCGCCTTCAAGCCAAGCAGTTCACGCACGCCTTGCACCGCTGCGTCTTGGTAGCGCTCTGGATTCTCGGAGAGCAGTTTGTGCGTAATCAATTCACCGCTTGGCTTCTTCGCCACGATGTCGGTGAACGTACCGCCACGATCAATCCAGAATTGCCATTGGGAGCTTGCGGATATTTCTTCAGACATGGGGAATTCAATTTTCAAAAGAGTGTGAAGGCGCCACAGAGTCTCAATTCTCTCCGACCGAGTCGATGCGGCTTAACGAATTGGCGAAATGCTTTAGTTCTAGCAGGCTGTTACATGTTCTGCGGCAACCAAAGAACGATTTGTGGAAACGCGTAAACCAACAGCACCGCAAACATCATGAGCACGAAGCACGGCAATGCGGTGCGTGCCAAGTAAGGCAATTGTTTTTTCGTGAGCCCTTGCAGCACGAAGAGATTGAAGCCCACCGGTGGTGTGATCTGCGCCATCTCAACGACCAGTACGATGTAGATACCGAACCAAATCAAATCGAAGCCCGCTTTTTCAACGGTAGGCAAGAGCACCGCCATCGTGAGTACAACCATTGAAATACCGTCCAGAAAACAGCCGAGCACGATGAAAAATCCCGTGAGCAAAATGATCAGGCCGAATGGCGATAGATTGAGCGATCCGATGAACTCGGCAAGATGCCTGGGCAAACCGATAAACCCCATCGCGAGCGTCAAGAACGCAGCACCTGCGAGGATGAGGCCGATCATGCAGTAGACGCGACATGCAGCCACCAGCCCTTCTTTGAAGCCTTTCCATGTCAGTGTGCGCTCAACAGCCGAGAGAATCAACGAACCGCCAACCCCAAGCGCCGCAGCCTCGGTCGCAGTGGCGAGCCCCGAGTAAATCGAACCGAGGACCGCAACAATCAAGAGCACGACGGGAATCAGATTGCGACCTTCATAAATCTTTTGCATGAAGCTCATGCCCCGATCCGCCGCCGGAATCTGCGACGGATTGCGCAGCGCCCAGTAGACGATGTAGCCGGAAAACAAGACGCCCAAGAGAATGCCGGGGATAACGCCAGCGATAAAGAGCTTGGCTATGGACACATTCGCGGCAACGCCGTAAACGATCATGATGATCGATGGGGGAATGAGCAAACCCAACGTTCCCGAGCCCGCGAGCGTGCCAATGGCTATGTCGTCGGGATAGCCGCGTTTTTTGAGTTCGGGCAACGTGATTTTTCCAATCGTTGCGCAGGTCGCGGCGGATGAGCCTGAGACTGCGGCGAAGATTCCGCAGCCAATCACATTCGTGTGCAGCAATCGACCCGGAATTCGATTGAGCCACGGCGCGAGCCCCGCGAAAAGCCCTTCGGCAAGTCTGCTTCGGAACAGGATTTCACCCATCCACAAAAACAGTGGCAGCGCAGTCAAGGTCCAGCTTGATGTGGAGCCCCAAACAGTGAGCGCCATGGCATCACCCGCCGGACGCTGCGTGAAAACGTCCATCGCGAACACTGCGACACCGAGCAGCGCAAGACCGATCCACAAACTCGATCCGAGAATGATGAAGAGGAGCAGGATCAGGAAAAATGCGGTGAGAAGTTCCATGACTTATTCCACCCTCGCGGCTTCGTCGCTGACGGCAAAAAACTGCTCGCCGCGAAAGTGATGCAACCACGCATCGACAAACGAAATCGTGAATCCAATCGCACCGATCGCCATGAAGGTTTGTGGAATCCACAACGCCGTTGCGTCCGCACCTTGCGAGACATCATGCGTTGTCCACGAAATCCACACGAGGCGGCAAGAGAAATAAGCCACATAGCCGCTCAGAGCGACACCGAGAAATAGGCAAAAGTGCTCCAACCCCCGGCGCCATCGGGCGTTCAGCCGTTGAGCCAAGAGCGTCACTCTAATGTGATCGCCCTGCTTGAGCGTTGCGGGGAGAGCGAGGAATAAGGCTGCGGCGATTGAGTAGCCCGCGTATGCATCCAACCCTGGAATGTTCCAAGCGGCTTCGCGCGCAACGACGCCGAGTGCAATCGTGGCGAACGCCATGACCATCGCGATGCATGCGCCGATCATGAGTGCTTGATACAGCTGCGTTGTCAGTCTCGTGAACATGAGTTTCCCTCTGCGGCTCTTTTGGCCGCATGCAAGCAGTGGTGGTTATGTGACGCTCGCCGACAATGCGAGCGTCCGTTCTTGTAGGCGACGACTTGGCGTCGCTTCGGGGTGTGCGCTAGGCGACGACTTGGCGTCGCTTGTTTGCGCACCGTCCGAGCGCGGCCAAGTCCGCGCCTACATTTCGATCACGCTGCGCGGCCAAGTCCGCGCCTACACGTCGCGTTGTTTTACTTCCGATACGCGCTGATAATGGCCTGACCCTCAGCACCTGTGGACTTAAGCCACTCTTGCGTCATCGTCTCGCCAATCGCTTGCAACTCTTTCTTAAGCTCAGCCGATGGTGGTGACACCTTCATGCCTTTGGCGACGAGTTCCTTCAAGAATTCATCGTCTTTCTGTTGACTCGTTGCCCAGCCGCGCGCCTCCGCTTCGGCACCCGCTTTCACGACGGCGTCTTGTGTCGCTTTATCAAGCGCATCAGACGCCTTTTGATTCACCACGATCAGGTTCTTGGGCAACCACGCGTTGACGGTGTAGAGATTCTTCACATGCTCGAAGAGTTTGTTTTCAACGCCGCTCGCGCTAGAGGTTAAGAAGTTTTCAACCGTGCCCGTTGCCAACGCTTGTCCGAGTTCCGCGAGTTGAATCGTCGTCGGCTGCGCTTTGAGCAACACTGCAATGCGTGACGTTGCTGGGTTATACGCACGCATCTTGGTGCCCGCGAGGTCTTTCGCGCTCGTCACGGGCTTTAACGAGTAGAGACTCTGTCCAGGCCATGGCGAACTAAAGAGCACTCTCATGCCCTGTTGCGCGAGAATTTTCTCGACTGTCGGCTTCGCGGCGGCATGCAACTTTCTTGCCTCGTCGTAACTGGTTGCCAGAAACGGAATCGAATCAACGCCGAAGATCGCGTTTTCATTTGCAGCGCCGCTGACAATAAACTCGCCCGCCTGCGTTTGTCCGGTCTGTACGGCGCGTTTGATCTCGTTGGCCTTAAAAAGCGAGCCATTGGCGTGCAGTTGAATCTTTAACTTTCCGCCGGTCGCTTTTTCAACGTCGTTGGCAAACTGCTGCACGTTTTGCGTCTGGAAACTGCCTATGGCGTAGCCTGTGGGCATATCCCACTTCGTTTGGGCGAAGCTGATTGTTGTAGCAATCGCGGCGGCCAGCGCGGCAGTAGTCTTTAGTAAGCGTTTCATGGCGGACTCCTCGTGGTTAGTTGGCAAGTTGAGAATTTAGTAAGTCGGTGATAAGCATCGCGCCAGGTGCATGGGTAATGCAGAAATCGGGTTTGGCTTGCGCGATCGCGGCTTGTGGCGTGACACCGCACGCCCAGAAAACGGGTACTTCGTCGGCTTTCACCATGACTGCGTCGCCGTAGTCGGGCCGCTGCAAGTCCGCGATACCGATCGCGGATGGATCGCCCATGTGCACGGGTGCGCCGTGAACGCGGGGATAGCGCGCGGTGATCTCGAACGCGCGAGCGGCATCGTCGGCTGAAAGGGGTCGCATCGAAACAACCATCGGCCCGTAAAACACGCCCGCTGGGTTCGTTGGTACATGGGTGCGATACATCGCAACGTTTTTGCCCTCCGCTACATGACGCAGCGAAATGCCTTCTTTCGCGAGCGCCCACTCAAACGAGAATGAGCAACCGATCACGAAGGTCACCAAATCATCGCGCCACAACGAACTAATGTCCTTGGGCTCAGCGGTAAGCTCGCCATTGCGCCAGACTCGGTAGCGTGGCACGTCAGTGCGAATATCAATGTCGGCGCCAAGCGATTCAAGCATCGGCTCTCCTAGAGCGCTCATGGCGAGTACCGGGCAGGGCTTCGGGTTGTTTTCACAAAAAGCCGCGAAGTCCTTCGCATATTTTTGCGGCAGGATCACCACGTTACCCTGCACGAAATCGTCGGCAATACCGCTGGTGTGGGAATGAAACTCACCGCAGCGAATCCGCGAGCGCAGCTCATGGATTCCCGCGCTAGCTTCTATCGATTTTGCGTCCAACATCGTGCTACTCACGCCAGCCCCTCTATTGCGTCGTGACGTCACATCGACATCACGAACTCATGGCTGCGAATTTTGCGGAGCGCTCGCAACGAATGCAAACGCAAAATTTTTCTGTTAAGTCATCGATTTTTTCGATGATGACTTTCGTGCCTCGTTGAGCCGTTCTGCGCAGCGGCGGGCTAAGTTAAGCGCCGCAGGAATATCAATCGAGGCAGGATCGGATCGGTAACTGGCAAAAATTGTGAGCGGCGGCAGCGTCAACGCAGTGGGCACAATTCGAACATTTCGACTGGCGGCGAGTCTGTCCGCTGCGGCGCGCGGCAGCGTGGCGATACCGAACTTAGCCTCGATGAGCTCAATCATGGCCGAAATCGATGAGATGGCGTGAATACGCGCGCCGTCGATCTGAGCTTCGCGCAACAGATCGATCAGCGCAACGTAGGGCTGTGAACCACGTTGAAATGTCATGATCTCCATCGCTGCGGTTTGCGCCGCTGTGTAGGCGCGCTGCTTCACGCTGTCACGGTGCCCAATGAAGACCATGGGCATTGATGGCATGACGGCGCTCCGCACGCCGCCGCTGGTAGCAGGCGCAGCGGCAAAGGCTAAATCAATCACGCCGCGATGAACATGATCCAGCAGCAGCGGTGTTGTTTCCACCGTGAGCTCAATGGCGAGCCCCGCGTGTTGTTTTCTAAGTTCCGATAACCAATCGGTGAGCCACGAATGCATGACCGATTCAATAGCACCCACTCGTAGCACCAGCTCACCCGAGACGCTACCGCCGCTCAGTTCGGCTTTTGCGGTGCGTTGCAGTTCAAGCAGCTTCTCTGCGTGCGTCAGAAAGCGCGTGCCAGCAATCGTCAGGCGAAACGACTTGTCGCGACGATCCAGAAGCAGCGTACCGAGCTCTTCCTCGAGCGCTGCAATCCGCGACGACATCGCCGATTGCGTGATGAACAGTTTTTCGGCGGCACGTGACACCGAGCGCAGTGTGGCCACCCAGTAAAACGCTTCAACGAAACGCAGATTCATAGTAATCGGGAGCCGATCTCGTCTACGGTATCTACATTTTGCTAGGCAACCAAGTCACGATTCCAGGGAAGAAATAGATGATAAGGACCGCAACGCACATCAGGAAAAACATCGGCAGAGTCACCCGCGCGATGTAGGTCAGTTCGCGTTTAGTCATGCCCTGCAACACGAATAAGTTGAATCCCACTGGGGGCGTAATCTGCGCCATTTCTACGACCAGTGTAATGAAGATCCCGAACCAAATGAGATCGATGCCCGCCCCCGTGACCGTGGGCAAAATCACGCCCATCGTGAGCACAATCATCGAAATGCCGTCGAGAAAACAGCCGAGCAAAATGTAGAACAGCGCCAAAGCGACGATCAACGCAAATTGCGACAAACCCATGCTGTTGATGAATTCCGCCAGCGCGCGCGGCAAGCCCAAGTAGCCCATGGCCAGTGTGAGAAACGCCGCGCCGGTGAGGATCAAGGCAATCATGCAATAGAGCCGCGTTGCGCCGAGCAAACTATCCTTGAACGTTTGCCAACTCATTGAGCCCTGCACCACCGACAGCACCAGCGATCCCACCACACCCACCGCCGCTGCTTCAGTGGCGGTGGCGATCCCGGCGTAAATCGAACCCAACACGCAAGCGATGAGTAAAACCACTGGGATCAAGTGACGCGATTCGTGAATGCGTTGCGTGAATGTGTAAGTTCGAGTGGCGGCGGGAATCTTGCTCGGATTCAACAGGGCCCACACGGCGATGTATCCCGAAAACAACGCCGCGAGCATGATGCCCGGCAGCACACCCGCCATAAACAATTTCGAGATCGATTGATCGGCGGCAACGCCGTACACAATCATGATGATCGATGGCGGAATGAGTAACCCTAAAGTGCCCGCGCCAGCCAGAGTGCCGATCACTTGGTCGTCTGGATAGCCGCGTTTTTTAAGCTCCGGCAAGGTCATCTTGCCAATGGTTGCGCAGGTCGCAGCCGACGAGCCCGACACGGCCGCAAAGATGGCGCAGCCAATCACATTGGTGTGCAGCAAACGACCAGGCAGTTTTTCTACCCAAGGTGCCAAGCCTTTGAACATGTCTTGCGACAGTCGCGTGCGAAACAAAATTTCGCCCATCCAGACAAAGAGCGGCAACGCGGTGAGCGTCCAGCTTGATGAAGCCCCCCAAATGGTGATGGCCATCGCGTCACCCGCGGGGCGCGATGAAAACAGCTCCATCGCCACCCACGCGACACCGGCCAGAGTCAAACCCACCCAAACGCCGCCCGCAAGCATTGCGAACAGCACGACGATCAGCAGCAGTGTGATTGCGATTTCCATGGTGGGTCGCCTATTCGTTATGCAGAGAATCGTCGCCAGCAGCAAGTGCGCGCGTGCCGCGAATTTCGCTTACCAACTCGTCGACAAAGGCGATCAGAAGTACCAATGTGCCCAGCGCCATCGAAATTTGCGGAATCCACAGCGGCGTGGCATCACTGCCGGTAGAAATGTCGTGAATTGAATAGGATTGCCAACACAAGCTTGCGCTAAACCAAGCCAACAGCCCCGAGAGCAACACTGCGCTGGCTAACGCAAATATTTCGAGTCGCCGCTTCATGAC
The DNA here is from genome assembly GCA_004293675.1 of Betaproteobacteria bacterium. GTDB lineage: Bacteria > Pseudomonadota > Gammaproteobacteria > Burkholderiales > Casimicrobiaceae > Casimicrobium. Next base: position 37,281 of record READ01000019.1, read on the forward strand.
CGGGCCCAGTGCTTGCAGCAACAAGGTCACGCGAATGTGTTCCCCGCGCTTCAACGTATGCGCCAGCGCAAAAAATCCCGCCCCCGCCATCATGTAGCCCGCATAGGCATCGGTGCCTCGCACATGAAAGGAAAATTGCCGTCCGAGAATTGAGAGAAGCACCATCACGAGCAGTGCGATCATGAAGGCTGCCGCAATCCACGCACTCACGTCGTAGAGCTGATCGAGCTTTTTTCTCATCCGAATTCCCCAAAAACAAAAAAGGCGATGCATGCTGCATCGCCTTCATTCAAACACAATTGGCTGCGACGTCGATGTCGCAGCGCTAGGTTTCAGCGGTTACTTGCGAAACGCATCGACCAGCGCTTTGCCTTCATCACCGGCATTTTTGAGCCATTCTTGAAGCAGCGTGTCGCCCACTTTTTTCATGTCGGCGGTCAACTGCGCACTTGGCTTGTGGATCTGCATACCGTTCTTTTTTAGGTTTTCGAGCGATTCGGTATTGGTCTTTTTCGATGATTCCCAGCCCCGCTTCTCAGCTTCAGCGGCCGTTTTCAGGAGCGCGTCCTGGGTGGGTTTATCAAGTGCGTCAAACGCCTTTTTGTTCACGAGCACGGCATTTTTTGGAAGCCAAGCTTGCGTGTCGTACCAATTTTTGATGTGCTCGAACGTTTTGGTGTCGAAGCCCGTAGAACCGGAGCTCATGTAGCTTTCAACCACGCCCGTGGCCATCGCCTGCGAGAGCTCAGCGGCCTGAACCGTCACCGGCTGCGCGCCAACGATTTCGGCAATCCGCGCAGTGGCTGGGCTGTAGGCGCGCCATTTGCTGCCTTTCAAATCCGCGGCGCTGGCCAACGGCTTCTTCGAGTAAATGCCCTGCGGTGGCCATGGCACCGAATACAAAATCATCATGCCTTGCTCAGCCAATTTCTTGTCCATCATCGGCTTTTGAACTTTGTAGAGCTTGGCGGCTTCGTCATAACTATCGGCCAAGAACGGAATGCCGTCAGCGCCAAAAATCTGCCATTCGTTTTGGAAATTGACGAGCAGAATTTCGCCCGCTTGCGCGCCGCCCGTTTGCACAGCGCGCTTGATTTCGGGCGCTTTGAATAAGGCTGCGTTGGCGTGTACCGTGATCTTTAGTTTGCCTGCGGTGGCTTTGTCCACATCAGCAGCAAATTGATTCAAATTGACGGTGTGGAAATTACCGGCAGCGTAGGCCGAGGCAAGATCCCATTTGGTTTGCGCCGATACGTTGATCGCGGCGCACGCCGCAGCGATGATCGCGGTGCGAAAGATAGCTTTCATGACTGTTTTTTCTCCTAGTCGGTCTGAAGTAGATCGGATAAAACGTGACTCGGCGGCCAAACAGCACAAGCACACATTTATTAACCCACTATTGTGCGCTGCAATGCGGGAGCCCATCGCTAGGGGAAACGCTGATCGTGCGCAAAGGCCGGTCTCGATCCACACGATAATTGCCTCATGTTTACCCACCGCCCTGTGCCCACTGACGCCGCTGCGATCGCGCCGCTGGGGATTTTGATGCTCAATACGGGCGTGTCGGTCTACGACACACCGACCCACGGTATCGCGCTGATTGCCCACGCTAGTGCCGCTCGTAGCCCATGAGCAAGACAACAACGACAACGCACTCCAACGAGTTGATTGATCGCTTTTGCGATCAATTGTGGCTAGCCGATGGTCTTGCCAACGCCACGCTGTCGAGCTACCGACAAGACATGGTGCGATTCGATCTGTGGTGTGCGCGGATGAAATTAACGCTCGTCGAGGTGACCCGCGCCGATATCGAACAATATCTCGGCGAACAATTTAGCGATAAGGCCAAATCGTCATCGGTGTCGCGACGACTGTCGACACTCAAGCGCTTTTATCGCTGGCAAATGTCCATGGGCGCTCGCGCCGACGATCCGAGCGCGCTGGTTGATGCGCCGCGTGCGACCCGCTATCTGCCAAAAAATCTGAGCGAATCGCAGGTCGATGCGCTGCTGGCTGCGCCCGATGAGTCCACCCCGCTTGGCGAACGCGATAGTGCGATGTTAGAGACGCTCTACGCCAGCGGACTGCGGGTGAGCGAACTGATCTCGCTCAAGCTGGTGGCGCTTGATCTTGAGCGAGGCTTGGTGAAGATTATGGGCAAGGGCGCCAAGGAGCGCTTAGTGCCCCTGGGCGAGGTGGCAGTCGCAGCGGTGAAACGCTATGTTGAGGGTGCTCGCCGAGACGCGCTGCCCGCACCTAAAAAGTCTGACTTTGTGTTCATCACGGCGCGCGCCGAGCCGATGACACGGCAAGCGTTTTGGTATCTGATTAAGAAGTACTCGATCATTGCGGGTATCAATCCGGATAGCTTGTCGCCACACACCTTGCGACACGCCTTTGCCACGCATTTATTGAATCACGGCGCGGATTTGCGCGTGGTGCAAATGCTGTTGGGTCACGCCGACATCACCACGACGCAGATCTACACCCATGTGGCTCGCGAGCGGCTCAAAAAGATTCACAGCGAGCATCATCCGCGTGGAAAGTGACACCCATTGCGCATCATTCCTAGCTTTACTGCTTAATGCCATGTAAATTAAGGCGTTCATTGAATATTTTGTTGTTCTCATTTAGTCGTTTTTATTGATTTATGCCCGCATTTTGTGTGGCAAACAAGCGTAGAGCCAATTAAACATCCTCCGAATTCACTCCAAACGGCAAAATACCGGGCTATGAGCAAGTCAATTGATTTCCCCGTAACGCCCGCCATCCGAGTCCTTCGCGACCACAAGGTCTCGTTCACGCCGCACCTCTACGACTACGTTGAACGCGGCGGCACGGCCCATTCCGCGGCGAGCTTGGGCGTGTCAGAGCACGAAGTCGTTAAAACGATTGTGCTCGAAGACGAAACTAGGAAACCGCTGATTTGCTTACAGCACGGCGACCGGGAGGTCTCGACCAAAAAGCTCGCGCGACTGATTAACGTCAAAACCATCACGCCGTGCGCAGCCGACACTGCACAGCGTTTCACCGGCTACATGGTGGGCGGCACGTCGCCCTTTGGCACCAAGCGCGCCATTCCCGTGTACGTCGAAGCGAGCATTCTTGAGCTGCCACGGTTGTTCATCAACGGCGGCAAACGCGGTTTCTTGGTCTGCATCGCAGCATCGGATTTGCAAAGGGTGCTAGCTCCCACGCCCGTTTTTGCGTCGGCAGACTGAGCGTATTCCTAGTACATTACGGCTCATGTCGTTGCTCAAAGCCAAAGCGGCTCCCAAACCCAAAAAAGACGAAGCGCGCGGCTGGGCCTTTGCCGGCCTCTCCGACGTTGGGCGCACGCGTGCCCACAACGAAGACTGCATTTCCGTGAAAGACGATTTACAGCTCGTGGTGCTCGCCGATGGCATGGGCGGTTATCAAGCGGGTGAAGTCGCCAGCAAAATTGCCGTTGATGTCGTCGTTGCCGAAATCACCGAGAGCAAGCTCACCGAGAAAGACATCGCGCGTATCGATCCCGACACTGGGATTTCCATTGCGATGCGGCGGCTTCGCGGCGCCATCGAAAAAGCCAACAACCGAATTTGCAGTGTCGCGCGTGATCGCGAAGAGCTCGATGGCATGGGCACGACCATCGTAGCGGCGTGTTTCTACGACGGCCGAGTGGGCGTTGCGCACGTTGGCGATTCGCGCTGCTATCGACTTCGCGATGGCCTGCTCGATCAGCTCACGCGCGATCATTCGCTCGTTCAAGATCAGCTCGAAAAAGGGCTCATCAGCGCTGAGGAAGCGTCGCACTCGCCGCAAAAAAATCTCATCACGCGCGCGCTCGGTATCGATGCGCTGGCCGAAGCCGACACCCAAGAATTTCGAACCCGCGCAGGAGATCGCTACCTGCTCTGCTCCGACGGTCTGTCCGATATGGTCGAAGTCGGGGTGATTCGCGACATGCTCGCCCAGTACCCCAAGCCTGAAGAAGCGTCGAAACATCTGGTCGACGCCGCCAACAAAGCCGGTGGCCGCGACAACATCTCGGTGATCGTTGTGAACGTCGGAGAAACCGCTGGCGGCGATTTGTGGTGGAAACAGTTTCTAAAAAAACCAGGCGCAGCACCCGCCAAGAAGCCCGCGTAAATCATGGCAAAGCTATTTTGGTTACAGCCCGACAACACCATCGTTGAATTCGCGCTCAAGGCCGAACAAAACATCATCGGCCGCGGCGGGCGCAGCGACATTCGAATCAAGCACCCCGGCATCAGCGCCGAGCATGCGATGATTTTGTCGCGCGACGGCATCGCGACAGTCGAGGATTTGAAAAGCACCAACGGTACGCGCGTCAACGGTCGTCGCATCGAAAAGCACACCCTTCGCCACGGCGACCAAATCGAGGTCGGGCGCGAGCGGTTGATGTATTTCGCGCAGCTCGACACCGCGTCTCGATTCTCGCAGCCCGTTCCAGAAACGCCGTTTGCCGAGCCCGCTGCGTTGGGCGAGCTGGTGCGAACACGCGACAGCGCAGTCGCGGCAAGCGCCTCCGTTGAAGCGCCTTCGCGAGCGCCCAGTACGCCACCAGCAGCCCCCGTATGGCGCGCCGCAGCCGCTGTAGGTTCGGTGCCCGCTGTACCGCCCGAGGCGCCTCTCTTCGTGCCGCCCAGCGCACCCGCCGTGCGCGCGCCCATCGCGTCGCCAGCGCTTGTGGCGAGCATCGCCGTGCTCTCGGGTGCGGGTGCGGGCAAGCGATATGAGCTCGATAAGGCAACGACCACGCTTGGCAGAGAAGGCAAACAAGTCGTCGAAATCGAGCGCGTCAATCCGCATCAATGGGTGCTGCGGGCCAAGAGCGGGGCGACACCGCCCTACATCAACGGCGATGCGCTGGCGGAGCCGAGGATTCTCGTTGCCGCCGACATCATCGAGCTCACGGGCGTGCGTTTGCGATTTGATGTAGCCATGCCCAATTGAGCGCAGGGCTAGATTTAACCGTCACTCTTTTTAGATAGCCCATTGTCGCGAGCCGTTTCTTAGTTGAACGCCGCAGCGCTCAAATTAGATCCGCCGCGCCTCTCGTGACCGCCGAATTTCGCTGCGCATCAGTGCCATAGAAACGCACCACGAACCGAGCGCCCCCCCAGCGAGATCGGTCGATCTCGACGCTGGCTTGATGTGCCATGGCGACCTCTCGAACGATAGCCAATCCAAGGCCTGTGCCCGCGATGGCGTGTGCGCCGTCTTCATCGAATCGTGTAAGCCGCGTGAATGGCGCAAACACCCGCTCGTAGTCAGCCGCATCGATCCCCACGCCGGCATCTTCCACCACCACCCTTGTCGGGTCCGGGAGTACCGCCAAGCTCACCGATTTGCCCCTAGGGGTGTACTTAAAGGCGTTATCGAGAAGATTTCGAACCATCTCGCCTAAGAGCGTAGCGTCGCCCATCAGGGTCTGCTCAGTCTCTGCGCGCACAAACTCAAAATCAATGTCTCGGTCCAAGGCTTGCGGCAACACGTCATGTGCGACCGATTCACACAAGGCGTTAAGTTCAACCTGTTCAGTGTGGCTAGTCGTTGCCGCGCTCTCAGCGCGGGCCAGCGACAGCAGCTGATTGGCCAGCCGACTGGCTCGCGAACTGGTCTCTAGAAGCTGAGTCAGCGCCAGCTCTCGGCGACGGGCATCGTTGCTCGAATGCATCAATTCGGACTGCGCGCGCACGGCAGCCAACGGGGTTCGCAATTGATGTGCAGCGTTGGCAATGAAACGTTTTTGGGCATGCATAGCGCCCTGTAAACGGGACATCAAACCGTTGATCGATTGCACCAAGGGTTCCAGCTCGGCTGGCGCCAACTGTTCTGGAAGCGGCCGCAAGTCATCGACACTGCGCGAGTCCAAGTGGGCTCGCAACAGGCGCATCGGTCGCACGACGTAATTGAGCCCGTACCACGCTAAGTACACAGCGATCAACAAGACCACAGTTTGTGGGATGGCTTCGTGCAGCAGCACCGATCGAAGCAGTGCGGCTTGTTTAGCTCGCGACTGAGCAACAGCCACCGATTGAATTTCATCACCAGCAATAAAGCGGACCCTGACAAAGCGAACGAACTCTTCATCCAAAACGGTGTTTACGCCGGTCGACGTCGGCGCTGTGCTCGACCAATGCACGGCACTAGTATCGCGCTCGGTCTGCCGAAGCAGTGGCAGCATGTCTTCATCGCCGGCAAGCAACCGGTTGCTCTCGTCGGCGATCACAAATCGAATCGGAAACTCCGTGCCCACGCTCAACACCCGTAGCATCGCCGCCGAAGGAAAGCTGATCGCGGCAGCCGCTGAGTTCCCGCTCGTCTCAACCAGACCGTTGACCGGCGCTCGCACCACTCTCCACTCGTCGGCGAGCACTGCCAAGGTCGCGTTGAGCCGATCATCGAGTGCGGCGTCAACTGTTTCGCGCGCTGAAAGAAACGTCACTCCCAGCGACAGAAGCCACAGAAACAATAATGGCGCGAGAAGCCATTCAAGTAGCCTTGCGGCAAGACTCATGGCGCGGCGGACTCGGCTTTTTCGATGCAGTAGCCCAGACCGCGAAACGTGCGCACGCTGATGCCGCTGGGCTCAAGTTTTTTCCTTAGCCGATGAACGTAGACTTCGATGGCGTTGAGCGTGATGTCGCTGTCCCACGCGTAAAGACTTTCTAGTAATTGGTCTTTGTTCACGGCGCGACCGCTACGCAACAAGAGCACTTCGAGAATGGCCGCCTCGCGCGCTGAGAGCTCAAGCGGCTCGCCGTTACAGCTCGCTTGTCGGGATTGCAAATCAAAGCTCAGTGCGCCGTGGGTGAGCACATTGCTGGTCGCAGCATTGCGCCGACGAATCAAGGCGCGCACCCGAGCATGAAGCTCTGCCAGCGAAAACGGCTTGACCAAATAATCATCGGCACCCGCATCAAGGCCCTCGACGCGATCTTTAACCGAGTCCATCGCGGTGGCGATCAGCACCGGCACCGACTTCTGCAAATCGCCACTGGCCCGCAGTTGCTTCAACACCGATAATCCGCTCTGCCGCGGCAAACCCAGATCAAGAATCACCAAATCGTAGGTCGCCGTTCCGAGCGCAGTGATCGCTGCCACGCCGTCAGTGAGCCAATCGAGCGCGTAGCCTTCGGCCGACAAACTCGCCGCCACCGCGTTACCCAGTTCGCGATCATCTTCGACCAACAGTATGCGCATGGCTCGATTCTCCGGTTAATGCTGCGGTGTGATTACTCGCAATTCTCAGGGGCCGACGCTTGCCCGGGCTCTCGCCGAATGGCCCATGTTCTTGTGTTGATCCGCCGCGCTTGCATGTTAATCATCTTGCGGTGAGCCCCCGTGAACATGGGTGGCTTTTCGAAAATATGGGTTATAGCTGTTCGCTATATGCCATATGAAATATGAGATACATTGAAAAAAAGTATTTATTTGTATAGTCAAAAATAATGCATCAACGCCTTATTTATTAAGGCGTTTACGAGTAAAGCTATTAGCCTATCGATGCAATCCACGACAACTGCTACGAGGTGCCCCGAAGCGCGTGCAGCACGCCGCTGTGGGGCGACAGCAACGCCGGGAGCAGTGGGGTGAGTCCAATATTGTCGGGAGACTGCCAAGCAAACGCCTGTCCCTCACGCCCAACGGGTTCGCCCGACCAATCCCGCGAGCGACAAAAGTTCAGTTCGACATGAGCGTGCGGATAACTGAATCGTTCGGTCCGCCACTGTGTCGCGGTGCAAATTGTGATGCCAAGTTCTTCATCGATTTCTCGAATAAGCGCGTCGATGACCGATTCGCCGACTTCGATTTTTCCGCCCGGAAATTCCCAGTATCCAGCGTACGCTTTGCCGACGGGACGCTGCGCGAATAAGACTTCGCGCACGCCATTGAAGTCGCGCTCAATGATCGCCACGGCAACCTGCGTCACAGCTCGCCCATCGTTGACGTCAAATCGCTCGATCAGCATGGCGTGCGGCTACGTATTGCTGCGGCCAACAAAATCACGAGCGAATTGATAGGCCACACGCCCGGAGCGCGAACCACGTTGCAACGCCCATTGCAGCGCGTCGCGGCGAACTGCGTCGCGTTGCTCGGCATCATCCGCAACGGCACCGCCGAGCTGGCTAATCCACGATTCAACGGCCTGTAAATAATCGTCTTGGGAGAATGGATAGAAGGAAATCCACAATCCGAATCGTTCAGACAGCGAAATTTTCTCTTCGACACTTTCGCCGAAATGCACCTCTTCGCCCACGTATTTCGTTTCTTCGTTTTCGTGGAAGTATTCCGGTAGCAAATGACGGCGATTGGAGGTTGCGTAGAGCAACACGTTGGGCGTAGTCGCCGCAATCGAGCCGTCCAAAATGGCTTTTAACGCCTTGTACGAACCGTCACCCGCATCAAACGATAGATCATCACAAAACACGATAAAGCGATGCGCGTCGCCTTCGATTTGTGCAATGATGTCGGGCAAATCATTGAGGTGCTCTTTCTCGACTTCGATCAAGCGTAGACCGCGTGCGCTGTAGCGATTGAGCATCGCCTTGACGAGCGAGCTTTTTCCGGTGCCGCGCGAACCGGTCAGGAGCACGTTGTTCGCAGGTTTGCCTTCGACAAATTGCAAGGTGTTTTGATCGATTTGCGCGTGTTGCGGCTCAACACCCACGAGCCAATCGGCGTGCATTTCGTGGACGTGGCTGACGGCTTCAAGAAATTTGTGCGTACCGCTCACGCGCCAGCGCGCAGCCAAATGCCGACTGAAATCGGGTTTTTGGCGGGCCGGTGGCGCGATGCGCTCAAGTGCATCAGCGATCCGGGCGAGTTGATTGAGAAAGGCTTCGTTCATGTCGGATTCGCTCGTGGTGGGCGGAGGACGCTCTATTGAGTCAAGCGATCAGCTTCGATACTCGGCGTTGATCTTGACGTAATCAAACGAAAAGTCACAGGTGTAGATCGTTGCAGCCGCATCGCCGCGCCCCAATTGAATAGCCACGGTGATGTCCTGAGCCTTCATCGCGGCGGCACCGGCTTGCTCGTTGTACGACGCCGCGCGGCCGCCTTTTTCGGCGACCAGCAGGTCGTTCAAATGCACGCTCACTCGGCTCGGCTCCAAATCCGCCGGCGCGCCGTAACCCACTGCTGCAAGGATGCGCCCGAGGTTCGGATCACTCGCGAAAAACGCCGTTTTGACGAGCGGAGAGTGTGCCACCGCGCGGGCGATTTTGTCGCACTCAGCGAAATCACGGCCGCCGGTGACCGCAATCGTCATGAATTTTGTAGCGCCTTCGCCATCGCGAACGATGGCTTGCGCGAGTTGAAGGGCGACGCTTTCGAGCGCCGCGAGCAGCGCTTTGCCATCGGCTGAATCGAGCGTGGCAATCGTCGCGTTACCGGCCTTTGCGGTCGCGGCAACGATGAAGCTGTCGTTAGTCGATGTGTCGCCGTCCACGGTGACGCGGTTAAAGCTGGCGTCCGCGACGCGCTTGGCGATGGCCTGCATGATCGAACCCGATACTGCCGCATCAGTGACAACAAAGCCGAGCATCGTGGCCATGTTGGGTTGAATCATTCCGGCGCCTTTTGAGATGCCGGTGATGTTGATCGTCTTACCACCGACCACCGCCTGCGCACTGGCAAGTTTGTAGACCGTATCGGTGGTCATGATCGTTTGCGCGGCGCGCGACCAATCAGCGAGCTCGCCCGCTTTGAGCGCTATGCCAGCGGTGTCGATACCAGCCGCGATTCGATCCATCGGCAGGTGTTCCAGAATCACGCCAGTTGAGAACGGCAGCACGGCGCTGGCCGGTACGCCAATGGCTGCGGCCACACGCTCGCAGCTCGCTCGAGCGTTTATCAATCCCAGCTCGCCCGTCGCGGCGTTAGCGATGCCGGTGTTCACAACCAGCGCGCGCACCTGCGTGGATTTGGACAAATGCTCGCGGCACACCTGCACCGGTGCAGCGGCGAATCGGCTTTGTGTGAACACGCCACTTACCTGTGTGCCCTCTGCGAACTCAACGAGCAGCATGTCGTAGCGGTTAGGCTTTCGGACGTGTGCCTGAACGGCGCTCATACGAACCCCTGCCACTGTATGGGCTTGGTCTACGGGCAGTGAGGTGTATTGAACTGGCATGATTTTTCTCAAAAGTTTCAGCAGAAAAAAGGCTCACCATCGGCGAGCCTTTTATAGTTGGGCGTCAGTCTTGTCGTGCGTGTCGCGGGGCCGCTACTCAAGCGCGCCGTGGCAGTGTTTGTACTTCTTTCCTGAGCCGCACCAACACGGATCGTTACGGCCAAGTTTTGGGCCTTGCCGAACAAAGGGCTCAGCGCTCGGGTCAGCGTTGGGCAGAGCCGCTGGCGCTTCCGCTTCGCCCGTCAGGCCGTCCATACCGGCGTGTTGATAGGCAACGTTTTGCATCGCGGGCGCGGGTTCAACGGCCTGCGCGTCGGCCTCGGAGCGCACTTGGACGGTCAGCAAAATGCGTACGACTTCCGTTCGGAAGCGGTCGAGCATTCCGCCGAACATTTCAAACGATTCACGTTTGTATTCTTGCTTCGGGTTCTTTTGCGCATAACCGCGCAGGTGAATACCTTGGCGTAACAGATCAAGATTCGATAGGTGTTCGCGCCACTGCGTGTCCATGATTTGCAACAAGATATTGCGCTCGAATTGGCTAAACACTTCGTCGCCCGCAATTTCACGCTTCTTGGCGTAGGCGTCGAGCGCCACGGCTTGGCAACGCTCGCGAATGTCGGTGTCGTCCATATCGGGTTGGTCTTTCAACCACTGCGACACGGGCGCTTGTACTTGGGCATCAGCCAGCGCGGCCTCGAGCCCCGCAATATCCCACTGCTCTTCAATACTCTCCGGCGGAACATGCGCGTTGACGGTGGTTTCGATCCAACCGCCGATCATGTCACGAACGGTGTCGGACACATTGCTGTGTTCGAGCAAATGATTGCGCTGTTCGTAGATGGCTTTACGTTGATCGTTGGCAACGTCATCGTATTCAAGAAGCTGCTTACGAATGTCGAAATTTCGCGCTTCCACTTTGAGCTGCGCTTTTTCGATTTGCCGCGTCATGATGCCCGCTTCAATCGGCTCACCGTCGGGAATACGCAGGCGCGTCATGATGTTTTTCATGCGATCGCCACCGAAGATTCGGATCAACGGATCTTCCGCCGATAAGAAGAAGCGGCTTGATCCCGCATCGCCTTGACGACCGGCGCGACCACGAAGCTGATTGTCGATGCGACGCGATTCATGTCGCTCAGTGCCCACAATTCGCAGACCGCCCGAGGCGAGCACTTGGTCGTGACGAATTTTCCATTCGGCTTGTGTCGTTGCGATTTTGGCTTGGCGCGCGTCGGCGCTCAAAGCTTCATCCTCGCGAATCGCGCGCAGCTCAGGCTCCAGCGCACCACCCAGCACGATATCCGTACCGCGTCCGGCCATGTTAGTGGCGATGGTGATGGCTTTGGGTTGCCCTGCTTGCGAAACGATGTGCGCTTCGCGCTCGTGCTGCTTGGCGTTGAGCACTTGATGCGGAAGCTTTTCTTTGTTGAGCAGCGCCGAGATTAGCTCGGAGTTTTCAATCGATGTCGTGCCAACGAGCACCGGTTGTCCGCGATCGTAGCAAGCTCGAATGTCGTGAACTGCCGCAGCATACTTTTCAGCGGTCGACTTGAAGAACAAATCGTTTTCATCACGACGCACCATGTCTCGGTGCGTTGGGATGATGACCGTTTCAAGCCCGTAAGTCTGCTGGAATTCGTACGCTTCGGTGTCAGCCGTGCCCGTCATGCCACCCAATTTTCCGTACATTCGGAAAAAGTTCTGGAAGGTAATCGAGGCAAGCGTTTGATTCTCGCGCTGGATTGGAACGCCTTCTTTGGCCTCAACGGCTTGATGCAGGCCTTCGCTCCAACGGCGACCGGTCATCATGCGGCCGGTGAATTCATCAACGATCACCACTTCGCCGTCTTGGACCACGTAGTGCTCGTCGCGGTTGTAGAGCGTGTGCGCGCGCAAGGCGGCGAACACATGATGCATCAAGGAGATGTTGGTCGCGTCGTAAAGACTCGTGCCGGGTGCCAGCAGCCCTGTGGCTTCCAGCCATTTTTCGGCGTTTTCATGGCCCAGCTCTGATAGGTGAACTTGTCGACCCTTTTCATCAACGTGGTAGTCGCCTGTGGCCGTTTCATCAGCTTGGCGTTTAAGTGTGGGCGGAAGCGCGTTGATCTTGTAATAAATATCGACGTTGTCTTCGGCTTGACCGGAAATGATGAGCGGTGTGCGCGCTTCATCAATCAAGATCGAATCGACTTCGTCGATGATGGCGAAATTCAGTCCGCGCTGACGACGATCCGCCACCGCGTATTCCATGTTGTCGCGGAGGTAATCAAATCCGTATTCGTTGTTGGTGCCGTACGTGATGTCGGCAGCGTAAGCGGCGATTTTGCTGGCGTTATCTTGTTGCGACAGGATCGTGCCAACGCTCATCCCGAGGAAGCGATAGATGCGACCCATCCAATCAGCATCACGGCGCGCCAGGTAGTCGTTGACCGTGACCAAATGCACGCCTTTGCCCGAAAGTGCGTTCAGGTAAATCGGCAGCGTCGACATCAGCGTTTTGCCCTCACCGGTGCGCATCTCGGCGATCTTTCCGTCGTGCAGCGCCATGCCGCCTACGAGCTGGACATCGAAATGGCGCATCTCAAGTACGCGCTTACTGGCCTCTCGCACGGTCGCAAACGCCTCGGGCAGCAACGCATCGAGCGTTTCTCCTGCGGCAAAACGCTGTTTGTACTCTGCCGTTTTTGCGCGTAATTCATCGTCGCTCAACGCGGCGAGCGAGGGCTCCAACGCATTGATCTTGACGACGACTGCGCGGTAGGATTTGAGCAGTCGATCATTACGACTACCGAAAATTGACTTTAAGAATTTATCGAACATGGTGGCTTTGCGCCCGTGGTGAGACCACGGTTTTTAGAAATCGTTATTCTTGGATTCGAACGGCTGGAATGTATTTGCAAAAACACAAACCGCGCCGATTTGGCGCGGTTGAGCAATTCGTTGAATTTTACGCGGACAGCGAGCCGCGCCGCGACCGGTCGAATACCGGCGCTAATTGACCGAGAGGAATCGAGCGGGGTTTTGCGGGGCACCGTTGAGTCGGACCTCGAAATGCAGGTGCGGACCGGTCGAGCGGCCGGTTGATCCGACTTTTGCGATGCGTTGCCCGCGAACGACCAGGTCGCCTTCTTTGACGAAGAGCTCGGAGGCGTGGGCGTAGCGCGTGACCAAGCCGTTGCCGTGGTCGATATCGACGTTTTTGCCGTAGGCGGCGTGGAACTCAGCATAAATGACTTTGCCGCTGGCGGCTGCGTTAATCGGGGTGCCGGTTTCGGCGGCGAAGTCCACGCCTTCGTGGAAGGTTTGATGGCCCGTAAAGGGATCAAGCCTGTAGCCGAAGTTCGAGGTGTAATTGATGTTTTCAATAGGGGGGAGCGTGGGCAAGAACTTGCGCTGGGCGCTGCCCTCTACCAACAACGCTTCCAGCACGGTGAGCTGATCGGCTTTGACGTCGACCGTCTTTTGGAGTTCTCGAAGCTGTTTGCTGAATGCATCAAAACTCAGCGGCGCGCCCGTCAGGGACGATCCGCCTCGACCGGATTGCGCGGTCGCGCTGGGAAGCTCCTGGGGCTTCAAGCCAGCGACTTTGGCGAGCTTTTCGCCCAATCCGTCCAAACGCAGCATGTGCGCTTGCATCTCGCCGAGCTTGACGGCCAGATTATTGATGTTGTCTTGGATCTGTTGCTGACGCTGCTTGGCTTCGGCGTGTTGATCGGCGAGCAAAACGCCGCGAATGAGCGGATGATCGCTGGTAGCGGCGTATTTGAGCGAGAGGTAGTTGGCCAGCGTTGCCGTCAACGCCAATGCCACGAGCGCAACGAATACCAGTCCCATAATCTGTGGGATACCTACGTTGATGTTCCGCCGCGTGCGGTAATCATTTGAAACAAGGATAATTTGCATGTGAAGCCTTCCAACCCACTGTATCCACGACCGCAAGGGCTATCGGGATACTTCGAGCGAACACCGCAGCTGCGCAATGCGTTAAAGATCGCGCGGGACGCTAGTCACTCTGAAATTTCAATCTCGGACTGCATTCCGCCGCGTTTGGCAAAGTTTGCAAAGTCCGTCCGCTCCAATGGTTTCGATTTGGTGATCACCGTCACCTCGCCCGAAGCCGCCCATTTAGCTCACTTGCTGCGCCCCGACATCGAGCGCTCGGCAATGCGTAAGGGGTTGAAATTTAACGAAATTTTGATCAAAGTGCAATCAGAATCGGTGGAGCTGGCGACCTACAGAGCGCGCCCAAAAGCACAAACCCTGAAGCGGCTCAATGCCAGCGCAACGCACTTGGACAGTGAGCGCCTACAAACCAGTTTAAAGAAACTGTTGACGACGCTGGCTGACCGCTAGATTTCATCCCTACATTCGGGCAAACAGGTGGGCGTGTTGCCGCGACACCTGCACTTTCTCTTTCACGCCTTTGAGCGTCAAAGTGACCTTGCCAGTGAAATCGCGGGCTGCCGTTTCGACGGAGCGCATGTTGACGATGGTTGAGCGGTGGACCTGCACGAACACGTTGGGATCGAGTTGTGCGGAAAGATCGGTGAGCGAAATGCGGATGAGCTGCTCGCCATCGGCCGTGAAAATCGAGACGTATTTGTCCTGAGCGTGCAAATGCGTCACCTCGTCAACTGGAACGATTCGGACTGTTTCGCCGATGCCAGCGCGCAGGAATTGCAGGTAGCTCATGCTTCGTCGTTCGCCGGATTGGCCCGCGAGCTTTTGAATCAAATCGAGTGCCCGGGTAAGTTCGCCGCCCTTGTCCAGATCGCTGCTGGTCGGCGTGGAACGCTGAGCGAGCTGTTTCTTGAGCCGCACGACTGTCTCGGCCAGGCGCGTTTCATCAACGGGCTTGACTAAGTAGTCCACCGCCTCGCGATCGAACGCTTGAAGCGCATATTCACTGTACGCGGTGACAAACACCACCAGCGGATTGGCGGCGGCGATGCCGGATTCCGTGAGCCGCTGAGCGACTTGTAATCCCGTTAAACCCGGCATTCGAATATCGAGAAACAACACATCAGGCGAGTGTTGGTCGACTGCGTGCAGCGCAGCGGGTCCGTTGCCAACCGTGTCAACGATGGCAAGCTCGGGCCAGACGCGCGCCAGCGCGTCTTTAAGTGCCAGCGCTAGGTTGGTTTCGTCTTCGGCGATGATGGCTGTGGGCATAATTGAAAAACTTTATAACTTATCTTGTAAAGGCCAATTAAAAACGGGCTTTAAAGCTGTATTTACTACTTTTTTATAAACATTCATTTTTCATTGAAAACCCCATTTCATGTGGCGTTAAGCAAATAAGTTGTATTAAGTTTGTCAATGGGCAACGAAAGCGTGATTCGTGTGCCGGTGGGGGATGTTTTCTCAACGCCCCAGCCAGGGCTAGACGCATTGTCTAGAGCAGACGACGGCGTTGCTGCGCCCAACGAATCAATGGTGACCCGAGCGGCTTGGCCGTAGAGCGCTTGTAGTCGCGCACGAACGTTGGCAAGCCCCGTACCGCTGCCAGCGGTGTCGGTCGCCACACCAAAACCCAAGCCATCATCATCGACGTGAATCCTGAGAGCATCCCCGGATATCGCCGCTCCGATCCGAACCGTGCCACCTTCGATCTTGGGTTCGAGCCCGTGCTTGATGGCGTTTTCCACCAACGGCTGCAACAGCATCGGCGCGAGCGTCAAGGCACGAACTTCGGGCGAAACGTCAATGGCGTACTGCAATCTTGCGCCCATCCGGAGTCGCAAAATTTCCAGGTAATCCGAGATGATCGCCAGCTCATCGCCCAGCGTCGCGTTATCGCGGCGCGACGCGTCGAGCGTTTGGCGCAGGTATCCAATCAAGCGCTCCGTCATGCGTTTGGCTTGCGGTGCGTCGCGGTCAATCAAACTCACCACGTTGGCGAGCGTGTTGTACAAAAAATGCGGTTCAACTTGCGCCCGAAGCGCTTTGAGCTCGGCCGCTGTGGCCTCACGTTTCGCGGCTTCAGCACGAGCGGCAGACTCGGCCTCGGCAAGTTCGGCGGCATGAAGCTTTTCGCGATTGGCGGTGCTGTACCAGATGAAAAGCGCGACGGCTACGACGATGATTGAATTCAGTATCAAATTGGTGCGCCCAAACAGCCAGCCGTACCATGGCCCCCCGCCTAACAGTACAGCGCTGATAAAGAAGCCGCCGTATAACCCCAGCACCGGCGGCAAAATGGCCATCGCCGCCATCAAAGCGCCGGATCGTGCAACTTGCAGACGAGCCGCCGCGAATCCAAACAGATCGAACATGAGTTGTTGGCAAAAGCCGATACTCACGGCAATCAACGTGTACTGCTTGAGCTGCCCAGCGCTAGGACGAAATCCGAACATGGCGTTGACCAACATAATGGCGACGACCACAGCCACGCAGATGAGCGTGGTGTAGACGTAGCTACGAAGCGCACTGGGCTTCCAGCGCCGACAGAGCGGGAAAAGATCAAGGGGATGATGCTGGTACGCGCGCCACGGCAGCGACTGGGCTGAATGGCGTGAATCAGGTGCGGCAGTTGCCATGGCCGCTACGCAATCACGGGCGAGGCGCAACGTGAGAGCGCGAACAAACTCAGCGAACGCCCGACAAACGCACCCGAAATCGCCCCAAGAAGCGCTGGCGTGCCCAAGTGCCACGCGGCTTGCGCCAGCAATCCTGGCTGAATTGCCTGCGCTACGTTGATCACGTAGTTGAGCAAGAAAATCGTCATCATGAAAAACAGCGGCCAGGCGCTGCCGGGCAAGATCAGGCGCTGCTCCGAGGCGTCATACCGAGCGCCGCCGACGGGGCGCAGCGCGAAATACACGAGCGTTGCGACCACAACCATGGCCGCCGCCCAAGCCAGAAACGCCCCCATTGATCTCCCGCTCGTGACCAGCCCGAGCACGAAAAACGCCAGTGGGGCAATGAGCACTACAAACGGTTTGATGCGACGGAGCCGCAGCTGTCGAATGCCGAGTATCAACAACGTGACCAAAATGGCCCACACCCAAAGCGGTGTGTGTCGAATGACTTGGCTAACAAATTCGATCATGATGTGCTCGCGGCGTGGTTTCGATACATCAATGTTTGCGCAATCAGTGCGCTCGAGCGATTGATTGCGATGAATCTACGAGTGGCGGCGCGAGCTGCCAATAACGGGCGGCAATGGCTATCGCCTAGGATTTAGCTTGTTGGTCATAGCGCGCCATCGCGCTCAAGATTTCAGCGCGAGCGTCAGCCGCCTCGGTCCAACCCAGCACTTTGACGAATTTCCCCGCTTCCAAGTCTTTGTAGTGTTCGAAAAAGTGGGTGATTCGATCAATTTCAAGCGGCGGTAAATCCCGCGGGCTCTGCACATTTCGGTAAATGCTGGTCAACTTGTCGACCGGCACTGCCAGCAGTTTTTCATCATTCCCGGCTTCGTCTTGCATTTTGAGCATGCCAATCGGTCGGCAGCGCACGACCACACCCGCCATCAACGGAATCGGCGTGATAACCAGCACGTCGGCCGGATCGCCGTCGCCCGACAAGGTGCGCGGAATGTAGCCGTAATTGCAAGGGTAGTGCATTGCAGTCGACATGAACCGGTCAACGAAAATCGCCCCCGAGGCTTTGTCTACCTCGTATTTGATGGGTTCGCCGTGCATTGGGATTTCAATGACAACATTGATGTCGTTTGGAACGTCGCGGCCGGGGGAGAGTTTGTCAAAGCTCATAAAAATAGTTCTTGAGAGAAAACGTGAATTGCCCGTAGTGTAAGGCGTTGCGCCAGATTGCTACCGCCAACACCGGCTATACTGCGCTCGTTCACAAATCGGTTGCCCCACGGGGTCATTTCTATGTTGACGCGGCGCTGCGACATAGAAATGACGACGCTGCGGGGCAACTTGGCAACACGCCAACGGCCACGAACACATCGAGCCCAGCGGCGCGCTGCCACTCAGCGGAGACCTGCCCCATGATCAAAGCGCTGCTTGATCGCGTTTTGCCGAAACGATCGCCCAAAAAACAAGTTGCCTCGGGCAAAGCGCTCGGCATCCGCCCCGAACAGATGAGCCGCAACGCGGTCTACGTCTGTCAAAAACTCAAAGACGCTGGCTTCGACGCGTTCATCGTCGGCGGCGCAGTGCGCGACGCGCTGCTGGGCGTTGTGCCCAAAGACTTTGATGTGGCCACCAGCGCGCGCCCGGAACAGGTCAAAAACGTGTTTCGACGGGCCTTCATCATCGGTCGGCGATTCCGCTTGGTGCACGTGATGTTTGGCGACGAAACTATTGAAGTGTCCACCTTTCGCAGCAACGCTGTGACCGGAGCCAAAGGCAGCGGCGGCGTCGAAGCCGATTCGACTGGGCGTATTACGTCGGACAACGTTTATGGCTCGCAGATTGACGACGCAGTGCGACGCGATTTCACCGTCAACGCGCTCTACTACGACCCAACGACCGATGAAGTCGTCGACTTTTTGGGCGGACTCAAAGACATCGAAAAACGCTCGCTACGACTCATCGGTGAAGCCGAAACCCGCTACCGTGAAGACCCCGTTCGCATGCTTCGCGCGGTTCGCCTGTCGGTCAAGTTAGGTTGCACCATCGCTCGCGCGACGGCCGCACCGATCAAGAAACACGCGGCGTTGATTCAAAACGTGCCCGCTGCACGACTGTTTGACGAAATTCAGAAATTACTCCTTTCGGGATACGCCAGCGCAACCTTGGCCGATCTGCGCAAACACGGCCTATCAAACGGCCTGCTGCCGCTGCTCGATCTGATCTATGAGCAGCCGGGCGGGCAAAAATTCATTGAGCTCGCGCTCGACAATACTGATCGCCGCGTACGCGAAGACAAGCCCGTCTCGCCCGCGTTTTTGTTCGCGAGTCTGTTATGGCACGAAGTGCTAAAGCGCTGGAACGAATTGCAATCACGCGGCGAGCATCGCATTCCGGCCCTGCTGCAAGCGATGGAAGAAGTGCTCGATGAGCAGCGCGAAACGATCACGCTGCCGCAACGATTTGCTGGGATCACGCGAGAGATTTGGTTGATGCAGCCGCGGTTCGAACAACGCACCAGCCGTGCGGCGCTTCGCGTCGTTGAACAGCCGCGTTTTCGTGCGGCGTACGACTTCCTGTTGCTCCGAGCGGCGGCGGGTGAAATCGAACAAGAGCTCGCTGATTGGTGGACGAACTTTATCGAATCCGACCCCGACATTCGGCAAGAGCTGATTAACCAACGATTGCGCGCCCAACAGCGTGGCCCGCGTGGCAATGGCAATGGCGGTGGCGGTCGTTTCTCACCGGGACGCCCCGAAAGTCGTGAGCGATCCGATTCTGCGCCGGTCGCTGCAGACGCCGAGGCCGAAACCACGCCCAGCGAAGGAGCCGGCGACAGCGATGGCGCCAAGCGCCGTCGGCGACGGGGCGGTCGCAACCGCAACAAACGAGACGCCAGCCAAGATCTGGCGCTGGCCACGGGCGAAACACAGGGCGATCACGAGTCGCGATGAACCGCGAAACGACGCACAGAGTCTATTTGTCGTTGGGTGCCAATCTCGGCGACCCACTCCAGCAGTTGACCGACGCGCTCAAAGCAATCCACGCGCTGCCCCGTTGCGACATCTCCGCGTGTTCGCCGGTCTACCAAACCGCCGTCGTGGGTAGCAGCCAGGTGCAGCCCGACTACCTCAACTTAGTTGTGTCCGTTGAAACACAGCTCGCACCGCTTCCGCTGTGGCGCGAACTCACAGCGATCGAGTCAAAAATCGGTCGTCGGCGCAACGATCATGAGCCAAGGAACTCCGCGCGAGTCGTTGATATTGATGTGCTGCTCTACGATCAATTGCGCATCGAGAGCCGCGAATTGACCGTGCCGCATCCGCGCATGCATGAACGTGCGTTTGTACTTCGACCGCTACAAGATATTGCGCCCGCCGCCGTTAGCCCGACGCTGGGAGAATTGAGCGAGCTCATCGCCAAGCTACCCCCGCAACGCATTGCTCGACACTCGGAGCCGCCCGCATGGATTTGAACCAACTTCGCTACGTTGTCATTGAAGGGGCCATCGGATCGGGCAAGACGAGTCTCGCCCGTTTGCTGGCCAATCGATTTCGCGCCGAAACGATTCTTGAAGCCCCCAATGACAATCCGTTCATCGAACGCTTTTACGCGGATCGCCCGCGCTACGCGCTGGCAACGCAGATCAATTTTCTGTTTCAGCGTGCGGATCAGTTGCGACCTATTGCACAGGCAGGTCTATTTTCACAACGGGTGATCTCTGATTTCCTGCTCGATAAAGATGCCCTGTTCGCACGGCTCAATTTGAGCGATGATGAGCTTTCGTTGTATGAAAAGATTTATGCGTTCTTGAAGCCGCAAGCGCCAGCCCCCGATTTGGTCATTGTGCTCAGCGCTTCGATCGATAAATTGCTCACGCGCGTACAGCAGCGTGGCATTAGTTACGAACAAGGCATCGACGAGACGTATCTGGCGCGATTGTCCGATGCGTACGTGCGCTACTTTCACGACTACGACGGTGCCCCGGTGCTGTTCGTAAACACCGACGGGATCAACTTTGTCAACGATCCGGCGCACCTTGATTTGCTGATTGATCGCATCAATCGCATGCGCGGTCGTCGAGAATCCTTCAGCATGACAACGGCATAGTTTTTTGGGGCGTATTGTTAGACCGGTGGACGGAAGTTACACTGCGACAAATACTATTCGGGGGCGAAGTTTGTCAGACGTGATGCAAGACGGAAAGCGAGAAGCGCATTGGCCAATCGTGCATCGTCTATCGCCGCTGGTTGCTGCACGTTTTTCGTTGGCGGTGATTGCTTTGGCCTCCACCAACACCGATGCGCTTTCACTAGGACGCGAGCGGGTTGAATCCTACCTCGGGCAAGCGCTTCGAATTACTTATCCGATCGTTAGTAGCGCCAATGAAGCGTACGACGAAAAGTGTTTCAAGCTCGCCACCGTCAATCGCAGCGATGGCATTCCCAATCTACTCCAAGCCGCGCTCACCGTTGACAGTGCTAGACGCCAGCTGATCGTACGGGGCCAGGGCTTTGCTGAAGAGCCCGTAATTCGTTTGGCGATTGATGTCGGTTGCGACGTTCCGCTACGACGAGAATATGTCGTACTGCTCGATCCCGCGCCCGCCATTGCGCCGCCGGTCGTCGTCGCATCGGAGTCGGTTGCACCAACGCCACCGTCCGTCGCAGCGCCCAACGGCACGTCGAGTGCCGCTGCCAGCGTCACGCCATCCGCCGCCGCGCCGAAAACGCCAAAATTTGTCGCGCCACGCGCGCCACTTTCGAATAAAGCGCTACCGGTTGCTGCGGCTCAAGTCGATCAAAAGGTTGTACGAAGCACGCCTCGAAGCGCTGTTGCAGCGACGAAAAAGGGCGGTGACCGACTCAGCGTTCAGGGCGCGGGTGCTGGCAGCGTTGATGTCGCAGACGCGGGACTGGCGGCGTTGGCGGTACCGCGCTTAAAGATTTCCAGCGACATCCCCGTCTTTGCCACGACGCTTTCGCAGTCGGGCGCGCCATCGGGTGATGAATTGGGCGCTGCCATCGCAAAGGAGCGCCGCGCGCGCCTGCTGGCCACGCCGATCGACGAGGATATCGCGCCGCGGCTCGAAGCCGATTTGGTCGTTGCGAAACGACGGCTGGCCGAGGTACAGGCACAACTCTCGGTGAGCGGGGCCATGCCAGCTGCAGCGTCCGCCGCAACAGCACCAGCGGCATCGAACGCCCCAAGCGCGAACCCCAAAGCGACAGCTACGCCCCCCAAAGCCGCCGCGCCCGCCAGCAATGCCGAGTTTGAGTGGTGGTGGATCGCCGGTGCGCTCGCTCTGATCGGTGGCCTCGGGGCATTGTTTGTTTCGCGTCGACGGCAAGCCGCGAAAATCGCGGCTACAGCTTCTCCGCTGGCCGATGACGTCACGGTCGTCACACTCTCCGAAGACCCGGACGACACCTACCAGGACAACGTCTACGTTCGCGCGGTCAACAAGACCGCATCTACTAGCGACGGGGCGACGGCAATGGCAACGGCGGCGCCCCCGTCGATTCCGACTCAGCGACAAAGCTCGGCTCAGGCCGAAAAGGTTGCGGCTGAACAGCTCGCCAGCCCCCTCTTTCAGCTCAGCGATACCGAATCAAGCGTTCACGTTTCTGAGCTTTCGCACGTCACCGATGAAGCACAGGTATTCGCCGATTTGGGGCTCAATGATCAGGCTATTGCGGTGCTCCAGGAACACATCACGAGCCATTCGACCGAACGCCCCTCGCCGGCCGTTTGGCTGATGCTGTTTGATCTGCTGCGGCGCACTAACCGTCGCGCGGACTACGATGCGCTTTCGCCGCAATTTCGTAGCCACTTCAATGGGCGAATGCCCGATTGGGAAAGCTACGGCACGGAGCTGGCGCTCGATGATGGTCTCGAAGCCTTTCCGCATTTGGTGGCTCGAATTGAGCGCGATTGGGCCACGCCCGATGCGCGAAAATTTCTCGATGAGTTGCTCTATGACAATCGGGGTGGCTCGCGTCTGGGCTTTTCGCTGGCAGCGTACCGAGATCTGCTGCTGTTGATGCAGATTCACGATGACCTAGCCGCTCACGGCCAACTCGGTGGCAACAGCGCCCGTGAATCCCGCGGCGCCGACGACAACGACGGCACGCCGAAGTGGGATTTGTCACTTGACATTGTTGAGCCCGCAAAACCCGGCGAACTTGAAGCATTTCTCAAGGCGAAGTAAGTAAATCGGCGGCGTCGTCCTCCGGTCCAAAAGCGCTAAAACGAGCTAAGGCAGCGCCTCACAAAACGGGCGGCGAATGGTCATGCCACCGGTTTGCGGCGTGACCAGAAACGCGCACGCATCATAGCCCTGCGCTTTGATTCGCCCGATGATTTCAGCGATCACCTCGACCGGCAATGTTTGTTTGCGAGCCAACACCCAGCCATAGCGGCGCGACGGATGCCCCACCACCGCCCATTGGTAATTGGGGTCGAGCTCAATCACCCAGTAGTCACCGCCGGCCCAGAATCGATAGTCTCCAAAGAGCTTGAAGAAGCTGACTTCGAGCTTTGCTTCGACGGCCGAATCAAAGCGACGCGCGCGACCCTCCGCTTTCTTGCGACCACCGTCCTCGCGAGTACAGGTGTTTTCAACGCGCAGCTCGCCGGATTCGAGCAAACTGTATTCAGCTACCGTGTCGCGCACGCATTCACGCTGAAAAAACTGCGGAATTGAAGCGATCTCATTCCAACGGCCCAAGTAGCGCTGCAAATCAAGGCGTTCCTTGGCCTTGACATCGGCTGCCAACGCGGCGCTACCGCTCATTGACAGCACGCCGCCCAGACACAAAGCCGCGATACCGCTGCCAAATTTACGCTGAGTCATATGTTTCAAATCCAATCAATAGCCTGTTGACACCTTGGGTTCGCTGCCCGCCGGTGGCGGTGCCAGCGCCGCAGCGACTGCGGCTTTGGCGGCGTTGCTAAGCAAGCTGCCTTCGTGCGTCAAGGTCACCAAATCGAAACCCTGCACACGGCGAATCGCACCGACGGCACCGCTTGCGCAAAAGATCCCCGCAAATTTATTGAAGTGTTTTGCCCGCGCCAAGATGTGCGCGATCATGTCAATACAGCGCTGATCAGTCAAATCAGTGCCCGGACGCGCACCGAGTACGAGCGCAAGATCGTTGGGGCCAATGTAGATGCCGTCGAGTCCGGGCGTTGCCAAAATATCATCCAAATTCTTGATGCCCTCTAACGTTTCGATCATCGCAAACGTGACGATCGTGTCGTTGGCATGATCGAAGTAATCCGCGCCGCCGTATAGCAGTCCGCGCGCCGGGCCGTAACTGCGCATCCCAGCAGGCGCGTAGCGGCATGCGCCAACCAAGCGCTCAGCTTCGGCTCGGTTGTTAATCATCGGGCAAATTACGCCATAAGCGCCCGCGTCGAGCAAATGCATGATGATGGCCGTGTCGTTCCACGGTGCGCGAACGATCGGCACGGTTGGCGTAGCCGAGAGCGCTTGCAACATCGGTAGCGCTTGATTGAAATCAAACATGCCGTGCTGGCAATCAACGGTCACGCTGTCGAAACCGGCGTGCCCCATCAACTCCGCGGAATAGGACGAGCCCAGTGAGAGCCAACCGTTGGTCGTGCACTCACCGCGCAACATCTTTTGTTTAATTAAGTTGGGCTTCATTACGAATCCTTAATGCTTTCAATTTCGTGCGACTAACCGGCTCGCAACGAGTCAACAATTTCCATCCGCGCCGCTTTGAAGCTTGGCAGAAAACCGCCAACGACGCCCATCACCACAGCAAACAACATTGATTTCAACACGATGGCTGGCGTTAAATAGAAGCCAAACGACAGCTGTGAAAACGACGCAAAATTCAGTGTGCTCACGGTGAGAAGCTGCAGAAACGTCGCGGCTCCAAGCCCAACGACACCGCCGAGCACAGCCAGCAACACCGATTCGCCCAAGAACGCCCAGAGTATCGACGCTCTTCGAAAGCCCAATGCCCGCAGTGTTCCGATTTCACCCACGCGGCTGGCCACCGCCGAGTACATCGTGATCGCCGCACCAATGATGGCACCGATCGAAAAGATGATCGACAGCGCCAGTCCAAGAATCGACAAAAACGTTGAAAGCGCACGACTCTGCTCTTCGTAAAACGCGGGCTCGGCTTTGACGTCGAGCTTTAATCGAACATCGCCTTCGATTGATTTTTGTACGCGCTCAAGCGCCGAGCTGTCGGCGAGCCGAACCACCATCGATGAATACGCAACCCGTCGAAACGCTTGCCCTAGTTGCTCGGCGTCGCCCCAGGCTTCGGAATCAAAGCCAGACGATTGGCCGTCAAACACGCCGACGATCAACCAGTCACGCGCCGCGAATCGAATCGTGTCGCCAACGTCCATATTGGCAAAGCCACTGTTGACGTTTTTGCCGACCACGATTTCGCTCGCACCCGGCTGCATCCAGCGCCCGGCTTTGAGCGCCACTTGCGGTCGCAACGTAATGCCCATGGGCGACATGCCGCGAACAATCACGTTTTGTGGGCGTGAGTCACCTTTCTTGGGAGCACCAATGAGCACGACGATTTCGCGCGACGACATCGGCGCGCCTGATGCATCGCGCGCGACGTCGGGAAGCGTTTCGATGAGTGCCGCTTGATCGCGCGACACGCCGCTTTGAATTTCAGTTTGCGCCCCTTGGCGAAGCAAAATCGCGTTGTCCCAACTACCGGTGCCAACCAAAGTTTTTTTGAGCCCTGCATCAAGCATCAACACCGCGGCAAATACAAAAACAACGAGCGCCATACCGCCCGCAGTGAGCACCGTGGTGAGTCGTCGCGTCCATAGATTTCGCGCGATGTAGGTGAGCGGAAGTTTCATCGTTTGCTCGGTCTAGGCAACATGCCGCAACCCGTCAACAATTTTGATTCGTGCGCTGCGGATCGCAGGCACGATGGCGGCCAACAAACCGACCACAACCATGCTGGCAAATTGCCACACCAATGTTTCGTCGGAGACGCGAAACACTGGAAAAATGGATCCGATCATCGACTTAAACGCCGCCGTCACTGGAAAGGAAACGGCGATACCAATCAGCGCGCCCAACAGCGTGATCGCGATCGATTCGCCGATGACCAATCGGGACACAAACGAGGGCGCGAAACCGAGCGCTTTGAGCGTGGCGTACTCGCTGATTCGTTCGCGCGCAGCCATGGCCATGGTGTTGGCAACGACCGCCAAAATGATGAAGATCACCACGAAACTCACGATGCGAATGGCAGCAATGATCGCTTCTGATTGCGCAACAAATCCAAGCTGAAACGCCTTTTCAGTTTCGGTGAGCGTCTCGGCGAGGGAATTCTTGAACTCGGCATCGATAGCCTGGCTCATTTCGGCGGATCGCTGCGCGTCTTTGATTCCCACCACGAGCACGCCGGTTCGATCAGCCGCCCGAGGGAAGCTGACTTTCAGGCGCTCGTTTAAATAGTCCCAGTGGAAATAGAGCTGGCGCGTGAGCGTACCTTCGTCGCGGCCTTCGTAGATGCCGCGTACGGTGAATTCCCATGTGCCTGGATAAATGGTGCCTTGAATGGGAATTTTGTCGCCGATTTTCCAGCCGTATTGATCGGCAATCGCGCGGCCAACAATCGTGCCGGTGCGGTCGCGAAGCATCGCTTGCATTTGCTCGGGCGGGAGCACGTATTCGGGATAGAGCTCGAAATGAACAGGCAATGTCACCGCGAACTGCGGAAAAAAATTCTTCGGTTCTTGATAAATGCCGCCGAACCAATTGCTCATGCTGATGAGCGAAACCCCGTCAACACCCTTCACCCGCTCGCGGTAGTACGTAGGCAAAGTGAACGTCAGCGAAATCGCATTCCGAGTGATGAGCCGGTTGCCAGAGGCCGCATCCGAGCCTGCATACCAAGCGTCTACGACCGTTCGGAGCAGCCCGAAGGCAACGACTGCTACCACGAGCCCCAACAGCGTCAGGGCGCTCCTCAAGCGGGCGCGAAAGATGTTTTTGAGGATGAGTTTAAACAGCATGAGCGGTGATTATCGCGTCTTATGCCTCGCTGCCTCTCAGCCAAATACACTTATTGTCTATAAGCCTTAATAAATATGGGTCGTACTGAATAATTTGTCTTATCAAATAAATTATTTATAGCTTCTTATCCCTTATTTAATATGGCATTTATGCAATAAGCCAATTACGCTGACTGCAAGAGTGACACAAAAGCAACTGACTTGCACGACGGCACGGTGAGCCAATCGAAGCTGAGCTCGAGCGCTCCGGCCAGACGAAGCTCAACGCGTGAGGTCTTTTTTAACGCCGATTTGCGCGGGTTTGACGCAGATGGACGCAGATTTTTTTCGCAGCACGCCACGGTGGAGCCGTGGGCGACTCTCAGAGCGAAGCTGCGGTTTTCTGGCGGCGCGCCTCGACGACAATCGGCGGACTTCGGCGTCAAAGGGGGCTGCTCTTTTAAGGCCTCTGCACAACTTCCCTTTTCGTCATTCCCGCCGTCGCGGGAATGACGAAGGGGATAGCGATTTCGTGTCCGAAGGAGTTGTGCAGAGGTCTTCTTGTTTGATTCTGGTCGGTTGGTGCGGTATGACGCGGAACACGGCCAGAATCGACGCGCTTCCTGAGCCATCGAGCTAAACAGGAAAAGAAAAACCCCGGTCACTTACGCGAACCGGGGTTCTTCTCGTTGCTTACTGCGTGGCGGTTTTGGTGCCGCGCATTCGGTGGAGTTGTCTAGTCGAGTTTCATAACAAAGGGAATCTCAACTTCGAACTTTTCGCCGTCCCCTTTGGTGCGGCATCCACCGTCCGTGAGAACTGTGCTGAAGGTCCGCTGCACCGCGTTGCGCATCGAGCCCGGATTGACCGAACCGACGCGAACGTTGGTGAACGTGCCGTCGCCGTTGACGGTGACCAACACCGTGCCTTCGATCCGATCGACGCCCGCTTTGTTCATGTCACGAACAGGCGGCGAATCGGGGCGACAGGCTTGCGGCAGCGCGCTCAAACCGATACGCGTGAGCGCGGGTTTAGGCGGCGGAGCCGGCGGTGCTGGCGGTGCCGGTGGCGCTGGTGGCGCTGGCGGCGGCGGCGGTGCAATCTTGTATTCTGCTTTCGGTGGCTCAGTCGTCGTCGTTATTGACGGAGCAGCCGGCGCAGCAACAGCGACTTCAACCGGTGGCACGTACGGCGGCGGAGGTGCAGCCGGCGGTGGTGGTGGAAGATTCGGTGTCTTCGGTGGTGGTGGCGGAGGCGGCGGAGGCGGCGGAGGTGGCGGAAGTTTTACCTCCTCCACGATCTTGGCTTCCAACGGTTTTTTCATCGCATCGACCGCTTTTTTGCCGAAGCCAGACAGCACAGCAAAGACGATGAGTGCATGGAAAGCAAACACCACCGCGATGGCCACGGTGCGCTTACTCGAGCTTTTCGGCTGATAGGTGTAATCCATAGTTTGTTTGGCCTATCCGCTTACAAAAACTGCTCGTGACCGAGAATACCCATCTTTACCAAGCCAAGACGCTGTGAAGCAGCCATGACATAGGCAACGATTTCATACTTTGCATCCTTATTGGGGCGCAAATGGATCTCGGGTTGATTGGCCTGAGCCGAGGCTGCGGCCATTTTCGATTCAAGTTCGTTGCGATCAACGATAGCAACGCCGTTCCAGAAAACGCGCCCCACTTCGTCGATGTCGATCTTGACCACTTCCGGCTCCACCAAGGGCTTGTTAGGGCTTGGCGGCGGCATGTTCATATTGACTGAATGCAACTGAATCGGAATGGTGATGATGAGCATGATGATGAGCACAAGCATCACGTCGATCAACGGCGTGGTGTTCATCTCAATCATCGGCTCCGGATCACCATTGCTGCTGGAGGAGGAATTTCCTACATTCATTCCCATGATTTAGCCTCCTCTTGCTGCGGGTTCGGTGAGGAACGCGATTTTGGTGATGCCAGCGGCGCGCGCCGCAAAGATGACTCGCCCCACGCCGTCGTACTTCGCGGTCAAATCGCCGCGAATATGCACTTCCGGTTGCGGATCCATCTTCGAGACTTTTTTCAGCCGATCGGTCAGGTCGCGAATGTCACGAATCGGTGTGTCGTACATAAACATACGGCTTTGCGCGTCAACCGAGATCACGACGTTTTCAGGCTTCGATTCGCGAATCTGAATTTCCTCTTTCGGCAGCTCCACCTTGATGGATGTTGTCACGACGGGAATCGTAATCAAGAAAATAATCAAAAGCACCAACATCACATCGACCAGCGGCGTGGTGTTGATGGTTGAATTGATCTGGTCTTCTTCGCCAGACGATGAACCAACGTTCATACCCATTGCAATATCTCCTGCAGGGTTAGGGACGCGACAGACGGAGCGGCAAACCGAAAAGCCGAGTCAAAGCAGCAAAGCTTTGACCATCGCCCACCGCCGCAGGTTCTGTCCGACACGAGAGTCGGCTCAAAACATGCGGAGCAGCGCGAGTCGGCTTCAAAATTCTCGCCTCGTCTTGCAACATCCCAAAAAGGTTGAACTTCGGGGTTACTTCTTGCCGGAGGCGATCAACACAGAGTGCAGATCGGTTCCGAACGAGCGAATTTTGTCCATCGTGGTCTTATTGCGACGAACGATGAAGTTGTAGCCCAACACAGCCGGAACGGCCACGGCCAAGCCGATGGCTGTCATGATCAGCGCTTCGCCCACAGGGCCCGCCACTTTGTCGATCGAGGCTTGCCCCGATACGCCGATCTTCACCAGCGCGTTGTAAATACCCCAAACGGTTCCGAACAGACCAACGAATGGCGCGGTGGATCCAACAGTCGCCAGGAAAGCCAAGCCGTTCTGCAAGTTACTCTGGACGGCGTCAATCGCGCGCTGAATCGATTGCGTCACCCAGTCCGAAAAACCAATGTGAGCAAGCAGTCCTTCGTGTTTTTTCGTGGCCTCTAAACCGGCCTGAGCGATGAAGCGGAACGGGCTCTGCTCCTTAAGGGCCTCCATCCCTTGCGCTAGGTTAGGCGCTGCCCAGAAATCACGCTCAGCCTGTTTGGCTTGACGCCCGATGCGGCTGAGCTCAACGAGCTTAGCGACCATGATGTACCAAGAACCAACCGACATGACCACCAAGATGACGAAGGTCGTCCAGGCCACGACGTCGGCATGCTCCAACATCGCTTTCAAGCCGTAGGGGTTCTCGGCTTGCGCAGTGCTTTTGCCGGGAGCCATTACGGGCGCGGCGCTAGGCGTTGGAGCGGCCGCCGCGGACGGTGCCGCAGGCGCAGTCGCCGCGGCGGGGGCGCCAGTAGTGGACGCTGTTTGCGCGTGTACGACAACGCTCAACGGCGACAACGCCAAAACGCTGGCAGCAACACCCGCAAGAACGCGGCTCGTGGCCCCGTCTCGAAGCTGATCAAAAACTCCCATGTGAACTCCTATTTCTGTGGATTTGGTGTGGTGAATACGCGAATATACCCTTGGAGCGCTCTGTAGCCGAGCGTTTGACGGTGAAGTGACAGTCAACTCGGAGTGCGCCCTTTTTTGGAACGATGCCGTCAGGCTAAGCACCAAAAAAAACGCGCACCGAGGTGCGCGTTTTTTAAGGCAAGCGGCCAATACGCCGCTTGAAGGGCGATCTACTTGAACGAGTAGTTGGCGCCCACGTAGACAAACCGACCACGAGGATCGTACTGGGTGATGTCGTAACCAGCTTGGAACTGGTTTGACGCTGGAACGAAGATTGGCGGGTCTTTATCGAACACATTCTTTCCGCCCAACGACAAGCGCAGATTCTTGATACCACTATATGCCAGATTTAGGTCATAAAGCGAGTAGCTCGGAATGAAGCTGCGCTCACCATCGATTTGACGGAGGCCGGCCTCATAGCCGCGGATGTAGTTTTGCGTGAGCGTAGCCGCGAAAGGTCCACGGGTGAAGGTGGCGGAGAGTGCGTGTTTCCAACGCAAGACTACGCCACCGTTATCCGCACCCAGGACTGGGTCGCCGTTTGCGTCAACGATGGTGCCGACCTTGTACGAAATAGCGCCGCTAGGCGTTGTCTCGTCAAACTTCTTCATGTAGGTGCCCGAGAGCCCTAAATCGAGTGTACCGGCAGCAAACTTGTGGCGGTAATTCGCGCCTAAGTCGAAGCCCTCAACAACCAAGGCGCCGGTATTGCTCGAGATCGCAACGATTTGATCCACGTCACCCGATGCATTGAGCGTCACCAGATTCCGGTAAGCCGGGTCGCCAGCGCGGAAACGCGAAACGATCAACTGAGCCGAAGGGACGGTAATCACATCGGTCATTTTCACGCGGAAGTAATCCGCCGACAACGTCAGGTTATTGATCGGCGAGAACACCACACCAAACGAACTCTGATCAGACTTTTCTGGCTTCAAGCCAGGGTTGCCGCCGGTAAGCGCAGGGACTTGAATGTTCGTGCCGCGTCCTGGGTCGGTGAAGCCCTCGGATGTGCCCACTGACTGCGGCAACCATAGGTCTGACAGGGTAGGTGCGCGGAAGCCCGTTCCGATACTGGCGCGGAAGAGAACCTGCTTGGTCGGATTAAAGCGCAAATTGGCTTTGTAGTTTGTGCTGCCGCCCACATCGTTATAACGATCATGACGCAGCGAGGCGCTCGCCTCTAAGGTCTTCAACAGCGGCGCGTTGAGCTCCACGAATCCCGACGTTACGTTGCGGCTCCGATCCACTGGGGGAGTCGCCCCCCCTAGGCCGGCTATATCACCGGTTTCCAGCGCTGGGCTCGGGTTCGTGACATATTTTTCGCTACGGTACTGCAAGCCGGCGGCGTACTGAAGGATACCGGCAGGAAGCTTCCAGACTTCACCGGTCAGACGTCCGTCGAAGTTGTCGCTAGTCGATTTCGCGGTTTGCGTGTTGCCCGTATATTTTGCGTTAGCGGCAGCAAGCGCGGCATTGAACGCTGCGGACTGCGTCAACGACCACGGGTTGTAATCGCTGTTGGCAGCGTTGACCACTTTGGCGAAGGCCACTTGCGAAAAGTATCCATCCGGAACGGTACCGACGAGCTTGCTCTCGTTGCGGGAGTAGGCCACTTCGTAGTCTTGACCGGCGACGGTGCCACGCGCGCCGACAACCAAACGGCTCTGTTGGCTTTCATCTAAGCTCGTACGCAAACCGAAGTCAAACACGCGCGACGTAACCGCCAGCGTTTGCCCAACCAGTGAGCCGAATCCATTGGCGTTCAAATAAGCCGCCGCAGTTGCGTAGTTAGGATTGCTAGGGCGGAGCAACAGCGCAGGATCCACGCCTTGCTGCTGGAAGAGCGCGTCAGATGTCAAAAAGCTACGGCGAACCGGGCTAGGCTGAAACTGCTGCGTCACAGCGCTCTCAGAATAGAGGAAATCACCAAACAGCTCATGCTGACTGTTGAGTTTGAACGTGCCGTTTGCCGTGAAGCTCGTAAGTTCACGTTTTGGCGTCAACCCTACGAAGCCAGAACTGTCGAATGCGCAGAAGGGAACACCCTTCGCGGTATTGGTGGGGTTTTTAAACATGTTGATGTCGCCGCACTTGTCCTGTGCAGCCAAGGGGTTTCCGTAGCCACGGCCTGGGCTAGCGCCAAAACCATCCACGGGCTTACCCTCTGTCCATACCCCTGCAGCATTGCGTGAGCCGGGGGTGTAGGCACCTTCAATGTTGCCTTGGCCCGTGGCTCCGGCGACGATAAAGGGGAATTGGTTGCCCGTTTTTGCGAAGGCACGATCCTTCGCGAAAAGAGCGTCTTCTTTCTCGTAGGTGCCCGAAATCGTTACGTTGAACCCCTGCTTGGCGAGACTGCCCATGCCAGCAACGGCCGACACCTGAAGGTTTTCACCGCCACCGCTGCGGGTGGGAGCGCCGTACTTCACGCCAATCTCAGCGCCGCGGAAATCCTTGGTCAAGATGAAGTTGACTACGCCAGCCACCGCGTCGGAGCCATACACGGCGGACGCGCCATCCTTGAGCACTTCGACGCGCTCAATGGCTGCAATCGGAATGGTGTTGACGTTGACCGCGGTACCACCGAGACCAGCCTGGGCTGCTACACGGCGACCATTGACCAAGACTAAGGAGCGCTCATCACCGAGTCCACGGAGGGAAATCGAAGAGAAGCCGTAGGTTGATGAGCCGGCGCCAGTGGCATTAACCGTTGCACCCGCACTGGAAATTGCCGAGATCGACGAGAGCAGTTGCTCCGTGCTCGTTGCTCCCGTGCGCGCGATGTCCTCGCGAGTCAAAACCTGGACGGGAAGCGCGCCTTCAGCGTCCACGCGCTTGATCGACGAACCCGTAATTTCTACGCGCTCGACGGTTTGAGTTTGCGCGAATGCGGCACTTGTGATGCCCATCGCCGCGATCGCATTCATTGTTGCGATCACTAAGAGTTTTCGTTGCATGACTACCCTCCAAAGAAAAGTGAAAAAAGGCGCAAAGGCCGATGAGTTATTTTGCAGTAGCGCGCGGTAGTTGTGTTCGATGGAATTTTTAGCGCGAGTGTGATCAAAAAGTCGTTCTTGAACACGCGGCTCGCATGCACTTGTTCAAGTATTTGATTTTTATGGCAATTATTTCGGTTTGAAGAAATTACTGAGTGGCTGACCCGCTCTGATCGCGTTCTAAAACACGTACATCTATACATTAAGCTTTCTAGATTTATGCCTTTGTTTTAAAGGGCTATAGAACTTTTCAATAATTAGTCGAAAAAGTACAAATACCAACCAAATTCCAATTTATAAAGGCTTTAACGGATAAAGTTGGGATTCTCTTCGTTGCAGGGAAACAACAGGGGCGGGCGTAAGGGTTGCACGACAACGGAAACGCTGTCGTCGAGTGCGGTTAGACAGCGCGACCACAAATTGACTAAGGCTCGGCGGCCCGCCCTTCTTTCTTGACGTTAACTTCAGGCAAATAGTTTTGTGACGAACGACGACGTCATGCGCCCCATCGGCGACACAGCGCCAACGAGCTTGCTTTATGCTTCCAAGCTGTATTTTTGCAATTTCTTTTGGAGGTAAAACATGCGTTCGAAGCTAGCCGCCGCGCTCATGACGACGCTGCTCTTTTGCAGTGCCGTATTCGCGCAAGCGCCGCAATTAACAGTAGAGGACATCTGGAAAAGCCCCACGATGGCCGGTCTCACCCTGTCCCGCTCGGGCAAGTACCTCGCCGCGACAGCGCCGCACAATGGCCGCATGAACTTGATGGTGCTGGACATGGAAACTCGCAAGGGTTCGGTGCTGACGAGTTTTGAAGACTTTGACGTACGTGCGGTGCGCTGGGTCGGTGATGAACGCCTTGTGTTTTCCCTCGGACAGGCCAACTCACCTACCGGTCCGGGACAGTTTGATGGGGGTGGTTTGTTTGTAATCGGTCGCGACGGCAAGGGTTCGCGTCGGTTGGCACCGACCGTTCGCGAGGCAAGAGAAAAGAGCCAGCGATACCGAAGTCTGACGATGGTTCGCACCATTCCGGGAACCACTGACGAAATCATCGCCGCAGGTAACCAAACCACGGCTGACTCTGAAGACCTGTACCGCTTGAATCTCAATACCGGGAGGTTGACGCTGTTGACGGCTGGACGTCCAGCGGATCGAACTTCAGATTGGATACTCGACGAAGAACTTGTTCCCCGCATTGTGACGGTGCGGATAAAGGATCAGACCAATTTCATCGTCTATCACCGAGCATCGGCGACAGCGCCTTGGGAGGAGCTCGCGCGATTCGGTCGCACCACCGGTAAGCCATTTGTACCGCTGCTTTTGGAAAAGGACGGCTTTACGTTACAAGTCGCAACCAACCCTGATAGAGACACATTGGCCGTTTATCGCTATGACATCAGAACCAAAAAACTCGGTGAGATGCTCGCGGGTCATCCAACCTACGATATGGGTGCCAACGCCGAGGGCGACAACGTCGCTGGCGTTCTCTACGACAGTGAAACCCGTCGCCTGAACGGTTACGTCGTCGACGCCGCGATCCCGCAGCGGGTCTGGCTCGACGCCGATTACGCGAAAACTCAAAAGACGCTCGATACCGCGTTGCCGGGAATGACTAATTCGTTTCGCCGCATCCCCAATAGTAAGCGCCAGCTAGTGTCGTCGTACTCGGACGTCAAGCCGCTTCGTTGGTTCATATTGGACGAAGAAAAGCTCACGCTCGAGCCACTGGGTGAAGCAACGCCGTGGTTGGAAAACAAGCTCGTCGAGCAACGGCCGTTCACCTTCAAAACGCGTGATGGATTAGAGATACCCGGTTACCTGTTCCTCCCGAAAGACTACAAAGCCGGAACCAAGCTGCCCACCATCGTCCACATTCACGGTGGACCTAGCGTTCGCGCCGACTCCTACGCGAGCGGGTTCGGCTACCTGGAAGGCCAGCTATTCGCGTCGCGTGGCTACGCGGTGATCGTTCCCAACTTCCGCGTCACACCCGGACTCGGTCAGAAAATCTACGCTGCGGGCTTTGGCACAGTTGGCCGTCAGATGTCCGAAGATCATGAAGACGCACTCAAATGGGCGATCGAACAAGGATACACAGATCCAAAGCGGGTCTGCATGTCAGGGGCAAGCTACGGCGGCTATGCCGGACTCCAAGCGCTGGCCAAAACCCCAGAGCTCTTTAAATGTGCGGTGGCCGGGCTCGCTGTGACCGATCTCTACTACCAGTTAACGACCGTCGAGACTGACTTTGTCAACGAGCCCGCCGCCGTCGATTTTTGGCGCGATTTGTTGGGTGTGAAAGACTTTGGAGAGCCCATCGTCAAAGCAATTTCACCTGTCAATTACGCCGAAAAGATCAAGGGTGCGGTGTTTCTGTACGCTGGCCGAGACGATGTCCGCGTACCGATCAACCAAATCTACAGGATGGATAGGGCGCTAAAGGCAGCTGGGAACCCGCCGAAAGCGTTCGTCATAAAAGAAAAAGAAGGGCATGGGTTCGGCAAGCTCGAAAACAACATCGACCTCTACAACCAAATTTTGAACTTCCTCGAAGATCAGTTGAAGCGATGAGATGACGTGAGCACGCCGCGCCGCTTGGTTGATCGCCAGTGCGGCGCGACGCTCTAATTGATATCTCATCATTGGAAAGACTCTGCGCTGCGTCTCGGCATCAAGGCGCTCAGCCCGGGGGCCCACCGGACCGCGCGACGCGTTGCGACTGCGCGCATCGAGCGATGAAGCACAGCCTGGGTGTGAACCACAATCGCAACGCATCTCCTATTTGGCGGAACCTTTGGAACGCGCGTTTGTGTGGGGTAAGCGACGGATTCAGCCGCGCTTAGGTCTGAACCGGCCTACACGTCTCCAACCGGCATTGCGTGGTTTTGCGGCGGCAGGCAGACGATCCGATCGATCACTCTTAAAAAAAGACCGCCCGAGGGCGGTCTTTTCTTCGAAGACGGTCGGCTAGCGGAACTCGTACTTCGCATTAACGCTCATGTAGCGACCCAACGCGTTGTGATATGTTGGCTGATACCACGTGAAGCGCGTTTCACGACGCTGATCAAGCGGGGGTTGACGATCATCGAGGTTACGCACCGCGAAGGTCAGTTCGGTCTTTTGGAAACCGCGATAACGAACCACCAAATCCGTTGTTGACCAACGGGAGACCGAACACAAGCCTTGTGCTATGGATGCAGCCGACAATGCGCAGCTCAGATCCGATGGAGTGAACGCGCGTAGGTAGCTCCCCGTGCGATTCCAAGTCACGGTGGCGTCCCACGGGCCGCGTTCCCACGTAGCACCCAATGTGGTGCGTTCGCGAGGCTGCAACCAAGTACCAGCGTAATTCAAAGCCTCGACACCCTTGACTGGAGCGATGTCGTACGTTGGCATGTAATTGATGTTGGCGTTCAGGGTCAAGCGGCCATATTCACCCAAACCAACCTTCGCCTTCACGTCGAAATCGAAACCGCGCGCGTTGGTACTGCCCAAGTTTTCATAAGGCAGGTTGAGCCCAGTGAGCTCGCCGGCCGCATTTCGAGTAACGTACCTCGGATACAACGATTCGTTGGCCAACAAATACTCAACGTCGAGCGACGAAATTTCACTCTTACGCTTGATGTTGTAGTAATCGATCGCGACGCTGAAGTTGTCAGTCGGCTCGAAGACGGCGCCAAGTGTGAAGCTCTTTGAGGTTTCGGGTTTCAAATCGGGATTGGAGCCCGAAACACCACGCACTTGCAACGAGCAGTTCGGATTGTCTGCATTGGGCGTCGGGCAGAGCTTAGGGTCGCGGATGTTGTTGTAAAAACCCGTGACTGGACTGCCTGAAGTTTCGGTCAACGACGGCGCGCGGAACCCCTCAGCATATGTTGAGCGTAGCGCGAGCTGTTTTGTCGCCTTCCATTTTGCAGAGACTTTCGGGGTAAATTTCCCGCCGAAATCGCTGTAGTGATCGTAGCGGCCCGCCCACTGCGTTTCGACACCTGGAAGCACTGGAGCCTGCAGTTCGAAGAAGGCAGCAGCCGCGCGACGACTACCGTCAGCAGACGCCGCGCCGAGGGTGCTGATTTCACCGGCCTGAGTCAGCGCATCAGGCACCGACACGAATGATTCCCGACGCAGATCGGCACCAAGCGCTACACCCATTGGGCCACCAGACAAACGCCCAAACTCACGGGACATCCGAGCGTCAATGCTGGTGACCGAGGTTTTGCCGTTGTCCTTCAACACGGGATAGAGCTCAGCGATCAACTCAGGCGACAAGGCGCCAAGCCGAACGTCGTTTCGAACATCTCCGGTGCCCGGTTTGAAAAACTTGCCGTCCAGAACGCTGTCTCGCGCGTGCCCAACGCTAACTACATCGGTATTTGAGCCGGAATACATCACCGCGCTCTCGACATCCCACGCACCCGCCGCTCCACGAATGCCCGCCACAAGGCGAAGTGTGCGCGAGTCAACATCGGTCGAAAAAAGTCGGTCATTCAAACGATACCGAACCGCAACGTCCCGCCCCCAAGTGTTTTGTGGGTGATCAGCACGAAGGATTGCACCGTTATAGCCGTAGGTGGCTACGTTATAGCTTGCGCTGCGCTGATTAAAAACATTCTTTGTGACGCTAAGGTCTGAGAAAAGCTCCCAGCCTGTGCCCAGCGTTTTTGTGCCTGAGAAGAACGCACTCATGCGCTCAGAATCAGGAATCAGCGCGAGCACATTGGCAAACTCATAGAAGCATCGCCCATTGAGCGCGCCGTCCGCAGATGTTCCCACAGGAGAGCATCCGGGCATCGCAGCAATAAAGGTCGTGTTTGCTGCGTTGTAGACGTTTCCTGGATTTGAGTAAGTGGAGCGACGATCAATCGAGCCAAAACGACGGAAGTCTGACGTGGCAGTGTTCGGACGATCAACGCCGTAGACGGCGTCTTGCTTGCGGTAGTTAAACGAGCCAAAAACGTTGTATCCGTCTGCAGCAATCGAACCTACACCGAATGTCAAGCCAGCGTTGACCGCTTGAGCGTCGGAACGCGAAGAGATACTACCGCCAACTCGAACTTCGCCGCCCTTGTAGTCCTTGCGCATGATGATATTGATAACACCAGCCATTGCCTCCGAGCCGTAGATGGCCGAAGCGCCGTCCTTGAGAATCTCGATGCGCTCCGTTGCATCCAACGGGATCGAGTTCAGATCAACGAAGGTGACTTGGCCGCCAGACGCGAAGCCGAATGGAGCCACTCGGCGACCGTTGATCAACACCAAAGTAGCCGCTCCACCCAAACCCCGCAACGACGCGGCTGATGAACCGGGTGAGAAGCTGGCCACGCCGGCTTCGTTGAAAGTTCCGCCGTTCGTAGCAGGCAACATTTTGAGCACTTCTGCAATCGTGACTGCACCAGAGCGCTCGATATCCTGGCGAGTGATGATCTGAACGGGCGCCGCCGTCTCTGCGTCAACGCGCTTAATGAGCGAGCCAGTAATTTCAACTTTTTCCACCTTCTGAGCCTGCGTTGCCTGTTGGGCAAACGCGGCGCCAGAGGTCACAAAGGTCGCTGCGATAGCAACAACCAGTTGTTTCTTCTGAATCATAAAAATACCCCTAAATGTCCGCTTCGGACGGTTGAGAGAAAAGACAGCTAATTGTGTCATCGCGATGACATTTCGGTGGCACTCCCTCATCATTATCGCGGCGACCTGAGCGATCATCGGTTTAACCGACCATTCAGCAGAACTCTACGTAACTTATTGAAATCAACGGTGATTTATGAAGCAATTCGTTTGAGTTTCAACAACGTGCAGCTTTAGCGCACTTACTTTGTGGTCAGTGAAGCGCTAATAACAAAGCCAAGGTATGCCATACAAAATATGGGCTCATAGGCAAAAAAATTACTAATCGGATTGCTACATAAAAGCCACGTAAGCCTTGTTTAACATGGCGTATAACTAAATTGCTGATGTGTGGAACGTTGCTAGTTTGCAACACCAGACTACAAGTTGCGACGAGTGGGGGGAGTGCGCGGAACTTTGCGCCCGCCGGTGAATTTCGTTCACCATGGTTTGGCAGGGCAGCCCGCCGGGACTACCCGTGCAAACCCTTCGGAATCGAATCCAGTAGCTTTTTGGTGTATTCGGCCTTTGGCGCGGCGTAGAGCGCGTCTGCGTTGCCTTGCTCAACCACATTGCCTTCGCTCATCACCATCACTTCGTCGCTCATGTATTTGACGACGGCCAAATCGTGCGAAATGAAGATAAAAGACAGTCCGAACTCGTCTTGCAGGTCTTGCAGCAGATTCAGGACTTGCGCCTGAACCGATACGTCGAGCGCTGAGACGGATTCGTCGCAAATGAGGATGTCGGGCTTCATCGTCAGGCAGCGCGCGATGGCGATGCGTTGACGTTGCCCGCCGGAGAATTCGTGCGGGTATTTGTAGAAGCTCATCTCGGGCAGGCCGACTTTGGCGAGCAATTCAAACACTCGTTTTGCGCGCTCGTCGGTGTTGGCGCCAATGCCATGCACGATCATGGGCTCCATGATGATTTGACCGACGGTGAAGCGCGGATTGAGCGATGCGTAGGGGTTTTGAAAGATGATCTGAATGCGCTTTTTGTACGGTAAAAATTCCTTTTCGCTCATCGCGAAAATGTTCTTCCCATCAAACCAAGCCTCGCCCTTCGTGGCGTCATGCAAGCGCATCAGCGTCAGTCCGACCGTAGTCTTGCCCGAGCCGGATTCGCCCACGAGGCCTAACGTTTTACCTTTGCGCAGTTTGAACGAAACGTCTTTCGCTGCGTGAAAGGTTTTCTTGCCGAACAGACCGTCGCGCGAATAGAAATCCTTGCACAGCCCTTTGACTTCGAGCACCACAGGATCGGCCTCGGTCACGCCGCGCGATCGTTGATCAAGCCGCATCGCATCGGCGCGGCCCGCCATGAAGTCATCGATGACCGGTAGCCGCTTGGGTCGTGAATCGACCACAGGGCGGCAGGCCAACAGCGCTTTGGTGTAATCGTCTTTGGGGGCGGCGAACACATCTTTGGCAGCGCCCTGCTCTTTGATGTCACCATTTCGCATCACCACGACGTGATCGGCAATGTCAGCCACTACGGCCAAATCGTGAGTGATGAAGAGCACGCTCATGCCGTGCTTTTTTTGCAGGGCAGCAATCAGATCAAGAATCTGCTTTTGGATCGTCACATCAAGCGCCGTAGTGGGCTCATCGGCGATCAGCAGCTTGGGCTCACAAGCGATGGCCATGGCAATCATCACGCGCTGCTGCTGTCCGCCCGACATTTGGTGCGGGTAGTAATCGATGCGCTCTTCGGGGCTCGGAATGCCGACCTCTTTTAAAAGGGCAATGGCCTTGTCGCGCGATCCGCTACCGCTCAACCCCATGTGCTCTTTGAGCACTTCTTCGATTTGATAGCCAATGGTGAAGACCGGATTCAACGAGCTCATGGGCTCTTGAAAAATCATCGAAATTTTCGCGCCGCGCAGGGCGCGCTTCTCGGCGTTGTTGAGTGCCAGGAGGTTTTTGCCCTCGAACTCAATGCGACTGCCCTTGTCGACCGTCGCGTTTTCTTTCGGCAATAAACCGAGCACAGCGAGCGACGTGACGGACTTGCCCGAGCCCGATTCGCCAACTAGCGCCACGGTTTGGTTAGGCATCACATCAAAGGAAATGCCTTTGAGCGCATCAAACGAATTTTTGCGGTCAATTCGAAATTGAACGCGCAGATTTTTTACGGAGAGGAGCGGTGCGGTCATGGGAAATCCTTCAATGTCTGGTACGGCAGCGAGGCCGCGTGATCGCGCGCTATCGTCACGCTGGGGCAGGTTTTCGTCAGCTCGGCGCAGGGTTTCGTCATCCCCGCAAAGGTTTTCGTCATCCCGGCGAAGGCCGGGATCCACGCCCGAAACGTTGCCGGCTTTGTTGGCGACGAACGACGAGTTGACAGCGCGCTACCTTGGTCGATGATGCTGCTGTGCGCTGGAGGGCCTTTGCTTGTGTCCCGCGAAGTAGTGCTCCTCGCATGCCGGTTCTCGGGCGTGGGCCCCGGCCTGCGCCGGGGTGACGAGGGGAATGGGGGATTGGTCAGCTCTGCAAAGGACTTCGTCATCCCGGCGAGGATTTTCGTCTTCCCGACGCAGGACTTCGTCATCCCGGCGAAGGCCGGGATCCACGCCCGAAACGTTGCCGGCTTTGTTGGCCACGAACGACGAGTTGACGGCGCACTAACCTGGTCGATGATGCGGCTGTGCGCTAGAGGGTTTTTGCTTGTGTCCCGCAAAGTAGTGCTCCTCGCATGCCGGTTCTCGGGCGTGGGCCCCGGCCTGCGCCGGGGTGACGAGGGGGCGGGGAGTTCCGTCATCCCGGCGCAGGCCGGGATCCACGCCCGAAACACGTTCGCATAGCGCAAACGGTTTGTACAAACCCTCAGACTATCGTCGGGTAGAGGTCGTCCCAGTTGGGGTTCAAGTACAGAATACGAGACACTTTCCATGCGCGTTTCCACTCTTTCATGTTTCGCTCGGCGGCGATGGCTGAATCCATCGTGGCGTGAAGCTCGAACCAAACCAGTCGCTTGAGGTCGTGGAGCTTGGTGAAGCCGTCGACCAAGCCCTCGCGATGCTGATGGATCCGCTGCACCAGATTTGACGTGCAGCCAACATAGAGCGTGCCGTTGGGGCGATTGGCGAGGATGTAGGTTGCGGGTTGAAAGACTTCGCGAGACATCGCAGAAAAGAAGATTTGCCATGAAGATTTGGATCAATGCAACCGGGTTTAGGGCGTGGGCCCCGGCCTTCGCCGGGGTGACGAGTCCTACTTCAATTTCGGATCAAGCGCATCGCGCAGCGCATCCGTAAACAAACTAAATGCGGTCACCAGGATCGCCATGAATGCGGTGGCGGCGGCCAGTTGCCACCAGTAGCCCAATATCAATTCGTTTTGCGCTTCGTTGAGCATCGAACCCCAGCTCACGGTGTCGACCGGCACGCCGAATCCAAGGAACGAGAGGATGACCTCGCTCTTGATGAAAAGCACGACGTGGAGCGAGAGCTGTACCAACACCACATGCGAAATGTTGGGGAAAATATGGACGAACATTCTTCGCATATTCGACGCGCCAATGGCGTTTGCAGCGCGCACGTAGTCGCGTGCTTTGTGCTTCAAGTACTCCGCGCGAACCAGCCGGAAGATGCTCGTCCACCCCGTGAGTCCCAGAATCAGAACGACCGTCAATATCCCCTTTTGTTTGAGCACAGCAGCAATGGCGAGCACCAACAATATGTAGGGAATCGAACTGAAAATCGAATAGAACCAGTTCAGCACATCGTCGGTTTTTCCGCCAAAGTAACCCGCTAGTGCGCCTAAAAACGTGCCTATCAGCGTGGCGACAATCGCTGCGGCGAAGCCCACCAAAATCGAAGTTTCTGAGCCTTGGATGACTTTCTGCAAAACATCGCGCCCCCATTTATCGGCGCCAAACTGCAAAGACTCGAGCTTCTTCTCGTCCACCGCTGCCGCGCCTTCTTCGCCGACGCGTCCTAGCTTCTTTCGCAATTCAGCCATCACGTCGGCCAGCGGATCGACAATCTTGATGTCGCCCGCCGCCTCGGTACCGCTAGATTGACCGAGTTGAGTTTTGAGTTCGTTGATCACGTCGCGAAGCGGATCGCGATCATTGTCGAGCGGTGCTTTGGCGACAGCGCCATCAATTGCTGGACCCGATTGGGCGGCCTTGCCCGGTGCCAGATCGGCCGAAGGCTTGTTACTGTCTTTGAACAGTGTCGGCGGCGCGTAGTTGATCGCTACTTCGCGGTTCCAGCCTTTGGCAACCACACCAAAAAACGAGGCGAGTGAGAGCAACAAAAAAAACACCACGACAGCAAGTGCAATCACTGCGACTTTGTCAGCGAGCAGTCGACGCCAAGCGAGCGACCAAAGTCCTGGAGAGCGTTGACCAGTGGTGGTGGCGGAGGGATTCATCACGGCAGTTGTCATGGTGCGCCCCTATTTCAATTCAACGCGCGGATCGACCGCTTTGTATAAGAGATCGGCCGCGAGGTTAGCGAGCATGGTCGCCAGCGCCACGTAAACAGTGATCGCCTTGATGACCGGAAAGTCAGAACGCTCTACCGCCAAAATCACTTCGCGACCGATGCCCGGCACCGAAAAGAATCGCTCAATCAGAAACAAACCCACCAGCAGACCTGGCAACTGAATCATCAGGTTGGTGATGATCGGAATCGATGCATTCCGAAGCACGTGCACGAACATCACGCGGTTTTCAGAAAGCCCTTTGGCGCGAGCGGTACGCACGTAATCTTGGTTAGTTTCATCGAGCAGAAATGTTCGATACAAACGAATGTTGGGCGCGAGCGACACCACCAAAGCGATCAATATCGGCAGCGCGGCAAATTTAAACAAGTTTTCAAAAAAGCCGTTGCCCCAGCCCTGCACCGGAAACCAGCCAAATTTGTACGCCAGCACGTATTGAAAGATGATGATGTAGACCAGAATCGATACCGACTGCGCCACCGTGCAAGTGATCATCGCCGCACGGTCGGTAAACGAGCCACGCAAGTAGGCCACACCCAACGCAATCACCACTGCAATCACGGTTTCCAGAATCAACA
This sequence comes from Betaproteobacteria bacterium, assembly GCA_004293675.1. Lineage (GTDB taxonomy): Bacteria > Pseudomonadota > Gammaproteobacteria > Burkholderiales > Casimicrobiaceae > Casimicrobium. The sequence continues at coordinate 81,090 of READ01000019.1, forward strand.
GTGGAATGCCAATCATGAGCGACGCAGGCAAGCGCGTGGCAAAGATGCTCGACACCGCTTCATTGGTGCTCCAGCTTGAGCCGAAATCAAACGTGACTACTTGCTTCACGAAAATCCACAGCTGTACGTAATACGGCTCGTCGATACCGAGCTGCTTGCGGATATTGGCGATTTGCTCGGGATTAGAAATCTTCCCCGCGAGCAAATACGCTGGGTCGCCACCGACGACGTTGAACAAAAAGAAAATCAACAAAATCACCCCGAGCAAGGTCGGAATAATTTGCCACAGGCGCCGAACGATATAGGCGAGCATCGCTTATTTCCCCTTGCTCATGTTTACGTCGTAGTACATCCACTCAGCGAGCAGTACGGGATGCTTTTTGTAACCTATCACCCATGGGCGGATCACTTGATTGCGGAGCCGCGTAACGCCCATTACCCAAGGCGTATCCGCTTCGAATTGCTTTTGCATTTCCATGTAGAGCTTGTCACGCTCGGCACCGGCGGGCAGTAATGTCGATTGTTCGTAGAGCTTGTCAAATACCGCGCTCTTGTAGCAGCCGTTGTTCGATTCACCGATATTTTTGCTGTAGAGCAGTTGAACGAAGTTGTCGCCATCGGGGTAGTCAGCGATCCACGCCGCGCCGCGGGTTTGAATCTGGCAGCGTTTTTCACGTTTCAACGAATCGGCAAATTTCTCTTTTTCCGCTTCGTAGCGGATGCCGATGGCTTCCATATTCTTTCGATAGAGCTCGTCGAATTCGCGCTCTAGTGCCGTCGATTGCGAGGTGTACTTGAACGTCAGCGGTTTGCCGTCGGGCGTGGTGCGATAGCCGTCAGCACCTTTCTTGTAGCCGAACTTATCAAGCAGCGCATTGGCTAGCTTCGGGTTGTATTGAATGCTCGAAACAAAATCCTCCTTCGCGCCAACCACGCCAGGTGGAACCAAAAAGTCCGCGCGTATCGCCTGCCCTTTGCGAATGACCGTGATCTCTTCATCACGATCAATGGCCATAGCTACAGCACGTCGCAGGGCAACCTTGTGCGTTTCAGTGCCCCCCCAAATCGGGTCGTTCCATTGGAAATACATGTAGGTGTATTCGGGATCGACCATCTTTTGCAGACGAATTCCCTCGGCTATTAAATCAGCTGCGAGCTTGCCACCGGGAAGAGCTTGCGGAGTTACACCACCGGGAATGTTCATCAAATCGATCTGTTTGTCTTTGAACGACAACCAGCGAGTTTGCTCTTCTTCGATCACATAGATTTCGACACGATCAATGAGCGCAAGCGGTTTGCCCTGCATCTGTTTCACGATAACTTCGTCGTGCGGGTCTTTGCCAGAAGGTTTGAAATCCCAGGTACCGCCACGCCAGTACGGGTTTCTTTCGAGCACCATCTTTTGCCCGCGTGTCCATTCCTTAAGATAGTAAGCGCTGCTGCCAACCGGATGGCTTTGCGCGTCATTGGGATACTTCTCAATCACTTCTCGGGCAACGATGCCCATCGCCGGATGAGCCATCACGTAACCCATATTGAAATCGGGTTTAGTGAGTTTGATCTTTAGCGTGTGTGAATCGACTACTTCCAAACCGGGAATCTTGGCGTCCCAGTCGAGCTTGCCTGCTTTCTTGCCCGCGTCATACCAAGCGTTCATGCCCACGATCTTGCCATCGATCAAAAAGCGCCAGACAGGTTTGATCGAATCATCGAAGTGGCGCATCATCGAATAAACGACGTCTTGCGCCACGAGCTCGCGTTTCTTCCCGCCAAAGACTTCGTGCGGTGAAAAGTACACGCCCTTTTTGAGCTTGACGGTGTAGAGCGTGCCGTTTTCCTCGGCGACTGGCATTTCGGTGACGATCTTTGGGACGAGCCTCGCGGGTTCGGCCAAATAGTCGTAGGTCAACAGGGTGTCAAAGATGCCATCCACCACAATGCTCGAGTACAAATCGTGCGCCGTTGGCGGATCAAATCCCGACTCGCCCGCCACGAACACGTTGCGCACCACTTTCTTGCCATCGACCGATTGCACAGGCGAGGTCGCGGTACTCGCCAGCGCGCCGCTGGCATCCTGCTTGGCGCTTTTGGGCGATTGATCGCCGCAACCCACCATTAAAGTTGCCATCGCAATTGAGGCGATGGACGCGAGTGCGGTTACCCCACTGTGCCAGGTAGGCCAAGTTTTCATAGCTTGTACGGTCTCGTGAACCGATTGTGTTCGGAAACGCCGATTGTAAGCGCGGCCTAGCGTGAACCAGTCATTCAAACGGGCGCGGCTCGGCGTTCAATGCGAGTGAGCTGCGGCGCGGTGGCAATGACCGCTATGCCCAGTAGCGTCAAGCCGTCGGGAACCGCGCCAAAGATGAGCCACCCCAACAACACCGACAGAGCGAGCTGCATGTACATCCACGGTGTGAGCACCATCGCGGCAACCAGCGAGTACGCTCGGATCAGCAGCCAGTGCCCCAGCGCGCCGAGCACACCCATGGCGATGAACACGATTCGGGTAGAGGTTTCAGCCGCCTGCCACCAGTCCCACGACCACCAAAACGGCATGGCAAGGCTCATGATGACCGCGCCCACCAGACCCGAGTAAATCAGCTGCGTTCCGGCCGATTCAACGCGAGTCGTCGACACGCTGGCGACGCGAGTGAGCGTTTGGTAGAGCGCGTTGCAGATGGCGGCGCACACCACCAACATTACGCCGAAGCTCGCCAAACCCGTTCCAGGGCGCGCCACGATCAACACCCCAACGAAGCCCAAAGCAATGGCCATGATGGTGATTCGCGATGGATATTCGCGCAGCCACCATGCGGCCAGTAGCGTCGTCAAAATCGGGGTTAAAAAGAAAAGTGATGTCGCCTCAGCCAGTGGCAAGTATTTGAGCGCGCCGAAGTAAAACAGCGTCACTAGCAACATCAGGCCACCACGCGCCCATTGGAGCGTTGGATTGGCGGGTCGAAACGCGCCCCAACCCAACTGCGGCACGAACATCAGAGCCGCTACCACGACATGCCCTAGGTAGCGCGACCAAACACTCGCCGCGACGGGCACGCCTTGCTGTCCAAGAAACTTACCGCTGGCGTCTAGGCAGATCAGGAGCGACAAGGCACAAAACATCAGCAAAATTGCTTTGCGGTTGAGTCGTCGGGTGGCGGAAAATGGCGCTTCGGATGGCGCGACTGAATTGCGGGGCATGGGGCGTTGATAATACTGGTTGCAACCCCCATTCTTCTTTCACACGACAACCTAACTGCAAGCGCCATGAACGACAGCCCCCATATTTTTGATGTGACCGTTGAGAACTTCGAAGCCGAGGTGATCGCCGCATCCGACACCACGGTCATCGTGCTCGATTTTTGGGCTGACTGGTGTGGCCCCTGCAAAACACTGACCCCGATCCTTGAGAAGCTCGCTGTTGAATACGGTGGCCGCTTTCGCTTAGCCAAGGTCGATACCGAGGCGCAGCAAGAAATTTCATCGATGTTTGGCATTCGTTCGATGCCCACCGTGATCGCGCTCAAAGGTCAAAAGCCGGTCAGTGCGTTTCAGGGCGCGCAGCCCGAATCGACCGTGCGCCAATTTTTGGACAAAGTATTGCCAAGCGTCGGCGAGGAAAAACTATCGAAAGCGCAGGCAAAGCTCGACGCTGGCGACATCGCTGGTGCCGTGGACGAGCTCAAGCTCGCACTCGCGCTGACACCGTCACTGGACGCCGCTCGCATCATGCTCGCCGACATCGCCATGCGCGACAACCAAATCGACGCCGCCAAGGCCTATTTGGCGCAGTGCAAACCGATCACCCAGATGGACGCAGAGTTTCAGCGCGTTGCGGTGAAGATTGAAACGGCGGAGCAAGCTGGCAATTCGCCTGAAGCTGCGGCGCTCAAAGCGCGAATCGCAGCCAACGGTGATGACCATGAGGCGCGCTTGCAGCTGGCAGCGGTGCTCGCTGCGGAATCGCAATTTGAGCCCGCGTTTCAGACGTTGATTGAAAGCGTGCAGATCGATCGCAATTGGAACGAACAAGCAGCACGCAAAAAACTGATCGAATATTTCGCGCTGGCCAAAGAGCAACCGGAGCTTGTGAGGCGCTTTCGACAGTTGCTGGCCGCAACACTCAATTAACGAGCGAAAATCGACCGCGACGTAGCGCTATTTTCGTTTTCCAGTGAGCTCCGTCACGCCCTCTGGCATACGAAACATCGCAGCATCGGGCTCAGCACGTTTGATCTCGGTCATTCGGTAAATCGCTTCGCCGCTTCGCGGATCGCTACGACGCGAGAAGACCACCATTTTGAGATCAGGTGAGTAGAAGCGCTCGCTGATCGATTCGATGGCGCGGTTGTTGCCAATCGCCCCGGCAGCAATTGACTCGACACTCTTGTCCACATCCACGCGCAGTCCCTCATAGAGCTGAGTGACCTTCTCGCGCTTCGCCGTGCTGTCTTTACTGGCCTCTGCGCGCAAAGGCGGTGGGGGCGGCAGCGGCGGGACGGGTGGCACCGGCGGCACGGGCCCCGCACTGCTATCGCTACGCGACGGGAAGCTGAAACTGTGGCTCCATGACTGTCCCGATCCCGGCGCGGTTAAGTCAATGACCTTGGCCGAAGCGCTCACGTTAATTTTCACGTCATCGGTGGCACCCATGATCGGAATGCCATTTTTGCTCGACGCATCAAAGGCAAATCCGAGCGGTTTCCAGTCGCCGCGCATTTGATGAAAGCAATCGTGAATCGCATCTTTGTCGAATCCCGATTTGCAAGCCGTTCGCTTTTGCGGATCGAAAATGATCGCTGTTTTAGCCACCGGATCGTTAATGAACACGCGCGCCGTGCCATCGGGCTGACGCAGTTCTTGTCGGGTACGGCCCTCGCCGTCGCGCGCTAGCAATCGCGTGCTTTGACGACTGATCACTGTGCCGTCGCTCAGCACTTGTTTGAACTCACGGGTCTCACGAGCGCTATAGGGGTTGCCGCGCTGCGGCGTGTCGTCCGAGATACGAATGGAGATATTGCCGCGCCCGGCGCTATCGAGCGAGCGGCGAACCGCGTCGCGAATCTCGTTGAAGTCCGCAGACGCGAGCGCCGCCCGAGCCGCTTCGCCCGCCGCTCTCGCGCTCTCGGCGCCCGCGCGAGCGGCCTCAGCACCTGAGCGAATGGCCTCTTTCGCAGCGCGTGTGGCTTCGCTGATGGCGCGTTGGGCTTCGACGTTGCTGCTGACTGCTTCGTCGGAAGCGCGCTCGCTTCGCGCACTTTGCCGATCCATCGAGGCTGCGCCATCGGTGCACGTCGCTTCGTCCAACGGGTCCAGCGGGTCCAATGTATCGGCGTTTTGCGGCAACTCTGTGGGCGAGCTCATCACGGGCGCGCTGCTGGCGCTCACGACACCACTCGCCCCCAGACAAACAGCGACACACACACCCAACGCAGATCGCAACTGCACGGCTTCGTTACGGTTTTTCATCACAAACTCCAACTGTTTCGACAACACACTTTTTTGACATTTCAAGCGCTGCTAATTCATCTGCCAACGCCAACGTTTGCCGGGCTTGGGCTCCACAAATCTCACCGCCAGCACGTCGCCGCGCGCGCCCATCAACATTTCTGCGTTGACCGATTCGCCGAGCCGCTGCGGCGGCACTGGAATTCCAAAATCCAACATCGCTTCGCGCGACACATTGACTCGAACCATTTGTGCAACATCGAGTTGCGCCGTTTGTGGCTGTGACACCAACATAAAGGGCGTGGCGACTTCGTACGATTCGCGGGCGAATTGCAACCACCACGGCGCGCTGATGGCGAGCAAAACCACGGTGCCAAGCGAGCCGGCCGCAGCGGGGAAAAAACGAGTTTGCGCAAACGCATTCCAGGCGCTGCGCAGTCGCGATAAGCCCGCGACGGGTGCCGCCAACTGCGGCGCGGGGCACGCGGCAGCGTTGTTAGCACGGGTGCGGGCGGCGCGCATTTGCGAGAGCACACTCGGCTCGAGCTTGGCGAGTGCTTGCTCATTGGCGCCGCTGCGCGGCAACGTCGTGTCAGCCGTCCACGACGCGCGCGCATGGGCCAGCGCTTGTCCGAGCGTGGTGGTGGTGGATGACGGTAATTGCTGGTTCATGCGCTATTTCCGGTGTGCGGCGTAAAAAGTTCCGTAAGACCGTCCTTGAGCCGCGCTTTAGCACGCGACAGCCGCGAGCGAATGGTGCCGATGGGGCAGCCGATGACGGCAGCGGCCGCTTCATAGCTCATACCTTCGAGCTCAACCAAAACAATCGCTTCACGAAATTCGTAGGGCAATTGCGCGACGGCGTCGAGCAGCGCACGGCTGCGCTGGGTTTGCTCCAAGGCTTCAAAGCCTGTGGGCATGGCCTCTAAATCCTGCGCTTCGAGCATGCCGTCGAGCGCACTGTCGTCGTCCGCAAGGACGAAACGCGCATCCGCCGTTTGCAGGCGCAGCACGTGATTTCGTGCAACGCCGCACAGCAGCGCGGCTAAAGAACCACGGCTCGCATCAAATTTTCGCGCGCCGCCCTGTTCACCCGACGCGGTCAGCCAGACGAAGGCTTCCTGCGTAGCGTCAAGCGCGATTTCGCGGGACGATGCGATCATCGAAGCAAAGCGCAATACCGCGGGCGAATGGCGTCGATAGATCACCGTTGCAGCGATGTCGAACTGGGCGTCGGTGCCGCGCAGCAGCGCGTCCACCAGATCGTCATCGCTGCGTCCGGTGTCCAAGTGATCAGTATTTGGCGCGAATTGCGCGGTCATAAAAGATTGTGCCCCACGCTCCAATTCTCACCGCGTCGCTGAAAAGTTCCCGCACTGTGAACAGGCGGTGGCGGCCTCTACGCCACGATAGCAGTCCGCCTTTTCGAGCCTACTCGGCTGAGTAGGTTTTTCGCCGTTGCTCGGAAGACGCTGATTAAATGCCCATCGAGCATCGCATCCTTGGTATTAGGTCCGGTCGAAAACTTGCGACCAGTGGGTCGCAGCTGCATCGAAAATACTCGCCATTGCCCCGCTATGCCTCGCATTTATCGATTTCGCACGCGATCCCAATCCAAGGCGCGCTGCTCGCGGGATTTGTTCAGCGTTTCCCTAGCGGTTCCGCCAAGTGCCATCGGCGAAGCCGTTTCATCAGCGGTGTTTCAAGCTGCGCGTTCGGCGAAACCGCAAGCGTTCTGCCCTACGAAGGGTAGGAGCGGTTCCACCGCGAAAGACCCAGCGCACCCGAGCCCCCCATCGTCAAGCCAAACGTCCGCCAACGCGGCCATCGCGGTGGAACCGCTCCTACAGGGCGAGGCCGACGATGATTGCGCCCCCACCGCCCACCTCAGCGCGTAGGGCGGAACGCTTGCGGTTCCGCCGTGTGCCTCCGGCGAAGCCACTTCAACCACGCCAATTCGCGCGACGCGTTCGGCAGAACCGCAAGCGTTCTGCGCTACTTGCTGTTGGTCTGCGTCCTCCCACTGTAGGAGCGGTTCCACCGCGAAAGGCGCAGCGCACCCAAGCCACGCATCGTCACGACACTCCTCCGCCAACGCATCCATCGCGGTGGAACCGCTCCTACAGGCCGAGGCCGACAACGATTGCGCCTCCACCGCCCACCTCAGCCGGTAGGGTGGAACGCTTGCGGTTCCGCCGTGTGGCTCCGGCGAAGCCACTTCAACCGAGTCAATTCGCGCAACGCTTTCGGCAGAACCGCAAGCGTTCTGCCCTACTTGCTGCACGCCAGTCCACCACACGCACCAGAGCCATTGCTGCAATGCCAAACACCAAAGCAGCTCCGCGGGCGTCGTTGCGCTCACGATGAAACGATGGTTTCGAGAGGCTTCGGCGTGGCGGTGGGTTGGAGGGTGGGGCATGGAGCGGCGTTTGGTGGTTGTCAGTTAGGCTATTTGGTTGCAGGCCTTGTTAAATATGGGCTTTGGATTGAAATTTATGGCTTTTGATAGTCTATAAAAACTGGCTTAACGCCTTGTTTGTTGTGGCATTGGTGGAAGTTGCTGATTCCGGTGCGGTGCATGGGTTGCTCGTTCAATCACACTTAGCTGGGTCGTTCACCGCATTCGGCGGAACCGCGAGCGTTTTGCCCGACGAGCTACGCTTTCACTCTGTCAAACATCCGAACGTAATGTGCCTGCGCCAGTCCTCGCTCTTCAATAACAGAACAAATCTTATTTAGCGTCTCATTAGTGCTTTCGGCAAGCATCCGTACACCTCCAGGTGCGTACTCATCCATCACAACTACGCTGTAGCGCGTCGTGCCAAGCATCGTCTCAATAATCTTTAGAAGGCTGGCTTTAAGTCTATCGGGCTTGTCCTCGCAATCACCTAACTCGTCCTCCAGTAGGCCGACGATATGACCAACTGAGATCCAGTCATGGTTCGCAGACTCCTCGATTTCGAGAAGCACCCTCGCAATCGACGTGGTCGAAGAATGCATATTGTTCATCTCCTTAAGTGAACACGCCACTCACTCGAACCCACTGGCTTGATATCGATTGCTGGGCCGCCAAACTTTGAGTCGTTTCGATAGTGAACAACAGTACCGTCGGGCAAGCGGCGGACGATCCCGTTCAAGCCTTCGCGAGACTCAGCGACTCCTCCTACCGTGTATTGATCAAACTTGGTCTTCAACTGATCTACGGACTCGAAGTTGTAGCGCCCCTTCGAGTAACGGGTTCCACTAGCTTGAATATCCGCCTTGATTGCGTCAACAGTCATTATGACTGCGTTCGCAACCGCCTCCAATGCCTCGTTCTTCGCCTGCATCCGAACACGCGGATCATTCGAGTCAAGTCCCGAGCTGTGCGGCTGGTTGCCGCTGCGCCGCAAACCGTCTCCACCGGGGCTACCCGCGTCGCGTTTTTCCAAGTCGCGCGCATCGTTATACAACCAAGCAAACGCCCCCGTCATAGCCCCGTTGGCGAATTTCCCGCCTGCGATTACGGAGCCCACACCGCCAGCCAACACCGCGCCCTCAATCGAGCCCGACTGCAAGCCGCCTGCGGCCATTGCGCCAGTGGGGGCGTACATCTGCCGGCGGTGGCAAACATGATCGCTGCGGCGAGGAACTTTCGCGCGGCGGTTTGATGCCTTGTAAGCAAGGCGATCTGGCCCGCGGTCGCGGCGACCGATGCGGCGAAGATGAGCGGCGAGGCTTGCGCGAAGGCGATCAATGCTGTGACGATCTGCGCAACGAAATACCCACTCGGATCGGTATAGGCCAGCGGATTGTTCATCACATCGGCATACCGGTTGTAGCTCGTGATGGCATCGGGGAATTGCACGACGATGTCGGCCGATAGGAAGCGGCCGAGCACCGGGTCGTCGATGCGCCCGTTGTTACGGCCGCGCGGGTGGTCTGCGCCCTCCCACTGTAGGAGCGGTTCCACCGCGATAAAGGTAACGCAGCCGCGCCACCCACCGTCAAGACAGCCCCGCCATCGTGGCCATCGCGGTGGAGCCGCTCCTACACGCGCAGGCCGTAGACCGCAGGGCGGACCGCCCGCCGTGCCGCCGTCTGCCATCGGCAAGCCACTGTTGAGCCGGAGGCCCTGCTTAGCGCATAATTTTCCCTCGTTCGGCAAACACAGATTTCTCAGATGAAAGACTTTAACGACGACCCGCATCTTGACGTGTGTCAAAACATTGAAGCGGTATTGATTAATTGCTATCGAACCAACGCCCAACTGACGGATGCTGTCTGTGAATTCGCTCTTCACAACGTCAAAATCGCCATCAAACAGCACTTCGGTTTTGCGCAGAATGAGCGTGTGTCGCAGACCGAAGCGGTGGCACCGATTGTTACTCGTTGCGTTGACATCGGCGTTGCGCGCATCGGCAAAATCAATGACTTGACGCTCAAAGAATTCGTAGCTCGCATCGACAAGATCAAGGCGTCCGTGCGCCGCCATTCGTACGATGGCCCGCGCGCTTACTTCGAATTCGTGTCGCCGTTTTTCCCAGGAGACGTCCCACTCATCATCAATTCAGCCTAGGGAGACGCTGATTAAATCCCGCGAGCAGCGCGCCTTGATCTGGGATGAAGTGCGAGCCCAACGGCCATGAAGACAAGCCAACGCCCTGGAGAATGAAACGTCTTGCCTGCGATCAACTGGCTTTTATCGTCCAAACAGTGGGTTGCCTCACCTCGAAAAATTTGTGTTCAGCTGCGTTAAATTTGCGAAATTTGTGTCGAAAGACTTCTGTTGCGCTCTGCGTTTCCCAGGGCAGTCAGCGAGCGTTTTGATTCTTGTGGTCCGGTCGGGGCAAAGCCGCGAATACCGGCACTTTCTTTGACGCAGATGAACACAGATTATTTTTTGGGTTCAATGACCCGCGCTGTCAGGACGGCGAGTCGACGCAGCGTGGAATCAAACATCGTCGATACGATCAACTAACGAAAGTTAGCGGTGGCTGCGGTAGCTGCGGCTGTGGCGACTTGCATCGATCGTCAATTTTCATTGCTCGTCTTAGCGACGTTTTCTATCGTCAAGACAATGCGTTGTTTGACGTTCAATGAACCACATCCCTGGCGTGCTCGGAGAATGACTGCCAAATTTAACGTTCGAACGCTGGATTAAATCAATCGACCGCCGCGTTGACGAATTTTCTTGGTGCCCAGAAGTTCGCCCGCCACTGCGCCCAGGCCTTGCCGAGCGTGTGCGTGGGTGATGGCGGTGGCCAGCGCATCGGCGGCGTCGGCTTGCGGTGTCGCGGCGAGTTTTAGCAAGCGCTTGACCATTTCCTGCACCTGCTCTTTGGCGGCTTTGCCGTGCCCGACCACCGATTGCTTGACCTGCAGTGCGGTGTATTCGAACACTGTTGCGCCGGAGAGCACAGCGGCGGTGATCGCCGCCCCACGGGCCTGTCCGAGCAGTAGCGTTGATTGCGGATTGACGTTGACGAATACTTTTTCGACCGCCACATCGTCTGGCTTGTGATGCCCGATGATCGATTGAATATCCTGCGCGATGGTGAACAGGCGCTCGGGGAGCGTTTCCTTTTCGTTGGATTTGATGCAGCCGCTGGCCACATAAGCGAGCTGGCTGCCCGTGATTTGAATCACGCCGAAGCCCGTCACACGGAGCCCCGGATCAATGCCCAAAATAATGCGTGGCGTTGCGCTGGCTTTCACCGTTTCGGCGCGCGAGCGAATCTAGGGAAACACTGATTAAATCGCCACCGGCATCGCATCCTTGTTTTGGGCGAACTACTTCGCCGAAAATACTCGTAATAGCCCGCTATTACTGCGTTTTTCGGCTCGTAGCTCGATTCACCCAATTTTCACTGCGGTGCCGCTGACCGCCACCATCATCATGCCGTTGGTTTCACCGAGCACTTCGTAATCGAAATCGATGCCGATGACGCCGTTGGCACCGAGCTCTTTGGCGGACGCGATCAAATCATCGATGGCAGCGTCACGTGCGCTTTTGAGTGAGCGCTCATAACCACTGGCGCGCCCGCCGACCACGTCGCGAACCGACGCGAACATGTCACGAAAAATGTTGGCGCCGATGATGGCCTCGCCATTGACCACGCCCAGGTATTGCGTGATGCCTACATCGTCTTTCGACGGCGTGACCGTAGCCAAAAAAAATCCGCTGTCTTTGCTCGAAAACCAACCCATATCGTGCTCCTGATTATTGATCCATCGTGGCTGAGGTGAACACATCCTGCACGTCGTCGAGCGCTTCTAGCGCGTCGAGAAGTTTTTGCATCTTCACGGCATCCTCGCCTGAAAACGCAACTTCATTTTGCGCCTTCATCGTGACTTCGCCGTGCTCCGAAGGAAATCCGGCTTTGATGAGCGATTCTTTGACGGCCACAAAGTCATAGGGGCCAGTGATGACTTCAATAGATCCGTCTTCGTTAGTGGTCACATCCTGTGCGCCGGCGTCGAGCGCTGCTTCCATCAGCGCGTCTTCGTTGGTGCCCGGCGCAAACAGTAGCGTTCCGCAATGCTTGAACAGGAACGCGACTGAGCCGTCGGTGCCCATGTTGCCGCCGTTTTTGCTGAATGCGTGGCGCACCTCGGCAACCGTTCGCGTGTGATTGTCCGTCAAACAATCGACCATCACCGCCGCGCCATTGATACCGTAGCCCTCGTAGCGAACCTCTTGGTAATCGGCACCACCGGTTTCGCCCGCGCCGCGTTTGATCGCTCGCTCAATCGTGTCTTTGGTGATGTTGGCGCCGTAGCCTTTGTCCACCGCCAAACGTAGTCGCGGATTGCCCTCAAGGCTGCTGCCGCCCATCTTTGCGGCGACGGTAATCTCACGAATCAATCGTGTGGCGATCTTTCCCTTTTTGGCATCCTGCCGCCCTTTGCGGTGTTGGATATTTGCCCATGCACTGTGTCCGGCCATAATGAATCCTCAGTCGCTCTGGGCGCAGACGCGCAGGGCGATGTGTAGCTAGTGGTATCGATCCAGCTATTTTAGTGAGCCGAGGCTGCGGCGTCGCCCTGTCCACGCGCAATCAATTGACTGATTGTTTTTAGGCGAAGTAACGGATCGTTGATTTCGAGCAGCGCTTGCTTGATGGCCGGGGGAACGCGCAGAATTTCAGTCCAGCGTGAACCGACCCAGGTTGCATCGTCGAGGCGAAACGGCGGCGCGAAGCGCGCCTCTCCTACGCCTTCGACAATCGGTTTGAGTAGCTCGGCGAGCTGGGCGTACTCTGGCGGCAAGGCGATCTCGGGCTCTGCATCAATCCAGCGCACGCGCGCTTTGTGCAAACCGTTTTCGGACTTCTTCGTTGCGGTAATTTCGAAGCGTTGCTGGCCGACTACGTCGAGCACAAAAATGTTGGGGGCTGGGGCATCGAAGCTTGAAACGCTCACTGATGTCCCTACCTTCGCAAAGCTCTGCTCGTGACTGCCTTCGTTACCCGCAGAGAGCGTAACCACGCCGAAGGGCTCACCGGATGTGATGCAGCGCTTTGCCAGCTCGTAATAGCGCTGCTCAAAGACCTTTAACGACAATCGACCGCCGGGGAAAACGGTGGTCGAGAGCGGAAACAGCGAAAGCGTTTCGGCGCGCTCGGTTGCCGCGTCTTGTTTCTTACCAAAAAACGAAAAAATTTTGAAGCTCCGTCGGAATCAAACTTGGGGGTTAGAGTGCAGCCACCGGATGTTCACGATCATGTCGTAACACGCGCCAGTCGGCTTTGAGCGCGGCATACAACGCGCCCGCTACATACACCGAGCGATGCTGACCGCCCGTGCAGCCAATGGCAATATGGACGCGAGCTCGATTGTCATGGGCAAAGCGCGGTAGCGTTTCGCGCAAAAAGGACAGTATCGAGTGTACGAGCGCGGCCGTTTCCGCGCGCGCCTCGAGAAAGTCAATGACTGGCACGTCACGACCCGTGAGCGTCGCCAGGCTAGGTTCGTAATAAGGATTGGGCAAGATTCGCGCATCGAACACCAAATCGGCATCCGGTGGAATACCACTTCGATACGCAAATGACGAGATCACCAGCAGAGGCGAACCGTCGGATTGTGCGAGCGACAACGCAAATTCTTTGACTCGAAGGCGCAGCAAATGCGCGCTGGTCGCGGTGGTATCGAGCTCAAACGCCGCATCGCTAACCTCGCGGATACGGCTGCGCTCCTCTGCAATCGCTTCGCGCAGCGTGCGCTGATCGCTTGCGAACGGATGCTTTCTGCGCGTTTCAGCAAAGCGACGGGTGAGCGTAGCGTCGTCCGCATCCAAGCGAAGCACTCGTACCGTAAGCGCGTGAAACTCGACATTCAGCGCCGATTGAGCGGACGCGAAATCGTCGATAAAACTCGGTTGCTGCGCATTGACCGCGATGGCGAGCGGCTGCGAATAGCTTGTCATCAGGCTGCGCACCGTCGCCAGCAACAACGAACTGGGAAGGTTATTCACCACCGCAAAGCCGGAGTCCTCGAGCGCGCCCAGTGCAACGTTTTTGCCGGCACCCGAGACACCCAACACGAGCACCAAGACAGTTGCGCGCTGATCAGCAGCGGAAGTGTTCACTCACCTTGTTCCATCAGGCGAGCTTGGCGTTCAATGAATTCGCGCGTCGAATCAATGCCACGCAAGTTAAGCACGAAATTGCGAACCGCTGTTTCAACCAGCACGGCAAGGTTTCGACCTGCGGCCACTGGAATCACCACTTTCCGAATCTGCACACCCAGCACTTCTTGGTACGAAGCGTTAACGCTCATCCGGTCAAGGCGTTTGAATTGCTCGTCAGTGTGATCTTCGAGATGAACAATCAATTTGAGCGACTTTCGAGGGCGCACGGCCGTTTCACCGAACGTCGTTCGGATATTCAAAATGCCGATGCCGCGAACCTCAAGAAAATCTTTAAGCACGTCTGGGCAACGGCCTTCGACAAGCTCGGGCGACACGCGATAAAGCTCAACAATGTCATCGGCAATCAGTCCGTGCCCGCGACTAATGAGCTCAAGCGCTAACTCGCTCTTTCCGATGGCTGAGGCACCGGTAATGAGCACGCCCATCTCGAGTACATCAAGAAAAACGCCATGCAAGGTGGTGCTCGCTGCGAGCAAGCGCGAGAGGTACAGACGCAATACATCCACCACATGCGGGCTCGGATGCTCGCATGTGAGTAGCGGCACCTTTAAGCGATTGCACGGCGCGAGCATGTACTCAGGCGCATCGCCTACGCCACAGAGCAGCACAGCGCCCAGCTCTTCAACCAACAGCCGTGAAAAAGTCGCGCCCTGTTCGCTCGTGGACAGTGTGTTTAGATACGCAATCTCCGCCGGGCCCACGACTTGAACCCGAAACGGATGAATGAAATTCATGTGACCGACCAAGCCGACGTGGGCTTGTGTTGTGGTGTCGCGCGAAAGCACGCGACCGCCACCATCGATTCCGGCAACCCAGCTCAGACCTAGCCGGTCAAGATTGTCAGCGACGAGCTTTGATATTTCAACGGTACGCACGAAACGCCTTTACTAGCGCTAAAGACTTGGGTTGCTGAACAGTGCGTGAACTGTGTGCGGATCGTTGGCCGCGGTGAGCGCATCGCGGAAGCTACGGCTCGAAAAGCGCTGTGCGAGCTCGGAGAGGATTTGCAAGTGCGCGTCAGTGGCAGCTTCCGGAACAAGCAGCACAAACACATCACGGACAGGCAATCCATCGGGAGACTGAAAAGCGATGGGTTGCTTGGGTCGAGCGAAATAACCGATGGATCGCTCAAGGCCACGGATGCGACCATGGGGAATGGCGATGCCTTGGCCAAGTCCTGTAGAGCCCAATTTTTCGCGCGCCAGAAGGCTGTCAATCGTGACCGTGGGCACCAAATCGTAGCGAAGCTCGGACTCGAGCGCGATCAATTCAAACAACCGACGCTTGTTGCTGACATCTAAGTCGAGCAACACATTTTCGGGCGCTAGAAGATCGGCGAGTAACGACACAATGAAATCAGTTCGCGGTGCGAATACAGCGTTTAAACGTAAGATGAGATTGTATCGCGCCGCAACATTGGCGGCGAGCAAGACGCCAAGTTGCCAAGCGGCAACGACCGACACGAAACCGCATCGGCCGAGCGCCCGTCGAGTTAGTTCAAATCAAGGCGCTTGCGCTCAAAACCTTGATCGCGGTGAACTTGCAGCTTTTCCTTGTGTCGCACGACTTGACGATCTAGACGATCAGCCAACTCGTCAATCGCAGCGTAGAGGCTTTCCCCTTCGGACGCGGCGTGAATCTCTCGCCCGCTCACATGCACATTGGCTTCCACTTTCTGTCGCAACTTTTCCACCGACATGACGACATTGATGTCGATCACGTGATCGAAATGGCGATTAACGCGGTCTAGTTTCGCAACCACGTAGGTGCGAAGTGCGTCAGTTACAGCGACATGGTGGCCAGTGATGTGCAGATTCATGAAACGTACCCTTAGAAAAATGGATAAGTGTCGGCTCGGTGCTGACGATCATGGGGTTGAGATTCAAGTCAACTTCAATCACGTCTACGTTGATTGACCGGGTCAATCTGTTGTTGTTCCCGATATTTGGCAACGGTGCGACGAGCCACGATGATGCCTTGTTCGCCCAAAAGTTCGGCGATTCGGCTATCGGTGAGCGGCTGCGTTAAATCCTCCTCTGAAATAAGTGTTTTGATCATAGCGCGAATCGCCGTAGACGATGCCGCGCCCCCTGCATCGGTGGCCACGTGGCTGCCGAAGAAGTGCTTGAATTCGAAGGTGCCCTGAACGCTGGTCAGGAATTTTTGCGTCGTGACGCGAGAGACGGTTGATTCATGCAAGCCCAATTCATCGGCGACTTCGCGCAACACCAGCGGCCGCATGGCGACCGCTCCGTGATCGAAAAATGCTTGCTGACGCTCCACGATAACGATGGCTACTCGCAATATGGTTTCAAACCGTTGAGCCACATTCTTAACCAACCAGCGTGCTTCTTGCAACTGGGTTGACAGCGGCGTGGCCCGTCCCTCTTTTTGGCGTTGCAGCATATCGGCGTACATCGTGTTGACGGTGAGCCTTGGAACCACAGCCCCATTGAGTTCCGCGTACCAGCGCGATTTATTGCGCCGCACAATGACATCGGGCACGAGCTGACTGGCTGACACATCGGCAAACGGTGCTCCGGGTCGGGGTGAGAGCGATTGGATGATGTTGAGCACATCGCGAAGCGCCGGTTCGGTCAGCGAATAGAGCTTTCGAATGCGCACAAAGTCGCGTCGAGCCAGCGCGTCAAACGCTTCATCAACGACGCGCCGAGCGAGCTTGACAACGCTCTTTTGCGGCAGCGCGCTGAGCTGTAGCGACAAACACTCTTGCAGCGAGCGGGCCCCCACGCCCGGCGGATCAAAGCGCTGCAGCAAGTGCAGAGCGCGTTGCCACAGCGTGGCGATCGAACCCACGTCCACGCCCAACATTGCAGCGAATTCATGTTCGTTCATGTCGAGCATGCCGTCATCGTCGAGCGCGTCGATGAGCGCATTGAGGACGGCGATCAACGACGGCGACTCGCGCACCATTGCCACTTGGCTGCGAAGGTGCTCATGCAAGCTCACATTTCGGGCGCGCTGCCATTCGCCATCGTCGTCGCCATCGCCCGCCGCGCCGTTGCCCCATTCCGTCACGTCGATAGGCTCAACCGGTGCGTCGTCGCTCGCCGCTGCGTCCGACGGCGAAGCGTCGTCACTGCTCGTTGCTGACTCCGCGATCGAGACTTCGCTCACGGCCGATGATTCGCTGGGCGCGGTGTAGGCGTCAAATGCGTCGTCAATGTCGAATCCGCCCTCGTCACCCCGCTCAAGCGCGACTTCGCGCTCGGGCGCTGTCGGAAGGCTCTCCAGACTGACCTCGACCGGATCGTCAATATCTTCCAGCTCCAGCAGCGGATTTTCCGCCAGAGCGGTGGTGATTTCTTGTTGCAGCTCAAGGGTCGAGAGTTGCAACAATCGTATCGATTGCTGTAACTGCGGCGTCAGCGTAAGGTGCTGCGCAAGTTTGAGCTGAAGACCGGTTTTCATCGAGGTGATCGGCAAGCCTGCAAGGCGCTGGCGCGTGACGGCGCAACCGGCTCGTTACTGAAGCTCCGCATTAACTCCCAATCACTACGCACAATCATGGCCATCACTACAAACGGAAATGTTCGCCCAAGTAAACCTTGCGCACAGATTCGTTGCCGATGATGGCCTCAGGCACGCCGTCGGCCAGCACGCGGCCTTCGCTAATGATGTAGGCACGATCACAAATTCCCAAGGTTTCTCGCACGTTGTGGTCAGTGATCAACACGCCGATGCCGCGTTCGCGTAGAAACCGAACGATGCGTTGAATTTCAATCACTGCAATCGGATCAACGCCGGCAAAGGGCTCATCGAGCAGGATGAATCGTGGCCGCGACGCCAACGCGCGAGCAATCTCCAAGCGACGTCGCTCGCCCCCGGAGAGCGCCACCGAGGGCGTGTCGCGCAAATGTGCAATGGCCAGATCATCGAGCAACGCTGCGAGTTCGCGCTCGATCACTGACTCATCTTTTTCGCGCAGTTCGAGGATCGCACGAACGTTTTCACCGGCGGTGAGCTTTCGAAAAATCGAAGCTTCTTGCGGCAAGTAGGACAGGCCACGGCGAGCCCGTTCGTGAATCGGCAAATGCGTCAAATCGGTGTCGTCCAAGCGAATCGCACCGCCGTCGGCCGCCACCAATCCAACGATCATGTAGAAGCACGTCGTTTTGCCAGCGCCGTTGGGGCCCAGTAAGCCCACGACCTCGCCGCTGGCGACCGACACCGACACGTCGTGAACGACGGTGCGGGATTTGTAGCGCTTTTTAAGCGCAGCGGCTGAAAGCAGGCTCATTGCGTTTGGGTGGGTTAGCGGTTTTTACGATGGCGGGTTTGGGCGCTGCGGCGGGCGCAGGCGTACCGGCGGCTGTAGTGGGCTTGTCCTCTTTTTCACGCGGTTGCAACACAAAACTCACCAGCCCTGTCGCACTCTTTCGGTCTTTACTGTCGCGCGACTCAAAGGTGCCGACTTGCGTGTTGTAGACGATGTAATTAGCGCGGGTTTCGTCTTCGCCGACAATCAAAAGCGCGTTTCCGAAAAGCTCCACAACACCTTGGCCGCTGTTGTATTCAACGCGGTCGGCGATCCCTTGCGCCCAGTCACCGTTGTCGGTGCGTTGCCGGAAGCACACCGGTTTGGCCGTGAGCACGGCGTGATATTGCTCGGTCTCATCGGTGCGGATGTCGGCGCGATCAGCGGTGATTTTGAGCGTTCCCTGAGTGATGGTGACATTGCGGGACAAACGATAGATGCCTTTGCCGTAGTCGCCCTCGGAATCCACGCTCGTGATGTTGACTTTTAGCTTTCGATCGGCGCGTTCGGCGTTTACCAGCATGGGCAAGCACAGCGCGGCAGCAACACAGGCGCAGAGGCCACGACGAAGCGTAATCCTGAGCAACGGAGAGACGATGGAATTCATGGAGATTTTTGCTCCTTAGGAGTAAGTTCTAAGTTGAAACCGCGGGAGGTTTTACCGGTTCGATTGTCGGCATCGATGTCGATGCCTTGGGTGGTCATGATCCGCTCGCCGCTGATAGTTTTCGTGGTGTCGCGAGTCGTTGCTTGTTGCGTCTTTGGAAAAACGGTGAGCGTTTGACTTTGGTACGTGACGGCGTCGCGTCCAGCGATGGCGCTTTGTGCGGCGCTCACTTGCCCCGAAAAATCGATGCGTTCGATGCCTTTGTTTTTGGCGTCGCTGAGCATCACGCCGCGACTGGCCTCAACGGTCATCGTGGGCTTGCCCGGAGACACGCCACGGTAGTTCGGCTGCTCGACGATGGTCGATTGGCTGTTGGGGAAGTGCGTGGCTCGCACGCCCACCATCGTATGTTCAACCTGACCGCTGGCGGCCGTGCGCTCGATTTTGAACGTCTCAAGAAAGTGATCAGGCGCGGTCGGCGTCGGTTTTTGCCGGGCGCGCGCCGATTCGGTCACGCGCGCATCGAGCCAAAACGTGATGGCGGCGAACACCATCATCGCAATCAGCGGAAACAGCGCCGTGAGACGATCTTGTCGACGACGCGAGAGCAGCATGCTCATGCGCCCTCGCCCCTCAGGTATTGCGCAAGCAGGGCATCGAGTTTGCCTTGCGCGCCGAGCACCGCTTCGACGAGTTCGCGCACTGCACCGGCGCCGCCTTGAACGTTGGCAAGCCAATGCGCGCGCTGCCGCACGGCTGCAGCGGCGTTGGGGACGGTGGCCGCCAGACCCGCTTGCAACATGGCGGGCAGGTCAAGCCAGTCGTCGCCCATGTAGGCGACATTTTCAAGCGGCACATTCCAGCGCGCGCAAATCGCAGCAAACGCAGGGCCTTTGCTGCGTTGTCCGGTTTCGAGTTCAACGCCCAGCTCGCGGGCTCGTCGCTCAACGGCCACGCCGCCGCGCGCCGTCAGTAGTGCGACATTCCAACCCGCTTGTTTAGCCAAGCTGATGCCAAAACCATCAAGCACCGAAAACGATTTAATTTCTTGGTCACCCAAATAGTTGAGTCGGCCGTCGGTTAACACGCCGTCGACGTCGCACACCAGCGCGCGGACGTTGAGCATGCGCTGGGCGACGGAGACGATGCCGACCGTGCTCATGCCCTAAACAACCTTTGCCAACAGCAGATCGTGCATGTTGAGCGCGCCGATGAGCTCATGGCGATCATTGATGACGAGCAGCAGATTTTTTCGTTGGGTTTCCATGAGCGACACCGCATCAACGGCCAACGCATCAGCGCCGATGACCAGCGGCGAGCGGGTCATGAAATCGACCACGCGCGCCGTTTCAATGTTGCCCAACTTTGGTAGGCAGCGGCGCAAATCGCCGTCGGTGAAAAGCCCCGCCAATCGGCCATCGGCGGCGCGAACAGCGGTCATTCCCATGCCTTTGCCGGTAATTTCGAACAGCGCTTGGCTCACCGTTGCAGTATCAGCGACGATGGGCAAACGCTCGCCAGTGCGCATCACGTCGCGCACAAACGTCAACAGTTTGCGACCCAAGGATCCGCCAGGATGTGAGCGGGCGAAATCCTCAGCGGTGAAGCCTCGCGCTTCGAGCAAGGCCATAGCAAGCGCGTCACCCAGCGCCATCGCCGCGGCGGTGCTCGCAGTCGGCGCGAGTCCGAGCGGACAGGCTTCCTCGGCCACGAACGCGTCGAGCGCGACGTCGGCGACCGTCGCCAGCGTTGAGCGATCGTTGCCGGTGATCGCGATCATTTTTGCGCCCACGCGTTTAAGCGGTGTGAAAAGCGCCGAGAGTTCAGCGACTTCACCGGAGTTTGACAAGGCAATCACGACATCATCGGCCGTGACCATCCCCAGATCACCGTGACTTGCCTCGGCGGGGTGCACAAAAAACGCAGGCGTTCCCGTCGACGCCAGCGTGGCGGCGAGTTTGCGCCCGACATGACCCGATTTGCCAATGCCAGTGACCACCACACGACCGCTGGCGTGAAGAATCAATTCGACCGCGCGAACCATCGCTTCGCCCACGCGCGATTCCAACGCCGCAATGGCAGTGGCTTCCGTGGAAAGCACCGCCCGCGCGCGTCGCACAATGGCGACAGAATCTACTGCAATATTCATGCAAGCCAGTATAACGTTGGCGGCTCGGCGTAGGTTTTGAGCGTGCAAAAAGTGTGCGATTTATCGCGGCGCATCGATAGCTGACGGTGGCGTCGCTTTGTAAATTCAGCTTATTTATTTAATGCCCCGTGAAATAGGGGGTTTTAATAAAAGTAAACGTAAAGTGATTCATTGAATAATAGCGACATAAGCCATATTTCAATTGGCCTACAAAGATACTGCTGTACAGCGTTCGCCAATAAACAACTTATACGCTGACCGACAGCGCATCCCGTTTGCGCTCGATTCGCACACGCACCAAATCCATGTGATCGCGGATGCCGAATTGATCGTTGCTGTAATTCGTAGGAACGCTCAGTCGCCCCACTTCGGCGTCGAGCTCGTCGAGCTGTCTTGCGGCATCGTTTAGAGCGCTCATTTGCGTGGCTCCGCGCACCGATTCATCAATCTGCTTCATCGCTTTGTAATGTTTAAAGAGCTTTCCCTTGACCCGCATTGCAATGAGCTTAGGAATCCAATCGGTCAGCGGCAACAGAAGCGCCAGAAGTGGAATCAGAAAGACTGCCGCTCGACTCACAAAATTTGCGAGCTTGAACGGAAGATAGCGGTACAAAAAGGGCGTGCCGTCTTTGAGCAGTCGCTCGGCGTCGGCTGAGGGAGGGAAGTCTTGCGCGAAGGCAAAGGATGGAAATTCATTCACTTTAGACAGTGCGTCACCGCCACTGTGAATTCGTTTCGCCGCGCGCATCAACAGGTAACTCACCGCCGGGTGCAAGTCGTCTCGCGCCACTAGGCTCGACGTGGTGGCCACGGTACGTATGGCCTGCGACGGTAACAGCGCCGCCACGTCGACCAAGCCCGCGGGCAGCGTGACCAAGCTGAGTTGCGGCAAACGGCGTGCGTAGGTTTCGGCCAGCGCCAAATCTGCGACGCGTAGCTGGGCATCACGAAACAGCGCTTGCAGGAGCGGGGAGGTAACGTTTCCAACGAATACCGCCGCGTCGATCTCACCCGCACGAAGCGCGGCGGCTGCGCTTTCGCCACCCTTGGCAATGAAGCGATCCGAGCCATCCGGCTTGAGTTGGTGCAATGCGAGCAAACTCAGCGCCAACACACGGGTGCCGCTGCCCTCGGCCCCTATGGCAACGCGCTTTCCCGAGAGCTCGCCGAATGACTGTAAGGGCTGCTTGAAAGACTGTGGACGGTAAAAAACAAACACCGGCTCATGAAAAAAACTGCCCATCGATTCGAGCGAACCGTCGTCGGTTTTTTCGCGCTCAATCAAGCCGTTTTGCACAAACGCTAAATCAACGTTCGATTGTTCATCGAGCAGTCGCGCCAAATTTTCAGTGGCGCCCTGCGATGGTTTCAACGTGAGCTTGATGCCCTCTTCGGCCAAGGCCGCAACGTAGCGCTTGGCATAGCTTTCATACGCGCCACCCGGCGCGCCCGTGGACATCACGACCTCGGTCGGTACGCCAGGACGTGCGTACTTGTAAGCAATGGCAAGACCCCCCACGCACAGCGCCACGGCAACGATGGTAGTTGCCAATTTGTGTTCTGAGAAAAATGAAAACTTCATGACCAGAGCTTAACAATCGTTCGCACGCGGTCGGCCGACGCGAATCAAAATTGCACATAAAAAAAGGCCGACACGCAGGTCGGCCTTTTGGGTCAAACGAGCAATCGATTACTCGATCGACACCTCAACGCGTCGCGCTTCGGCGTTGTCACCGCTGCCCGTTGTTTCTACGGGTTTTTGCATGACGATTCGGGCCTCATCAATGCCAGCAGAGCGCAAGACTTCACGAACCGTTTTTGCGCGGTTTTTGGCAAGCTCTTCGTTGCTTGCTTTATTGCCACGCGGATCGTGAAATCCAGAGATCACGCCTTTGGCGCTCGGGTTCGCTTTTAAGTAGGTGATGATCACACCCATCGCGTCGCGATCTTTGGCGTCGATGTCGGTCTTGGCCGTTTCAAAGTACACCTTGACTGCGGGCGGTTTGGGTCCGCTGGGGGCCGCGGCACCTGGCGGCAATTGCACATCGATTTGATTGTCGATCATGACCGTGGGGCCGTACAGACTTGCGGCCCAGTCGCCGCGCGCCTTTTTCTCATCGGCACTGAATACCGTGCCGGTGAGCACAACCTTCGACGACGCAGTGGCGTTGATGGTGAGCTGATCGATGACATTGCCCGCGCCGTACTTGGCGATGGCGTTATCGACGATGGCCTTTTTGGTGGCCGCATCTTTCACCACACCAGTGAGCGTGACTTTGCCGTCAGTGCCCCACGCAGCACCTGCGGCGGCAGGTGCAGCTGCTGCGACTGATGCCGCCGTAGACGCCGACATCGCGCCACAACAGCCAGAGGCGTTGGGACCGCGACCGAACATCCACATCAGCAATAGGAGCAGCGCCACAAGCGCGGCAATCCAAAAACTCCAGCTGTCATAAGCGCGCCAATTTGCAGGCGATCGCAATGCGATTCGAGACATGATTTGCTCCTCTCGTTGGGCTTAGGCGTTGTCGTTTTTGAGCGATACGCCGGCGACCAATTCGTCTTGCAACTTCTTGAGCGTCTCCCACGAACCACTGGCACACAGTGCTGCTTGTTGGCACCACGTTTCTGGATTGGCCAGCTTGAAATTGGGGCCTGCTGCGTCAAGGATTTTCGAGATCGATGGAATTTCCATTTTCGAAAGTTGCTCGAACGTGTGCACGCCAGCAGCGTGGAGGACACCATTGATTTTCGGGCCGATGCCTTCGATGATTTCGAAATTATCGTAACCATTGGGGCTCTTGATTTTGTAGCCGAACGCAGCGGCAGTGGCGGCCATTGAGGCACCCACTCCGGCCGTCAACGACGACGCTGCGGCAGACACTGGTGCAGCTGGCGCGTAAGCAGGCGCAGAGTAGCTCGTCGATGCCCCAGAGCCGCTATCGCCGCCGCGACGGAAGAACTTGTCAAACAGCCAGTGCGCCAACCAACCGAGCAGCAAGCCCGCCAAACACCACCAAAAACAGCAGATAAAACTTGCGATCATGATCTTCCCTCATCTTAAAAAATTGATGCGCTGAGCCAAGGCTCGGCATGAGGGCGCAATGTCGCTCACCGGGCGCGATGCGTCAAGGGAGAATTATCTGATCTGTGCAATGCAACTCTCTGAAAGAGCCACTAACTTTATTGATTAATGCCATTTAAAATAAGGAATTAACGAAAATTTGATGTAATAGTGTTATTACCAATAAATGACCTGAAATCCAGGATTTATATGGCGTTTCGCTAAAAGGCTGTTTACAAGAACTCAGAAATCGCTTGATTGAGAAACGTGCGGCCGAGCGCGGTCGGCTTGATGCGCAGATGATCGCGGGTGATGAGTTTTCGTTGCTCACACACATTGAGTGCACGATCCACGAGCGCAATCGAAAAGCCCGTGCGGGTTTCGAAATCGCGAACCAGGAAGCCATCGGTCAATCGAAGCGCGTTGAGCATAAATTCAAAACCCACATCGCTGCGCCGCACTTCACGGCGTTCGTGCACAGCGTTACCCGAGGCGGCGCGCTGCATAAATTCACGCGGCTGTTTTACCCGTTCGGTGCGCACGATGGACGGCGCGGCGCTGGCAGAACCGGGCATTGACAATTTGCCGTGCGCGCCTGCGCCAATGCCCACGTAGTCGCCGAAACTCCAGTAATTCAAATTGTGTTGGCAGCGCTGACCCGCCTTGGCGTAACCCGAGGTTTCGTAGTGCTCGTAGCCTGCGTCGTTGAGTAGCGTTTCAACGTGAATCTGCATGTCAGCGGCCAAATCATGATCCGGCAGAGGCGGAGGCTTTTTCGCGAATACCGTATTGGGTTCGAGCGTCAATTGGTAGAACGACAGATGCGGCGTGCCAAACGACAGCGCAGCTCGAACATCGGCTTCGCACTCAGCCATAGTTTGCGCCAACGCGCCAGTGCGCGACGCAGGCAGCGCAAACATCACATCCAAGTTCACGTTGCCAATCGTCGCCAAACCGATCTCAATCGCACGCCGCGCTTCGCTTGAATCGTGGACGCGACCGAGCGCTTTGAGATGCGCGTCGTTAAAGCTCTGGATGCCAATCGATAGACGATTCACGCCCACCGATTTATAGCCGGCGAACTTTTCCATCTCGAAGGTGCCAGGGTTGGCCTCTAAGGTGATTTCGGCGGTGGGCGAGAGCCGCGTTCGCGCCCGTACACCCGCAAGGATCTCGCCAATTGCATCGGCGGAAAACAAACTCGGCGTGCCACCGCCAATGAAAATTGTGTGAATCGTGCGCCCCCAAAAATTCGGCAGCTCTGATTCCAAATCGCTCATCAGTGCGTTGATGTATTCGCGCTCCTGCACCGCGCCCTCATGCGAATTGAAATCACAGTAGGGGCACTTTCGGATGCACCAAGGAATATGAATGTAGAGCGACAGCGGCGGCAAAACCGTGAAATTCGGCGCGAGCAAAGCGCTCTCAGTAGCCATGCAAACCGTTGTCGGGAAAGCGCTTCTCCTTGACCTCGGACACATAGCTGGCAATCGCTGCTTCGATGCTGCTGGCGCCGTTCATAAAGTTCTTCACGAAACGAGGCAGCTTGCCTTTGGTGAGCCCCAGCATGTCGTGTAGCACCAACACCTGTCCCGAGCAATCAATGCCGGCACCGATTCCGATGACTGGAATGGGCAGCAGGTCGGTGATTTCTTTCGCGAGCGTTGAGGGTAACAGCTCGAGCACCAACATCGCGGCACCCGCCTCGGCAATCGCGGCAGCGTCGCGCTTCAAAATCGCCGCAGCGGCGTCACTCTTTCCTTGAATTCGATAGCCACCGAGCGCGTGCACCGATTGTGGCGTGAGCCCCAAATGCGCACACACCGGAATGCCGCGTTCGCTTAAAAAACGCACCGTGTCATTGGTCCACCCGCCGCCTTCGAGCTTGACCATCTGTGCGCCTGCCTGCATTAATGTCGCGGCGTGCTCGAACGCTTGCGCGGGGCTTTGCTGGTAACTCGCAAACGGCAAATCACCGATCACCCACGCGGTCTTATTACCTGCTGCAACGCAGCGAACGTGATAGGCCATTTCCTCGATGGAAACGGGCAGCGTACTCGCTTTCCCCTGCAACACCATGCCCAGCGAATCGCCGACCAGCAGCATTTCCACGCCTGCGTCATCGGCAATCCGAGCAAAGGTTGCGTCATAGCAAGTGAGCATCGTAAGCTTTTCGCCCGCAGCGTAGAGCTCACGCAATCGATGTAAGTTGATGGCTTTGCGCTGGGTAGAAATTTGATCGGGCGGGTGTGTTGACATAAATATCGATGTAAAAAATTACGCCCCGAGCTGAATGCGAAGCGCAGTGAGCGCATCGTCAAGCTCGATAACTTTGGCCTCAAGTGCCGCAACGCGATCTGCTAACGCCGACTCACGCTCGCTTTTCGACGGCGGCAAACTCGGTGCATCGCTGGCGGGCAACTCGCCGCCGAAGAGCATATGTTGCCATTTCGCAGCCCGCGCACCGGCCTCACGCGGCAGCTGAAGCACCAGCGGCGGCGTGAGTGCCGCCATCGCGATCAGCGTCGATTCCACCTCGTTCAAATCGGCAAAGGCATGCATTCGCTCTGCTCTCGAGCGAAGTTCGCCGGGCATCTGCGCGCCGCGAAGCATCAGCTCGCACAACAGCGCCGCTTCACTGCGCTGCAACCCCAAGCGCTCCACGAACGATTCCGAATACTTCGGTACCCGCGTGGCCGCGCCGGTATACAAACTCGTAAAACCCCGATCACGCAACCGCTCGACGGCAGAGGACACTTCACTTTCAGACAGCGACGTCACCGGCGCGCGATTGTTCATCTGATTACAACCGTTGACCAACGAATTGATGGTCAGCGGATACGTATCGGGCACTGTGATGCGCTTTTCTATCATCGTGCCGATGATGCGGGCTTCGACGGGATCAAGGACTGCTTGCATGAATGAGAGCTTCGTTCAATACGCGTTGCGGTAGGGCGCAAGCTTACCAATATCGGTGCGAGCTCAATTGGCGCTTCGGTTGGCCCACACGTCAAAGAGCGTAATAGCCTCTGGATCAAACCATTCAAGCGCGAAGCCCGCGATCGCAAAGACCACGGCGAGCATGGCAAACGCTGGTAAGGTTTTGCGCACGGCCGTATTGAGCCATTCGTGACGATCTTGCGGTCGCACGTGCACGAGCAACAAACCCGCTGTGCCCGCATCAGTCATCAACTGAGCGAGCAATACCGGCGCTTGCCAAACCAGTGCGACGGTGCTGAATGCGAAACCACCCATTAGTAGCACCAGCCCGATCATGAGCAAGATGGGTACGACCACCACCGCGCCCTCTTCGGCGCTAACGGCCGCCTCAACGCCGCCACTGACGATATCACCCGCCGAAAACCCGGAATCGGCTATACCGCCGTCGAAACTGCCACTGGCTCCTGCGCCCCCGAACTCACCGCCCGGACCCGAAAATTCCGGGTTGTGGCAGGTGCCGCCGGAGCTTGCGTTGCCATTGGAGTTCCCGACGCTGGGCATATCGAAATTCGAACCGTCCCACAGCGAACGATGACTCCAAGCCCAGAGCAGCACGAGCAGTAGCAGGTAAGAGAGCATCACCGACACCGGATAGCGCCAGCTCATCGATTCCATGCCCAGGCGCCACAACAAGGCAGACAACAGGGCCGCGAATCCAGCCGTCACCAGGGCAATAAAAAACGCATTCGTTCGCGGCCAATAGCGCTGCTTGATCCGGTGCGTGAGGATCACGCAAGCGGCGGCACGATTGTGGGGACGCGCAAGGGTTCTAGACGATCGATGAGCGATAGATTGCATGGCAGCAATCTATCGTCTCCGCAGGTAGGGCCAAATCGCGATGCGACGATCACACCATAGGCGGGACGACTCGCGGGTCCGAGCTGCGCGTGGACGGTGAGGCAATTGAAACCTGATCGCCCGAATGCGCTGACGATTTCGAGCGCGAGCCGAAAACAGAGCGACCCACGAAAACAACACAACCATTCCGGTTCCTGACTAGCGAGATGCCTGAGGCAATAGGTTGGTATCGGTCGCTTACCGCGTGAAACGACTTGAGTCAGCCTTGGCGGCGCTCTCTTTTGACGCAGATTAGCGCAGATTCGACGCAGATGGCCGCAGACTTCTGTGAGCGGACCCGCCCGAAAGGCACACAGCCAAACGAACTTTTGCGCACGGCACAACCAGCGCGTGCTCTGAAAAAGTCTGCGTTGATCTATGTTGAATCTGCGCTAATCAGCGTCAAAGAAGAGGCTTCGCACGCTCAGCTTTGGCGGCTAGCTGTGTTTAAGCTTAGCGCCGGTTCGTTGCCTGCGCCAACGTGCTAATGAGGTTCCGGTTTAGATCTGCGGAGTTGGACTACTGGTGTCTGCAGTTGCAAGGCAGCGAAATTAAACGCTACTGGCAAACCCGCATAAC
The DNA here is from genome assembly GCA_004293675.1 of Betaproteobacteria bacterium. GTDB lineage: Bacteria > Pseudomonadota > Gammaproteobacteria > Burkholderiales > Casimicrobiaceae > Casimicrobium. Next base: position 109,685 of record READ01000019.1, read on the forward strand.
CTCGCGGCAGCAACATTGATCATCACGATCTCACGTCAGTCGTGCCTCTAGACTGAGATTGCTCAGCGCTTAGATTTTCTGGTCTTACTCGATTTGGCTTTGGCGGCACGCCTTTTTGGCGCCGCTTGCGCGCTGCCGTAGGCGCGCAGTGCTTCGTCGAAGATGTCGTCAAAATCATCGAAAAACGGATCAGAGCGCGCTCTGGTCTTGTCTTGCATATCCTTTAACCAAGCCACGAAGCGGGTGTCGTCCTGTAGTTCGGCTACGTCAGCCAGGGTCAACGCTAAATCCTCCTTGACCTCAGCGGCGCTTGCCTTGACGCTGCGAAGTACAAAGTCGACCGTGATTGCTTTGACGCGACCCGACATCAGAGGGCCGCCGAGGGCCCCGACTAGGTGCCTTTCGAGCTGGAGCGTGGTGCTTCTGATTTCGACGAGCTGTGCCTTGAGCGCCTCGCACCAGGCCACTACGGTTGCATCAGTTTCATTGACCAGGCAGGCGTCCGTATCGCGCGCGGTTTCGATTTGCAGGGCGAGTAGCGCTTGTAGATCATTGGCTGCGTAGGCCACATTGGCACGCGCCATACGCTCGGTGGCGAGCAGGCGCGCGGCATCGTCGCGGGCGCGATCAGGGTGGAGACTGCTGGCGAGTTGGCGGTAGAGCGTACGCAAGGCGAGCTTGGCGCTCTCAGCGCTCTGCTCGGCGGCCAGTTCACGTTTGTTGGGCGCACGCTTTTTGCCTTGCGCGCCCGGCGGTGGGGGGGTGTGGGGCGCAGGATCAGCATCGCCACGTTGCTCGCTGGAAAGCTGGTCAAGGAATTCCTCTGGAATACCCATCGCGCGCAGCGCCTCACGCGAAGCCGGATCCAAGGGATAGTCCTCATCGGTCTCGTCGAACGCCTCGGGCGGGCCGAAAATTTCTTCGTAGAGCGGGCGCAGTGGGTCATCGGCCTGCACCTCCCACGGGGGCAGCATGCCCTCCAATAAATCGGTGGTGAATCGCTTGAGCGGCACCGTAAAACCTTTGTGTTTGGTCTTGTCGACAAGGCGCTTGGCGATCTGGAAGGCCACAGCGCGCTGCGCCTCAGTCAACTGCTCGAAGATCGGCTCTAAATGATCGCGATACGCGTTTCTCCCTGCTTCCAGCATCTCGCTCACGCCCTGCATGCGCCGATTCGCGTTTTCGATATCGGTGAGCAGCCTGCTGAAGCGCTTTTGGGCGGGGGTGCGCGCCAATACCTTGGCGCGCAACGCGAGGCGCTGCGATGGCTCGAGCGGCGAGGCATTGCCGAACAAATCTTGCTGCGTGGTGGGATCGATAGGTGGTGGAGATTTGGCAGGCATGTGGTTTTCAGTGTGACAGCCAGAGGGGTGAGTAACAGGTGAATTCGCAATCGCTCGGCGGAAACTATTATTGCCCCAATGCCGCTAACGGGAGCCGAACCTAATGCGCGCCAACGCTCGCGCCCAAAGGCGCGGCGGCCTGGCGTTTTATTCTTGAAGCCGCAGCAACAGCGCCGCGAGCGCTCGCCCACGATGTGAATGCGCACCTTTGATGTCGATGGGCATTTCGGCGGCGGTTTGATTGAGTGCGATGTCGAGAAAATAGGGGTCGTAGCCAAAGCCCCCAGCGCCGCGCGGTGTGTCGATCATTTCACCCCACCAACGGCCCTCGGCGATGATGGGCTCGGGGTCGTTCTCGTGCATCACCAAAGCGAGAACGGCGGTGTAATGGGCGCGACGGTGGGCGACACCTTGCAGGTCGGCGATCAATTTCGCGTTGTTGTCGGCATCACTTTTTTGTGCGCCAGCGTAGTAGGCCGAATTGACGCCGGGTGCGCCGTTGAGCGCGTCAACACAAATACCCGAATCATCGGCAAGCGCGGGCAGGCCGGTGTGACGCGCGGCGTTTCGGGCCTTGGCGAGCGCATTTTCAAGGAAGGTGCAGTGTGGCTCGGGCGCTTCGGGTACGTCAAATGCACTCTGCGGAAGTACCACGATACCGAGGGGCGCAAGCAGGCGCTCAAACTCTTTGAGCTTTTTTAGGTTACCGGTGGCGATGACGAGTTTCGTTAGCTTCATTTTGAACGTTGTAGGAGCGACTTGTCGCGAAGGGTTCGTTTTGCGGGAAATTCGCGGCGAGCCGCTCCTACAGCTTAGGTGGCAGCGATAGCAGCTTAGGCGGCGGCGATGGCGGCTGTTTGCGCGACATTGAGTGCTTTTATTCCATCGGCGGCCAGCGCTAACAAGGCATCCATTTCTGCCCTTGAAAACGGCTTGCCCTCGGCCGTTCCCTGCACTTCCACGAAGCCGCCCGCGCCGGTCATCACGACATTCATATCGGTTTCGCAGTTGGAATCTTCGTCGTAGTCCAAATCGAGCACAGGCGTTGACTCAAATATTCCCACCGAGACCGCAGCCACGGAATCAACCAGCGGAGATTCGGTGAGTAACCCCGCAGCGACCAGTTTGTTGCAGGCGATGGCCAACGCAACATAAGCACCTGTAATCGACGCGCAGCGGGTTCCGCCATCGGCCTGCAACACGTCGCAGTCGAGCGTGATTTGCCGCTCGCCGAGTTTTTTCAAATCAACCACGGCGCGTAAGCTGCGACCGATTAAGCGTTGGATTTCCTGCGTACGGCCGCTTTGCTTGCCACTGGCAGCTTCGCGGCGCATGCGGGTGTGTGTTGAGCGCGGCAACATGCCGTATTCGGCGGTGACCCAGCCCTCGCCGCTGCCGCGTTTATGCGGTGGTACGTTGTTTTCAACGCTGGCATTGCACAGCACGCGGGTGCTGCCACATTCGATAAGCACCGAGCCTTCGGCGTGAACGGTAAAGTGCGGGGTGATCTTGATTGCCCGAAGTTGGTCGGGGGCTCGATTCGATGGTCGCATGGCGATTCCTTGGGTGGTGTGTGACGCGGCAAAAAAACGCTCATTGCGCTTCTCGCGCGACGTGTGCTCAGGCCTGATTGTAGGAGCGGCCCAACAATTCGAGCCCGATTTCGCTATCCACTTGGGCTTCAAATCCCGCGCGCGATAGCGCGGAGCCATCAAGCCTCCAATCCTCGAGCAATTGCAGCGCAAGTCGTTTGGCACCGACCGTTCGCAGGCCCAGTGACAAAAGCGGTTTGGGCACGGATATCAATTTCGGTGCAACGCGCATGCCACGAGCCAGGGCTTCGATCATCGATTTTGTCGAGATGGGCTGGCGGTCGCACGGCAACCAGACACTAACCGATTGATCCACCGCCGCAGCCTCAGCGCTCCACACAGCACACGACGCTACCGTGTCAACAGCAACAATCGAGCGCTGGTTGTCGACGCGCGCGAACGGCAAAGGAACACCGCGCAAAACGGCCCTAGCCAATCGGCTCAGATTGCCGGGCGCATTCACGCCGTAAACCACTGGCGGTCGAAGAATCACAATCTGCATTGAGCTCTCATTTGCAATTTCACGCAATACGGCCTCGGCAGCGAACTTTGATCGTGCGTAGGCAGACTGCGGATTGAGCGCCGAATGTTCGTCAAACGGGGCGTCGTTGCCGGCGTCGCCGTAGACTGCCGCGCTGCTCAGGAAAACGAACCGCCGAACCCGCGCCGCCGCCGCAGCGCGCGCCGCGCGTGCCGTCAATTGCATGTTGTCCCTGAGCATCGCTTCGTCATCGCCCTGGGCGCGTCGTCGATGCACGCGAGCAGCAGCGTGAATGACTGTGCTTGCACCGAGAAATCGCTCGGTCCACTCAGCAACATCAATGTCTGCGTAGTTGCCCACCTGCTGCCAGCGCAGTGCATTGGACACGCGCGACGTAGCCGTCACCACGGCCTGCGTGCTAATGGCGATCACTGCGTGTTCCCGTTTCAGCGCGTGAGCAACACAATGCGCGCCGATGTAGCCCGACGCCCCGGTCACGGCAATCAAAAGTGCCTCAAAGCCAGATTCGGATCGCGCCAGCGCCAACCGTGTTTGTTGAACAGTCGAACCAGCGACACAACGGTGACCCATGTCAGCTTTAGCGAGCGATGCGAACCACGCGCCCAATCATGCGTCACCCGAGCACCGGGCACATACACCGCTCGCCCCAAACGACGCGCCCGAAGCGTGATGTCGCAATCCTCGAAATACAGAAAGAATCGCTCGTCAAACCCACGCAGTCGCTCATACGTATCGCGGCGAAACATCATCAACGCGCCCGATAAAAACTCGGGCTCGATTTCGCGTGCGTAATCTGCATCGCGCATTTCAAAATAGTTGGCGTCAACATCAAACCCCAACCACTGAGTCACATCCAGGGGCAAAAAACGTCGAGCTAGCAGCGCACGAATACTGGGGTAGCGCTTGCAGAGCAATTGCTGCGAACCATCGGCGTTGTAGAGCGCGGGCCCCGTGAGCTGTATCGTTCGATCAGCCGCCATCGCCTCCAGCAAGCGCCGAATGGCTTCGGGTTCGAACCGAATGTCAGGGTTCAGGACCGCGTGAAAAGGCGCAGCGGGCAGTGATCGAAACGCGAAGTTATGCGCGTTTCCGAATCCGGCGTTGCCATCGGGATTGAGCTCGTAGCGAAACTTCGGAAACTGAGTGACCAGCGCCTTGGCCTCAGCGCTGGTGCCGTTGTCGACCACCACGCCGCTTTGCAAATCGCTGCACGCTTGTGCCGATGACAGCACCGCGTGAAGCGACTCAAGGTTCGGCTCAAAAACAACGATGCTGGCGTTCCACATAGCGCTGAATATAGAGCGATCAGCGCGATGTGTACACGTGGCTCAGCAACGACAATGGAGCTACTTGAGCCCAGCCGCAGCGCGCAGAACGGCTGCCTTGTCGGTCTTTTCCCAAGCAAATTCGGGCTCATCGCGACCGAAATGGCCATACGCCGCCGTCTTTTGGTAAATCGGACGCAGCAGGTCGAGCATTTGGATGATGCCCTTGGGTCGCAGGTCGAAGTGCTCGTTCACCAGCGCTGCGATTTTCTCGTCAGAGATCACGCCCGTGCCTTCGGTGTAAACAGTCACGTTCATCGGGCGCGCGACACCAATGGCGTAAGCCACCTGAATCTGGCACTGCTTTGCGATGCCGGCAGCCACGATGTTTTTAGCTACGTAGCGCGCTGCGTAAGCCGCTGAGCGATCCACCTTGGATGGGTCTTTGCCCGAGAACGCGCCACCACCGTGCGGGCAAGCACCGCCATAGGTGTCAACGATGATCTTGCGACCCGTTAAACCACAGTCTCCCTGTGGTCCACCCACAACAAAGCGGCCCGTCGGGTTCACGAGGTATCGTGTGTTGACCAGCATCTCCTTTGGCAGCACGGGCTTGATGATGTTTTCAATCACCGCATCCACGAATTCCTTTTTCATCGTTTTGCCGTCGCTCCACTCGGGCGCGTGTTGGCTCGATAAAACAACGGTGTCGATAGAAACAGGCTTGCCGTCAACATAGCGCATCGTGACCTGCGATTTCGCGTCGGGGCGCAGGTACGGCATGCGGCCGTCTTTACGAAGCATCGCTTGACGCTCGACCAGGCGGTGCGCATAGTAAATCGGGGCGGGCATCAATTCAGGGGTTTCGTCGCAAGCGTAGCCAAACATCAAGCCTTGGTCACCCGCGCCAGTGTTTAGATGGTCGTCGCTCGCGTGATCGACGCCCTGAGCGATGTCGTTGGATTGCTTGTCGTAGCAAACCATGACCGCGCAGCCCTTGTAATCGATCCCGTATTCGGTGTTGTCGTAGCCGATGCGTTTGATCGTGTCACGAGCGACTTGGATGTAATCAACGTGGGCGTTGGTGGTGATTTCACCGGCAAGCACCACCAAACCCGTGTTGCAAAGCGTTTCTGCAGCAACGCGCGAGCGTGGATCTTGTTCAAAAATCGCGTCAAGAATGGCGTCGGAAATCTGATCGGCGACCTTATCGGGGTGGCCTTCAGAGACGGATTCGGAGGTGAATAAATAGTCGCTCATAAGTGCTTTCTGTTCGGTGATCAGGAAATGTGACCCATGGTGGCTCGACCCTGCGAGCCAACCCGAACATGCTGTGAAGCGATTGCTACGAGCGGCGACGCTTTAGCGGAAACATCAAAACAAAAGCGGCATCAAAACCGTTACTGTCCGCGCCCGCTCCGCAAGTTGTCGAATAACTCAGCGGACGCTATTTACAATCAACTGCAATTTTAGCCAATCCTTGGTTGCCACGCAGCCCATTTGCCGTTTGTCCAGATTTCTAGCCTTTTTTGCCAATGCCATCGCCGCGTGGCTTGCCCGCCGCTCGCTGCGCACTCAAGCGCGCATCGGCGCTTGGCTGGGTCGGCAAATCCTCTGGTCGAAGGGCATGAAAAATCGCTTAACGGACAACCTGCAAACGGCGGGACTGCTTGATAGCGTGGGTCTTCAGAGCGCCGCAGAATCGGCGGGGCGGCTCGCGATTGAGACGGTCGCGCTATGGAAAACACCGGACGCAACGCTACTCAGCAGAGTTCGCGTAGTTCAGGGATGGGATCAGGTACTAGCGCTTCGTGATCAAAAAATCGGTGTGATATTTCTCACGCCGCATTTGGCGACCTTTGAAATGGCCTCTATTTTCATCGGCTCTCAGGTGCCGATGACCGCGATGTTTCGCCCGCCCAAGGTCGCATGGGCCGAGCCCATGATGCGCGCGGGGCGAGATCGTTTACAAATCAAATCCGTACCCGCTGAAATGAGCGGCATTCGCGCCATGCTCAAAGCGCTCAAACTGGGTGAGACGATTGGCTTGCTGCCTGATCAGGTGCCCACCAGCGGTGACGGCGCGGTGGGCACCTTTTTTGGACGCCCCGCCTACACCATCACGCTAGTGCAAAAGTTGGCAAAGACGTCAGGCGCCACGGTCGTGATGGTCGCTTGCAAACGGCTAGCAGACGGCGTTGGCTACGAGCTGCAATTTACGCCGCTCGCGCCGTTTTCCGTGGCACCAGAGGCCGCTGCCAACGAGCTAAACCGAGCAGTCGAGGCGGCCATCGCCATCGCACCCGAGCAATATTTGTGGACTTACAACCGCTACAAAATGCCCGCCGGTGCCCAGCGTTCATCGGAGCTCACATGACGTTCGCTGGCGTCATCGCTCGTGCGGGCAGCCAACTGTTGGCGCGCCTTCCGCTACCGTGGATCGCAACGCTGAGTGGCGGTCTAGCTCAGCTCGGCTGGTGGCTTGCCAAATCGCGGCGCAACGTCGCGCTCACCAATTTGCGACTTTGCTTTCCTCACAAGAGCGAAGCTGAGCGCGAAATCATTGCTCGGACTCATTTTCGAGCGTACGTCCAAGCTGCGCTGGAACACGGTTTTTTGTGGAATGCGTCGGGCGAGCGCATCCGAGACTACGTGAGCTTGCATGACGAGTTTGAGTGGAAAAAATTTCGAACGGGCGATGAACGACGACCCATCATTTGGCTGTGTCCGCATTTCATTGGACTCGACTCGGCAGCGATTCGAATTTCAGTGGATACATCGGGCTGCTCGCTCTACAGCGAACAAAGCAATCCAGACCTAGACGCGATGATGTTGGCCGGCCGCACACGGTTCGGCGAATCAAAAATCATTGCCCGCACCGAGGGCGTCAAACCGATCATTCGCGCCATGAAATCGGGCTTGCCGTTTTACTACCTGCCCGACATGGATTTTGGATTGCGCGACTCGGTGTTTGTGCCGTTTTTTGGTGTTAACGCGGCCACGATTACCGGTGTGTCGCGCCTCGCCAAACTCACCCACGCAGCCGTGGTGCCAGTGATCGTCACGCAGCGCCCGAACGGCGCAGGTTACGATGTCCGCTTCTACCCGGCGTTCGAAAATTTCCCCTCGGGCGACGACGTAGCGGACGCTAAAACAGTCAATGAATTCATCGAACATCGTGTGCTCGAAAACATCCCTCAGTATCTGTGGACACACAAACGATTTAAGACCCGCCCACCGGGCGAGAAGAGTGTTTATGGTTGATCCATTGAGTTCCCTTCCCCCGGGGGGGGGGGTTAGGGAGAGGGTGTGGGCTTTGCGGACACGGCTCGTTAATCGAACACCACAAACAAAAGCGATCCGCCGAGTCGCGCCTTGTTCCCTCCCCCTGGGGGGGAGGGTTAGGGAGAGGGTGTGGGCACTGCAGACACCACTCGTTAATCGAACACCCTCTCCCCCGCCCTCCCCCCCAGGGGGAGGGAGACCGACAATATGAACCCAACAATCCTATCCGGTACTCGGAGCAATATTGCCCTTGCCGCAGCAGCGCTGCGTCGCGGTGAAATCGTTGGCATGCCCACTGAAACCGTTTACGGTCTAGCGGCCGATGCAGGCAATGCCGCTGCACTCGCTAAAGTTTTTGCAGCAAAGGGTCGCCCCGCCGATCATCCGTTGATCGTTCATGTGGCCAACACCGCAACTGCGAAAACCTGGGCCAGCGTTTGGCCCGAAACCGCACAAAAGCTGGCAGATGCGTTTTGGCCAGGTCCGATGACGTTGATCGTGCAGCGCGCCGCACATGTACTGGATGCCGTCACGGGAGGCCAGTCAACGGTTGGGATTCGTGTGCCAGCGCATCCACTGGCGTTGGCGCTGCTCAAAGCATTTGGCGGTGCGGTCGCCGCGCCATCAGCCAACAAATTTGGGCATGTCAGCCCGACGACAGCTGCACACGTCGCGGCCGAATTTTCGGACAGCAATCTATTGATTCTTGACGGTGGTGCGTGCGATATTGGCGTTGAATCAACGATCATTGATGTCAGTTCAAGCCGACCGCGCGTGCTCCGGCCGGGGCGAATTCGCAGCGATGACATTGAACAATTGTTGGGTGTGCGTTTGAGCTCAGTCGAACCGACCGAGGCTCCGCGCGTTTCCGGTTCGCTAGATTCGCACTATGCCCCACGCACCAAAACCCTAATGCTCGTCACCGAGGCGCTGAACCTATTTTTAGACGCCGCCCGCGATGCTGGAAAGCGCGTGGGATTGATCCACTATTCGTCGCAGCTCAGCACAAAGCGCGTGAAGCAGCGAGTGACGCTTGACGGCAATAACGCTCAACAATTCGAGCACGATATTTACGCGAAGCTTCGTATGCTCGACGACGCCGCACTCGATTTGATTGTGATTGAAGCACCGCCCACAGACGGTCACTGGGATGCGGTGAATGATCGTTTGCGTAGAGCTAGTTTTTCTTCACGTTAAGATGCTTGATCCACTGGTATTTTGAGGGCCGCCATGGCACAGGTAAAAATTTATGGGCTCCGTCCCTCGCTAGCGATCGACGGAAAGGCAATCTCTCATGCCGTTCATGGGGCAATTGTCGAAGCGCTAGCCTACCCGCCCGAGAAAAAATTTCATCGCTTGTTTGCGCTCGAAGCCGACGAATTTGTTTTCCCCGCTGATCGCTCTAATCGATACACGATTATTGAAATTTCCATGTTCGAGGGGCGATCCGTCGACGCCAAAAAGACGCTGATCCGTACGCTTTTTTCCGCCATTGAGCGTGCGACGGGTATAACGCCGCACGACGTAGAAATTACGTTGTTCGAAACGCCAAAGCATCATTGGGGAATCCGCGGAATGTGCGGAGACGAATTGGCGCTAGGCTACAAAGTTAACGTGTAAAGCAAAGTCATGAAAATCATTCTCGCCCCCGATTCGTTTAAAGGTTCGCTCTCGTCTGAAGCGGTTTGCGCTGCGGTAGAGACTGGCTTGCGACGCGTGCTCCCCGACGCTGACATCGTGCATCGTCCGATGGCCGACGGCGGCGAGGGAACGCTTGACGCGGTGCTGGCTGCCTCCTCTGGTGCGCGCCGCAAACAGGCGTTGGTAAAAAACGCTGCTGGGCAATCGGTCGAGGCGAGTTACGCGCTGGTGCAGCACGGCATCTACGAGGCCGCGGTGATCGAGGTGGCGCAAGTTGTGGGTATTACGGATACGGCCAACATGGCCATTGCCGTGGCGTCACGTTCATCGATTGGTGTGGGCGAGTTAATGCGTTTGCTGGTCGACGAGGGGATTCGTCATTTCTTTGTGGGCTTGGGTGGCACCAGCACTAACGATGGCGGTGCGGGGCTCCTCAAAGCGCTTGGCGTGACGTTCACAGGCACCTTTCGCCGTGATGTTGAGCCCACGCCCGAGGGCTTGGCGAAACTGATTTCGGTCGACGTGACCGGGCTCGATCCGCGCATAAAAGATTGTGAAATCACGTTGTTATCAGATGTTGACAACCCGCTGTGCGGCGCGATGGGCGCAACGGCGATTTTTGGACCGCAGAAGGGCGTTGCGGTGAACGATGTGAAACGCATCGACGACGTGCTAGCTCGCTACGCCGAGCGCTTGGAAGCGGCCTTGCAAAAGCGCGCCGCGACCTTGCCGGGTGCGGGCGCTGCGGGCGGTTTGGGCTACGCGCTACAACTCTTGGGTGCGAAATTTGAGTCGGGTGCGATGACGGTCGCGCGACTCTCGGGACTTGCCGCCGCGTGTAAAGGCGCGGATTGGCTCATCACCGGCGAAGGCCGCAGCGACGTGCAAACGCTCTTGGGTAAAACGCCGTTTGCCGCCGCCAAGATTGCGCGAGAACACGGCAACCAAACGCTGCAAGCCACCCTGCTCTCAGGCGGCGTGGATGCAACTGCTTTGGTCGAGCTCAACAAAGTGTTTAACGGCGGCTGCTTCTCACTGGTCCCCGGCCCCATGGCGCTTGATCAAGCCGTGATCCGCGCGGCGGAGCTTCTGGCCAACAGCGCCGAGCAGTTGGCGAGGCTCAAGACCGGCTGACACGCTCACCGTCCGTGCGCCCGGTCACGCTGACAGCAAACCGCCGCACAGAAACCAGAATTTCATTGATATGCCATACGAAATAACGGTTTTACGCTATTTCTTGCTATTTTCAAAAACCATAAAAAACGTTGTATAAGCCTTATTTTATAGGGCTTTCAACAATAAAGCTAGGACTATCAGCTGAACGCGCTCCAACTATTTCTGCGGCACACCGAAAAGCAGCCGGCGCGCCTCCTCTGAATTCACGCTTGGTTGGGTGTTGATGTTTTTCGCAACCTCGTAGGCTCGAATCGTTGCCGGACGCGCTTTGATCGTCTCAAACCAGCGCTTCAAATTCGGGAAATCATCCAAACTCATGCCCTGCCGTTCGTAGGGAACGATCCACGGGTAGCTCGCCATATCGGCAATCGAATACGCGCCCGCTAAAAACTCGCGATCCGCAAGGCGTTTGTCCAACACACCGTAAAGCCGCGCCGTTTCGCTCACGTAGCGGTTGATGGCGTAAGGAATTTTCTCGGGCGCGTACAGATTGAAATGATGGTTCTGCCCCGCCATCGGACCGAGTCCGCCCATCTGCCAGAACAGCCACTGAATCGATTCTTTGCGCCAATACGCGTTTTTCCGATCAAGGAATTTCTTTGATTTATCGGCCAAATACATCAAGATCGCGCCGCTTTCGAATAGCGTCAGCGGCTCGCCGTCGGGCATCGGCTGCATCGGCTTGTGATCGACGATCGCAGGAATTCGATTGTTGGGTGCTACCTTCAGAAACGCTGGATCGAACTGCGCGCCTTTGCCAATATTGACCGGAATCACGCGGTATTTCATCCCAGCTTCTTCGAGCATCATCGTGATTTTGTGGCCGTTGGGCGTGGTCCAGTAGTGCAGATCGATCATGGCGAAATCCTTTTGAAATCAAACGGTGTGTGGCAATACTACTTCGAGGCACGTTTCCAGAATGCAACATCCCGTCATCTAGCAAGAGGTGCTGCACGTTTATTGCTTGAAAAACATCGCCACGTCCCCCACTATTATGAAAACCCACATTCGGAGTAATCAATGCACGCCAATTCGTCGGTTTCGAACGCAACATCCAACGCCCAGTCCAGCGCCAGCGCATTCCACGATTCGCTGACCGCCGCGATGAACGCTGCGAGCTTTGTGCAAGTGGGCGAAGCGGTCTTTTCCGCTGATTATTTGCACGCACCCGATGAATTCACCTGCGCCAACGACGTGCTCGTCGAGGGCAGCTGCGATGATCAGGAACTGTTGTTGATCCAGCAAGACTTCGAAGGCGCAAGCTTCGATGCTGAGGGCGAAATTCACCTGCGCGACGGCACACTCATTCGATTTTTGCGCTCCGCGGCGGTGCATTAGCGGCTTGACTAAGCTGCGATTTTTGACGCAGATTAGCGCGGATTTTGAAGCGGATGGCCGCAGATTCTTGTGCCACAACCCCGCCACTACCGCAGTGCACTGCAAAAAGAATCCGCGTTAATCAGTTTCGAATCTGCGCTAATCTGCGTCAAAAGAATGCACCGCAGCCAACGCGAACTCGTCTGCAGCGCCCATGACTGGCCATGCTGCACTCCATCTCATTGACACGACGTCGACTTGATTGACACCCTGATTCCCCCCCTGTAAAAACAAAGCTTCAGGAGGTGTCATGGAAGACCGAAGTCGTTCGTCCAGTTCAGAGTCATCGAGCAGCGCTGTGGGCGATTCGTCCAACGAATCATCGGCGACGTCGTCGCCATCAAAGCGCAGCAAACGCAGCGCGCACCTGACCCTGGTGTTCATCAGCGCGGCAGCAGCAGCGGGGCTTGCTGGTTGCGGCCGCATGGAATCGGATTCAAACGTCAACCGAGACGTGTACGCCAATCTTGAGGAGTGTCGCGCCGACTGGGGCAACCCAGAGGATTGCGAGGAAATCGACGAGAAGAAATCGGCCACTGGCTCACGCGCCTTTTACGGGCCGCGCTACAGCTCTCGCACCGGGAATTACGGTGGCTACAGCACCACATCGCGCCCCGGTTCGCGCTCCAAAGGCACCGTATCGAGCAGCCCGTCGCGCGGCGGATTTGGCGCGTCCAGCAGCCGTCACGGCGGCAGCGGTCATTCCGCTTCGGGTTAATTCATGCGCCGAGAAACTTGTACGGTGCGCCCCGAATGGCGCAAGCGCTGCGAAGACGCGGGCTTCAGCTTCCACTCGATTGATGGCGTGTATTGGGACGAAGGCTTTTGCTACCACTTCAGTGCTCGCGAAATTGACGATTTAGAGCACGCCACGACGGAGCTCTACAAGCTCTGCATGGATGCCGCCGAACACATCATCACCAAAGAGCGATTCAAAGAATTAGCCATTCCCGAATCAGCCTGGGCGCTCATTCGGGAGAGCTGGGACAACGATCATCCATCGCTCTTCGGGCGATTTGATTTGGCGTGGAATGGTTCGGGGCCGCCCAAGCTTTTGGAATTTAACGCTGACACGCCCACGAGCCTGATCGAAGGCAGCGTAGCGCAGTGGCACTGGCTAGAAGACGTCAAGCCCGGCAAAGACCAGTTCAATTCGCTCCACGAAAAGCTGATTGCGCAGTGGCAATGGCTCAAGGCAGAACACGGCTACGACCACATCCATTTCACCTGCGTTGGCGACAGCGAAGAAGACGGCGGCAATCTCGATTACCTTCGAGACACCGCGATGCAAGCGGGCATCAACGCGCCGTGGATTTCGATTGAGGAAATTGGCTGGAGCGCGGGCGACAATGCGTTTGTCGACGTAGACAATCAGCGCATCAACACGCTATTCAAACTCTATCCGTGGGAATGGATGTTGACCGATTCGTTTGGCGACAACCTACGGCGCACCAATATGCGTGTGATCGAGCCGCCATGGCGCATGGTGCTTGCCAACAAAGGCCTACTGCCGATTTTGTGGGAGCTTTTTCCCGATCATCCGCTGCTGCTACCTGCTTCATTTGAGCGCCATAAAGTGCTGGGCGACTACGTGAAAAAGCCACTACTTTCGCGCGAAGGCGCCAATGTGGAAATCTACAAAGGCGGCGAAGTCATTCGTGCCGATGGCACCTACGGTGACGAAGGTTTTGTCTACCAACAATACACGCCGATTCCGAGCTTCGATGGCAACTTCGTAACGATTGGTAGCTGGATCATTGGCGACGAACCCGCCGGCATTGGTTTGCGCGAAGACGCCACCGAAATTACGATGAACACATCGCGGTTTTTGCCGCACTATTTTGATTAACTAAATTTTCGACATGCCTCAAGCCCACGCCCGTTCGTGGTGAGCTTGTCGAACCATGAACACACTTTAACGCGAGGCACCCCATGAGCTACACCATCGGCGAATCCATTCGATACGTTGACGATTTTTTGATTTACTTCGGCCTGGCGCTCGCGCTCTTGGTCGCGTTTACGTTGGTCTACACCACGGTCACGCCGTACAAAGAACTAAAGTTAATCCGTGACGGCAACACGGCCGCCGCAATTAGCTTGTCGGGCGCGATGCTTGGCTTTGCGCTGCCCGTCGCCAGCACCGTGATTAATGCGGTCAATTTGGTGGATATGGTGATCTTCGGCGTCGTGGCCACCGTCGTGCAGCTCGTCGTCTTTATGATCGCACGCATGCTGCTGCCGGGGCTCACTGGCTCGATCGCTGATGGCAATGTGGCGAAAGCCACGTTTCTAGCGGCGATTTCGATCGCCGTGGGCATGCTTAACGCTGCGGCGTTGACGTACTAGAAACCAATCCCAGCTTCTTTGTTAAACGCCTTATGAAATAAGGCGTTCAACGAATTTTGTACGGCATTCAAAAAAGCATCTAGCTGCGATATAGCCCTTATTTCATAGGGCGTTCAGTAAAAAAGCTTACTTCAACCGCTTAATCAAACTCGACGTGTCCCATCGATTGCCGCCCATCGATTGCACGTCGCCATAAAACTGATCGATCAGCGCGGTGATGGGCAACTTCGCGCCGTTGTTTTTGGCCTCGTCCAAGCAAATGCCCAAGTCTTTGCGCATCCAATCCACAGCGAAACCAAAATCGAATTTGTCGTCGATCATCGTGGTGCCACGATTTTCCATTTGCCAGCTTTGCGCCGCGCCTTTGGAGATGACTTCCAGCACGCGCTTCGGGTCAACGCCGGCCTTTGAAGCAAACGCGAGCCCTTCGGAGAGCGCTTGCACCAAGCCCGCGATACAGATTTGATTGACCATTTTGGTGAGCTGCCCGGCTCCCGCGTCGCCGATTAGCACCAGCGCTTTGGCGTACACATTGAGCACGTCCTTCACTGCATCGAAATCGGCTTGCGCGCCGCCACACATGATGCCCAGCTTGCCGTTTTCGGCACCCGCTTGACCGCCCGAAACTGGCGCATCAATGAATCGTTTGCCCTCTTTTTTTGTGGCCGCGTCGAGCTCACGTGCGAGCGTGGCAGACGCCGTGGTGTGATCGACCAAGGTCGCACCAGACTTCATGCCAGAAAGCGCCCCATCTGCGCCATAAACCACCGAGCGCACATCATCATCGTTACCCACGCACATCATCACAATGTCAGCGCCGACAGCCGCCTCGCGCGGTGTTTTGCACGAGCTGCCGCCGTAAGTCGCAACCCATTTCGCTGACTTTTCAGCATTGCGGTTGTAGACGGTGACTGAGTGACCCGCTTTTTGCAGGTGACCGGCCATTGGGAAGCCCATGACGCCCAGGCCCAAAAACGCTAACTTCATTCCAATTTCCTTTACAGTGAACCCATACCAAGCGTCGTTGACAGCCGCTCAGCGCTACGAAATTCGATCAAATTTAAGTTTCATCACGCAGATCGCAAGCGATAAACAAAACGTGATGCCGTTGGCCACGATGATAGACATCGCGCCTGCTTGAATGCCGTACAAGAGCCACAAAAACGTGCCCGCCGTAAACACGCCGGCCATGCCCCACGACAAATCGCGCGCTGATTTCGTTTGCCAAATTTTCATCACTTGGGGAATGAAGGACGCAGTGGTTAGTGTGCCAGCGATTAGGCCGAGGGTTTCATTGTTCATTGCAAAAAACTGTAGGAGCGGTTCTACCGCGAAAATGCGTATGAGGCGTTGGAAGTCGCGGTGGAACCGCTCCTACAGCGCGTCGAGCCTTGCTTTGGCGAATTTGATTTCTTCACGCACTCGCTCCGGCGCGGTACCACCAATGTGTTTACGCGCGGCGACCGAACCCTCTAACGTGAGTGAGGCGAATACATCGTCGGTGATCACGTTGGAAAAACTTTGCAATTCAGCCAGTGATAAATCGGCCAAATCAACGCCCTTCACTTCTGCCGCCTTCACCGCCCGCGCCACACATTCGTGCGAATCACGGAACGGCACGCCTTTGCGCACCAAGTAATCCGCGAGATCGGTGGCCGTTGCAAATCCCTCGCTCGCGGCGGTGCGCATGCGATCGGCTTTAACGCGAATGCCGCCGATCATGTCGGCGTAGATGATGAGCGTTTGGGTGATGGTATCGACGGTGTCGAAGAGCGGCTCTTTGTCTTCTTGATTGTCTTTGTTGTAAGTCAGCGGCTGGCCTTTCATCAAGGTCGTGAGCGCCACCAAATGCCCCTGAACGCGCGCCATTTTTCCGCGCACTAATTCAGCAACGTCGGGGTTTTTCTTCTGCGGCATGATCGAGCTGCCGGTGCAGAAGCGATCGGCAATATCGATGAAGCCAAAGCGCGGGCTCATCCACAAAATTAGCTCTTCGCTAATCCGCGACAGATGCATCATCGTGATGGTGCAGGCGCTGATGAATTCAATGGCGAAATCGCGATCACTCACCGCATCAAGCGAATTGCGGCACACGGCTTCAAAACCGAGCGCGTTCGCGGTCATTTCACGATCAATCGGAAACGTCGTGCCCGCAAGCGCTGCTGCGCCCAGTGGCGAACGATTAACGCGACGTCTGCAATCAACGATGCGCTCGTAATCACGCGCAAACATTTCAACGTACGCCAACAAATGGTGACCGAGCGTGACTGGCATGGCCACTTGCAAGTGGGTGAAGCCCGGCAAAATGGTGTCGGAGTGCTGCTCTGCAACGGCGATGAATGAGCGCTGCAAGGCAATTAAGAGCTTAGCGATTTCGTCACATGCGGCGCGGGTATAGAGCCGCACATCGGTCGCTACTTGATCATTGCGTGAACGCCCCGTGTGGAGCCGTTTTCCGGCATCACCCACCAGTGAGGTGAGCTTCTTTTCGATGTTGAAATGAACGTCTTCAAGATCGAGCAGCCACTCGAATTTACCGGCTTTGATTTCGTCGGTAATGGCCGTCATGCCGCGCTCAATATCCGACAAATCTTGTGCCGAAATCACGCCGCACGCCGCTAGCATTCGGGCATGGGCAAGCGATCCGGCGATGTCGTATTCGGCCAATCGATAATCAAATGGGATTGACGAGGTGTAGCGTTTGACAATTTCGGCAACCGGTTCGTCGAACCGACCCGACCAACCGCCCAATTGGGACGATGAGTTTGCTTGCATGGCGAAGCCCGCGAGAGGAAAATGGGAGATAGATTGCGTCACAACGCTGACGATCGATCGACCATTAGGATTAAGAAAATTTCAGATGAACCAGCGCCGGAGCGATCCTAAAAGCCGCGAACCTAGACGAAGCGCGAACCAAGCGACCGTTTCACAACGAATTCTAGCCCGCACCGAGCGCGCTGCCAGGGTCGCCAATTTTCCGGATTTGCGCAACAACGGCATCTTGGCGCGTGCGCTGATCATCTACGTGGCGATGGTCACGGCCTACGCCATCGCCACCAGCACCGAATTCCGCGACGTCGCAATCAACATTGCCATCGGCTTGGGGCTTAGCTTGCCAGTGGCCGCTGTGGTGGCTCTGGTCTGGGTGGGTGCCAGCGGCGTACTGCGAAAGCTCGCTTATTGGCAGGCCGCAGCGCTTTTGTTTGTAACCTGTTTTGTAGCGAGCTGGGTTGCCAGCGCGCTCTTCGGTGGCATGGCATGGCGCGCAATCGCGCTGTCGATGATGGGATTGGCCGCGGTGCTGATCTATTTCGACACGCTGGGCCGCGCGCTGTCGCCAGCGGTGACCGAAGCCCGATTGCAAGCCCTTCAAGCGCGCATCCGGCCACACTTTTTGTTTAACGCGATTAACGGTGTGCTCGGTGTGCTGCGCGCTGATCCGCGCCGCGCCGAGGCCGCGCTAGAGGACATGGCTGAGCTGTTTCGAGCGATCATGCGCGATAACAAAGAGCTCAAGCCACTCAACGACGAAGTAGTGCTCACTCGGCAATATCTTGATTTGGAACGACTGCGTTTGGGCGATCGACTTCGCGTGGATTGGAAGATTGACAAGATGCCGGGCGACGCGCTGGTGCCACCACTTCTTTTGCAGCCCATCGCTGAGAACGCCGTCTACCATGGGATTGAGCCATCGAACCAACCTGGCGTGATCGAAATTGAAGTCACGCTGCTTCGCGGTAACGTGATCATCAACGTGAGAAATCCATTCGTTGAACAAGTCGGTTTGCACCATGGCGGCAACAAAATGGCCATGGGTAATATTCGCGAACGGCTCGCGCTACATTTCGACGCGGAAGCCCAAATGACAGCCGGGCCGCGCGACGGACGCTACCATGTACAAATCGTGCTTCCCTACCGCAAATCCGGGGATAAAAAAACACTGCTATGAACACCACTGCAACCGCTGACACCGCCGCTCGCCCTCCGCTTCGCATCATCATCGCCGACGATGAACCACCCGCGCGCCGCCGCTTGTTTGATTTGCTCGATGAGATGGAGGAATCGTTTCCGCATCGCGTGGTCGCTGAAGTTGAAAACGGCAAGGCGGCCATAGAGGCTGCGCAGCGGGGCGCCGATGTCATTTTGCTCGATATCAATATGCCCGAGATGGATGGCCTAGAGGCCGCGCGGCATCTGCTCAAAATGGAAAATGCACCGCGCGTGATCTTCATCACCGCCTACGATCAACATGCGCTAGAAGCGTTTGAAGTTCAGGCGGTCGATTACCTATTGAAACCGGTACGTCGCGAACGACTGATCGCCGCCCTTGAGCGTGCCAAGCCGCTAACCGAAGCCAAGATCGAAGCGCTGCCTCGCGGTGCGCGCCGCTTCTTCAGTGTGAGTGAGCGCGGCAAACTGCTGTTAGTACCCGCCGACGACGTGATCTATTTCCGCGCCGAACAAAAATACATCACCGTACTCACCGCTGATCGCGAATTCCTAATCGAGGATTCGCTCACCAAAATCGACGAAGAGTTTGGCGGTCGCTTCATTCGAATCCATCGCAATTGCCTGGCGCGCGCTGACTTGATCGAAAGCTTTGAGCGCGATGTGGGTAGCGAGGATGAAACGCAATGGATCGTTACGCTTCGCGGTCGCGACGAGCGATTGCTGGTGAGCCGTCGTCAACACTCCGAAGTGCGAAGCCTGGCGAAACGCGTTAGCGAATAGCCGAATTGTAGGAGCGGTTCCACCGCGATGGCTCCGGGTCGCAACTGTTTCGCGGTAGAACCGCTCCCACAAGCTGGCCCGTAAAATAGAGCTACCTTTTTTGCCCGGTAGCTTTCCATGTCCGAACCCCGCGTCCTCATTTGTGGCTCCGTAGCCTTTGACACCATTTGCGTGTTTCAAGGCAAATTTGGCGAGCACATCGTGCCCGAAGCCACTCACAAAATTAGCGTCTCATTCATGGTCGATCAGATGCGTCGTGAGTTCGGCGGCTGCGCAGGCAATGTGGCCTATTCCCTGAAGCTCATCGGCGGCTCACCGCTCATTTGCGCAACGGTCGGCGACGATTCGGGCGGCTATCGTGAGCGCATGGAAAAACTCGGTATCGGCCTAGAAGCCCTGAAAACAGTGGGCGGCGCGTATACCGCGCAGGCCTACATCATGACCGATCTGGACGATAACCAGATCACGAGCTTCCACCCCGGCGCAATGTTTTCATCGCAGCTCAACGACGTCACGGCGGTTCCGAATGTAGCGCTGGGCATCGTCTCACCCGATGGTCGCGACGGCATGTTTCGCCATGCGCGGGGCTTCGCATCGAAGAAAATTCCGTTCATTTTCGATCCGGGCCAAGCGATGCCTGCGTTTAGCGGCGACGAGATTGTGGAGCTGATTGGTTTGGCCGATTTCCTGACTGTCAACGATTACGAAGCGGAAATGATCACGCAGAAAACCGGACGAAAGATCGAATCGTTTGCGCCGAATTTGAAGGCGCTCATCGTCACCCTCGGTGCGCAAGGCTCACGCATTTACTCGGGCGGAACGATCGTCGACGTGCCCGTCGTTCCTGCTGAAAAGCTGGTTGACCCAACGGGTTGCGGCGACGCATTCCGCGCAGGCCTGCTCTACGGCATCGCCCACAGCTGGAGCGTTGAGAAAGCCTGCAAGCTCGGCAGCCTGCTCGGCTCCATCAAAATCAGCGAGCGCGGCGGTCAGAACCACAGTTTCTCCGAGAGCGACATCCGTGCGCGCTTTGCTAGCGTGTGGAAGGAAAGTTGGTAGCAGCTTACGGGGCTAATGCCATACGAAAATTCGCTTACAAGCGATTTTTATATTTTTTTGATATTAGCCTTAGTCGTTGGTTAAGTCCCTATTTAATAAGGCGTTCAGGCCAAAAAAATGTGAAGCTATTGGCTATCTCGCGGTAAATCTACGAGTCGTGCTCGCCCAGCGCCGCGGGTCCCTCCCCCTTCAAGGGGGAGGTTAGGAGGGGGATGGTTGTCTCACGCCCACTCCAAAGAAAACCATCCCCACCCTAGCCCTCCCCTTGAAAGGGAGGGGACCTTACCCCGCCGCGCAATACTCCACCGCGACCACTTTCGCTAGCATCGTGATTCAACTCCAATGAATCACCGCTCATGCAATTCGCCGACCGCCTAAAAAACGTAGAAACCTCCGCCATTCGCGAGCTGTTCAAACTGCTCGGCAAACCCGGCATCATCAGCTTCGCCGGCGGTTTCCCCGATCCCGCTTTGTTCGATGCCGAAGGCATCCGCATCGCCGCCGACGAAGTGCTCACAAAAAACCCCGGCGCGGTGCTGCAATACGGCGCAACCGAGGGCTGGCAGCCACTGCGCGAACAGCTGAGCGTGTTCATGAAAGGCAAAGGCGCAACCGTCGCTCCCGATGGTTTGATCGTCACCACCGGCAGCCAGCAAGCGCTCGATCTCATTGGTAAAACGATGATCTCGCCAGGCGACAAAGTGATCGTCGAAGCGCCTACATTTCTCGCCACGATTCAGTGCTTTCGTTTGTACGGCGCCGACATCATCAGCGCCCCGATTGACGCGCACGGCGTGCAGGTCGACACGCTCGAAAAGCTCATCCTTGAGCACAAACCAAAACTCGTGTATCTCATCCCCACGTTCGGCAACCCCAGCGGTGCCATGCTCTCGCTCGAACGCCGCAAACGTATTCTCGAAATCGCTGCGCAAACAAAGACGTTGATCGTTGAAGACGATCCTTACGGTGAACTCTACTTCGGCGCACCCCCGCCGCCCTCCATGCTCGCGTTGAGCGACCACATCCCCGGCAGCCGCGACTGGCTCGCCCACTGCGGCTCGCTCAGCAAAGTGCTAAGCCCCGGACTTCGGGTCGGCTGGATGATCGCACCGCCCGCCCTGCTCGCCAGCGCCACCATGTGCAAGCAATTCAGCGACGCCCACACCAGCAACCTAACGCAAGCCACCGCCGCGCATTACCTCACCATGAATCGCATGGAAGGCGCATTAAACGTCGTCCGCAAAACCTACGCCGAACGCGCACAAGTCATGGCCGCAAGCCTGCGCAAAGAACTCGGCAACGCCATCGAGTTCAACCAACCGCAAGGCGGCATGTTCTTCTGGACCAAACTCACCGAAGGCCGCAACGCCAACGACTTCGCCAAACGAGCCATCGACAAACTAGTCGCCTTCGTCCCCGGCGCCCCATTCTTCGCCACCAACCCGGATCTGTCTACGCTACGGCTTTCGTTTGCTACAGCGGATTTGGCGAGGATTGAAGAAGGTGTGGCGCGGTTGGGGAAGGCGCTTTAGAACATCCTAAGGCGACCGCATCACCACCCGTTCGTGGTGAGCCCGTCGAACCATGAACGCACTTCAATCCAAAGCATCATTTGTAATACAATGTATCTCAATTGATCTCAGTGGAGTAAAGCAATGGCGACCACCGCAATGGTTCACGTTCGCGTCGATGAAGACATCAAAGCGCAAGCCAGCGACACCCTCGCGCGCATGGGTCTGTCCGTGTCCGACGCAGTTCGCATGATGCTCGTACGCATCGCCGCCGAAAACGCGTTACCCTTTAACGTGCAAGTGCCCAATGCTGAAACGCAATCCGCCATGCGCGAAGCGCGCGCAATGGTGATGCCAAAGACTCCTCGCTTCGCCAAAGCAGAAGACATGTTTGCTGAACTCGACGCTCATGCCAAAGCCACAAGCAAAAAGCGCAGTAAGTAAGCGCACGTCGCTGCCGCTGCAGTTTAACTTTGCCAAATCGTTTTTGAAAGACTGGGAGCGGCTTACACATTCCGGTCGCTACGACATGCATCGCCTCAAAGAGACGATGCAACTACTTATCGCGAACACAGGGCCGCTTCCCGCCGAATACAAAAATCATACTCTGGTCGGCGAATGGGCAGGCTTCGAAGAATGTCACGTCGGCGGCGACTTCCTTTTAATCTATGAGAAACGCGCAGACGGTTGGTTGGTTTTCACCCGCGCTGGAACGCACAGCGATCTCTTTGGAAAGTAGAAGTTCGTGAAAAAACACAAAACGAAATCGCTACCCGCCCCGAAAAACGGCATGCGCCCCGTGCATCCCGGCGAAGTGCTGCGCGAAGACTATTTGAAGCCCCTCGACATGAGCGCCAACGCCCTCGCCACGGCGCTCAAAGTGCCCGCATCACGCATCAACGACATCGTCCTCGAACGACGCGGCGTCACCGTCGACACCGCCATGCGAATCGTACGCTTTTTTGGTGGCGACGTGCAGAGTTGGATGAATTTGCAAACGGTGTACGAAACTCGAAACGCGACGACAGCTCTAACGCGAGCCTGATATGTCTCATTCGGTACATAGGTTCGTCGTGCGAGCATGCCCATCACCAGAGCATCCAAAGTACTATCCGTTCCAAACAGCAGCTTTGTGCGTCTTCGTCGGTAAGGACGATCAGGTACACGCACTTGCTTCCGCCCGCCGAGAGATAGGCCGGCAAAACTGGCTACCAATAGGGGAAATTCGTAGCGACATACTCGTAGAGCGCCGCATACACGATGAAACTAACGAGTCATTGAAAATCGCCTACGAGGAGGCAAAGACGGGCAAGATATTTTTCAAATACGAATTGGATCAACTTCCCATGTCTACAAAGGGAAGGCTTCCGTTCATGAAAGGTCCGAGGGTCGGAGAAGCTTTTTTTGATCGGGTAGTCAACGCCGCTGGCGGTCGAAGGCTCACGAAATTGGAGATCGACGACATCAATGGGCTGAATGCCGACTACGTATTTCATGACGCGGTTATCGAGCTGAAAGACATCCAGGAAGAAGGGCTACTGGTCGCCACACGTCAAGAAAAGCTTGCCCGATTTTTCGCAGCTATCAGAGCAGGTAGCAGTTATGTTTCACTTTCTGCTGATGATCTATCCGATAGTGAATGGCGCGAGTACGTTGACATTCTTGGTGGCCCGATACAGACACAGGTTAAGAAGGCTGCGCAGCAACTCAGGCGATCGCGTGAGTATTTCAAGTCCACTAGGGGCGTAGCCATATTCCTGAACAGCGGGTACGGCAGCATTCCTCATGACTTATTTGAGTCAATAGTAAAGCGTTACTGCACCAAAGACACGAAGCAAATCGATACCGCTATCTGCGTAAGCTCTTGGTTGGTTACAAATGGCTTTGAGTCTAGTGTTAATTTCGCATTCACACCAGACGAAGAAGGGTGCGACATTACATCAGCGCTTGAGACGAGCTTTTGGAACGAAATTGGTTCGTGGATGCTTGACTGGTCACAGACCGGTTTCTCGCAGCACGGTGAAACGCTACAACCAGTCGCGCCAATTGCCTTCACGGTCGCTGGAATCGACTTCAGTACCGACCCCGACATCCTTCCGAGTCAACTGGACGAGTAGTGGCGCAACACAATTTGCGCGGACTTTGTAGTGCCTTATCGCGGCAATGTGTGGCTCTTAAATGCAAAACCTCAAATACCTAGCCCACTACCCCGCCAACCTCCAATCCCAAGTCCAAACCCTAATCTCCGAAAAACGTCTTGGTGAGGTGCTACAAAAGCGCTATCCGGAGGTGAATACGGTGCGGACGGACAAGGCTTTGCAGGCGTACACGCTTGATTTGAAATCGCAGTTCATGAAGAGCGCGGTGACGCCTTCGAAGATCGTGTTCGACAATCACTTGCAGGTGGTGAAGCATGCGCTCGGGACGCACACGCAGGTGTCGCGGGTGCATGGTGCAAAGCTAGTAGCGAAGCGCGAGATTCGCATTGCGAGTGTGTTCATCGATGCGCCCGCTGCGTTTCTGAAAATGATTGTGGCGCATGAGCTGGCGCATTTGAAGGAGCGCGAACATGACAAGGCGTTCTATCAACTCTGTCATCACATCGCGCCGGATTACTCGCAGCTTGAATTCGATTTGCGCTTGTATTTGACTTGGTTGGATTTGGAGAAAGAGGCTGCTCGGTCTTGAATTGGATAAGCCGGGTGTTCATGGTTCGACGGGCTCACCACGAACGATTCGGGTAACGTTAGCCATTCAAAGCGTATGGCGCGTACTCCGATGGTTTGTCGTTCTGCGATCTCACTTCACATCGCGCCGCATCGGCACACCGGTCGCAACCAAGTCAAATCCGACGCTGGCGTACAGGCCTTTTGCATTGGTGTTGTCAGCGGCTACGGTGAGAGCGGCTGATTGTGCGTTGCGCTCCAGAAATCCCCAAGCGAGTGCGGCTTGCAAGAGCATTCGTCCGTAGCCTTTGCCGCGCGCTTGCGGGCTGACGACTAGGTAATCAACGTAGACCTCGGTGGGTTCGTCGCCTGCATCGGGGATGTTTGCGTACACGTAGCCATCGACCGCATCGCCATCACCGATCACGAATACGGCGTGGCGCTCGTCGTTGGCGGCGGTGAACTGGGCTTCAGTGATGTATCCCGTCGGGAAGACGAATTTCGCCAAGGCGATGAGTGCGGCGTGTTGGGCGGCGGTCGCGGGTTTGACTTGATCGGGCCATGGCAGCACGGGATCGGGGCGCGGCGATTCGTAGATGAAGTAGTGCGACTGTTCGGTAAATTGCTGTCGCCTGTACCACGCTTGTAGCGCAGTGTGGGCGATCTCGGGGAAACCGTCGAAGCGCTTCACGGTGGCGGGTAGTTGATCGGCGAGTTCGCGCCAGAGCGCATCGCATACGCCATCTGCTGCTTCGCTGGGCAATTCGTTGGCGATCACTGGGCCGCGAAGCCATGTGCGATCACCGTCGGGTTCGAATTCGGCTCCCATCACACCCACGATCACGTCGTCGATCGTGGCAGCCACGTACGCCGCTTCGTCGGGCGGCAATGCGGCCAAATCAGCTAGATACGCTGACAGCGTTTCGCCCGCTTCCGAATGCAAACACAGGCGCGGCGCACGGTTGTTTTCACAGAGAAATTCCGCGAGCTTTGCTCTAGCTTCGGGGTTGACGATTTCAACGTTGATGGGTTTCATCGCTACGCGATTTAATCCCGGACATCAGCGACCGGATGGGTGCCGAAATCAACTCGATTGAGATAGGCGAGCACGCGAATGCCTGCGTCTTGGGGTGACAACAACGCGCCCTCAGATTGCAGTTTCAAAAACATGCCGTGGTCGGGAAAGGCGTTGGGGTCAGCATCACGCAAATGCGTTTGCATATCGGTGTCGATCACGCCCGGTGCGAGTGAGCAGATTTTTGCGCCGTTGGGTTTGAGCAATTCTTCGATGGCGACGCAGCGTGAGTAATGGTCCATGCCCGCTTTGGCGGCGCTGTAGCTGGCTTGTGAGCCCATGGCGCGGCGGCCATTGCCCGATGAAATATTGAGCACTTTGCGTGGCGCTGCCCAATCTTGGGTGGCATTTAGAAACGCGGCGGTGAGCTGCATCGGCGCTTCTAACCCGATGCGCAAACAACTGGCGATGGCGGCATAGGGCACATCGCGAAGCGGCGATACCGGGGGCAGAATCGCAGCATTGTTGATGAGCGTTACGCTGGCGAACGGCGTCGCGCTTTGCGCGCTGAGCCATTGATGAAGTTGCGCACTCACCGCTTCGCCGTGGCTTAGATCGAGCGGCCATTGCTCTAGGGAAACGCCCGAGGCGATGGCGCTTTGCGCGAGTGCGTCGTTTGTTTTGCGCGATATGCAAAGCAATTGGTTGCCGGGCTTTAGCAAGGCTTGTGCGATGCCAAGCCCCATGCCGCGCGACGCGCCGGTGATGATGTAGAGATGGTTTTTCATTGGGCGGTGTGCTGGGCTTAACGGGGTAGACGGCAAGTTTAATGGGGGTTGCGGCGATGAGCGGGGCTTCTGTGAGGGCTAGCTCGAGGGCGTGCAAGGATTTCTGGCCATCGTGCGACTATGCTGTATCGGTTCACCAGTGACTCATTGCGAGGTTTTATGTCTATCAAAACATTTGTGTTTAGCGCGATTCTTTTTGCGAGTTCAGTGGCGCTTGCGCCGTGGGCTGTGGCTCAAGCGCCGTCGCCATCAGGCACGGCAAAGGCCACGTTTGCCGGCGGTTGTTTTTGGTGTGTCGAATACGATTTCGATAAGGTCGACGGCGTGATTTCAACCACGTCGGGCTACATCGGCGGCAAGACCGCAAACCCAACCTACGAACAGGTTGCGGCAAAGGCGACTGGCCATTACGAAGCCGTCGAAATCGTGTTTGACCCCAAGAAAGTCAGCTACGAAAAGCTCTTGGAGTATTTCTGGCGCACCATCGATCCAACCGACAAAGACGGTCAGTTTTGCGACAAAGGCGGACCCTACAAAACGGCCATATTCATGCACGATGCCGCCCAGCAAAAGGCCGCGCAAAACTCACGCGACGCGCTCGAAAAGAACAAACCGTTTAAGGCGCCGGTCGTCACCGAGCTGCTCCCCGCCACCACGTTTTATCCCGCTGAGACCTACCATCAGGATTACTACAAAAAGAATCCCGTTCGCTACAAGTACTACCGCACCAGTTGCGGCCGTGATGCCCGAGTAAAAGAGCTGTGGGGCGCGCAGGCGGGGCAATTACCGGCGAAGTGATGTTCTAAGCATTGACTAATCTGTTGTAGGCCATATGAAATATGGGATAGGCGTTGTTTTTATCAATTATGAAGAAGCTAAATTTTCTGCATTTACGCCTTATTTTTAAAGGCGCTGGTTAATAAAGCTGGGATAGCTGTACCAAGAACTTAACGCTAATCGTTTCAATAAGATCTGTGCGCAGCCAGCGCTCTCGTAATTCCCACACGAGCACGTTATCGCCAACTCACAGCAACCACCACTGTCTTTTCCCTCCCCTTCAAGGGGAGGGTTAGGGTGGGGATGGGTTTCTCACCGAGCAATGAACCCCATCCCCCTCCTAGCCTCCCCCTTGAAGGGGGAGGAACAAACCAGCGGGCCGCCCTGTCTTTTCCCTCCCCTTCATGGGGAGGGTTAGGGTGGGGATGGGTTTCTCGGCGTGCAATGAACCCCATCCCCCTCCTAGCCTCCCCCTTGAAGGGGGAGGAACAAACATAAGGTCGCGTAATCGCATGGGAAATCCATCGTGACGGGGGAACAGCGCTACAAATTGCTGATCTCGCTCAGCTTAGAGTGATTTCTTCCAGAGCCCAGCGAGGCTGTTCCTTGCCCGTCGTTACAACGAGCTCAGACGCGCTGCTAGCGAACCCGAATACCCGCCGCCCGCATCACTGCTTTGGCCTCCGCCACGGTGTGTTCACCGTAGTGAAAAATGGATGCCGCGAGCACCGCATCGGCGTGGCCTTTTTGCACGCCATCCACTAAATGCTGTAAGTTGCCCACGCCACCCGAGGCGATCACTGGGATGCTCACCGCGTCAGCAATCGCGCGCGTAAGCTCGATATCGAAACCGATTTTTGCACCGTCGCGATCCATGCTGGTGAGCAAAATTTCGCCTGCGCCGCGATCAGCCACTTCGCGCGCCCACAGCACGGCGTCTTTGCCCGTCGCGGTTCGTCCACCATGAATGAACACTTCGAAAAAGCCGGGGCGCGTTTGCTTCGCATCAATCGCCGCGACCACGCACTGTGCACCGTAGAAATGGCTCGCTTTATCGAAGATCGTCGGATCGTTCACACCCGCCGTGTTGATGCTCACCTTGTCCGCACCCGCATTCAGCAGGGGCCGCAGGTCTTCGGCCGTTTTCACACCACCGCCGACGGTCAAGGGAATGAACACTTGTGATGCCACCTGCTCAATCAGGTCGTAGAGCAAACCGCGCTTCTCGACACTCGCGGTGATGTCCAGAAAACAAAGCTCGTCAGCGCCTTGATCGTTGTAGCGCTTAGCCACTTCAACCGGATCGCCCGCGTCGCGCAGTCCGACGAAATTCACGCCTTTCACGACGCGGCCGTCTTTGATGTCTAAGCAGGGGATGATTCGTTTACAGAGCATAGAAAGGCAGGACAAGATGACGACGTTCGCTTTGCTCACTAAGACGACGCTGCGCTAGGACGCGAGCAGTTCTCGTAGTGAGATCATCAATGTTACGGGCTATTTCCGGAGTCCGTTGTGTCCTGTATGCCCGTAACAAACGCTACGGCTGACATTGTGGATCCGAAGGGTTGCAATAAAGACTCGGCATCAGATTGCCAGTCCATTTGGCACGCAGAATGGCGTTGTTGTTGTTATTGCTGGGATCTGTGTCCCAGAAACTGAAGCCGAACAATTCGCGGTGGAACCACGGCCCCGTATGTCCGCCCCAAAATCCTTCTGAACCGAGAGTAGCGCAAAACGCTCGCGACCACTTAATTGACCAAGGGATGTTCGATTTGGGCGCGCTAAACACGCCTTCCGCTCCGCCGGGCGTCCCGCAGGGCGGGTGGCCGTCGGGTAAATATGGCGCTTGATCTTGCGCATTGGGCACGAAAGTCGAGCCGCAATGCGCGTTAGTCGAGCCTTGGCAAGGCCCGTATGCGGAGCCCGTCGTGCCTGGATAGGCCGCATCCCATTTCGTGGTGAACTTTCGTTCATCCCCCCACTGCGCTCTCGCAAACATGCAATAGTCCTCTTTAACCAGTCGATCCTCGCTGGTGTACCCCACGAGCGCTCTCACGTGGTTAATCGCGATGCGATGCCATTCGTCGACTTCCGCCTTGGTCGGGTTACGATTGTCGGCAAAGGGTTGATATTGGTAGAACACCTCACGAATCCCTCGGACACGATCGCCGCTTGGGCAGATCGCGCTGGTCAAGTCAGCTTTGCTCATTCGAGACGGGTTGTAGATAGTGCCGTCCCATTTCGACGCAAGCCAACTGTCGGCAGATATCCAGCTCACGCTATCGGGATCATGTGCTGTGGTGCCGCCAGTGATGGGTTTGGCGGCAAACGTACTCCAGTCTGACTGATTGGGCGTGTATTGCTGAGGGGTAGGCAAACCGGCGTTGCAGGCGAGGTTGAGGTAATCACGAATTGCGGGCCAAGTCGTCAGTGTCGTAGCGGCGATCAGAGGCGCGATACCGGTGATTGCCGCGCTCCCGGTACGTCCGCGCATCACATTCAACAGCAGCAATCCATCGATCATTGCGCTCACCTTTTGGTCGCGATTGATATCGAGCACTGGAGGCGATGCGGTGACAAGTGGTGCGATTGCTGCTTCGATCGCCATCGACGTTGTATTCAACGCGCAAGCATTGCTCGTGATGCCCTGCGACAAGGCATTGCCCCGGTAGCCATGGAGGAATCGCGCGATAAACAAGCCATCCATCGATGTAAGGAGCCCATCGCCATCCACATCGAGCGAGCAAGCAGCCGTCCCCGCGCGAGGTCGTATCGGCTCGCACGCGACGGCTAACACAGCAGGAGTGGCAGCAGCCGACTTGCGATCAAGGAAGAGCGCCTGCCCCAACTCAATCGGCAAATTGAGGTCAACCGCCACCGGTGCGCCGGTGCCTGCGCCCCGATCAAGAGTGTTCTGGGAAAACGCAGGATCGATTCCAGCCACGGCCCCTATCAGCGCCAAAGACTTCGACAAAAAGAGCATCTGCTTCGTCATATTTGTCACTCCCAGTTCGAGGTTTCATAGGTAGTCAACGCGACCGTCTTCAATGTCAAGGCAGCGGGTGAATCGTTTGCAGAGCATAGAAAGGCAGGACGAGATGACGACGTTCGCTTTGCTCCCTAGGACGACGCTGCGCTAGGACGCGAGCAGATCTCGTAGCGACATCATGAATGTTACGGGCTTCGAGCGCAAGCCGTTCGCGCCGAGCTTGTCGCGGGGTTGGTGGCGCGTCAACATTACCGCTACAGAAACAAAAAACCAGCCCGTGGGCTGGTTTTTTTATTGCTCGATACAACTACTGACGTGGAGGGAATCCGTCAGAGCAGTGTCTGCTTACTTCGCCGGAGCTGGCGCAAGTGGGTCTTTTCCCGCGGTCGGTTCACCGGCCTTATGATCTGCGCGATCAAACGTAAGTGTTTTGCCCATTACAACGCGGATCCACTCGGGAAAGTTGTAGGCCTTGCCAGTGGCTTGGTCAACGATGATGCCGACGCCTCCGCCAATCAGCACATTTCCAAACGTAGCTGCGCCTACGCGCGAGATAAGGATGGCCTTGCCGTCGGGCATGCCATCTTTTTTGCACTCAATCCCTGCGTCGCCCGCCGCTTTAGGAACTGGGACTGTATTGGGCGACTTGAAAGGCGTTGCAACTCCCGCGCGCATCAGGCTGCAGTCCGCCGCGTCGACCGCCTGACCATCTAAGGTCACCGTTTCGACTTTGACTTGCGTATCGCCCGATGTGGTGATACTCGCGCAGCCAGAAAGCGCTGCCACGAGAAAGAGTGCTGAGCACAGTTTTTTCATTTTGCTTTTGCCCCGTTTTTAGGGTGAGTTGATTGTCGTTCGACTTATAGCATTCGTGGTCTGCTGGTGCCGAGC
This sequence comes from Betaproteobacteria bacterium, assembly GCA_004293675.1. GTDB lineage: Bacteria > Pseudomonadota > Gammaproteobacteria > Burkholderiales > Casimicrobiaceae > Casimicrobium. Next base: position 140,639 of record READ01000019.1, read on the forward strand.
AACGTCGATGTGATCAAAAGTGCCGTAGGGTGGGCACCCCGTGCCCACCGTGGTCGCAATCAACAACAGTCTATGTCTCGCGAAGTGCTGGTGGGCAGAGGCTGCCCACCCTACGAACTCTCCAATGCGATCAGATGTTGCGCAGTCGAATCGTCCACAAGACTCACTTCAACGCCGCAACCGCAGCCTTGAAATCAAGCGTACCTTCATACAAAGCACGTCCACACACAACACCCGCAATGCCGTCAGCCTCGTAAGGCTTCAACAACTTCACGTGCTCAACATTGTGGATACCACCCGACGCGTACACGGGCACTCGGAGCGGTTGCGCGAGGCGCACGGTGGCTTCGATGTTGATGCCAGTGCCCATGCCGTCGCGGCCGATGTCGGTGTAAATGATGCCTTCTATCCCGTAGTCTTCGAAGCGTTTGCCTAGATCGAGCGCGTCGTGGCCGGTGAGTTTGCTCCAGCCGTCGGTGGCGACTTTGCCGTCTTTGGCGTCGAGGCCGACGATCACTGCGCCGGGGAAGGCGTTGCAGGCATCGTGCAGGAAGCCGGGGTTTTTGATGGCGGCGGTGCCGATGATGACGTAGTTGATGCCGTCATTTAAATAGCGCTCGATCGTGTCGAGGTCGCGAATGCCGCCGCCGAGCTGCACGTCGATGTCGTCGCCCACTTCGGCGAGGATGGCTTTGATGGCGTTTTCGTTGATGGGCTTACCGGCGAATGCGCCGTTCAAATCAACAAGATGCAAGCGCTCCGCACCGAGATCGACCCAGTGTCGTGCCATTGCGGCGGGGTCTTCGGAGAATACGGTGGTTTGATCCATGTCGCCTTGGCGAAGGCGCACGCAGCGGCCGTCTTTGAGATCAATGGCGGGAATAACTAGCATGGTGATTTGTGATTGGAAGTGAACACGAAGCGAGCGGTTTTTAAACTGCGCCGTTCCAAGTTGAGAAATTTTTCAAAAGGCGCAAACCCGCGTCTGCGCTCTTTTCGGGATGAAACTGTACCGCAAAAATATTGGCGCTGCTCACCGCAACGCAAATCGGATCAGGGTAGTTTGCCACGCCCGCGACAACAGCGTTATTCGCCGGTACCGCGTAATAGCTATTTGCGAAGTAAAACGCATTGCTGTCAGCCACGCCCGCCCAGCAGGGATGCGCTGCCATGGCGCCAGGAAAGTGAACGGCATTCCAACCCATGTGCGGCACTTTGAGCGTGTTGCCCTGATGATCGCGATGGGCCTTTGGGAAGCGCACCGACTTGCCAGCCAGATAGCCCAGTGATGGCACGTCGCCCTCTTCGCTCACCTCAAAGAGCATTTGCAGACCCAGACACACGCCGAAAAACGGCCGCGTTTGTGAAGCCGTGAGCAATACATCACGCAGCCCCGACGCGTTCAATGCAGCCATGCTCTCGGGCATGGCGGCTTGTCCGGGCAACACCACGCGATCAGCTTCGGCGATTTGTTTCGCATCAGCGGTGATCAAAACGCTCTGATCAGGCGCGACGTGTTGTAGCGCTTTGGCGACGGACCTTAGGTTGCCCATGCCGTAGTCGACGATGGCGATGGATTTCACTGTTCCCTCCCCCTGGGGGGGAGGGTTAGGGAGAGGGAGTGTCTGCCCGAATCAAGGTTGGGTTGAGTAGAAACTCCCTCTCCCCTAGCCCCTCCCCCCCGGGGGGAGGGGAACAGTGCGTCAATCACAGCACACCTTTGGTCGAAACGATTACGCCGGCCGCGCAAGGGTCGCGCTCACACGCCATGCGAAGGGCGCGAGCAAACGCTTTAAACACAGTTTCACATTGATGATGCGCATTCTCGCCGCGCAGGTTGTCGATGTGCAATGTGGCTAAGGCGTGATTCACAAAACCTTGAAAAAACTCATGCGTCAGATCGACGTCGAACGTACCGATCATGGCGCGAGTGAACGGCACATGAAACTCGAGGCCCGGTCGACCGGACAGATCGATCACAACGCGCGATAGCGCTTCATCGAGAGGCACATACGAATGCCCGTAGCGATTGATGCCCGCTTTGTCGCCCACGGCTGCTTTGAACGCTTGGCCCAAGGTGATGCCAACATCTTCCACTGTGTGATGCGCATCGATGTGCAGATCACCGTTGGCATGTACGGTGACATCCATCATGCCGTGACGCGCGAGTTGATCGAGCATGTGATCGAGAAACGGCACACCCGTATTGAGATCGGCTTTGCCAGAACCATCGAGGTCAATGGCGACCGTGATCTGGGTTTCTTTGGTGTTGCGTTCGATTTTGGCGGTGCGATTATTCATAGCGCTATTGTAGGAGCGGCTTCGCCGCGATACATTGGGAATGGAGAGGTCAGCGTCATTCGGTGCGGGATCGCGGTGAAACCGCTCCTACAAAATGCCGTCAAGGGCGACTAACAACGCCTCTACTTCACTGGGCGTACCCGCCGAAAGCCGCAACGTATTGGCCATATGGGGATGCAGCGCTGAAAGATTTCTCACCAAGATTCCGCGCGCTTTGAGTCCATCAAACACCTTCGCTGAATCCGGAAATCGAGCGAGCACGAAATTGGCCGCAGACGGAAACGGCGTGACACCCGGCATTTTTTGTAAAGCGTTAAACATCCGATCACGCTGCTCGACCATTTGCCGGGCATGATGTTTCAAGGTGTCGAAATGTTTGAGCATCACCTCGGCGGCGATTTGCTGCAGCACGCCCACGTTAAACGGCCCGCGCACTTTATTGAATTCGTTGATCCAGTCCGGCGCGCCGACAGCGTAGCCCAAGCGAATACCGGCAAGACCAATTTTGGAGAGCGTGCGCATCAATACAAGATTCGGAAACTCATCGAGCCGCGCGAGCCAAGAGCGGCCGGCAAACGCCTCATAGGCTTCATCGATCACAACGAGCCCTGGTGCGGCCTTGATCACGCGCTCGATGTCAGCATCGGGATACAAATTGCCGGTGGGATTGTTTGGATAGACGATCCAAACGAGCTTGGGTTGCTCGCGCTCAATCGTTGCAAGCAGTGCGTCTACATCTAGCGTGAAATCGGCCCGAAGCGATACGCCGACATACCGTCCCGCAACGGCTGTCGCTGCATTCTTGAACACGGAAAATGACGGTTCAAGGGAGACCACTGCGCCGCCGCCCGCAAGGATCGACTGCGAAATGATGGTGATGACTTCGTCGGAGCCCGAGCCGAGAATGATTTCGTATTTCGCATCGATGCCGAGCGTTTTTCGCATCATGTCTTTGAGCGCAGGTGCCGACGGATCGGGATAGCGATTGAACGCTGCCGCCGCCATTCGCTCGCCCAGCTCACGCCGCAGCTCAACAGCCGGCAGTTGCGGGTCGAAATGCGTGTCCTCCATCAATTCCAACTTGATGCCGGGCCACGGTGGTGCTACCGGATAGGCCTTCATCGCCCTCACTTCCGGGCGGATGGTTCGATCTATGAATGGATTCGACATAAATAATTTTCTTTACTATCGCCCGATTTAGTCGGGGCAACATCAAAAGTGCCAATTTGTGATTCTTTGCTCGATCAACCCTGATCTCGTTCTTTGCGCAGTACCGATTTTTTGACGCAGATTAACGCGGATTGAAAACAGATTTACGCAGATTTTCTCTTTAACATGCTCAAAGAAATCTGTGGTGATCCGCCTGAAATCAGCGTTAATCTGCGTCAAAAAACACGACTATTCCATCCGCAATTCTGCTGCACGAGCATGCGCCTGTAAACCTTCAGCATAGGCAATCGTTGCCGCAGATTTACCGAGGGCTTTAGCACCCGCTGCTGATGCGTAAATCAAGCTCGTGCGCTTTTGAAAATCGTACACACCGAGCGGCGACGAGAAGCGCGCAGAACGCGAGGTTGGGAGCACATGGTTCGTACCGGCAACATAATCGCCCAGCGATTCGCTGCTGTTGTAGCCCATGAAGATCGCACCGGCGTGCTTCAACAGTGGCAGCAAGGTTTCGGGGTCAGCTACTGACAACTCTAAGTGTTCAGGCGCGATGCGGTTGCTAATTTCACAGGCCTCTTCAAACGAGCGCGTTTTTACGATCACGCCGCGATTAGCGAGCGAGGCACGGATGATGTCGGCGCGCGGGAGCGATGGCAAAAGTTTCGCGATGCTTGCTTGCACTTTGTCAATGAGAGCAGCACTCGGTGTGAGCAAAATCGATTGCGCGACTTCGTCGTGCTCGGCTTGCGAAAACAAATCCATCGCAACCCAATCGGGATTAGCGCCATCGTCGGCAATGACCAAAATCTCAGACGGTCCGGCAATCATGTCGATACCAACGATGCCAAACACTCTGCGCTTGGCCGCGGCTACGTAGGCATTGCCCGGGCCGACAATTTTGTCGACCTGCGGAATCGTTTGTGTGCCGTAGGCGAGTGCGCCCACCGCTTGCGCGCCACCGATAGTGAATACGCGATCCACATTGGCAATATGAGCCGCAGCGAGCACCGCTGCGTTTTTCACACCATCGGGCGTGGGAACGACCATCACCACCTCGCCAACGCCAGCAACTTTTGCTGGGACGGCATTCATCAAGAGCGACGACGGGTAAGCAGCTTTTCCACCCGGCACATACAAACCCACGCGATCAAGCGGCATGATCTTGACACCCAGCTGCGTGCCATCAGCTTCGGTGTAGAGCCAGCCCTCAGAAGCTTGTCGTTGGTGATACGACTCGATTCGATCGCGCGCAACGTGCAGCGCATTTCGCAAATCAGCATCGATGGCTTCGTACGCCGATTTCATCTCGGCCTTGGTGAGCTCCAGCGCCTGCATGGTGGGCGCGTTGAGCCGATCAAATTTGCGGGTGTAATCGAGCACGGCTGCGTCGCCACGGGCTCTCACGTCGTTCAAAATTTCAGCGGCCGTGCGATCAACTTGCTCGTCTAACGCACCAGCGTAATGCGTCATCGCATCGAGTTGCGCGAAGAAATCAGGGGCAGATGAATCAAGTAATTTCATAGGTTTAGGGTGGGCCGCGCCCACCCAATCACGCGGCGGGAACGACCAACGTTAGGTTTTATGAGCGATTGATTTCGCGAAACTCTCAATGATGGGCATGATGGCATCGCGCTTGGTTTTAAGCGCAGCTTGATTAACGATCAGGCGTGCGGAGATATCAGCGATCTTCTCAACGGCCTTGAGTTTATTGGCCTTGAGCGTTGCGCCGCTGCTGACTACGTCAACAATCGCATCGGCCAAACCCACCAGCGGTGCGAGTTCCATTGAACCGTACAGCTTGATCAAATCAACGTGAACGCCCTTTTTTGCAAAGTGCGCTCGGGCTGTGTCGATGTATTTGGTGGCCACGCGCAAGCGTCGGCCGCGCTGCACGAGCGCTTCGTAATCAGTGTCTTCGCGCACCGCCACCATCAAACGACAGGTCGCAATTTTCAAATCAAGCGGCTCGTACAAACCGGTCGTGTCGGTTTCCATCAGCGTGTCTTTGCCAGAGATGCCGATGTCGGCACCCCCGTATTGAACGTAGGTCGGCACATCACTCGCTCGCACGAGCAAGATTCGAACGTCGTCACGCTGCGTTGAAAGAATGAGTTTTCGTGACGATTCCGGATCTTCGGTCACGTCAACACCAGCCGCGCGCAAAAGCGGTCGCGTGTCGTCAAGGATTCGTCCTTTTGAGAGTGCGAACGTAATCATCGCGCTCAGGAAATCCGCTCGATGGTTGCACCCAGACCGATCAGCTTGTCCTCGATGTGTTCGTAGCCTCGGTCGAGGTGATAAATGCGATCAATCATCGTTTGACCGCTCGCACACAAACCGGCGATCACCAAACACGCCGAGGCACGCAGATCCGTGGCCATCACGGTGGCGCCCTTTAGCTGCTTCACACCATGCACGATGGCCGTGTTGCCGGTGACCTCGATGCTCGCGCCCAAGCGTGTGAGCTCCGAGACGTGCATCATGCGGTTTTCGAAAATGTTTTCAGTCATCACGGCTGTGCCTTCGGCCACGACATTCATCGCCATGATCTGCGCTTGCATGTCCGTGGGGAACGCAGGGTACGGCGCGGTTTTGGTGCTAATGGCTTTGAGTGAGCCAGTGCGCGAAATGGAGATGTTTTGTCCGCTTACGCCAATGGTGCAGCCCGCTTCGCGAAGCTTGTCGAGGATCGCCTCCATGCTCGTGACCGGCGCATCCAGAAGGGTCACTTCGCCGCCAACAGCCGCCGCAGCACAGGCAAACGTTCCCGCTTCGATTCGATCCGACATCACTCGGTAGGTTGCGCTGTGCAAATTCTCAACGCCAACAACCGTGATGGTGTCGGTGCCTGCGCCGGAAATCTGTGCGCCCATGGCGATCAAGCAGTTGGCAAGATCGACGATCTCGGGCTCGCGTGCGGCGTTTTCGATGATCGTGGTTCCGGTGGCGAGCGTTGCTGCCATGAGGATGTTTTCAGTGCCGCCCACGGTAACCACATCAAAGACAATCCGTGCGCCCTTTAAGCGACCGCCGGCGGGTGCTTTGGCGTGGATGTAGCCACTGTCGAGCGTGACCGTGGCACCGAGCGCTTCTAAGCCCTTTAAATGCTGATCGACGGGACGTTGACCGATGGCGCAGCCGCCGGGTAGCGACACGCGCGCCTCGCTCCAACGAGCCACGAGTGGCCCCAGCACCAACACGGAGGCCCGCATCGTTTTAACCAAATCGTAATCGGCGACGGGCGACGTGAGCGTGCTCGCATCAATTTCGAAACGATGCGTTTCGGTGCGCGCTGCCGTGATGCCCATGCGGTTCAAAAGCCGCTCGATCGTGCGGGTGTCGTTGAGTTGCGGCACGTTGTTGAACGTGACCGGCCCCTTCACCAAAATCGATGAACAGAGGATCGGCAGCGCCGCATTTTTGGCCCCGGAGATTCGCACAGCCCCGCGCAGGGGGCCATTGCCAGTCACTAACAGCTTATCCATTAGATGCCTTGATTTCTAGCCATTTCTCAGGTGTATAGGTTTTCATCGAAAGTGCATGAATTTCCGATTTCATCCTTTCTCCCAAAGCCGCGTAGACCTTCTGCTGTTGTTTTAGCGTCATCAAGCCGCGAAATTCGGGGCTGACGATGGTGGCGTAGAAATGTTGGCCATCGCCTTCGACTTCGATGTGATCGCACTGAAGTCCTGCTTCGATGTAGCCTTTTACTGTGTCTGCTTGCAACATTACTGCCTCAACTTATAACCGCTAGCGAGCATTTTCATCGCAACGCCCGCGAGCAACGCGACGAAGGTCGCTACCACGCCCAGGCTCACCCAAGGCGACACGTCGGACACCCCAAAAAAGCCGTGGCGAAAGCCGTCAATCATGTAGAAAAACGGATTGAAATGGGAAATCGTTTGCCAAAACGCGGGCAACGAATGAATCGAATAAAACACACCCGACAAAAAGGTGAGTGGCATGATGATGAAGTTTTGAAAGACCGCCAAATGATCGAATTTCTCCGACCAAATGCCTGCGATCAAACCCAAGATGCCCATGATCGCGCTGCCACCCATCGCGAACGCAATGACCCACAACGGACGATCAGGCAGCAAGGCATTGAACGGCACAAAAGGCAGCGTCACCAACCACACGCCGAGTCCAACGCAGAGTCCGCGCACCATCGCGCCAAAGACGTAAGCACAGAAAATCTCTAACGACGTGATGGGTGGTAACAGCACAAAAATAAGGCTGCGCATCATCTTCGATTGAATCATCGATGATGAACTATTGGCGAACGAGTTTTGCAAAACGCTCATCATGATGAGCCCCGGCACCAAAAACGCGGTGTAGGCGACCTTGCCGTCGTAGACCTTGACGTGCTCATTGAGAACATGCGAAAAGATCAACAAATAGAGAAGCGTTGTGACGACGGGCGCCACTACCGTTTGAAATGCGACCTTCCAAAAGCGCAGGCATTCCTTATAAAACAGCGCCTTGAATCCGGGCCCAAGGATCGCCGTTCGCTCGTCGGTTGCGGTGATCAACGGGCTCGACGCTGGGCTCGCGATGGGCGTGACGGCTTGAATATCGCTCATGCGGCCTCCTTCGAAGTGAGTCGCAAAAACGCTTGTTCTAAATCCGCTTCGCCCAGTTTCATCTCTTTCACCACGATGTTTGCTTCGCGGTAGGCCGCCAGCAGCGATTCCAGTTCGGCGTACCCCGCTAGCGTAAAGCCCTGCGCACCTGTGGCCTGAATGGCACCCCGATTTCGCCACGTGCTCGGGACGTCATCGGCTGAAATTTGCACCGTGATGCCCGACATGCCGCGAAGCAAGTTGGCCGTGGTGTCCAGCGCGACGACCCTGCCTGCTTTGAGCATTGCCACACGATTGCAGAGCGCTTCGGCTTCTTCCAGATAATGGGTCGTCAGAATGATGGTGTGACCTTCGCTGTTGAGTCGTTTGATGAAGCTCCATAGGTTTTGACGAAGCTCAACATCGACACCGGCCGTGGGCTCATCGAGCACAATCACGGGGGGCTTATGAACGAGCGCTTGTCCAACGAGCACGCGACGCTTCATGCCACCCGAGAGTGCGCGCATGTTGGCGTTGGCTTTGCTCGTTAGATCGAGGTGATGAAGGATTTCGTCGATCCACGCATCGGGTTTCGCAATGCCGTAATACCTGGCTTGGAGGGCGAGCGTTTCGCGCACCGTGAAGAACGGATCGAACACCAATTCTTGGGGTACGACACCTAAGTTTCGGCGCGCACCACGGTACTCGTTAATCGTATCGAATCCCATGATGGCGGCGGTTCCGCTGTCGGCTTTAGTGAGCCCCGCCAGAATGCTGATCAGCGTGGTCTTACCCGCGCCATTGGGGCCCAGCAGCGCAAAAAATTCGCCTTGTTCGACGCGCAGACTGACGTTATCCAGCGCGCGAACGTTTGGGAAAGACTTATTGACGCCGACAACTTCAACAGCAGCGACGGTTGGGACTTGGGCAGGCATTAGATGAGCGCTCGAGGTGAGACGCTATTTTATCGTCGCTAGCGGGCGGCCGTGAAAAAACTAACGCTCGCTCGAAAATGACCTGCTATTCAGCCCAATAGCGACGTTGCACCGTAGGTCGATGCCAACGCGCGAAGCCGCGGGCTGGCGCCAACGATTCGGGCGTCTCCAGCAATTTGCTTAAGCGCTGTGAGGCACGCAAAGCCAGCAGAATCAAAATCTGAGAGCGCCGACACGTCGATTTCCTTGGGCGCAGCCATTTTCGAGGCCTCGGCAGCGAGCATTGCGAAACGCCCGCCGATCGTGGCTTGAGTAAGCGTGCCGTCGAGTTTCATCGGACTACTTATTTTTGCCCTGCAATTGCTTGACCAACGCATCAACGCCCTGATCGCGAATCACATTGTTGAACTCGTCTCGGTAGTTGGTCACCAAGCTCACGCCTGCCACAGCCACATCGTAGGCTTTCCATGTGCCGTCGGCTGCTTTTTCCATCGAATAATCGATAGGAATGCCTTGGCCGTTGGCCTGCATGATCACGGTTTTTACGGTGACATCGGTGTCGCTCGGTTGCATCCGCAGCGGACGGAAATCAACGGTGTTATTGCGGAAATTGGCAAGCGCACCGGAGTAGGTGCGTACCAGTAACGTGCGGAATTCTTTGGTGAGCGCGGCTTGCTGCTCGGGCGAGGCTTTCGCCCAATTGCGTCCCATCGCCAGTTGCGTCATGCGGCCAAAGTTGAAATTTGGGAGCAGTTTGCTCTCGATCAGCTCTTTGAGCTTGGCTTGATTGCCGAGAATGGCGGGGTCGGCCTTGAGCACATTGATGACCTCCGTTGATACGGATTTGACCTGCGCGTCGGGCGCGACTTGCGAAAACGCAACGTTCGCCGCCAACATCACCGACACACTCAGTCCACTCAAAGCAACTCGTACAAAACTAGATTTCACAATGTTCTTTCAATAAATCTCAAAACAGCCGTTATTGCTCTATTCCTTGGGGCGTTTGCCGTCTAGCACCAAGCTTTCGCGCCGTTGCAGGTAGGCAGAGCGCAAAAACGTGTAGCGATCCAGCGCCGCTTGGTTCATCAGCGCCTCGGCGGGAAACAATCCCACGCGGGCGTCAACCACGCGCAGGCCCTGTAACGTGTTGCGAACCGGTACGGATGACACCATGCTCAATGGATCCATCTGACCGTCGACCGCGCGTCCGACCAAGTCACGAACCGACGACGGCCCCATGAAAGGAAGCACTAAGTAGGGACCCGCGCCGATTCCCCAGTAACCAATCGATTGGCCGAAATCTTCGTTGCCGCGCTCGATACCCATGGGCGTAGCAAGATCAAAAATGCCGCCAAGTCCCATCGTCGTGTTGAGCGCAACACGCGCGATGTCATCGCCCAGTTTTGCGGGTTTGAGCTGCACAATGTCGCTAACGATCGATTGCACGTCCGATGCGTTTTGAAACACATTGCTCACACCCGTTTTTACAGGGCCTGGCACAACGGCATCGTAGCCCTTGGCGATGGGCTTAAACAGGTAATGATCAAACGTATTGTTGAACGAAAAAATTCCACGATTGATCGGTTCGAGCGGATCGCCCTCGGCGGCAGAGCGAAACGATGCGCATCCGGACAGCGAGAGCGATGCAACGGCGGCTACGACGATAAAAACGGTCTTCATGGCTTGACTCCTGCGCCGGACGGTGCGGCGGTGGTGGCGGGCGTTTCTTGGGCTTTGCTAAACATAAACTGCGAAATCAGTTTTTCAATTTGAATGGCGGACTGGGTCTTTTTGATCCATTCTTCGTCTTTGAGCATTTGGCTATCGCCGCCCGCTTCAAGTCCCACAAATTGTTCGCCCAGCAATCCACTGGTGAAAATCGCCGCAATCGTGTCGCGACTGAATTGAAAATTCTTTTCTAGATGCAGGCGCACTACGGCTTCGTAAGTCTGCGGATCAAGTTTGATCGATTCAACGCGACCCACGACCACGCCTGCACTTTTGATAGGCGCGCGCGGTTTCAGGTTTCCGATGTTGTCAAAGCGCGCCATGACTTCGTAGCCATTCTTTTGCTCTTTGAAATTGAGCAAATTACCGACCTTAAGCGCGAGGAAGAACAACGCGCCCAAACCCAGCGCCACAAAGACGCCAACCCATAAATCAATCGTTTTCTTAGACATTAGTTCACTCCGCCACGGAACATAAAGACCGTGAGCACAAAATCAAGCGCCAAAATGGCCAGGGCCGAGGTCACCACGGTGCGCGTCGTTGCTGCCGAAACGCCCTCCGCTGTCGGGGTTGCGTCGTAACCTTCAAACACCGCAATCAAACTCACTGCAAACGCGAACACTACGCTTTTAATCACGCCGTTCATCACGTCGTTGCGCCAATCAACCGCCACCTGCATCTGCCCCCAAAACGCACCACCGTCAATGCCGATGAGTTTCACGCCAACCAAAAAGCCGCCGTAAATGCCCAGCATTGAAAAAATCGCCGCAAGCAGCGGCAGCGAAATCACGCCCGCCCAAAAGCGCGGCGCGACCACCCGAGCCACCGGATCGATCGCCATCACATCCATGGCGGCGAGCTGTTCGGTGGTTTTCATCAAACCAATTTCTGCGGTCATAGCCGAACCGGCTCGGCTCGCGAAGAGAAGACCGGCGACCACGGGACCGAGTTCACGAACGAGTGACAGCGCCACCAGAACACCCATCGCCTCGGTCGCGCCGAAGCGCACCAAGGTTTCGTAGCCTTGCAGCGCAAGCACCATACCGATGAAGAGACCGCTCATCAAAACGATGACCAGCGAGAGCACGCCCGCGTGATAAATCTCTCGAATCAGCAGGCGCGGCCGCATGAAGGTCGGACCTGATGCGCGCACAATCGCCCAAAAAAAACGGGTGGCAAAGCCCAGGCGCGTGATGCCGTTACGGGTCGCCGTACCGATGCTGCGAAACCAGTCCGCGATCTTGGCTAAGAAGTTCATCGAAACGCCTCTTCGAGCGCGACGGCGGGATAGTGAAAGCGCACCGGGCCGTCAGGTTCGCCGTTAACGAATTGCTTGACGAACGGATCGGTGCTGGCTTTGATGCTTTCGACGTCGCCTTCGGCCACCACACGTCCCTCAGAGATGAAATAAATATAGTCAACGATTTTGAGTGACTCGGCAATATCATGCGTGACCAAAATTGAGGTCATGCCTAGCGCATCATTGAGTTTGCGAATCATTTGCCCGACGACCGAGAGCGAAATCGGATCGAGTCCGGCGAATGGTTCGTCGTAGAGCACGAGCGACGGATCGAGGGCGATCGTACGGGCGAGCGCCACGCGCCGCGCCATGCCGCCGGAGAGTTCGCTCGGACGGAGCTGCGCTGCGCCCCGAAGGCCGACAGCATTGAGCTTCAAGAGCACCAAATCGCGAATCACGGCTTCGGGCAAATCGGTGTGTTCGCGCATCGGAAATGCGATGTTTTCAAACACGCTCATGTCGGTGAAAAGTGCACCGAACTGAAAGAGCATGCCAAGCTTACGGCGATGCGCGAAGAGCTCATCTCGGCTCATGTGAGCAACGTCCTTGCCCTCGACCAAGACCTGTCCAGAGCTCGCAACATGCTGACCACAAAGTAACCGCAAGATCGTGGTTTTGCCACAACCCGAACCGCCCATCACGGCGACCAATTTGCCGCGCGGCACAGTCAAGTTGACCCCCGAGAGGATTTGCCGCTCGGGCGTATAGCCGAAGCTCACCTCGCGCAGCTCGATGTGAGCGGACGCGTCGGTGGGTTGCGGAGTGGAGGCGAAGTTGCGCTCGTTGGAGGAAGCAGAGTGCATTGGGTTAATTCTATCGGGCGGACTTCGGGGCGGCGCTTAATGTTGGCTTAGCGTTGGCTTAGCGCTGGCTCAGCGTCGGTTTGTCCCGGTCACATTTGAGACAAAGCGTGAATCGACGGAACTTGGAGCGCCGTCGAACGGTCATGGGTGAGTTTGGAAATGCTTTCGCAACAATTCTGCGAACGATGCTGAAAATACTGTTTCTAGAAATGGCTTTATCGAATAATGCCATATGAATTCTGGCTTAAACGCAATTTTATCTTACATTCTATAAGTTAAGCAAAATTGATTTAGCCTATATTTATTAAGGCATTGGCTAAATAAGCTGTATAGCGACGGCCCTATTTCCGAGTTTTGAGCGATTCCGCCAATTCGTAGAGCACTTCGCGCGACTCACCGGTGAGTTTGGCCGTGAGTTTGGCCGCTTTGGCCGGGGGCAGCTCGTCAAGCAACACGGTGAGCATTTGTTTCGCGTCGACCGAACTTTTGCTGGCGGCCTTGGGCGCGCCCTCAACGGCCAACACGAATTCGCCGCGCATTTTGTCGGCATGCGCAACCGTCCATTCCGCCAAATCGCCCGCCGGGACCACGTGAATCGATTCGAACTTTTTGGTGAGCTCGCGCGCTATCAACACGCGGCGGTTTGGAGCTAGTTGGCGAGCCAACAGCTGTAGGGTTTTCTCGACCCGATGCGGTGAATCGAAAAACACCGCCGTCTCAACGCGATCAGACAATTCGTCCGCCCAGCTCGTGAGCGACGATCCCGAATTCGGTGCAAAGCCCAGAAACACAAACGCCGTGTCTGAAAACCCCGACACCGAGAGCGCCGCCGTGACCGCTGAAACACCGGGCACCGGCACCACGGCGTGTCCGGCAGCGCGAACCGCATCGACCAACCGTGCCCCCGGATCGCTGATAGCGGGCGTACCGGCGTCGCTGGCGTAGGCCACGGCCTCGCCCGCCGCAATTCGCGCGATTACGCCCTCGCTTGCTTCACGTTCGTTGTGTTCGCGCACCGAAATCAAATGCGGCGGCTCAATGGCCAGCAAGCGAAGCAAATCACGAGTCACGCGCGTATCTTCGCAAGCGATGCACTGCACCGAACGAAACACGATCAAAGAGCGCGCGGTGACATCGCCCAGATTGCCCAGCGGCGTTGCCACTACATATAATCCGGCCTCCAAAGGGGCGTCTGTGGTCATGCGTAATTTTCTTTCAGCTTGGCGCTCGGACGCTACCCGCACTCGGTGTGCGCAACGTTTAAGCGAAGTGTCGATGTTAGAGCTCAAGGGAGGCGCTGAACAAATCACGACCATCACGTCACGACGTTTGGTCGAAATGCTCGCATCTCTGAGCATCGGCTTGAGCGTGTCAATCGCTCCGTTATTGGTTCGCGCTCAAACGCCGGCGGCAACGGCTGTGGCCGTACCGCCAGCGGCTGTGGCCGTACCGGCAGCGCCCGCAGCAAGTCCGACGGTCACCCCGGCGGTCAAGGTCGAGACGGCGTTGAACGTCGTTGTGCTGCTGCCCACCGAGAGCCCGCTGCTGCGTCGCGCCGCAACGGCCGTTCGAGATGGCATTCGCGCCACAGCAGCGCTATCGGTCAACGCCACGCGCGGCAAAGTCAACTGGATCGAGTGCGGCTACAACCAAGACGAAGTCGTTACGGCCTACCAGCGCTGCGTCACCGATCAAACCGATTGGGTGATCGGCCCGCTCGGACGCAACGAAGTCAGCGCATTGACCCGCGCCAATCCGCCCATCGTCAAATCAACCCTGCTGCTATCGCCGCTGGGCGCGCTGCCCAAGCCGCCCTTCACCGTACTCGCTCCGGATTTGGAATCCGAGGCCGAGGCGATCGTGCGGCAAGCGGGCGATGATGCGTGCCGCAAACCAATTTTGGTGGAATCAGCCGGTGCCATTTCGTCCCGCGTGAGCGTGACGATCAGCACTGCGTGGCGCGCCCAGTCCGTCACGCCCCTGGCGAGCTTTGAAATGGGCGCGCGGGATCGTTGGCAGCGCGCCAGTGACGGTTGGAGAAAGAGCGGCGTTGACTGCGTGCTCTTCGCCGGTGGTAGCTCGGCGCTATTGGAGCTGCGGCCTTACTTACGTGACATCACCGTCTACGCGACCAGCGCGAGCTATGAAGTCGAGCTGGAGCGCACCTCTGATTGGACCGGGGTTCGCATTGCCGACGCCTCGCTCGTGATCGATGGCGACAGCGAATCCTTTGCGCCGCTAAAGGTACCCGAATCGCTCTCGCCCACATTGATTCGTTTGTTTTCGCTCGGGGTAGACGCCGCTCAGCTGGTAATCAGCGCGCGTGAGGGCGAATTGCCGCAGCAGCTCACTGGCGCCATCGGCGGGCTCAAACTGCAAGACGGGCAGTATCGACGCGCGCCCATGATCGGTGAATTCAGAGGGCGCACGCCCGTGCGGCTTGGGCGCTAGTTTGATTCGAAATCTCTTCGCGCCAAAAGGCGATCTGTTCGAACAGCGGGCGCTGGAGCATTTACTTGGGCAAGGTTTGCGACTGCTCGAGCGAAACTGGCATTGTCGTTTTGGTGAAATTGATCTCATCATGAACGACGGCGACACGCTTGTTTTTGTCGAGGTGCGAAAGCGCGGCAGCGCTCAATTTGGCGGTGCAGCCGCGAGCATCACCGCTACAAAACTCTCGAAAATTAGCGCGAGCGCATCGCTGTATCTGACAAAGTTTCAAACAACGCCGCCGTGCCGAATCGACGCGGTCATCTTTGACAGCGCCAGCGCATCGCGGCTGGCCGAGCCTACTTGGATGAAAAATATCTCGCAATGAATTCGGATGATCACATCGACGCCAGCGCTGCACTGGTGAGCTCACATTTCGCTGCGGCAGCGCAATCGGCCACGCGCCAGGGCGACGCGCTCGCCCGTGGCATCGCCAAAGCGGCCGAACGAATCGTTCAGACGTTTTTACAAAATCATAAGCTTGTCGTTTTTGCACCGCATCACAACCGTGCCGACGGCGATTCGATGGTGGCTCGAATGCTCGGACAGCTAGAGCAAGCGCGTCCGGCGCTTCCGGCGCTTCGCCTGAATGCGCCGTCTTTGGCGAGCGAACACGCCGAAGGAACAAGCACCGCGGCGACGGAATTTCAAGCGCTTGGCAATGCGGGGGACGTGCTGTTGGTGTTTGCCACGGGCTGCCAGCTACCGGAACTCCAATCGTTGAGCGCGGTCGCACAGGAGCGCGCGATCGAGGTCATTTGGTTTGGCCCCGCTCGCGATGAATCGATACTTTCGGTTCGTGGCGAAGGAGACCTGGTCGTCTGGTTTGACGAGCAACGCATAATTCGCCTGTTGGAGCTTCAGCGTATCGCAGTGCACGCACTGGCTGACGCCATTGATTCACTACTTTTAGGAGACGGCGCATGACACGTTCAATGCAATCCATGTTGACCAAGGCGGCACTGGCGCTCGCCGCGACGGGCAGCATCATCGCGATCTCGGGCTGCGCGCCGTTGGTCATTGGCGGTGCGGTCGCGGTGGTGGCGATGACGGAGGATCGGCGCAGTACGGGTGTGTTTATTGATGATGAAAATATTGAGAATCGTGCGATCCTCAAGGTGAAATCGCGCTTTGGCTCGCAAGTTCACATCAACATCACAAGCTACAACCTACATGTGCTCATCAGCGGCGAAGTGCCCACCGAGGCCGTGAGGCAACAAGTGGAAGAGGAAGTTCGCGGCATCGGCAAGATCACCCGAATTCACAACGAACTCGTTGTGGGACCGTTAGCTGGCGTCATCGCCGTGAGTAACGACACCCGACTGACGGGGTTGGTCAAGACGCGATTTTTGGAAGCCAATCGCTTTCAAGTGAATCACGTAAAAGTGGTCACTGAAGCGGGGGTAGTATTTTTGATGGGTATCGTGCGCCGCGCAGAGGCGGACGCTGCGAGCCAACTGGCAAGCACCACGAGCGGCGTTCGAAGCGTGGTCAGGCTCTTTGAGTATCTGGACTAGGCGTCAACTCAACCGACGAAATGAACCGCAGCTGGCGACTGTCGCCCGCGAGCGCTTAAAATGGTCGATGTGGCGTGGCGCAGTTGTCACGTCGAGCCAAACGCATTGATCCTATGAGCACAACGGTTACCGTACAAAAAGAAGTTGACGCACGCGGGCTCAACTGCCCATTGCCCATTTTGCGAACGAAAAAAGCGCTCAATGACATGGCGAGCGGTCAAGTGCTCCGAGTGGTCGCCACCGACCCGGCCTCACAGCGCGACTTCGAAGCGTTTTCTCGACAAACCGGAAACGCGCTAATTGAGCAAAGCGTCAACGAGGGTACGTTTACTTACCTACTGCGCCGAAAATAGGCGCGGGCTGCGCGCTCGCTGATACGGCGGAGCACGTAGACGCAGCTTGCGACGATTAGCTACGGACGCAGCGTTCGCAAAATCGCTGATTCAACTTCGGAATCGTTGGGCTCGAGCTTTAGGGCCTGTCGCAGCGCTGGCAGCGCGTCTCGACCGGCACCTGCTTGAAATTTCGCTAAGCCCAAACAACGCCAGGCCTGCGCGTTGCCGGGCTGATCGTCGGTCCAGCGCTGACACGCACCCTGCAATCCTGCGTAGTTGCCGCTCTGTCTGGCGCGCGCCGCCTGCGCAGTCACAGCATCAATTCGGGCGCGTCGAGCTTGTACGGCCTGCGACTGAGCGTCGCTGGCGGTCACGGCGGGCGCGCTAGGTTGTTTCGCCGCAGCGGATGGGGGGGCGTCCACCGGACTCGGCTTCGCGGGTGCGACATAAATGCGTGGGTCCGGCGTTGCCGCCGCCGCAACGGGTGAGGCTGGTGCGGAAGTCAGCGCTGGTTTAGTCGATTCACCCGCCGCGGCAACGGGGGCGTCCCCCGAAGGCGTGCTAGCCGGGTCAGACGCCCCAGAATTCGGGCGCACCGTTTTCGGTCCGCTGGCCAGATCGCCGACACGGCGACTCACATCACCCCAAACGTTTTGGCTCAACCATGTCTTGACCGACGCCGCATCCTGCACCCAAAAATTCGACAACAGCACAATCGCACCGATACTCAACGCCGCCGCCGCCGCCCGCAGGGGCAGTGCCGTGGGTCGAGTGAGCACCACCGAATCAGACGCGGCTTCCCAGCTGCCCTCGGTGTGTTTGAGCTGCGTCCAACGATCCCTTGCGCGCCACAGCGCAACCGGCACGACGCCCAGCGCCATCGCGCTCATCGCGTGATGCCACGAGCGACGTGCCACGACCGATGCGCTCGGGCTGACATCACTGTAGCTCGTCTGCGTCACGCCACTGACCACCACCGCACCTAACAACCACCGCCCCGGTGTTGCACGCGAACGAGACAGCCAGAGCGTCTCCCACGCGATGCCGAGGAGCACCACCAACGTCGGAAAACACAGTGGCGAGCGGATGATCGATATCAGCAGTGAGGCGCTCGGGAAAAACCATTGCAGCGCACTCAAAGTAGCAAGCGCCATCAGGGCCAAGATGGCGTAATCGGCGCAGCGCGCAAGAATGCGGCCGCCCAAATTTTGCAACGTGGTGAAGCCCGCCGCGCTTCGCGTGAGCTCCATCAGCCGCAAGCGAAAAATCCAGGCGGTGTCTTGCTGCGGCGGTGGATTGCCCATAAAGATCGAGCTTTCACGGCGCCACTTTACGATGGACAGCCGTGACAACGAAGGCGCGCTGTTATCCGGCGCTTCGCTATGGATTCGCCAGCCAATCGCGTAGGCCAGTGCGATCGCCAACCCGACAAGCAGCGCGCTCACCGCGAGCGACGCGTGCTCACCGACGACCCAAATCACAATGGCCGCCAGCAACACCAGTGCGGCCGCAGTCGCGGCGAACACATAGGCGCTCGCCCAGTTCGTCGCTTCGGGCAACGATCTGGCAAGCGCCGACACGGTGGGCAGCACGCTTGCTTCGGCGTGGCGAGATTGCTGCACTGAGTGCGCGGCGCTAGCGTCGAGCCCGAGGGAAATCGCGGCGTCCTCGGCCAGCGGGGGAGCGCTCATGGCGCGCCATGGATTCTGACTTTGTGAGGGCAGCGCGTGGCCATCATATTGGCTTCTGCGAGCGTCGTCAGTCAGTATCGCGGCACCGAGCGCGACAAAGCGAACGGCCTCCTCGCTGTCACCAGAGGCGTCACGTGGTGACACCCAGAATCTGCGAAGCACAGCACGAAGCGCAGCGCGGAGCGCCGGCGTATCGCTTGAGGGCGCAACACCCAAGGCTTCATAAAGATTCGATTGCATGGTTGGCCGAAAAGATCGGGTAACTCGAGCGAGAAAACAAGATGACAACTATAGCGCTACAACGCTGTACGACGCTAGAAAACGAGTGCTTCACAATGCGAAAACGGCTCCGAAGAGCCGTTTTTGGTCATCGATCAACGCAAGGCGTTGGCAGTGACTACGCTTTGGGAGCTCGATGCGCGAGCTTTTCCTTAATGCGCGCCGACTTACCAGAACGGTCACGGAGGTAGTACAGCTTGGCGCGACGAACATCACCTTTGCGCTTGACTTCGATCGATGCGATCAGCGGTGAGTAGGTTTGAAACGTACGCTCAACACCTTCACCGTTAGAAATTTTACGGACGATGAACGAGCTATTCAGACCGCGATTGCGCTTGGCAATGACGGTGCCTTCGTAGGCTTGAACGCGCTTACGCTCACCCTCAACGACGTTAACGTTCACGATGACCGTGTCGCCGGGGGCGAAAACGGGAAGGGTTTTGTTGAGTCGGGCAATTTCTTCTTGCTCGAGCACTTGGATCAATGGATTCATGACGCAGTCCTAGGTAGCTTTTGTTGAATTTAAGGCTATATCTGAGCGGTGCTGCGAAGCGCGGTCGCTCACCATGGAGTCGACGCGTCCCACCTATTTCGACACGATTAACAAAGGTCCCAATCGTAACGATGGGTGACGAATCGTGAAGGCACATCAGCATTCCCGGCAAACAATGCTGCGCCGGAAAAGCCTTCGATTATAGCCCGTTTTTCGTCAAGAAATCTCGATCGGCCTGAGTCAATTTCGCTTTTTGCAACAGATCGGGCCGACGGCGGGCGGTTTTCAGCAAAGACTGTTCGCGACGCCAACGATCAATCAAGGCGTGATTTCCACCGAGAAGCGTTGACGGAATATCGGCGTTTCCTGCGGCGTTAGTAAGTGCATACTGTGGCCAATCGAGCAGTTCAGCTGAGAACGATTCGGTGAGCGCCGATTCGCTATCGCCGAGCGCACCGGGCAAGAGCCGAACCATCGCATCAATGACCACGGCGGCGGCCAGCTCTCCGCCCGAAATGACGTAGTCGCCAATCGAGATCGTGAAATCGACGCACTCGTCAATCCAGCGCTGATCGAGTCCTTCGTAGCGCCCAGCCACCAAGGTGACGTTGGGCTCGCGCGCCAAACGAGATGCCATCGCTTGATCGAGTCGATCACCGTCGGGGCTGAGCAAAATGACCTTGGTTTCACCGCCGTGCCATAGCCGAGCGGCCTGTGTGGCCTGTCGCAGGGGGGCCGGCATGAGCACCATGCCTGATCCACCGCCCGCTGGACGGCCATCGATGGTTTTTCGAGCGTCGGTGGCGAAATCGCGAAGTGAAAATCCATTGAAACGCCACAATCCTCGATCGAGCGCACGACCGGTCACGCCGAAGCGGCAGGCTTGCTCCACGAGCTCAGGAAACGCCGCAATGAGACTAATGGCCGGTATCGGATTTGCATCGGGCGCTGAAGTTGGCGCTGCGCTGAACTCGGCGGCAGTATTCAATCGAGTCCAGCCCAGTCCACATCGACACGTCGCTCAGTCAAACTCACCGAGCGCACAATGGCGTCGACAAAAGGAATGAGTTCGTCTTCGGCAGGCTTGGCGGATTTGAGGCTTTTAGGGGGTTTATTCGATGGGGCTGCGCTTGCTGCTTGAGCACGCTGCGCGCTGGGTGACTCTGGCGCCGGCTCAACCTTGGCGCGGACGCGCAAAATCGGATGCGCGCCGGCCTCGAACACTTCAACAATCTCGCCAAATACGCGCTCACCGTTGGTGCAGGTCAAGCCGACCAAATCGATCCAATAAAACTCACCGTCGGGCAACACTGGAAACAGCGCGCGATCGACCGATATTTCGGCGTTGGTCAGCGTTTGGGCGAGCTCGGGCGAATCGATGCCATCGAGCAACATTACGAGCGCGGTGCCGTGCTCACGAACGTTTTTTACGCTGAATTCGCGCACGCCGATTTGCAGCGTTTTGGCGCGTTTGAGCGTCGAGAAGTCGTTCGAAAATGGGTACACATGCATCGCGCCGGTCAAGCCGTAGGGGCGACCGACTTTCGCAAGTGCAATCATTTTGGCGGCATCGCTCACAGATGGACGCGCCGCAGCGTAGCGCCTATCGAATCGCCGAGACGTGGATTTTCACCCTGGCCGTCGGCCGAGCGCACGCAAATTCGAACCCAGGTCGTGAGCGCGCTCATTCGAGCAAAAACTTAGGCAGTCGCTGCGGGCAGTTTTTTGGCCAAACGCGACACGGTGTCAGACATCTGCGCGCCCTTGCCAACCCAGTAATTCAGGCGCTCACGAGCGATACGCACGTTTTCTGCGCCCTCTTTACCGACGGGGTTGTAGAAGCCGAGGCGCTCGATGAAACGACCGTCGCGGCGATTGCGCGAATCAGCGACAACGATGTTGAAAAACGGGGAGCTTTTTGCGCCGCCGCGAGCTAAACGAATAACGACCATGGAATTGTTCTGTCAGAAAATTGGGGAAAGCCTGCCATTATAAGCCGCCGCCGACTGAATGTGCGCTCTAGCGTGAAGTTTTCTTAGACGAGGCGGCAAAGTCAGCGCCATCGGGGCGCAAATTCGTGGCTTTTTTGGTTGTGCGGCTCGGTCGAATCGCCGCTTCGTCGTCGCAAATTGAGTTTCGAAACCAAACTACTGAATTAGGTATGACTTATAGCCGTAAAGTCAAATGAAATAGGGGATTGGTTAAATTCAATCAATTTTTCTATAAACACTGAAAATTTAATGCAGCCCATATTTTGTAAGGCATTGCAGCGATAAGCTTGTTTGATTAACGCATGCCGGGAAATTTTCCCTTCAAACCGCCCATCCCGGGCATGCCGCCCAATCCGCGCATTAGTTTGGCCATGCCGCCTTGCGAGAATTTCTTCATCATCGTTTGTGTTTGCTCAAATTGGTTGAGCAAACGGTTGACCTCTTGCACCTGAACGCCCGCACCAGCGGCGATTCGGCGTTTTCGTGACGCTTTAATTTGATCGGGTTTTGCGCGCTCGTAGGCCGTCATCGAGTTGATGATGCCCTCCATCCTGCCGACTTGTTTTTCATCGACGCCGCCTGATTTGGCGGCCGCGGCCTGAATTTCGTGTGGCATTTTGTCGAGCAGTCCTTGCATACCGCCCATTTTTCGCATCTGACCGATTTGCTGCTTGAAGTCTTCGAGGTCAAAGCCTTTGCCGCTTTTGACCTTGGCGGCGAGCTTTTGCGCCGATTCCAAATCGACCGCTTTTTGCGTAGCCTCGACCAGCGCGAGCACGTCGCCCATGCCCAAAATTCGGCTAGCCATCCGCTCGGCGTCAAACGCCTCTAGACCATCAAGCTTTTCGCTCACGCCCGCAAACTTGATCGGAACGCCAGTGATTTCGCGCACCGAGAGTGCCGCGCCGCCGCGCGAATCGCCGTCGAGCTTGGTCAGGATGATGCCGGTGAGCGTGAGCCGTTCATTGAACGCCCGCGCCGTGTTGACCGCATCTTGCCCAAGCATGGCGTCGACGACAAACAGCGTCTCGATCGGTTTGACCGCCGCGCCGATAGCCGCTGCCTCTTGCATCATGGCCTCATCGACCGCCAAACGACCCGCCGTGTCTACGATCACCACGTCGTAGTAGCGCGGTTTGGCCCATTCAACAGCCGCTCGGGCGATGGCGACGGGATCGGTGCTTTGCGCTGCCTCGGGAGCGTAGAAATCAACTTCGACTTGGGCCGCGAGTGTTTTCAGCTGCTCGGTAGCGGCCGGACGGTAGACATCGCAAGGCACTAAGAGCACCTTCTTTTTCAGCTCAGTTTTGAGCTTTTTGGCGAGCTTACCGGCGGTGGTGGTTTTGCCGGCACCTTGCAAGCCCGCAAGCAACACGACCGCCGGTGGCGTCACGGCCAAATTCAGGCCGTGCGCGTTTTTGTCGCCGCTGGCCATGAGCGCTGTTAACTCACGCTGCACAATACCAACGAAGGCTTGTCCGGGGGTGAGCGAGGTGGCAACCTCGGCCCCCAACGCCGCCGTTTTCACCCGTTCAACGAATGACTTGACGACCGGAACGGCCACGTCGGCCTCAATCAGCGCCAAGCGGATTTCGCGCAGCACATCGGCGGTGTTGGATTCAGTAAATCGCGCTTCGCCACGCACCGTTTTGACGAGCCGCGCGAAACGTTCTGTGAGTTGATTGGCCATGAGTGTGCGTTTGGGGTGAAAGCGCCGCAGTGGCGAGAGCGTTGATTTTAGGAGCTGGATTCGGACAGTGCTTGAAAAGCGCCTCAAAAGAAAGGCTTTAATTCTTTACAATCAGAGGTTTACACGGCATATTGTCGAAATAACTCGAAACTTGCCCCATTGCGCGGTAACGCGCTGGAATGTTGAATTTGGCTACTCCGTCCGCCTCAGTGTTGCTCTCTGGTCTTGGCCGTGCGTTGGTGCAGCAGGACATTCTGCGCCAAATCGACGCCGAGCAAACGCAAAACCAAGCCAACGCGTCGTCGATGACATTTGTCGAGCAGCTCATTGCGTCGAAAAAAGTGACATCGGCCAAGCTCGCTGAATTTGCGTCGCAGACATTTGGCGTGCCACTCTTCGATCTCAATGCATTTGACCTCACCAGCATTAACGCCGAGTGGATTGACGTCAAGCTCATCACCGCGCGGCGCGCGCTGCCGCTGCATAAGCGCGGCAATCGGCTCTATGTCGCGGTGTCTGATCCGACCAATTTACAGGCGCTCGAAGAGTTTCGGTTCAAGACCAATTTGATCGCTGAGCCTGTCGTTGTCGAAGACGACAAGCTTGCCAAAGCCATTAGCAGTGTTTCGGATAGGAATGACCGGACGCTCTCAAACCTAGTCGGCAACGACGACTTGGATCTGGACATGACTTCGGGCGAAATCGCGCCGGCAGAAGACGATGGGGGGGGCGAGGTCGACGATGCGCCAGTCGTCCGATACATCCAAAAAATTCTGCTCGATGCGATTAATTCGTCAGTGTCGGACATCCACTTTGAGCCTTACGAAAAGTACTTCCGCATTCGTTACCGACTCGACGGCGTGTTGGTCGAGGTCGCCCAGCCGCCACTGGTCATCAAAGACAAGGTGGCGTCGCGGATTAAGGTGATTTCGAAGCTAGACATTTCTGAAAAACGGATTCCTCAAGACGGTCGCATGAAATTGCAGCTCACCAAAAATCGATCGATCGATTTTCGTGTGAGCACACTGCCCACGCTGTACGGCGAAAAAATCGTGATGCGTATTTTGGATTCGTCCAACGCGATGGTGGGCATTGATGCGCTGGGTTACGAGCCCGACCAAAAAGCGCTGCTGCTCGACGCCATTTCTCGTCCGTACGGCATGATCTTGGTGACCGGTCCGACCGGCTCCGGTAAAACGATCTCGCTCTATACCTGCCTAGGATTGCTCAACAAGCCGGGAATCAATATCTCAACGGCCGAAGATCCCGCCGAGATCACCATGCCTGGCGTGAATCAGGTCAACGTCAACGACAAAGCCGGATTGAATTTTGCCGCGGCACTCAAATCGTTCTTGCGTCAAGATCCTGACATCATCATGGTGGGTGAGATTCGCGATCTGGAAACAGCCGACATTTCGATCAAAGCCGCGCAAACGGGTCATTTGGTGCTCTCGACGCTGCACACCAACGACGCACCGAAAACCTTGATGCGTTTGCTGAATATGGGGGTTGCACCGTTCAACATTGCCTCGAGCGTGTTGCTTATCACTGCGCAGCGCTTGGCGCGGCGTTTGTGCGTTCAGTGCAAGCAGCCCGCCGACATTCCGGTCGAGGCGCTGCTGCGTTCGGGTTACAGCGAATCCGATATCGACGGCACATGGACGCCGTATCGCCCTGTCGGCTGCGACACTTGTAAAGGGACGGGCTATAAAGGCCGCGTGGGTCTCTACGAGGTCATGCCGATTTCTGAAGAAATGCAACGCATCATCATGAGCGCAGGTAACTCCATGGAGATTGCGGCTCAGGCGCAGCGCGAAGGCATTCGCAACCTGCGACAATCCGGCCTTATCAAAGTCAAGCAAGGCGTCACTTCGCTCGAAGAAGTTGAGGCAACAACCAATGCTTAGTCACCTTACAGCGCTTGGCGTGGCCAATCGCTAGAACAGACAGGATCACCACCATGGCAACAGCTGCAAAACCAGCCCTTCGCCCTGCCGCCCGCGAGACCAAGGCCAGCATTTTTGCGTGGAACGGCATCGACCGAGCCGGAAAAAAAGTGCGCGGTGAAATGCGTGCCGCCACCGAAGCCGTGGTCAGCAACTCGCTTCGCCGCCAAGGCATCAAGGTCGAAAAGATCAAGAAGCAGACCTTCCGGGGCGGCGGCACGATCAAGGAAAAAGAGATCGCGCTGTTCACTCGCCAGCTCGCTACGATGACTCGAGCTGGCGTGCCGCTACTTCAGTCGTTCGACATTGCGGCGCGCTCCACTGGCAACAATCGACTGTCGCGCCTGCTGCTCGAAATCAAAGGTGACATCGAAGCCGGTAACAGCTTGGCCGTGTCGTTCAAACGTCACCCCATGCAATTTGATGAGCTCTTTTGCAACCTGGTTGCTGCGGGTGAGCAGGCCGGTATTCTCGATGCGATTTTGGATCGATTGGCGACCTACAAAGAAAAAGTGATCGCGCTCAAGGGCAAGATCAAGGCCGCACTCTTTTACCCGGCCGCCGTGATCGTGATTGCGATCGTCGTCGTGGCGGTGATCATGTGGTTCGTGATTCCTGCGTTCAAGCAAGTGTTTTCGAGCTTTGGGGCGAGCCTGCCTTGGTTGACTGAGGTGATCGTCGCAATGTCGGATTGGTTTGTGCAGTTTTGGTGGGTGGTCGCGATCGTTCCAGTGGTCGCGTTCTACATTTTTTGGTACCTGTGGAAGAAGAATCCTGTCATCGCACACACGATTGATCGACTGTCGTTGAAGCTCCCGGTGCTCGGCGAAGTGCTTGAAAAGGCTGCGGTAGCCCGTTGGACCAGAACATTGGCGACGATGTTTGCCGCGGGTGTTCCGCTCGTTGACTCGTTGAGCTCAGTGGGCGGTGCGGCGGGCAATCAAGTGTTTACAGAGGCCACCAAAAAAATCCAAACCAATGTCTCCACGGGCACAGCATTGACCGTAGCGATGGAGGACTCTGGCGTGTTCCCTAATATGGCATTACAGATGACGCGGATTGGCGAGGAAACTGGCGCTCTAGACAGCATGCTCTCGAAAGTCGCCGATTTCTACGAACGCGAAGTCGATGATGCGGTCAGCGCACTGTCTTCGTTGATTGAACCGATCATGATCGTGTTTCTCGGCCTCGTTATCGGGACCATCGTCGTAGCGATGTATTTGCCGATCTTCAAACTGGGTTCCGTTGTTTAGTTTCGGCCGAAAGAAAAGTGAATTGTGACAGCACTTGCGGCGCTTGATCCTTGGATGCTGATCGTCTGTGCGTTCGTTTTTGGCGCGCTCATCGGCAGCTTCCTCAACGTGGTGATCTATCGCTTGCCGCTGATGATGGAGCGCGCGTGGCAAGCGGAAATTGAAGCCAACGCCCACGCCGACAATCCCGAATGGGAGCCCCCGCAACGGGACGCGTTTAATCTCCTGACGCCGCGTTCGCGCTGCTCACAGTGCGGACACACGATTACTGCGCTCGAAAATATTCCGCTCGTTAGCTGGGTCGTGCTTCGCGGCCGTTGCAGTGCCTGCAAGACAAAAATCAGCGCGCGCTATCCGATCGTAGAGCTCATCACAGGCGTCGGATTTGCGCTGTGCGCCTGGAAATTCGGCGCGAGCTACCAGGCGCTCGCGGCGATGGCATTGATTGCGGCACTGGTTGCGCTGACCGGCATTGATCTCGATACCCAGCTGCTACCCGATCAAATTACGTTGCCGCTGATGTGGCTTGGACTGCTCATCAACGTGGGCGGGCTGTTCGTATCGCTACAAGACGCGGTGATCGGTGCGGCAGCGGGCTATTTGATTTTGTGGAGCGTTTACTGGCTGTTTAAACTTTTGACCGGGCGTGAAGGCATGGGTTATGGCGACTTTAAGCTGCTCGCCGCACTTGGGGCCTGGTTTGGCTGGCAATCGCTACCGATGCTCTTGCTCATTTCATCGGTCGCGGGCGCGATGATTGGGATCGCGCTCATCGCGTTTCAAGGCAAGGATCGGCGCACGGCGATTGCCTTTGGTCCGTATCTGGCAATTGCTGGCATCGCGATGCTATTCATCGGTCATTTGCTTCGGCTATGAGCGAGCCTACGGCCGTGCTCGCCACGCCATTTTTGGTCGGATTGACAGGTGGTATCGGATCGGGGAAAACCAGCGCCGCTGATATTTTGGGCGCGCGTGGTGCGTTTGTCGTTGACGTCGACCAAATCTCCCGCGAGCTGACTGCCATGGGCGGAGACGCGGTCAGCGCCATTGCGCAAGCCTTTCCCAGCGTCGTCCACGACGGCATCATCGATCGCACGCTGCTACGACAAATTGTGTTTGCCGACACCACGAAGCGGCAGGCGCTCGAATCGATATTGCATCCGCTGATTGGCATCGAAACATCGAAGTTGATCGAATCCAACGAAGCACACGCGGCAAGCTATGTGCTCTTGGTCGTGCCGCTGTTATTTGAATCGGACCGCTACGCCGAGCGCATCGATTGCGCCGTGGTCATCGATGTTGATGAAATCGATCAGATTGCGCGGGTCACGGCATCGAGAAATATTGATGAATCGAGTGTTGCGAAAATCATTTCAGCGCAACTGCCGCGTGAAGCTCGACTTCGACGTGCACAATTTGTCATCGACAATCGCGGCGATCGCAAAGCGCTGGAACGCCAGCTCGTTGAGCTTCATAGCGTGCTCTGCGCCAACGCACGGCAGTCTCGCGAATTGCGAGTCAGTGCGCAGCCAAAGTCGCAATCGACCGAGGCGATGTCATGAGCAACAACGTGATCGATCTGCACAGTCCGCCCGCAGCGTCGGGGGCGTCGTCGTTTGACGGCACCAGCGCGGAGGGCACCTCAACCCTGCTCACCTTCGAAACGCCGTTGTCGGAGCGTTCGCGCACTTGGCTGCGACTCGAAGAGGTGTTTCTGCGCACACATACCTACGCAGCGCGGCGCGACGCCGTGGACCACCGTGCGGCGTTGGTGAGCTTGTTCGACATCGTCGACGCCGCGACCCGCACCGATTTAAAAACCGATTTGCTCGCAGAGCTTGAGCGCCAGCGCGCCGTATGGAGCGCACAGCTTGACAACCCCGATGTTGCAGTCGAAGCACTCCGGGAATTTCTATCCGACATGGATGCGGTGATCCACGATTTGCACGGACAAATTGGCAAGATTGGGCAGCACCTACGGGATAGCGAATGGCTGCAATCGGTACGGCAGCGATCGACGAGCCCGGGCGGTGCGTGTGGCTTTGAGTTACCCATGCTTCACAGCTGGCTTCAGCGCTCCGACTACGAGCGCAAAGCAGAGCTCAAAGCGTGGCTCGATCCGTTTTCACCGCTTGAAGAGGCGGTGCTCTTGGTGCTTCGCTTGCTTCGCGAATCAGCGCGCGGCACGGATGAGATCGCGCGCCAAGGGAATTTTCATCGCACGCTCGCCAGCCAACGACCGCCGCTGTTGGCACACATCAGCGTTGATCCGCGCCACGGCGTGGTTCCCGAGGTCAGCGCCAATAAATACACCGTAAACGTTCGATTTCTCGAGCACCGCGATCAATTTCAAAGCGGCGCGCGCGCGGCGCTCACCACACGCGACGTACGCTTTCGTTTAAGTCTTTGCGCGCTTTAACCGCTGTAACGTATGACCACTGTTGCCTGCCCTCGCTGTGAAAGCGCCGTCGAATGGAAGCCCGAAAACAAGTATCGGCCGTTCTGTTCAGAGCGCTGCAAACTGATGGATTTAGGCGCTTGGGCTAACGAGGAATATCGAATCCCCAATGCGACGCCGCCCGATGACGACGCGCCGGATTCGCCCCGAGGCGTTGATTAAATCCAAACGTCTAGCGAACCCAGCTTTATCGCTGAACGCCCTATGAATTAGGGCATTCAGTGAATTTTTTACGGCAATAGAAAACCGTAATAAATGCTCTGTACCCCTTGTTTCATCGGGCGATTGCTCAATAAGCTTGATCTCCAAGCGAGATCACGCAAACGCGTCTCGCGCCGATCTATCAAGAGTACTTAATGCTGCACCCGTACGGCGTGGCGGTCGGCACGCTGACCGCTCTGCCAGCCATCGACTCGTCCAACGCCGCGCGCACGAAGTTCTTCGCCCCCTTGATGTCGGCGGGGTTAGCGCTTCGTTTGTCGTCGATGCCGCCGGCGAACACGAGCGTGCCTTTCGGGTCGATCACGTACATATGCGGCGTGGTTTTGGCTTGATAGCTTTTGCCCACCGCGCCGCTTTCATCCATCAGCAAACCCGTGGGCGCGGCTTTCCATTCGCCAATCATTTTTGACGAGAGCACGCCGGGCGCCATGTAATCCGCATGCGATTTCGATGTGCTGTTGACCGACAACCACACTACGTTTTTCGCGGTTTTGTCCTTCTGCAGCGTTTGCATATTGCTCGAGCCGTAATGCTTCACAACGAACGGGCAATTGGGGTTCGTCCATTCAAGCACCACATGCTTGCCTTTGAAATCGGCGAGCTTGACCGTTTTTCCATTCACATCGGTCAACGTGAAATCGGGCGCTGGTTTGCCAACGTCGGCAGCATGTGCGGCGGCGAATGCAAGCGTTGCGGCGAGCAGCGTAAGGGTTCGTTTCATTGCAAATTTCCTTTCGTTGAAACACACACTGTAGGAGCGGTCTACCGCGAAAAACGTCTCGAGATAGGCGCGTGAAGTCTTTCGCGGCAAGCCGCTCTTACAGTTTTGAGAGAGCCTCTTTGACGATGCCTGTCGTTAAGAGTTCGGGCAAAAGTTCTACGGGTTTTCCGGGGGCATGCAGCGCGTACACCGGCACGCCCGATCGATTCATGTCAGTGAGCGCTTTGGTAATACGCGGGTCGCGGTTAGTCCAATCGGCGCGCATCAACACGACGTTTTTCTTGGCAAATGTGGTCACGATTTCGTCGCGCATCAGCACCAGTCGTTTGTTGGCCTGACAACTCACACACCACGCGGCAGTGAAGTCCACGAACACTGGTTTGCCTTCGGCGTTTAGCTTCGCGATCTCGTCTGGGTTCCACGGCTTCCATTGCGTGCTGCTGTGGGGCGCTGCGCTTGACGATTGAGCCGCGTTAGCCTCAACCATGGCCGTCGTTGGCCACGCCAAAACGACGGCCATGAGCGCGGCGAGCGCACCCGCGACTCGCGCACGAACACGCAGCGATCCAAGCAACCAAGCACCAAAAGCGATACCAACTAACCCAATCATCGCAATCGCCGCGCCGTCAATGGTTGCCTGTTGCGCGATGACCCAAATCAGCCACACCACCGTCAAAAACATCGGAAACGCGAGCGCTTGTTTAAACGTAATCATCCACGCGCCGGGGCGCGGCAAACGATCCAACCACTTCGGAAACCACGCTAGCACCACATACGGCAACGCCATGCCGACACCCAGCGCAGCAAACACGACTAACGCGGCCATCGTGCTCTGCGTAAGCGCAAACCCGAGCGCCGCGCCCATAAACGGCGCAGTGCAAGGACTGGCTGCGATCACTGCGAGCACGCCAGAGAAGAACGCGTCGATGCCAGGCTTTTTTGCTGTGAAATTCAACAGCGCCGACGGTGCAAAGGTTCCCACCTCAAACGCGCCCATCAAGTTCAAACCGATCAAGAAGAAAATGACCGCCAGCACCCACACCACGCCAGGATTTTGCAGCTGAAAGCCCCAGCCCACCGCGCTTCCTGCCCCCTTTAACGCGAGCAACGCCGCTGCGAGCGCAAGAAACGAGGCGATCACGCCAATGGCGTAGAACAGACCGTGTGCGCGCATCGCACCGCGTCGTTCGACCGCGTTCGCACTACCGCTGCCCTTCGCGCCAGCATGCTGCGCGAACGAAAGAACTTTGAGCGACAACACCGGAAACACGCAGGGCATCAAATTCAAAATCATGCCGCCCACGAATGCGAAAACGATGGCGGCCAACAGTGACATGGTCGCTGGGTTTGAATCCGCAGCCGCAGAGCGAATTGGCGTCGTGGCAGCGTCAGACACTTTCGCTTCTGCAGAAGCATCAGCCAACAGCCTCATCCCCTTATTATCATTGGGAGAAACGCCGTTTTGAACGCTTATCGATAAATAACCAAATTTCGATGAACCCCTTATTTCATTGGGCGAAGCGAGCACAAGTTGGAATCGCTCAGGAACTTTTGCACCGTCCACCAAGCGCAGCAACGCCGAATAGCCCTTTTCGCTGCGAAAGGTCTTTTGAACCGCCGGTTCGGTGATTTGTTCGGCTTCGGGGAACACATCGAAGCGCGTCAGCGTCGGCGAGCCAGTGGCTGGGGCGAGGTCAATTTGTAGATCGCGGCCGTTGACAAACGCCTTGCCACTCCAGCCCTCGAGCGATTTCGGGAGCGCCGCGTCGGCCGCTGCAAAGCGCGCTTTCGCACCGCTTGTGTTCGCCGATGCAGCCACAGGCAGCATGATCGACACCTCGCCGTCTTCGGGAATGCAAACGTCTTTGCAGACCAACCACTCAGCTTTGCCCTTGATCGTGACCGATGCGCCTAGCGACGCTGCGGAGGCCACTTTCACGGTAGCGGGCAACAACACTTCACCTTCGTAACCGAAATTCACAATCGGCCCAGTGCGCAGACGCTGCGGCACGGGCCAATCAAATTCGCTCACCGAAACACCGGGCGGCAGATCCCAGGTCACCTTCGTTGGATAGCCCGAATCGCCAGGGTTTTTCCAATAGGTGTGCCAGTGCGGCGCGTGTTTGATCGACAAGCCAACGCGGGCGGATTGACCAGGAACGAGCGCTGTTTGCTCAGCTAGAAGCTCAACTTCGGCGTGCGGCGTTTTGATGGGCGCGGCGTGGGTCGTGAGCGAACCTAAGCCGAAAGCCGCCCCCAGCGCAATTGCGAAAGTCCATTGTCGTAGGCGGTGTTGCGAAGCGGGCATGATGTTCGAGAGGAAAATTTCTTGACGCAGATTTACGCCGATTCAAGGCGGATTCAGAGCGGATCAACGCGGACTACCTTTTCAACCCATTGAAATCTGCAGCAATCCCAATGAAATCAGCGCGAATCTGCGTCAAAAAAACATTCGTCGCATAGGCGTCAGTGATGGATTGACTCGCCCCGCTTAAGTTCCGCTTCCCGCTCACTGCCAAACCCTACAATTCAGGGGTTTATCAGCCATTTTAAGGCGCGGTTTGCGATACGAACCGCCACGTTTTCCCGCCATGGATTCCACGTACAACCCCAAGACTGTCGAAGCGACAGCGCAAACCCATTGGATCGCCACCGACGCCTACAAAGCCGTTGAGCATGATCCACGTTTTCCTAAGGGCAAATACTACGCCTGCTCGATGCTGCCCTACCCTTCTGGCAAGCTGCACATGGGGCATGTCCGGAACTACACGATCAATGACATGCTGGTGCGCTATTTGCGCATGCAAGGCTACAACGTGTTGATGCCAATGGGTTGGGATGCATTTGGCTTGCCCGCAGAAAACGCGGCGATGAAAGGCAAAGTTGCGCCCGCTGCGTGGACCTACGAAAACATTCGCACGATGAAATCGCAGTGCAATGCGCTGGGTTTGGCGATTGATTGGTCACGCGAGCTCACCACCTGCGACCCAGCGTATTACAAGTGGAATCAATGGTTCTTCTTGAAAATGTTGGAAAGCGGCGTTGCGTATCGCAAAACGCAAATCGTGAATTGGGACCCGGTCGATCAAACGGTGCTTGCGAATGAGCAAGTGATCGATGGACGTGGTTGGCGCTCCGGCGCGCTCGTGGAAAAGCGCGAGATTCCCGGCTACTACATGAACATCACGAAGTACGCCGAGGAATTACTTGACGCAACGCTTCACAAATTACCCGGTTGGTCGGATCGCTTGCGCACCATTCAAGAAAACTGGATTGGTAAATCCGAAGGCGTACGCTTCGCGTTCCCGCACGATATCAAAGACGCCAACGGCAAGTCGATTCAAGACGGCAAGATGTATGTGTTCACCACACGCGCCGATACGATCATGGGTGTGACGTTCGTTGCGGTTGCACCAGAGCATCCGCTCGCCGTGCGCGCGGGTGAAATGAATCCTTTGCTCGCTCCGAAAATCGAAGCGCTTAAGGCGGGTGGCACCACCGAAGCTGAGCTGGCCGTTAAGGAAAAAGAAGGCGTTGCGACCGGGTTATTCGTGACGCATCCGCTCACCGGTGAACAGGTTGAAATTTGGGTCGGGAATTACGTGCTCATCACTTATGGTGACGGCGCAGTGATGGGTGTGCCCGCGCACGACGAGCGAGATTTCGCGTTTGCGAAGAAGTACAACTTGCCAATCAAACAAGTCGTGGCCCTCCCCCCGGGGGGGAGGGTGCCGAAGGCGGGAGAGGGTGATGGCGCTCCAAGCCCAGTTGGATCGAGCACAAACTCCCTCTCCCCAACCCTCCCCCCCGGGGGGAGGGAGTTCTCCACACACGCGTGGCAAGACTGGTACGGCAACAAGGGCGAGGGCATCGCCATCAGCAGCGGCAGCTACGACGGGCTCAAGTTCGCAGATTGTGTTGATGCGGTAGCCAACGATCTGATCGCAAAAAAATTGGGCGAAAAGAAAACCACCTTCCGCCTCCGCGACTGGGGCATCTCGCGCCAACGCTATTGGGGTACGCCCATCCCGGTGATCCACTGCGATGATTGCGGCGTCGTTCCTGTGCCAGAGAAAGACTTGCCCGTTGTGTTGCCCGAGCATCACATCCCTGATGGCAGCGGC
The DNA here is from genome assembly GCA_004293675.1 of Betaproteobacteria bacterium. GTDB lineage: Bacteria > Pseudomonadota > Gammaproteobacteria > Burkholderiales > Casimicrobiaceae > Casimicrobium. The sequence continues at coordinate 174,645 of READ01000019.1, forward strand.
AATCCGCTCAAACATGATGAAGCCTTCATCAATTGCGCGTGCCCGAAATGCGGCAAGCCCGCGCGTCGTGAAACCGACACGATGGATACGTTTGTCGATTCGGCGTGGTACTACATGCGCTACGCGTCGCCCGATGCGGCCATCAACGGCATGCCTTCGATGGTCGATTCGCGTAACGATTACTGGATGCCGATGGATCAATACATCGGCGGTATCGAGCACGCGGTGTTGCATTTGCTCTACGCGCGTTTCTGGACCAAGGCCATGCGTGACATGGGCTTACTGAAATTCGATGAACCGTTCAAACGCATGACCAATCATGGCATGCTGCTCAATCACATCTTCTACAAGCCCACCGACAAAGGCACCAAGGATTACATCCCACCAACCGACGTTCACAACACCTTCGATGAAAAGGGCCACATCAACGGCGGCACACTCGCCGATGGCTCGCGCGTTGAATACGGCGGCATTGGCAAGATGGGCAAAAGCGAGCGCAACGGCGTCGATCCACAAGACTTGATCGACAAATACGGCGCAGACACAGCGCGCTTGTATGTGATGTTCGTCGGCGGCCCCGAAGATCCAGCGGTGTGGTCAGACACCGCAGTCGAAGGCGCGATGCGATTTTTGCGCCGCGTTTGGACTTACTGCGCAGATCGCAGCGGCGAAATCGCGAGTGCTGGCGCGGTCGATATGAATTCGTTAAACGCCGATTTGAAAGCCACCCGCTTCGAATTGCACAACACGTTAAAGCAATCGAATTTCGATTACGAGCGGCAGCAATACAACACGGTCGTTTCCGCATCAATGAAGATGTTGAACGCGCTTGAAACGGTGAAGCCGGGCGTCAGCCCAAGCATTTCGCGCGAAGGCGCATCGATCTTGTTGCGCACGCTCTATCCCGTCGCGCCGCACATCACGTGTCAGCTATGGGCTGATCTCGGTTTCGAAAAAACTGAAGGCGAGCTTCTGAATGCAAAGTGGCCGCAGCCAGATGCAGCAGCACTAGTGCAGGACGAACTCAAATTGGTTCTGCAAGTCAACGGCAAAACGCGCGGCGAAATCGTCGTGCCGTCGAGTGCGGACAAAGCAGCGATTGAAGCCGCAGCCGCTGCATCGCCGGATGTCGCAAAGTACGGCGAGGGGCGAACCCCTAAGAAGATCATTGTGGTGCCTGGGCGCTTGGTCAATGTGGTGGTTTAGAACGCGAAGAAGACGATGAGAACAAGGACGAATGACCAATGACCAATGACGCAAAGCAGTGCCAAGTTTTTTGCTCGTTGCTGCGTAAGGCACGCGGCTTAGTCCGTCCAATGGGTCGCGGCATTGAACGCATTGTCGTGTCTCGTCCCATCTCGCTGATGCTTGCGCTCGCCGCAGCGTCCGTATTGACGGCCTGCGGCTTCCAGCTTCGCGGTAGCGCATCATTGCCGTTTACGAGCGTGTATGTTCAAGCACCGACCACCACCGCGCTGGGTGGCGCAGGTGCGCCCGTGGTGCCTGATGTCATTGCGGGGCTCATCCGAAACGGCGTTCAGCTCAAGACAAAAATTGACGATGCAGAATTCGCTGTTCGTTTTCTACAAGTGACGTTTGATAAACGTGTCTTGTCGTTGTCCGGCGGTGGTCGCGCGCGTGAATTCGAATTGGAATATCGAGTTCGCTACGAATTTGTCGATTCGAAACAGCGACTGTGGGGCGAGCCTGGCGAGATCACGATTCGTCGCGATTTTTCGTTTTCTGAATCGCAGCAACTAGCCAAAGAAGCCGAAGAACGTCAACTCATTCGCGACATGCAGCTCGATGCAGCAGCACAGATTTTGCGGCGTCTCCAAGCGGTGAAGAAGCCCGCGTAGCTTGGCTGCGATGTGCTTTCGTTTTATCAGTGAACGTTTCATCCGATCAGCTTAGTACGAAGCTCGACAGCGGACTCAAACCGCTTTACGTCATTCACGGCGAAGAGACTTTGACCAAGCTCGAAGCCGCCGATGCCATTCGCGTGGCGGCGCGAAAGAGTGGCTTTAGCGAACGTGAACACTTCATTGTTGAAGCTCATTTCGATTGGAGCACGGTCACCGAATCGAGCGACAACTTATCGCTCTTTGCAACGCAGCGCATTGTTGAAATCACGGTCAACACCGCTAAACCATCAGCGGACGCAGCCAGTTTTTTTGCGGACACCGCAAACGATCCACCACCCGATACGCTCTTCATCATTAACCTACCCAAACTTGATCGCAGTGCGACGGAGAGCGCTTGGTTTTCCGCATGTGACCGCGCTGGCGTGATGATCGCGGCGCCACTGGTGGATCGCGATCAGTTGCCACGTTGGGTGAAGTCGCGATTGGTCGCAGCCGGTTTCGATGCGGAGCGCGAAGCGGTGGAATTACTTTGTGAGCGCTGCGAAGGCAATCTGCTCGCGGCGAAGCAAGAAATCGACAAACTCGCATTGCTTGTCCCATTGGGAAAACTAAGCGCTGAATCGATCAGCGGCGCAGTGGCCGATGTCGCGCGATACGACACGCAAGAATTGTCAGAAGCGTTTTTGCGTGGCGATTTGGCACGCTACAGCAAGGTGCTGCACGGACTGCAAGCCGAGGGCGAACAAGCGCCGCGATTGTCGTGGCAACTGGCTGAGGATGTGCATGCGCTTGCAGGTATTTTCTTGATGCGTCGACAAGGCGTTCCGATGATGCAAGCGCTGCGCAATGCACGTGTTTGGGGGAAGCGACAGAAAGCGATGGAGATTGCCGCAGAATCGGTCGCCCCGCAACGTATCGCCGAGCTACTCAAGCGCTGCGCCACGCTCGATGCGCAGAGCAAGGGGCAGGCTGCGGGCGATGCGTGGCTGACGTTGGCAGGTTTGGCAGCGCTCGCGCATGGTGCGCTTGCGTTGTGAATGCGTGGCGCGTCATCTGTATTTTTAACGCAGATTTCGCAGATGATTCAGTTGATTGACACAGATTTTTCCACGTCAAAAGCGGTCGCACCACTGTTGCTATACGATCTACGTGAATCTGCGGAGTCTGCGTCAAAAAATCGTAGCGACGAGTCGCTTTACGCACGGATGTTCAAAGCATCCTGAGGCGCGACAGGCGGAGTGCCTACAATGCGTAATGTGCCAGCTTTGTAAAGACCCAAGTCACATCGCCGACGACAGGATCGCCAGCGATGCGGTGGCTGCCGTTTCGGCACGCAGGATCGTCGCGCCAATGCGCAGCCTTTGGTCACAGCGCTTTCGAAGCGCTTCAAGTTCGCGCGGTGAAAAGCCACCTTCGGGGCCAACAAAAATAGAGACTGCATTAGTCGACGACACGCTCACGTTTGTGTCGCCTTCTGCATCGAGCAAGACCATCAACTGATTCGATACCGATTGAAGCGCCGCATCAAATGTGATCGGTGCGTGAATGATCGGAATCTGGTTTCGCCCGCACTGCTCGCATGCCGCAATGGCGACGCCGCGCCAATGCTCCACTCGCTTCACCACATCGCCTGGAATACGTTGTGAACGCTCACTGTAAAGTGGGTGAATTTCAGAGGTGCCGAGCTCAACTGCCTTTTGAATCATCCAATCGAATCGATCGTTGGCAATGAGTGCAGTGAATATCGAAAAGCGCTGCTTGAGTTCACGCTCGATCGCCTCACGTGATCCGGTCGTTACCGTCACTGATTTTTTTTCGATCTGATCTATCGTGGCGGACAGCTCGCCACCCGCGCCGTCAAACAGCGTGATCGTTTCGCCCTCACGCAAACGGAGCACACGAACATGCTGCGCGATATTCGGGGCCACGACGAAGGTCGCATTTTCAACGACCGTGGGTTCAGAAAAAAAGCGTGGCATCAGCGAGCGTTAGCAAATGTCCATAACGCTTTAAGCACTGCATCGGGTGCCTCGGAATACATATTGTGACCGGCGTATCGAATGGTTTCCGTGCGCACATTTTTCAGCGCCGCCGTCACGGGGACGCTCGCTTTTGGTGGCGTCATCATGTCGCTCTCACCGATCAATACTTGCACGGGGCAACTGATCTTTTCGGCGCTTGCAAGTCCGTGAGCGTAGGCTTTGCAGGCCGCTAAATCAGTATGCAGCACACCTTTTTTCATTCGCCGCATCAACGCAATGCTGTTGCCCGGAAGCCATGTGCCGGGTGCCTTGTGATTGTTGCCAAGTTGCGATGCGGGTGCGTACGACCAGCCCACAATCATTCGTCTGGCGCGCTCTTCATCGTTGGCAGCGGCGTCGATTAATGCGTCGCCGACGGCCATCGGTACGGCCGTTCCAACGAGCGAGAGCTTGCCCACCAAGTCAGCACGAGTGCCCGCAAGCTCAAGTGCGGTGAGTGAACCCATACTGTGCCCGATCAAGTGCGCGGCCTTGACGTCGACTGCATCAAGAAACGCTGCAACCCACGCTGCTAGCGCTTCAATACTGCTGCAGCACGGGCCTTCGCTTTGCCCGTGTCCTGGCAAATCAACGGCCAACACGTTCCAACCATGATGCGCGAAATAGCGTGATTGCATCGCCCACACGCTGTGGTCGTTCGCCGCGCCGTGAATGAATACGACCGTGGGTTGCGATTCAACGAAGGCTTTGGTGCCGGTGTAGGCGTAGGCTGACGCGCCGTTTACTTTGATTTTCATAGCGTGGCTCCGCGGGGGCTGAGTCCCTCACCGTTTAAAGGGGTGGTTAGGAGGGGGGGTTGGTTGTGAGGAAAAGCGCGGCTCATCGAAACGAACACCATCCCCACCCTAGCCCTCCCCTTGAAGGGGAGGGAATCTTCTCTGATCGATGAAAGCGGCCTCATTTCAACTTCTCCGCTGCTTTGAGCGCGCGGCCCAAGTCATCACACAAATCCTGCGCACTCTCCAACCCAATCGATAGACGAATCGTGCCCTCGGTGATGCCCGCAGCTACCAGCGCATCGGTGCTCATTCGGGAATGTGTGGTGCTGGCGGGATGAATGACCAGCGATTTGGCATCACCCACGTTGGCTAAATGCGAAAAAATTCGTAGGTTTTCGATGAACGCCCTGCCCTGCGCGCGGCTGCCTTTCAGGTCAAACGAAAACACGGCGCTCGCGCCCTTCGGAAAGTATTTTTTCGCGAGCTCGAAATCACGATGTTCGGGCAACTCAGGATGATGAATCGCGCCGACAAACGGATGCGCGCGCAAAAATTCCAGCACTTTGCGGGTGTTCGTAACGTGCCGATCCATCCTCACCGGTAGCGTTTCCATCCCCTGCAGGATTTGCCACGCCGTCATCGCGGCCATACAGGCCCCGAAATCGCGAAGCCCTTCGCGGCGGCAGCGGAGCAAAAATGCGGCGGTCGAGGATTCCTCGGCAAACACCATGTTGTGAAAGCCGTGATACGGTGCAGCCAGTGTCGGGAATTTATCGCGCGCGGCGTCACTCAGCCAATCGAATCGACCACCGTCCACCAGCAGGCCGCCGATCACCACGCCGTGGCCCGACAAAAATTTGGTCGCGGAATGAAACACGATGTCCGCGCCGTGCTCAAAGGGGCGGATCAAATACGGGGTGGTCAAGGTGGAATCGAGCATGAGCGGCACGCCCGCCGCGTGCGCAATCTCGGCGACCTTTTCAATATCGATCAGCAAATTGCCCGGATTACCCAGCGTTTCACCGAAGAGTAAACGCGTGTTGGGACGAATCGCGGCGCGCCACGCACCCAGATCGCCAGGATCGACGAACGTCGTTTCAATCCCAAAACGCGGCAGCGTGTAATCAAGTAGATTGTGTGAGCCACCGTACAAAGCTCGGCTTGCAACGATGTGAGCGCCCGCTCCCATCAGCGTCACGATGGCCAGATGCAGCGCGGCTTGGCCGCTGGCGACCGAAATCGCGCCGATGCCGCCTTCGAGCGCGGCGATCCGCTCTTCTAAAACCGCGTTGGTTGGGTTGGAGAGCCTCGAATACACGTGGCCTGCACGCTCCATATTGAAAAGCGCAGCGGCGTGATCGGCGTCTTCGAATACGAACGAGCTCGTTTGGTAGATCGGTGTGGCGCGCGCGCCGGTCGTGGGATCGGGTCGAGCGCCCGCATGAAGGGAAAGGGTGTCGAAATCGAACATGGTTTGACGCTACTTCGCTCAGTTTTTCGGTCGAGAACGGAGCATAACCGGGACAAGTTCGGCGTTGACCAGCGCTAATCAATCGAACGGTGCGCTCCAAATCGCCGCTCGGTTACGAACAAATCAATGAATGAGCGAATGGGCGCGTGTTTTTTCATTCGTTACGTTGAAATTCAATCAAAATCGCACAATAACGTTGTTTATTTACAACACTATTTTATTAAAATGAAATTATTCCTAACTTTTTAACTAGACGCCTTATAAAAAAAGGATTTTGATAAGTTTGAAATATTTGTTGAATTTCTTCCATTTAACAAAAAAGCCTTATTTCTCAAGGCTTTTGAGCATAAAGCTGTTAATTGCCTAATTTTATAGCAATTCGCCCGGCAAAATCGGCTCCATATCGTTCAACATTTGATGCATCTGATCACGCGCTTGCAAAAATGTTGAGTACTTTCCGGCTTGCGACAAATAGTCATCAAACGCCTCTCCCGGATGTGCAATTCGAAGCGCATTCACCATCGAAATGAAGAGCTCTGCGAGCCGCGGTTCGAAGTGTGTGCCCGATTCTTGTGCGATGAGCTCCACTGTTTTTTCATGCGTCCATGCGTCTTTGTAGGGGCGTCGATGAGCAAGCGCATCGTACACATCAGCAAGCGCCGCGATGCGCGCAACGACGGGAATCGTTTCGCCGACAAGCGCTCTTGGATAGCCCGTTCCGTCCCACCACTCGTGATGAAACATCGCGATCTGTTCGGCCAATCGGAACGCTGGATGTGAGCACTGTTGCAACACCTGCGCACCGATCACCGTGTGCCGCTCCATCACCTTAAATTCAGCCTCAGAAAGCTTGCCGGGCTTCATGAGCAATCCGTCTGGAATGCCCAGTTTTCCGATGTCGTGAAGCCGCGCCGCGAGCTCAACATCCATACAAAATTTGCTGCCGTAACCAGCCGCTTCTGCGAGCAAACCAGCCAGTTTTCCCACGCGATACGCATGCCGACCAAGCGAGTCTTCGCGCAATTCCGCCGACACCGCCAAGCGCTCCAACGCATCTCGATACATCGATTCCGGCACCTCGATTTCTTCCTTCTGCGAACCCGGAATTCGCTGGATCGCATTGATCACCGCACGCACATCATCCTTGCCCGGCATCGGTGTTTGAACACGCTCTTTGATCGCCTCTAATTTGCCGCGAACGGCGGCGACTTGGGACTTGCCCAAGAACTCAACCAACTCGCCCAAATAGAGCAAAGCACCCGCGTGATCATTGCCCTTTTCATAGGCCTTTACGAGCAGCACCAAGTTGTCTCGATACACACCTGGCAAGCCCTTCGATTTCTTGAGCATTTCCAATAATTTCGCCACCGCAATCGTCAAGTCCCCCGCGAAGATTTCATAAGCCGCCTCAGCCAAATCACGGTTCATATCCATGCGCGGCGACTTAAACGCCGACGCTAGGTCTTGAATCATTTTTAGGCGAGCTTGGGCGGTCTTTTCATCCTTCAGTCCGATGGCGCTTTTTAGCCATATTCCCTCTGCGATGACGCGATTCAGCAAGCCCTGCGCATCGCGAGGCAAGCCCACTGCTTCGCAGGACTCCCTCGCCGCTTCAGTCGCCAAAGAATAGTGCCGCAAGGCTAGCGCCGCATTCGCCATGTTTCCGCGCGTGTTGGAGACTAAGCCCGTACAGCTCGAATTGGTCTTGAAGCGTTTTATGAGTCGCAATCCTACGGAAATAGTCTCTCTATAAAGTCCCATCGCACACAGCGCGCCGGTCATGTTTGCAAAGCAAGCCGCGACCCCGACCTCATCCCCTAACTCGTGAGCAATTGCCGCACCCCTGAGTGCGTACTCGACCCCGCGAGATGGAACGCCTACATCAACGCTGATGACCGCATAAACGTTGCAAGCGCGCCGCAACTCGTTACGGAATCCATTGTCTGCAGCGAGGTCTAACGCCCTCTCTACCAGTGTTAACGCCTCGATTGACCGGCCGCGGGGCATGTGTGCGGCTGCAACATCCAACAGAATGGTGATGCTCTTATCAATTGGCATTGGTGAATGGCTAAACGCAATGAGCCGAGCCGCTTGCACCAGATTGGCAAAGTCATCCTCATCCGTGGCCTTGAGTCGCATCTGCAGCTCGGCGTGCAGCCGTTCGGTCAATTCCGCCAAACCTACGCTTTCGAGTTGCGAAACGCACATATCAATCAGCCCCACGAGCACATCGTCTTTCACTTGCCATCTCCTAAATGCCAATGTCATACTTTCTCGACTAATTGTCCTAGATTGATTCCACACACACAACCCATTGGAGCAACGCATGCACTCACAAATCGAAACCACCCAGACCTTAGACCTTTCGGACGATCAACTCCGCGCACTTCTCGACGTAGAAGTCACACTCATCGGTGGCGGTGAGGGTCTCTTCAATTTTCAATAAT
>READ01000044.1 GCA_004293675.1 Betaproteobacteria bacterium
TTTTGCTGTGATTGCTGCGGCTCTTTTGACCACTGACCGTGGCCTTGATGCGATGCTTGGGCGCGTGTTTGATGAGCACGAGACGGTGTACATGGGGGCGGTTTCGAACGCAGTCAAAGAGCCCCAAGTCCTTGGCGTTTCGGGTAGCCAGAGCGTAGAGTGTTTTGCAGCCGCGCCACTTTGATTGCGGCTCACCATGTTCGCGCACCAGATCGCGATTGCGGCTTCGCCCCACCCAGTGCCAACCCTGCGCCTCAACGGCGCGAAACCACGGTGAGCGAAACCCGGCGTCGGTGATCACGATGGGTTGACAGCCCGCCGGGAGCATCGTTTTTAGATGCGCGAGAAAGGCTTCGTGCACCTTGGGCGTGGTGGCGGCTTGCATGGGGTGCACCTCCTCGTAGAGCGTTAGGCTGCGGCCGGTCAGGACCACTGAGGCGCGAATCATTTGTGCGCTGCGGCTCTCGTTTAAATCGGTCCAATCCACCACGATCAGTGGCGTGTCATTGCCCCGCAGCCAGTGCTGCGCCATCGCCCGATACACCGAGGGGCACTCCTGCTGCAAACAGCGATTGGCCAGCATTCGATCAACTCGCTTGACGCGGTGGCGCACGGCAGTCGGCCCACGAAGTGCACGCGCTAAATTCGACAGCGTGTGGCTCGAGGCATGAAGCGCCGCCCTGGTGCTCGCGAGGAGCGACTTAAGGCGCGTGGCGTGTATGTGCGGGCAGCCCTTTCGTAGCTCATCTTGTACGATTGAAATCGCATGCATGGGGGTGTCTCCTGCGTTGTCTGGAAACACAAAGAGGACGCTAATTCACCATGCATGTAGTTTTTACGCGAGATGTATTCGCTAACCCATTGATTTGCAAGTACTATTTGCGGGGAAGCCTCAGGGTCTGACCCCAATTGCTATTCGGATTAGTTCCTGCATTCCCCAGGCACAAACCTAAACTGAGCAGCGGGGGTGGTGCAGAGCCAGGAGACGGGTGCATTAACACCCGCCGACGGCGTAAGCGTCAGAGAAACAGAGGCTGCACGGGGTGACGTGATCGCGTTCAGCACGCCATTTGCGTCGTCGCACGTCAAAGATTGAATGTTGCGGGTTGCGGTGCTGATCGCGGTTACGCCAACGCAGGACCCGGTACCGACTATACCGCCATTCGATGAAATGTTCGCTCCAACATCATTTTTAGTGATGGATAGCGCGAGCAACGCTTCTGCGACACGCGACCGGACCGTGAAATCGCTATAGGCAGGAATGGCGATTGCCGCAAGAATTCCGATAATTGCAACAACTATCAGCAACTCTATTAAGGTAAATCCACGATTTAACAACGACGCTCCCAAGCTAAAAAAAGTGGCGCCCTAAGGCGCCACTTTTCAGGTGTTTGACATTTACTGGGACGATTAGAAGCGGCACTCACCCGGAGCGTAGCGATGTGAAGCAGCTGGAGAAGTACACTGCCAGCGAATTGGGTTCGCTGCGCCGGCCGTTGGGGTGAGGGTAAGAGTGAAAGCACCTGCGCGAGCTGAAGTAGTTGCAGTCAGGAGGCCGGTAGCGTCAACACATGTCATCCCAGTCACATTGCGATTGCCAGCAGGCACGGCCGTTGTCGCGCCGATACACATACCAGCCGCGATGGTTCCGCCGTTCGAGGCGATGTTTTCACTGACGGTAGCCTTCATGCCCGACATCAGTGAAAGCGCTTCTGTTACGCGGGCGCGGATTGTGTAATCCTGGTACGCAGGAATCGCAATCGCAGCCAAAATACCAATAATCGCTACAACGATCATCAACTCGATTAGGGTGAAACCCTTTTGAATAGAACGCTTCATTTCAATATTCCTTCCCCGACTCGGGATTTTGTTAAACCAGCGGTGATCGCTGTATGAAGTGTTTAACGCAGTGGCCGTGCCAGTCTAGGGTTTCAATTTTATAAATCATTGAAAAATAAAGAAAAAACTTTTTTTAACAAAGTATTTCCCAGACAAATCTCAACGCCAAAAGACAACCGACAAGCGCTCCACCTGACGTTTTTCGGCACTCGGGTGACGTGGCTTGACGAAGCTTTCATAACGGAATGATCACCTCTGGCTTTGTCGTTGTAAGCCATAATAAATAAAGCTTTTAGCAACTTTTAGAAGTTTCACAACAGGAAAAATAAATCAACCAGAACTCTTGTTTTTAAAAGCTTACCTGCAAAATGCTGCCTACGTAGATAATTGTGGCGACAATAGTAGCAACATTGCTACAATAATTGAAAAATTCAGAGAGTCTTCATGTCAATCACCACGCTATCTAGCCGAGATTTCAATCAAGACGCCAGTGGTGCCAAGCACGCGGCTGAACATGGCCCGGTCATCATTACGGATCGTGGTCGGCCGGCGCACGTGTTGATCACCTACAGCGAGTATCGGCGACTCACGGGCAAACGAACGCGCATTTCGGAGCTACTGGCTATGCCGGATGCTGCGGCCACCGAACTAATCTGGCCCGAAAACAAAGAGCTCGCGCAAGCAGCTGATCTGGCTTGATGTTTGTGCTCGATACCAATGTGGTCTCGGAGCTAGGAAAGGTGGCGACTGGACGTGCGCATCCGTCGGTAGCTAGATGGGCTGAAAACGTCGATGCCGCGACGCTCTACGTTTCTGCCATCACCTTGCAGGAGTTGGAAATTGGCGTGTTGCTGGCGGAGCGCCGAGATGCGGCACAAGGCGCAATGCTGCGAACTTGGTTAAACGAACAGGTGATTCCGACGTTTGAGGGGCGCGTGCTTGACGTGACCGCAGCGGTATCGATCCGAAGTGCTCGGCTGCATGTCCCCAATCCAACACCGCTGCGAGATGGGTTGATTGCTGCTACGGCTTTGGTACATCGGATGACGGTAGTGACTAGAAACGTAGCGGACTTCGCAGGAAACGGCGTCACGGTTCTGAATCCGTGGGACCCAATCGGACGCGACTAGAAAACAAAAAAGCCAGCAAACGCTGGCTTTTTGTATGGTGCCGAGGGGGGGACTCGAACCCCCACACTATCACTAGCGGTGGATTTTGAATCCACTGCGTCTACCAATTCCGCCACCCCGGCACGGGTGTTTTCACAACCTAGCCAGCTATTGTAGCAAGGTGGTTGGCGCGACCCGGGCTTGTAGGAGCGGTTCCACCGCGACGGGTCGTATGGGGAAATGCAGCGTTTCGGGGCGGGGGATCGCGGTGGAACCGCTCCTACAGGTTGATCCGCGAAATCACGCCATGCCTTGATTTCCACCGCCGTTCAAAATCTTTGGTGTGTTGAGGCGACGCGCGGTGATGCGCTTTTTGCTCTTGAGCCAAGTTTCAACAACATCCCACACCGGTTCTGATTTGCCCGCAGCGGCGGTATCGCGTGCGGCTTCGGAGACCGGTGCCCAGCCGGCCACTTTGTAAGTCTTTCCCGCTTCGATCAGTTGGCCGCCTAAGCGAATGTCGCTGATTCGCTTGCCTTGTGCGGCGAGTGGGTCGATGGTGTATTGCAGGCCGCCCACGCGAACCATGTCGCCGCCTTGTTGGTAATACGGGTCGGGGTTGAATAGGTTATCTGCGACGTCTTCGAGCACGGTTTTGATGGTGCCGCCCGTCAGCTCGGAAACGGTGGTGTGGGAATACGTAGTGGCGGTTTGATCCATGACGTGTTCCCGAGTAATGGCCTGGCCGGAAAGCAGCGACGTGCCCCAGCGAAAGCCGGGTGAAAACGCGATCTCACAGTTTTTCGATTCCATCAGCGCGTCAAGGATGAGTTGATCGAAACTGCCGTTGAAATTGCCGCGGCGGTAGAGCATCGCATCGGTTCGGGCGAGCGGCTCGTTGAGCTTGGCTTCGAACGGCGCGCGTACCTTTGTGATGAGCGCATCCATTGCCGAATCTGCCGCTAGTAACCTCGAAAAAACCGGCATCAGCTTGTACCGGAAATCGGCAATCTGGCCGTTCTTTACGTCGAAATCGAGCACCCCGAGGAATTTGCCATTTGAGCCCGCGTTGGTCACGAGCGTGGTGCCGCCGGGGTTTTTAACCGGAATCGCACCGGGAACACCATCGTGCGTGTGACCGCCCAAGATGGCGTCGATGCCGCGAATTCGGCTGGCGAGCTTTAGGTCAACGTCCATGCCGTTGTGGGAGAGTAGTGCGACGACTTTCGCACCTTTGCTCCGCGCTTCATCAACGGTTTTCTGCATGTCCTCTTCGCGAATACCGAAGCTCCAGTCCGGTGTGAAATAGCGCGGATTGGCGATCGGTGTGTAGGGAAAGGCTTGGCCGATGATGGCGACGGGCACGCCGTTCATTTGGCGAAGCGTGTAGGGCTTAAAGACCAAATCTTCGAAATCGGTGGTTTTGACGTTGTTGGCCAAAAACTCAATCTTGCCGCTGAAATCTTTTTCAACGATCTCTTTGACTCGGGCAGCGCCCTGGGTGAACTCCCAATGTCCAGTCATGATGTCGACACCGAGCGCTAGGCAGGCGTCGACCATATCCTGCCCTTTGGTCCAAAGCGCGGTCGCCGAGCCCTGCCATGTGTCGCCGCCATCGAGCAGCAGCGCGCCAGGGCGCGACGCCTTGAGTTGCTTCACTAGGGTGGCCAGATGCGCGAAACCGCCCACTTTGCCGTAGGTTTTTGCCGCCGCTTCAAAGTCGAGAAAAGTGAACGCGTGTGCTTCACGCGTACCACGGCGCACGCCGAACGCTTTGAGCAAATGTTCACCGACCAAATGCGGCGCTTTATTGAGCGCGCCACCGAAGCCCAAATTCACACTCGGCTCGCGAAAGTAAATGGGCTTTAACTGCGCATGACAATCGGTCATGTGAAGCAAATGCACATTGCCAAACTTTGGCAAATCGTAGAACGCTGTAGCGCGATCGGCAGCCCAAAGGTCGCGCGAGCTGAGTGCGGCACCCGAAGCGGCAGCGATCGCCAAAATGTTTAGAAACTCGCGACGATGCATATGCGTCCCAATCAATTAGCCAGCAAAATGCCAGTCGTTTTGTGAACAGTTAAAAGCTCCCTCTCCCGCAGGCGGGAGAGGGTAGGGGTGAGGGTGTCGTCGGCAAGTGCCAGTCATTCAAATCAGCGAATGAACAGCACCCTCATCCCCAGCCCTTCTCCCGCCCGCGGGAGAAGGGGGCGTGCGCTACTGATTCACCGGACTCTGCGGGTCCAGCAGCAGCGCCATCACGTCTTTAATCTGCGCTTCGGTCAAGATGCCCGCATCACCAAATCGAGGCATGTTGGCACAGGCGTTAAACGCGTGCGAATTCCAAATCCGTGCCCAGGTGTACTTCAGAATCGGTTCGCTGTTACCGCGCAGTTTGCCGTAGCCGGCCAGGGTCGGGCCGATGTTGCCGTGCGCAATCTCTTTCTTGTCGATCTGATGGCAGGCGTAGCAATTGCCGCCCGCCGCAGTGCCCGCAGCATCGCTAAATTGCAAGCCACGGCCACTTTGCGCAATCGCTTCACCGCGCTTCCAGTCGCCCAAGTACGTACCGTCTGCCGGATATTTGACGGCTGCAAGGGCTTTGCCTTGGAGTGCGTCGCGCACCTTCTCGTCGAGCGGTTTGCCTGTGCGGCTCGAATCGGTGCACGCCACCTGAAGTTCGGTCTGGTTGAGACGATCGAGCTTAGCTGACGCGGTTTCACGGAATGATCCAACAAGGGCAGCACGAACGGCCGTGTCATTCACCGCAGCGTCGTCTACGCCGGCAGAGGACTTGCCTGTGTTCGCGCAACCCGCAATCAGCACGCTGACGACACCTGCGACGATTACGCCGCAAAAAAAGGAGTTTTTAATCATCATGTTCTCCGAAACTAGCGCTTAATGGCAGGTGAATCCATCTTTCCGTCCTTGGCCTTGACCCCCATGTAGGTGATCAAATCCACGGACGCTTGCGATAGAAACGCGAGCTCCGGAAAACGCTGCTGCCGGAAACAATCGTAGAGCCGCCACTGCATGGTGCGCATCGCGCCTTGGCTGACGCGATACGCGGGCCAGGTTGTGAAAGCGCGCTGCGCATTGTCAGGCTTCTGAAAATTGGGCAGGTCTTGCAAGCGAATTCGCTGACCGTCCACGCTATGGCAGGTGGCGCACGAGAAATCGTACGGGCCGCCTTTAAAGAAAAACATTTTCTCGCCGCGTAAAAACGATTCACGTTCCTTCGGATGGGCTTGCGGCAGGTTGACTGCCGCGCCGCGCGAAAGGCCCACCGCGTAGGCGGTAAGCGCTTCGTGATCGGTTTGCCGCTCGGCTACTGTCAACGAATGCGGGCGCTTGGTCAGCTCCTCACGAGTGAAGCCTTGCAGCGTGATCTGGCAATGCACGATTCGCGATTCCAAATCCATCACTCGATCGACGTCGGCGAAGTAGCGCGGCAGGACGGCGTTAGCGTTGGCGATCTTGCCAGCACCCAAGCCCAAATCACACGCCTCAAGCGAGGCATTCTTTGGGCCGCGTTTTTGCTTCCACAAATCTTCGCCACGCATTTCAAGGAGCTCCGCCGGATTGCCGTCGGCGAGCAGTTGGCGATAGCGCTCGATTTCCTTTTGTGCGTCTTGTTGCGCAACCACATTGAGTGCCATCGGAAGCGATAAACAGGCCGCTGTGATGGTGGCAAACCAATTACGTGACTTCATGACTCCCCCCTTTTTTGTTCTCAATCGATGTCATCGCGGCCATCGGCCCGAGCCGGTGGCCGCCGCACACGATCTGGATGACCAGGGTGTGCGCGTGCAGTGTTAGCTAATGGTGGCTTCGTCGGTGCGTTTGCCGCCCTTATTGTCGGTCCAGCTCACAGTAACTTTGTCGCCCTTAGCGCCGCCCTTAAAGCTGAAATTCATGACTGGGTTTTGCGACACAGCCGGTCCGAATTGCGCGCTCAACACGGCTTTGCCGTTGTGGGTTGCACTGATCGATTGAATGTGATGCGCGGGCACCGTTGCCCCGGCGCTGTCTTTACGTTGACCCGTTTCCATCACGTGCGCCATCAAAACGCGAACTTCTGTGATGCCACCGTCTTTGAGTTGAGCGCGAATGCGCATTGGATCTGACATGATTAACCTCCACATCCGCCAAGGGTGACCTTGACTTCTTTTGTTGCTACATAGTATTTGCCGCCCGCTTTGACGATGGCGTGAACATTGGAGCTCTGCCCCATCTTCACACGTGTGCCGACGTTGGCTTCGGTGCCCGCAAGAATGTCGAAGCTTGCCGCGAGCGCGTTGGGATTTTTTTCAACCAAGATCGCAATCGACTCAACGTTGGCGAGCTTGCTGGCGACGGCGATCGGTACGACCGCGCCGTTCTCTGCGATGTCGGGCGCGGTGATCGCAATGTCACCCGATTTTTCAGCCGTCGTGCCGCCCATGGCTTTCACCACGTCGTTGAGTGTTTTCGCGTCGAACGCGTTTTTATTCCACTGCGCAAAAGCGCTCGTTGGCAAGACGCCAGCGCTGACCGCCGCAGCAATGAGCGCAAAGCTCGCACCCGTTTTAAGCGTGGTTCGTCGTTGTAGATTCATCATGATCTCCTTGTCCAGATATTGATTAATTTTAGGGCAGGTAACTGAACCAAAAGGTTCGGGGTTTACCTATGCATATTCCGTTTGAGGTCAACGTCGTTTCGATTTAGAACTTTCCCGCCGCTAACCATGCAGCGATGGCTTGAATGTCGGCGTCCGGCACATGCGCCTGCGCGGGCATGGGTATGGCACCCCAAACGCCCGATCCGCCGGCTTTGATTTTTGCGGCTAGCACTGAAACCACATCGACGGTGCCAGCATACTTCTTGTGAATTTCGGTGAGCGATGGGCCGAGCAATTTGTTTGCGACGCCGTGACAAGCCGTGCAGGCGTGTTGCTGCGCGAGTTTCAACGGGTCGGGCGTGGATGACGTTGACTTTGGCGTATTGGCCGTCACGTTGGATGCCACCGCACCCGCCGTGTTGAGCCCGCGCACAGCGCCAATCAATCGGTGCTGATCGGCAAGATTGCCGTGGGCGTTTCGGGCGTAGTCGGGCAAACTGCTGCCAATCGTCGTGGCTTTCACGCAATTGGCGACGCATTTATCGCCCTGAACATCGGGCTTGTCGCCGACGTTCCACAGGCCGTGTTGCCGAGTTTTTCCGTTGCGATTGGGGAGCGTTTTTTGCACCTCACGGATGTTCTTGTCCGACAGCACAAAGTCCGCCGGAACGATATCGCCCAGATGCAAAACATACGCGGTGACCGCGTAGACTTCTTCAGTCGTTAACGTCTTTGGGTTATTCCACGGCATCGCACGATTGATGTAATCCCACAGCGTTGATAGCTCTGAGAGTTTCATCAAAGTCGTGCGCTGTGCAGCGGCATTTTTGGCGCCCAGCACCATGCCGGAGACGCGACCCGATGTCATATCGGCTTTTGTCGTGCCGCCAGCAATCGGCGTGAACACCTCGTTGGATTCACCAAAGACACCGTGACAACTCTCGCACTTGGCTTCCCAAACTTCTTGCCCTAGCTTTACTGAGCCCGAGCCCGCAGGAAGCCCCTTGAAATCCGGGCGCACATCGATGTCCCACGCCTTGATTTCCGCCGGCGTTGCAGGCCTGCCGAGCGAGGAGGGTGTTGCGTTAACGACCGCGGCGCAGGTTGTCAGCGCTGCAATGAAAACGCTGAAACAGTTACGCAAGCTGAACATTGCTTACCTCCCCATTGGCCGATACCAACCACGACTGAATGGAATTGTTGTGATAGGTCGATCGTGTGCCGCGCGCAGCGCGCAGCGCCGTCATCGTGGGTTGAATGTGCCCGGTTGAATCGGTTGCTCGCGATTGCAAAATCGCATCACTGCCGTTCCACGTCCAGTTGAAGTTGAATCGGGTTAAGCACTTGTCGAGGACCGGCGTTTCCAATCGTGCGTCTTTCCAGTTCTTTCCGCCATCGGTTGAAATTTCAACGCGCCGAATCTTGCCGCGACCGCTCCAAGCGATGCCGGTGATTGCATAAAAACCTTTGTCCAACAGCACCTGTCCGCCGCTCGGAGTGGTGATCACACTCTTAACCTCTTGAATGCTCGTGTACGTTCGAAGCGCGCCGTCAGGCAGCAAGTCAACATAGTGCAAGTTTTCGTCTTTTGCGGCGTAAGGCATGTCACCCACCTCGATGCGACGCAGGTATTTCACCCATGAGACGCCCTGCACGCCCGGCACGACAAGGCGCAGCGGATAGCCGTTTTCGGGCCGGAGCATCTCACCGTTCATGCCGTAGGCGACCATCACATCATCGAGCGCATTAGCCAGATTGATCGTTCGCGTCATGCCGCTACCGTCGGCACCTTCGGCCAAAACGTACTTCGCTTTTTTCAGATCAATACCGCAATCATCGAGCAGCCATTTCAGCGGCACACCGGTGAATTCGCAGCATGACAACATGCCGTGTGTGTACTGCACCGTTGGCACCGCTACGTTGCCCCATTCCATGCCCGTGTTTGCACCGCATTCAATGAAATGCATCCGCGAAACGCAAGGCATGCGCATTAAATCATCCATCGTGAAAACCTTCGGTGTTTTCACGAGGCCGTTAATCATGAAGCGATGTTGGCGCGGATCGATGTCCCAGAAGCCTTGATGATGGCGCTCGAAATGCAAACCGCTCGGCGTGATGATTCCAAAAAAACCTTGAAGCGGCGCAAAGCTCACGCTCGCCGCGCTGACCCGAGTAAGTCCGGGGCTTTCACGACGTTGCAGGTTCTCTTCGTACTTCGAAGGTGTGCCGTAGCCTTTGGCCGCTACGGGCGCTCCCAATCCAGTGCTGTGCGTGGGTAACTTGAGGATCGCGGGATCGCCCTCGGAAGCCAACGCCCGACCGCCTGCTGCGGCGGCAGCAACGCCACTGGCGGCCACAAACGCTCTTCGCAAAAAAGATCTGCGATCATCGCGCGACAGCGTCATGGCCTCGCGCGAAAGGAAGAATTCGGGTGCCTTTTGTAAGCGGCCCATTTGAGTTGAATTGAAATCGTTCATCTAGTTTTGCGCCATGAATCGTTCGGCTTGTTTCTTGGTTTTGGCTCGAGTGCGCGCGGTGTCACCCTCGCGGGCGAGCAAATTGACGCAAGCGGTACGGCAAATTTCGATGAGTGTCTCGTCGCTCATTTTGTAGAGCGCCAGCGCTCCGTCTTTTCGGCGCGATGCGACGCCCGCGTCGTGCAAACTACTCAAATGCCGCGACGCCGCGCTCTGCGACAAGCCGGTGACCGCCATCACATCACTCACGCTGCGCTCGTCGTTGCACACCGCATGAATCACCTTGAGCCGAGAGGGATCGGAGAGCAGCGAAAAATATCGCGATACGGTTTCGAACAAGGGATTGAGCTCTTCCATAGATGTCGCCTCGGCTTGCGCACCAAAATTTCATGGAGCAATACTGCAGGTATGCGTTTATGTGCATATTTGCAATGTAGTGCTTACCCTTGGAACGCAGTTTGGTGCGCAGCCTGCGTCACGGAGCTTTGTCTCGACCGAACGCGTGTAGGAGCGGTTCCACCGCGATTGTTTGTGCGAAGCGATCTCTCACGCGGCGTTTATCGCGGTGAAACCGCTCCTACAGGGGCGGCTCGCCGCTGGATATCGTGTATTGAGCCTGTCCATTTACCGGCCATTCAGCGGTATGCCAATAAAAATATGGGATAGACAGATAAAAGTAGGTGTATCAAAAGTAGGTAAAAATAGCCCATAGCCCCTATTTAAATTGGCACTAATTAACTAAGCCATGTCACGGAGCTTTGTCTCGACCGAACGCGTGTAGGAGCGGTTCCACCGCGATTGTTCGTGCGAAGCGATCTCTCACGCGGCGTTTATCGCGGTGGAACCGCTCCTACAGGGGCGGCTCGCCGCTGGACATCGTGTGTTGAGCCCATCCATTTACTGGCTATTCAGCGGTATGCCAATAAAAATATGGGATTTACATAAAAAAGTAGGTGCTTCAAAAGTAGATAAAAACAGCACATAGCCCTTATTTCAATTGACATTAATTAACTAAGCCATGTCACGGAGCTTTGTCTCGACCGAAGACGTGTAGGAGCGGTTCCACCGCGATTGCTCGTGTGAAGCGACCTCTCACGCGGCGTTTATCGCGGTGAAACCGCTCCTACAGGGGCGGATCGCCGCTGGACATCGTGTATTGAGCCCGTCCATTTACTGGCTTTTCAGCGGTATGTCAATCAAACTATGGGATTGACAGTAAAAAGTAAGTTTATCAAAAGCATATAAAAACCGGCCATTGCCCTTATTTCAAAGGGCAATGGTTCACTATGCCATTACAAAAAAGCAAACGGCGCGATAAACGCGCCGTCTTGCGAGCTGCGAGCGGTTGCTTTACGAGTCTGCAAGCTTCATTTCAATGGTCGCGCGATCACGGATTTCGCGGACCCAGGATTGATAGGCTTCGTCGCCTTTGCGCTCGCGGATGGCGGCGCGAGCGGCTTGGCGGGAGCGATCGGCGGTGACGTCTTGTGAGCGGCGCTCGGTGACTTCGATTAAATGAAAACCGAACTGCGTACGCACGGGGCCAACCACCGAATTGAGGGCTGCCTTTTGCATGGCCGCTTCGAATTCCGGCACGGTCTCGCCGGGGGAGACCCAGCCTAAATCGCCACCGCGGGACGCGGTGGTGTCTTCGCTGCCGAGCTTAGCGATGTCATCGAACTTCGCGCCGCCCTTGATGCGCTCCGCCAGCCGCTCGATCTTGGAGCGCGCTTCGGCTTCGCCCACCAAATCATTGACGCGGATCAGGATGTGACGCGCTTTGTTCTGCTCAACAATGGCTTTTTCAATCTCGCCGGTTTTCTTGTCAATCAGGCGAAGAATATGAAAACCGTTAGCGCTGCGAAGCACGTCGCTGTTGGTGTTGACCGTCAATCGCTCGGCGGCGTCAGCGTAGATAGCGGGCAGACGATCCGCTTGACGCCAGCCCAGTGCGCCGCCCTGAGCCGCGTCGTTGGTGTCGGAAAATACAGCGGCAACTTGACCAAACGGCGTGCCTGATTTGAGCTGCTTCAACGCTTCATCAGCGCGCTTTTTCTTAGCGTCGATTTGATCGGGTGTGGCTTGCTCGGGGACCAAAATCAAGATGTGCGAGAGCTGGTACTCGGTCGGCGCTTTACCGGCCTGCGCTTTGTTGGTCACCAGATAGCCATCGATTTCACTATCGGTCACAACCACGCGCGATTCGACTTCACGATCACGCACCCGATTGATGATGATTTCGTTTTTGAGTTCGTCGCGGAATTGCTCAAATGTGACGCCGTCTTCCTTCAGGCGCGCGGTAAATTGCTGCATCGACATTTTGTTTTGTGACGCAATATTTTGCAGCGCTGCGGTAACGACTTCTTCGTCCGCGCGAATGCCGTTTTCTTTAGCGTGTTGCAGTTGTACGCGCTCATTGATGAAGCGCTCGAGCACTTGCGCATCGAGTTCGCTGTCGGTGGGCGGTGTGACGCCTTGACGCTTGAGCTGACTGACCACTGCGCGCTTTTGTGCATTGAGCTCAAAGCGCGTGATCACTTCATCATTGACCACGGCGACGATGCGATCCACGAGCACAACGCGCCCTTGCGCCGAGGTGACGTTGCCCGTGAGCGCGGCTGCTGAGAGCAATGACGCCGCAACGGCAGAGGCTAAGAAACGGGAGGTGTGAAATGACTTCATGGCGTGTTGGGTGTCCAAGGCGTAAAGGTGGGGCTATCGGGATTATCTACGCGACGCCGGGTCGGGTTGTCGTAGAGCAAGGAATAGCCGGGAATATTTCGTTTCAGAATGTCTAGCGGATTGGCACCAACCCGAGCCAATCCAATGAGTTCAAGCTGCAAAAAGTAAGCCGTTGTGGCCGTGGTGGTCGATGTCGCAATTCGCTGCGCGACCGCGCGCACCACGTAGCAACAACCATCGTACTCAAGCCCAATGACGCCCTCGGTCAAACGCCGATCAGCCAGCGAGAAATTGACCCGACCAATACCGTACAAGTTCCGATAGATCGGCCATTGCAACGACGCATCGACTTGCCGAACGCGCACCGAGCCCGATTGCGTGGCCAATTCGCGAATGGAGCGGTAATTGAGGTTGAGCGTGCGGGCGCGATCGGGCGTGTAGCGCAATCCGGCCGAAAAGCGCTCAGAGCGGCCTTCGCTGGCGTTGTACTGCGCGTTGGTTTCGAAATACAGCGCGTCGGTCACGCGGCCCTGTGCAGAGAGCAAAATATCCGATGCGTTTCGGTCGCGTGGCGTTTCGCCCAGCGTAACTTTTTGCTCGTTGAAGTAAAAGCGCTCACCCAGCGTGACGCGAAGCCGCTCTTTTTGCGACACAGGGTCGAATAATCGCGACGTCACTCCCACCGAGAGCTGCGCCGCGTCACCGATTCGATCTTGTCCTACGTAGCGGTTTTCGCTAAACAATTGCAGGTGATTGAAGTCGGCCAATGCGGTGTCAAAAAACGGCGTTTTGCTCTGATCGCGATACGGAATGTAGGTAAACATCGCCCGCGGCTCGAGCGTTTGTTGAAACGCTTGCCCAAAGATCTTGGTTGATCGATCAAAGAAAAGGCCGCCGTCGATGCTGGTGATTGGCAGGACCCGATTGGAATTCTCGTAATCGTCAAAAACGCCGGTCAATCGGTAATTGGATGCATGCAAACTCACCTTCGGTGTGATGAACCCGCCCGGCGTTTCGTAGCGATACGCCAGCGAACCCAGCGCGTAGGATCGATAGCCCGATGGAAACGATGGATTCGGATACTCAAAGCGCGTCACATCGGCCGCGATCTTTGCTTCGAATCGCTTCGATGGACCAAATCGATAGAGCGGTGATTCGGCGGTGAGCTGCGGCAGCCGATCATAGGGTGGCAGCACCAATGCCGCCGGGTCTTGCAGTGTTTGGAAGCGCTGCGCTTTGGCGTTGAATACCCAATCGAACTTTCGATAGGTCAGCGTGGCGTCGCGCGGCAGGGTCGTGATCGAAGTAATGGCTACGTAATCGGCTAAGTCGATGAAATAGCGCGCGTCAGACACCCGGTTGAAATTCAGCGACAAAGACAAATTGGGCGTAAACAGCTGCATGTGACGCAGGTTTTCCGCGCGCCGCGTGGTGCCCGTTTGATTGTCCTTAGGCAAAATTTCGGCCAGCCACTCGCCGCTGGACATCCCCAGAGACGTGTTTTCGATGTAGCGAAACTGGCCGTTTAGCATGCCGCCGCGCTTGGTCATCAGGCGCGGTGTGAGCGTGGCATCGTAGTTGGGTGCCAGATTCAGATAGTACGGAATTTGAAAGTCGAAACCGCGACTAGCGCTGCTGCCATAGGTGGGCGAGAGAAAACCGCTCTTACGCTCGTTTTTCAGCGGAAAACTGAACTGAGGGAGCCACAAAATTGGCAGCGATCCCAAATACACCTTGGCATCTTTGGCAACGCCAACGCCCGTGGTGTCGTTGATGTCGAGTGTGCCGACGGCCAAGCGCCACACCGGTGATTTATCGACACAGGTGGAATAGGTGCCCCGAAGGACGCGGTACTGATCGGGACCGGTGAAGAGCAGCTCTTCGGCACTGCCGCGGCCTTTGTACAAGCCCAGCTCGAAGTTGGGCGACTTCATAAAGCCGGTTTCGGTATCCCGTCGGTATTCGAGTTCGGGCCCAGCGATCAGGTCTTGCCATGATCGTATCGACACCGAGCCCTTGGCGCGTATGGTGTCAATGGGCATTTCATAGCGCATCCAATCGGCGAGCACTTCGCGCGATGGGCTAATCATCTTCACCGAGCCCACGGCCTCAAGAAACTGATCTTGCACGCCAAAGGCCTCACGCGCGGTGACGTCGGAGCGCTCTTTGCCCGATGTGGGCGCGCGCAAACGGCGCAGCGGCGTGCTGTCTTGCGCTGACTGCGCGCCGGGCAGGGCGGGCCTCGCCAACGGATTCGTGGCTGCGGCCGGGTCCACGCACGCGCTCTGCGCCATGATCGCTGGCGCGCAACAGGCGCTGACAAGGCTAGAGAGAAGGCATCGTTTCAAAGCGTTTTTTGCGGCTAAACCCCGCCGAGCTAGGCTCGAGCCGGGTCATTTGTGCTTGGTAAAATAAGGAGTTTAGCTGACCCCACCTTGGCGCATCCTCGGCGTGGCGGCTTCCGGCCGGGATGAAAACTTGCACCGCCGCTCGCGGATCGTCGCTCTGCAGCCAGAACGCGATGCTTGAGTCGAATCAAGCCGTCCCTTTCACTTGTTTTCGACCCAACCTCTTTCATGCAACGAATTGACCTTGCCGCTGTGGGTGCTGACGCCCGACTCGACGCTGTGATCGCCTGGCTCCGCGGCGTCTCTAAAACGGCCTACACCACGATTGCCGTGGCCTCGGTGGACGCAAGCTTTCGTCGCTATTTCCGCGTAACGGACGCTCACGGCGGCACCGCCATCGTGATGGATGCGCCGCCCCCACTGGAGAATGTGCGACCGTTCATCAACGTGTTGAACCTCCTTGAAGGCGGTGGGGTGCATGTGCCCAAGCTGCATGCGATGGACGTCGAAAAGGGCTTTTTACTGCTCGATGATTTGGGGCGAAACACCTATCTACAAACCTTGGACGCCCTACCCAAGGACGATCCCGCAAACGCCCCCAAGATCAACGCGATGTTTGTCGACGCAATCGGCTCGCTCATTAACTTGCAACGCATCGACCCGATGTCGGCTGCTACGCCGCTGGCGCGCTACGACGCTGCGCTGCTGCGCCGAGAGATCGATTTGTTTCCCGAGTGGTATCTGGGACGTCATTTGCAGCTTGCGCTGAGCGACGACGAAAAAAACGCGCTGGAGCGCTGCTACGCGTTGTTGATCGCTAGCGCCTTAGCGCAACCCACCGTGCTGGTGCATCGTGACTACATGCCACGAAACTTGATGACGATGGCGCAGGGCAACCCCGGCGTGATTGACTTTCAAGACGCCGTGATCGGTCCCATTGGCTACGACATTGCGGCGCTGATGCGCGACGCGTTTATTTCTTGGCCCGAACCGATGGTCATTGATTGGGTGGCCAAGTACTGGGACGGTGCGCGCAAGGCGGGGCTTCCCGTGCGCGAAGACTTTTCGGAGTTCTACCGTGAATTCGAATGGATGGGATTGCAACGCCACCTTAAAGTCATGGGGATTTTTGCGCGCATTAATTATCGCGACGGCAAGCCACGCTACTTGGCCGATACGCCGCGATTCGTCGCCTACGCTCGGCATGTGGGTGGCCGTTATGCGGCGTTTTCGCCGCTCATTCGTCTGTTTGATCGTATCGAAGGCAAGCAAGCCGAAGCGGGCTACACGTTTTGAACCCAGCGCCCTCTGTATTGACCGCCATGATCTTGGCCGCCGGGCGAGGCGAGCGAATGCGCCCGCTCACCGATCATTTGCCCAAGCCCTTGGTTGAAGTTCGAGGGCGGCCGCTTATCGCTCATCACATTGAAAAGCTTGCCGCCATGGGTGTTCGGCGCATTGTCATCAACGTGAGCTACTTGGCCGATGCGCTGGTGACTGCCGTGAAATCGATGGACAATTTTGGTTGCGATATTGTTTTTTCTGTCGAGAATATTGCCTTGGAATCCGGCGGTGGTATTGCTACCGCGAGTCCGCATTTTTTGGGCGCGGCGACCGTTGTCGTCAGCGCCGATATTTACTCCGAATTTGATTATCAGAAGCTCCTGCCAGCCATTCACTCTATTGAAAACGGCCACTGTGATGCCCACTTTGTGATGGTGCCGCCCACGCCCGGGCAGCCCGGCGGGGAATTCGCACTCGACACAGCGGAGCGTGGATGGATGCTGCCCCTCTTGCACAATGGCGTGCCGCGACTTACGCTTGCCAACATCGGTGTGTTGGGTACGAAGTTTTGCCAAGCCTTGCCGCGCGGTCAACGCTTCCGGCTGTTGCCGCATTACCAAGACTTGGTGGATCGCGAGCGCGCCACGGGACAACTTTGTGATGCGCCGTGGTGGAACGTAACCACGCCAGACGATGTCAAAGCGCTCAACCTTTTAGCTGTTGTAACGAAAGAATGATTGTGAATCCACTACTCGACTTCTCCAACCTACCGCGATTTTCAGAGGTGCGCCCGGAGCACGTCAACCCGGCGATCGATCAGTTGATTGCCGAGGCGCGATTGGTTGTTGGCAAAGTCAGCAGCGCTGAATCGGTGAGCTGGGCAAACGTCATTGAGCCGCTGCAAGACGCCAATGAGCGAATCTCCCGCGCTTGGGGTGCAGTCGTTCACCTCAATGCCGTTATCAGTAGCCCAGCGCTTCGTGACGCGCACAACGAAGCGCAGCCCAAAGTCACGCAGTTCTACACCGAGCTGGGGCTCAATCGCGCGCTATTTGAGCGCTACAAAGCGCTTGCTGAACACGGCAGCGACCTGAGCGACGAGCAGCGTGCTCTGCTTAAACATGAACTGCGCGACTTTCGTCTGAGCGGCGTTGAACTCGAAGGCGAAGCCCGCGCCCGCTACGCAGCGATCCAAGACGAAGTCGCCGCGCTACAAACGAAGTTCGAAGATAACGTGCTCGATGCTACCAACGCCTATGCGCTCGACGTGCCCATCGCCGATCTCGCGGGTGTACCCGCCGACGTGCAGCACACGGCAGCGGCCAAAGCGCGCGACGCCAACTTGCCCGAAGGCATGGCACGTTTGACCTTGCAAGCGCCTTGCTATTTGCCGGTGCTGCAATACGCCCAATCGGCGCAACTCCGTGAAACCTTGTACCGCGCCCACGTCACTCGCGCGAGCGACGAAGGCGCTGTGCAGTTTGACAACGGCGGCACCATTGAGCGGCTCTTGGCGCTCCGGAGCGAAGAGGCCAAACTGCTCGGTTTCAATAGCTTTGCAGAGCTCTCTTTAGTACCAAAGATGGCCGATTCGCCCGCTCAAGTGCTGGGCTTTATTCGTGACATGGCCAAACGCGCCAAGCCTTTTGCGAGCCGCGACTTTGAAGAGCTCAAGGTGTTTGCAAAGAGCGAATTGGGGTTGGCTGAAGTGCGCGCGTCCGACGTGCTCTACGCGTCCGAAAAGCTGCGCGAGAAGCGCTATGCGTTTAGCGACGAAGCGCTTCGCCAATACTTTCCAGAGGATCGTGTGCTCGCGGGATTGTTTCGCGTGGTGCAAAGCATTTACTCGGTTCGCATCGTTGAGGGCAAAGCGTCGGCGTGGCATTCTGATGTCCGCTTCTTTGAGGTACTCAACGCCGATAACGCCATCATCGGCGAGTTCTATTTTGATTTGTACGCTCGGGAAAACAAGCAAGGCGGCGCGTGGGCCGATTCAGCCCGCAATCGTCGCTTGGTGAACGCTCGTCTGCAAACGCCAGTGGCGTATATGACCTGCAATTTCCCCGCGCCGGTTGACGGCAAGCCGGCGCTCTTCACGCACGACGATGTCATCACGTTGTTCCACGAATTCGGGCACGGATTACATTTGCTGCTCACCGAAGTGGGCACCCTCGGCGTGTCGGGCTTTGGTCACGTTGAGTGGGACGCCGTTGAGCTGCCAAGCCAGTTCATGGAAAACTACTGCTGGGAGTGGGACGTGTTGTCGCACATGACGCAGCACGTGGAAACGGGTGAGCCCTTGCCGCGAGATTTGTTCGACAAAATGATCGCTGCGAAAAATTTCCAGGCCGGCATGGCGACCGTTCGGCAGATGGAATTTTCGCTCTTCGACATGCGCTTGCACAACGAAGCGCCAGTGGATCGCGGCGGACTTTTGACACTTTTGAGCGACGTTCGGAACGAAGTCTCGGTCGTCAAACCGCCGTCGTACAACCGCATGCCATTTGCCTTTACGCACATTTTTGGCGGCGGTTACGCGGCGGGCTACTACAGCTACAAGTGGGCCGAGGTGCTCTCAGCCGACGCCTTTAGCCGCTTCGAAGAAGAAGGCGTGCTTTCGCCCAAAGCGGGCGCGGCGTTTCGAAAAGAGGTACTGGGGCGTGGCGGTAGCCGCGACGCCATGACAAACTTTGTTGCCTTTCGTGGGCGCGAACCCACCGTTGATGCACTTTTGCGGCACAATGGGATGGTTGGACAGTCAAAATAAGACATTGCGTTAGACCAGAAGCAAAAATAGGATGAGTGGCATGAAACATCGGATGATTTCCTTGGCTTTATTGACCGCGCTGTTGGCCGGTGCTGCTAGCGCGCAGACGGTTTATCGCTGGACTGATTCGGCGGGGCGCGTGCAGTATTCCGATCAGCCGCCGCCTGCTGACGCTAAGGGCGTGCAGGAAAAAAACGTGCAGGGCAGCTCGATTCAGAACAACGAAACGTCGCTGGCGGCCTCTGACGCGCAAAAGAAAAACCCGGTCACGCTCTATGTCAGCGAATGCGGCGAATCCTGTGACGGTGCCAAGGGCTACTTGAACAAGCGCGGCATTCCCCACACCGTGGTTGACCCGACCCGGAGCGCTGAGCTCAACAAAAAATTTCGCGAAGACACGGGCGGCACAGTGATCCCCGTGCTCAAAGTGGGCGAGCGCCGCTTGACTGGCTGGAGCGAGAGCAATTGGGCGCAAGCGCTCGACAGCGCCGGTTACCCAAAATCCGCGCCATTTAGTAAGCCCAAGCCGCTCGAAGACCGAGCTGGGTTAGATGCGGCCAAAAAATCGCCCACAGACGCGGAAAAAAATAAGCCAGCAGCGCCAACGCCAGCGCCTCCGCCAGCGACCAAGACCAAAAGCTAGCTTCTCGCTCGTTTGAAGATCACCACCTGGAACGTCAATTCGTTGACGGCACGACTCACGCGCGCTGAAAACTGGCTGCGCGCCAATCAAAGCGATGTGCTTTGTTTGCAAGAGTTGAAAATGGAAACCGATAAGTTTCCGCACGACACGTTTTCGCTCATGGGCTACCGAGCCGAGGTGTTTGGCCAGAAAACCTATAACGGCGTGGCGATCCTCACTAAAACGAGTGCGCCCGAGCCGACCAACGTCGTGATGGGGATTCCGGGATTCGAAGACGATCAGCGTCGCGCCATTGCCGCAACGATTGGCGACGTGCGGGTGATTTGTTTGTATGTCGTCAACGGCCAAGCCGTCGATTCCGACAAGTTTCAATACAAGTTGCGCTGGCTCGCGGCGGTCACCGAATGGATCGCTAGCGAACGCGCCGCCCATGAAAATTTGGTGGTCGTGGGAGATTTCAACATCGCCCCGACTGACGCTGATGTGCACAGCCCCGCAGAATGGGCAGGGCAAGTGCTCTGCACCGACGAAGAGCGCGCATTTTTTCAGCGCTGGCTCGATCTGGGTTTGATCGACACCTTTCGCAAATTCGAGCAACCGCCGAAGACGTTTAGCTGGTGGGATTACCGAATGCTCGGGTTCCCCAAGAATCGCGGCTTGCGGATCGATCATATTTTGGCCTCGCCCAACATGGCAGAGCGCTGCACCGAATGCGTGATTGACCGCAACGAGCGCAAAGGCGAAAAGCCGTCGGATCATGCGCCGGTGACCGCCACTTTTTCGCTCTAAATTCCACGTGAAGGCCATCGTTCTGGGTGCCGGTTTGATGGGCGTCACCACGGCGTATTACCTGTGGCGCGACGGTCACAGCGTGACGGTGATCGAGCGAAATTCTGAGGCCGCGTCGGAAACGAGCTACGCCAATGCGTGTTTGCTCTCAGCGTCACGCGCGCTGCCGTGGCCCAATCCAAGCTCCCGCAGCATGATTTGGCGCGCGCTTACGGATGCCACTGCGCCGATGCGCATCACCAAGTTGTTCGATCCCGCGCTGTGGCAATGGGGCGGAGAATTTTTGAGCTATGCCAACGCCAAGCATTACGAGCGATTGTCTAGCGCGAAGCTCAAGTTTGCGAATTTTTGTAACGACGAATTGCAGACCACCATCTCTGAAACCGCCATTTCATGCGGCTATCAGCGTGATGGACTGGTCTACGTTTGTCGCACCGAACAGTCACTGGCCGCAGCGCGTGAACGCTCGAATTGGGTATCAAAATTTGGCTCGGTGCTCAATGTGGTTGATCGCGATGCGGCTGTTGCCGCCGAACCCGCACTCGCCAATGCGAACATCCGTGGCGCGAGCATCGCAGCCAAAGACGGTCAAGGCGACTCGCGCCTGTTCACCCGCGAACTCACCGCGTGGCTCAAAGCGCGAGGCGTGACATTCCAATTCGATGAAACGGTGATCGGTATCGATTCCGTGGGCGCTAACGTGCGCGCGGTTCGCAGCACGGACGACACCTACCCAGGCGATGTGGTGGTGGCCGCGCTCGGCCCCGCCACGGTTCAGTTCGCCAAGACCATCGGTCAGCGCATGCCGATTTATCCGGTGAAGGGCTTTTCGGTCACCGTGCCTGTGCGCAATCCCGCGCTGGCGCCTAAGCGCGGCGGGATTTGCGAAGACACGTTGATTGCCTATTGCCCGCTTGATGAGGGCAGGCGCATGCGAATCACCACCGGCGCGGTGTTCGCCGGATTCGAACCTGGGCGCAGCGGACGATTCACCGCAGAAGATTTCTCCCCGCATCGCACGCATTTCGAATCGCTCTTTCCCGGCGCGTTGGCGTGGGACGATGTCGACAACATTGAGTTTTGGTCCTGCGCGCGACCGATGACGCCGTCGTCGCTGCCGATCCTCGCTGCCAAAGGCTACGACAATCTGTTCTGGAATTGCGGTCAAGGTCACATCGGCTGGACGATGAGCTGCGGCTCAGCGCGTGTCATCGCCGATTTGGTCGCGGGACGGACGTCGAGCTTCGATTTAACGGATATGCAACGAGTTTAGTAAGCTTTTTTCGTAGATGCCAAATAAAATAAGGCCGTCAACGAAATTTGTAATGCTTTCCTTAAATATAAATACGTCAATAAAGCCCATATTTCACAAGGCACTGAGTAAGTAAGCTGTAGATGGTAGACCGTTTAAACACATCCTCCGCTCCCACGGCGCTCTCTGATTGGCTTTCGCGCATTTTTGCGATTCGCTCTGGGCCAGAAATCGAGATGGGTTTGGAGCGCATTCGTCCAGTGTTTGACGCACTCAAGGTCGCGCCGAGCTGCCCGGTTTTTTTGGTTGCCGGAACCAACGGCAAGGGCTCGGTGTGTGCGTACCTTGATTCGATTCTTCGAGCGGGCGGCTATCGCGTGGCGCGCTACACCTCGCCGCACATTCACCGATTCAATGAGCGCATCGTGGTGTCGGGCGTCGAGGCCAGTGACGCCGCGCTCGTCGCTGCGTTCGAGCGGGTCGAAGCCGCACGCATTCAGTGTGGCGAATTAGCGCTCACTTTCTTTGAATACACCACACTGGCTGCATTTGTGATTTTCGCCGAGGCTAAGCTCGACGCCTGGGTGATCGAAGTGGGCTTGGGCGGGCGGCTCGATGCAACCAATATTTTGGAGCCCGATTGCAGCATCATCGTGTCAATTGGCATCGATCACCAAGAATTTTTAGGCAACACCCGTGAGCTGATTGCCGTTGAAAAGGCCGGTATTCTTCGCCGAGGTAAACCTGCCGTCATCGCTGAGCCCAACCCGCCGCAAACCTTGATCGATGCCGCGAAAAACTCGGGTGCGATCGCGCAATTCATGGGCCAAGACTTCGCCGCACAAAAAAGCGCCGACATGCCCGGCCAATGGAGCTTTCGTTCGGGTAACGCGCTCCGCCACGCATTGCCGATTCCCGCACTTCGTGGCAGCTACCAACTCGGCAACGCCGCTGCGGCGCTGGCCGCGCTCGCAGCGCTGCAAGATCGCCTTCCCGTCTCGCAAAGCGCGATCAAATCGGGGCTTCTGAGCGTTGAATGGCCGGGTCGCTTTCAAGTGCTGCCCGGCCGCCCCACCGTTGTGCTTGATGTGGCCCACAACGAACACGCCGCCATTGCGTTGGAGCGTGCGCTTTCCGACATGGCGTACTTTCCAACGACCCACGCCGTGTTTTCGATGCTCAAAGACAAAGACGTCTCCGCCGTCATCGCCGCCGTCAAACATCGCGTCGATTGCTGGTACGTCGCTCCATTGCCCGGCGCGCGCGGTTCGGCGGTCGAGCCGATGCTCGAGGCGCTGCGCGCCGCTGGAGTAAAAGACGTTCAAATTCAAAGCTTTAGCGACGTTTCGTTCGCCTATGCTGCGGCGCAGAAAAAGGCCGAGGAAGCCGATAGAATCATCGTCTTTGGCTCATTCCTAACCGTCGCTGCGGCGATGGCTCACTGACCGCCCTAATTTTTGATGGCCGCAACACACACCAGCACCGAGCGTACGCCCGACAGCGTCGAAAAATTGCGTCAGCGCGCCAATCGACGATTGCTCGGCGCATCGGTGTTGTTGTTGATTGCCATCATCATGGTACCGATCTTTTTGGAGCGTGAACCGCCGCCGCTGCCCGATAACGTCGACGTGAAAATTCCGCCGGTCGAGGGCACCAAGTTCGATCCGAAGTTTCCCGACGCAAAGAAATCGGCCTCGGGTGCGGTGTCAACGCAGCCCATCGAAGTGCCAGCAATTACTGAACCCACCGGTGCACAAGCCACTGCGGGCGTAGCGTCAGCCGCTTCCGCTGCGGCTGTCGTCGCACCGGCGACGACGACCGCGCCCGCCATCGCATCCGCGTCGGTGTCGCCGCCTGCGGCAAGCGCGCCCGCGCCAACCGCGGCACCCGCCCCGACAACCGCAGCCAAGGAAGCGCCGAAAGCCGCCGCACCAAGCGCAGCGCCAGTGACCAAGGCGGGCCAACTCGTCGTCCAAGTCATTGCTGTTCGCGATGCCAGTACAGCGCTCGATGTTTTAAAGCGCGCCAAATCGCTCAAGTTTCCCGCCTACACCGAGGTCATCGACGTGGCCAACGGCAAAGTCACCCGCGTGCGCGTTGGCCCGTACGACACCAAGCAAGCCGCCGAAACGGCTCGAGCGAAGCTCGTGCAAGCCGGTTTCGAAGCCAAAGTCTTGACGCTTCAATAAGCGAAACAAGCTAACAAAAAACGATGACCGCCTTCGACTACGTCATCCTAGCTTTGGTCACAGTGTCTGCCGCCATCGGTGTCTGGCGCGGTGTGATCCGCGAAGTCTTTGCGCTCGGCGCGTGGGTCGTTGCGATTGTTTGCATGGTGTTGTTTGGACAAACAGTGGCTGCCGCACTGCCGTTATCGGGCCAAGCGCCGTGGCTGCAATCGCTCGCGGGATACGCTACCGTGTTTATCGTGGTTTTCGTTAGCTTGAGCGTGCTCGGCTTTCTCTTCACCAAAATGGTTCGCGCCGTGGGTTTGAGCTTCATCGATCGAGCGCTCGGCATGATGTTTGGCAT
The DNA here is from genome assembly GCA_004293675.1 of Betaproteobacteria bacterium. Classification (GTDB taxonomy): domain Bacteria; phylum Pseudomonadota; class Gammaproteobacteria; order Burkholderiales; family Casimicrobiaceae; genus Casimicrobium. Next base: position 24,323 of record READ01000044.1, read on the forward strand.
GGTGCGCGGCGCATTGATCGCGGTGCTGTTGGTGCTCGTGGCGGGTGCTACCGGCTTGCCACAAACCGACTGGTGGAGAGAATCGGCCAGCGCCAAACCGCTCGAGACTTTCGCTGCGCTTTTGCGTAGTAAGTTTCCAGATGATTTGGCGAAACGTTTTAAAGTGGCGGCTGGTTCCGCTCTCCCTGGCGGGGAGGGGCTAGCGGAGAGGGTCTACGCACCTCAAACCAAACCCAATAAGCAGCACACCCCCTCTCTCCAGCCCTCCCCCCCAGCGGGCGGGCGTCAAATAGCGTTTACGGTCAAGGATTTTTTATGTGTGGCGTAATCGGTATCGTCTCTCACGGCGCAGTCAATCAATTGATCTACGACGGCTTAATGACGCTGCAACACCGCGGCCAAGACGCCGCGGGCATCATGACGGCCGACGGCGCGGTGTTTCACATGCACAAAGCCAAAGGCATGGCGCGCGACGTGTTCCGCACGCGAAACATGCGCGATCTGCTCGGTAGCGCGGGTATCGGTCACGTGCGCTATCCGACAGCGGGTAGCGCGGTGAGCGAGCATGAAGCGCAACCGTTCTACGTCAATTCCCCGTTCGGCATCACGCTCGTTCACAACGGCAACTTGACCAACGGCGAAGAGTTGAAGCGCGAGCTGTTCAAAATCGATGCGCGACATATCAACACGAACAGCGATTCTGAAGTCTTGCTCAACGTCCTCGCGCTGGAGCTAGAGCGCGCTGCGCAAGGCACGCGAAACCTCACGCCCGAAATGATTTTCACGGCTGTGCGCGGCGTGCACAAACGTTGTCGCGGCGCGTATGCAGTCGTTGCAATGATCGCGGGCTACGGCATGCTCGCCTTTCGCGATCCCTTCGGCATTCGCCCAATGGTGTTTGGCCGCAACGAAACGATGGCGGGCGCGGAATACGCAGTCGCTTCGGAAACCGTGGCGCTCGATGTACTCGGCTTCAAATTCGAGCGCGACGTCGCGCCCGGTGAAGCGCTGTTCATCGATTTTGCGGGGCATGCGCATGCGGAGCAATGTGCCGTGAATCCGAAATTGAATCCGTGCATTTTCGAATACGTGTACCTCGCGCGGCCTGATTCTGTGATCGACGGCGTGAGTGTGTACGACGCGCGTGTGCGCCTTGGCGCAGAGCTTGCGAACGTCGTGCGGGCCATGCCCGATTGGGAGGCCATCGATGTCGTGATTCCAATTCCCGATTCATCACGCCCAAGCGCGCTCGAACTGGCCACGAAAATCGGCCGCCCGTATCGCGAAGGCTTCGTGAAAAATCGCTACGTTGGCCGCACGTTCATCATGCCCGGTCAAGCGATGCGCAAAAAAAGCGTGCGCCAAAAATTAAATCCGATCGCGAGCGAATTCGCGGGGAAAACCGTGCTTCTCGTTGACGATTCCATCGTGCGCGGCACGACCAGCCGCGAAATCGTGATGATGGCGCGTGAAGCGGGCGCAAAGAAGGTCATCTTCGCCAGCGCCGCGCCGCCCGTGATGTTCCCGAACGTGTACGGCATCGATATGCCCACACCGAGCGAGCTCATCGCCGTCGGCAAAACCACCCTACAAATCGCCACCGAAATCGGCGCTGATCGCGTCATCTATCAAACTATCGAAGGCATGAAACGCGCCATTCGCGGCGGCAACGCGGCCATTGAAGATTTTGATGCGAGCTGCTTTGATGGGTGTTACGTTACGGGCGATATCACGCCGCAGTTTTTGCATGGACTGGCGGAAGCGCGGGACGCTTCGCGTGGGGAGTTGGTGGGGGCGGATCAGTAATGGTTTGTCGTCGTATTGTTTTGTCTTTGTGCTTTCTCGGTTTGCTTTTCTCGCAGAAAGCGAGCGCCTGCAGTTGCTCAAAATATTCGACCGAGTTAGCGGCTAGCGCGCATGAAGTTTTGGACATTACTGTGATGAGAGTGAGTGCGCGAAGTACTCCTTACTTCGCAAATGGGCGGCGCCTCGAGCCGTCGTCTGATGTCGAATACCGACTCAACAGGGCACTCCGCTCCCGATTTCATCGTCCTCCAAAGATCTCCGTATCTACGGCAATTGAGGCCTCGTGTGGGACGTCGGTTGCGAAGCATGACCGTTATATCGTTCCGATCGACGAAAACGGCGATGGACTTATTCACCACTGCAGCAGGTGGGAGTGGACTAATTCTCGATGGTCGGATTTGGTCGAACGCGAGCGCCGATCGAGGAAGATTTGAGCGAGCCACGTAGGGTGGGCACCCCGTGCCCACCAAGCCTCCGAGCAAGGTAACCTTTGGCAAGCAGGGAATCTCTACGCCACAATTACTTTCACGAATGGACATAACAATGTGGATGACAGATAAGCCGCGCCGGATCGCGCACACTAGAGAAAACGGCCGAGACGTTTTGGAGATTCAATTTCAGTCACCTGGCATCCTTCGATATCTGATTGGCGCGTTTGTTTGCCTTTGGCTCATTGGGTGGGCTTTCGGCTTCAAATCCGCTTTTGGAACCGTGTTTACCGGCCAGGCGAATGCGTTTATCGTAGTTTGGCTGATTGGATGGTCAATTGGTGGGCTATTCGCCGTGTACTACGCTTATCGTGTCTTTCATCCGGGTCTTCCCGAGCGCTTTTATGTGGGCGATAGTGGCTTTGAGCATGATTCCGGCGTGCCGCCGTTTCGGTTCAGCTTCGGCTTTGCAAATCAAAGCGACATGTGGCGATCACTGTTTCCGAAGCGCATTCGAACTACGATTACCAGACCGATGATTGCGACCCTGAGACTTCGCGAGTCGGCAGGCGAAAACCGCCTGACTATTGACTGCGGTTCAAACCGTCTAGACCTCGGACGCGCCGCAACAGAGATCGAGCGCGAATGGTTGCATAAAGCGCTTTGCGAAAAGTATGGGCTTTGATTTGGGAGAGGCCGCGTAGGGTGGGCACCCCGTGCCCACCAAGCGTAAACATCCAGCAGAGTTTCGGTGGGCAGAGGCTGCCCACCCTACGAAAAATTAACAACACATGAACGATAAACACAACGATCTCCGCCCCGATACCCTCGCCATCCGCGCGGGCGGGATGCGTACGTCGTTCAATGAACATTCCGAAGCGTTGTTCCCAACAGTGAGCTTCGTGCATGAATCGGCCGAGATGGCGGCGAAGCGTTTCACGGGTGAAGAGCCGGGCTACATTTATTCGCGCTTCACGAATCCCACCGTTGATATGTTCGAGCAACGACTCGCGGCGATGGAAGGCGGGGAGGCGTGCATCGCCACGTCGACCGGCATGGCGGCGATCACGAACCTTGCGATGTCGGTCTGCGCGTCGGGCGATCATATCGTGACCAGCGGCAGCGTGTTCGGCTCAACGCTCAACGTGTTCGGCCCGATCATGGGCAAATTCGGCGTGACGCATGAAGTTGTGAACAGCACATCGCTCGACGATTGGCAGCGCGCGATTTCAGCGCATCCAAAGACGAAATTGGTGTTCCTCGAATCGCCGTCGAATCCGATGGCCGAAGTGTTCGACATCGCGGCGATTGCGGCGATGTGCAAAAAAGTCGGCGCGTTGTTCGCAGTCGACAATTGCTTTTGCACGCCGGTATTGCAAAAACCACTCGCGCTCGGTGCCGATTGCATCATTCATTCCGCGTCGAAACATCTCGACGGCCAAGGCCGCGTGATGGGCGGCGCAATCGTCGGCTCGAAACAGCTTTGCAAAGAAACGGTTTACAACTTTTTGCGCACGACGGGCGCAACGCTCGCGCCATTCAACGCATGGGTATTGCTCAAAGGTTTAGAAACACTGCCGATTCGCATGCGCGCGCATAGCGAAAATGGCTTGGCGCTCGCCCACTGGCTCGCGGCTCATCCGAGGGTCGCGAAGGTCAACTATCCGTTTCTTCCGTCGCATTCGCAACACGCACTCGCAAAGCGACAACAAAGCGGTGGCGGCGCTGTGTTGTCGTTTGAAGTCAGAGGCGACAAACGCGCCGCATGGCAAGTGATTGACCACACGAAAGTCATGTCGATTACGGGAAATTTGGGCGACGTGAAAACCACGATCACGCACCCCGCCAGCACCACCCATTCGCGCATGACCCAAGCCGCCCGCGACGCCGCAGGCATCGGCGAAAGTTTGATTCGCGTCGCAGTGGGCCTCGAAGACATCAGTGATTTGCAGGCTGATTTAGCCCGCGGATTGGATCAACTCTAAGAAAAACTCTTTAATCGTCATTCCCGCGAAGGCGGGAATCCATGGCGGCGCAACAGCTCTTTTCGAAACGGAGAGCGCTGTCGAAGAAACGGATTCCCCCCTCGGCAGAAATGACAAATGCCCGAACCCCCTGGTTCTCGTCATTCGTCCTTCGTCTCTCGTCCTGGTTTTAAATATGCTCTACGCCTTCCACGAAATCCAAAAGTCCCTCGGTGCCCCCATGCGCTTCGCCGCGCAAATGGGCATGAACTGGGCGCAATCGTCTGGCAACCCCTGGAAGGACATGCCACCTGCTGATTGGCTCGCTGCGTCGAGCGAGATGACGCTGCGGCTCACGCAGGAATATCCCAAGCAGCCATTTGGCATCCACACGATTTCAATCGACGGTCACACGCACGCCATCGAGGAAACCGTGGTGCACGAAAAGTCGTTCTGCCAATTGCGTCGCTTTGCAAAGATCGGCAGCAAAGGTGAGCCGTGCGTGCTGCTGGTAGCGCCGCTCTCCGGACATCACTCAACGCTGCTTCGCGATACGGTCAAATCCCTCGTACAACACCACGAGGTCTACATCACCGATTGGCGCGATGCTCGCAATGTACCGATGAGTGAGGGTCTGTTTCATCTCGATGACTACGTGCACTACGTGATCGAGTATTTGCAGATGCTGGGCCCCAACGTGCACGTGATTTCGGTGTGTCAACCTACTGTGCCCGTGATGTGCGCGGTAAGTTTGATGGCGGCCAACAACGACCCCATGCGCCCGAAGAGCATGGTGATGATGGGCGGCCCCATTGACACCCGTGTTAGCCCCTCAAGCGTCAACACGTACGCCACGAAACACACGAAAGAGTGGTTCGAGCAACATGTAATCTCACGCGTGCCAGCTAAGTACGCGGGCTTCGGTCGCCGCGTGTATCCGGGCTTTCTGCAGCACTACGGTTTTGTTGCGATGAACCCAAGCCATCACGCGAAATCACATTGGGAATTTTTCCTCGATCTTCTCAAGGGCGACGATACCGACGCAGAAACGCATCGCAAGTTCTACGACGAATACAACGCTGTGCTCGATCTTGATGCTGCCTACTATCTTGAAACGGTCGACCGGGTGTTTCAGCAATTTCACCTGCCGAGAGGCATCATGGAAGTCTCCGGCGAACGCGTCGACCCAAAAGCGATTCGAGATATCGGCCTAATGACCGTCGAAGGTGAGTTGGACGACATTTCCTGCCCCGGCCAAACTCACGCAGCGCACGGCCTCTGCGCGAATGTTCCGAACGCCCAACGCAAGCACCTCCTAGTGCCCGGCTGCGGGCACTACGGCATTTTCAGCGGCAGCCGCTGGCGCAACATCATCTACCCGGAAATTCGCAGCTTCATCGCCAGCCACGGCACGAATCAGCAAAAAGCGGTCGCGAAATCGATCAAACCAAAGCCCGCGGCGGCCAAGAGCACCAAAAAATCGTCGGCTAAACGTTAAACCGAACTTTCTTCGCTGACGCCTTTTGTAACATGGGCTGCGCTTAATTTACTAGTCAACGCGATAAACCAAAAAATTCAGCAATAAGCCTTTTTTAACGGGGCATCAAGTAAAAAAGCTGGATTTGTAGCCGTTTCTACGAAATTTGAATCGTCATCGAACAAATTTCTCAAAATTTTGAGCGATTATTCAAAATAAATTGGAGGTGACGCTCAACCTTCCGGTACACGAGGGTTTGCGCGCAGCCCTGCTTAAATTTTGACCGCAGATTTGCCTAAACTTTAGGCAAAAATTACGTGAATTTGGGCGTGTGGAGTTGCAAAGCTGAAATAGGTGTGACATAATTTCTGTCTTCGCTCGAGAAACAAATCGAAAGAAGCCGCGAATTGACTGACTGATGTTGAGGCGAAAGCTGAAGCGGGGTTGAGTTGATAAGTGAAACTGGCGCGGGGTGGAGCAGTCTGGCAGCTCGTCGGGCTCATAACCCGAAGGTCGAAGGTTC
>READ01000075.1 GCA_004293675.1 Betaproteobacteria bacterium
TGTTATGTCTTTGTCTGTCTTGTTTCAAGCAGTCAGTGGCGAGCCACTGACTGCTTGGCGCCCTTAGGCTACTTCTTCCTCCTGTGTATCAAACTGACTGCGTTTGCGTTTGAGCAGCGCACTACTGCTAGCGGCAATCACACCGGCGCGGCGCTTATCTTTCAAACGGTACGAATCGCCGGAGATGGGAACCACATGGGCGTGGTGGAGCAGACGGTCCAGTAGCGCAGCTGTCAGCGTGGCATCGTCCGCAAACGTCTGGTCCCACTGTCCAAATGGCAGATTGGAGGTCAGTATCAGGCTGCCCACTTCGTAGCGTTTTGCTATGACCTGGAACAACAGATTCGCTTGCTCCCGATTCATGGGTAAGTACCCCACTTCGTCAATGATCAACAAACGGTAGGGCCGCACAATGCGTTTGATGGCGTCCTCCAGCGTGTTTTGCCTCAGCGCGGTGCTCAGAATCATCAACAGGTCGGCCGCGGTGATGAACCGTGTCTTGATCCCCGCTTGGGTTGCCCTGTAGCCCAGTGCGATGGCAAGGTGGGTTTTACCCACGCCACTGGCGCCCAGCAGCACGACGTTCTCACTGCGCTCCACGAAGGCCAGACTGCTAAGCTCTTGCACCACGGGCTTTGGCACGCCGCTGGCAAACTGGAAGTCAAACTCATCGAGCGTTTTGATGGCAGGGAAACCCGCTATGCGCGTGAGCATGGCGCGCGTTCTCTCTACCCTGGCCAGGGCCTCTCCGCGCAAGGCTTGCTCCAGGAATTCCAGGTAGCCTAGCTCCTTCTTGGCCGCCATTTGCCCCAGATGGGCAAGCTGGTCGGGTAAATTGAGCAGGCGCAACTGATCACACAGCTCACGCAGTCTTTCCATTTGCAAGCTCATGGACGCCCTCCCGCAGCAGGGTGGTTGTGCACCAGCGTGTCATACATGGCCAGTGGATGCTGTAGTCCCCGCCATGCCGCTGCCGGAATCGGGCGAGTCGTTGTGCCAGTAGCTTTGTGCAACTGCCGCACGGTTCGTCCACTGTAAGCGCTGGGCATGGCAAGCAAATGCGCACGTTCTTTGTGAAGGGCCAGCGCCGGCACGCATCCGGTGGTTCCGTGGATCCGCACATTGGCAACGTCACGCAGCCAAGTGCGCATTGCCTGGTTGGCCGTGTCAGCATCCACTACCAAGTCCTGCTGCTTCATGCGTGCCACCAACGGCACCCAGAAGCTGCGACGGATGTAGCCATTCATGCGTTCGACCTTGCCTTTTGTCTTGGCGCGATAGGGCTTGCATACCCGTGGCACAAAGCCATGGTGGTGCGCAAAGTCAGCGAATGCACCCTGGAACTGGTGCAGGTTCTTGCCGTAAGCATCGCGCTTGAGGATGACGGTCTTCATGTTGTC
>READ01000061.1 GCA_004293675.1 Betaproteobacteria bacterium
CTACCCGGCATCACTGATCGGCGAGTTGCTCGACAAACACGGCTGCAACAGCCAACGCCGGCGTAGCCTGCCTGCAACCGCAGGTGTGTACTACTGCATGGCATTGAGCCTGTACCCCGAGGCCGCTTACGGCGACGTGTTCGATGCAGTCGCTCAAGGCCTAGCTTGGCAAAGCCGCAGCCAAGCGCCTGAGCGCATCAAAGCATCATCCATCAGCAGCGCCCGCACACGGCTTTCCTGGCCCGTCTTTAAAGAGCTGCAAGAGCGCGCTTGTTTGCCCTTGGCGCAAGCAACCAGTTGCCCCAGCGCGTTTTACCGCGGGCTGCGCTTGATGGCCATCGATGGCAGCAACTTTGAAGTGCCCGATGAGCCTGCCAACGTTGCCGCATTCGGCTATCCGGGCAGCCGCACTGGCGTGGCAGGCTACCCGCAAGCGCAGTGCGTCATTCTTGTTGAATGCGCCACACACGCCGTGGTGGGTGCCAACATTGGCCCTTACCGGGATGCCGAGTGGACGGTAGCCAAGCCCTTGCTGGCCCGACTGGACGCCTCCATGCTGTGCCTAGCTGACCGGGGCTTTAATGGCTATGAGCACTGGCGTGCAGCCCGCGCCACTGGAGCGCATCTGCTGTGGCGCTGTGCAGCTAACCGCCAGCTACCCGTGATAAAAGCCCTGCCTGATGGCTCGTTTATGAGTCAAATCAAGCCCGGTAAAGAGCTGGCCCGCAGGGACGCCAGCGCCCTTGCCATCACCGTGCGGGTCATTGAGTACACCTTGCCTGCAACCAATGGCGAGCACACCCGGTATCGCCTGCTGACTTCGCTGCTTGAGCCTGCCCAAGCACCTGCTTTGGAGTTGGCGGCGATTTATCACGAGCGCTGGGAAGTCGAAAGTGTCTTTGACGAGCTCAAGACGCACCTGCATCAAGGGCGGCGGGTGCTGCGCAGTAAAACGCCTGAGCTGGTGCGCCAAGAGTTCTACGGCTGGGTGCTGGCGCACTATGCTGTGCGTTGGTTGATGCATGCCGCTGGTAGCGGCCAAGACGTCGAGCCAAGACAGCTGTCCTTCGTGGCCAACGTGCAGCACTTCAAACAGCAACAGCTCCAATCAGGAGCCTTTCCCCCCAGTGCGGCCCAGACTGCACAAGTGCTGGTTTGAGCAGGTACTGGCAAAAGCAGCATCTCTGCGGTGTGCAAGCAGTCGGGGACGAGGCAATCCGCGCATGGTCAAAAGGCGCAACTCGCCGTACCCAAGCCATGATCGAAATCAGCCCATCTATCAATCGCAGATATTTCGTCCAGAGTTGTTACCCCCTCTTGAGCTGTCTAAACGAAAGTGGGTGTCTCAGGCTAAAAAACCGCTAAACTAACAGTATTG
>READ01000006.1 GCA_004293675.1 Betaproteobacteria bacterium
CCCACCACCCCATAGCCGCTAAAGCTGAGGTACGAGGTGGCTTTATCGTTTAGCCGCTGTGTTGGTACTACGCTTTCTTGCCAGCCGCCTTCGCCTTGGTGCCAGTCGGCTTGGCTGGCTTATCCTTCGGGGTCACAAACCCGATAGGCCGTTTGGGCTGTTCAGGCGGTGTGGTCAGTTCACGAAGCGCATCAAACACCTGGCGAAGTTGGGCGCGCGTATTGCGGCTAAAGGTGTCATGCGACATCGCCAGCGATTCCGTCTTGTCTTGCAGTTCAGATAACTGCTTGGCCAAGTCTTGATGCGTACTGGCCAGCGTGCGCACCTTCACAAACGTGCGCATGATCTCGATATTGATCACCACAGCCCGCTCACTGCTCAGCACGGACGACAACATCGCCACGCCTTGCTCAGTAAACGCATACGGTGCATAACGACGACCGCCATGGCCTGCGCTAGTCCCCGAGCTGGTGCCAGTGCCAGAACTTGAGATCACAAACTGTGATCTCAAGTTAGCGAACTCTTCGGCCGAGAGCTGAAACATGAAGTCCGCTGGAAACCGCGCCGCGTTGCGCTTAATCGCCTGCACCAGCACCCGAGTTTCAACGCCGTACAGCAGGGCCAGGTCAGCATCGAGCATCACCCGCTGTTCGCGCAGCAGCAGGATACGACTGGCGATGTGCGGCTCAAGCGGCGCGCTCATGCAGGCGCACCGGCCAAGCGCCGCGCCTGATGCTTAAGCAGCATACCGTCCAGCAGCTCTTTGACCACCATGCGCTCGGTGCTGTCCAGCTGGGCCAGTGCCTCAAAGCGCAGCCGCAAATCCTCATCCGGGCCGCGCTCACCGTCTTCAAACACCAGGCTGTCCAGGCTGACATGCAGCGCCTTGGCCAGCCGAATCAGGGCTTCTAGGGTAGGTTGCGCCGTCCCTGCCTCATAGCGGCGAATCTGGTTGACATGGAGTTCCGCCGCCTCAGACAAGGTTTGCTGGGTGTAGGCAGCCGCTTTGCGTAGCTGAATCAGGCGTGCTGGAAAGTGCATGGGCATAAAACCAAGTAAGTGCAATGCCATGATTGTAGACCCCGTTTCTAAAAATGATTGACAAATCAACAGTATAAGGTACTAAAATAAGACAGTAAAATATCATTGACAGGATTTGACCCTGAACCAGGGTCGGAAAGGTTTCTCATCAGCGCCGTTCTTACCTGCGCCAACGTGCACGACAGCCGGGTCGCGTTGCCGCTCACACGCATCAGCGCCCAGCGCGTCGATGCCTGTTACGAGCTACGGTGATACGCGAGGAAATCCAGGCTGCGGGACGCGTGCCCTTGATTGACCACAACCCACGCAAAGGGGACAAGCGCGAGTTCGCCCCGCATGAGGCTCAGCGTTACAAAACCAGATCAGGTGCCGAGCGTTGCAACGCACGACTCAAGGATGAATTTGGAGCCCGCCATGTTCAGGTGCGTGGACACGCCAAGGTGATGTGTCACCTGATGCTGGGGGTGGTGGCGCTGTGCGCCGATCAACTCACGAGGTTGCTGTTGTGAGTCGCAAACGCAACACCCTGGACAAAACCGAGTTCAAAAACAGTTCGCAACGACTTGCGAGGCAGTGTCACGGGTAAAACAGGGGAAAAACCATACCGTAACGCGCTGGGTGCCTCCAATCCATTGCGAGTGCCTGAAAAACAAGCACACGGCTTGATTCAGGCTAAGACAGTTTCGAATTCTGCAAGTCCCTC
>READ01000003.1 GCA_004293675.1 Betaproteobacteria bacterium
CTTGGAATGATGTGGATCGGCGCAATGCGAAGACCCTCTCCCCAACCCTCCCCCCCGGGGGGAGGGAGCTGTTTGGCGCGTTACGCCTAGGGTATTTCGCGCGAAAGGCATCACGCAAAGCATTGATTTTGCGCAACTAAAAAGCTGTTTCTTGAGAGCTTGTCGAAGGGTTGGTCGGGTGTTGCCAAAGCAACGACCAGCTCAGCCCGAACGGCAGTGGGAGTCGTCTGCTTAAACGAACAGCATTGGGGCTAGCCCGCGCTCGACATCGTCTTGGTCGCGCTCGATTCGCTGCGGTTGGCCTCGATCAGATACTGCACCGCTTGCTCGGGCTTCTTGGCCTCGCCCTCATTGCGCCAGGCGTCGTAGCGCGCTTTGGCGGCAGCCCCGTAGCGTTTGTAGATGAAGTACCCGATACCGGCAACGACACCAATGATCAAGAGCGTCTTGGCAGCGCGTGCCCATGCCACAAACCAAGCGATGCCCATGCCAAAGGCGACCCATTTCACCCACCAAACGCCGGGCGAAACCATCCAATTGATGAAGGCGCACAGGCCGACAACAAAGACGAACTTGAACGGCGCCATCACGGCAGCATAAAGATCAGAGACCGGGCTGGTAATGAAGCGAAGCGGATTCATGATGTTTTCCCTCGAAGCAGTGCGTTGCAAGATCGCAACGGAGTGAATTCTGCTTAGACGGCGCGGCACCGGAAGCGCTCTGCGACGAGTAGACAGCAGCGGGCGCGAATTGCAGGCTGGCCGCGTCAACCGCGCCAGCAAACCCAGCTATTCAGCTCAGCGAATCGCACTTTACGACGAAAGCGCCGGCCTTACGGCAAGCAAAGTAGTGCTCAAGCGTCACCTTTACCGTGCGAAATGCCAGCTCATCCCAAGGAATCTCCGATTCGCGGTAGAGATTGATTTCTGTACTTTCGGGTGTAACCGCGTACGTCGGTTCACTCATTTGCCCCACGTACATCATGTGAACTTGCGAAATGTAGGGCACCGACAGCACGGCGAGCAGCGGTCCGAGCGTGACTGTCGCTTGCGATTCCTCGAACAGCTCGCGCTGCGCGCCCTCCTCGACCGATTCCTTGTTTTCCATGAATCCAGCCGGAAGTGTCCATTTGCCGTAGCGCGGCTCGATGCCGCGTTTGCACAGCATCACTTTATCGCCGTACACCGGAACTACGCCGCAAACAATGAGCGGATTTTTGTAATGCACCGTTTTGCAAGCGCCGCAAACGTAGCGCTCACGATGATCGCCCTCGGGGACGCTCAGCGCGATGTCAGCGCTGCCGCAGGCCGAACAAAACTTCAAGCGGCAACCTCCGACGCGGGCAGTTTGATGAAGTGTTCGCGGTAGTGTTTCAGCTCGTCAATCGATTCGTACACATCAGCCAGTGCGGTGTGACGCGTGCGTTTCTGGAAACTCTTTTTGACCTCGGGGGCCCAGCGTGATGCCAGCTCTTTGAGCGTGCTTACATCGACGTTTCGATAATGGAAATACGCTTCAAACTTTGGCATGTAGCGCACCATAAAGCGGCGATCTTGGTGCACGCTGTTGCCGCACAGCGGGCTCGCCCCTTTGGGCAAGTGCTGCGCAAGGAAATCGATCATCAGCTCGCTGGCTTCATCTTCGGTCATGGTGGATGCCTTGACCTTTTCGATCAGGCCCGAACGACCGTGGGTGTTTTTGTTCCACTCGTCCATCGCATCTAGCACGGCGTCACTCTGATGAATCACCAGCACCGGCCCTTCGGCCACGGTGTTAAGGTCTTTGTCGGTGACGACCACCGCGACTTCAAGTACGCGACAAATTTCGGGATCCAGACCAGACATTTCCATGTCGAGCCAAACGAGGTGATTTTGATTTTGAGCCATGAGCGCGTACAGAGGGGCAACAGTTTGAGGAATCGGTTGGGCGCTGCGAGCCATCGGCTATTGCCGTAAGCTCTGAACCAGCGCAAAGCGTGAAATCTCGCTGCTCGACCCCAAAATCGTTGAAAATTACAACCTTCTGATTTTGGCACAGCCCATCTTTTGCGTATGAGCTTTGAAGCGTTTACTGTGGTGGTGCTGTTTGCGGTGGTCGCGCAGTACGTCGTTGAAACTTACCTGCTGCGCCGCCATTTAGGCCATGTGGCTGCGCATCGCAGCGCCGTGCCACCGCCATTTACCGAGAGCATTGCGCTGGCCGATCATCAGCGTGCCGCTGATTACACGGCCGCCCGCGGGCAATTAGGGCTGTTTGAGTCGACGCTGGGCGTGTTTGTGAGCCTTGCCATTTTGTTTTGGGGGCTTGCCGCGCTTTGGCAATTCACCGCTCAACTGAGTGACGCGATTTGGTTGCGTGAGCTGTTGTTGGTGGTTTTGCTATCAATCGTTACCGGCATCATCGGATTGCCGTTTAGCTATTACGGCACCTTTGGTATCGAAGAGCGATTCGGCTTCAACAAAACCACACAGAAAACGTTTTGGCTGGACATGGTCAAAGGCACGCTGCTCGGTGGCGCGATCATGCTGCCGCTGCTTGCGCTACTGTTTTGGTTGATGCGCGGCGCGGGATCGCTTTGGTGGCTCTATGCTTGGTTGGTGTTTATTGGGTTTCAGTTGTTGATGTTGGCGCTGTATCCCACCTTCATCGCGCCGCTCTTTAACAAGTTCAAACCGCTGGAAAAAGAGGATACGAAGGCCGCGATTGAAGGGTTGATGAATCGCACGCAATTTCAAAGTAACGGCTTGTTTGTGATGGACGGCTCCACGCGCTCGTCCCACGGCAATGCGTACTTCACGGGTTTTGGCAAAGCTAAGCGCATTGTGTTTTTCGACACGCTGCTTGAGCGCTTAAACAACAATGAAATCGTTGCGGTGCTAGCCCATGAACTTGGGCACTTTAAGCGCAAGCACATCGTTCAGCGATTGGTGATGATGGCTGTGTTTAGTCTTGCATTTTTTGCAGCAGCGGCTTGGGCGATGAAACAGCCTTGGCTGTTTACCGCGTTTGGGTTCGCGTCCGACACCGGCACGAGCGCACCCGGCGTCGCACTTATTCTGTTTGCCATGGTGCTGCCCGCGCTGCTGTTTTGGATCGGGCCACTCTCGTCGGCGCTATCCCGCAAGCACGAATTCGAAGCCGATGCTTACGCCGCCGAAGTCAGCAGCAAGACCGATTTGATCGCAGCGCTCACCAAGCTATATCGTGACAACGCCAGCACGCTCACCCCCGATCCGCTCTACAGCGCGTATCATCATTCACATCCGCCAGCGATGATCCGGATTGCTCATTTGCGGGGGTTGTGAAACGGTCCATTTCAGGGCAGCGTCCGAGCCCGAACTGGTTCTTTGCATAGGCTCTTTTTTTGACGCAGATTTCGCAGATTAGTCAGTTGATTTACGCAGATTTTTCACGCAAAAGAACAGTTTCGAATTGCATATTGATTCATCAGCGTTAATCAGCACAAATCTGCGAAATCTGCGTCAGAGAGAACGCAACGCCTTCTCGACCCAACTTTTTCCATGAATCTACAAACTCTAGCGCAGCAAAAGCCCACAGCACAACACGGCAACGCCGCGTTCACTGCCGCTCAAGTCAACGACTACTTGGCGGCGCTTCCGGGCTGGTCACTCATTGACGGCAAAATACAAAAGACCTTTTCCTTCAAGAACTATTTCGAAACGATAGCGTTTGTGAATGTGGTCGCTGCGATTTCCCATGCGACCGATCATCATCCTGATCTGTCGGTGCATTACAACCGTTGCGTTGTTGCGTTCAACACCCATGATGTTGAAAACGGCAAGGGCGGTATCTCGATCAACGATTTCATTTGCGCAGCGCGCATCGAAAGTTTTCTGCTATGAACCATGAGTGAAGCGGCGCAACTCAGCGGCATTGTGCTCGAAACGCAACGTCGTCACAGCACCATCAAACTCTCTGACGGCCGCTTGTTTAAGTGCGTCACCAAGGGTCGGCAATTACAAGTGGCCTGTGGTGACGTCGCACAGATTTCACAGATCAACGACAACGAAGGTGTGATCGAAGGCTTAGCCGATCGCACGACGCTTTTCTATCGCGCCGATGCGTTCAAAGAGAAACTTGTCGCTGCAAACGTAACGCAAGTCGCCTGCATCGTCGCGCCGCTTCCGGCGTATTCCGATGAGCTCGTCAACCGTTGGTTGGTCTGCGCGCAAGCCAGCGGCGTCAAGGCCATCATCGGCCTCAACAAAGTCGATTTAGTCGAGGCCGCAGCCGCAGCCAACGCGCTCGCGATGTACCGAGATTTGGGCTACGACGTGATTCCCTTTTCCGCAAAATTCAACGACGCGCCGATGCGCGAACGATTGATGAACGAGCACACCGTGCTCATCGGTCAATCGGGCATGGGTAAAAGCAAACTGCTCAACGCGCTCGTGGGCAGCGAAGCCCAAGCCACCCGAGAAATCTCAACCGCGCTCGATTCTGGAAAACACACCACCACGTTCACGCGGCTCTTTGAGCTAGACGAAAAGAGCTGGGTCATCGATTCGCCGGGGATGCAGGTGTTCGGTTTGGCGCACTTCTCTCGACTGGACATCGAGCGAGCCTTCCCCGAATTTTCAGAGCTGATCGGCACCTGCCGCTTTCGTGATTGCAAGCACTTGCACGAACCCAATTGCGCACTGCGCGACGCGGTCGCAGCGAAGAAAGCGACGCAAGAGCGGCTGAGTTATCTGCGCAAATTTTGCAGCGAGGGCGAGGCGGTGCCGCACTACGCGCGGCATTAAATTATTTCGTCCAACTTTTTTAGCGAAAGCCCTACGAAATATGGCTTGCAGGCAGTTTATTGTTGCTATTGAATAAGATTATAAATGACGTGTATGCCATATTTTTAATGGCATATCTCAATGAAGCTGGGATTAAAAGACACCGTGACAGTGTGTAACAGTGTCTTTTCGATTTTGCGCAGGCCCAAAGAGAAATCGTCAATACAAACCGAGGGCTCAGTTCGGCTACTTCGAGTGCGGCTGTTGCCCATCGGCGTCCATTGTCAGCGACGCAAGTAGTTTTAAAAATCGCGTGAGAGACGACGCGGATTACGCGCAGATTTCTGCCTCAGGCATCGCTTGTTAGGGAACGCGAAACCTTCCTTTCAACCGCGTTAGAAAAAATTTAACGGTATCAAATTTGTGTGCGCAGTCATACTGCGTATCAATACAGCAGAACGAATGCGTTGCCCACTGCATTTGCCGATATATCGCGAATGCGCACTTTCAAAAGTGTGTCGATAAATAGTTATACTGGTTTGCAATAACTAAATGCAGTTAGGCGCTTATGGAAACTTGGCAAACCATACTTCTCGCGATTGGCGGCAACACAGCGGTCGTTGCAGTACTTGGCTTCCTCGGAAAGTCTCTTCTCGAGAAGCTTGTTACTCGTGACACAAAGCGATTTGAATCCGATCTGAAAGCCAAGTCTGACGCAGCGATCGAACACCTCAAGGGTGAACTACAGCTCAAGGCAGTCGAACACAAGGAGAGGTTCTCGCGTCTTCACGAGAAGCGAGCAACAGTCATTGCTGAGTTGTATGGTTGCCTAGTCGAAATGCTTTGGGAGGCTGAAAGCTTTCTCTCGCCATTGCAGTGGGTAGGCGAGCCCAACCAAGAGGAGAAACATCGCCTGGCAATGAACAAGCTGGTCGAATTCTTTCGCTTCTTCGACAAGAATCGCATTTACTTACCAGAGGAGCTTTGCGAGTCTTTGGAGAAGCTTGCAATGCAAGTTCGCTCTCACATCATTAGTTCTGGCGTCTACATCAAATACAAAGACGAAACTCTCAATGACCACACGCGCGAGAGCAAAGAGAAAGCCTGGAACGCTGGGTGGGGCGCAATCAGGAATGAAGTTCCCCAGGCCCGTAAGCTTCTTGAAGAGAGATTTCGCGGGCTCCTCGGTGCAGGCGCCTAACCCTTCAATCGAGAGGACAAACACCGGCAAGCCGCTGTTTGCCTCCCATCTCGAACGTTACGCCCCCGCAACACACCATTTCATCTCGCCCACATTCTGAATGAACCCAGCCGCTCAACAGCTTGCCTTCCACGGGACCATCGTCCTGCTTTTCGCGCTACTTCTCGGTGCCCCCTACGCAAGAGCGATTAAGTCCAATGCCTTCGCGCAGGTTGTAAATTCTTGGCGCGTCGCTCATCAAAGCTTGTCGCTTGGTGCTGCCATCATGTTTTCAGTGGCCGCAGTGCTCCCAACTCTTGCAACGTCTCCGACCCTGGCGTGGTCGGTAGCGCTATGTTTCATAGTTTCGTCATACGCTTTCTGCATTGCCACACCGCTCGCGGCAATCACAAAAGACAGGGGTCTCGCCTCGGGTGCCAGCGGTTTGGCAAGACTTGTCTATTGGGGCAATATTGTCGGTGCCGCCAGTTCGCTAATAGGGGCAATCGTCTTGGTGTTTGCGGCCGGTGCGTCACTGCTTTGAGCGCCAAACACGTCTCTGAACCTGTACGATTTCCATTGAGTACTTAACGAACGGTAAATCGAGATGGAACTAGAGAGAAACAAGACCGGTAAATTGCAGGCCGCACGGCGCAA
>READ01000074.1 GCA_004293675.1 Betaproteobacteria bacterium
CAGAGCACAAAGGATACCCACGGTTGTGTTTTTATACAGTACAATGAGTTCCATGCCAAAACGCTTACTACCGTTGTTTCCCTTATGACCCGCGCCCGTTTAGCCCTCATTTCCCTGTCAGACACCCCGTGGTATCACCTGGTCAGCCGCTGTGTGCGCCGGGCTTTTCTGTGTGGTGACGATGCAGTGACGGGCGTGAACTTCAACCACCGCAGGGGGTGGATAGAAACGCGCATCCGTGAGTTGGCCTCGGTCTTTACCATCGATGTGGCCGCCTATGCGGTGATGAGTAACCACTACCATTTGGTGCTGCGCGTAGACCAGGCGCGTGCCCTAGCGCTTGACGATGAAGCCGTATTGCGCCGCTGGACGCTGCTTTTCATTGGGCCTTTGCTGGTGCAGCGCTACATGCTCTCGGCCGCGTCCCGCGCCCAGATGGGCCAAGCAGAATGCGCCAAAGTCAAAGAGTTTGCCCAGTTGTATCGCCAGCGCCTGTGCGATGTTTCATGGTTTATGCGGGTGCTCAACGAATCTGTCGCGCGCCAGGCCAATGCGGAGGACGATTGCACGGGCCGCTTTTGGGAAGGGCGCTTCAAAAGCCAAGCCTTGCTGGACGAGCAGGCGCTGCTGGCCGCCATGGCTTATGTCGACTTGAACCCTATTCGCGCAGGCATGGCGCAATCGCTGCCCGAGAGTGTGCACACTTCCATCCATGCGCGTCTGGCTGATATGCAAGGCCATGCCTTTGTACCGGTAGCAGCCCCGGCCACGGCTACGGTGGATGAAGCAGCCTGCCCGCCTGCATCTATACCTGCGACTACATCAGCACTGGCGCTGCCTAAACTGGTGCCAGAATCTGAATTGGCTGCACTGGCCAAAGCGCCCTTGATGCCATTTGACCCCACCAGCCGCTTTGAGCAGGCTGTACCGTTCGGACTCGAAGAATACATAGAGTTGGTGGACACCTTGGGCCGCGCTGTGCATCCGGCCAAGCGCGGCTTTATTCCAGAGACCACGCCGCCCCTTCTAAGCCGACTGGGTATGTGTGCTGAAGCCTTTATTTCCTGCGCGGATCACTTCTTTAAAGACTTTGCCTCAGCCGTGGGAACGCCGGCCAAGCTGATAGAAATGGCGGCCCAGCGCCAGCAGCGCACGCTGCGCGGCATGGGTGCAGCCCGGCAGATGTTTGAGGCGCGTGTGGCGTAGGATTAACTGGAGAAAAAGCAAAAGAATCAAAAAGGATATTCACATTGCTGTT
>READ01000062.1 GCA_004293675.1 Betaproteobacteria bacterium
TAGGGAATGTCTGCATAAGTCTGCCCAGTGACCTGTCCAGACGTTAATTGCCGATGAAACAAAAAAGCTTTGCCAGCAGCGGATTTGAATTGGTCACCAAGAGAACGCGCAAGCGCGAATTCCTTGATGAGATGAATCTGGTTGTACCGTGGACAGAGCTGGTTGCGCTGATCGAGCCGTACGCACCGTCGGGCAAGACGGGGCGTCCGCCATTTGCAGTGGCCACCATGCTGCGCATTCACTTCTTGCAACAGTGGTTTGGCTTGTCTGATCCTGCCATGGAAGAGTCGTTGCATGACATCCCGCTGTATTGCGAGTTTGCCCATCTGGACCCCGGCATAGGTCGATTGCCCGATGAGACCACCATCTTGCGGTTCCGCCATCTGCTGCAAGAGCACAACCTCAGCATTCAGTTGCTGGCCACCATCAACGCCACCTTGGCAACCAAGGGCCTGATGCTCAAGACCGGCACGGTGGTAGACGCCACCTTGATTGCCGCACCCAGCTCCACCAAGAACAGCACGGGTGAACGTGACCCCGAGATGCACCAGGTCAAGAAGGGCAACCAGTGGTACTTCGGGATGAAGGCGCACATTGGCGTAGATGCGGACTCTGGGCTGGTACACACCGTCATCGGTACGGCTGCCAACGTCAATGATGTGACCCAGGGCAATGCGTTGCTGCATGGAGATGAGCAGGTTGTATTTGCTGACGCGGGCTACCAGGGTGCGCCCAAGCGAGCCGAAGCCACGGGCGTGGAGTGGCAAGTGGCCATGCGCCCTGGCAAGCGCAAGGCGCAAAAACACACGCCCTGGGGTGCTCTGAGCGAACAAGCTGAAAAGCTCAAGGCCAGCGTACGAGCCAAGGTAGAGCACCCGTTTCGGGTCATCAAGTGCCAGTTTGGATTCACCAAGGTGCGCTACAAGGGCCTTGCCAAGAACACGGCCCAACTGGTGACGCTGTTTGCACTGACCAATTTGTGGATGGCGCGCAAAACTTTGATGGCGGCACAGGGATGAGTGCGCCTGCGCAACGGGCAAATGCCCGCCAAAAGCCATATAGGGCACCAAACCAGAGCAAATACGCTCACGAATTCGGTGAAGTGACGACCGCTGTTTCATCGGATGAACTTTTAACCTTCAACTTGCGCGAAAGCGGGGGTTGTGCAGACCATCC
>READ01000058.1 GCA_004293675.1 Betaproteobacteria bacterium
CGTTGTTAAAACCAACGTTGCACACGAACCCCAAACAGTGTCACCACGCCGCTGAAATCGCGTGGCTTAAACACTCAATGGAAGGTTGACAGGATCATTGCCGGATTTGCGCTCCATGCCGGTTGAGAGTTCTTCTTTGTCACAGTCATAAATCAGGTTGCCGACGAGCTGTGCGACGGAGTACCAGAACAGAACGTTTTGGACGAAGTTTACGGCCTGCGTCGCTTGTTGTCGCGCCGCTTCCTGCGTGATTTGTTGCCCCGATGAACTGGCGGCGGCTGAAAATACATTTGCCAAGGCGTCCGTCGCAAACGAGCGAATCTTCTCCTCAATAATCGTAAACGGATTGAACTGAGAAAGACCCTGCGCAGCCCCCTCGATGGCTACGTTCGCGACCTGTGGCGTTGCAGCTGGCAGTGCTGCGGCACCCGCAGGCGCAGACCAGCCAAAACTTCCAGCGATTGATTGGAAAGCATCAGTGAACCATTGGGTTGTTGCCGTGGAGATCGAGCTCACAGATGAACCCACGGACTCGTACGCGGTTGACAGCCCAGTTGTTCCGCCTACCTGACGCATGGTGTTCATTACGAACTGGGACTCTTGGAGTTTCCACGCGAGTTTGAGCATGGTGACCCACTTGAGCATGTTGACGCCAGCCGCGGCTTTCTCACCCTGTCGGCAGCAGTGCTGACCGATGCCGGCTTCGGACGTTACAGGGAACGAGCAGGTGCGCTTCTTTCCGCCGAATACCGTGGGCGTACAGGGCTCGGAATCGGACGCAGGCGGATTGCCCGTCTCCTCGCATACTGTATGTTGGTTGACTGCTGAGACGATTTCGCCAGCGGCAGCCATCATCGCGAAATTGGGATTCGCCTCCGGCGCTGGTGCATGACAATCGGTGCCCAAACAGCGAAGCGTACCTCCGCTACAACTCTGATCTAAGGTCACCGTGGGCGCATCCAGCATGCCGGGTGGGACCGGCACATCGCGGCCGCAGTCGTAAACGATCTCGCGGTTGTAGCAAGTCCCAGAAAACACGCCTACCGACTCGCCCTGGCATCGTGTGCCGGCATCGACGATGCGACACGCCGGATCAGTCAGAAGGGCGTTGGTGGGGACCGCGCTGCCGTCATCAGGTGAGCGCTTAACGAGATGGCAGTTGTCAACGTATCCGTTTAGCACCGGTGTTGTTGGAAAGTTATTGCGCCATCCTCCCGTTGATTGCGCGTCGAGATTGCACGCTAAGGCAGGGCCAGTCGCTGCAAAACACATTGAATTGTTGAGCAATTCAATGGGGCCACCGCCGAGTCCCGCCGCTAAATTAGTAGCGGGGTCGATGCGTGCGCTGTCAGTTGTTCCCCATGGCTTGAGCAACTTCGCGATGCCTGCAGTCGCGCCACTGTTGCAAAAGTTGACGCCGTTAAGCGTGGTGCACGGTCCACGATTGTCAGTGCACGTGAGCTGGCCCGGTGGAGGTACCGTGCAATAGCGATCCGCCACTAATTTAATGTAGGCGTCACAGCCGGTGATTTCATTGACTGGAACCATGTAAAT
Source organism: Betaproteobacteria bacterium (assembly GCA_004293675.1). Lineage (GTDB taxonomy): Bacteria > Pseudomonadota > Gammaproteobacteria > Burkholderiales > Casimicrobiaceae > Casimicrobium. The sequence goes on from READ01000058.1 coordinate 1,555, forward strand.
GTCAGCGATGACCTCGAATTCGGTGACATTGCTGAGATTAGCTGTGCCGCTCACGCGCCACGAGTTTTCTGCCTCGCCGATGGTTGTAATGGTGGCGTTTGCAGTGCCAGCGCCTACGGGTTGAACACGAATGTTGTGCGCGAAATGAGCGTTCGGATCAAGCGCGAGACGCCGGTACTCAATCTGCCAGAAATCGAATGTGCCAGGTGCTTCAGGGTTCGGGTCAGTCGGACTATTGATCGCCTCGGGCGCACCGAACACAGCAAAATCAAATGGACGATCACCGGTAAACGGTCGGGTTGACAGGGTACTCGCTGAACCCAGCGGCGTGATTTCGCCCGGCATACACACCTGGCGTCCGGGGTAGCCATAGACCTGCGAGGCGGGTTGATCAGCGGTGCGAGGTAACGTGGCGAGGGCGACATCTGCCGAACATTTGGAGTCGTCACGCCACGGATACCATGGGCCCCAAGTTGTCGCGTTAAGCGGCACACGTTCTTGGTATGTGACAGGGGGGAAGATGCCATTAACTGGATCGGCTTGACCAATATAGTGCGGCCGATCTGCGGGACAGCTCGAATAAGTAAATGACCGTGCTTGTCGATTCCAAGTGTTCGGGTCGTTCCAGGTGACCGGTGGAATATCGGTGTATGTTGTGTTGGCCGGACAACTTGCTGTTTTGGTGTTGCGTACTGAGGTGAACTTCGCGATCACTTGGGTGCCCATTGACGTGAATCCCACGGAACGTCTGCCGTTGCATGTTCGCGGTACCGCCGGATCGATTGCGGCTACACAGGACTCATACTTGGCTTCGCGGCGTACGCCCTCGCTCGCGTACGCTCGTGTCGTTCGCGTTTCCGAGCAGCCAGGGAAGAGCTCCGTCATGTTGAACGTGAAACCGCTGCCATTGGCCGGTTGTGGCGGGTATCCCGCCAATGTGGAGCGCGAACCGTGCATGATGCCATCGGCGAAGCTGGTGGGGTTTGTTCCCGCGATCGCTGCACGGTTTACCGCGAGCGACGAGCGAAGGGTGTCGTGTGCTTGTACGTCTAGCCTGCGCTGGTTCGTCGGTTGGGTGATTGCCGCAAGGTATTGACCCACGTTCGTGTTTTGTGTCGAACAGAGGTTGACAAAGACGGAATTGCTGGCGACGGGATTGCATGAACGGGGGTCAATTGGGCAGACGCCATTCGGTGCTTCGGTGATCGGTGTGTAGTCACGCTTGACCCGAAAGAACTGCCCCATGACAACCACAGCGCCACGGATACTGTTGATTCTGAATCGTATTGAAAACTGCTCGCTGTGGGTGCCGACAATTGGATTGGAGATGGTGCTGCTGATCGGTTGCCAGCCGCTCGCACCGTATTCCATAATCATCGGAGAAACGACGATCATGGAACCGTCCGCCGGGATACCGATTGGACTCTCGCTGATCTCCAAAATCCGCCCTGAGTCGGGTACGCCGGGTTGAGGTGGACGAACACTGACCGTGGTTGTCTTTCCCGACCCTTGAATGGGACTTAGTTTGAAGTCACGGTTAAGCGCTAAGGGTAGGCCTGTTCCGAGGTTGTCCCATCCAGTGAGCTCGACCCGTGTTCTTCCATTGGGCAGTGTCACGAGCGTAGTCGTTCGGATGTTGATCGTGAAAATCGGCAGGTAGTATGGATCATGCGGATGCAACGAAGTTGCGCGACAGCCAACCTCATTGCTATTGCGTCGCGCTTGTACCGCGTGCGACATCAGACCGTTCGGATCTTTGCCTGCGGCAACGATCGCATCGATCTCGGCCTGGGAGGTGGCACCGGGGATGAACTCTCGGGTGTAGACCGTAGCGGTAGGGTTAGTACGACTGGGTCCCGGCGATGGGTTTGCTCGGTCGAGGCTGACCTGTGCGGGATTCGAGTTCCCCGCCGAGTCTTTGTTCCGAGAGAATTCTTGCCCTGAGCGCAAGATGTCTACACCCAGCATCTGACCGTCTTTGAACCGCTCCTTGCATTCGGCCTCAGTCGCGCATGGCGCGCCCGTCCACGAGCTCATCGCGGTTGGAGGTGGGGGTAGTTGAGGGGGACGAGCGGGTTGACTCCATGCTATTGGCACAAACACAGTTGCCGAAAGTATGTGAGCCAGAAGGTGCCGGAGTGTCATGCGTGCGCTCGTTTGCTGTGCAAACGGAGATTGTGCTGAACGCAGCAAACGCAGATAAAGCGTTGGGTAAACACTGTGACGATCCCTTATTTCGTCGCTCATTTCGAGCTGGCACTTTTTAAGGAGACAACAATGACCCTTGGCACAATAGATTGGCCGTCGGCAAGCGGACAGGCGAAAGCCTTTTCTGAGGCGCGATTCACTTTTGGCCCGGACAAGGACTTTAGGGAGCAGCCGCTTATGAAGATGTGGTTGGAGATGTCGGAGCTCTATCATCGGCTAGCCGACGGCTTCCAGGCCGCGTCACGGGCGTACATCGCAAACATACTGGCCAGCTCAGTGTCGTCGATGCGCCTCTCGCTGCTGGTGGACATCCGTTATGAACCAGAGCTGGACGGGAACGGGCGGCAGTACTTCGGCTGTGTGGTGCGTGTCGATTGCGAAAACGACACTTCTCACGATGATGAGGCGATCATCGCGCTGCAGGAATTCATCTCATCGCACGCGCATGATGCTTTCTGCTGTGAAGACACGCGTCTTTTCGTGACCCACGACTCCGCACTTCGACTGTTCGCTAACAACGATCTTGATGCGTTCTATGCGGAGGTGACCCGTGAATTTTGAAGATTGGGAAATCACATACAAGCCGATGAAGAACAACCTAGACTGCAACGCTGCTGTAGACGGTTATATGTTCGAAACGTATGGCAAAGAATGGGAGGCTGTGCGGCTTCGTGAACAGCAAGAGCCAGGCACCGTTTGGACTATGGTGTCGGTTGACGATGATCACGATGGCGACGACGCGGAGTGTCGCGTCGGTTGGATCCTGATGGACGGCATTCACTATGTCAATCGGTTAGGGTATCTCATAACCGAGACGCCATTCGTTAGTACCGATGTGGAGCCGTTCCTGTCTGTTGAATACTAAATGTCCGATCACAAAACCATCCCTCGGGGTGGTTTTTTCTTGGGCAAAACCTGCCCGGACTCCTTGTTTCGCCGCTCATGTCGAGTCGGCAACTTTTAAGGAGATCCATCATGGCATCAAAAACTACCGCCGCCACCGCCCCAGCTGTTAACGACCTTACGGTTGTCTTCGGGGATCAAGCGGTCATCGCGCCGCTTAAAGCCCCTAAAGCCCCTCAGCAAACTATTACGATGTTTGCCGGGGCAACCGCCGGACAGTGGGTGCCAGCGATTGATCCAAAGTACGTGTGGAGTAAGGAGCTGTTGCGCCTCGCCCAACGACTCGTTTCACAGGTGGTTAGTAAGAATTGGCTACTCGTCGGTCCTCCCGGCTGCGGAAAGACCGAGTTCGCGTACCAACTGTGTGCGCGCACGAATAGGCCAGTGGAAGTAGTGGAGTGCAGCGAGGCCATCGAGGCAGACGCGCTGTTCTCGACGATCCTCCCTGCAGAGGACACCAAGTCGGGCCTGAAGCGCATCGACGGCCCCGTTGTACGCGCGGCGAGATCAGGGGCTACTCTGATCTTGGATGAGGTGACCGGACTTGCACCCGAGGTTCAAATTGCGCTGCACAACCTTTTGGATGGACGTCCCATCCAAATTCGAGCCACGGGCGAAATCGTTACTCCGCATAAGGAGTTTATGGTCATCGCAACAGCCAACGACGTGTCTGGCGAGCATCGGCACAAGTACAAGGGCACTTTCGCGCTCAATTCGGCCTTCAAGAGTCGTTTTGCAGCGCCGAAATTCTCCTACTTGGACGAAGCTACCGAAATCGCAGCGCTCATTTCTCGCGCGCCCGGCCTTGATCCGATCATCGCTCGTTCGCTGGTTCGTGTGGCTATCGCAGTACGCACAAGCGTCGCTGCTCAACTCCGCGAGTTTTCATTCCGAGAACTGATGGTTGCGGGTCGTGCTTTGGCTACACAGAAGAGTATGAAGGTTGAAGACGCGGTTCTTGAGGCGTACAGCGGCAAGGAGACATCGCAAGATGCCTCTGCGATCGGCGACTTGGTGAAGGCGGAGCTTGCTCTGTCAAAAGCCAAGTAACCCACTTCCGATCCACAAAGCCATCCCTTGGGGTGGCTTTTTTTTGGTGAAAAACTGCCAGGACTCCTTGTTTCGCTCACCGCCATCCGGCACTGAGCATCTTTCGTAAGGAGTCTTTAATGGTTAACCCTTCAAACGCGGTGTTCCTGCGCGCGCTCGCGGCGCTCGTGGGTCGTATTATTCCAATTCCATTAAATATAGTTAATAATTAGGACTCCAAACAAATGGAGTTTTCAATGGCGCGTCCCTTTACAGGTTACGCGCATCTGGATGC
>READ01000059.1 GCA_004293675.1 Betaproteobacteria bacterium
TAGTACTTAAAGCCGTTGGCAGCAGCCCAGCTCTTTAAGGTCTCGCCTCGCTGGTACAAGCGCTGTTTGATTTCGTTGGCTCGTTCAGTGGTCATGGTGGTTTTCATGGGTTTGCTCCGGGTTAATCGTCAAATTCATTAAGTTCGTTTGGAACAGAATGGATTATGCGGCACGTTTGTGCCTAGTGTCAATCAATTTTAGGAATATTTGTGCCTAATTTTCATGAACGATTGCGAAAACAGCGTGAGTCGCTTGGGTTCAGCCAGCAAGCGTTAGCAGATAAGTGCGGTGTCGCAGCACGATCTCAGCGCAACTACGAGTCAGGCGAGCGCTCTCCTGATGCGAATTACATGGTGGCGCTTGCAGCTGCAGGCGCAGACATTCAGTACATCCTGCACGGCGTCACAGCTGAAGAAAAGGCCATGGTGGTGTTGGGCGTTGCTGCCCGCCTGTTGTCGCTGGGCTACCCGGCAGATACCAGGCCTGAAGCGGTGATGGCGTTGCTAAAGGCACACCCCGAAATCGACACGATGTGGCTGCTTACCGGCAAAGGTCAGACGATTGAAGGGGGCTTAAATTTTGTTGAAAAAATCCTGGTGACCAACTATCGAGCAGCAAGCAGCGAAGGCAAAAAAGCACTGGAAGTACAAGCCGCTTTTTTCGCCAAAAATAACGAAGGCACAGCCGCGCTGGCGGCTAAATCAGGCAAAAAGGGAGTTGAAAAATGAGCTGTTTAAAAACCGTGATCTGCGCTGCGGCGCTACTGGCGCTCTGTGTGCCAGCGATGGCCATCAATAAATGCACGGGCGCTGACGGGCAAACCACCTTTCAGGACGCGCCCTGCGCTGGCAAGGGCGAGGCCATCAAGGTGCGGCCTGGCTCGGGCAACGCGCCCGCTGTGGCCATGCCTGCACCCACTGCACAAGCTGGAGCTTGAAGCGCGTCTGGTGCCTGAAGCGTTCAACGCCATCAGCACGCAGCGGGCGGCGTGTGACCAAGAGCTCAAAACCCTGCAGGCGCGTAAAGGCACTGCCAGCAACAATTTGGCAGGCGCTACGTATGAGGTGTCGATCTCCTCAGAGATGACGGCCATTGCCACGCGCTGCGGCACGCGCAATACAGAGGTACGTGATGACCATGCCGCGCTGGTTAAAGAATGCCGGGCTTTGGGTGGGTGTAAGTAACCGCAGATCAAGTTAGTAAAAAGTAACCCAAACCCACTTTAAATATAGAAATCAGTCATGAGCAACAACAAAAAAACTCAACATCCCGCACCAGCACCGTCGTCCCAAACACCGACAAAACATACACCGGAGAATGAAAGTTACCCTGCATTCGGAGAACGTGGCGGCGTGCTTAACAGTACAACGGCTTCATTCACCAGGCCCATTCCACCAGCACCTACACCGCCAAAAAAGTAGATACTCACGGCATGGAAACTGAAAACAACGATTCCAGCCACCCACTTGACGCACGATGGGATTTGCTTTGGGGGGTGCAGCTGTCAACCCTGTATCACTTAAAGCGCGAGCGTTTTCTGGATGGTGCTGACCGTGCCGCCAAAGCCGTGAGCGCGCTCGGTGGTGCGGCAGCTTTTTCACAGATTAAAAGCGACCCTGCGCTTGGCCTTTGGCTAACTGCAATTATCACCATAGTTGCTACGCTATCCCTGGTTTACGGACCCGCAACAAAGGCACGTAAGCACTCGGAGCTGGCCCGAGACTTTAAGCGGCTTGAGGCAGATATCGCAGTTGCCTGTCACGACTTAAGTGTCGAGGAAGCAGCCAAGTTTCAAGCGAAGTACTTGAGTATTGAGTCTGGCGAACCCGCCTCACTCGGGGCACTCGTGACGCAATGCCACAACGAGCTGGCGGTAGCGCGTGATAAGGCTGCGGCGGTGACACCGCTTCCAATACTGCAACGATTGTTTAAAAACTGGTTTGACTTTGATCAATCCTTAACTTCAGGCAACACAATAAGTAAAACAATTTAATTAGCCAGCCTCACGCGCGCGCGGCACAGTAGCCGCATGACCACACCCAACGCGCCTTCTAAACCTCTTTTTTCGTCGCTGCGCAAAGGCCTTAAACCGCCGCGCATGTTTGACTGGTTGATTGCCGCTGTACTGCTGGCCGTACTGGTGTGGTGCATTGCACCGCAGCAGCTGCCCGTAAGCCTGTACAAGCTGAGCCTGGTGGCCTTGGCTGCTGTGGCCGGCTACTGGATTGACCGCAGCTTGTTCCCGTATGCGCGGCCTGACTTTTTTTTGCAGCTGGGCGAGTTTGAAGATGCGCCTGAGCCGCTGTGCGAAGAGCCGAGTGACGATGCAGACACCAGCACCCTAGAACTGCATGCCGCGCCTGACGAGGCGCTACTGCGCTTGATGGGCGTTGCCATGTTGCGCCGGGCCATCATTGTTGCTGCCACCATGCTGGCCGTGGGATTGGGGGCGTGATGCGCGGCACAGCTGAGAGCGAAGCCCGGTGGGAAGCTGGTGCTGACCAATTTAACGAGCGGTGTAAAAAATGGTGCGCCTTCATACTGCTTTGTGTGATGGCTATTTTTATAGCGTCCTGCTCGTTTGAAGCGGCTGCGCAAAGCGTGCCACAGGCCGCCACCAAGTACCGCGCAGACCTGACGCGCACCGCCCACAGCCAGTGGGGCCTTGATGCACCAGTGGCCACCTTCGCCGCGCAAATTCACCAAGAAAGCGGGTGGAACCCACAAGCCGTGAGCCGCGTGGGGGCCGCTGGCATGTCCCAGTTCATGCCCGCCACGGCGCGCTGGTGGTGCCAGATCAATGGGCTGTCTGATGCCGACTGCCAACCCAACAACCCAACCTGGGCACTACGCGCTCTGGTGGGCTATGACAAGTGGCTTCATGACCGCGTGGCCGCTGTTGACGGCTGTAACCGCATGGCTTTTGCGCTGAGTGCCTACAACGGCGGGCTGGGCTGGGTGCAGCGTGACAAGGCGCTGGCCAAAAACAACCGTCTAAACCCCACCCTATGGTTTGACCAGGTAGAGCGGGTCAACGCAGGGCGAAGTGCCGCCAACTGGCGTGAGAACCGTGACTACCCGCGCCGCATACTGCACCGCCTTGAGCCTGCCTACAAGGCCGCTGGCTGGGGCCGGGGGTCGTGCGCATGAATGCGATGAGTGCGATCAAACAAGTTGCAGCGGCGGCGCTGTTGGCCCTGGCCGCGCTGGTGTGCGCTTGGCTGGCTGGTGCAAACCATAACGAACAAAAGTGGCTGGCAAAGCAGGCCAAGGTAGAGCGTGATGCGCATGCCCAGTACCAGGCCGAGATCAAGCGTGGTGAAGAGGCAGCGGCAACCTACCTCGCTGATGCCGTCCTATTGCGCGGCAAATTTACAGATTTAAAGGAGAAGTTTGATGGACTTAAAAAGCGTATTCCCTTGGCTGTTGGCGCTGCTGGTGGTTCTGTTTGTGGTGTTGGACCTGCACTACTACAAGCGCCCCCCGTGGCTGGTGAAGGCGGCACTGTCAACGCTGCTCCTCTTGTGCTTACTGCTGGCGCTGTCTGGATGTGGAACAGCTCCCTTGCAGGCGCAGACCAGCCCGCCGGTGCCTGCAGCGCTGTTGATACCACCGAGGCCGCCTGTGCTGTTGCAACCCACATCACCCTCGACGACGCCTGGGCCAGTCACGCCACCAACGCCCAGATCTGCGCCGAAAACCGACTGGCGCACCAACGTCTGATTGATTTTTTAAACCAACGCGAACCCAGACCTGAAAGAGTCAAACCATGACGATGCAGCTTGACCTGTGGCACTTGATACTGCTGCTGACCATGTTTTTAGGGGCTTGCGCCGGGGCGGGCAAGTTGCTGCTTGACCAGTTGCTGCGCCGCATGGACGAGCGCTTTGAGGCGCAAGACACCACGGCTGCTGCCAACCAGAGGCAAGTGGCTCACAGGCTTGAGGGGCTGGAAGCTGCCAGCCGGGCTGAGCGTGACCAGTGGCAGCGGGTCGAGCGGGAGCTGTTGAACCTCAAAGCCGAGCTGCCGCTGCACTATGTGCGGCGTGAGGACTATGTGCAGGCGGTGGCCACCATCATGGCAAAGCTGGACGCGATGGCACTGCGCTTTGAAAACATCTTGCTCAGGGGAAAAAACCAATGAACGCTGAAGACCTGGCCAGACTGGCCCAACGCGCCCGGCGTGAAACCACGCGCTGGCTGCTGCTGCTGACGCTCAACATTGCCCGCCCGGCACCGGCCCACCTGGGCATGCTGCGCAGTGTGGCAGCGGCGGTGTACAGCGACATCACCGAGCTGGAGGTGCGCCGTGAGCTGGACTACCTGCAGGGACGCGAGCTGATCAGCACTCGCACCGACCCGCTGGGCCAGCTGCATGCCAAGCTCGAACGCTATGGCATTGACGTTGTTGAGTACACGGTGGACTGCGAGCCGGGCATTGCCCGCCCGCCTGCAGGGGCATAAGCCGTGGGCCGCAAACCAAAAATGGACAGGCTGCCCAAAGACGTCAAAACCTACATTGAAGGGCTGATGGCTGACGGGCGTTTTACGCTAGACGAAATGATTGCTGACCTGCGCCAGCGCTTTCCCGAGCAGCAGGCGCTGGGCGTGCTGCCCAGCCGGGCGGCGCTGCACCGCTATGGCCCCAAGCTGGAGCGGCGGTTGATGGCGGTCAAGGCGTTCACCGATGCTGCACAAGCCATCGACGCACATGCACAAGACAAGGGTGACACCCGCAGTGCTGCGCTGACGGCCATCGTGCAACAGGAGTTGTTTGACGCCATGATCGCGCTGGGCGATGCGACTGACCCTGACGTTGACGCAGCTGACCGCATTGGCATGCTGAGCGCAGCGGCCAAAAACATTGCAACGCTGGCCCGCTCCAGCGTACACACCAAACAATTTCAGGCCAAGGTAGAAGCCCAAACGCGGGCCAAGGTGCTGGCTGAGCAGCGTGCAAAACTAGAAGACCTGGGTAAGACCGGTGCCATAGCGCCCGATGTGCTGGCCCGCGTCATCAAGGCGGCGTATGACCTCTGAGCTGGCCCCTGAGCCAACCCAACCCGCCCTGAAGCTCTACCCTTACCAACGCGCCTGGGTGCAAGACGATGCGCGCTTCAAGATTGCCATGTTTGCGCGCCAGTGCGGCAAAACCTTCACCAGCACGCTGGAAATTGCGCTGGATGTGGTGCGCGCTGAAGCCGCTGGCAAGCGCGCCCGCTGGGTGATTTTGAGCCGGGGCGAGCGCCAGGCACGGGAGGCCATGAATGAGGGGGTCAAGCTGCATCTCAAAGCCATGGCGGCAGGTTTTAAAGAGTACGAGGTGCCGTTTGACGCCAACATCAAGGCGCTGGAAGTAGAACTGCCAGGCGGCAGCCGCGTGACGGCGCTGCCTGCCAACCCGGACACGGCCCGGGGTTTTTCTGCCAATGTGCTGCTTGACGAATTTGCGTTTCACAAAGACAGCCGGGCGATTTGGAAGGCGCTGTTCCCGGTAATTTCCAAACCGGGTCTCAAGCTGCGGGTGATCAGCACGCCCAACGGCAAGGGCAACAAATTTTATGACCTGATGACAGGCAAAGATGACGCCTGGTCAAGGCACACTACCGACATTCACGACGCGGTGGCGCAGGGCCTGCCGCGCAATATTGAAGAGCTTCAACGCGGCGCTGGGGATTCAGACTTGTGGCAACAAGAGTTTGAGCTGCAGTGGCTGGATGAGGCAAGCGCCTGGCTCAGCTACGAGCTGATCAACGCCTGCGAAGACCCGCGCGCGGGTGTGCCTGCCAACTATGCCGGTGGGCCGTGCTATGTGGGTGTTGACATTGCGGCGCGCAATGACTTGTTTGTGATCTGGGTCAATGAAAAGGTGGGTGACGTCTCCTGGACGCGAGAGGTCATTGTGCGCAAACGCATCAAGTTTGCAGAGCAAGACGCGCTGCTGGGTGATGTGTTTCGCCGCTACCGCGTCATGCGCTGCTGCATGGACCAAACCGGCATGGGCGAAAAGCCGGTGGAAGACGCCCAAAACCGCTACGGCTCCAGTGTGGTCGAGGGCGTGCTGTTCACGGGCCCCAATAAATTGACGATGGCCACACGCGGCAAAGAACACTTTGAAGACCGCACGCTGCGCATCACCGCAGGGGACGCCGCGCTGCGCAGTGACCTGCACAAGCTGAAAAAAGAGGTGGGGCCAACGGGCGCACCGCGCTTTGTGGCCGAGAGTGATTCCACTGGCCACGCTGACCGCACCTGGGCGTGCTTTTTGGCGCTGAACGCTGAAGGTGACGGCGACAGCCCGATTGAATTTACCAGCAGCGGCCAGGCGCGCGGCTCTGACGCTTACGGCTTCGCATAAAGGTAAATATGGCCACCAAACCCACCACCCAAAACATTCCGGTACCAGAACTGAACACCGAAGTAGCCAACAGGCTGCTCGACCCGTTTGAAACCTATTTTCAAGGTGTACTGCGCACCAATGACCCGCTGCTGCTGGAGCGTGGCCACGGTGGCAATGCTTTTGAGCTGTACCGTGACTTGAAGCGCGACGGCAAGGTTTTCAGTGGCTTGCAAAAACGCAAGCTGGCCCTGATCAGCCGACCCTGGCAAGTGGACCCGATTGAAGATGGCGAGGCAGCGCAAAAAGATGCTGCTGTTGTGCAGACCATGCTCAAAGGCGTGATGTTTGACAAGCT
>READ01000020.1 GCA_004293675.1 Betaproteobacteria bacterium
AAGGCGTTTTTGAGAAACAGGGCGGTGATCGGTTTGGCTCCCTCTCCCTGGGGGAGAGGGTTGGGGTGAGGGACTTGGAATGATGTCGATCGGAGCAATACGAAGACCCTCTCCCCAACCCTCCCCCCCGGGGGGAGGGAGCTGTTTGGCGCGTTACGCCTAGGGTATTTGGTGCATAAGGCATCATGTAAGGCATTGATTTTGCGCAACTAAAAAGCTGTTTCTTGAGAGCCTGTCGAAGGGTCGGTGGCGCGCCAACAAGTCAACGACCAGCCCAGCCCGAACAGCAAGTGGTGCAACCCGACGTCGCTGCTCTTACGATTTCGCTACTGTCGCGGCCGATTTGGGCGCTTGTCGAGTGTGACTTTAATTTCTATGAGCTCGCCTCGTCGACGAAGTTTCAGCTCGACTGTCTGGCCAGGTGAAATGCCAGCGATCGTATTGATTGCCTCTGGGCGATCTTTCACTGCCCGACCGTTGACCTCAACGATCACGTCGTTTGGCCGTAAACCCGCGCGAGCTCCCGGACCGCCATCGACCACGGCATCCACATAGGCGCCCGTCGTTTCTTTGAGCGCCAAGCGCTCAGCAATTTCGGCCGATACCGAACCTAAACTCGCGCCCAAGTAGCCGCGCTTGACCTCGCCCGTGGCGATGAGTTGCTCCATGATGGGCACTGCGATGGCCGTGGGGATCGCAAAACCGATGCCGGAGAAATCCCCGGTGCGCGTAAAGATGCTGGTGTTGATGCCAATGAGCTCACCGCTTGCGCTCACCAGTGCGCCGCCGGAGTTACCTTGATTGATTGCGGCATCGGTTTGGATGAAGCTCTCGAACGGTGAACCCTCACCGATTTGTGTGCGACCCACGGCGCTCACGATGCCCATCGTGACCGTGTTGCCAAACACGCCAAACGGGTTGCCGATGGCCAGCACGATTTCACCCGCCTGCAGCAATCGTGAATCGCCAAAACCCACCGCCGGAAAGTTGTCGCCGTCGATCTTAATCACGGCCAGATCGGTTTCGGGGTCGGTGCCCACGATTTTGGCGGGCAAAACGCGTTTGTCGGAGAGCTCGACCAAGATGCGCTGTGCGCCTTCGACCACATGGTTGTTGGTCAAAATGTAGCCATCCTTGCGCACGATCACGCCCGAGCCTTCGCCGCGCATTTGCTGTGAGTTTTCGTCGTTGCCACCGTTGCCTCGGCCATTTCGATCGCGTCCGAAAAACCGCTGAAACGTTGGGTCGTCTAGGAATGGATGGCGAAATTTTCGCTCAGCGCTGGTGGCGATTTTTACGACCGATGGCAACGCCCGCCCCGCGGCATCGGCGAAACCGCCCCGGATCGAAGCGTTTGTAGTGGACGAATCAATTTTTGCGGGCGCGGCGATCGGCGCAGTATTCACTGCGGGCGGTGCAGTGGGCGCGCTGACAAACGGCACTCGGGATAACCACTCGGGCCGCAGGGCGCTGACGGTGAACAGTACTGCCAGACAGACTGTACAAACCTGAGCAAAAACCAGCCATAATCGAGTCATCATAAGAAATGTGGGCAGTGAATGGTTGAGTGAGCACGAAGTGCCTGCCGCGTTTCACACAGCGAAATCCCATCCATACAATGAAATCGAGGGCTTGCAGTGCGTAACGTAGACAACACCCATTTTATGCAGGAAAGTACAGTCTCGAATTTGAAGCAAGGACGAGTTGCGCGCGAGGACTTGGTACGCCACCTCGTTGCGCACCTCGATATCCGCCGTTTTAAAGACGTCGCGCCCAACGGCTTGCAGGTTGAGGGCAGCGCGGAGATACGAAACATCGTCGTTGGCGTGACCGCAAATCAAATTTTGATCGACGCCGCCATTGCCGCTGGTGCCGATACCGTCATCGTGCATCACGGCTTGTTTTGGAAGGGTGACGATCCGCGTATCGTTGGCTACCATCGGCAACGCGTTGCGCGGCTTTTGATTCAAGACATCAATTTGCTCGCCTACCACTTACCGCTCGATGCGCATCCCGAGCTCGGCAACAACGCGCAGATGGGGCGAAAACTCGGTCTGACGCCAGTGGGTTCAGCCGGTGAACACAACTTGGTGATGCTCGGGCAATTGGGCATGGGAATCGACATCAAATCTACTGTGCTCGCGGCCTACGTGGCGCGGCATTTCGGTGGTCGGGTCACGCTCTACGCCAGCTCGTCGCGTGCGGTTCGCACGATCGCTTGGTGCACCGGCGCGGGCGGCGGCTTTCTGCGCGACGCCATAGAGGCCGGTGCCGACGCCTTCATCACCGGCGAAATCAGCGAACACCACATCCATGAAGCGCGCGAATCCAATGTGACGTTGATTGCTGCGGGCCACCATGCCACCGAGCGCGGCGGCGTGGCGGCGCTCGGTGCCTACATCGCCGAGCGCTACGGTGTGCGCTATCAGTTCATCGACGTGGATTCGCCACTGTAGCCATCCGCGCGGCATAGGTTTCAATCGCGCCACGCAGCCGATCAAGTAGCGCCGTCGGTGCAGTATGCTTTGACATCAACGTCAAAGCGCTCATCGCCCAAGATTTCATGCGTATTGCCATCGGCGGTTTCCAGCACGAAACCAACACCTTCGCTCCATCAAAAGCCACCTACGAAAAATTTATCCAAGGCGGCGGTTGGCCGCCTGTTTCCAATGGCGTGGAAATTTTCGAGCGCTTCCAGAATCAAAACATTCCGATCTCTGGCTTCATGGCTGAAATCGGCAATAAGCACGAACTCATTCCCACGGCTTGGGCCGCGGCCAGCCCCTCGGCCGAGGTGACCGACGATGCGTTTGAGCGTATCGCGGGCGCAATCTGCGACGGTATTCGCAAAGCCAACGCCGACATGGTGTACCTGGATTTGCACGGCGCCATGGTCACTGAATCGCATCCGGACGGCGAAGGAGAATTGCTGCGCCGAGTGCGTGAAATTGTTGGTGCAAAAGTGCCCATCGCCGTGAGTCTTGATTTGCATTCCAACACCACAGCGACGATGTTTAAGCACGCCGAAATGCTCGTGGCGTATCGCACCTATCCACACATCGACATGGCCGAAACGGGAGCGCGCGCCGCGTTTTACCTGAAGCAGCGCATCAACGGCATGAACGCGCCAACGCTTGCTTCGCGCACGCTGCCGTATTTGATTCCGATCACCTCGCAATGCACCGATTTGTTTCCGGGCAACGACATCTACGAATTCGTTGCGTCGCTCGAATCCCGCGATATTCCGAGCGCATCCTTTACACCCGGTTTTCCAGCGGCTGACTTTGAAGGCTGCGCCCCGGTGGTGTGGGCCTACGGTTCAAGCGAAGGCGCAGCCAACGCCGCGGTTGAGAAGTTAGAAAAACGAGTGCTCGCGGCCGAGGGCGAATGGGACGCGCGGGTGCTCACTGCCGTTGACGCCGTGCGCGAAGCCATGCGTATCGCCACCCTGGGCACAGGTGCCCGAAAACCCGTTGTCATCGCAGACACCCAAGACAACCCCGGCGCGGGCGGTGATAGCGACACCATGGGCATGGTGCGCGCGCTCCTAGAATGCCGCGCTGAGCGGGCAGCGACCGGGTTGATCGTTGACGGCGCAGCGGCCAAAGCTGCGCACGAAGTCGGCGTCGGCAAAACGCTCAATTTCGCTCTGGGCGGTAAGAGCCGAATCCCCGGCGACTCACCGCTCGAATTGCCTTGGACCGTGGACGCCATCTCCGACGGCAACGTCGCCGCAACGGGCATTTTTTATCGCGGCATGAAACTGCGCCTTGGTCCGTCGGCCTGTCTGCGCTACCAAGGTGTTCGTATTGTGGTGGCCAGCTACAAAACGCAACTCGCCGACCAAGCCATGTATCGATACGTCGGCATCGAACCCAAAGATCAAGCCATCTTGGTCAACAAAAGCTCAGTGCATTTCCGGGCGGATTTCACACCGATTGCCGAAACAATTCTCGTAGCAAAAGCGCCCGGGCCCATGGCCGCCGATCCCGCAGATTTGCCGTGGAAGCATTTAAAGGCGGGCATTCGTTTGAAGCCGTTTGGGGCGGCGTTTTAGTCGCAGTTTGACTGACCGCGCTGGGGGTGGGCACGAATGCAACACGCCCCGCAGACTACTCAGGGTTCGTTGCGACGCTTTTTGCCGTGAGCGGTCAGCAATGGTAGCCTATGTAGTGTTTAACAAATTGACCGGGGGTAAGTATGTTTTTTTTGGGAAGTAAGTTTTTTTTGCGTTGTTTTGCCGCGATTTTCGGTTCCGTCTTTGCGGCTGCTAGCTTCGGTTGGACGATCAACACCAGTCTGTCGGTTCCGATCGGAAATACAGCCAGTTTCACTGGTCTTAATGTCCGCTTGCAGCTTGTTGCCGGGTCGCAGGGACCTGCCACGGTAGATTCTATGTCGTTCGACAATCCAGCATTTGCAGTCGACGCCACAGGCGGAAACTGCGGACAAGGAAAATCGTTTGGTTCAGCCGCTGACGTAGGTCCCAGCTATGTCGAGTGTCCCTTGGCGATTACCTTTACACCTTCAATCCTTGGTCTCGTTGCGGGGACGTTGACTGTCCGATGTAGCGCTGTCAGCTCGGCCGGCGGTGTGGGCCTTATCTGTGATGGGACGAATCAGATCATTGGTGTCTTTGATGCCATCGGATTGCAAGGACTGGCGGTCGCAGTGCCCACTGCGAGTCGTTGGGCCTTAACGCTTCTCGCTTTGATGATTATGGGATGGGCGATGCTGCGCATCAGAGGCCGCAACGCGGTTTAGTGATGCCCTGTCGGTGTCTCGGCGATGGTGCCTAGAGGTTTGGCAATTTACGGGCTGCAAAGGGCATTTTCAGTAACCCCCAAAAGCTCTGCCAGCTAGGCGCGCTCAGCGCACTAAGCCCGTAGGGTTGTCGGGGAGCTTCCTCCGGATTGCGGTAGCTGCCATACAGCCGGTCCCACAGCGAAAACACACTTCCGTAATTGCAATTGGTGTACTCGGCATTGGGAGAATGATGCAGTCTATGCATCGAAGGCGTGACGAAAACGTGCCGCAACGCTCGGTCAACACGGGTGGGAATGCGAATCGCGGCGTGATGCAGCGTCGCTAACGGTAACCACGCGATATCACGAAGAATCATCACCACAAACGGGATACCGAATGCAACGATCACCACGATTTTGCATGCAAGGATCACGACGAAGTGCAGCGGGTGATTTCGCAGGATAGTGGACGTGTCAATTTGTGTGTCGGAATGGTGTACCGAATGCAAAAGCCACATCCAGCGCACGTTGTGACTCAGGCGATGAAACAAAAAGTCTCCAAAGTCGAGAATCACAAATCCAAGAACGGCTTTTAGCCAAAACGGAAATTCGAGTAGGTTGAATAGGCCGATACCTAAGTGGGCGCTGACCAGTCCAGCGTTTTGCGTTACGTTGCCAAACATCAAACTCAATACGACAATCACCCCAATCCACATCGAAAGATTCACGCCAAAGTGTCGAACTCGGGCCATGAGCGTGCGCTCAGGATGGATCGGCCAAATGCTCTCAGCCAACCAAATCAAGACAATGGATGCCAGCAGCACCCATAAATCCCACCCGTAAACCGTTTGAAGCACTTGAGCTTCGAGCGTGTCCATCTTAGCCAACGTGTGCCCCGCAAAGTTTGTCGCAAGCTCTATTTTGCATGCGCTAGCCGTCGAATAGAAACAAAAGTGACGGTTCGATCCATCGTTAGTGTGGCGGGTGGGGCTATGGCGGGTGAGCCCAGCTCGGAGCACCCGCCAAAGAGCAGCTCTCAGTCGCGTTAGTGTTGGTTCCAGCGCGGGCTCGTTCGTTGCTGACTCCGCAAGAATAGTCTTCGGCTCCTTCAAAACGCAACGGCTTTTAGCTTCGAGCGTGCCGTGTGCGGAACTCAACCCTGATGGGTAGCGCGTATCGTTGCGCCTGCGCTCACAGTGCTTCGCGAAGCTCCGCTTGCACCCGAAGCAGGGCTGGCAAACACTGTTCAATGAGGTTGGTGCCCCGCTGTGCTCTGTTGAAGATGATGTTGAGAGCGGCCACCGTCAGATCGTGTTTGTTTTTCAGCGGCACAGCGAGGGCATGCATGTTGATTTCAAATTCCTGTTGCGTCAGCGCGTAGCCTTGCGATGCTGTCCGTCGTAGCTCGAGTGTCAGCCGATCACGGCTCATGACGGTGTGTGAGGTTAGCTGCGTTAACGAGATCGATTCGATTCGCTCGATCTGGGCTGCGTCCTTCAGTGTTTCAAGAGAAGCGGCGAGCAGTACGCGCCCGTTAGCCGTGCAGTGGGCCGGGAGACGCGCGCCGGGTTGAGTCGACGGCGAAAGTACTGAGCCGTCGGTGGCGGCGCGCACTGTGATGATGTCGTTGCCGTCCAACACGGCGACCGTTGCGGCGCCGCCGAGCGCACCGGAAAGTCTCTGCAGATGTTCGCCGACCAAACGCGGCAGACGCGTTGAGTGCCAATACGATTGGGCGAGCCCGAGCACCTTGGGTGTGATGGCGAATTGTTTTTCGTCGTTGACCAAATAGCCAAGGCGGGTGAGTGTGAGCAGATAACGGCGCGCTGCGGCGCGAGTCATCTGCGTGGCATTGGCAACGTCGGTGATGGTGAGCGAATCGCGCTCCTGATTAAACGCCACGAGTACGGCTAAGCCACGCTCTAACGCTGCGACGAAGTCGCGATCTTGGGTGTCGTTCGATGAATTGGCAGCGGACATTTAGAAAATGAACAACCGAAAGCTTACCGAGGTTTCACCGCCCCAGCTCTAGCCTCCCCAACCTCGGCTCCTGTCGCACTTCGTGCTGGAAACCGCCAAATAGCCGGAATACCCAAGTATTTAAAGGGTTCTGGCGAAATGTTGATACCTGAGCCTGCCTCTCCTGCAACGCAGGGGAGGTGCCCGAAGGGCGGAGGGGTTGCTTGGGGCGAGCCTTGAAGTTCGTCTCAGTGCGCTTGCTGTCAATGCGACGAAATTGAAGCAAATCGGCAGCGGATTGGGTACACTGCCTCATCGGTGATGCATAGTTGTCAATTGGGTTGCAACCCAATAAAAACGGGCGTTTCGGCGTTTCCAGCGACCACCTCTGATGAAAAATTCGACCTAAAGGAATCACAAACGATGCGTGCGATCTTATTTTTTCTAGGGGTGATTTGGACCGCGACAGCCGTTGCCCAGACCCCGTTTTCCTACACCGGTAGCCTGCAGACCTACACAGTCCCAGCCGGCATAACCTCCGTTCGCATCGAAGCGGCTGGTGCACAAGGCGGCTCCGTGACAACCTCGTGTACTGCCAGCGGTGGTCTCGGCGCTCGGATGCAGGGGGATGTTGCGGTCACGCCCGGTGAGGTTCTGACGATCTTGGTCGGACAGCAAGGCCTCAGCAATGGCTCTGACGGGGGCGGCGGCGGCGGCAGCTTTGTGGTTCGAACCGGTAATGTGCCGCTCGTGGTGGCTGGCGGCGGCGGCGGTGCCACCAACAACATCACGAATTGCGGCGCCAGCCTGAATGGCGCTAATGCCACGACCACAACGTCCGGCACGGCAAGTGGAAACGGGCTGGTCGCCGGTGGAGCCAGCGGTAACGGCGGCGGGGCCAGTGGCGGTAGCGGCGGTGGCGGCGGCGGACTACTCGCCAACGGCACCGCTGGGTCAAACGATGCGAATAGCAATGGGAAGTCGTTCCTCAACGGCGGCGCGGGTGGTAGCGGCAACAACAACGACTCGGGCGGCTATGGCGGCGGTGGTGCAGGGTGGTTTACCGGCGGCAATGGCGGCGGTGGAGGCGGCTATTCCGGAGGCGGCACCAGCAGCGGCCAACCATTTACCGGTGGCGGCGGTGGCGGCTCGTTCAACAGTGGTACCAATCAAGTCAATGTCGCCGGTTCACAATCCGGCAATGGCTCAGTCACGATCACCAACCTGTGTTCGACCGTGGTCACCAACGGCAGCGACAGCGGCACCGGTTCGCTGCGCCAGATCGTAGCGGATACCTGCCCGGGCGCTACGATCACCTTCGATGGCGCGGTCAGCACCGTGACGCTGACCAGCGCTGAGATTTCGATCAATAAAAACCTCACCATTGATGGTGGTGCGAGCTTGGTCACCGTCACCCGCAGCACAGCCGGTGGCACACCCAACTTCCGTATCTTCAACGTGCAAAGCGGCAACACGGTCAGCATGAATGCCTTGACCGTGAGCAATGGCAATCACCTAATTCAAGCCGGTGGTATCCAGAACAGTGGATCGCTCACCTTGACCCATATGCACATCACCGGCAATCGTTCGCCGCAGTCAGGCGGTCTCCAGAACGACTCGGTGTTGAACTTAAGCAATACAAGCGTGACCAATAACGTGGCTTCGAGCTTTGGCGGCGGTCTGGGCGTTGCTGCCGGTGCAGGCACAACGACGTTGGCCAACTGCACCTTCACCGGCAATCAAGGCGGTAGCGACACGGGCGCGATTGGTGCCGGTGGCGCGTCGCTCACCATCACTAACTGCACCATTGCTGGCAATACCTTGGTCAACGGGGGTGGGCTTGGTGCGGGGATCACCACCAACGGTGTATCCACCACCCTGCGTAACTCCATCGTGATCGGAAACACAGAAGGTGGCGGATCACAAAGAAATATTGATGGCAACTTGCAAACCGCGAGCGCCTTCAATGTGCTGGGCACAGGCCCAGCAGGTGGCTTGACCAATGGCACCAACAGCAACCAAGTCGGCCTAGCAACGGCATTGTTAGGAAGCTTGGCCAATTACGGCGGATTAACGCCCACCTTGCCCTTGCTGCCCGGCAGTGTCGCGATCAATGCAGGAAGCAGCACCAGTGCGCCAACAAACGATCAACGTGGCATCGCCCGCGTAGGCAACGTTGATGTCGGCGCCTTCGAATCGCGTGGCTTCAGCATCACGCTCACATCGGGCAACGCCCAAACCGCACCCATCAGCACCGCCTTTGCCGCCCCGCTGGTGGCCACGGTGGCCAGTGCCAACAGTGAACCGGTTCAAGGTGGCGTGGTCAGCTTCGCGGCACCCGGCTCGGGTGCCAGCGCGGTGCTCGGCAGCGCCACAGCAACCATCGCCGCCAACGGCCAAGCCAGCACCACCGCAACCGCCAACGCAACCACTGGCAGCTACACGGTCAGCGCCAATACAACCGGCAACTCTGGCAGCGCCCTGAGCTACAGTCTGGACAACCGTGCTCTGTCGGCTGACCTGAGTATCACCAAAACCGACGGTGTAACCACCGCCATTCCCGGCGGCAGCACTACCTACACGATCACCGCGAGCAATGCCGGCCCTGATGCGGTCACGGGTGCCACGGTGGCAGACACCTTCCCGGCGAGCCTCAACTGCACTTGGACGTGCTCTGGAGCTGGTGGTGGCACGTGCCCGGCCAGTGGCAGCGGCAATATCAACAGCTCAGTGAATCTGCCAGTGAGCGGCTCGGTCACCTTCACGGCCAGTTGCACGATCAGTCCCTCGGCAACGGGAAGTTTGTCCAACACCGCGACAGTCTCGTCATCGATCACCGACCCAACCCCCGGCAATAACAGCGCAACCGACACCGACACCCTGACCCGGCAGGCCGATGTGTCGATCACCAATACCGATGGCCAAACCACCGTCGCTGCGGGCGGCCACACCACCTACACCATCACCGCCAGCAATGCCGGCCCAAGCAACGCGCCGGGCACAACAGTCGCTGACACCTTCCCGGCGGCCTGCGTCGGGGCGGTTACTTGGACCTGTTCGGGTGCCGGTGGCGGCAGCTGTGCGGCCAGCGGCAGCGGCAACATGAGCGAGATCGTCAATCTGCCCAGTGGCGGATCGGTGGTTTTTAGCGCCATCTGTGCCATCAGTACGACCGCCACTGGCACGTTGAGCAACACCGCAACGGTCGCAGTTGCCGGAGGGATCACCGATCCGACCCCGGGTAACAACAGCGCCACGGACACCAATACGATTACCACCGTACCCGGCGCGCCCACGATTGGCACCGCAACGGCTGGAAACGCCCAAGCCACGGTCGCCTTCACCGCACCCGGCTCCGCTGGCGGCAGCGCGATCATCGACTACACGGCCACCTGCGGCGCGCAGACAGCCACGGCAGCGGCCTCCCCGATCACCGTCACCGGCTTAACCAACGGGGTGACCTACAGCTGCACGGTTGTTGCCACCAACAGCGCTGGCGCTGGCAATGCCTCTGCGCCGGTGCAAGTCATACCGACGTTTAGGAGCTACACCGCACCGTCGCCTACGGGCACAGGCAGCATTACGGCGAGCTTCACCGGCGGCGGCGCGACCTGCAACTACAGCCGCGCGCAGTACATTCCACTCACGGGGCATTCGGCCAGCCCGCCAGCAGGCACCGCCCCCACAGGCATCAGCTTCCCGCACGGGCTGTTTGATTTCATAACGACCGGGTGTACGCCGGGCAGCGCAATCACGGTGACGGTTACGTACCCGCAACCGCTGTCGCCGGATTTAACCAAGTACTGGAAGTACGGACCGACGCCAAGTAACCCGACGCCGAATTGGTACGTGCTGCCAGCAACCATTAGCGGCGCGACGGCGAGCTTCACCATCACCGATGGGCAGCTCGGTGATGATGATCTTCAAGCCAATGGCAGCATCGTTGATCAGGGCGGGCCCGGTGTGTCGCCGGCCGCACCTGTACCCTTGTCGCCTTGGCTGTTGCTGATGCTGGCGCTGTCAATGCTCGCGACGGCGGCGCGTCGGGCGAAACGGTGATGATGAGAGCCCCCTTGGCTGGGTCAATGAGGGCCCGGTGTCTGGTTCACCGGGAAATTGATTTGCCGCATAGATCGGGGTGAGCGCGGAGAAAGTTGCATCGTCCGTTAATGTCCTAGCCATCGCAGCGCAGTCGAGCTTTAACTTACTGACGTCAATGCCCAGGGGCTTGGTGTTCATGAGCTTCTGCCGGTGGCGGTTCGTGCGGTTGCACGACGCATTTAGCGTGTGTCCTCATCGACCGACAACGCTCGTGGTTCCGCCGAATGCATCGCTTGAATGTTTGCCGATGAACAGGCTCCGACGGTGTAGGCGGTGGAGCCGCAAGCGCTCTGTGCCGCTTGCTGCGGGGTACGGGCAGGGCGGCACCGAGTCGTCGCCTACGGACACCCTCTTGCTCTCAGGGAATGCGCGTGCCGCATCGAGTGTTGAGATAGCTGCGAATATCGCTCCAATTGGCTCTTGGCGAACCGGGTTTTGCGGCGGCGCTGACTGCGTTGCCGGTCATGCCCAGAAGCACGCGCGACAGAATGAGCCCATCCGTGGTGGCCAGCACCTCACCGTCACCATCGAAATCTAGGTTGCAGCGGGCAAGCTCGGGAGCGACAGCATTTGAGGGCGCGCTGTCGGGGCTAGCTCCAATCGCGTTGATGGCTTTGACGGTGAAGCTGTAGCTCTGCCCGTTGACGAGACCCAGCACGTTGATCGATGCGCACGGTGCAGTGCAGGCGCCTGTGATTGCACCGGGCGCGCTGGTGGCGGTGTAGCTCAAAATGGCTGAACCGCCATTGCTGACTGGCGCAGAAAAGCTCACCATGGCCATCGCGTCGCCCGCGGCTGCGCTGCCGATTGTTGGCGCAGCGGGCGCGGTCGAATTGTCCGCCGCGACCACGGGGCACAGCGCGCCCGCCACGGGCACACCAGCGGCGGCGGTCACGTTGGCGCCCGGCGCGAAAACGTAGTGCGATGCGTTGAGCGTGGAAGACCCGGCAGTCGTTGTGCATAGCGTCTTGGTGGTGCTGACAGCTGGATTGACGCTGTTTGCAGCGCCGCAGCCCGCGTCGAACTGCGCACTGGTCGGCGCAGGCCACTGATAGCTGGCACTGCCGTTGGTGAAGAGAGGACCGGCGCAAGTGTTGGTGATGTTGTTGAAGGGGTTGCCCGCCGCATTGGCCGCAACGATACTGTTGCTCATTGCGCCGACCACGCTACTGCCACCGTTCTGGTTGAGGCCGCCGCCGTAACTTGCGGCGCGATTGCGTACCACCGTCAAGCGCGTCACGTTGTATTGCTTCTCGAAACCCACAATGCCGCCGCCAATGCCGGCCGATGAACTGTTCGACGTACAGCCGAGTACCGAACCGTCGCCATTGGCGCAGTTGTCGGCAAGGGTAGCGTTCACATAGTTCGCGTCCACCAAGCTCATGCGGATTGCACCGCCGTGGTTACCCGCCCGATTGCCGACAAACATGCTCGAACTCACCTCGCTCGGTACGGCCGTGTTGCCACCGTCACCGCCGAGTCGCAATGCGCCGCCACCGTCGGCGGCGGTATTGCCCTCAAAGATTGATCGCTCCACCTCGATCAGCGTAAAGCCTGCGGCAGTGAAATAGGGGGTACCCGGAATCGGCTGACCGCCGATTGAATAGGTGTGGGTGAAAAGTCCGCCGCCCTGGCGACCGGTCAGGTTAAAGTCGTGTTGGCCGCCCACGCTGTTGTTACGGAAGAGCACGCCGCAAAACCGCCCTTTGCCATAGCTGTTGACGCTATAGCCATCGGGTGCGTACCCTCCGCCGGAGATGGGCTGTTTTGGCGTGCGCACCTCAAGCCCGTCGAGAAAGTAAGCCCCACCGCCGTTGTTTCCGCCCCGCGAGACATTGCCCTCGAATGCGGAGTTGACCACCTGAACATTCGCACCCAGCGACTTCACTGCGCCGCCGTTAGTTGCCGTGTTGTTGCGAAAGGTGGAATTGAAGAGGGTGAGCTTGCCGCCTTCGTCTTTGAACAGCGCGCCACCGCCGTCTTCGCCGCCCGTGCCCAGCGAGACGTTGTCTTGAAAACTGCTGTTCAGCACGGTGATAGTGCCGAATTGTGCACCGCGAATCGCACCGCCACCGCTGCCGCTGTCGCGGCCGTTGATCAGCGCAGCGTTCATGAGCGTGAAATCGAAGCCTCGGTTCATCGCGTTGTTGCGACCGATCTCGAAAATGCGCGTTACGTTGCTACCGGAGATCGTTGCGCCGTTGGCGTCAATGACGATATCGCGGTTAACCGTGATGGAGGTACTCAGGGTGATGCTGCACGCTGCGGGCAAGCTCACGCGGCCAGAGGTGCTGCTGTTGATGGCTGACTGCAATCCCGACGCGGAGCAGGATGCAGCCGTGGCACCCGTCATGTTGAATGCCGGAGGGGTGTCTGCACAACCTGATACCGCGGCCAGAGCGGCCTGCGGCAGGCATAGGCCGCTCAAGCCAATCAACAAGTATCGCGTCGCTAACGTCAGGGCGGTCACAACATGAATTCCGAAAAGGGTAAAGGGCAACACAGCCTAGCACAGCCGCGCCGTTTACCTCCCGAAGGCATGCGCTCAATGCGCGTGCATAGCGGTTTTGCTACCGTGATGGAGAGCTCGGCGCTGAGCCCAAGTCGCTACTGACTTTGGGAATATCGACACCAAGGCGCGTTACGCTTGATAGCAATCCACATAATGCGTCTTGGACGCAGCCCAATTACCATGATCGACAAACTCATTGCGCGCTATTGCCGGATTCTGGAATATGGCATGGCGCTGTTTCTAGGTTTAATGGTCGTCATGGTGTTTGGCAACGTGGTGCTGCGCTATGGATTTAATTCGGGGATTGCGATTAGCGAAGAGTTGTCGCGCTGGCTGTTTGTTTGGGTGACGTTTATGGGTGCGGTCGTGGCGCTTAATGAGCAGGGGCATTTGGGCACCGACATGCTGCTTGCGCGCTTGGGCCGCAACGGCAAAAAGCTTTGTTTGGGGGTGAGCTACGTGTTGATGCTGGCGCTGTGTGGAGTGCTTTTTAAGGGCGCGTGGGAGCAGACCAAGATCAATGCCAGTTCGGTGAGCGCGGCGATGGAAATTTCGATGGGCATTTTCTTTGCGACGGGGCTCATGTTTGCAGTGCTCGGTGGGCTCATCATCGCTCGTGACTTGTATCGGTTGTGTACTGGGCAAATGAGCGACGCTCGACTGATCGCAGTGCGGGAATCCGAAGACGCGCCGCCTGGCGAAACCAAGTAAGCGAGCGGATAGACCATGACCATTGCCGTATTTTTGATTTCGCTGCTGGGCGCGATGGCGCTCGGAATGCCGATTGCGTTTTCGTTGTTGCTTTCGGGCGCTGCGCTGATGTGGCATCTGGGGATGTGGGATTCGCAAATCCTTGCGCAAAACGTGATCGAAGGTGCCAACAGTTTTCCGCTGCTCGCCGTGCCGTTTTTTATGCTCGCGGGCGAGGTGATGAACCGGGGCGGGCTGAGTAAACGCATCGTGAATTTTGCGATGTCGATCGTGGGGCACATCCCCGGCGGTTTAGGCTATGTGGCGATCGTCGCCGCTTGCATCATGGCCGCACTGTCGGGTTCGGCGGTGGCGGATGCGGCGGCGCTCTCGGCGCTGTTGTTGCCGATGATGGTGAAAGCGGGGCACGACAAGGCGCGATCAGCGGGTCTCATTGCGTCGGCGGGCATCATCGCGCCGATCATTCCACCGAGTATTGCGTTCATCATCTTTGGCGTGGCCGCCAACGTTTCGATTTCGAAGCTTTTTTTAGCGGGCATCGTGCCGGGCATCTTGCTGGGCGCGGCGTTGTGGATTACGTGGTGGTGGTTGGTGCGCACCGAAAAGGTGACGCCACCGCCACGCCAAACCAAGGCCGAGGTACTTGAAGCGCTGAAGGGCGCGAGCTTTGCGCTGGTGCTTCCCGTCATCGTGGTCGGCGGACTCAAGTTTGGTGTATTCACGCCGACCGAATCAGCGGTGGTCGCGGCGATGTACGCGGTGTTGGTGTCGCTTTTCGTCTACCGCGAAATCAGCATCAAGGATATGGTGCCGATACTCATTAGCGCCGCTAAAACAAGCGCAGTGGTGATGTTCTTGGTTGCCGCTGCGATGGTGTCGGCATGGATGATTACGGTGGCGCAATTGCCCGCCCAGCTCACCGAGCTTTTGCGCCCCTTGCTCGATAGCCCGCGCCTGCTGATGTTTGCGATCATGGTCATTGTGATGATCGTTGGCACGGCGATGGACATGACGCCCACGATTCTGATTCTTACGCCCGTTTTGATGCCGCTGGTGAAAGCGGCTGGCATTGATCCGGTCTACTTTGGTGTGCTTTTCATCATCAACAACGCCATTGGATTGGTCACGCCACCGGTCGGGACTGTGCTCAACACCGTCGCCGGTGTCGGGAAAGTCAGCATGGACGACGTGACCCGTGGGGTGTTACCGTTTATGTTCGCGCAGTTTCTGTTGCTATTTTTAATGGTGTTGTTTCCGCAGATTGTGATTTGGCCTGCAAAATTTTTGAGTGGCTAATGGCGCGGCGAACATGCCGCTTTCCAGAACAAAAATTGAATGAACAAGCGCTCGCACGAACCGTACGCCGTGCGAAGCGCTTCAAAAAAATAGCGTATTTGGATTGACTCAGAAGGAGAGTGATATGAAACGTTTGATGCTTAGCGGTTTGTTTGCCGCCGCAACCTTGGTGGCCGCAAGCGCTGCCGTGGCGCAGGATTACAAAGAGCGCACGATTAAATTCGGTACGCAAAATGCGGCGGGGCACCCCATCGTTGTCGGGATGGACAAATTCAAAGAAATCGTTGAATCAAAATCCAAGGGCAAGATCAAGGTCAACGTGTTCCCCGCGGCGCAGTTGGGTAACGATCAATTTCATGTCAGCGGTGTGCAAGGCGGCACTATCGAAATGTCGGTCATGAACAGCGGCATTTTGGCGAGCCAGGTGCCAGCCTTTGCGATCTTTGATTTCCCATTTATTTTTGTGAACGAGAAAGAAGCCGACGCGGTCGTTGATGGCCCGTTCGGTAAAAAAATGCACACCCGTCTTGAGGAAAAAGGCATCGTGGGTTTGGGCTACTGGGAGCTAGGCTTCCGGAACATGACCAACAGCAAACGTCCGCTCAATAAAGTCGAAGATATTGCGGGCCTAAAAATTCGCGTGATTCCCAACCCGATTAATTTGGATTGGGTGAGAGCGCTCGATGCCAACCCAACGCCGCTGCCCTTCCCAGAGCTCTACGGCGCGCTCGAAAACAAAGCGGTTGATGGCCAAGAAAATCCGATTCCCACGATCAAAACCAACAAGTTTGCCGAGGTGCAAAAACACCTAGCCATCACCAAGCACGTCTACAACCCGCAATCAGTGATGTTTAGCAAAAAAGTGTGGGATACGATGACCGCTGATGAAAAGAAGCTGTTCATTGATGCCACCGCAGAGGCCGGTTTGATGCAACGCAAACTCTCGCGCGAAGCGGTTTCGAAAGACTTGGAAGAGCTCAAAAAAGCGGGCATGCAGGTGACTGAATTTTCACCCGCTGAAACGCTGAAATTCGTCGACAGGGTCAAACCCGTGATCACCAAATACGCCGCTAACGTCGGCTCCGAGGTGGTCAATGAGCTCTTTGGTGAGTTAGTGAAGTTGCGCAAGTAGCGCAAACATTCCAACCAGCGCGCGCTGGTTCCTCCCCCTTCAAGGGGGAGGTTGGCAGGGGGATGGGTTTCGGTGGCGCCACTGAAAATCCGACCGCGCCAAGTCGAGACGGAGAAGTCTCCGAATCGGTCAGCGAGCGTTTTTCGCCGCCGCACGTCCCACATACTCAAAATCCACCTTGCCGTTATCGGCGTTCACCGATGCAATTTTGACGGTGACCCGCTCGCCTAAGGATAGTGTGAAGCCACTTCGCTGGCCCTCTAGCGTGACCTTGTCGCGACCCAATTGGTAGTAATCGCGCGGCAAACTGGTCGCGTGAATCAAACCGTCGGCAAAAGTTTCGTCGAGGGTAACAAAAACGCCAAACGGCACCACGCCGGAAATCGTGCCGTTGAACTCTTCGCCCAGCTTCGATTCAAGGTATTTTGCTTTGAGGAACTGTGTGACTTCGCGCGATGCAATGTCCGCGCGGCGCTCATTGGAGCTGCACATTTCACCGAGTTGATCCCAGCTTGATTCCACATATTTTTTCTTCGCGATCACGGCTTTGATACCGCGATGAACTAGCAGATCAGGATAGCGACGAATGGGTGACGTGAAATGCCCGTATTCTTCGAACGCCAGGCCGAAATGTCCGCCGTTTTTTGGCGTATAGATCGCTTGCGGCAACGAGCGCAGCAGCAAGGTGTGCAGTGCGGGCGCATCGATTCGGTCGCGCGTTTGTTCGATCAAGGTGGCGTAATCCTTGGGTTCGGGCCGCTCACCGCCACCGAGCGTCAAGCCACGGAGCGACAGGGTTTCGCGCACGGCGGTCAATTTCTCCGGCAAGGGCACATCGTGCACACGGTAGAGCAGGGGCTGCTTGGCGTTGGCTAAAAACTGCGCTGCGCACACGTTCGCTGCCAGCATCATTTCTTCGATCAATTTGTGAGCATCGTTTCGCTTGGCGGGCGAAATCGTGGCCACGCTGCCGTCGTCGTTAAACGTGAAAACCGCTTCTTGACCTTCGAAATCCAGAGCCCCACGAATGACGCGCGCTTCACGGAACACTTGATAAAGTGCGTAGAGCGTTTTGAGCGACGCATCGATGCTGCCCGCTTTTGGCTTTGCGGTTGCAAGATCCGGCAATTTCGCAGCGACCTCGGTGTACGTCAAGCGCGCTTTGGAATTCATCACCGCCGCGTAGAAATCGTAGCTTTTGATGGTGCCCAGCGAATCGATTTGCATGTCACAAACCATGCACATGCGATCCACGTTCGGGCGCAGCGAGCAGAGTTCGTTTGACAAGGCCTCGGGCAGCATCGGAATCACACGTCGCGGAAAGTAGACGCTTGTGGTGCGCAGTCGGGCATCGGTATCCAGGGCGGTCTGCAACTTCACGTAGTGCGAAACGTCAGCGATCGCCACCACCGAGCGAAAGCCTTTGCCCGATTTTTCAGCGTAAACCGCGTCGTCGAAATCCTTCGCCGTTTCGCCGTCAATGGTCACCAGCGCCATGTCGCGCAAATCAATTCGCCCCTTGCGGTCGGAGGCGGTGACTTTGTCGCCGTAAGCGGCCGCTTCCTTCAGCGTCTCCGGGGAAAAGATATACGGCAAGTTGTGCTTGCGGATCGCAATTTCTAATTCGATGTCGGACGAATCTTCGTCTCCCACAATTTCAATAATTTCGCCCAGCGCATCGTCATAGGGCGTAGGTTGCCGGGTAATCGCGGCCACCACGATTTGATCGAGTGCTGCTTTATTGAGTTTGTTTTGCGGGATGACAACGTCTTGATTGATACGTCGCTCTGAAGCGACCACAAACCACACGCCGTCTTTGCTTCTGAGCTTTCCAACGACGCGGTGATTGGCGCGCTGGATGATCGCAACGACCTCGCCAGTGGCTTTATTGTCCCGAGTGAAGCCGGTGGCCTGAACCGCCACCCGATCGCCATGAAGCACCGCACGCATTGCGTCTTCGGACAAAAACATATCGTCGCCGCCCTGATCGAGCTTGACGAAGCCGAAGCCGTCTGGGTGACCGATGATGGTGCCTAGCACCGAATTGGGGGGCGCTGCGGGGGCCTGGGCAGCCTCGGCAGCCTTGGTTGTCCCGGAGGCTGGCGGAAGCGCAGCGGTGGCGGCTTTTTTCACCGCTTTGGCTGATTTCACCGCTTTTGCGCTGCTTTCCGCGACCGCAGCGTTCGCTTTATGCGTTTTCGGGATCGAAGCGCTCTTTGGCAACGATGCAGCTTTTGGCTCAGTCGCTTTGCTCGCGAGCGGTTTGGATTTGCCGGCAGTGGGCTTTACTGCGCTCGCAACCGCTTTAGCTTTGCCTTTTCCGACCGGCGTGGCGTTTGAAACTACTGACTTTGCGGCGACTTTTTTCACAGTGCGCGGCATCAACTCGGCGGCGACTTTCTTCTTTGCCGCCGGTTTTTTGTCGGCGACCGTCGCGCTGGAAGCCTTTATCTGCTTCGCTTTTGTGGCAGTGGCGCTCTTCGTTACCGCCTTTTTTGCCACAGCTGTTTGAGCAGCCGATTTGCTCGACGGCGTCTTACTTGTTTTCGTTGTTTTCGTAGTCAATCTATAATCTCTGTCTGATCTGAAATGCCCAGGTGGCGGAATTGGTAGACGCACTAGTTTCAGGTACTAGCGAGTAACATCGTGGGGGTTCGAGTCCCTTCCTGGGCACCATAACAGAAATGCCGACGTTCGTCGGCTTTTTGCATTTCGATAGGTCGATGTTCGTTCTGAATCGGCCAATCCGCGAGCAACAGCGCAAAGCTGCTGATTAAGTAGCAAAGTCCGGCTATGGCTATGAGTCCGCCAAGCGCTTTGGGAAAGTATCCGCTCTTCAAAATTAGATAACCCCGCGCAACACGAGCAAAACCGATGAACACTAGGCCAATGCCGAATCCGTAGCTGTGCACTGCGACTGCCAGATACGTTAGAGCGTGCAGTTGCTCGGGGGGCATGTGGCCAAGGTTGCTTGAGACGCGGCTGTTGCATGTCGTTGCTGCGCGGCGCGTTGAAGCCGACCTTCATCGCGCCACGCTACAACGGGCAATGAAATCGTGGCCTGTTGGCGCGGTGATTGATGCTGTCCATCACGCTCGCCAGCGAAGAACGCCAGCCTGCTTCAGACATCCGCGTGCTCCGTGCTGTGACTATGGATGTGGATGATTTGCGCCGCAGCGGTGCGCAGCGCGTCGCGCAGCGACTCGGGCGCAAGCACTTCGACTTCAGGGCCGATCCCCAGCAGCAGGCGCGCCGCGTGCTCGATGTTCTCGATGGGCAAAACCAGCGTCGCCCAGTCGTCGGCGTCCGGCTCGCTCGCGTTGCTCACGGCAAGCTTTGCGAATCGTCCCATTTCCGACAGTCGAAATCGACCGATTTTTGATGCACGTAGCGTCGCTTGTTCACGCCGCAAACCGGCTTCGAAACGCACCGTTGATGCCCGCCAATACTCGGCCAGATTAAAGTCGTGTGGTGGCGTAAAACGCGCGTCCAACACGGTGTGCTCCATGATGTTGACCACCTTAAACGTGCGTGGCGAGAGCTCTGTTGCGATTCGAGATGCCACCAGATACCAAGCCCCTGCCTTCAACACCAAACCCAGCGGCCAAACTCGCCATTCACGCCGCCCCGACCAGCTCTCGTAGCGCATCAACAGCGCACGCGCATCGAGCACCGCCCGCGCGATGGCGGGCAGCTGCGGCACAGCGTCAGAGTCGCGATACCAATCCAGCGCATCAACGTGAAATCGCTCGCTGATGCGCTGAGCGCTGTCTCGCCCGGTCGTGGGAAGCGCAGCCATCAACTTCCTGCCCGCCATCTTGGCGGCCTGCCCCATGCCGAGCGCCGTTGCGGCGTCGGGCAGACCAATCATCAGCATTGCCTCCGCCTCATCGCTGGCGAGCCCCGTGAGTTGCGTGCGATAACCGCCCTGCAACTGAAAGCCGCCGCCCGGCCCCCGATCACTCAGCACCGGCACGCCAGAGGCGGCAAGCTCGTCGACGTCACGATAAATGGTGCGCACCGAGACTTCGAACTCGGCCGCCAACGCGTCCGCCGTTTGCCGCCCACGCAATTGCAAGAGCATCAAGATCGATAGCAGTCGGCTGGCACGCATGAGTTGATTGTCGCCGAAATATCCTGACGCGCAATGTCAGTATTAGCCACGTAAAACGAAGCCTGTGTGATTCGACACCCAACGTAGGAGAAAAACGTGAACAACCAACCATCCAGTCCACCCCGCCGCGAGCTGCTACAGGCCGCCGCCCTCGCCGCAGTGACCCAGCTTGCGGGAACGGAAACGGCATCGGCCACCACGACCGCGCCAACGCCATCCGCCACGGTCACCGCCACGCCAACCCCCGGCAAACCGGGTGACTTCGATTTTCTCACCGGCGAGTGGAAGATCAAAAATCGCCGCCTGAAAAACCCGGCCACCAAAGAGTGGGATGAATACCCCGGCGAGGCCACGGTTTGGTCGATTTTGGGCGGCGTGTGCAGTATCGAAGAGCTGCGCATTCCAGCCCGCAGTTTCAGCGGCATGGGTTTGCGGCTGCTGGATGTGGAAAAGCGTGTCTGGTCGGATCATTGGGTGAACGCCAAAAGTGGCGTGGTCGGCGCGCCCGGCGTCACCGGGAGCTTTGAAAAAGGCGCGGGCATTTTCATCTCAACTGATGAAGAAAACGGCAAACCCGTGCGGTATCGCGGCCTGTGGGATGGCATCACCAAAACGTCGTGCCGCTGGAGCCAGTCCGTGTCGAGGGACGACGGCAAAACCTGGGGCGACATTTGGCTGATGCAATGGACGCGCGTTTGATGACATTGCGACGATGACGCGCAAATCTCTCACCACCGCCCACGGCGGCGGCTGTGCCTGCGGCCACGTTCGCTACCTCATGCACGACGCGCCGATGTTCGTGCATTGCTGCCACTGCACCCGCTGCCAACGCGAAACCGGCGGTCCGTTCGCGCACCACGCGATGATCGAATTCACGGCGTTTTCGGTGCTCGAAGGCGAGCCCGAATTCGTGCTGGTGCCCACCGACAGCGGCGGCAAACATTGGGTGGCGCGCTGCCCGCACTGCCGCACCGCACTGTGGAACGAACACGGCAGCCGCCGCGCCATCACACGCTACGTGCGTGTTGGCACGCTCGACGCGCCGAGCCAATTTCCGCCGCTCGCGCACATCTATGTTCGCTCAAAACAACCGTGGCTAACACTTGAAGACGGCGCGCCACAGTTTGCGGGCTACTACGATGCCGCGAAAGCGTGGCCGCAGGAAAGTCTCGCTCGATACGCATCTGCAAAGACTGCGAGAGTGCACGAACGTGCAAAGAGCGGGGCCGCTCGCCGGAAAGAGTCAACGAAGTCGACTGGGTAAATTGCCACAGCGTCAGATCGCGCTCGAACGCGTCTCGCCTTCGTCCTAAAACTTTTTGAATCGCTGGAAATGGGTGTTGGCTTCGAAGTGACGTAAGTCATCGTCCATTTCAACCTGCACTATTGCCCCGTAAATCCGGAGCCAAACCCCGAGCCCTCTGCACAACTAGCTCGGCGCACAGAAAGCACCCCCACTCGTCATTCCCGCCCAACGACCGGCTCAGGATAAACCTCGCTGCGCTCGAGCGAGAATCCATGGTGAGTTGAGCCAAATCAATGACTTGGGGAGCCACTTCTTTTATCCACGATGGATTCCCGCCTCCGCGGGAACGACAGAAAAGGGAGTTGTGGAGAGGCCTCTCTCCTGAACACCCCTGTGTAAAACAGCAATGTGTATAAAAGCCTTATAAAATATGGCTTATAAAAAATTTTAGTTATTTATCGAAATATGCGTAAAATTATCTATAAGCGTTATTTATTAAGGCTTACATAGAATTAGCCGCTATCCCACAGAGAAAACTGTCCACTGCGTTGTTTGCTTTCGCGAGCGGGCGCGCGTCCGATCTCTCGTGATCGTTTCCTTCAGGCACGACCTGTTGCAACCTACACGTTTGCCATGAAGCCGATCGCTGTGTCCGTACCCGTCCGCTAAAGTGTTTGCCACCGCGCCGATCGCGCAGCAGCGCCGCTCCACTGAACGGATCCGCCGCCCAATCATTGATGATCGCAGCCGCAAGGAAGCCCAGTCCGCCCGTCACCACGAGAGCGCGCGCCTACGCGTGGAGCGCGACCAGCTGATTGCGCACAACCTGAGTCGCGCGCTCGGCCGGTGGGTTTGCGCTGTCGCAGGCTCGAATCAATTCGCGATCAGCGTTGGCGGGGCGTAGCAACCCGAATAAGTTCTTCGAGTCCGCAAGCAGGGGCATCAACGGCAATTCTCCAACGTTTCCGTCACACGTCGCTTCTTCATACAGGTAGCGCAGTGCCGAGTAGTCTTCGATCGCGAAGCCCACTGAATCGAAAAATGTGATGTCTTCATTGCTAGCGCGTCCGGTGGCGTTGCCATTGAGCACGTTCCACAACTCGGTGACAGCGAACTCCGTGGGCATTTGCTGCAAGTCACCTTCGATGCGGGTTTGCGGCTCGTATTCGACGAACACTTTGGCGGCGCGAAGTACCTCTGAGTGAATTTCGGTTTTACCGGGGCAATCGCCGCCGACACCATTGATGTGCATGCCGGGCTCGAGCATGTCGGGTGTGATGATCGTGGCGTTGGTTTTGTCCGCCGTGACAGTGGTGATGATGTCGGCACCTCTCACCGCTTCGCGGACGCTTTCGCAGGCGACGGCGGTCAGCCCCATTGCTCGCAAATTGGCGATGAGCTTGTGTGTTGCTGCCACATCGGTATCGAACAGTCGAAACGTATCGATGCCCATAATTTCTGCAAAGGCGAGTGCTTGAAACTCGCTCTGTGCACCATTGCCGATAATGGCCATCGTTTTGCTGTTTTTACGGGCAAGCGCTCGAGCGGCCATCGCCGAGGTTGCGGCGGTTCGGAGCGCGGTGGTTAGCGTCATTTCAGAGAGCAGCAGCGGCATGCCGGTATCAACGTCAGCGAGTACGCCAAACGCCATCACCGTGGGCAAATTACGCAAACCGTTCTTCGGATGCCCGTTGACGTACTTGAAGGCGTAGCGCTTTGCATCGCTCACCGGCATCAACTCAATCACGCCGTCGGGCGAATGGTTGGCAACGCGTGGCGATTTGTCGAATTCGCTCCAGCGCCTAAAGTCCTCCTCGATGGCCTCGGTCATTTCACGAAGCACGCGGCGAATACCTCGTTGCCGCACGAGCATTGCAACATCAACGGGGGACAGGAACATGGGTTGGCGAAAAGTCATGATGCGTTCGATAGGCAGATTGCGTACGGAGAGTTTTGATGTGAGGATTGTGAGCGCTTAGCGCGTCAATTCATATCGTCAAAAATGCATAATAAATGGCACAAAAATGACGTTTTAATAGGTACAAATTGCTAAAATGTGATTTATGGATGAAACTGACCATAAATTAATCTCGATGCTTCGCGCCGACGCGCGGGTGACGGTCGCCACCATGGCGCATCGCTTGGGCGTAGCGCGAGGCACAGTGACCAACCGGATTGCCAAGCTCGAGGCGCAGGGAATCATCGTCGGCTACACCGTACGGTTACGTCCCGATGTGCAACCCAATCAAATTACGGCGTGGATGAGCATCGCGGTGGAGGGGAATCAAACGCGGCGCGTGATAGCTGATTTGCTGGGCGAGCCATCGGTGTCGACGCTGCATGACACCAACGGTCGTTGGGACTTACTAGCGCAGCTCAGAGCCGAAAATTTGGCAGAAATTTCTAAAGCGCTGGAGCGGATTCGGTTGATTAAGGGCATCAGCAATACCGAGACGAGTATTCATCTGGTGACTTACCGGGCTAGCTAGGGAGACGCTGATCAAATGCCCATCGAGCATCGCATCCTTGGACTTGGGCCCGGTCGTAAACTTGCGACCAGCGGGTCGCCGCTGCATCGAAAATGCATCGAAAATGCTCGCCATAGCGCCGCTATGCCTCGCATTTGTCGATTTCGCACTCGATCCCAATCCAAGGCGCGCTGCTCGCGGGATTTAATCAGCGTCTCCCTAGCGAGGCTCCACGCGCTCGGCGTGACTCGGCTGGCTGAGCGCGCGAACTCAACCACGGCTTGATCGTTTTTGGGACAGACACTGTCAGCGTCACCGCGCGATAATGTCCCCATGAACTTCATCATTGCCCCCGCACCCACGACTTCGCTTGCGATCACAGGCACTGATCAACGGTTCCCGATTCGTCGCGTTTACTGCGTAGGACGAAACTACGTCGAGCACGCGGTAGAAATGGGCTTCACCGGCCGCGAGCCGCCGTTCTTTTTCATGAAACCCGCGGATGCCGTCGTGCCCGCGGCCATGGGCGATTCGTTAACGATCGACTACCCCGCACTTACCAAAAACTATCACCACGAAGTTGAACTGGTCGTGGCCATCGACAGGGGCGGAAAGAACATTCGCGCGGCTGAAGCGCACAAACACATCTTCGGCTATGCCGTAGGGCTAGACATGACGCGGCGTGACTTACAGGGCGAATGCAAAAAGCAAGGTCGCCCGTGGGAGATCGGTAAAGCCGTCGATCAGTCGGCGCCCATCGGCGCAATCACGCCAAAATCTGCGTGCGGCGAGTTGATTTCAGGTGAAATCGTGTTGACCGTCAATGGCAAAACGACGCAGAAAAGCGACATTAACAAACTCATTTGGACCATCAACGAGGTCATCGAACATCTGAGCGCCGCGTGGGAATTGCAGCCCGGCGACATCATCATGACTGGCACGCCCGAGGGCGTGGCAGCGGTCGTGTCGGGTGACGTGATGGTGGCGAGCTGTGCGGGATTACAGCCACTGACCGTGCACCTGAGCTAGTCCTCTCAGCAAACCGATGGACGGCGTGCTGTTGCATTAAAGGGTGCGATACTTCCGAGTATCCATCCACTTCAAGCTGCGGCTCGATAGACTTTGATGACTGCTGCACGACCTAACCAACCGCCTTTTCTGGCTCTTATTGTCTGCCGCGCTGAGCGATTTTTACTGTTCGCACAGCAAATGGGCACAGCGGCAGCGAAGCTCTTTGCCGTAGCCGTTGTTTTGCAATGGTCTTTGGGCGGCGCTGCGCTGGCTGCCAACGCGTCACCGTCAAAGCCCTCCGAAAACGCGGCTCCTGCCCTTGTTGTGCCGATTCAAACGGGCGTCTGGACGCACGCGCTGTCGGCCTACCAACCGCCCAAGTATCCCGCGAACTTCACGCACTTTGAGTACGTGAACCCATCAGCGCCCAAGGGCGGCAAGCTGCGTTTGGCCAACCCAGATCGCCGCAGCAGCTTCGACAAACTCAATCCCTTCACGATCAAGGGCGTGGCTCCCGCCGCGATGGAGATCTTCGTGTTTGAGCGATTGGGAACGTTTGCGATGGACGAGCCCAAATCGATGTACGGCTTGCTGGCTGAATCAATGTTTGTCGCCCCCGACTTGTCATCGATCAGTTTTCGAATTCATCCACTGGCGCGATTTAGCAATGGCGATCCGGTGTTACCCGACGATGTTATCGATAGCTTTAACCGGCTCAAGGGCAAGCTAGTCCTTCCCACCTATGGAAGTCCGCTGTTGGGCGTTGAGCGCGCTGTGTCGGTTGACACAAAAACCGTTCGCTTCGATCTGAAAGAGCGAAGTATCGACATCATTTTCACCTTGGGCGACATGCCTATTTTTTCGCGCAAATGGGGTGCTGGAAAGCCGCTCTCCGAGGTGGTTACAGACCAGCCGATTGCCAGTGGTCCCTACATCATTTCCTCGATGAAAATGCCCAGTCGCTTTGAGCTTCAGCTCAATCCGAAGTATTGGGCGAAAGACTTGCCGGCGCGGCGCGGGCACTTTAACTTCGAGCAGATTGTGTATCGAATGTATAAGGATCGCGATGTTGGGCGCGAGGCTTTTAAGGCGGGCGAATTCGACATCCTGCGCGAATTGAGCGCACGGTCCTACGCTCGGCAGCACACCGGCCCCAAGTGGGATAGCGGGCAGATCATCAAATCGCGACTGGGCGTTGATACGGGCGCCATGTTGCAGGCGATCAACTTGAATTTGCGCCTGCCTCGGTTCCAAGACGTTCGTGTTCGCGAGGCCATTTCTCTGGCTTGGGACTTCGAAAACTATAACCGCTTGGGCACCTTTGTGCGAGCCAACAGTATGTTTAACAATACGCCGTTCGCGGCCGAGGGGTTGCCATCTGCCGCAGAGCTTGCGCTGTTGGAGCCGTTTCGCGCGAGCCTGCCAAAGGAAGTTTTTGGCACCGCGTTTCGCGCTCCTCGAAACGACACGCATCCCAATGCGCTTCGCGAAAACCTCAAGCGCGCGGCGAAGCTTTTGTCTGAGGCCGGCTGGAACATCGCCGCCGATGGCAAACTGCGAAACGCCAAGGGAGAGGCGTTTTCAATCGAGTTCCTCGAACCTTCGAGCCCGGGTCGCTTCGTTGAGTTTGAGCGCAACTTGAAAATTCTTGGTATTGAGTTCAAAGAGCGGCTGGTGGATTTCGCGCTCTTCCGTAAGCGCTTAGAGGTCTTCGATTACGACATGATCATCATCGTTGAGGGTAAGTTCACGCTACCAAATCCAAGCAACCTAAGACAGAGCTACGGCAGCAAAGAGGCGGACCAAAAGGCAAGCTTCAACTATCGTGGGGTCAAGAGCCGGGCAGTTGATGCGCTGATAGAGCGCATCAAAGCGGCCACGACGATGGATGAGTTAACGGATGCATCGCGCGCGCTGGATAGGGTGGTGATGTGGAATCACTGGCAGATTCCGATGCTGTTCACCCGATCGGAACCCACGTCGTACTGGAACAAGTTCGGTATTCCAAACGTCAAGGCTCGGTTCTTCTCGGTCGATACGCTCTTGGACGTACACAGCTTGCCGTGGCCGTTGTGGACCTGGTGGGACAAGTCGCTCGATACTCAACCCATTGCAAAGTAAGGCTCACGCGCCGCCATGTTGATCTATATCCTAAAGCGCATCGCGTTGATGCTTCCAACGCTACTGGGCGCGCTGACCATCACGTTTTTGGTCATTCAATTTGTGCCCGGCGGTCCGATCGATCAGATTCTCGCTGAGGCGCGAGACAGCGGCGGTGGTGACACCGGCGGTTACAGAGCGAGTCGCGATACCGACGAAAAACAAATCGCCGAGCTAAAGAAACTCTACGGCTTTGACAAGCCGGTACACATTCGCTACTTCGAGATGTTGGCGAACTTCGCGCGCTTCGATTTAGGGCGCAGCTTCATGCACAACAAGGACGTTTGGGAGCTGATCAAAGAGAAGCTCCCTGTGTCGATCAGCCTGGGACTGTGGAGCTTTCTGTTGTCGTATTTGATTTCGGTACCTCTGGGTATTTCCAAGGCGATGCGCGAAGGCTCGCGCTTCGATACCTTGACCACGTTTGCCGTGTTGGTGGGTTATGCCATTCCGGGGTTCGTACTTGGGATTTTGCTCATCGTACTGTTCGCTGGCGGGAGTTTTTGGGACGTGTTTCCGCTGCGGGGTTTGACCAGCGATAACTGGGAAGAGCTCAGTTTCATGGGAAAGGTGAAGGACTATTTTTGGCACCTCACGCTTCCGCTGATTTGCCTGTCGATCCATAGTTTTGCCGTCATTACGATGCTCACGAAAAACACCTTCGTCGAGGAAATTCGAAAGCAGTACGTGCTCGTTGCGCGTGCCAAGGGTCTGTCGCAAAAGGGCGTGCTCTATCGGCATATCTTCCGCAACGCGCTGTTGCCCTTGGTCACCCATTTTCCGGCGGCGTTCATCGGTGCATTTTTTGCCGGTTCGGTATTGATTGAAACGCTGTTTTCGCTCGATGGCATGGGCTTGCTGGGCTACGAGGCCATCGTTCGGCGTGACTATCCGGTCGTGCTCGGAACGCTCTACTTTTTTACATTGATCGCAGTGGTAACGAAATTGATTTCTGACATCCTGTACCGAGTCATCGATCCGCGCGTGCAGTTTGGGAGCGTGAGCAAATGAGTGCGACCGCCAACCCCGTGCCCCAAACCGATTCAGTCACTGAGACGGGTGCAACGCCGAACTTCAATGCGCAGCGCGCTGTGTCGCTGTCGCCGTATCAGCGGGCCTGGGCTCGCTTCAAACGCAATCGTCTGGGCTATGTTTCTCTGTGGATTTTTGTGGTGATGCTCGTAGTGTCAACCGGTGCAGAATTGTTCAGCAACGATAAACCGTTTGTC
This sequence comes from Betaproteobacteria bacterium, assembly GCA_004293675.1. Lineage (GTDB taxonomy): Bacteria > Pseudomonadota > Gammaproteobacteria > Burkholderiales > Casimicrobiaceae > Casimicrobium. Next base: position 28,685 of record READ01000020.1, read on the forward strand.
ACGCGAATCAATGGACAACTGCTGTTTCCAATGATTAGCAACCCGAGCGAAAAAGCGCTCGGTGGCGATTTCGTGACTCCGACCGATTGGAAAGATCCATTCATCACGGAGCTCTCGAAAAAGGACGGCAATTGGTCCTTGGGTGCTATCAATCCGCACTCGGCGCAATCCACTGATTACTTTAGCAAGGCCGTTCCGCCTTCACCGCCAACGACAACCAATTGGCTTGGCACCGATAGCAACGGTCGCGACATGGTGGCCCGGCTGCTCTATGGCTTTCGGGTGAGTATTTGGTTTGCGGTCGCGCTGACGATTGTTGGCACCGTGATTGGCGTCGTCATGGGCGCGATCATGGGCTATTTTGGCGGCTGGGTGGATTTGACGTTGCAGCGCGTTGTAGAAATTTGGGGCGCGGTGCCGGAGCTCTATTTCTTGATTATTTTTGCGGCGATTTTCGAGCCGTCGTTGGGGCTATTACTGATACTGCTGGCGCTTTGGAGTTGGCTGGGTTTGTCGGATTACGTTCGCGCTGAATTTTTACGCAATCGCTCGCTTGAATACGTCAAAGCGGCGCGGGCGTTGGGTTTGTCGAACATGCAAATTATTCGCCGCCATGTGCTTCCGAATTCACTCACGCCAGTCATTACCTTCATTCCGTTTCGAATGAGTGCGGCGATTTTGGCGCTGACTTCACTTGATTTCTTGGGGTTGGGCGTTCCGGCGTCGGTGCCTTCGCTCGGGCAATTGCTCTTGCAGGGAAAGGCCAATTTGGATGCGTGGTGGATCATTTTTCCGACCTTCGTTTTACTAACAGTCACTATGTTGCTATTGACCTTCATCGGCGATGCATTACGTGATGCGTTCGACACACGGAAGTCTTGATATGGCCAACGATGTCTTACTCAACGTAGAAAATCTCACGGTGCGCTTTGGAGAAAGCGTCGTCGTCAACGGCGTGTCCTTTGCCGTGAACGCGGGCGAAAAATTTGCCATCGTCGGTGAATCTGGATCGGGAAAATCGATCACTGCGCTATCCATTCTTCGCCTGGTCGACGCCGCGAAGACCACGGGTGCGATTGAGTTTCTGGGCGAGGACCTTTGTCTGCGCACAGAGGACGACATGCAACGCATTCGCGGCGGGAAAATCGGCATGATTTTCCAGGAGCCGATGACTGCGCTTAATCCGCTCTACAAAGTCGGGCACCAGATTAGCGAAGTGCTGATGCTGCACGAGTCGCTCGACAAGAAGGCGGCACGCGCTCGCGCCATCGAGCTCCTAAATCGAACCGGTATTCCGTCACCCGAAGAGCGCGTAGATTTCTACCCGCATCAGCTCTCTGGTGGACAGCGTCAGCGCGCGATGATCGCTATGGCGCTGGCCTGTCGTCCCAAGTTGCTGATCTGTGATGAGCCGACCACGGCGCTTGACGTCACCGTGCAAGCGCAAATTCTTGCCTTGCTCGAAGAGCTGCAACGCGAGATCGGCATGGCGCTGATTTTCATCACGCATGACTTGAACCTGGTTCGTCGTTTCACTGACCGTGTGGCCGTGATGGAGCGAGGCAATCTGGTCGAGATCGGCACCACGCAAGACGTCTTTAGCAACCCACAACATCCTTACACCAAGCGGTTGTTGGCGACACGGCCACAGCGCGTTGTGCAGAGCATTGCCAGCGATGCCGAAGTGCTCGTCGAAGCTCGCGATGCTCGTGTGAGTTTCGCCATTCCCACCGGTTGGTTTTCCAGTAAGCCCTTTCACGCGGTCAAGCAAGCCAATCTGGCGCTGCGACGCGGCGAAACGCTCGGTATCGTCGGTGAGTCGGGCTCCGGAAAAACAACGCTCGGGATGGCGCTCTTGGCGCTGCAATCGCTCTCGGCGGGCGAGGTGCTCCTTGAGGGTAAACGCATCGATAACGCTGAGCGCACAGCGCTCAGAGCCATGCGAAAGCGCATGCAAGTGGTGTTGCAAGATCCGTTCGCGTCGCTCTCACCGCGCATGACTGTCGGACAGATTGTGGGCGAAGGATTGGCGTTGCATCAGCCTGACTTGAGTCGCGCGGCACATGAAGAAAAAGTGCAAGCGATTTTGAACGAGGTTGGACTGTCTGAAAAGAACGGGATTTATGGCGTCTTGCAGCGCTACCCGCATGAATTCTCTGGCGGACAGCGGCAGCGTATTGCCATCGCTCGGGCAGTGGTTCTTGAGCCAGAGATATTAGTGCTCGATGAGCCGACGTCGGCGCTCGACGCGTCCGTCCAACAACAAGTGCTCGCACTCTTGGCAGACTTGCAGCAACGACGTGGTTTGTCCTTCATCTTTATCAGCCATGATTTAGCGGTGATTCGAGCGATGGCGCATCGAGTGATGGTGATGAAAAACGGTGATGTCGTCGAAGAGGGCGAAACGCTAGCGCTCTTTGATGCGCCGCAGCAGCCGTACACTCGCGAGCTGATAGCGGCGGCGCATTTGGTGTGACGCCTGAGGGGCAAAATCTGTCACAGAAAAACTCGTTTGCACCGCCAACAACGCTTGGACACGCTACCTAGACCGATCTAGTGAGACCGTGTTATAACTTTTTTACCAACGGCCATAAAAAATAAGGCGTTCATTTAAGTTATCGTTATTTTCAGAAAATACATAAAATTGAATATAGGCCTTATTATAAAAGGCGCTTCAATAATAAGTTGGATTTACAAGGAAGACCCATGCTCGGACTGATGCAACAGCACTCGCTGCTCATTTCAAACATCATCGAATTCGCAGCCGCCTATCACGCCGATACCGAAATCATCTCGCGACGCGTTGAAGGCGATATTCACCGCACGAACTACGCAGCGTGTAGCCGTCGCGCCAAGCAAATCGCCAACGCCCTCGATGCTTGGAAGACACCGCAGTCGGCGCGTGTTGCCACGCTCGCATGGAACGGCTATCGGCACTTCGAGCTCTACTACGGCGTTTCAGGTTCAGGGCGCGTATTGCACACCGTCAATCCACGTTTGCATCCCGATCAAATGGCGTGGATCGTCAATCATGCCGAAGACGAGATCATGTGTTTCGACATGACGTTTTTACCGCTCATCAAAGCCATCGCGCCGAAGTGCCCGACCGTGAAGCACTACGTTGCGATGTGCGATGAAGCGGCGCTACCAGCGGACTCCGGCATCCCCAATTTGGTGAGTTTCGAGGGCTGGATTGCCGCGCACTCCAGCGACTACAGCTGGCCGCAGCTGGATGAAAACCAAGCCTCTAGTCTTTGTTACACCAGCGGTACAACGGGCAACCCCAAGGGTGTTTTGTATTCGCACAGGTCAACGCTGTTGCACGCCATGGCCTCGGCCGCAAGTGACTCCATCGGCGTCAATGGCATGGATACCGTGCTTCCCGTCGTGCCCATGTTTCACGTCAACGCGTGGGGCTTGCCGTATTTGATGCCGATGGTCGGAGCGCGGATTGTGTTTCCGGGTCCAGCGCTTGATGGCAAATCGATCTACGAACTGTTCGAGAACGAAAAGGTGACGTTCTCGGCGGGCGTGCCCACGGTGTGGCAAATGCTCATCGCGCACATGGACAGTAATAATTTGAAGCTCTCGACCATGCGACGCACTTGCATCGGCGGCAGCGCTTGCCCGCCCGCCATGCTCGACACCTTCCACGACAAATACGGTGTTTCCGTCAATCACGCGTGGGGCATGACCGAGATGAGTCCTCTGGGCACCTACGGCACCTTGAAATCAAAGCACGCTACTTTGAGCTGGCCCGAACAACGTTCGGTGTTACTCAAGCAAGGTCGCGCCGTGTTTGGCGTCGACATGCGTATCGTCAATGCTGATGGAATCGAGCAGCCGCGCGACGGCAAGGCCTTTGGCGACTTGATGGTGCGCGGGCCATGGATCGTGCGTGAATATTTCAAAGCCGACGGCGGCAAGATTTTGGACAACGACGGCTACTTTCCCACGGGCGACGTTGCCACGCTCGATGCCGATGGCTACATGCAAATCACCGATCGCAGCAAGGATGTGATTAAAAGCGGTGGCGAATGGATTAGCTCCATTGATATTGAAAACATCGCCCTGGCGCACCCGGCGGTAGCGATGGCGGCGTGCATCGGCGTGCCGCACCCGAAGTGGGATGAACGTCCGATTCTCTGCGTTGTCAAAAAGCCCAACGCTGAGACAACGGCTGCCGAAATCATCGCGTTTTACGATGGCAAAATTGCCAAATGGCAAGCGCCCGACGATGTTCAATTCGTTGACGCCATACCGCTTGGTGCCACCGGAAAAATTCAAAAGAATAAACTGCGCGAACAATTTAAGTCCTACGTTCTTCCAACCACTGCCACCTAAAAAAATCGTATTTTCCAAAGGAGATTGCTATGAAACTCAAACCCATCTTCGCGGCCATGGCTGCCGTGTCTGTCTTTGGCGCAGCGCAAGCCGCCGAGGTCGAAGTCCTGCACTGGTGGACGTCGGGCGGTGAAGCCAAGTCCGTTGCCGAGCTCAAAAAAATGATGGAAGCCAAGGGTCATAAGTGGAAAGACTTCGCGGTCGCCGGTGGCGGCGGTGATGCCGCCATGACCGCGCTCAAAGCGCGTGTCGTGTCCGGCAACCCACCCGTTGCGGCGCAAATCAAAGGGCCATCGATTCAAGAATGGGCTCGTGAAGGCGCATTGGGCGACATAAGCGCCGCCGCGACCGATTGGGACAAATTGCTTCCCAAAGTCGTCGCCGATGTGATGAAGTACAAAGGCAAATACGTCGCTGCACCCGTGAATGTGCACCGCGTGAATTGGCTGTGGATCAATCAAGACGCATTGAACAAGGCTGGCGGCAAAGCACCAACAAACTTTGATGAGTTTTTTGCGTTGGCTGACAAGTTCAAAGCCGCTGGAATGACCGCCGTTGCGCATGGCGGGCAGCCTTGGCAAGACGCCACCGTCTTCGAATCCGTCGTGCTCGGCGTCGGTGGCGCAAAGTTTTTTGAGGACGCGCTGGTGAAACTCGATGCCAAAGCGCTCGATAGCCCCACGATGCTGAAATCCTTCGACACACTCGCCAAAATCAAAACCTACATCGACAAAGATGCTGCGGGCCGCGATTGGAATCTGGCCACCGCAATGGTGATGAACGGCAAAGGCGGCATGCAATTCATGGGTGACTGGGCCAAGGGCGAATTCACGGCTGCCAACAAAGTGGCGGGCAAGGATTACACCTGCGCACCAGCACCGGGCACTGCCAATGCGTACACCTTCAATATCGATTCATTCGCGATGTTTAACGTGAAAGCGGCGGACGCGAAGAAAGGTCAAGCCGATCTCGCGGCATCCATCATGTCGCCCGAATTTCAAGAAGTGTTTAACTTGAACAAAGGTTCGATCCCCGCTCGCGCTGGTGTGAGCAAGGCAAAGTTTGATAGCTGTGGTCAGAAATCGATGGCTGATTTTGAGAGCACTGCAAAGAGCGGCGGATTGGTTGCATCGTTCGCGCATGGCATGGCTGTGCCATCGGCCACGCAAGGCGCCATCGTCGACGTGATCGCCAAATTCATGAACTCGACTATGTCGAGCAAAGATGCGGTGGCTGCGTTGGTGAAGGCGAGTAAGACGAAGTAACTCTCTGGCACAACGATGATCGATGTCCCCTCCCCTTCAAGGGGAGGGCTAGGGTGGGGATGGTTTTCGGTGCCAGCACAGATCACCGATGCGAACACCATCCCCCTCCCAACCTCCCCCTTGAAGGGGGAGGGACAGAACCCTCGCTAGTCCATGCGCTCACACTCCGCCGACCGCTGGCTCCCTAAGCTAGTCCTATCGCCAACCCTTCTGGCGAGCCTCATCTTCGTCTACGGTTTCATCCTGATCACCGTCGCGATGTCATTCACCGAATCGCGATTGCTGCCGAATTGGGAGTGGGCGGGCGTTGATCGTTATGTTGAACTGTTTGACAACGATCGGTTCTGGACGAGCGCCAAGAATCTGGCGATTTTTGGGTCGCTGTTTATCGTGATTAGTATGGCCGTAGGCTTGTTGCTAGCCATCCTGCTCGATCAAAAAATTCGTGGCGAAGGTTTTCTTCGCGCGATTTATTTGTACCCCATGGCGCTCTCGTTTATCGTGACGGGCACCGCGTGGAAATGGATGTTGAATCCCGGTCTTGGCTTGGAGCGCATCGTTCAGCAATGGGGCTTCGCTGACTTCACCTTCGATTGGTTGGTCAACCCCGATAAGGCGATCTACACCGTAGTGATTGCGGGTGTGTGGCAAAGCGCGGGCTTTGCGATGGCCTTATTCCTTGCGGGTTTGCGCGGCGTTGATTCGGAGATCATCAAGGCGGCGCAGGTCGACGGCGCAAGTTTGCCAACGATTTATCGACGCATCATTATTCCAAGCTTGCGTCCGGTGTTTTTCTCGGTTGCCTTGATACTGGCGCACATCGCGATCAAGAGTTTTGATTTGGTCATGGCATTAACGGGCGGCGGTCCGGGCACGGCCACCGATGTACCCGCGATCTTCATGTACCAGTTTTCCTTTTCGCGTGGACAGCTGGGTGTTGGGGCGGCAAGTGCGGTGATGATGCTCATGACCATCATGGCGGTGATGGTGCCGCTGATGTATGCCGAAGCTAAAAGTGGGGCGCAACGATGAGTGTTGTTTCTCGCGTTTTTCTCTACCTCATCCTTGCGCTCGCCGCGCTGTACACGCTCGCGCCGTTGTGGGTGATGCTTGCAACGTCTTTCAAGTCGCTCGATGAAATTCGAGAAGGCAGTTTGATCGCTGCGCCACAAGCGCCGACCATCGCTGCGTGGGGGAAAGCGTGGAGCAGCGCTTGTACCGGCGTACGCTGCGACGGCTTGCAGCCGTTTTTCTTCAACTCGCTATTGATGACCATTCCAGCGGTCTTGATCTCCACGATCATCGGTGCGCTCAACGGTTATTCGCTCACGCATTGGAAGTTTCGCGGATCGGAAGTGCTCTTCACCATGCTCTTGCTGGGTTGCTTTATTCCGTTTCAAGTCGTTCTTTTACCGATGGCGCGGACCCTCGGCGCGATTGGATTTGTGGATTCCGTCTTTGGGTTGATCTTTGTTCATGTTGTTTACGGATTGGCTTTCACCACGCTATTTTTTCGCAACTATTACCTCGGTGTGCCTGGCGAATTGATCAAAGCAGCGCGCGTTGACGGCGCGGGTTTCTTCACCATTTTCTGGCGCATCTTGATGCCCATCAGCGGGCCGATTTTTGTGGTCTGCGTGATTTGGCAATTCACACAAATTTGGAATGACTTCTTGTTCGGCGTTGTGTTCGCTGGATCAGACTCGCAACCCGTCACCGTCGCGCTGAATAACCTGGTTCGCACCAGCACAGGCGTGAAGGAATACAACGTCGATATGGCCGCAGCGATCATTGCGGCCTTGCCTACGCTCTTTGTCTACATCGTGGCTGGGAAGTATTTTGTGCGTGGACTGACGGCGGGAGCGGTGAAGGGATGAGTGCAAATGCGTCTGCCTGCATCGTGAGTGATGCGCTTTTCACTCCGTTCGCGCTGAGCTGGTCGTTGGGTGGGTGGCGCACGACCGATGCTTCGACTCGCTCAGCACGAACGGATCAGAATTCAATAAATTTTGCGCGCAAGCAATCATGGCAAGTCTAGGCATCCACAACATCCGCAAAACCTACGGCGATAAAGCCAAAGGCGTTGAGGTACTCAAGGGCATCAACCTCGATATCGCGGATGGCGAATTTCTAATCCTTGTGGGCGGTTCCGGCTGCGGAAAGAGCACGCTGCTCAACATGATCGCCGGGCTTGAAACCGTGACCGAAGGCGAGATATCGATCAACGGCAAGCGCGTCAACGAGCTCTCGCCGAAGGATCGCGACATCGCGATGGTGTTTCAGAGCTACGCGCTCTATCCGTCGATGAGCGTGCGAGAAAACATCGCCTTCGGCCTGTCGTTGCGAAAGATTGCGAAAGCAGAGCAGGAGGCAACGATTGCTCGCGTGGCGAAGCTCTTGCAGATTGAGGCGCTCCTTGATCGCAAGCCCGCGCAGCTCTCGGGCGGGCAGCGGCAGCGCGTTGCGATGGGCCGGGCGCTCGCACGCGAGCCGCAAATTTTTCTATTCGATGAGCCGCTGTCAAACCTTGATGCGAAACTGCGCGTTGAGATGCGAAGCGAGATCAAGCTGCTACACAAACGCTTGGGCATCACCACGGTCTACGTCACCCACGATCAAATCGAGGCGATGACCTTGGGCGACAAGATCGCTGTGATGAAAGACGGTGTCGTGCAGCAATTTGGCACACCCAGTCAGATATACAACCGCCCTTTGAACACGTTTGTTGCCGGTTTTATGGGCTCGCCGCCGATGAACTTGATTCCCGCAACGGTGGTGGGCACCGGCGCAAACATAGCGCTGTCGTTCACCGTGGGCGCAGCGGCTGTCAGCAGCTTCACCCTCGCCCTCACGCTTGACGCGGCGTCGGAAGGTAAGTTGAAGCTCGGTCAAGCCGTGTTACTAGGGCTTCGCCCCGAACACATCACCGACGCGTCCCGAGTAGAAATGCACGGCGCGCAACAGCTCAGCGTGCCCATTGAAATTACCGAAGCCACCGGTGCTGACACGCTACTCACAACCCTCTTGGGCGGCGTGAAATGCTTGGCACGGCTTCATCCCGAAGCGCTCGATTCAGTCACCGGCCAAGACGTGTCGGTGTGCATTGATGCATCGCGCGCGGTGCTCTTTGATCCGATGACGGGACTGTCGTATTGATTTCGCGGTAGAGCGAGCATGACGGTCAGCGGAGCCACCAAAAAAGAAAGCCCCGCACAGGGCGGGGCTTTGAGGTGGCGCGGGACACGGAGGGAATTTTGTCGCGCCATCGCTGATCATCCAGCGTGGCGTGATTGTCCAAGCTCTGAGCCACGCTGTCCCCACCCACACGGGTAGGAATCGCGCGCCGTCCGATTACTTGCGCTTGCCAGCAGCGGGCTTTGCCGATGCTTTGACTTGATTGCCAGCGAATTCAACGCCTTCTTTGGTGGCCTTAGCAACCGTTTCGAAAGCAGCCATCGATGTTTCAACCGATGCTTTGAGAGCCGACATGGCGTACTCAGCACCTGGAACGTTTTGTGGAGCGTTCTTGGCGAGTTTGTCGAGGTTTGCAACGAACGCTTTAGCGGCTTCAGCAGCTTGGGTTTCGGCAAATGCCATGGCTTGCGTTTGAGCAGCCGACATCATGTCGATGGCTTGACGCGACGTGCTGCTTGCCCATTCGGCTTTCTCCTCCATTTGCTTAGCGCGCAAAGGCACCAAATCTTGGGGCGCTTTCACCGCAGCAAGTGCGTGCAGGTCAGCCGTGGTCGAAGCGGCGAATTCGTTAGCGGCTTTCACACCAAAGGCAGAAGCTTTGGTGCCGTAGGCAACGGCAGCGTCAACGCTCTTCAATACATTGGCCATGTAAGCACGGTTCATTTCAGCGACTTGTTCGAAAACTGGAAACATATTTTTTCTCCAAAAAAATGGGGTTGTCTGCGTGAATCCCAAGGACTGAAACAAAGCGTTTCAAGGAATCATGTTGCAGTGCACAAAACGAATGATAGGGGCGTTTGAATCGCATCGCAAGTCTTTTTTGTTGCGATGCAGCAATCTAGAGTTTGGCCTCAGACCGTCAACGCGCTCAGTCGTGGATTACCAGTGTTTATCAGAATAACTTAAAGCGTCTATGCCATGTAAAATAAGGCTTATATGTGTTTTTAGTAAATTTTCGAAAAGTCATCAAAATCTGTTATACGCCAATATTCATTGGGCCTATATGAGTAAAGCTAGACGTAACCATCGTCCATGAAAAGGTACGTCACAAAAACGCGTTGCCCAGTCGCATCGAGCCGATTGCCTGCTCTACAATTGCGCACTGCACAAAATAGGAGCCTTCCAAGGCTTTGAGACATATGGCAACCAAGGCTGGAAGCGGTACTCGAACCGGTGCCAACGCATCGCAAGGCGCGCGCAACACGATGCGCATTATCAAAAAGTACCCCAACCGACGGCTCTACGACACGGCCACCAGCGGCTACATCACCTTAGCTGACGTGAAGCAAATGGTGGTCGATAAAACGCCGTTTCAAGTGCGCGATGCCAAGACCAACGAAGAGCTCACCCGCGCGATTTTGTTGCAAATTATTTTGGACGAAGAGGCCGCTGGCGTGCCGATGTTTAGTAACGACATGCTCGCGCAGATGATTCGTTTTTACGGCGGATCGATGCAGGGCGTGGTCGGTGGTTTGTTCGAACAAAACGTTCGCGCGTTCACCGAGTTTCAGCAAAAGATGGGCGAAAAGGGCGCGTCTTTGATCGGCGGATCGAATAGCGACATCAGCAAATTTGGCCCCGAGGTCTGGCAGCAATTTATGCAAAACCAAGCGCCTGCGATGCAAGGTGTCGTCGGCAATTACCTTGAGCAATCGACCAAGATGTTTGTCGATATGCAGCAAAAAATGCAAGAAAGCACGAAGCAGTTCTTTCCTGGATTTACCTTTCCCGGTTTTCCCGGCGCTGAGAAAAAGTAGCTGCGCTACTTTGAGGACGAAAGACGAAGGACGAATGACGCAAAGGTCTTGAGCTGGAGGAGCGGCTTGCCGCGAATGGTTCGTCAACGGGAACGTTCGCGGCAAGCCGCTCCTACAAAGAGCATTCAGCATTCCCAATTTGTTGCTTCGCTGCCCACATGGCTTTGCGTCCTTCGTCCTTGGGCGCGGTTACCCATCTAAAACCATAATTTCGCAACACCATGCAAACAACCACCTCCGCGCCCAAAGTAGGCTTCGTGTCCCTAGGCTGCCCCAAGGCCCTCGTCGATAGCGAGCAAGTATTGACGCGCCTCAAGGCTGAAGGCTACGCCACCGTTGGCGATTACGCGGGGGCCGACTTGGTCGTGGTCAACACGTGCGGCTTCATCGACGACGCAGTAGCCGAATCGCTCGACGCCATCGGCGAAGCAATCGCCGAAAACGGAAAGGTCATTGTGACCGGCTGTTTAGGCGCGAAAGAGGGCGGCGATTTCATTCGAAATATCCACCCGAAAGTGCTCGCCGTCACTGGCCCACACGCACCCAACGAGGTGATGGACGCGGTGCATTTTCACCTACCCAAACCGCACAACAAATTCATCGATCTGGTGCCAGATCACGGCGTGAAATTGACGCCGAAGCACTACGCCTATTTAAAAATCTCCGAGGGCTGCAATCATCGTTGCAGCTTCTGCATCATCCCGTCGATGCGCGGCGATTTGGTCAGCCGCCCGATTGGCGAAGTGATGCGCGAAGCCGAATCGCTGGTGAAATCTGGTGTGAAGGAGCTGCTGGTGATTTCGCAGGACACCTCGGCGTACGGCGTTGATGTGAAATACCGCACCGATTTCGTCAACGGCAAACCGGTCAAGACCCGCATGCTCGAACTCGCCGAAGCGCTCGGCAGCCTCGGTGTGTGGACGCGTATGCACTACGTGTATCCCTACCCGACGGTCGACAACGTGATCCCGCTGATGGCGCAATCAACGCTCGCAAGCGGTGGTCGCGTACTGCCTTATCTCGACGTGCCGTTTCAACACGCCAATCCGCGCATTTTGAAATTGATGAAGCGCCCCGCCAGCGGCGAGAAAAACATCGAGCGCATTCAAGCGTGGCGCGCCGCCTGCCCCGATCTCACCATTCGCTCCACGTTCATCGTCGGCTTCCCCGGCGAAACCGAAGCAGAGTTCGAAGAGCTTTTAGACTTCTTGGAAGAAGCACAACTCGATCGCGTCGGCTGCTTCGCCTACTCACCCGTCGATGGCGCCACCGCCAACGACCTACCTGGCGAACTGCCGGATGAAGTCAAGGAAGAACGCCGCGAACGCTTCATGGAAGTGCAAGCCCGAATCAGCGAAGAACGCCTTGGCGCAAAAATCGGTCGCGACATTGAAGTGATCGTCGACGACGTTCAAGACAACATCGCCGTCGCCCGATCATGGGCCGACGCGCCAGAAATCGACGGTCTTGTTCACATCCAAAACGGCGACGAACTCAACGTGGGTGACGTGGTCCGTGTGAATGTGGTTGAGGCGACTGAGCATGATTTGATTGCTGTGCTGCCAGGATATCAATCCGAACGGGATTGATTCATGTAGGCTGGCGTTGAGGAACGAAACCCAGCAGGTGCAAACGGCGGACGGGTACGTGTATTTGCGAAAACGATATGCAAGTTTCAATCTTTGTATTCAACGGCTTCACGGCACTTGACGCGATTGGCCCCTATGAAGCCTTGCAACGACTGCCTGAAGTGCAAGTATCGTTCTGCGCCTTAGAACCGGGGCAGATAGACACTGTGGATGGGGCGGTCAAACTTGTCGTGGATCGGTCGATCTTTGATATCGCGAATCCTGACATCATCATTTTTGCGGGCGGCAGCGGTAAAGAAATCGCTCGTTTGCTGCAAAACATTCGACTTCTTGACCGAATCCGCGAACTAAGTGACGCTACGACTTATACGACAAGTGTTTGCACTGGCGCCTTCTTTGTCGCCGCTGCGGGGTTGCTAAACGCGCAATTTGTCTCCACGCACTGGCGCGCAAAAGGCGCGCTGGCGAAGTTCGGTGCAAAGTATTCGACCCAACGCGTGACACGCAGTGGAAAGTTTCTCTCGTCGTCCGGCGTTTCCGCGGGCATTGAGTTGGGATTAGTGCTTTGCGGATTGATCGCTGGTGACGACGTCGCTGCGGCCGTTGAACTCAGCATGGAATACAGTCCGGTCGCGCCGTTCGGTGGACTTCAGCACGACCAGGCTTCCGACGAAACGAGACGGCTCGTCGTTGAACGATTGAGGCAGTAGTGTCCGACCTGGGGGTCTTGGCGGTAGCTTTGAAAGGCCCGCAGATCATCTGGCGTGAGGCGGCGCAAGGTGGTGCGTTTAAGCGTGATCGGAAGTGCGTCGTTCACGCGCGGGCCGAATCTGTTTTCAACTTCGGCGTGCGTAGTGCGTCCGCTTGTTCTCATACATTCGTTGATCGGCAGCTCGAATTGATGACTCGAGTTCGCCCGCTTTTTCGCACACTGCCCAGCCCGCGCTGATAGAGAGTCTCGCGCCGGGGTAAAACTGGTTGTTGAGCTCGATATTCATTTGCAGGGTGTCGATAAAGTTTTTCGCGCCCGCCTCTGACTGTCCCAACAGCAAGACCGAAAATTCGTCGCCGCCCGTACGGGCGGGTTGGTGCGCGTCGCCACAGGCTTTCTTGATGACCTCGGCGGCGCGGCGAATCAGCGCGTCGCCGGCGGCGTGGCCGTGTTGATCGTTGTTCGGTTTTAGGCCGTTGATGTCCATCACGACGACAGCGGTGGGGAACGGGCCGCGTCGTCCGATGCGGTTGATTTCTTCGTCGAAATACGAGCGATTTCGAAGCTTGGTCAGCGAATCGTGTTTACCCAAAAATTCAAGATACGCCTCAGCTTTTTTGCGTGCGCTGATGTCGGTGAGCGCCACAAGCGCGCGCTCCCACGTGGCCTCAAAGCCGGGCAATACGGACCACTGCATATGCGCGTGAATCATGTCACCTTTGAGCGTGTAATTGACGATTTCGCGTTGTTGGAACAGTTTCCCATTCCACAAATCCATCAGTTGCTCGGAAAAAGTGATTGCCATTTCATCGCGAAATATTTCTCCCAGCCGCGACAGCAATTCTTGTTTGCTGGTGGCTCCAAACATCGCAAGGGTTTGTTGATTGACATCGACCGTGCGAAGTGCGCCCATGCACTGTTCGACAAAGTCCGGATGCACATTGATAAAGGTGCGGAAATCCTCAATGCCCTGATCCCGCAGGTTTTGCAGCATGTTTTTGATTTCACTGAAATCGTTCACCCAGAGCGAAATCGGTGAATAGTCAAAAAGCGCTTGGGCGTAGCGTTCGCTCTCGGTTACCCGTCGTTGCGCCGCTCGCTCTTGAGTCAGGTCTTCGAGCGCCACAAGCACACGATCCCAAGGCAAATTCGCGTCGTCGAGTCGAGTGATTCCAATTCGGAGTTCAAGCCGTGTGCCGTCAATTTTGTGATTGACCGTTTCGCTATGAAATTCGCGTTCTCCCCGCCAAAAACATCCGATTTCACGAATCGGCGCTTCACGATTTTCCTGTGCGAATATCGAAGAGGCCGCCGCTAGCAATTGCTGTAGCGAATCGGTGCCGTAGAGTTCAAGCGAACGACGATTGACCTTGAGCACATTGATTGCGGCGTAGTAATCGTCCATCGCTTTCGGATTAGCGCGCAGATGCGCTTCGATGTCTTCGATGCCCGCGGCTCGCCAACGACCCAGCAATTCGTACACGCCATTGAAATCGGAATGGAATAGCGCGACAGGCGCAAGATCAAAGAGCTCACCAGCAAGTAAATCGTTTTTCGTCATGGCCCTCTTTCCGTGCGCGATCTTTTTGGCGCAAACAACTGCCCAGATTGTCGCGCTAAATGGCGGCGGCTTGCTGTTCGGCGCTCCTCGAGCTCGGCCCGATGGGGGCGTCGCGCTAGTAAGACCGCACCGCACGCGCTTTGAGCGCTCCGGGCATGTTAGCTATAACTTCCTGGCCAACGGAATCGATGATTCCAAGTTTCATCTTCCCCGGTTATTGCGCTCGCTGCTTCGCCACTAATGCCGTCAGTAATTTTGACTGACCTGAAAACAAATCCGCCGTGTCAAACACCGTCATAACTTCGCTCGGCGTGATGCCGCGAGCTTCAAACAGTTCGCCACCTGCGCTTTTGTAGATTTCGTTGGACAGCGTGAATCGCCAGCCGTTAGGCAGTGATTTTTCTAGCGCATCAGACAGTGCGCCTCGTGTTGGTTGTCCGATGTGTTTGACGTTGGGCAGCGTTCTCATCGCAAGCGTGAGCACCTCGGCCGCGCTGACTGTGATGCTGTCGGTTACCAGCACTACCTCGCCCAGCCAGCGCGGTTTGGAGCTGGGCGATAGGGAGACGGATTGCACGTCGTCGACCGCGCCTTTTGACACCGCTTGCTTGGTGAACGCGACACCACCACTGGCCGCAAAGCGCGCCGCTACGGCCAGCGCAACGCGGTCGTCACCGCCACGATTTTGCGACAGATCGACGATGATTGCTTTGCAGTTTTTGTCGCTGGAGCCGGGGTTTCCCGCCGTGCACGCCGCGATGACCGTGTCGAGCAGCGCATCGACCGCGTCGATGTCGTCAGCGACCGTCTCCTTCGCGGTCAAATCCTTTAGACGAGTGAGCGACAGGTAGCCTACGTTGCCTGCATCATTGCGACTCACCCCCCAAAACGCGGTGTCTTCGAGCGCGGTTCGACCGGTTCCAGCAAGCAGTTGTTTATTCACCGCGGATTGACTTGAGCTCATCCAATCTTTAAGAAATGCAGTCGGGACTTTGGTTTTGCTTTGCGCTTCAAACGCTTTTCTGAGCGCAGTCAGCGTGGCACCTCGACCGGTCGTTAAACGGCGCTCTCGACCGTCGACTTTTGCTTGCAGCGTGACGTGTGGATCGTTGAGTTGGCCCAGAAGTTTCGCAACGACTTCGTAGAGTTCGGCGTCGCTGCTGGCGTTGGTGATGCGCTGGCTTGCCTCTGCCACGCTTGCTGGCCAATCTACGCCGCGTTCTTTGAAAAAGGCAAAGTGCTCGTCCATGGTTTGCGCTAATGCTCGAAGCACTGCGGTTGGGGATGTGTCGGCCTGCTTGGCACAGCGAGCGGGTAGCGCGTCAAGTCGTATCCAGAGCGTCTCGCTAGCACCGAGCGCTGCAGAGACCTTCAGTCGCGTCTTTGCCGCGTTGAATCGACCGAAGGCATAGTAATCAGCGGATTGCTTTTCCAGCTGAGCGTCCGGCCAACAGGCGTCTGCTGTGATGTGATACAGACGCGCAGCGCGCTCCCGCATATCAATCACGTAACCCTGCTGCGGGGATTGCCAAACGGCTGAAATATCTTTGCGCGCCGACGAAGAATTCAGCGATTGCTTCGTCTCGAATTCGACGGCTGCCTGCGCTTGAGCCTGTGATGGACTGGCGGCGGCAAAAGCGCCGAGCAGTAGCGCGACGATTGACGGGACATTTTTTCGCATGTTGTTGAGTAAAAATTGATGAGTATTCAGGTTAACGACTTCACTGCGGAAGCAAAAGGTGGGTGCGACCAATGGGTTAGCCAGCGGCGCGAAACGCGGATTGGTAGCGGCAAAAAATTCGTCACTTTAGCTACGATGGTGGATTGGCCTGTGGCGTCAAAGTGGCGGCGGCTTGCTGTTCGACGTTTCGCGCCTCCACCTCAAACGGGTTGTCCCAGTAATACGCCGCCCAGCTTCGTGCCTTGATCGCCGCGCCCACACCGGCCACGATATAGGCAAGCGGAAACAGTGGCCCCCAACGCTCGCATTGACGTACGTGCGCGTGTTCGTGAACGCGGCACGACGCTAGGCAGTGGTGGTCGCGGCCAACGATGACATGCCCAATCGTGGCGGCCGCGAATCCGCTGCCGCCTGAGAGCGCACGAAACCAAGGGCCGCGCAAAAACCACGAAATTGCAGGGCTTTCGATTTCGAGCACACGCTCATTGATCGACCAGCGCGCCCGCCACGCTCGGGGCAGCGGCCAAGCTAGCGCCAGTGGCAGCAACGGCAGCGCAAACACGCTCACCGGTAGCACCCAGAGCACCTTTAGCGCGGTCCAAATCCTTTCCACTCGACAATCCCCTCTCAAGAATGCTTCGGTAATTGCCTCAAATGCGTGACGGCGGCGTAAATATCCCGTAGATTACGTTCTATTCGGTAGGCGAGCCACGGTCGACGTGCCTTGGCAATTTCACTTTTCCAAGAGAACTTTATATGAAACTCACGGCTAAATTCTTGACGGGCTGCATTGCGCTGTCAGCGGCGATCACGACGACGCAGGCGGCAACGGTGGTGGCGCAAATCTCAGATCGGGCGGGCAACCCGGTATCTAACGCCGTGGTCTACGTGCTACCCGTGGGCAGCAAAGCCCCGGCGGCAAAGGCGGGTGCGTCGGCGACGGTGGAGCAGGTCGGGATGAAATTCGAGCCGTTTGTGAGCGTTGTTCAGGCCGGAACGCGCATGCGATTTCCGAACAAAGATCGCGCTGAGCATCATCTGAAAACGCTCTCCGGTCCCACGATGTTTGATTTTCAGGTCTACACCAAAAAAGAACCCGACCCGGTGCTCTTTGATAAGACCGGCCAGGTCACCTTACAGTGCTTGTTTCACGGTTGGATGAGCGCACATATTTACGTCGTCGACTCGCCATGGTTTGGCAAAACCGCTAAGGGTGGATCGACGGTGATCGAAGACATCCCCGCGGGCGAATACGATGTGTTTGTGACCCACCCGAGTTTGCTCATTCCCACGCAAGTGTCGCCATCGATGCCGCGCCGCGTGAAACTTGACGCCTCATCCGTGCAAACCGTGCAAGCGAAATTCGATTTTGTACCGAAACCCGAACCATCCAGGCGCTTCGTGAGCTCGGGGGATTATCAGTAGCTGGGAAATCCTAGCTTTATTGTCGATGGCCTTGTTAAATAAGGGCTTAGTTACATATATCGGGTTAATCATAAAAGTAAAATAAGTGCGTATACCCCTTATTTAATATGGCATATACGAAAAAAGCTTATTGATAAATCTGTGGTTTTGAGCCGTCGAATGCGGCAGAGTCGTAGAGGAGGCGCTTTCATTTTTTTGACGCTGATTACGCTGATTTCGCAGATTGACGCAGATTTTTTGAACCCCCATAACGGCCGTCTAAGCCTTCGATCCCTATACCGATAACGTCAGTATGGGATCTGTGGGCGACGACTCCTCAACGAATCGTGTTGATCCTTGATCTCCATCTGCGGGAATCTGCGAAATCTGCGTAATCTGCGTCAAAAGTCCGAAGCTGCGCATATCTCTGCGACCCATCACGCTACGCCGCCCACCAACGCTCCACAATCAGCTCCAGTCGCTGCGAGCCGTTGTACTCCGACAAATTTATTTTGTAGGCCGCGCGCATCGGCTGTGGCGGCGGATCGGTGCAACCGAAGCGGATGGCATCAAACATCCGGCCTTCGCGCTTGAGCCGCAGCTTGGTGTGTTTAAACGCCACGATTCGCGATTCAACCACGGTGAACTCATCGTCAAACAGCGGCGGCGGAAAGGCTTGTCCCCAGACGTGTTGATGCAGTGCCTCAGCCGTTTCGAAATCAAAGTCAGTCATTGAAAACGAACCATCACTTTCAACGCGTTGCTCGAGCATTGCCGGCGTCAAAAGCTCGGTGGCGATTTGCTCAAACGCCCGCACAAACGGCCCAAAGTTGGCGTTCGTAATCGTGAGCCCGGCGGCCATTGCGTGGCCGCCAAACTTGCGCATCAAATGCGGCTCGCGCTTCGACACCAAATCGAGCGCATCGCGCATGTGAAATCCTGGAATCGAGCGGCCAGAGCCTTTGAGCTCCGTGCCCTCGCCGGGCGCAAACACAATCGTGGGGCGGTGATACGTTTCCCGCAGTCGCCCCGCCACAATGCCCACGACACCTTGGTGCCACGTCTGATCCATCACCACAATTGAGCGCTGCTCGGCGGTGATTTCAGCGCTGATCATTACATCGGCCTCGTCGCGCATACCCGCTTCGATGCTCCGGCGTTCGCGATTGAGTTGATCGAGTTGGGTGGCGATGTCGGCGGCTCGATGGGCGTCGTCGGTCGTTAAACATTCGATGCCCAGTGAGATGTCATCGAGCCTGCCCGCCGCGTTAATTCGTGGGCCCAGCATGAAGCCAAAGTCGTAAGCGGTCGCTTTGTTTGGATCGCGCTTGGTGATGTCAAACAGCGCTTTCACGCCGACCTGCGCTCTGCCTTCGCGAATGCGGCGCAAACCGGCCTCCACCAAACGGCGATTGAGCGCATCGAGCGGTACCACATCGGCCACTGTGCCAAGCGCCACCAAATCGAGCAACTGGTTGAGATCGGGTTGCGTGTTAGCGGTGAAGTCACCTCGTTCACGAAGCAATGTTCGAAGCGACAGCAACACATAAAACATTACCCCCACGCCCGCCATCGCTTTGCTCGGAAACGGACAGCCGCGCTGATTCGGGTTCACAATCGTTGGCGTATCGGGCAAGGTGTCACCCGGCAAATGATGATCGGTCACCACCACATCAATGCCCAGCGCGCGCGCTCGTGCAACACCGTCAACGCTAGCAATGCCGTTGTCGACGGTCACGATGACATCGGGTGATTCTTTGGCCGCCAGCTCAACAATTTCGGGCGTTAAACCGTAGCCAAACTCGAAGCGATTGGGCACGATGAAATCAACCCGTGCGCCGAACAAGCGCAGACCGCGAAGCGCCACGCTGCAAGCCGTTGCGCCATCCGCATCGTAGTCGGCAACGATGAGAATTTTTTGCTTCGCATCAATCGCGCTGAGCAATCGCGCGCAAACAAGATCCATACCTTTCATTGATGCAGGCGAGGGCAAGAGCGAGAGCTTGAACGATGCGTCGCTCGCGTCACTCAAGCCACGTGCGGCGTAGAGACGGGCGAAGAGCGGCGAGATGCCGTGCGCCGTGAGTTGTTGTGCGACGCCGTCGTCGACGCTGCGACGCGCAAGAGTAGGTTGGCTCATGGGTGGACTTTAGCGTGTCGCCGCATCAAGCTTTGTGCGCATCGCATGCAAAGCGTCACTCAGTTTTGGCGGCGCGATCATAGCGGTCAATCTCGACATCACGTTTGGTGGCCGAGCATTAAGAATTAATCGCGATTGGGTGTCCCCCAAAATGATGGCGGGTTGTTTGGTGATGGTTGTGGCAAGCTCGCCCCAAGCGCGCTGCCACGCCGCCAAATCACCGCTGCGAAACGCAATCAGCATACGCGCATCGAAATGAGCTTCGTTGCTGACGGGCTGAGTTGCGCTGGCAGTCACGGCGCTAGCCGCTACAAAACCCCACAACCAAATCACATTGACCACCGCCAGCCCACGCGATTGCCGAGCGCTGTTGACCGGATGATCAAAGAGCAGCATTTGCAATTCATTCATCCAGCGCTCGACCAACCGGGCGTCCGTGCCGCGCGGCAAATTCGGACGCATCGATTCGCCGATGATCCAATCGGGCCGCTCCGTTTTCACGTCAATGACACGATCGGCGTCAACGCGCCAGTGAAGCGCGTCGATCCACGTCAAACGCACGCCCTCATCGCGCATCAGCGCATCGGCGGCTTCGCAGAGCGCGCGCGATTCGATGTCGGTGAGTTGGAGTTGCGACGGCTCCATGGGCGTCAAATCGCTCAAACCGAGTGCTGCGTGCATCGGGCTTGCGGTGGCCACGGTGCGATCTGCGTTTGCGGGGATGGGCGCTAAATCAAGCGAGTGTTCGGCGTCGCCCCACGATCCCTCGAACGCCGCAACGCTCGCCGATCGAATGAGCTGTGCGATTTCAGTGTGCGGCGGCAATCCGTCGCAGAGCGCGGTCAGAATTCGTGGATCGGAGGGAAGCGAGGCGGGGAGTAACAGCATGGCTCAATTATCGCGGTCGCGGCTATAAAGCGAATTTCTTAAAACGAATGCGCAACAAGATTGGGCGTGGCGCGTTGCTGTGAGACTCCCTCTCCGTGGGGGAGAGGGTTGGGGTGAGGGACTTGGAATGATGTCGATCGGAGCACTGCGAAGACCCTCTCCCCAACCCTCCCCCCGGGGGGAGGGGGCCTGACAGCGCATCGGCTTGAGCGATGCGCGATCGCGCTGATCGGATGACTCATTGACGCTTCAATTAAGCGGTTTCAATCCGCTCATCCGCGATTCGTCGCCTGTGTCTTTCGCTTGTAACGTGGGAACTTTAATGTTCGCTCTATCGAATCATTTCACGCAACCGATCCGCCGCAGCGCGCGGCACCTGAACCAGGAGACACCACGATGGACGCACTTCACTTTGTACTCGCTTTTAACCTCAGCACGTGTTTGGTCATACTGGTTGGCTGCTACGTGCTCTCGCTACGGTACGACGAGCATGCCGAAAAAGTGTTCACGCCCTCGGTGAACTTCGCGAGTCTGGCGGGCGCCGCGCTGTCACTGGGATTGCTCGGTGGCGTGGCCACGATGTTCATTTAAGCCACGCTTTTGGCGCACTAGCGAGCACCGACGGCCATCAGCCGCTCGATCACAGCGATATGACCTGCCGCACGCGCCACTGACAGCGCGCTCTGTCCCCCTGCATCGATGGCGTTGACGTTGGCACCAGCGCGCAGCAATCGATTCACCAATTCCAAATTTCCACGCTCCGCCGCAACGATCAACGGCAAGGTTGCCGTGCCGCCGCCGCCATTGGGGTTGGCGCCTTGCTCCAGCAGCCGATCGACAAGCGGGGTGTTTTGCGCGCGCAGCGCCGTAATCAAAGCCTCATTGGCATTGAGCGCCGGCTCGCGCGCTCTGGGTGCTGCGCTCGCGGGTGCTGCCGCAGGCGAGGCAACCGAGCCGGCGGCCGCCGCGTCTTTACGTAGGCTCCGTTTCTGTACATCGGCAACAGCCACGGCGGTTTCGGAGGCGATTTCTGCGCGTGGAGCTAAGTCAAATGTGTTGTTGTCGGCGGCTGACGCAACGCCCGGTGGGGCCACGGCCGCTGCTGCCGGAGCGGCCGGTACTACAGCGGGCGGCGGTGGTGCCGCTGCCATTGGTGCGGGCGCAGGTGGGGGCGAGGGCAGCGCTAAAGCCGCCATTGCTTCGTTGGACGATTTAGCCGCGCTCGGTTGAGCAACCGTGCGCCCGGGTGCGCTCGGGCTCACCGCAGCGATCATTGGCTTAGCCGGTTGCGGGGCGGTTGCCAACGCTGCGTTGGCAGTTGCCAATTTTTCCTGCGCTGCGGGGGTTGGCGCGGTTGTGGCAGGCGCAGCAACAACCGCGGGTGCGGCTGCGGCTGCGGCGGACTCCTGCGTCGGCGAAGCGTTCGCGACCTCGGCCTGATCGCTGCCCGTCGTCAAAAATTGATGCGTCAAAAATCCCGTGATGCCTGCCGTAATGATCGCGGCAGCCAATCCCGCAAAGCGCCAGCGCGAATCGTTGGCAGCGGGTTTGCTGCGATTGGCGGTGTGCGTGGCCGATGTTGCTGCCAGCGTCTGCGCGTGCGCCAACACACGATCTCGCACCACGTTACTAGGCTGCGCACCTTCGAGCGAAACCGCTTGGCGATAGCGCGCAAGCAACGCGTCGCCACTGTCGCCGTCGTGCTTTTGAGTTGAATCGCTTTGGCTCATGCGCGGCTCCTCTGCGCTGATTCGTCGTGCGCTTCGAGCAATCCTTTGAGCGCGTTTCTGGCATAGCGCAAACGGCTCTTCGCCGTTTCGAACGTCACACCCGTGGCTGCGGCGATGTCGGCAACGCTCATGTCGGCCTCGGCTTGCAGCAAAAACGCTTCGCGCTGCTCACTCGGCAGCGCTTCAACGGCGCGTAGCAAATCACTGGCTGCTTCGCGCGATTCAAGTTGGCGCAGGGGCCCCAAGCGCGATTCAGCGGCGAGTTCAGAAAACATGGCGTTGCCTTCACTGTCCTCTTCATCGATGCTCACCTGTGATTTTTTGTTGCGTGATAAATCGATCACGCGGTTTCTGGCCATGGTAAACAACCAGGTGCGAAATTTCGCGGTCGGTTCGTAGCGCGCTGCGTTGTTGGCCACCGCGAACCAAAGCTCTTGCGTCACATCGTCAGCGGTTGCCGAATCTCGTACGCTTCGCAAAACAAATCGCCAAACAGCTAAATGATGTCGATCGTAGAGCGCTGCAAAAGCGGCTGCGTTACCCAAAGCAAATTGCCGCATCAGCGTCTCATCTGCGGCGTTCGTATCGTTGGCGTCGTAGAGCAGGGGCGTCGGCATCCCGACATTATTGCGTGAAACTAACGCCGCTTCGCCCGGGTGGACGAAGCGGCGAGCCGGTTGCTACCAGCGCGGTGGATCGGGCACGTAACCGTGATGCGTCACGCTGTCGGGAAATGCGTTGGGGGTGCGACGCGGATAGCCGAAGAACGGCTCACGAATCACGCCCATCGCGATCAAATTTTCCCGACTGTCGTAGCGAATTCGGATCACTTCGACAGGCTGGTTCGTCGCACGTTCAAACGTCGTTTGTGAGACGGTTGACCATTCGCGAGCGCCGTGACCGGTGCCTAGTTTTGGCTCGGCGCGCGCTTGTGCGCTTGCTTCAGCGCCGCCGTAGCGTTTCTGTGCTTCGTTCGCAGCGCCTGGGGCGGGCGCGGCCGGTGGCGCGGACGGCGCGGGGGAAGCCAGAGGCGAAGGGGACGACTCGCCTCGCTTGTAACGGTTGCTATCGTTCGCGCCGTTGTAGCGGTCGTATTCGTAGCGATCAGGTGACGGGTGATGCCACACCGGCGGCACCACGCGTTCGTTAAACAAAGCCACACCAATCACACCCACATCCATCGGACGTCCGGTGCGCTCGGCGTAGGATCGTGGCGAAGCCACGAATTCAAACGCCGCAATCTCTTGATTGCTCTTGCGCCACCCAGCAACCTCGTAGCGCTGCCCGGACGAAAACACGTAGCCCGATTGCATGACATCGGCCGTCGCGCCGGTGAGCACATTGATGCCGTCGACCGACATCACCGCCATGATTCGTGCGCCCTGTTGATTGGTGACGGCCACCGAATATTTAGCGCCCGGCGTGCCTGCCACCCAGTATTCGCCGCGATGACGATACACCGGAAGCGCACGACCGCTGTCACGGTCCATCACCGATACCTGTGCCACGTTGCCCAATGAGCGCGGTAAGTCACGCACCACATCGCGGTAGGGAATGGCGTTTGCGGCACCCATGCTGCCCGCAAGCAACGTTGTCATCACCGCACTAACCAACACTTTGCTCCGTAACATCGTCGTCTCCTTCAATCGGGGTTTCGCCCCAAGAACCGCTCAAGGTGAGCGTGTGGTGATTGAAACGATTGAGATTCAGAAACGGGGTTAAGCGAGCTTAAAAATTGTGAATCGCAGTGCCGAGCCAATGTCGTTCACTTAAGCAAAAAATCGCCCCGTAGCGTTCGGCCTGAGCTCGATGTTGGGTTGGCGGCGCGCCGTGAAGGCAACGACCAGCTCAGCCCGTACGGAATGTGTTTTCAACGCTTAAACGAACAGTTTTGAGATCTGACGCTGTGACCTGCTGTGTCTGCCCCCATTTTTTGTGTAGGCCATATTCCGTGAGGGATTGGTAGAAGAGGCTGTTCTCGCTGGCGGTGAAAGGGAACGGTCAGGAAGAGTAAGGCAAGCTTCATGTGTGATGTTGAAAGACCTGACGCTGTGACGCCGTGGCCATGCCGGCTTTGTTGGTAAGGTTACCCGCTAGGTCGTAGCCGTCGGTAGTGGTGGTGGCCCCGGTGCGCCTATGTCGGTGACACCACTGCCGGTGTGCCCCACGAATCGATCGAGGAAATCGTAGGTGAAGTTTTCCGATTCGTTTCGAGCGGTGCCGACCCCGGTGGGGGCGCTCAAGCTTCGGGTGAGCAGATTACCCACGGAATCGAAACCAAACGTTTGATTCAATAAGCCCGTAGCACCCAGCCCCGCTGCGCCGCTGCCCACGGCGGGCATGCTCAAGCCCAAGCCACTGCTGATGTTGATCCGAGCCAAACGGCCCATGCCATCGCCGCTGTAGCTTTGATTGACGCTGATCACGCCATTCAGCGTGTCGCGAACGAGCTGGCCGTCATCCGCACGAACATCAACCTTCCAGTAGCTCAGGCCCTTTTCGGCGTGTTTGACTTCGGTGGCGTAGCCGGTCGCCGGGTCATAGGGCGTTTGCAGCATCAGCGGTTTGACTTGCGGATAGACCGGATACTTTGGACGACCGCATCGCGTTGCACGACAACTCGCGACAGCGCAATTATTATTTTGTAGTTACAATATGTGGGTGATCTCCTTCGACCCCACGAAACAGCGCATCAATCTCGACGATCACGGCATTGATTTAGCGGGGCTTGATGCCTTCTTTGACGGCGCATTGCTGACCCGCGAGGATCCGCGCGCTGCGTACGGGGAGCTGCGCTTGCAGAGCGTGCGCTGGTTTGAAGGAGCGCTGTTGTTTGTCGTCTGGACGCCGAGAGACGACGCCTGGCCGCATGTGATTTCGGCACGAAAGGCATAACGAAATGAACGCGAAGCATGGCAGCGCTACGTCACGCGCTAGTACGAAGATGACCCCTAAGCCGTCCCCTAAGATGAACCCACCCAAGTCCGTCCCAGCTCCGCCGCCGCCCGATGATTGGAGCGGCGCCTTTGTGACGCGATCAGCCGACGAGCTTCGCGCCGCAGTGGCCGCACGCCGTGGGCGTGGTCCTGCGCTCAAGCCGAAGAAGCTCGCGGTGACGCTGCGTTTCTCACCCGATGTGATCGAATATTTTCGGGGGACGGGCGACGGCTGGCAAACACGTATCGATGAGGCGCTCAAAGCCTATGTCGTGCAGCAGCGCGAGTAGTCAGCGGCGTCTTTCGCGAGCTAACCATTCACGATCAAGGGAGCGATTCGGTCAAAAGTGATCCAGCTGACTCGCCGGATCAATCCCTTCACGCTGACCCAATCCAGCGTTCCTCCAAACCACGGTCTCTGACTCAGCGATCCGTGAGCGCACCGAACAAATCGCGACCAAAGGAGCGATTTGGTCAAACATGATCCAACCAACCCACAGGATCAATCCCTTCACGCTGACCCAACCAAACATTCCTCCAAGCCACGGTCTTTGACTCAGCGATCCGTGAGCAACGCGAACATTTCAAATCCTGAGCGCGCAGGCGCGAGGGATCAAACGAGGGCTCTGGGCATCACGAAACTCGTCTTATTCGATAGATGCCAAGCAAAATATAGCGTTAGCTTAATATTCGACGTGTTTCAAAAACCACACGAAACAAGCTGAACCCCATATTTCATAGGGCATTAAATGAAGCAGCTGTAATGGCCGGTGAACTGGAAGGTACGAAAGTGTTCGCCGCCAATCTGATCAATAAATTTAGCAACCGAATCAATGAGTTACGTTAAATCTAGTCGATATTCAACCTGACCCCTTTGATTAAAGAACATATGCCCACGTCATGCGTATATGAACTTACACTCATCCGAATTATTCGATTGTTGGGGAATTTGATGACACACGGTATCACGTCGGTGAGCATGACGCTGCGTTCGTCATTCACAGGCTCGCTAGTCTCGGTTGGCGCATTACGCCGCGCAACTCATTCGGCAATGGCAGTTTCAACAGCGCTGGTTGCCGCCTTTTTCCTTACCGTCGCTTGCGTCGGTCAAGCCAACGCAGCGACGGTCGTCGTTACTTCGACGGGCGATGAAAGCGATGCGTCGATCGGCGATGGTAGTTGCGACATCGGGCTCATCGTCAATGAACCGCCGGTGCCGCGCTGCACACTGCGCGCGGCCATTGAGGAGATCAACGCGTCTAGCGATTCGAGCAATCGCATCGAGTTCAACATCCCTGCGTCGGATACTGGGTGCGATAGCAGAACGGGCGTCTGCGTGATCAAACTCACCTGGACCAACATCCTGCCCGACATCATAAAAAATGTGGTGATCGACGGCACGACGCAACCGAGCAATGCGGAGGTGTGCACAACTTCGATTCCCGATCGCCCGGTCTACAAAATCGTGATCGAAGGCGACTCGGCCGAGATCAACGCGAGCGACAGCAACAACGTCGGCGGCATCGGCTTGCGCTTGGAAGAAGGCTCGAATGGATCAACGATCAAGGGCTTGAATATTCGCAATTTTTCGGATGCCGTGGCGCTGATCCGAAGCAACAACAGCAAGATCGCCTGTAACTTTATCGGCACCAACGAAAGCGGCACGGCGGCGGGTCACAGCTCCGGCGCGGGCAATCAGTTAAACGGCGTGATCCTCGGGTGCAAAAGCACAGGCAACACGATCGGCGGCGCGAGCGTGAACGACGGCAATTTGATTAGCGCGAGCAAGTCCTCTGGCATCTCACTGTTCGGCGACATTCCCTGCAGAGACGGCGAGGCAGTGCTGCCACTGGCCGACCGCAGCCCCGATGGCAACGCCATGCTTGGAAACTTCATCGGCACTCAAAAAGACGGCATATCGCCACTAGGGCATGAATTCGACGCGATCAACATGTTCGGAGGCGATGGTCCCGACAACAATTTGATTGGTCTGATGAGCGATGGCTCCGGCGGATTTTTGTACAATCCGAATGTGCTCGCAGCGAGCCTGAGCGGTGTCTACATCGACAGCAACGTTTCCGGCGCCGTGATCGCGGGCAATTTCATCGGCACCGACCTCAGCGGTACGGTAGACCTTGGCAACGACGACGGGGTCTATATTGTTGGCAACGGCAGCGCAACCGTTGTGCGCATCGGCGGGCCGCAGCCGGCCGATAAAAATCTGATCGCCCTCAACCGCCGCACGGGTATCGTCGTGCGAGGTGCGTCGGCGTCGGTGCGCATACAGCGCAACTCGATGTACGACAACGACGACGTAGGTATTGATCTCGTGCCGGTGACGAATCCCAGCGATCCTTTTAGCGACACGGACGACGGTGTGACGCCCAATGATGTTGGCGACGCGGACACGGGCCCCAACGCATTGCAGAACTTCCCCGAACCAACGCTTGCAACCTTAAGCGGCGGCAGTGTTTCGATCACGTATTCGGTGCCGTCAACCGCCCCGCCGCTTACGGTCGAGTTTTTCACCACCGACAGCGGCGGGCAAGGCAAAACTTTTCTTGGCAGCGGGACGTACTCTGCGCCGGGCGTCACAACGCTCGTGCTTCCTGCAGGTACGCTCGCCGTCGGCGACCATATCGTTGGCACCGCGACCGACGCCAACAACAACACCTCGGAATTCAGCGCTAGTCGCGTCACCGTCGTCGCCCTCGCAAGCGCTGCCGCTGACACCGGCAGCGACGTAGTCAATGGCGCAACGGGCACGCCGGGCACCAACCTCTTCGCCAACGACACCGGCGTTGGCTTCGCGCTCACGAGCATCGGCGGCTGCAACAGCTTCCCCTGCGTGCTCAATGTACTCAACGCGTCGAGCGCAAGCATCGGCTCGGTCACGGTGCAAAACGATGGCGACTACATATTCACCGCGACGGCAATCGGCGCAGGTAGCGCAATCGCTTACAACGCAACCGACGGTAGCAGTCAAACCGTGAGCGCAACGCTCACACTCACCGGCCTCGCACCGGGCGGCCTCGTCGCCGCTAACGACAACGCGAACGTCAATGGCAACAGCACGTTCACGCAAAGCATCTCAATCGTCGCCAACGATTCTGGCAACGGCATCACGCTTACCAGCGTGACTGGTAGCGGCGCGCCGTGCGGCGCGTTTCCGTGCATGATCAACACGGCACACGGCAGCGTCACGGTGCAAGCTAACGGCACCTACAGCTACACACCCACCAACGGCTACGCGGGCCCCGACAGCTTCAGCTATGTGATCACCGACATCGCCGCGCAAACCGCATTGGGCAGCGTCAACATCATCGTGAGCGCAGCCGCGAACGAAGCGCCGGTGCCAGTGCCGACGCATAACCTCGGTGCCACGCTCCTGTTAGCCCTGCTGCTTGCTGGGCTTGGCGGCGCATTAACGGGGCGTCGCGCCGCGCTCGCGGTACGTCTTACACCCACGCCGTAGCGTGGGTGTTTATTGATTTGGCCCAGTGGGCGGGTCGCGCTTCTCACCGTCTGCGGGTAGTTCATTTTTTGTTGCGCGCGAAATGATGACGCCGTTGGACGAAATCAGCGTAAGTGATCCCGAGTCTAGGGACGTGGATCAATGCCCCGTCTGAGGCGTTGCAAACGCGGTGCAAGTCGCGCCGCGATTGGAGCTCGCCCACAAGCGCGGCTTCACACTGCTCATCGCTGCCGTAGCGCTTCATAAAATCGGGCAGTGAGAGTCCTAGTTGAAACTGAATTCGGTTCAATGCCATGATCATGTCAACTTTCAGAGAAACTGTACATAAATACAGTTTATACTGAGCTAGTCGCTGAGTCAGCTTGAGAATCGGGAATCCTTTTAATCAGCTGCCCATCATCAGCACGTTCATCAACCTTCAAGTAGCTCAAGCCCGTTTCGGCGTGCTTGACTTCGGTGGCGTAGCCCGTTTTCGGGTCATAGAGCCACCGAAGCGAAGTGTTAAAGTAGCGCCCTGAGCAACTGCAAAGAAACCCATGACGACACTGCAACTCACGCTCACTGACGAAATCGCAAAAGCCGCACAATCGGCGGGTTTGCTGTCGTCCGAGGCCATCGAAGCGCTCATCACGCACGCCGTAAAGGCAAGGCAAGTCGACACGTTCTTTAGTTCGCTTGATCGGCTGCAAGCCGACGATCCGCCAGCGCCCGATACACCCAGCGAGGCCGACATCGCGCAAGCGATTGCTACGGTGCGGGCGCGCTCGCGCAACAGCACGCATTAGCGATTAGCCGCGCCGTTTCCCGACTGAGTCGGCCTGCCGAATGCGCGTTGTATTGGACACCAACGTCTTGTTGTCCGCCTTCGTTTGGGGCGGCGCGCCTCGTCAGCTGCTCAACTTAGCGCGCGGCGGGCAGCTCAACACTTTCACCTCCCCCGCGCTGCTCGACGAATTGGCGCGCGTCCTGCGCGAGCCCTAATTTGATCGCTACCTTTCAAACCGTCAGCTCAACGCCGACGAATTACTGCGCGGATTGACACGGCTCGTACATGTAGTGTTTCCACTACCGCTTCCTCTGCCAGTTTGTCGCGATCCCGATGATGACGCGGTGCTCGTCTGCGCGGTGGCGGCGCGCGCCTCGATCATCGTCTCCGGCGATAACGACCTGCTATCGATGGAAAGGTATGAAGGGATCGCGATTCTCAACGCGCGCGATGCGATCGCGTTGATCGGTGAGCTCAAGGCGACGATGCGCTGAATCGCGAGCTAGTTTCGCTGAAAAATCGCGACCCAAGGAGCGATTTGGTCAAACCTAAATCGAGCCAACGTTGCCCTACCGAGCCATGGTTTTGCAACGCAAACACCGTGAGCGGCACGCGAGCATTGCAAATCTCGAGCGAGCTGGTGAACGAACGATGGGGCGGGGAGTAGCAACAGAACTGACCCGGGTGAGCTGTGCTGTGATCACGGCGAACAGCACCTGAGTACAGAGCTGTTCGGTAAACCAACTTATTGCCATAATGCCATAGTAAATAGGGTTTAAGTTGAATAATTACTTACTTATGAAACAGTAAATAATTTGTACTAATGCCAATATTTATATGGCGTACAACATAAATGCTGTTACAGATAACCCATAAACATGCCGCTAATGCATCGCGCGGTGCGCGTGCTGCAAAGTTCGCCCACGTCACCGCACGAACCCAAGTCGGCCGCGAAATCACCCCGTCAGAGTTGCGTGTTTTGTTGCGCGAAGTCGCTACCGTTTTACGCGTTGCTTTGATGCCGCACGGAGTCACCGTGAACTGCGCCGAACACGCCAACAGCAAACCCGATTACATTGTCCAGATTGACCTAACCATCGGACCTTGTGAGCATGACTCCGCACTCAAAATTTCTTGCCTGTAGCTCGCTGCTTTTCACCATCGCGCTCTGCGTTACCGGCTGTGGTTTCGCGCCGCAACGCAGCGCGGAGTTGTCCACCGCCAATCGCTCTGTCACCATCGAGCGCACCGCCTACGGTATCCCGCACATTGCGGCGGCCAACTTGGAATCGCTGTCGTACGGCATCGCCTATGCCTACGCGCAGGACAACGTCTGTCAAGTCGCGCAGATGCTCGTGACGGCTCGCGGTGAACGATCTACGTTTTTTGGCGGAACTACGACGGCACTCTTTGGATTCCGACCGCTGCCCAATGAGCAAATCGACACCTTCGTTGCGGCGCACATGAATGACGCAGCGCTGGAGCGCTCGTGGCTCGCGGCGTCGAACGATGCACAGGCCTTGAGCCGCGGCTATGTGGCCGGCTACAACCGATTCTTGGTCGACAACGAGGGCAAACTTCCCGCAGCGTGCAACGGTCAATCTTGGGTCAAACCGATGAGCCTTGCCGAGTACCGTCGTGCCACCGAACTGACCCTCGTGCAAGCGAGCCTCGGCGCGTTTGCAGACGCCGTGGTGGCAGCTAAACCACCCACTCCGGCTGTAAAAACCGGGCGCATCGATTCGCAAGAGCAGGTGGCTGCAATTGACGCCGACGAAGTTCGAAGTGCAATGCGTGACATTGGCATCGTTGATTCACCGTATGGCTCCAACGCGTGGGCGTTTGGAAAGGACGTCACGGCCAACGGCAGCGGCGTGTTGCTTGGCAATCCTCATTTTCCGTGGGTCGGTGCCAATCGCTTTTGGCAAATGCATTTAACGGTGCCCGGTGACTTCGACGTGATGGGTGCAAGCACTGCACTGGGCAGTCTGGTGCAGATTGGATTCAATCGCGATGTGGCGTGGTCGCACACGGTCTCAACGGGTAAGCGCTTTACGCTGCATGAGCTGAGCCTTGACGCCAACGACCCCACCGTCTACATGATCGACGGCAAAGCCGAGGCGATGAGCTCGAAAACCGTGACGGTGCGAGTCCGCAATGCCGACGGCACGGTCAAAGACGTTTCGCAAAAACTGTGGTCGTCGCGCTGGGGGCCGATCATCGTCAACCCTCGCGCGGGTCTGAATTGGAATGCAAAGACCGCCTACGCGCTTAAAGACGCCAACACCGGCAACGCTCGAAGCACGGATACGTGGCTCGCCTTCGCCCGCGCAAAATCCAATCAAGACTTGCTGCGCGGCATGCAAAACCTCGGGCTGCCGTGGGTCAATACCATCGCCGCAGATCGCGCGGGCACAGCGCTCTACGCTGATTTAAGTGTGGTGCCCGATGTTGATGCCGATCACTTGAAACGGTGCGCGCCGAGCGCGCCTGCTGCGGCCTTGGTTAACGCGGCGGGTTTGTTTGTGCTCAACGGCTCAAAAAGCGATTGCGATTGGCGTAAAGACACGCAATCGGGGGTGCCTGGTTTGATCCCGACCGCCCGCATGCCCAGCCTCACTCGAACCGATTGGGTTCACAACTCAAACGACAGTTTTTTCTACACCCATCCTGATGCGAAATGGTCAAACATTTCTCCGCTGGTGGGCGACGACATCGTTCGCCGTGCGCGAACTCGCTCTGGTTTGATTGAGGTGCCCGCCTTAATTTCACGCGGCAAAATCACCCCCGAAGCGGCGCAACGCCAGCTCTTTGAAAATCGCAATTTGATGGCGCGATTGGTGCTACCGGATTTGCTTGCGGCGTGTGTTGATGGCCCCGAAACTGCGCGCGCTGCCTGCGCTGTGCTGCGTTCATGGAATCGCACAAACGACATCGATGCGCGCGGCGCACATCTCTTTCGCGAGTTCTGGCGCACCGCAAGCGGCATCAAAGATGTCTACCGTGAAGCCTATGACAAAGCCCGCCCAGTCGAGACGCCGCGTGGACTCAGAATGACCGACGCAGCGGTTGCGAGCAAAGTGTGGGACGCGCTCAGTGCTGCTGCCAAAAAAGTGACCGACGCTGGTTTCGCGCTTGACGCGCCGCTGGGTCAGGTGCAGCGCCCCATATTCTCAGAGGAGCCCATCGCCATCCACGGCGGCGACGACGGCGAGGGCGTGCTCAACAACATCGGTGACCGCGCGGCCAACGGCATCACCGCTAAAGGCATTCGCATTGACTACGGTACGAGCTACGTGCAGTCCGTCGGATTTGATGAACGCGGACCGGTGGCCAACGCCATCCTCACCTACGGACAAAGCACCAATCCAGTGTCGCCCCACGTCACCGATCAGCTCAAGATGTACTCAAAGAAATCGTGGATTAAGCTACCGTTTCATCGCGATGACGTAGTGCGTGAACGAGTGGGTGAGGTGCTCACCTTGGTGCGCTAGGCACTGAGACTTCGGTGGCGCTGTCGATGGTGGCGCGTCGGGGGGGTGACAGCGATGTCGCTCTACACTTTCTCGCCGCTCACAAACCGTTGCTCTCCAAACGGCCTAGCCGAAAATCTCCGGCGGCGAAAAAATTCAACCTACCGTCAAAAGGCGTGTTCATGAAACTGTTTAAAGTGCTCTTTTTTGCGACGCTCACGTCGTTCGCTACGCTCGTGAGTGCTAGCGCCAACGCCCAATCGTGGCCCAGTAAATCGATTCGCTTTGTGGTCCCGTTTGCAACGGGCGGCACCAGCGAAATCGTCGCGCGCTCAGTGGCGCAAGAGCTCTCCACCCTCCTCGGGCAAACCGTGTTCGTGGAAAACAAGCCCGGTGGCGCAGGCGTGATCGCCATGCAAGAGGTCATGAAAGCCGAGCCCGACGGCCACACCATCATCATGGGCCACGTCGGCACCCTGGCGGTCAACCCGTATGCGATGTCGAAACACCCCTACGATGTCAACAAAGAATTCGCACCCGTCGTGTTGCTCGCCCGAGTGCCGAGCATCATTGCAGTCACACCAGACACGCCCGCAAAAAATTTGAAGGAGTTCGTGGCGCTCGCTAAATCCAAGAAAGACGCGATGGTTTACGGCTCGGCGGGGAATGGCTCATCGGGGCACTTGGCGATGGAATACTTCATGGCCGAGGCAGGTATTGACCTCACCCACGTTCCCTACAAAGGCACCGGCCCGATGATGCAAGACATGCTGGGCGGTCGCGTACAAGCCACGTTCACCGGTGCTCCGGCACTGATGCCGCAGATTAAAGCGGGCAAGCTTCGCGCGCTGGCGGTCGGATCTAGCGAGCGCATGAGCACATTGAGCGATGTTCCCACCGTTGCTGAGAGCGGTTACAAAGATTTTGAAACGTCGCAGTGGTACGGCATTTTGGTGCCCGCCAAAACACCCAAAGCCATCATCGACAAGCTTGCGCAAGCCACCGATCAGGCCCTCAAAACCAGCGCCATCACCGCGCGCTTTCAAAAGGACGACGCCCGCGCTGGCGGCGGCACCCCCGAGCAGTTCGCCGCTTTCGTCAAGCGCGAACAAGTCATCTGGGAGCGCATCATCAAAAAGACGGGTTTAAAGATCGACTGAGTACCGCGGGCCGCCGTCGTGGCGCGCTGCTCGCGGGATTTAATCAGCGTCTCCCTAGATCGCAGTGTTCAATGCGTATGGAAGAGGGACGCAGCGAGCAATCAGAGCGCGTAGGGCGTGAATTTACGCTGAGGAATCCTGGCAAACGTTCTTAATGCCAATTGAAATAAGGCGAAGCCTGAACTTTTTCGGTTTTTCACAAAGCAATGAAAACAGCTTGTAATCCATATTTCATCAGGGATTAGTCGAGGAAGCTGTTATTGCTGGCGATGAAATGCAATGATCACGAAGCGTAGAGCAAATTTCGTGTGTCACACTGAAAGACGTGACCCAATACGGTTCGTTTAAGCACTTAGGACACCATCCTCCGTTCGCTCTGAGCGGGTCGTTGCCTTGGCGGCACGCCACCCACCCTTCGACAAGCTCTCAAGAAACAGCTTTTTAGTTACACAAAATCAACGCCTTGCGTGATGCCTCTCGCACGAAATACCCCAGGCGTAACACGCCAAACAGCTCCCTCCCCCCGGGGGGGAGGGTTGGGGAGACGGTCTTCGCATTGCGCCGGTCGACATCATTCCAAGTCCCTCACCCCAACTCTCTCGGCCAGGAAGAGGGAGTCACACCGGTCTCCGCCCTGTTTCTCAAAAACGCCTTTTGACCCAGGGGCAAATATCCTACTCAGAGCCTGCCCCGGCGAAGGCCGGGGGCGAACGGTGCTTAAGCGAACGGTGCTTAAGCGAACGGTGCTTAAGCGAACGGTGCTTAAGCGAACGGTGCTTAAGCGAACAGTATTGAGATCTGACCCTGTGACTTACTGTGACTTTCTCCGAGCAACGGGAAAGATTGATGCGGTAACAGCTCATGGTGAGCATCGGCACGCTGCGCAACCGTTTGCTCTCAACGCCGTGTTCGCAAAGAATGCCCTGCTTCAGCGCGCAGGGATAGTCCCGCGCCAGCAGCTTGGGGCTGATAGGGTCAATTAGTCGCGCGCCGACGCCCAGCGCCGCTTCGGTTCGTGCCATGCGTCGCCTCTGTCGCGTTCGTGGCGATGAGGCGTGTTGTGACACAAAAATAGTTAGACGAACAGTATTGGAATCCGAGCCCTTACTTTCAAGTGGCCCCCCCTACGATGGCTGACCTGATTGCCCACTGTGTTTCGTGGCGCCGAGTCTCATCGACATCACCACCCTCTGCGGTTCGGACGTCAGGACTCGAATTACCTCGTACTCTTCGGCGGAGCCTGCAGCACAGGCCACGCCCAAAAGGTCGCGGGAGCCTTAGGCAGAGCCAAAGGTTTGAGTGTTGAACCAAATTATCTTTTTACTAAGGAAACTATGCGTAGCTGTAAAACTGAGGGTGCCCGAAAGGATCTGTATGCGGGGATTCGTGAGGTGCGTGGCGCGACATAAAAAGGTCGGTCAGCGCGATTGTGACGCTCTCGGCGACGCTTTTATGCATCACGTCCTCTCCTTCGTGGGCTCAGGAGCGCCGCAGCGCTCCTAACGAAATTCACATCGGCGGATCGTCAGCGCTGAGCGGAGCCCTACAAAACATTGGCTCAGCATTTCCGAAGGGCGCACAACTTTACTTCGATGCGGTCAACGCAGCGGGCGGCGTCAATGGGCGACAGATCAAATACACGGTGCTCGACGACGCCTACGTTGTCGATCGATCCATCGCCAACATGAATCGCTTAATTGAACAAGACGAAGTACTGAGCCTTTTCGGGATGTTTGGCACCCCCAATGTTTTGGCGACGCTGCCAATTGCCGAACGTCAACGGGTACCGTATTTTGCGCCCTCGACCGGAGCAAACCAGATTCGCGATCTCAACGCCAAGATGCTATTCACCACGGCAGCGTCGTACGGCGACGAGGCCGCGCGCATGGTGGCTTACCTTGCGCAGTTGGGCGTCGATCGCACCGCGATCGTCTACCAAAACAATTCCACGGGTCAAACCACACGCAAAGTAACGGTTGAAAAGCTTCGAGACTCAAATCTCCCCGCCGCGAAAGAATTCGCGGTAGAACTCAACGGCTCGAATATCCCAGACCTTGCGAAGGCCGTAGCGAAAGAAGATCCGAGTGCGATCTTTTTGTTCACGTTCGGAAAACTGACCGGCGACTTTGTCAAGACCTATGCCGCCACCGGTCAACGCGCGCAGATATTCGTTTTGTCGATTGCGGACGTTGCTGCTCTCTACAAAGAACTGGGGTTGAAGTCTCGCGGAATCATCGTCACGCAAAATCTACCGCCACCTTGGGTGGCCAACACACCGCTGGTCAAAGAATACATCCGACTGCTGGGTGACGCAGCAAAAGGCCGCCCCGATTACATCCATTTCTGGGGATTCGTGAGCGCGAAAGCATTTGTAGAACTGCTACGCAAATCAGGCAAAAACCTGTCTCGTGACGGTTTGATCGCGACGATAAAAGCGTCACGCCCCATGGATTTGGGCGGCTACATTGTGGACTTTTCAGGCGGCAGGCAGCACGGGGCCAAATACGTCGACATCACCATGCTTGGCGCAGACGGACTTTTCATTCGTTAACGCGGGGCGAACGTGCCTCGCGGACTCAATCAACGCCGCGGCCTTGCCGGGTAGCCTAGGGCTACGGGAGCGCCGTGGCTATCAAAATCGTCATTCGTAAAGCGTCATTTTTTTGCGTGGGCGCACGTCGGATTGCCAACCCAATCGGCCAAGATATGGGGCAGCTTTTGCAGCCGGTGTATGACTCGCTCAGTTGCGGTTTTGAATTCTTGCTTGGTCTGTACAGCAGCTTTAGCTACTGTCGTTTTGATGTGCGCCCAGCCTAATTCACCTGGGTTCCACTCGGACGCGCAGTGAGACCAGAAACATAGCTCGTTGGCATCGCAGTTCTCCTGCACGAATTTTTGTACCAACCTTACAAACTCACTTTCTAAACAACTCACCAAACGAGACCGCTTTTAACCCCGGCTTTTCGGCGATCATGTTTAGGCTGATCGGGATGCCTTGCACCATTAGGCGGCTGGTGTCTTCGAACCGATTCAGGTCGGGGACGCGGCGGACGTTGATGTAGCCGCAGCTGCTTAAAAAGTGGGTTAGGAATTCTTCGTTGAGCCCGACGACGTGGTAGTCGAACTTGTCGATATGCCCGCCGAACATCATTCGCATCACGTCGAAGCGATGAGCAGGGCTGAATGTTTCTTTGTCGAGGGTGATGCGGCACAGGGTATCCAGATCGGGCACGCTGATGAGTGCGGTGCCGCCTGGAATTAACACACGACGCCATTCGATCAAGGTGTTGGCCAGCTCATCTTTGTAATCGAAGTGTTCGACGACATGTGACGCGTACACCTCGGAAAACGTGTCGTCGGGGAATCGCGATAGGTCGTTGGCGTTGCCGACGTGATCGACGTGGTCGGCGGGGATGGCATCAAGGATTTCCCAGCCGTCGACGCGAGTCTTTCCGCCGATGTGTAATTTTTTATGGGCCAATGTGGGCTCTTGTGTTTTGGGGAGGTATCAATTGCCGAAGCGCTGCGTCGAAACTGCACACGTGACGTCCGCGCTTCGTCTAAAGTGAACAAGACCAGTAGCTTACTCTACTAATGCCTTATTAAATGTAGGAAAAGTCTTCAAAATATTACTTAATGAAAATTTGATAAAACGCTTTACATCCCTTATTTTATAAGGCATATGTAGAAAAAGCTTATTATGACTTTGGCTGCACCTTGAAAACTGGCTAGACCGTGCGAATTACGCCATCGCCCAAGGTCACTTTCCCTGTTCGGATCGCTTCGCTGAGGAGCCAGTCGGCATAGGCTTCGTCGCTGAGCTTAAACAACCAGGCGTTGTAATCGCGATGCACGCCGATTCGCTTCACGTAGGAAACGAGTTCTGAAACCGGCATCATTTCGCGCCACATCATCGAATAAATGAACATACCCTTGACCACGTTTTTGGCGATCTTCATGTCGTCTTGGGCGAACGCTTCGAGCTTGTCGCTGGCGTTTTTGAGTGAGGCTGCAAAGTCAGTGAACATCGGGCCGTGTCCGGGAATGACCAGTGCTACGTCGAGCTCAGCTAGGCGCTTGAATGTGGCGCGCTGTGCGGCGAGCGGGCGTGGGTCGATGGATTGCGGTACGACAAATCCAAAACTGTTGTGCCAGAGAGCGTCGGCGGAAATCAGAATTCGCACCTCGGGCGAATAGAGCACCAGCGAGCCCATATCGTGGCCAGGCGTGGCGATGGTTTTCCATTCCAAGCCACCAAGCGTGATCGTTTGACCGGCGTCGAGCACGGCGTCCCACGCGAAGGGCTCGGCTTCTTGATCGGCATAGGTGAGCATTTGCTCAGGCGCGTCCCAGTTCTCCATGGCCGTGACTTCGTCAGCCGGAATCGTGATCGTGACATCCGGATGCGCGCGTTGCACGACACCGTTGCAGCCAATGTGGTCGCTGTGTAGATGGGTGTTGATGATTCGTTTGAGCGGTGCGTTGCCGAGCGCGGTGTCGAGCTTGGCGAGCGTGATATCGGCAAAGGCGATATAGCCCGTGTCGACAAGCGTTGCGCCGTCATCATCGTGAAACACCACATGATTGGCCGATAGCCAATCGCGCTCGATAAAGGTGATGTTTGGTGGGAGAGAGATGTCGGTCATGGGCGCGATGATGCTTGGTTCATGCTGTCAAAAAAGGGGCGATTGGTACGCGGGTTAGAGTTGATCTGAAGCTGATGGAGATCCTGACCGCGAGAGGAAGATGTGTGTCACAGGATTTTTTGACGCAGATTTCGCAGATGACGCAGATGAGGTGGGCGACGCCGATGAGGTAGATGACAAAGATTTTGGTAGATGTTTTCCAACGCTGTTGAATCGCGATTGACGAACTAAAAAATCTGCGAAATCTGCGTCAAGAAAATTGTTCGAAACGCTTCGCATCAGTAGCACTTCGTCCGCCGTCTGATCGTCTTTTCAAAGCGCAATACGCGTCGTGTTTTTTACTTCTTCCATCACCGCGTAGGTACGTGTCTCGCGAACGCCCGGTAGCTGCCACAGCACGCGACCGGCGAATTGCCGAAAGTCCGCCATGTCGCGCATCCGGAGCTTTAGTAGGTAATCGAACCCGCCCGCCACCAAATGACATTCCATGATTTCATCGTGCGCTTGGCAGGCTTGGCTGAACGATTCCAACACGTTGTGTGTCGTTCGATCGAGCAGCACTTCGACAAAGATCAGCATCGCGCGATCAAGCTTGTTGGGGTTGAGCCGAGCTTCGTAGCCCACGATATAGCCGTCGCGTTGCAAGCGCTGGGTTCGGGTCAGCACGGCGGTGGGGCTCAGCGCAACCACCTCGGCGAGTTTTAAATTGCTGATGCGCCCATCAAGCTGAAGTTGCTTGAGAATCTTGACGTCGGTTTTATCGAGTGTATCGGGCGTTGCCATGTGTCATTTATTCGTTTTTATGGCCAATAAAAGGCGAGTAATTTGCGCCAAAGCGGAACAAAATCGCAGAATTGACTAATTCATAACCTGAAACACAAAATGCCGCAACGACTACCCAGCCCTTATCGTTCCGAAACTAGCGTCGTGCAAAGCTGCTTGGCGCGGCTATCTGATTCGCTGGACTGGGCGGCTGCGGCGTCGCAAGCCAAGCCATGGGCGCAATCGGTGCGCGACAATCCGCCACCGTTTTGGGCGATGGAAACGCTCTTAAAGGAATATCCCATTTCGAGCGCCGAGGGTTTGGCGTTGATGCGCTTGGCCGAGGCGCTGCTCCGTGTGCCCGATGCTGAAACGGCCATTGCCTTGACCGCCGATCAGCTCGGTCGCGCTGATTTTGATGGGGCGAGCGACTCGGCCTTGTCGCGCTTGTCGTCAGCGGCG
Organism: Betaproteobacteria bacterium; assembly: GCA_004293675.1. Classification (GTDB taxonomy): domain Bacteria; phylum Pseudomonadota; class Gammaproteobacteria; order Burkholderiales; family Casimicrobiaceae; genus Casimicrobium. The sequence continues at coordinate 68,631 of READ01000020.1, forward strand.
ATTTCGATGTCAAAAAAGTTTCTGCCGGACGACGCGAATTCGCAGCCCGGTGTTTTCGCAAAACTGGGCGCGAAAACGGTGGTGACAGCCACGCTGCGCGCCGTGCAATTGTTGGGTCGGCAATTTGTGCTCGGGCAAAACATCGAAGAGGCGCAACACGTAGCCAACGACGCCCGCAAATCGCAACCGCAACTACGCTACAGCTACGACATGCTGGGCGAGGGCGCGCGAACCGACGCCGATGCGCTGCGCTATTTGCAAAGCTACACCCACGCGATTGAATCGATTGCCGCGAAAAAAGTGACAGGCGACGGACCGCAAGCGCGTGACGGTATTTCGATCAAACTTTCAGCACTGCATCCGCGATACGACTACACGCAGCCCGAGCGTGTGATGAATGAATTGGTGCCGCGCGTATGGAATTTGTGCCAGCTCGCAGCCAAAGCCAATATCAATTTGACGATTGACGCCGAAGAGGTGGATCGATTGGAATTGTCGCTCGATGTGTTTGACGAACTTGCGGGCATGATTGCGATGCATTGCCCGGCATGGCAAGGTTTTGGTTTGGCGATGCAGTCGTACCAAACCCGCGCGTTGGAGTTGATCGAACACGTTGCAGCGCTCGCCAAAAAACACAAGCTCAAATTCATGTGCCGTTTGGTCAAAGGTGCGTATTGGGATGCTGAGATCAAGCGCGCACAGGAAATCGGTTTGCCGCACTACCCCGTGTTCTCGCACAAGCATCACACCGATGTGTCGTATTTAGCCTGTGCACGATCAATGTTTGCGCACCGTGATGCCATCTACCCGCAGTTCGCTACGCACAATGCAGGCACGATTGCAGCCATTGCACAGATGGCCGCGCAGGCCGGCGCGCCCTACGAATTGCAGCGCTTACACGGCATGGGCGAGGGCGTGTACCGCGAGGTGCTGAAGAATCCGCTGATCGCTTGCCGCGTGTATGCGCCCGTGGGGGCGCATCGCGATTTGCTCGCGTATCTTGTGCGGCGATTGTTGGAAAACGGCGCGAATTCATCGTTCGTGCATCAGCTCGCCGATGAATCGTTGAGCATGGATCATTTGTTCATTTCCCCGTTGCGGCTGGAGCCGAAATCGTCGCTGCCGCTGCCCGTTGATTTGTACGGCACGAAGCGAAAAAATAGTTTGGGAGTCGATCTGGCGGATGAATCTATGCGCGCGCCGATTGCGGCGGCGCTTGCTTCGGTTGCGGTGCCCAGTGTTGCTCTGTTTGACGTAGCGCTGGCCAACGGCGCGTTGCAACGTGCCAACGCGGCGCAGCGACACTGGGCAACGAGCGATGTGACCGCACGCAGCAAAGTGCTCCTACACGCCGCCGACGCCATGGAAAAACACCTACCGATGTTTTGCGCGCTGCTCATTAAGGAGGCGCACAAAACATGGGGCGACGCGGTATCCGAAGTGCGCGAAGCGGTGGACTTTTTGCGCTACTACGCTGTTGAGGCCGAGCGCATCATGCAGCCCATTACGATGGACGGCCCGACGGGCGAGAGCAACATTTTGCAGCTCAAGGCGCGAGGTACGTGGGTATGTATTAGTCCGTGGAATTTTCCGCTGGCAATTTTTGTGGGGCAGGTTGCTGCGGCGCTCTCGACCGGCAACGCAGTGCTCGCAAAGCCCGCCGAGCAAACGCCGGGTGTAGCGCTCGCAGCGATCAATTTGCTGCACGCGGCGGGTGTGCCCAACGATGCGCTGCAGATGTGCAATGGCGCTGGTGAAACAGTGGGCGCTGCGTTGGTGGCGTTGGACGGCATTGCCGGTGTCGTATTCACTGGCTCAACACAAGTTGCAAAGATCATCAACCGTGCGCTTGCCAACAAAGACGGCGCGATCATTCCGCTCATCGCAGAAACTGGCGGCATCAACGCGATGGTGGTGGATTCATCGGCGTTGCCAGAGCAGGTGTGCGATGCCGTCATTCAAAGCGCGTTTCGAAGCGCCGGGCAGCGCTGCTCAGCGCTTCGTTTGCTCTGCGTGCACGAAGCGATTGCCGACAACGTGATCGAAATGATTGCGGGAGCAGCGGGCGAATTGGTGGTGGGCCGCTCCGCCCAGCTTTCGACCGATGTCGGACCGTTGATCGATGACGAGGCCTTTGGAAACATCGCTGCGCACGTCAAGCGACTGGAAGCGAGCGCAAAGGGCGTGAAGCTTCACGCGCATCAAACGCCAGCGGGCACCATTGATGTATCGGTCGAAAATCTAATGCAACCGGGAATGTTTGAAGTTGCAACTTTGGCCGATGTCAAAGCAGAAATCTTCGGTCCGGTGCTACAGGTCGTGCGCTGGACGGGCGACCCGAAGCGAGTGATTGAGCAGATCAACGCGCTCGGATACGGTCTCACGCTGGGTATTCAAACCCGCATCGATTCGCGCGCTAACGCCATGGCGAAAGCTGCACACATCGGCAACGTCTATATCAACCGAAACATGATCGGCGCGGTGGTAGGCGTGCAACCCTTTGGTGGCGAAGGCTTGAGCGGCACAGGCCCCAAGGCCGGTGGTCCACATTACCTGTATCGGTTCTGCGCCGAACAGACCATCACTATCAACACCACCGCAGCCGGCGGAAACGCAGCGCTGTTGGCGGGGTGACGCTCCCCTCGCCCGCAGGCGGGAGAGGGGCTGCGGGTGAGGGGGCTGGTGGGGAAAGAATCCGTGTGGCGACTACAGCGGCTCGTTGACACACGCAAGGGCCCAGCTGACATGCAAAAGCCGGTGTGCCAAAAGACGGAGAGTTTTTTGACGCAGATTTGCGCAGATTTTTAGGTTGATTTGCGCAGATTATTTAACCTCAGTGCTACGCTGAAACAGCCAAGAAGAAATCTGCGTCAATCTGCGAAATCAGCGTAATCTACGTTAAAAAATCAACGCTGTTCTTGTCTGTAGATGTGGAGAAACTTGGGCAAATCCCTTGCGAGCAATGATCGTGCGCGAGGAGCTCATTTTGACGCAGATTTGCGCGGACTTTTAGGTTGATTTGCGCAGATTATTTAACGTCAGTGCTGAGCTGAAGTGACTAAAAAAATCTGCGTCAATCTGCGAAATCAGCGTAATCTGCGTTTAAAAAAACACTGCTGTTACAGAGGGAGACTTGCCGCGTGCACGTTGACCGGACTCCTCGCGCTACTCCGTTGCCCCAAGCAAATGCGCAGAAAAGCCATGTGTCTCAAGCTCCTTGATGACCAGCGCGACGTGGGCTCGATCTCGGGTTTCCAGCGTCAATTCAATCTCCGTTGATTTCACACTGAAGACGCCAAACAGCCTCTGGTGTTCAAGATCAACAATGTTGCCGCCGGCATCACCGACGACTTTGGTGAGCTTGGCAAGCGATCCGGCCACGTCGGGCACACTGACTCGAACGCGTACCAAACGACCTTCGCGTACCAACCCACGCATCAAGATGCTGGCAAGAATTCGGGTGTCAATGTTGCCGCCGCAAAGTACCACGCCAACTGTCTTTCCTTTGAATTTCTCTTTGTGCTGTAGCAGGGCTGCGATCCCGGTGGCGCCTGCGCCCTCGGTCACTGTCTTTTCGATTTCGATGAGTAGCGCAATCGCTTCTTCAATCGTTGACTCGTCAACCAGCAGCACGTCGTGAACCAACGCTCGCGCAATCGCTAACGGAATTTCGCCGGTGTCGCGAACCGCCAAGCCCTCAGCGATGGTTTCCGTTCCAACGTGAACCGCTTCGCCGCGGAGTCGCTGCGCCATCGCGGGAAAGGTCTTCGATTCCACGCCGTAAATTTCAATCGAGGGCTTGATGCCCTTAGCGGCAACCGCACATCCTGCGATCAATCCTCCGCCGCCCACGGGGATGATGAGCGCATCGAGCGCAGGAGCCACTTCGAGCATTTCCAGTGCGACTGTACCTTGACCGGCAACGATGTAAGCGTCGTCGTACGGGTGAACAAACACGAAGCGCTGCTTTGCGGCGAGCTCACGCGCGTGGACGGACGCTTCGGCCAGCGTACTGCCGAACAGCACGACCTTAGCGCCGTGGCCTTCGGTATTTCGGACCTTAACGAACGGTGTGTACGCAGGCATCACGATGGTGGCGGGAATCTTCAACCGACCCGCGTGATAAGCGACACCTTGTGCGTGGTTCCCAGCACTCATGGCGATCACGCCGCGCGCTTTTTCCTCGTCGGTCAGTGAGAGCAGTTTGTTGAGCGCACCGCGCTCCTTAAAGCTTGCGGTAAATTGCAGGTTTTCGAATTTGAGCCACACATCGCATTCAAAAATTCGCGACAAGGTTTTTGAATGCAGGCAGGGTGTGTTTTCAACGGCGCCAGCAATTTTGGCGCGCGCTGATTGAACGTCGAGGAGGGTGACTGGCAGTGTTTGCATTATCAGATTCTATGAGCTAGACCGCCGAATTTCCAACCGGAATTTAAATTGATTGACCAATTCGGTAGGACGGCTCAAGGGTAAGTCGGGACTGAACTTAGGCGCTAGATAGACGCGAGACTCAATGCGCGACGTCCCTTTTTTTGACGCAGATTTCCGTGGATTTAACGCAGATTGACGCAGATTCTTTTTGAAGCTTACGACGGTGTAGCGGTAGGTAGAAACTCAGAGAGCACCTGCGGGTTTACAGCGCATTGCCTCTCCGAAAATCGGCGTGCATCTGCGTTAAATCGGCGGAAATCTGCGTCAAAAAAGAGAGTGTCTTTTACACACTCTTCAGCTCAGCGCGCCAAAAAACTCCCGCAGCATCTTTTGCCGCTCAGCCAGCGCCGGTACAGGCCGTTCGATCTTTATTTTGTCTTGTCCGTGAAAACGATAGCGGCCGTCCTTTTGAATCAATTGAATCAACTTGATCGGCTCGAATGTGGGTTTCGGCTTAAACGTGATGATGCTGCGCTCGGGGGCGCTGTCGATTTTTTTCACGCCGAGTGCTTTGCCCGCGATCCGCAATTGATGTGCGCCAACGAGCGCTTCGGCGGGCTCGGGCAGTAGCCCGAAGCGATCAATGAGCTCTTCCTTCAGGTCTTCGAGCACGTCGAGCGTTTCGCAGTTTGCTAGGCGTTTGTAGATCACCAAGCGCTCATGAACACCTGCACAATAGTCGTCCGGTAGCAGCGCCGGAACATGCAAGTTAACTTCGGTCGTCACGCCCAACGGTTCATCCAAGTCAGGCTCACGTCCTGATTTCAGGGCTTTGACGGCCTGATTGAGCATTTCGCTGTAAAGCGAAAAACCAATTTGTTGCATCTCGCCCGACTGATTGTCACCAAGCACTTCGCCCGCACCACGAATTTCTAGGTCGTGCATTGAAAGGTAGAAGCCAGCGCCCAAGTCTTCGAGTTGAGTGATCGCTTCGAGCCGCTTTTTAGCGTCGGCGGAAATCGCGTCTTCGCCCGGGATCAGCATGTAGGCGTACGCCTGATGATGCGAGCGGCCCACACGGCCTCGCAATTGATGAAGCTGCGCCAAGCCAAATTTATCGGCGCGGTTGATCAAAATCGTATTGGCGTTCGCCACATCGATACCGGTTTCTATGATGGTCGAGCACAGCAGAATTTGGAAGCGCTGCTGGTAGAAGTCCCGCATCACGCCTTCGAGTTCAACGCCGCCCATTTGGCCGTGTCCAACGCGCACGCGAGCTTCGGGAACGATGGCTTCGAGTCGCTCGCGCATGTTCTCGATGGTGTCGATTTCGTTGTGCAAAAAGTAGACCTGACCGCCGCGCTTGAGCTCGCGCATGACCGCTTCACGAATGATGCCGTCGCCGCCCTTTGCGACGAACGTTTTGATGGCCAAGCGCTTTTGCGGTGCGGTCGCAATCACGCTGAAATCTCGAATGCCCTCAAGGCTCATGGCGAGCGTACGAGGAATCGGCGTGGCGGTCAGCGTGAGCATGTCGACCTCGGCGCGCATTTTCTTGAGCTGCTCTTTTTGTCGCACGCCGAAACGGTGCTCTTCGTCGATGATGACAAGACCCAAATTTTTGAATTTGATATCGGGCTGAATGAGCTTGTGTGTGCCGATCACCAAATCCACTGTACCGTTGGCTAGGCCGTCGAGCGTGACTTTGACTTCTTTGGCGGAGCGGAAGCGCGATAGTTCTTCGACCCGAAGCGGCCACGCTGCGAAGCGGTCTTTAAAGGTTGAGAAGTGCTGTTCGGCCAGCAGCGTCGTTGGCACCAAAACCGCGACCTGTTTGCCGCCCATCAGCGCGACAAATGCCGCACGTAGAGCGACTTCGGTCTTGCCAAAGCCCACGTCGCCGCAGACCAATCGATCCATCGGCTTTGCTGCCACTAGATCCTGGATCACGCACTGAATCGCCGCGCTTTGATCGGGGGTTTCTTCAAACTTGAAACCCGCCGCGAACTCAGCGTAATCGCTCCAGTCGATTTTGAAGGCGTGTCCAACGCGAGCGGCGCGTTGTGCATAAATATTGAGCAATTCGGCGGCGGTGTCGCGCGCTTGCTGTGCTGCTTTTTTCTTGACCTTTTCCCATTGTCCGCTGCCAAGCACATGCAGGGGCGCGTGTTCGGGTGAGGTGCCGCTGTATCGCGTAATGAGATGCAGGTTGGAAACCGGGACATAGAGCTTTGCGCCGTTGGCATATTCCAGATGCAAAAACTCGTTAGATCCATCACCCAAATCGAGCGACACGAGTCCCAAATAGCGACCAATGCCGTGCTCTTCGTGAACCACGGGATCGCCCACCTTGACCTCGGAGAGGTCTTTGAGCATCGAATCCACATTGCTGGTTTTGGCACGTTTTCTGCGGGTTTGGCGCGTGGTCGTTGGGTAGAGCTCCGATTCTGTGATGATCGAAATCTTTTCTTTCACCAGCAACGTGCCCGTAAAGAGCGGCGCAGCGGCGATACAGAATTTTTCGCTGCTTTCGGTGAACGCGATGAAGTCCTCGACGAGCGCGGGTCGTAGCCCGTGCTCGGCAAACATTTCGGTCATGGTTTGTACGCGACCCGCGCTCTCGGCTGTGAGCAACACCCGACCCGGAGCGATTTGCAAAAAATCGGTCAGGTTCGATAGCGGTTGGTCACGACGACGATCAATCTCAAGCGCAGGCGCACGCCGAGCGGTGGCGTCGATATCGTCGACCGTTGCGCTTTTGAATTCGTAGCGCGAGTAGTTTTTTAGTTGATGCAAAAAGTCATCGCGACCGAGGTAGAGTTCGCCCGGCTCTAAAAGCGGCCGTGCGGAATCACCGCGCAGTAAACCCCAGCGCTCTTTGGTTTCTTTTTCGAACGCGGTGAGCGTGTCGTGAATGTCGCCAAGCATTGCGAACACGGCGTTGGTCGGTGCGTGATCGAACAACGTCTCGGCGGCGTCAAAAAACAGTGGCAGGTAGTATTCGATGCCGCCGGGAAAGATGCCGTTCGAGACGTCTTTGTAGGCCGCCGATTTCGATGGATCACCTTCGAAGGCTTCGCGGAATCGCTGCCGAAATTGCGTGCGACCTGCCTCATCGGTGGGGAATTCGCGCGCGGGCAGCAGCGATAGCTCGTTGGTTGGGTAAAGCGTTCGCTGTGAATCGGGCTCGAAGGTTTTGATCGATTCGATGTCTTCGTCAAACAAATCGATCCGCACCGGCAGCGCTGCGCCGGTTGGATAAATATCAATGATGCCGCCGCGCACAGCGAACTCGCCTTGCGACACGACTTGCGTGACGTGGGTGTAGCCGCCCAATGTCATCTGTTCGCGTAGTTTTGTTACAGCCAGCCGTTGGCCTTTTTTGAGCGAGAACGTACGCGCTGCGATAAAGCTTCGCGGTGAGAGCTTTTGCGAGGCCGTGGTGGCTGACACCAAAAGGACGTCGCAGCGATTGTTGGCAAGCGCATAAAGCGCCTGCAATCGGTCACTGACCAGATCCGGATGCGGAGAAAAGTGATCGTAGGCGAGCGTTTCCCAATCGCTAAATTCGCGAACCCGAAGTGATGGGGCGAACCAGCTGAGTTCCAGTGCCAGATGATGGACATCGGCGGCGTCGGCGCACACAACGATCAAGGTGCGGCCATCGGCGAGCAGGGTGTGGCTTAGTCGTGCGAGACCCAGCGCAGTTGCAGCGCCCGGCAGACGCGCCGAGATCGCTCGTTCGCCCGTGCGTGGGAGAGTGGGAAACAGGGGATGAGATGGTGAAGCGGGCAAAGCAGAGCCTCGCAAAGAGCGCAGCTCTCAGCGATAGTGGTGAAACGAGTGACGATTATAGAAATCGTGCGGAGTCGTTTTCTAAATTTGCGAGAGCGTCGCGCAACGAGCCTTGTCGTCATTCGCGCTCTTCGTCGAGGCCGCCGTGATTGTGCTCAGCTCTTTTTTTTGCGGCGAGCGGCGAGCGGCGAGCGGCGAGCTGCGGTTCACCCAGCGTTCGCCAAACCAACATATTGATCAAATGCCTTTCAAAATATGGGATTAGCTAAATATTAGCTACTTTTCAATAAATAAATAAAACTGTACTAAAGCCAAGGTTCATATGGCATTAACCATGTAAGCTGGGAATAAAAGCGCAGCTATCGCCCCGCTAGCAATTTTTCGTCACCCAAGCGTTTTGAAAATACAACGATCGCCGCCGCGCACACCACGACCGGCACAGCCAACATCGCCGCCCAATCAAGCGCGGGAATGGATTCGGCGCGAAGCACTTTCGACAGCACCGCGTATTGCCCGTTGACGGGCACCCAGGCATCCCACCACGGGGCTTTTGATTGCCGCAAAAAACTCATCAACGGCAGCAGCCCCACGAGCGACACACCCATCGACAAGGAGCTTTGCGCTTCCTTAGCCGTCTTGCCAGTTGAGCCAAACACCAACAGCACGGCGGGCACCATAAACGCAAACGGAATCAACACCGCCATGAAGCCACTAAATTCGCGCCATCCGAAATTGAACGGAATGCCCAATTTACCTAGCGGCACGAAGCTCAGCGTGATCCAAAATCCCACGAGCGACATGGTCACGGCCAACAGATTCACGCCACTCACTGCCAGCCATTTTCCGATGGCCAATTCGAGGGTGCTCACCGGTGTGGTCAGTAAGGGCTCCAACGTTTGGCGCTCGCGCTCCCCGGCCGTCACGTCGAGCGCGGCGGCAATGGCACCCATGAGCCCTGCAAAGAGGGCGTAGAAGCTCATGATTTGCAACAACCGTGCGCCGCGTTGCTCAGCGGTTGATAGGTCGAGTTCATCGATTTGGACGGGGCGCGCTACGGATGGCGAGACGCCGCGCAGAATCATTCGCTCATTGCCGATCTGTTCGCTGTAGCCACGAATTTCTCGGGCGAGTCGCGACGCAATCGGTGCCGATCGATCACGGCTTGATTCCGTGATCAGCGTGATCTTTGCGGGACGACCCTGCGCCAAATTTTCCGCGAAATTCATGTCGATGACGATCACCGCATCGAGATCGCCGCGCTTAACGCGCGCCTCGTAATCCGTGGGATCGGCGTCGATTTTGATGCCGCGTCGCTCGAGAAAACGCACAAAATCTGGCGCGAACTGGGGGTTGACAATCGGCGCGACTGTTTTCTCGATTCGCTCAGTGACCGACTTGGTCACGAAGTACAAAATGCCAATCACCAGCGGCCCGGAGATCGCCACTGCAAAAAGCGCCCAAAACACGCTCTTTCGGTCACGCAGCAGATCAGCAAATTCCTTGGTGGCCACTAGCAGCGTGCGGGGCAGAGAAAAGCGGCTCATGCGAACAGCCCCTCGTCAGTTCCAATGAGTTTCACAAAGGCGTCTTCGAGTGACGTCAAACCCGTTGTCTCAAGGACCTCCTGCGGCGTTCCGCTAAACACCACGCGACCGCTGGCGATGATGACAATTCGATCGCAGAGGGCAGCGACCTCTTGCATGATGTGCGACGAAAAAAGCACGCATTTTCCTTGGGCTTTGAGTCCGCGAATGAGCTCGCGCATGCTTCGCGTTGACATGATGTCGAGGCCGTTGGTGGGCTCATCCAAAAGCACCGTTTGCGGATCGTGAATGAGCGCACGCGCGATGGCCACTTTCATTCGCTCGCCCTGTGAGTAGCCTTGTGTGGGGCGATCCGCGAGTTCGCTGAGCCCGAGCTCAGAAATGAGTGTGTTGGTGCGTTGGGCAACGAGTTTCGATGGCAGTCCTTGCAGCTTGCCAAAGTATTCGATATTTTCGCGAGCCGAGAGCCGCCAATACAAGCCCTTGGCGTCGCCCAACACGCCGAGCGTTCGGCGGATTGTGCCGCGCTCTCGGATCAGATCAGCGCCGTCGATGAGCGCCTTTCCTGCGTCGGGGGTAAGCAGCGTTGAGAGCATTCGAAGCGTGGTCGTTTTCCCTGCGCCGTTGGGGCCTAACAATCCGGTGACTTCGCCGTCGTGCGCGGTGAAGCTGACCTGGTCGACGGCGTTGACCATCCGAGTGTTCGCCCGCAGCGAAAACACCGAACGTCGCTCGCGTACGCTGAATTGCTTGCTGAGTCCTTCCACGGCGATCATGGACGAGCCTCCAGCGCGCTGACGTAAAAATGCGGACGAGGCAAGTTGATTTCGCCCTCGCACGAATCAACCGCCGCCGCGATGTTGCCCGCTGCTACAAACTTGGCCATCAGCCGCCGTGCACAGCTGTGCGGCGATACGATGTGTCCGAGGCCGTTAAAGGTGACGTGTTTACTCTGCTTCAAAGTTTTGGCCGCCAGTTCGCCTTGCGTCGGTGGCGTAACCGGATCGAGTGAGCCCGACAACAGTAGCGTTGGAATGTCGCTTACCGTGGGTTCGAAGAATTCGGGCGCGACCTTGCCGTGCGGCAATGCCTTGCAAAAGCCATAAAACATGTCGCTGAGCGCTTTAAATCGTGGCAGGGTAGGCGGAGATCGTCCGAGCATGTCCTCGGCGCACATAATCGCAAAACGCTGCACAATCGCGATGTCGGCCTCGGCAACGCCGCCGGTGGTGAGCGTGCTCATCATGGGGGCGAAATTGCCCGCTAAAGCGCTGCCGATCAAGCTCGGGATGAGCCGTGCGGAATCGGGGGCATAGAGCAGCGGCCAGAGCAGCGAAATCACGCTTCGATCCGTCATCAAACCATTGACGGTCGCGCCACTGCTGGGGTGCGCAAAACTAACCGCTTGTGGTGCGCCGCGAAGCCGCTCCAGTAGCGCATCCAATGAGCCGCTTAGATTGGGATAGGCTTTCGCGCAGGATGTGGAGGCTGCGCAGGCGGACAGTGCATTTTTGAGCTCGCTTTCGCTGTTTAGCATCGCATCATCCGGAAGGCGAAGCGCGGTGGGAGCAACGCCGTCGAGCACTGCCGAGCGAATGCTCGATGGAAAGCGTTTCATATAGCGAAGCGCAACACGGGAGCCGTAGCTACCGCCCCACACGTTGATTGATCGATAACCAAGCGCTTTGCGAACCAGCTCAAGGTCGTCGATGTAGTCGTCGGTGCGGTGCGTTGCTGGGTTGCCTTTGAGTGTGGCCATGCATTTTGTCCACGCTTTTTCGGCGGATGTCACGTCGTTACTCAGCACTTCGGCGACCGGATCTTTGCCCTCGTTGCTGGTGCCCTCGCAGGTGACGGTCTTGCTTTTGCCCGTACCGCGTTGATCGACCAGTACGATGTCACGTGACTTTCGGATGTCGTTCATCGTGCTGGCCAACCGTCCGAGATCGCTCGCGGCTTGTCCTGGGCCGCCTGCAAAGATAAAGAGCGGATCGGGCTCGGGGCGTTGCGCGAGTGCTGGCAAAACTGCCACGAAGATGTCGAGCTGCGTAGAGGCGGGCTTTTGATGGTCCTCGGGAACGGCGAGCATTGCGCAGCGTGCGATGGTGTCGAATCCTTTGATCCGACAATCAGCGAGCGACACTTTGGCTGCGCTGGCTTTGGCGTCGCCCGTGGTCGAGCTGCAAGCGCTCAACAGCACCACGAGCAAGCACACCGATAGAAATGTTGTTGCGCGCAGCGACAGCATCGAACGATTTGTAAACGTGTGAATTGAAGTCATGCGCTAAGCGTAGCAACAATTTACAACTGCAATGAGCGATGTGCGACGAGAGCCCGTTTTCGCAGCGCGAGCCGCTACTCCCAACAGGGCGCTAGCGAAGCACCCACCTGACAATGCCAATGAGCATACTCACCACGGCTGCGACGCTCAGTAGCGCAGCCACAGCGATGTGAAAAGGGCGCACCCCTTCATCGGCAAGCGATCGCTTTGATTTTCGAATTCCCACGAAGCTGCAAAACACCGCAAAGAGCGCAGTGAAGGCGACGCGCAGTTGCGTTTTGATACTCATGCGTTAAAAGTCAGCGCCCATCAAACGAGCACCCACAGCGAAAAACTGCCGCTAGATTTTCGCTGCCGAGCGCACGGCCTCAAGAAATCGGTTGCCGGTACTCTCTCCAAGCATGCGCGCGAGCGACTGCTTAACCTCGGTGACGGCGGTTCGCAGATCGCGGGCGTTTTGGCACTTCTCGAGCTTTAGTGCCAGCGTCTCCGCTGACGGCCCCAAAATATCATTGACCGCGCGAACTGCCGCGCCGCGCGCTGCTAAAAATTGCTCGATGGTTGGCTCTAGCCCCGTCTCGGCGCCTGTAGCATGCTGGCTGATTGCGGTGCCATCAGTCGAATCAATCAATCCCATCGATTGCAATTCAAGGATGAGCGAATCAATTTCGGGCAAGCGGACAAAGGTTGCAAGTTTCGAGATGGAGCTCCGGCCGTCGACCAGGATCATCAAACGCCGCAGCTCGGCCCTCAGTGGGAGCGTTCGTGCGGTTATCTCTGCAACCCCTTCGGGCGTTTTACGAAAAACTGTATTTGGGTTCAGCATGTGCGGGCACTTTTTTAGTCTTTTTAAGCTGACTAGCCTGCAAAACACGCCAGCAGGAAAGTCTTAACTCATTCTTACGTCAATCTTACGCTTTTTGAGGGGAAGTTCAAGCAGGTTGACGTTACTTTTGCGCATTCTCCCTAAGCCGATAGACGGTATCGGCTTGATTTCAGCGCTAACTTCCCAAACTGATGGGTATCGATTGATTGCAAGGAGCGCCACATGCGTTTCGACAAATTCACCACTAAGTTTCAACAAGCGTTCGCGGACGCCCAGTCGCTCGCAGTCGCTTTGGATGCCACACAAATTGAGCCGCAACATCTGCTCAGCGCGCTTCTCGAGCAAGACGACGGCGCTAGCAAAGCGCTGTTGCAACGCGCTGGGCTTAACGTTGCGAAGCTCGAAAAGGACTTGAAGGCGAGCGTTGAGCGGCTGCCGCGTCAGCAGGGTGGCGACGGCAACGTCAATATTGGCCGCGATTTAAATGGACTACTGAACCTGACGGACAAAGACGCCACCAAACGTGGCGATCAGTTCATTGCATCAGAGCTTTTTTTGCTGGCGCTGGCCGACGACAAGGGCGAAACGGGACGTATTTTCAGAGACGCGGGGGCCAGCGCAAAAACGCTCAAGTCCGCTATTGATGCGCTTCGTGGCGACGCAACCGTCAACTCACAGGAAGCCGAAGGCCAACGCCAATCGCTTGAGAAATACACCATTGACCTGACCGAACGCGCGCGCGCCGGCAAGCTCGATCCTGTGATTGGGCGAGACGACGAAATCCGCCGCGTGATTCAGGTATTGCAACGTAGGACCAAAAATAATCCGGTGTTGATTGGCGAGCCCGGCGTTGGCAAAACGGCCATCGTCGAGGGCCTAGCGCAGCGTATCATCAATGGCGAAGTGCCCGAGGGACTAAAAAACAAGCGCGTGCTATCCCTTGATTTTGCTGCCATGCTCGCGGGCGCGAAGTATCGTGGTGAATTCGAGGAGCGCTTGAAGGCTGTGCTCAAGGATTTGGCCAAAGACGAAGGTCAAACGATCGTGTTCATTGACGAATTGCACACCATGGTTGGTGCGGGCAAAGCCGAAGGGGCGATGGATGCGGGCAACATGTTGAAGCCCGCACTGGCCCGCGGCGAGCTGCACTGCGTCGGCGCAACGACGCTCGACGAGTATCGAAAATACATCGAGAAAGACGCAGCGCTAGAGCGGCGTTTTCAAAAGGTTTTGGTGGGCGAGCCGTCGGTCGAATCCACCGTGGCGATTTTGCGCGGACTCAAAGAGCGCTATGAGCTCCATCATGGCGTAGAAATCACTGACCCAGCGATCATTGCCGCTGCAGAGCTCTCGCATCGCTACATCACGGATCGGTTTTTGCCGGACAAAGCCATTGATTTGATCGATGAAGCAGCGAGTCGAATCAAGATGGAAATTGATTCGAAACCCGAGGTCATGGATAAACTTGATCGCCGCATCATCCAACTAAAAATTGAGCGTGAAGCGGTCAAAAAAGAGAAAGACGAAGCGTCGAAAAAGCGCCTTACCTTGCTTGAAGACGAGATACTGCGATTGGAGCGCGAGTACGCTGACTTTGACGAGGTTCTGCGTGGTGAAAAAGCAGCGGTGCAGGGCACCCAAGGCGTTAAAGAACAAATCGAGAAACTGAAGCTAGAAATGGACGATGCGCGTCGTCGTGGCGATTTCGCGCGGATGTCTGAGATTCAGTACGGAAAATTGCCCGAACTCGAGAGCAAGCTCAAAGAGGTCGAGGCGCAGCGCGGTGACGCCAAAAGCGCCAAGCCAAAACTGCTTCGCACGCAAGTCGGGGCCGAGGAAATCGCCGAAGTGGTTTCGCGCGCAACCGGTATTCCTGTTAGCAAAATGATGACGGGCGAGCGGGAGAAGTTGCTGCACGTGGAGGAGGCGCTGCACAAGCGTGTCATCGGGCAAGACGAAGCCGTTTCTTTGGTAGCTGATGCCATTCGTCGTTCGCGCGCTGGCCTTGCTGATCCGAATAAACCGTATGGGTCGTTCCTGTTTTTGGGACCCACGGGCGTGGGAAAAACTGAGCTCACCAAGACGCTCGCTCAATTGTTGTTTGACAGCGAACAAGCCTTGATCCGAATCGACATGAGCGAGTACATGGAGAAGCATTCGGTCGCCCGCCTAATCGGTGCGCCGCCGGGCTACGTGGGCTTTGATGAGGGCGGACAGCTCACCGAACAGGTGCGACGCAAGCCTTACAGCGTGATTTTGTTTGACGAGGTGGAAAAGGCGCATCCCGACGTTTTTAATGTTCTGTTGCAAGCCCTTGATGATGGCCGCATGACCGATGGTCAAGGCCGTACGGTGGATTTCAAAAACACCGTGATGATCATGACCAGTAACTTGGGTGGCAACAAAATTCAGAGCATGATCGATTCGCCACCAGAGCTGGTGAAGATCGCTGTGATGGCTGAGGTGAAAGATCATTTCCGCCCTGAGTTCATCAATCGGATTGACGAGATCGTGGTCTTTCATGCGCTGGCTAAGGACAACATTAAAGGCATCGCAAAGATTCAGTTGCAGCGGCTTGAGGATCGGCTCGCTAAGCTCGATCTCAAGATCGAAGTGAGCGAAGCGGCGCTAGATTTATTGTGCGAAGCGGGGTTTGATCCGGTGTACGGCGCGCGTCCGTTGAAGCGGGCGATTCAGCAGTCGCTCGAAAACCCGCTGTCAAAAGCGCTGCTAGCCGGAAAATTTGTACCGGGTGCGGTGATCGAAGTCGATGCACGAAACGGTGAGATTGTGTTTGATTAGCGCTGAGCGCGCCTTCATCGGGCGCTGGTCGGTGGCAGTGAATCGCTTCAGCGCGGCGGGTCAGTGTCGATTGGCCCGCTGAAGGGTACGGGCCTTTAGGTAGCGAAATAGCCAACTTCGCGGTACTTCGACCCCGTGCTTGGCAAATTCAACAGCGCTGGCGTCGATGGTGAATCGCTGCTGTCGATGTTGCGCCTCATCCGATCCCACAAAGAGAATTTGATCGCCTGGTTGCAGCGCGCAATCCGATTCCGGCAGCAGACCGGCGACCCCGTTGCGAAGTAGCATCAACGGGATGCATTGCAGTGCCTCGCCGCTCGACTCTGGATCAGTTTGTAAATGGCCGATGGTGAGTGGCTCGGCGCCGCTTTGAAAAAACGCACCGAACATTCCCGGTTGCATGACGTCGCAGTGAAACGTCCACGCACGCGGTGCTGCACTGCCCAGCGACATCTGAATGGTGTGAATGATGCTCTCGGCCGTGCGAGCGCCTTCCTCGGCGATGCGCTTCAAAAAGGTCCGCAACAGCGGCACCGTGATGAGCTGCAAGCATTCATGCACCATCAAATCGGCTTGCACGAATTGCAGATTGGCGCGTGCGGCACGGATGAGCACGCGATCAGCAATGTGGTTTTGGCGGATCACCACGAATATTTTTGAATTGCTGCGCCGCGCAAGACTGGTCACCGCCAGGTTTGTCGCGTCGTTATCGGTGCCTGCCACCACGACCGCGGCACCTGCGATGTCCGAATCGATCAGCGCGTGTTCCAGCTGATTGTCGACCAGTACCTGCCGGTTGGGCACAGATGCGGTCGGCCGATGCTCCACGGCGCGCCAAGGGATGCCCCGCGCATCGAGCGCTTTGCCGATGGCGCTACCAAAGCGCCCATAGCCAACAATCACCCACGGCCCAGCGGGAATGCCCAGCCGGTTCGGGCACTGGGCACCCGGTGAATCGGTGAGCCACTCTTCGAGTCGCAGCACGTCGGGGGCGTCTAGATCGAGTCCGATGTTCGTTGCAAAGGTTGCAAATGGGTTGATGACCTCAACGCCGCCAAATGACTGCAGATTGATCTGTGCTAACTCGCTTTTGGTGCGCGCAATGACCTGCAGATTGGGCTGCAAAGTGCGCGCGCCAATGGCAATTGTTTGATTGACCCCGTCGTCACCGGTCATCGCCAACAAGCCTTGGCAATGCGCTCGATGAATGCCCGCGTCACGAAGCACGTCGGGGTAGCGCGCGTCGGCACAGATCGCAAACGCGGGCATTTGCAGTTTTTCGATTTCGAGTTTCGCAGCCCGGTCGGCGCGCTGCTCGATCACGACGACTCGGTAGCCGATGGCATCGAGCGCTTTGGCCAACTGCTTGGCGCTTTGCCCGTAGCCGCACAAGATGAAAAATTTTTGCCCTGTGGTTCGCACCCGCCAAGCAAACATGCTGCGCGCCGCGGCGGCACGAAATGTCGGATCTGAGGTGAGCCGGAAAATCGAGCCCAACGTATAGGTCCAGCCGATGACCGTCAGATAGATGATGAGGATCATCCACAGCCGCTGCGCATCGCTAAAGGCATGCGGTAGCTCGCCAAAGCCGATAGTCGTTGCCGTGTAGCTGACGATGTAGAACGCGTGAAAAATGCTCAGCTTCTGTGGGCTGCCGTCGGGCGCAACGCCGGGCATCAACGCCAGCCCAAACGTTGAAACGGCGTAGATCAAGATGAGCATGATGAGCGGCGCACGCATGCGCCGCAAAATCAGCAGCAAGACATCATTCATCGGGGCGCTCGGTCGACGTATCGACGGGTGGGCTTACCGACCCTGCCGAAGTGTCTCGCCAATGAGTAACGTGATGGAAATTAAGTTGGCCAGGAGCGCGCCGCCCGACAGCGACACGACGGTCGAAATGGATGACGCGTTCATCGCCAAACCTTGAACATGCACATGCACCACCCAAACCATCGCCGCTGCCACCAGCTGCAGGGACGCCACCAGCGAGGTGGCCAAATGAGTTGCACCCAAGTGCGTACGGTCACCGAATTTGAGCACGGTGGCCACTAAGTTCACCGCCACTGCAGCGCCCAACTCCATGGGGTGATGGAGATCAACGCGCTCGATGTCGCCAATGAAAAAACCGAAATTTAGCGTGCACGCCAAGATGATGAAAAAACCAAAGATCACCTTTTCAAGATTCACGTTCGCCGCCCAGTCGTTATCAACAAGCCCGGAAGCATAGCGCTCCGCGCTATCGGTCATGTTGGAGCCGGCGTTTACGAGTCGTCTCAAAAACTACGGCTTCTCAGCATAAATACTAACGAATGTCTTTATGAATGGGGCTTACCTAGGTGTTTTTTAGCAATTCGATATTTACTAAATATTCACCAAACGCCTTATTTTATATGGCATTTGATGAAATTTATGTTAGCCGCTATGAAGTGCTGAACACTTTATCGCTGTGCGGCTGCGAAGGGCAGGCCATCTACGGCACACAAGCCACGCCGAGCAGGGTGCCAAACCCTAGGGAGACGCTGATTAAATCGACGCCGAACAGCGCGCCTTGTTTTGGGAGGAAATACGAGCCGAAAAACACAGCAGAATAGCGGGCTATTGCGAGTATTCCCGGCGAAGTAGTTCGCCTAAAACGAGGATGCGATGCCGGTGGGCATTTAATCAGCGTCTCCCTAGCGCCGCTAAGCGACCGAAATTTCTCGCAATATGACGCGGCTGTAAGTCTCGAGGGCACCTGCCGTATTGCGTAGGTATTCCGTGACACTCACCAAATCGCTTTGGTCTCGACAGGCCACCCGCACGGCGTAATCAAACGAGCCCGTCATGAGCGTGGCGCTTTGAATTTGTGCAACGCCCAAAAGCGCTTTTTCGAAAGACGCTGCGCTCACGCCCTGGCGCAACTTGACATCGATCTGCGCTTCAAGCGGTCGACCTAGCTTGGCGGGATTGACGTTGGCGCAGATGCTGCGGATCGTGCCGTTGGCGATGAGCCGGCGGACCCGCTCTGCGGCTGCATTCGCACTCAGGTGCACGGCCTCACCGAGGTCACGGAAGCTGGTTCTGCCGTCTTTTTGAAGAATTCCGAGTATTTCTATGTCAATTGCGTTCATGGCAGAGATTATCGCAGTGTAAGCACTATAAATGCAACGTAAAACGCTGACATCCGAAGCGTCTCTGATTTGATAATTTGCGCTTCACTTTTTCATCGACGCTCACTTGTTTCAATCACCCATGAAAATTTCGCCCACCGCTCGGAGAACACTGACCGCCGTCGCGGCAGCGCTTGCACTGTGCGCACCGTTTGCTGGCCACCTAGCAGCGCAAACCAATGCACCTGTAGGCGCAGCGCCGCAACCGGGCGTCTCGTCTGCGCCCAACATGCAAACGCAGCCGCGCGCACCGCAGGCAGCCTTAAACGTTCCTCCGCTGCGTGCGTCGGACAAAGCCGAACTGATCGCGGCAACGGTGCTGGAATTGAATAAGCGCTACGTATTTCCTGACGTGGCAAAGCGAGCGAGTGAAGCGCTGAGCGCAAAACACAAAGCAGGGGCCTATGACGCGATAACCGATGGCGTTGCTTTGGCCAATGCGCTTTCAGACGATCTGTTTGCACTGACGAAAGACTCGCACTTGCGCTACCGCTTCGAGCCCATGTCGGCGCCGATGCAACACCTGCCCAACCAGGTTGTTTCGGTCGCAGACGCTGCGGCGGCGCGTTTAGACGCAGAGCAACGAAACTTCGGCGTTGAACGTGTGGAGCGACTACCGGGGAACATCGGTTATGTCGATGTGCGCCTGTTCTATTCGCCCGCGTGGGCCGGGGACACCCTTGCAGCGGCCATGAATTTGATCGCCAACACTGACGCGCTGATCATTGATGTGCGGCAAAACGGCGGCGGTTTCTCAGAAACCGTTGCATTGTTGACAAGTTATCTGCTCAACGAGCGAACGCATCTGAGTAGTTTTTATCTACGCGATGACGACAGCACCGAACAATCCTGGTCACTCGATTGGTTGCCTGGAAAGCGCTTTGGCGGCACGAAACCCGTTTACGTGCTGACCTCGAAGCGCAGCGTTTCGGGTGCAGAGGAATTTGCTTACAACTTGAAGCATTTAAAGCGAGCGACGCTCGTTGGCGAAACGACGGTGGGCGCATCGAACCCGGGCGCGTTTGCCAAACTCACGCCGCTCTACTCGCTGTTTATTCCCAATGGACGCGTGACCAACGCAGTGACGAAAACCAACTGGGAAGGCGTCGGGGTCGAACCCGATGTCAAAGTGCCCGCTGATGATGCGTTAAGAACCGCGCAGATCCTGGCGTTGAAGGCGCTTCAAGCCAAGACAGCGGATCCACGGCGCGCCATGGGCATCGGTCGTCGTGTTGATGAGTTGGAGCAGCAAAAGCGCTAATCGAAACCGATCGGTGGTGCGCCGAGTGGAGCGTCTCCCTAGCGCTCGCCGACGACCGCAAGATCGACATGACAAGAGGGTGATTCGCACAGGCTCTACACTTTGTGCTTTGCAACAGAGCTCACGTCGGCCGCCCTTATGTTCGCATCGATTCGCGAAGACATTTCTGCTATTCAAGCCAAAGACCCCGCCGCGCGATCATCGCTCGACGTGGTCTTTTCGTATCCGGGATTTCATGCGCTCCGATTTCATCGTGTTGCCAATGCGTTGTGGCGTGCGAACTTTCGAAGCCTGGCGCGCTGGGTGTCGCATTGCTCCCGATTCTTTACCGGCATCGAGATTCATCCCGGCGCGTTCATTGGGCGTCGTGTGTTCATCGATCACGGCATGGGCATCGTCATTGGCGAAACCGCCGAAGTGCATGACGATTGCACCATTTATCAGGGCGTAACCCTGGGCGGTACGTCGCTTGAGAAGGGTGCGAAACGGCATCCAACGTTGGCAAAGGGCGTGATCGTCAGCGCGGGGGCCAAAGTGCTCGGAAGCTTCACAGTGGGCGAGGGCGCACGTATCGGCTCAAATTCCGTGGTGCTCAAAGCCGTTCCTGCGGGAGCGACCGCCGTTGGCATTCCCGCGCGAATCATCACGGCCGAGGTCAAAGAAAAACGCGAATCAACGGCGCAAAAGATTGGCTTTTCAGCGTACGGCGTATCGGCCGATTTAGATGATCCACTTGTGCAAGCGATTCACAAATTACTCGATCACAGCGCGGCGCAAGACGCTCGCCTCAATGCGATCTGTGCCGCGCTGGAAAAACAGGGCGTCGATTGCTCATCGCTTCGCGGCCAGGCCGTTGACACCGCCGCGATTGATAAATTGCTCGACGCTGATTAGGCAGCCTGTTTTTCGAGTTCCATGGGCGCGAGCGGAACGCTTGCGCTCAGCGTTGCTACCGCTGCGTGGGAGCTCTCAGACGTACCCGATAAGTGAGCGTGAAAAAATTGGCCAACGCGCTGCTTGTATTCGTTCGGGTAGCGACGATACGACGAGATGTGATGTTCGCCTTGGGTCACCCAAAGCCCCGCACCGGCGGCGGTTGCAATTTGTTGCGCGTGATCGAGTGGAACAAAGGGATCCTGGTCCGAATGTATTACCAGCATCGGAAGCCCGGCAAACGCCGTTGCGTCATCGGCTGGGCGATTGCGCTCGAAACGAACGCCCGTGAAGAGTCGGGACATGAAGAGCGCGCCCGGTAAAAACACGTTGGGCATACCCGAGAGCCGCCGAAAGCGTCGCTGCATCATGTCGCTGAAATCAGCATAGGCGCTGTCGGTGATCAGCGCGCCGATGGCCGGTTCAATTCGTGTGGCGGCAATGGCGCAAGCACCACCCATCGATGCGCCCAGAAGCCCCACGGAACCGGGCTTGTAGCCACGCTCCAGCAACCAATCTACTGCCCCTAACACGTCAAATCTTTCACGTAGACCGTACGTCATTCGAGCCGAGCTGCTCTCACCGTGCCCACGTAGATCAAGCATAAAAACCGAGAGCCCGGATTGCACGAGCGATTGCACCAAATCGTAGGTGCTCGTTTTCAGCTCATCGCCGCGACAGCAGTCTTTTCCGTGCACCAGAACGACGGCACGGTCAGCGCGTGCAGCGCGTAAATACCAACCCGCGAGCGCCAAATCAGAGCCGCGCGACGTGAAGCTCACGCGATCGAGTTTGTGTGCGTCCCAGGTTGGGTCGTCGTGCGGGCTCTTGCGCTGCGCCCGCGTCATGATGTGGGCGATGACACCGCTGGTTGCGATGTAGAGCGTTGCAACGACGATGACAATTGATGTGAGGCCGATGAGCCAGGTTTCTACGGATGGATTCATGTGAGTTGCTCCGATTGATAGAGGGAGGAAAAAGACTTCTCCCTCTATCAATCGCAATCACATTCACCAGCCCGACACTTATTGGCAAAACAATTTGCGGTTCGGCGAAAAAAAATTGGCACAAAGCACTGGGCTATTTCGTCACACCGTGTCGCGACGCTACTTCAATTTCGTCGGGGGTGCGTAGATGCCCGATGCAACACCGCGCGGGCCCAGCACGGGCGGCAAGGGCGTTGGCGGCAGCGGTGGTAGCGGCAGCGTCGAGTGTCCGGCAGTGCCCGCGTCTTTGCACACGGAGCCGCTGCAGCAGTATTTGCGCCCGCCGGCACAGACCAAATTTCCGGATTGGCATACCGAAATTGCAGGATTAGACTCTGCGGCGGAGCAGGCGAGCCCCGGCCCCGATGGCGTCAACGGTGCTGCGGATAGCGCGGTGGTGGTGGCGAGCGCGACAAGCAACGCGCAATGCCGGCTCGCTTTTAATGAACTCAATTTCATGGTGTGTTCTCTACTTTTTAACGGTGGGTGGCGTTACAGGTTGCGCCGATCCAGCGGGCGACTGCGTGGTATTCGCGGGCGTTTGAGCTTGTGTTGGCGGTGCTTTGCCGTCCGCTGCGATTGCGCCCTTAGTCGGCCGTTTGGGGATCAGCACCGAATTGGGTGTGCCGCCCACGCTGGAGCATTCGGTGATGCTCCCGGCTGCGTCTGACTCGCAGCAAGTGTGTTGACCGTCTTTGCAGTACATAAATGAACCGCCGCCTTTGCCCGAGATTAGATCCGGCATACCGATGTCTTCACAGGCCTTGAGTAATGTCTCACCCACGGCGTTCAATTCGCCGACGCCCTGGGTTCCACAAACGTGCCAGCCCGGTTTTGGTGGTGCTTTCTTGAGCGCCGCAGCGTCAAACGACAGGACGGCGACGCTCAGCGCAAGCGGTGCATTGGCGATCAGTAAGCTTGACGGTGGAAGTTTCATAGGGGTTCCGATGTTTGGGGTGGTGCGATCAATTGCGATGCAGCTATCCCAATAATCGGAATTTACGAAGTAAAAGTGACAGGGCTACTCATTTTTTGCCAGGTGGCTGTGGCAGAGTCATCGGTGCCGGCGGTGACGCGGCCGGATGCTGGCTTTGAGCCTGCGTGGTCTGTGGCGTTCGGTTGAGCGGCGTTTGATTGGGCGCAGGTTGTTTGAGTGCGGGACGGGCATTGGGTTTACCACCTACGCTGGAGCACTTGGTAACACTCCCAGCCGCGTTTGACTCGCAGCAGGTGTGTTGACCGTCTTTGCAGTACATAAACGAGCCGCCGCCTTTGCCTGACAGTAGATCGTCTTTACCGGTGTCCCAGCAGGCATTGAGTAACGTCTCGCCAATGGCGTCCTTCTCATCGGTTCCGAGCGCTCCGCACACATGCCAACCCGGTTTGGGTGGCGCTTTCTTGTCCGCGGTGGCGTCGAATGAGGCAGCTGCAACGGTCAGCGCTAAGAGCGCTTGGGCGAGCAGCAGGCTGGTTGCGCTGAACGATCGTTTAGCGACCGATCTAGTCTGTACTTTGCGGTTGTGTTTCATCGGACTTCCAAGTTGATGGATGCAACCAATGGCACCCTAATGTGGCAATCGAAATCCTGCGACAAAACACGACATATCTCAAAATTTCTTACTGGCTTTTCTATCTATAACCATATTTAATAATGTTTACAGTGCAGTTTTAATATTATTTGACAAACAAATTTAGTTACTCATATTCCATATCTCAATTGGCAATCGTCAGCAATGCTAGGATTTCA
Organism: Betaproteobacteria bacterium; assembly: GCA_004293675.1. GTDB lineage: Bacteria > Pseudomonadota > Gammaproteobacteria > Burkholderiales > Casimicrobiaceae > Casimicrobium. The sequence goes on from READ01000020.1 coordinate 92,329, forward strand.
ACTGATGGCTAGTTCAACGCGAGCGCTAGGCCACGCGGCCGCCTGAATTTGAATTATTTGGTCGTTGGCTGCAACGACCTAGGCCGTGATTCCATCGCACGCTGCGTGGATTCGAGCACTCCGGCTGAATATGTGCGCATCAAGCCAATCGTGCCATCGTCGACGGGCGCGGGCCAGGGGCGAACCGAGCCCGCTGCCGTAAGTAGTGCACGAATGTCGGGCAGGCGCGAATCCGACGTTCGCATCCATTCCGTTGCGCTGCGCCACGCTAACTCGCGCTTGGCGCTATCAACCGAAACCCACGACAGTAGCGCGTCGATGCGCGCGCCCGACGCGCTGTCGTCGGCCTGAGTCGTTTCGGTGCGCAGCGCATTGAGCGTGGTTTCGGCGTCCGATCGGGCGCCTGCAAGCGCCTGAACCGCAGCCAGATGAATTCGCATCCGCATCGCCGCTTCGTTGTAGCCGTTTGAGCGCGCAACATACAGGTTCAGTGCTTCGTTTAAACGATCTCGCGCGGGTTCATAGCGCTCGGTGATTGCATAGAGCAATCCCAACGCTGCGCGCGACGTGGCTGACTCTTGCGTGGGTGCGACGATAGGTTCGCGCCCGGTGTCGTTGGTTGTTTGCGCTTTGACGAGCGCTTTCAAGAGCTGCTGTTCGGAGTCGCGGGTTTGACCGGCGGTGATCTCAATTGCCACAACACCGGGCAAATAAAACAATCGTTGATCAAACGCTTCGCCCATGTACGCCACGCCCTGATTGAACGCGCCACGAGCAAGCGTTGCAGCCTCTTGCTGAAGCCCCGCTTCGTTGAGTGCTCGCGCGATGGCCAGTGCGAATTGATGATTGCCCTTGGGGTCTTTCTTCACGCTCGGAATGGAGAGCACTCGTTGCCAGAGCTGCTTCGCGCGCACCATATCGCCGGCGGATGTGGAAGCGGTTGCGCCCCAATATCCCACTAAAACATGCCAGATGCTCGCGTCGTCGATACTGGGCGACAAACGAGCGTCCATTTCAGTCCAGCGCGCTACCGCTTCGCGGGAGCGCCCGATCGACACCGAATACATCGAATTCATCCACTCGGGCGCGAGGCACTTTGGGTTCGGCGTGTCAGCCGCCGTGACGCCGCAGCGAGCCCGCAGCGCGGTCAGCGCCTCATTAAATTCTTGGTAGCGATTCATCGTTAAATGCATGTAGGTCACGCGAGAAGCATTGCGGATCGCTTCGCGTGAATCTGCGCCGTGCACCGAATCAATGAGCGGCTGCGCTTTGCTGCGAACTTCGTAGGAGAGCTGATGCTCGCCCATGTTGAACAGACTCTCGCCAATCGTTTCGTAGAGCTCTGCAGCGGCTTTAGGCTGATCCTTAAAGCGAGTGTCCAATTGATTGGCCGCGCGAAGGAGTAGGTCACGTTGCGACAGCAGGCCGCCGCCATCGTTGTAGTAGCTCGTCGGTGTGAGTGTTTCGATCAAAAACGCTTTGGTGCGTTTGAGTGTTTCACTCTCGTTCCAAATCTTAAACGCAGCGCCGGACACTGCGGCGAACGACGCTGCAACACAGCCAATGACCAGCCAATGTCGCCGCAGAAAGGCTCTCGCAAGATAAGCACGCGCGCGCCCACGAGCTCGAACCGGTTGCTGCAAGCGGTAGCGCTCGATGTCGTCGTGAAAGCTCGTGACGCTGTCGTAGCGATCCTCGGGACGCAGCGCCATGGCTTTGAAGATGATCGCTTCCAAATCGCGAGTGACACGAAACGAGGTCTTGTTATTCGCGTGATTGATCGGCAGCAGATCGCCGCGCAGGATCGATTCTTCGAGCGCGGCAGTCGTTTGGCGTTCCACGCGATAGGCGGAGCGACCTGCGAGCAGGGAATACAGCAACGCACCCAGCGAATAGACGTCTGAGGCCGTGGTCACCCGCTCGCGACGAATCTGTTCGGGGCTCGCGTAGTTCACGGTGAGCGCGTGACCCGCGAGTTTCGTCAGATCGTGCGCAGTTGGCGCTTGCGCTGTTTCCGTAGGCCGCGTGTTCGCAGCCACCGCGCCGTTTGCGTTCGGTTCGTCGCCTTTCGTGTCGTGTTGCACGAATCCGGCAATGCCGAAATCAAGGAGCTTGATTTGTGCGACGCCGCCATCCTCCGTGACCATCACGTTGCCCGGTTTGATGTCCCGATGTACGACCAGTTGTGAATGAGCTTGAGCTACTGCTGGAAGCAGCTGCGAAAAAAGCTTAACGATCGATGGGCCGTCTAATTGCTTGGCTCGGCAATACTGATCGATGCATTCGCCGTCAACGTACTCAAGGATCAGGTAAGGCTGTCCCGTGCCCGACAAGCCCGCATCAATCAGCCGGGCGATGGCGGGATGGGAAAGCTTCGCCAAAATCGAGCCTTCGCGCCGAAAGCGCGCGGCCGATGCTTGTCCAACGAGCGAGAGATTGAGCAGCTTGACCGCAGCGCGTCCTTCGAATTGTCCGTCGCTGCGATCAGCAAGCCACACCGTGCCCATCCCGCCGTGGCCGATGAGTTTGGTGATGGTGTACGCACCGAGTTGGGTGCCAACGAGCGTGGCACCGCTGTCACGTCTAAGCTGGTTTTTGGACGTGATTTCGAGAAAGTCGGTGTCCTGGGCTTCGCTCTGAACACCCAGCAGCGCCCGTAAGTCAGTCGCCAGCGGCGCGTTCGTGAGGCTCAATTCGTCAAGAAAACGCTCGCGTTCAGCCACGCTCAAATCGAGCAGATGATCGAGCTGCGGGCTCAGCGTTTTCCAGCGATCAACGACGGTTTCTTTCATTCGGGCGATTCGATCTCTCGTTGCTGTCTCAAAATGAGCCGATCAGGAATAGCGTTTGTAACAAGCTGCGGTGGCGTGTTTTGCTGGATCACGCTAGGCGCAGCGCGGTGTCCAGGCGCTTGACTAACGGCAGTTCGTTCGCGTTTCGATCTGCGTGTACGCCGTGTCTAACAGCGGATGCGATTTCGTAAGGCGGGCATTGTTGCCGTTCAGAATACTTTCGAGCGAAGCCAGCCCTTCCTGACAACGGTTTAGCTGGAACAACGAGACAACACGCCATAGCTTGGCCTCTACTAAACGAGGGGCTGTTGCATCCATTTGCGCTGCCATCGCGGCCAGCGATTCGTCGAGTCGATCGAATGCCGCTTGAAAGTCGGCGTTTGAAAGTTCGACGCGCGCTAGCGCCACTTGCGCCGGCAAGACAAACGCACTGGTTCGGTAGCTCTGAGTGTTCAATTCCCTCTTGGCGTCCTCAAAGTATCCAGTTGGGCAGTGTTCTGAGGACGGCGCTGTTTTGCAAGCGAGCGCTTTTCGTGCAAGAGCGTTTCTTCGAGAATGCGGCGGGAATCCGTCTCCTAGCTGCGTGATGCCCGCCGCAAACTTGGCTTGAGCCCCCGCCGTATCCCCAAGCAGCCAAAGAAGCTCGGCGTTGACTAGTGTGACGGATGCCGTCCATGCCGGAACACCTGATCGAACTAGCGCGGGCTCCGCCGCTGCCACCAGTCGGCGCGCCGTGGTCAGGTCGCCTTCCTCAATGGCCAACAGCGCGCGCAATCGCAGTGACAACGCCGTATCTTCGCTATCGACGCTGCGGGTTTGATCGGTGTAGTGTCTTTGAAGTGCGCAGACGGCGGCGGCACGCTCACCACCGTTAGCGATGATCTCAATCGTGCACAGACGGGATAGATTGAGCCACTGCCGAGCGCTGCGATTGGGGTGCAACGCAAGCGATTGCTGGGCCGCCAACAGATCGGCGCGTCCCGCTCGCAAGTCACCTGCAAGTGCGCGTGCGTTGCCGCGTTGCGAGAGGCTGATAGCGGTTTCGTACGAATCAGCTTGATACGTCAACAGGAAAGTTCGGTGCGCTTTGTCGTATGCATCCGCTGCACCTAGATAGTCGCCTACGGACTCCAGCCCGAAGCCCAAATTTGAATATCCTGTTGCCACGCGCGGACTGTCAGGGGCATATTTTGCGAGTCGCTCTTTAAGAGCCAAGCGTGCGTACTTCAAGGCATCGGTGGCCGATTTGCGCTGCGCAGACAAGTTGGAAAGTGTTGTGTACAGGCGAATTAAGTTTTCCCCGCCCACGCCTTGTTTTAAGAAGAGCTTCTCTGCATCGATGAGGTCGCGCTCTGCCTCCACGCGATCAAGTTTTGTAAGTCGAATATGACCACGCTCCGCTAGTGCCACCGCAGTGGATAGACGAGTGTTGCCAAATTTCGCGTACGACACTTGGTATGCCTCATCGATTAATGCCAACGCTGCGTCGCGCGCCTCGAGTTTGTTTTGCAGGCGAGCAAAGATGAGCAAAAGGTCAATGCGCTCCTCTGGGCCGAGCGAGTTGTTGCCTTTGAGTTCCGCAACGCTTTTCTCAACGAGGACCTTGAGCGATGGCTGTTTTTGTTCTACGAGACCCTCTCCAATTGGCGCAAAGATGCTTTCGACAAACTCCCGCACGTTGTTGGCGCGGCGAGCCTCCTGAGCAGCCTGCTTGGCTTGCCATGCCGTGCTGACAACACCGCCGGCTACCGCCACGGCCACTGCCATCGCTGCCAGAGCCGCGACTCGGTTGCGACGAACAAATCGACGCACTCTATATAGAAAGCTGTCGGCGCAAGCCTTGACGGGTTCGAACTTTAAGTGCCGCTGAAGATCCTCGGCAAACTCATTGACAGTTTTGTATCGCTCAGCGGGTACTTTCTTTAGCGCCTTGGCCAGAATGTTGTCAAGATCACCGCTAACCAAACTCACCAAGCGTTTTGGTGTGGTGGTTCGGCGTTCCGCCAATGCACTCGCGTCGTCTGCGGTGGTGTCTCGACTTTGCGTCACCGCGTCAGAGAGTTTGCGCGGTGTGTCTTCGAGCACCGCTTTGAGCGCCATCGCCGACGAGGCGGCGTGGCCAGCGGTGGGGTGCTTGCCAGACAACAGAACGTAGAGCATCACGCCCAACGCGTAAACATCGGTGGCCGTGGTGATCGGCGCGCCTTCGATCTGCTCGGGTGCGGCGTAATCGGGCGTGAGTGGGTTGGCGCCCAAGCGGGTCAGGGCGGTGGTGCCTTGTTCGCCGCCGCCGCCCGAATCCGCGTCGTCTTGCAGCAGCTTAGCAATTCCAAAATCTAGCAGTTTCACTTGGCCGTCTTGGGTGACCATGACATTGCTGGGTTTAATGTCTCGGTGCACCACCAAATGACTGTGCGCGTGTGAGACGCCGTCTAGGACTTTCAAAAACAGGTCGATGCGCTGACGTACGCTCAAGCGATGCGCGTCGCAATAGAGATCAATGGACTGCCCAGCGACGTATTCCAAGACTAAGTACGGCTGACCCGCGCCCGAAATTCCAGCATCGATGAGCTGCGCAATGTTGGGGTGCTTTAGCGTGGCGAGGATCGTGCCTTCGCGACGAAAGCGCTCGGCACTGCTGCGACCCACGAGCGAGAGATTGAGAAGCTTGATTGCGGCGTGGCCTTCGTAGCGACCATCGTTTCGCTGCGCTAACCACACCGAACCCATTCCGCCGTAGCCGAGCGGTTGCGTCAGAACATACGCACCCATTTGCTGACCGGCCAAGGTGGGCTCGGCGCTTGATAGCGTGGGGCCACGGTGCATGAACTCTGCCGCTTCGGCTTGCGCGGACCGCTCAAGGAGCGTGGAGAGTTCGTCGGCCCATTCGGGTTGGTTCGACCGAAGGTCGTTGAGAAATCTGGCTCGCTCGGCGGGCTCCAGTTCCAGCGCCTGATCGAGCAAGGGGCTGAGTTGTTTCCAGCGTTCAGCGGTCCAGTGAGCCATTTCGGCAGGTCTTTCAGATGAAGTTTTCGCCAATTCGGGCCAGTGAGCAACGGGAGTGCCGCGCGCCGTGACAAGGTGACGGCAGTTTTGCCCCGTAACCCTGACGATTTGCCGCGTCCGTATGGATGTAAACGAAAACTAAGTGCGAAATCAGACAACGCCTCAGAAAATATCTAAATGCGCCTGACTGACTGGGCTGCCCGTCAGCCTTTTCTGATGGCCTGAAACAGAAAGATTCGCGCCTTTTCCCACTGTCGCTGAACCGTTCGCTCCGACACGTTTTGCATTGCTGCAATGTCTGAAAACGAAAACCCGCAGAAAAACTTGAGCTCCACGACCTCGGCCAGCGACGGCTCGATCGTGGCGAGTTGGTCGACCGCCTCGTTGATACTTTCGAGCTCGGTCAAATCGCTGACGTTTTCGGCGATTTGCGTGTCGAGCGAGGTAATGTGCAGATCACCCCCGCGTTTGAGGGCGCCGCGATTACGAGCGTGATCGACGATCAATCCACGCATGGCGCGCGCTGCGTAGGCCATAAATCGTCCGCGCTCGGTGAATGCCAGATCGTCTCGGCCTTGCAAAGCGATGTAGGCTTCGTGCACCAGCGTGGTCGCATTGAGCGAAACGCCGAATCCATGACGCCGAAGCTGCGCTTGGGACAGACGATGCAGCTCGTCGTACAGGGCGACAAACAGCTGTTCGGTGGCAACGCCTTGGTTTGACGGCTTGTTTTCGTGAGCGGGTGACGATGCGACTGAAACGGCTTCTAGCATGGATGGACTCGCAAGGCTTGGGTTCGGTGGGTCGGGATCGGATCGAAACGTAGGAGCGCTGACGAGATCGACACCCATCAATACTAAGGACGAAAACGCAGCAAGCATTGCGCCAAACGGATCAAACGAGACGTTTTATTCGAAATACAGCATAAGTTAATGAAAAAGTGATTTGATGGCTCTATATCCCCAACCGTAAAATTGATGCATCGCAACATCGCTTTCACGCTCAGACATGGACATGACCATTAACCCCGCCATTCCCGCTGCCGCCACCGGTCAAACGGGTGCGCCCATCGAGGCCGATGCCGTCATTGTGGGCGCCGGCCCTGTTGGGTTATTTCAGGTGTTCGAGCTGGGCTTGCTCGAAATCAAGGCACACGTCATCGACGCCCTGTCGCAGCCGGGCGGGCAGCCCATCGAGCTCTATCCCGACAAACCGATTTACGACATTCCGGCGATTCCGGTGTGCACCGGAAAAGAGCTCACCGACGGCCTGCTCAAGCAGTGCGAGCCGTTTAAGCCCACTTTTCATCTGGGGCAAGAGGTCTCAACCGTTGCCAAGCGCGACGATGGACGCTTTGATCTCACAACCTCCGTCGGCACGCGCTTCATCGCGAAAACCATTTTCATCGCGGGCGGCGTGGGCGCGTTCACCCCCCGGAAACCTAAAGTTGAAGGCATCACTCAGTTTGAGGGTAACGGCCAACTTGCCTACCGAGTGCGCGATCCACAGCAGTACGCCGGTAAGGACATCGTGATCCTGGGTGGTGGCGATTCGGCGCTGGATTGGGCGCTCAGTTTGCAGCCCATCGCGCAAAGCGTGACGTTGATCCACCGCCGTGAAGAGTTTCGCGCCGCGCCAGCCAGCGTGGCGAAGATGAAGGCGCTGGCAGCGAACGACGAAATGATGCACATTACCGGCCAGGTGACTGGTTTTGAAGCCGAAGCGGGCACCTTGAAAGAAATCAAGGTCACCAGCTTGGACGGAGTTACGCGACGTCTGCCACTTGACCATCTGCTCGCTTTTTTCGGGTTGTCTCCGCGCCTTGGGCCGATTGCCGAGTGGGGACTAGACATCGAACGCCGTCAAGTCAAAGTCGACACCGAGAAATTCGAAACCAACATTCCGGGCATTTTCGCCGTGGGCGACATCAACACCTATCCAGGAAAAAAGAAGCTCATTTTGAGCGGTTTCCACGAGGCGGCGCTTGCAGCGTTCGGCGCGGCGAAGTACATCTTCCCGGATAAAAAAGTGTCCCTGCAATACACCACGACTTCGACCAAGCTACACAACGTTTTGGGTGTCGAATCGCCGGTCTTTGACTAAATTTTTTGCGTGCGGCGCAAGGTTGCACGTTCGGGAAATGCAAAAATCGACAACGATTTGTTTTTCCTGCGGTTCGCCATGGTCTTTTTGCAGTACGCGCTTCCCAAAAAATCGCTCACCCAACTCGCGGGCGCGTTCGCTCGGTCTCGCTCCGGCGCGTTGACGCAGTGGGCGATTCGAAATTTCATCGCCAAGTACGGCGTGAACATGGCCGAGGCCGCCAACCCCGATCCAGCGAGCTACACGAGCTTTAACGATTTCTTTACGCGACCGCTTAAAGCGGGCGCGCGCCCGCTGGCATTGAGTGATTTTGTGTGCCCGGTTGACGGCGCGATCAGTCAGTTTGGGAAGATCACTGGCAACTCGGGCGACGAGATTTTTCAAGCCAAGGGACATCACTTCACCACCCGAGCGCTGGTGGGTGGCGACAATGCTCTGGCAACGTATTTCGCGGGTGGCTCGTTTGCCACGATTTACCTGAGCCCGAAGGACTATCACCGTATCCACATGCCCTGCGACGGCACGCTCACTCGAATGATTTACGTGCCGGGCGATTTGTTCTCGGTCAATCCCGCCACTGCGCAAGCGGTGCCCGGTTTGTTTGCCCGAAACGAGCGCGTGGTCTGCGTATTCGACACGCCGCACGGCCCGTTTGTGAACGTGCTCGTGGGGGCAACCATCGTCGGCAGCATGGCCACACCTTGGCACGGCGTCATCAACCCGCCGCGCTCGTCCGACATCCGCGAGTGGACCTACAAACCGGGTGAGGTCGTCTTGAAAAAGGGCGATGAAATGGGCCGCTTTCTGCTCGGCTCCACGGTCGTGATGTTGTGGCCGAAAAACGTGATTGAGTTCAACGCAGATTGGACGGCAGCGCGGTCGGTGCGGATGGGTGAAAAGATGGGTGTAGCTGTTTGACGATTGGCCTTAATAAAAATGGGCTCCGTCGAATTTTGTGATGCTTTCGATTTAGGTTATTTTTTCGTGTAACCCCCTATTTCATAAGGCTTATGAAAGTATTGCTGGACGAGTTTAAAGCAGGCTGAGGACGTCGCATGATCGTAATTCTTCCCGCCGCGCCACACGACGCCGAAGTCATTCACGCGATTCAAATGCGGGCGTTTGCCGAAGAGGCGCGACTCAGCGGCACTGAGCAAATCCCACCGCTGATGGAAGACGTAGCGGCTGTCGAACATGACGTCCGCACCCACACCGTACTTACCGCTCGAGACGGCGACCAAATCGTGGGCTCTGCGCGAGGTGTCATCAAAGGAGCCGCGTGCCTGATTCATCGGGTGAGTGTCGAGCCCACGTATCAAGGCAAAGGTATCGGTGCCAAGCTGATTGACGCCGTTGAGCAACTACATGCGACTGTTGAGCGCTTCGAGTTAACGACGAATACGCTCGTGCCAGGCAACGTTGAGTTCTACGAACGGCGTGGCTATACCGTGACTCAGCGAAGAAACTTCAGCGACAAAATTGTCTTGGTGGACATGCAAAAAATGCCTGCCAGAACATTGTAGGAGCGCTTCTACCGCGATTTCTCCGTTTGCTGAGTGAGGCCCCTGCACAACCCCTATTTTCGTCATTCCCGCGAAGGCGGGAAGATGGATTCACACTTGAAGTGCAATGTCTGAAAGCGTTGCATAAAAACCTCGCTGGGTGTCTGAAAGCTCAAGCATTCTCGAGGTGTCCGTTGTATCGGCGAGCGATGGCGTTAAGTTCGGTTTGGTTCATTAAGCTCAGATCGGTGTGTCGGGGTAGATCACGTCGAACGCGCCCGATAGCGTTTTCAACGCCGCCCTTTTGCCACGGCGCATGGGGATCGCAGAAGTAGGTGGGCATAGAAAGCTCGGTATTTAGGCGGTGATGCAGCGCGAACTCGGTACCGTTATCAAAAGTGATCGAGCCGCGAAGGCTCGTGGGCAGCGAGCCAAACAATTCGCGCAGGTAATCGAAGACGTGAATGGCCTGTTTGCTGGGCTGTTTGGAAGGGGCTCGCTAAAACGGACGCCAAGGATTGAGTATTTTCTACCGATTTTTGGAGTTCAACATGTCCACGATACCGAAACGAGTATTTACGCCTGAGTACCGGGCTGAGGCCGTTAAATTGGTCACTGAGCAGGGTTTGGGGCCGACCCAAGCTGCCAACAAGCTGGGTCTGTCCGTCAAGACCTACACGCGCTGGG
>READ01000021.1 GCA_004293675.1 Betaproteobacteria bacterium
CGATATTTCATGCGCCTTGCAGCCCGATGCCGTTATCCAGGAAACACCGCTCAGCGCTAAGCAGTTGAATTTGTTCAATTTTTAACCGGACACTACTGAATTTTTCGATTAAAAAAAGCAATAGTCATTTTCTTAATAAACTAACAGGAAACGCCATAAACCTGTAGCGTTTAAGAAAAAAGTTGGAAAAACTAGCCTGCTCGGGGCTGCGTGTGTGAGCTTGATCGTCAGCGAGCGCGAGCTGCGCCAGCTCTTGCCCTCATTGCCTGAGCAACTGAGCCTCGCGCTCGGGCGTGATCGTCTTCACTCGCGTTGCTGCGTCAGCATCCGGGAATTCATTGCACCAAGCAAGCGTTGCGCGAACCGTGTCGTCGAGCGTGCTGAAGCGAAGCCCAGCCTGCACCGCGCGGCTTGAATCAGCCAGCAGCATTCCGCCGTGTGTTTCGTTAGTCTGTGCAATCCATAGCGGCAGCTCTGTCCATTCGGCCACCTCGGCGGCGGTGAGCCGTGCGTCACTCATCCAATGAATGTTGGCTTGCGCGCCAGTGGCATCGTTGCACGCGTTGAGCAGGTCCCCCATGCTGAAGGCTTTTGCCGGGGTCACAGCGTTGAATCGTCCCACGATGTTGTGTTCCGCTACGTGAACGCAAAAGCGCGCTAGATCGCGAACATCAATCCATTGAATGGGGCGAGATGGGTCGCCGGGGGCAAGTACGGTCCGGTTCAACTCACCCGTTGCCGCTGCCGCGAAGCGTCGTGGCCAGTAGGTGAAACGCCCCGTGGGATCATGCGCACCAACGATCAAACCTGGGCGAATGTGCGCCACACGTTGCGGGTACGCACGCTCAATGGCTTCTTCAGCGCGCGCCTTTTGTGCGCCGTAACCCTCGCTGCCCGGATCGATGGCGGCGTGCTCATCAAACACAACGTTTGCGGGGCAACGTTCGTACACCGATACGGTCGACACAAATGTGTAGTGCGGTACTTTGTCGTCCAAAGCCTGCGCTGTTCGAGCCATCTGCTCGGGCGTGTAGCCGCAGCAATCGATCACTGCATCAAACGAACGACGCAGGAGCGCACTCATGTCACCGTTTCTGTCGCCGCGAAGCCGTGTAAGTTCTGGAAACAAATCAGCGTTACGTTGACCTCGATTGAATAGGGTGACTTCGTGCCCGCGCTCTAGCGCTGTCTCGACGATGTGCCGCCCTAAAAACAGTGTTCCGCCGAGGATGAGTAGCCGCATGATGAAGCCCCGCATGGGTTGAATTTGCCAAGGCATATTGTGTAGCCGAGACAGACGCGAGTGTCGCCGCTCAATCCGCATTTACCCGCTATTCGTCGCAATCTATTCCGATTCGTCGCCTGGCCATTGGCGGGTAAAGGCGTGCTCAAGACAATGCACACAGCTGATCGAATTGATCGGCACCGTCAACGTCGAAACAATATGGGGTCAATACATCATGTCAATGTTTTTCAAGTCCAGCGCAACACTCGCCACGTGTCTTGCTGCAGCAAGCGCACCGTTTCTTGCCTCCGCCACAACGCAAAGCACTTACGCCGTTGAACCCGTTGCGGTCAGTGCTCCCGCAGTTGTCGCGTTTGATCGACTCAGTCGAACGGATCGGCAGCGCGCCTTAGACGCCGTTCGCGGCGAATACGAACTCAAAAACGGCGCATTGCTGAGTTTTGGCGGTACGGCCAATCGAACCACCGTGCAACTCGATGAACATCAAACGATTGTCGTGCGTGCCCGCGCGCCGCTCGACTATCAATCAATCGACGGCACGCTTCGAGTTCGGTTCACCGAGGCGAGCAACGGCAACGTCAACAGCGTTAAGGTTTCGATGCGTTGATCAAAGCCGCGCGTAATTTGTCTTTTTTGTTCGGACGTGCGCCCTTGATACCACCATCTCCACGCGGTGCGGTGGACGGAAGCTCCATTGCTTCGAATCCGCTGATGTGTTCGAGTTCGATGGCGAGTCCTTGGCGCTTTCGTATCAAAAAAAAGTGGGGCTCCGTCGCTGCGCTAACGAAGCTCACCGCGATTCCTGATTCGCCTGCGCGTGCGGTTCGTCCGATACGGTGCGTGTAGTCGTCTGCTGAACGCGGTAAATCGAAGTTAACAACAACGGGTAGCTCCGCGATATCGATGCCGCGCGACGCGACGTCGGTGGCAACGACAACGCGTAGTCGCGATGCTTTGAAATCGGCAAGCACTTGCGTACGTTTGCCCTGACTCAGCTCGCCGTGAAACGGCTCGGCATTAATGCGGGCTTTGCGAAGTTTCTCGGCCACGATTTCGGCCGCGTGTTTGGTCGCTACAAACACCAAAACTCGCTGCCATGCATTGGTGTCGATTAAGTGTCGCAGCAGCTGGGTTCGTTTAGGCGCATCCACCAAAATTGCACGCTGCGCTATGTCGGGCGCGGAATCGGGAGTCGTCTCAACGGCCACACGAACCGGATCGTGCAGCAGCGCGTTGGCCAATCGCTCAACGGCGGGTGGAAAGGTTGCGGAGAAAAACAGATGCTGTCGTTGTTTCGGAAGCAACGAAAAAATGCGCCCCAGCTCCTCCGAAAATCCCAGATCGAGTAAACGATCGGCTTCATCAAGCACTACGGTTTGTACATTGTTGAGCTTGATCGCGTTGTGATCGATCAGATCGAGCAGGCGCCCCGGCGTTGCGACCACAATGTCTGTACCACCCCGAAGTCCCAGCATTTGTGGATTGATCGACACGCCACCAAACACGACTGTCACTTTCACTGCGCTCGCCAAATGTGGCGGATGCGGCAAGTGCGATGCCAATTCACGAAAGCTCTCGCCCACCTGCGCCGCAAGCTCGCGCGTTGGCACCAAGACCAGCGCTTTAATCAATCGCGGTTGGGTCGCTGGCGATCCGTCAAATCGTTGCAATATGGGCAATGCAAAGGCGATGGTTTTGCCCGATCCAGTTTGCGCTGAGCCCAATACGTCGCGCCCGGCAATGCCTGCTGGAATGGCGGCCGATTGGACAGGGGTCGGCACGCTGTAGCCCTTGGATTTGAGCGCTCGCAGCAATGCCGGTGAGAGTCCGAGTGACGAGAATGACATGAAGGCAGCGACAATTAGAGATTACCGAGTTTAAGCCCGTCGGCAGTTCTCGCGATTCACTTTCGATTAAAGTTGCATCCATGAAAACGAAAACTCACAGCATTCCCGGCCTGGTTCTGAACGCACACTGCTTTGATGTGCCGGTCAACTACGAAGATCCGATCGGCGAGACGATTAAGGTCTTTGCACGCGAAGTCATTGCTCCGGGAAAGGAAAGCTCAGCGCTGCCCTATCTGGTGTTTTTTCAAGGAGGCCCAGGATCGGGTTCGCCTCGGCCGTCGGGGAATTCCGGTTGGCTCAAGCGCGCGTTGCAAGAGTTCCGTGTGTTGCTGCTCGATCAGCGCGGCACCGGATTATCGACACCGATCACGTCACAGACGATGCAGCGCTTCGCTACGCCGATGGCGCAAGCTCAATACATCCAACACTTTCGTGCCGACAATATCGTGCGCGATGCCGAGTTCATTCGCAAAGCCTTGATTGGCGATGCCCAGTGGAGCATCTTGGGGCAGAGCTTTGGCGGCTTTTGTTCGTTGAACTATCTCTCAACCGCGCCCGAGGGCTTAAAGGAGGTGCTGATCACTGGTGGCATTCCGTCGCTCGCCCGCACCGCTGACGATGTCTATCGAAACACCTATCCGCGCGTCAGAGCGAAGAACGAGGCTTATTACGCCCGCTATCCCGATGATGTCGCACGGGTGAAATTGATCGCGAAACACTTGATCGAAAACGACGTGCGTCTGCCAGGCGGCGCTCGATTGACTGCGCGACGTTTCCTGCAACTCGGTATGCCCTTTGGTATGAGTGACGGCTACGAGCCACTTCATTACTGGCTTGAAGAGGCGTTCGTTGAAGGCGCTAGCGGCCCAGAGATCAATTGGAATTTCCTAAAAACTATCGAGCACGAACAGTTTTTGGAGACCAATCCGATCTATGCGCTGCTGCAAGAGGGTTGTTACACCCAGGGCGTGGCCAGTCGTTGGTCAGCGGAGCGAATCATGCACGAGTTTCCAGAGTTTGATTTGGCTGCGGATGGCCCGCTGCTGTTTACCGGCGAGATGATTTATCCATCGATGTTTGACGAATTTCCGCGCTTACAGCCGCTCAAAGCTGCGGCCGAAATTTTGGCTAACAAGCAGGACTGGCCAATGCTCTACGACGTGGCGCGGCTACGCGAGAACCGTGTACCTATCGCCGCTGCGGTGTATCACGATGATATGTACGTACCGCTTGAATTTTCAGAGGAAACAGCGCGCGTTGTTCCCAACACTAAGCTATGGATTACCAATGAATACGAGCACAACGGGCTGCGTGCGGACGGTGCGGTGATATTGGATCGCTTGCTAAAGATGGCTCGGGGTGAGCTCTGAAGCCAGCTTTCGTTCTAATCGACACCAAACAACAACGACGATAGCGCAATGAAGCCCATTGCACGACTCCAAGCGCTGATCGACGAAGGATTGATCGATACCGTCGTTCGCCAACTCATGAGCGGCAAAGAGGCCATGGTATTTGTGGTGCGCCGCGACGACGAAACAATCTGCGCCAAGGTCTATAAAGAGGCCACGAAGCGCAGCTTTCGACAAGCCGTTGACTACACAGAAAACCGCCGAGTAAAGAATTCTCGCGAAGCGCGAGCCATGGCAAAGGGATCAAAGTTCGGACGCGAGATTCAGGAATCGATGTGGCAAAACGCAGAGGTCGATGCACTCTATCGATTGGCCGCCGCTGGGGTGCGCGTCCCGAAGCCGTTTAATTTTCACGACGGTGTACTGCTCATGGAATTGGTGGTTGATGAGCAGGGCGATGCAGCGCCGCGGCTCAACGATGTGTTGTTCACGCGCGAGCAGGCTATGCAGCATCACCAAACGCTGCTGGTCGAAGTCGTTCGCATGCTCTGTGCGGGTGTGGTGCACGGCGACTTGTCTGAATTCAATATTTTGCTGGCGGAAGATGGCCCCGTCATCATCGATTTGCCACAAGCAGTGGATGCAGCCGGCAATAATCACGCGAGTCGGATGTTGCTGCGAGATGTTGGCAATTTGCGAGCGTTTTTTGGGCGCTTCGCTCCTGAGCTATTGACCACAGAATTCGGCCCCGAAATTTGGTCGTTGTATGAGCGCGGTGCGCTATCGCCAGAAACTCAACTAACTGGTAAGTTCGAACGCGATAACGCACCCGTTGACTTGGTCGACGTGATGCGCGAGATTGATGACGCGCTTTTTGAAGAGCAGGCGAGACGACTTCGAATGGCTGAGGCTTAGCAAGGTCGTTTCGTCGCAAATTGACGACACATTTTGCGCAGCGTCGTGTAGGCCACACGTCGTTCCTGCGCGTTACTCAATCATTGAATCGAATTTCTGAAAGGATGACGTTATGAAAACTACACGATCAAAAATTTTGGTCACCACACTTTTGTCGGCTGCCACACTCATTGGCTTGTCGGCGTGTTCATCCAATCAAACGCGCAGGGTTGATTACGGCGCGCAGCCAACGCAATCAATGCCAGCGGGTTATCGAACACTGGAATACGGACGCGTTGAGGATATTCAGATCGCCGGTGGCGGCGGTGGAACGACCGGCGGTGGTGCCGTCATTGGCGGTATTGTGGGTGGCGTGGCAGGACACCAAATGGGCGGCAGCTCACGTGCTCGCGACGCAGCAACGGTCGGCGGTGCAGTGCTGGGTGCGATCGTAGGCAACGAAATCGAGCGAAATCAGCGCGGTGGAAATGCGCAGTACAGCATCGTTCGCGTGCGCTTAGAAAACGGACAACTGCTCACCATGGAGCAAGCCCCTAATGTCGATCTTCGCCCTGGAGATCGTGTGCGAGTTTATGACCGTCGTGGGATCGCACGGTACTAATTAAACTACGTCACGACATACAACGCGTGCGGCGCCGCTGTTAGGCGCTCACCTTCACGTCGTTATAAAACATCGTTAGTCCGGGACTCACAGCGAGGATTGTTCGACACCAATTCCGCAGACTCTCGCCGTCAATCGCGCGCATTTGAAGCTTTGCGTCCAGCGTTCCCATGACGCTGTTGCCCGTTGTGGGCGATGTGACTGCAAGCGTTTCGTGATCGCTGGGTTGGCCGTGCTGAAACGACAGCCGAACCGTCACATCGTGCTTTTGAACGATCACGGTCAGTTCGCTGCACAAAGCATTGATGAGCGATATGCCGATGCCCTGTAGCTGCACGGGCGGCGCTTCGTCAGGATCGAACGGATATTCAAGATGCGAATAGACGAATTTCAAGTACGGCGAGCCCGCAACAAGCCGGCTGATCGCGTGCCCGCGACCGTCGTCACTGACGCTGAAGGATCGCTCATCGGTTGTTACGCGAATGGTCTTTGCGTGTCCCGCTTGGGACTCAGCAAGTGAATACAACACCAGTGCACGCACCATCGATCCAGCGACATCTGGGAGGAGTGAATTGGAATCGTTGGTCATCGTTTGTAAGGGTAGGGCACCATCAATTGGTAAGCGAGACACGAAGCGTTGCGCTTGCGGTGTAGTTCGAGTGGACTATTGATCGTTCGCGCGGGTTGTTAGTACCGAGGCCGAACTATCGCCCAGCAAGTAACGCGCCCCCGCTCCGCGCGTTGCTGCCGTGTCTTTGGGGTTGTAGAGCGCGCAAGATTTCATCGACAGACAACCGCAACCGATACAGCTATCGAGCTTCAGCCGCAGTTGTTGCAGTGCCTCGATCTGCGCTTCGAACCGCGGCCCCCAGTTTTTTGCGAGCTGAGCCCAGTCAGCCTTGGTCGGTGTGCGTTGCTGCGGTAGCGATATCAACGCGCTGGCAATTTCCGGTAGCGCCAGGCCAACGGCCTGCGCTGCCCGAATAAACGCAATGCGTCGAAGGGCATCGCGCGGGTACTGCCGATGTCCGCCCGCGGTGCGGCGTCCGTTGATCAGGCCTTGCGTTTCGTAGAAGCGCAGCGTGCTTGTCGCCACGCCTGCACGAGCGGCAATGTCGCCGATGCTGCACCAGTTTTTCTCGGTCATGATTGACTCCAAAAGAAACGCTTGACTTAAAGTTAACTTTAACTTTTAGCATTCTTGATGTCAAACACTCTGTTGGTCAATCATGCAACTCACTTCTGACAACTATCGCGCGCTTCACGTCATTCTGGATCGCGGCGCTGTCCATGCACCCGAATATGACGGAGGTCTCAGTGATCACCTGCCGATGTCGCTACATGCGATGTATGAATTGGGTGCTGATCAGGCCCGTTTGGAAGCGTATGCGGCGTTCTACGCACCGCGTCTGGACAGACTTGAATCGGTGCCTTTGGACATCACGGATTGGACAGCATTCCGTGGCCAGTCGGCTGCCTATAGCGCGCTTGTCGAAGTGTTTACCTCGCGCATCTGCGACTTGGGACGCGATGCGGTACTCCGCGACGCGATTCCTTTGTTGCTGCCTGGGGTTGCAGCGAGTGCGTTTCACGGAGTGATTCGTTGCGCCCATGCGATATCCGCTGGGCATGACGGCGAGCTCGCACGGAGTTTGGCGTATTGGACCGTCGCGTCGATGTCGCTTGTCGTCCATGACCGCGCGGCATCATTGCCACTAATGTCTATGGACCTCTCGGCTTGGCTCGCCGCCGCTCACCAATTGGATGCTACGGCGAACTCGGATCAGCCGCGCATCGCTTCGCAGATGATGGCGTGGGCACAGGCAGCCGGCTTTAGCGAACTCGCGCCCGTGCTCCGAATCAACGAGGAAACACTCGAGACTTTCGCACGGTTTGCCGCAGCGCTTTACGTGCAAACCGGCAGTTTTACGGTGCTGCACATGGTGACATCGAGTCACGCAATGCTGGTGTTGCGCCCATGGATGACTGATGCGCTGCTCGCGGCACGTTGGTATGGCATTGCGCTTTTCGCTGCGCTGCGCGCAGCGCGATTATCAAGCGAGCAAGTCGCAACAGCGTTGAAAAGTACGAGGGAATCGAAGGTCGAAAACCATACTCAGATCGCTTCGTGGGATGAACTTGCGGCGAAAGCCATCGCTAGCAGCGACGATCACGCAGCGAAGATCGTTTACTCATCGCGAGCACTCTACGAGATGCTGGGTGATCCTGTGTTCCATGCTGCTGCCGTGCGTGGCGTGCTCGCACAATCAAGAGTTTGAGGCCTCGCGGTGCCTTGAAAGACAAACTAGTAGCGCGGAAGGCTCGCAGTTCCGCCACGCGGTACTGCCCAATACACCGCATCGATGGTGATTTGCTTTGGGCATACGGTGAAACGCAGGTGTTGCTCCTTACGAGCTGTCAGCGCGTCAAATCAATCACCCGGTTCCGACAACACCGCTCGAATAGTGCGCCGTGCGATAGCTGATAGCGGTGAAAGCGAGTCGCGGTAGAAAGCGAGCGCGATCACGGACCAAGAAAGAGCCCATCCCCGCGCGCGCTGCCAGGTGGCATCGTCCACATCGACCGAGTCTCTAAAGCTTGGTCTGACCTTTCTGTCGAAAATGATCCAAGCTGCCATGACATCCACTGCTGGATCACCGACGCGTGCGCCGCCGAAATCGATGACGGCACAGAGGCGCCCGTTGCGCAGCAACAAGTTTCCCGGCAACAGGTCTCCGTGAACCCAACAGGGTGATCTTGTCCACGGGGCTGCACTCAGGGCCTGCTCCCAGATGTGCTCGGATTTCGGCATATCGATTTCGTTGCTCAGCGCGCGAATTGAGTTTCGCGTCTGTGTGTCACGCAGCCAGAGCGGTTCGCCTCGCATCATGCTGTCCGGCGGGATCGGGGTGCCATCGTACGGGGCGCTTCTCATCGCTACGACGAATTGCGCCAGATCTTCGGCGAGCTGCTTTGCGTCAGCAATACGGGTGCTGCACAGCGACTCGCCTTCGATCCAGCCGTAAATACCCCAACGCCAAGGAAACGACGTTTCCGCTTCGCCCACCGCGAGCGGTGCCGGAATGGAAATCAGTGGGCTCGTCACATGGGGCGCGAGTATCGGCAACCAGTAGTGTTCTTTCTCAATTTGGCCGGCTGCGCTTTGGCTCATTGGTAGCCGAACGAGCATGGTGTCGCCAAGCCTAAAGAGCGCGTGATCAGTTCCGACGCTAGCCAATGCCGTGACGGATAAAGCACTCCACTGCGGAAACTGTGTTGCCACCAATGCTTCAACAAGTCTGGCGTCAGGCTGCACGTGAATCATGCCCAGTCCTCATGAAAATCACCGCAGCAATGCCTGGGAAGCGCGCGATCACCATCGAGTTTCATGTTGTCGGTGTGGAGTCAACGTATGCCACGACGGTGCAATCAGTCAGCAAGTACAGCCCGCAAGCCATCCAAAACCTGTTCCATGATTTCAGCCGGGGCTTTCTCAACTAAAACGGCGCGCCGCGCTTGCCAGTCGAGTGCTTTGATTTGGTGTGTGTGAATCGAGCCGTCAGGGCGAAGCCCAGTTCCCATCAATGACACTAAAAACCCGCCTGTTCGAGCGAACTCTGCTGCGCCGTCCGAGATAGGGCAAACCCATGCGAGTTTCATGCGTGTGTTAAATGCTTTGGGTGAAACGACCAAGCAGAAATGATCGCCTTTCATTTCGCGACCCGATGCGGGATCAAATTGCAGATGCAGGATGTCTCCGCGCTCTGGCGTCATAGTTCGGTGCCAACCGACGTCAGTTCATCCCAGCCTTTGACGCGACGTGGCGCACGCGGAGTCGCAGCGAGTAGTTCATCGAGCGAGGGGCGAACCCGACCGGGGCGTAAGCGAAGTTCATTGCCGTGAATTTCAACAGCTAGCCGTGAGCCCGCCTGTAGCTGATTCTGTTCGACGAACGACTGCGGAACGGTGACGATGAGAGAGCCGCCGGAGCGGCGAAGAGCGGCAGTCAACATAATAAAGCCCTTCTACTAAGTTTTACTAAAGTAAAACTATTGTAGCGTGGCTAAAAATAAAGCGCCGAGAGGCGCTTTATTTTTCGAAGTGCGTTCATGGTTCGACAAGCTCACCACGAACGGGGTAACGAAAACGCTACCCTAGCCGTAATGCTCTACGCTGTCACACTATCCGCCTTCTCATTAAACTCCGCCATTTCGTTGAAGTTCATGTAGCGATAAATGTTTGCGCCGTCTTTGTTGACGATGCCCATGTCGGCCAGATATTCCTCTTTCGTTGGGATGCGGCCAAGCTTGGAGCAGATGGCGGCGAGCTCGGCGCTTCCCAGATACACGTCGGAATTCTTTCCTAAGCGATTGGGGAAGTTTCGGGTGGAGGTGCTCATCACGGTCGCGCCTTCTTTCACCTGGGCTTGGTTGCCCATGCAGAGCGAGCAGCCGGGCATTTCCATGCGAGCGCCAGCGGTGCCGAAGGTGTTGTAGTGGCCCTCGTCTGAGAGCTGAGCGGCATCCATCTTTGTCGGTGGCGCGATCCAGAGTTTTACTGGGATATCGCGCTTGCCTTCGAGCAGTTTGGAGGCAGCGCGGAAGTGACCGATGTTGGTCATGCAGCTACCGATAAACACTTCGTCGATCTTCGCGCCCGCGACATCGCTGAGCGTCTTTGCATCATCGGGATCGTTCGGGCAGCAGACGATGGGCTCGGTGATTTCGGCAAGATCGATTTCGATGGTTGCAGCGTATTCTGCGTCGGCATCGGCTTTGAGCAACTTTGGATTGGCAAGCCACGCTTCCATGGCTTTAATGCGGCGAGCGATCGAGCGCGGATCGGCGTAGCCGTCGGCGATCATCGCTTTGAGGAGCACGATGTTCGATTTCAAATACTCGATAACTGGCTCGTTGTTGAGCGCGACGGTACAACCGGCGGCGCTGCGCTCGGCGGAGGCATCGGCAAGCTCAAACGCTTGCTCAATTTTGAGATCTGGCAGACCTTCGATTTCGAGAATTCGGCCAGAGAAGATGTTGATCTTGCCTTGCTTGGCGACGGTCAAGTGACCGGCCTTGATCGCATAGAGCGGAATCGCGTGCACGAGATCACGTAGCGTCACGCCGGGCTGCATCTTGCCTTTGAAGCGCACGAGTACGCTCTCTGGCATATCAAGCGGCATGACACCGGTGGCGGCTGCGAAAGCTACGAGCCCCGAGCCTGCAGGGAACGAAATACCAATCGGGAAACGTGTGTGGCTATCGCCGCCCGTGCCCACCGTATCGGGCAGCAACATGCGGTTTAACCACGAGTGAATAATGCCGTCGCCAGGGCGCAACGAGATGCCGCCGCGCGTTGAAATAAAGTCAGGCAGTTCGTGATGCATCTTTACATCAACGGGCTTCGGATAGGCCGCCGTGTGGCAGAACGATTGCATGACGAGGTCGGATGAGAAGCCTAAGCAGGCGAGATCTTTCAACTCGTCGCGGGTCATGGGGCCCGTGGTGTCTTGTGAGCCCACGCTGGTCATCTTTGGCTCGCAGTAGGTGTCTGGGCGAACGCCTTTTCCTTCGGGAAGTCCGCATGCGCGACCGACCATCTTTTGCGCAAGCGTGTAGCCTTTGCCCGAATCTTTCGGTGCCACAGGCAAGCGAAATAGCGTGCTCGCTGGCAGGCCCAACGCTTCGCGCGCCTTGCCGGTCAGTCCACGACCAACGATCAACGGAATGCGTCCACCGGCGCGAACCTCGTCGAGCAACACCAGATTCTTAAGCTGCGTTTCGGCGATGGTTTTGCCGTCTTTCGTTGCGGTGACTTTGCCAGTGGCGTGATCAAGCGAGAGCTCAACCACGTCGCCCATGTTCATCTGGGTGACGTCGATTTCAATCGGCAGTGCGCCCGCGTCTTCCATAGTGTTGTAGAAAATCGGCGCAATTTTGCTGCCGAGGCACACACCGCCGAAGCGCTTATTCGGGATAAACGGAATGTCGTCGCCGGTGTACCAAAGCACGCTGTTGGTGGCAGATTTGCGTGAGGAGCCCGTGCCCACCACGTCGCCAACGTAGGCCACGAGATTGCCCTTGGCGCGCAGATCGTTGATGAATTTCACCGGGCCGCGCTTGCCGTCCTCTTCGGGGGTGATGCCGTCGCGCTTGTTCTTGAGCATCGCCAGCGCGTGCAGCGGAATGTCAGGGCGGCTCCACGCATCGGGCGCGGGTGACAGGTCATCCGTGTTGGTCTCGCCCGTCACTTTAAACACGGAAATCTTGATCGACTTTGGCACTTCGGGGCGCGAGGTAAACCACTCGGCGTCGGCCCAGCTTTGCAGTACGCCTTTGGCGTGTGCGTTGCCCTTGTCCGCTTTTTCTTTCACGTCGTGAAACTGATCGAACATCAGAAGCGTTTTCTTCAAGCGGCTCGCAGCGATGCCACCCACGAGCGCATCGTCAAGCAAATCCACCATGGGCGAAATGTTGTAACCACCGAGCATGGTGCCCAACAGTTCGGTGGCTTTTTCGCGGGAAAGGAGCGGTGTCTTTTCGGTGCCGTGCGCCACTGCGGCCAGATAGCTGGCTTTGACCTTGGCGGCGTTGTCCACACCCGCCGGCACGCGGTGGGTGATGAGCTCGATGAGCGTCGCGTCTTCGCCCTTGGGCGGGTTTTTCAAGAGCTCAACGAGCTGCTCGGTTTGTTTTGCGCTCAAGGGCAGCGGTGGAATGCCAAGCGCGGCGCGCTCTGCAACGTGTTGACGGTAGGCTTCTAGCATGGTGTTCTCCTGGTAGATATGAATGAAGTTGGGGTCACTGTTCGCCGGGAACAATGACCTTGAGACCTTTGAAATAGTCGCGGTGGAAACCGGTGTCGTAGGTGACTAATCCGTCGCACTGCATCAGCGCGTGCGCACCGATTAAAAAATCGGCAATGATGCGAGAGCGGGTGCCACCGTTTTTTCGATATCGCTTTGACATTTCACCCGCACGGATTGCGGCTGATTCAGTTAGTGGTAAAAAAATGAAGCCGAGGCTCGCCAGTGTTTTCCGGGTCGTTTCGCTGTCGCCGTGGGCACAGATTTCCGCCAACGCAACCTCTGAAATTGCGAGTGGTCCGACCTGTGCAGTTTCGCTCAATGTTTGTGCGCTGGCCGCGGCGTTTGGGCCTGCAAACAGCATGTCAACGAGTACGCTTGAATCAACAGCGATCATTTTCTCTTTTGGACTTTAAGCGGCGCGCTGGAAGGCGTGCCGCTGCGAGTTGCTGCAGAAGAGCGACGCTGTGCTGGCTTATCGCGGGCCGCTACCGAGTGGCTGGACGGTTTGAGACTGTTTTTGCTAAGCGTTGCTTGCTTGGCGTTCCATTCCGCTTTGCGACGCGCATGGTCGGCGCGTATCTCTGGTGCGATGTACATATCGTCACGTAGCTCCTCCCACGGCTCAATCGGGTCGTTGGGAGCGCGTCCACGCAACTCACGCATGATGCTCTCAACCGTTTCGCCGGGCTCGGGCTTGAGGATGCCTCGTGCGCGGCTAAAAGCGTCATCGACCTTTTTGCGAATCACGAGCTTTCCGCCCTCAACGCTAAACGTGAGCAACACGCCCGGCGTCAAACCCAACTGATCGCGAATAGCCTTCGGAATCACAACTTGACCGCGTTCTGCGAGGGTGGCTTCCATTCAGTCTCCGAGGTATGAACAAACAGGTATGAATTATAAAGTATGAATTTGCTGCGATAGCGACGGTTCGACGGATGTCTTCAATCAGCTTTATTGCCAATTGCCTTGTGAATATTGCGCTTAACGACGATAGCTCAGACTTTTGAAAAGTCTAATAATCGTCTCGAAATCCTTTATTTACTTGGCGTTACACAAAAAAGTCTATTTTCTAACTTATCCAACGTGACGGCGCTAACCCTTCACTGTCTCCAAAGGGAATCGCACAAAGCCTTCCATCAGTACCCTAGCGCTGCGGCTCATTACCGCTTTCTTAACTTGCCATTGCCCATCAATCAGCGCCGCTTCAGCGCCGACTAAGGTTGCGCCCGACGGGTGGCCGAAGCGTGCCTCTTTTCTGGCGCCACCGCCCGCCGCAGCGTTCACTAACGTGCCAGGAATACAGGCCGCGACAGCGATAGCCACCGATGCCGTGCCCATCATGGCGTGATGCAGCTTGCCCATCGATAGCGCGCGAACGCACAGATCGATGTCTTTCGCGTGCACTGGCTTGCCGCTTGAGGCGGTGTAGTTTTGAGCGGGCGCAACAAAGGCGATCTTTGGCGTGTGTTGACGCTTCAGCGCTTCGTCTGCTGTTTTGATGAGCCCCATCTTGAGCGCGCCTGCGGTGCGAATTTTTTCGAATAGGGCGAGCTTCGCTGCGTCGCCATTGATCGCGTCTTGCAACTCGGTGCCTGTACAACCGACGTCTGCGGCGTTCACAAAAATCGTGGGAATGCCCGCTGTCGTCATTGTCGCTTGGAGCTTGCCAACGCCGGGTACGTCAAGTTCATCGATCAGATTGCCCGTCGGAAACAGTGCGCCACCGCCATCGGGATCTTCGGCTGCTGGGTCCATGAACTCAAGCTGCACTTCAGCGGCGGGGAATGTGACGCCGTCCATCTCGAAATCACCTAGCTCTTGTACCTCGCCATTGGAAGTCGGCACGTGCGCGATGATCGTTTTACCGATGTTGACTTGCCAGATGCGAAGCGTGAGTTTGCCGTTTTCTGGAATACGTGAAGCTTCGATGAGTCCCTGCGCAACCGCGAACGGTCCGACGGCGGTCGTCAAATTGCCGCAGTTACCGCTCCAATCAACGAACGGCTTGTCGATGGAAATTTGTCCGAACAAATAATCGATGTCGTGATCGGGGCGAGTGCTTTTCGAGAGGATCACGCACTTGCTGGTTGAGGACGTTGCGCCGCCCATACCGTCGATGTGTTTGCCGTACGGATCGGGTGAGCCGATGATTCGCAGCAGCATCGCATCGAGTTTCGATCCGGGCGTGCGGGCGTCTGCTGGCAGGTCGTCTAACTTGATGAAGACGCCTTTTGATGTGCCGCCTCGCATGTAGACGGCGGGGAGCTTGAATTGTTTTGTCATAAGATTTTGTAGTTGAAGAGAAACCCATCCCCACCCTAACCCTCCCCTTGAAGGGGAGGGGATCGACGCGTCTCCCCTTCAAGGGGGAGGTCGGGAGGGGGATGGTTTTCGTTTCGTTGCTTCTAAACGCGAGCCTCCAAAAAGTCCTTAGCAAACCGCTGCAACACCCCACCCGCCTCGTACACCGAAATCTCTTCCGCTGTGTCGAGTCGACAGGTGACGGGCACTTCAACGCGCTCTCCGTTTCTGCGACTCACAACCAAGGTGAGCGTCGCGCGCGGCGTGCGTTCGCCGATCACGTCGTAAGTCTCGGTGCCATCGAGCGCCAAGGTTTTTCGATTCACGCCTACTTTGAATTCAAGCGGCAACACGCCCATACCGACGAGGTTCGTGCGATGAATGCGCTCGAATCCTTCGGCAACAATGACTTCAACACCCGCAAGCCGCACACCCTTGGCCGCCCAATCGCGCGACGAGCCTTGGCCATAATCCGCCCCCGCGATGATGATGAGCGGTTGCTTGCGATCCATGTAGGTTTCAATCGCCTCCCACATGCGAGTGACTTTGCCTTCGGGTTCGATGCGCGCGAGTGAGCCTTTCTTGATCGCGCCATCGACGACTGCCATTTCGTTGGTCAACGTCGGGTTCGCAAAGGTCGCACGAAGGGCCGTGAGGTGATCGCCGCGATGTGTTGCGTACGAATTGAAGTCTTCTTCCGGCAGACCCATTTTCGCGAGGTATTCGCCCGCTGCGCTGTTCGCCATGATCGCGTTTGAAGGCGATAGGTGATCAGTTGTGATGTTGTCGCCAAGGAGCGCGAGCGGACGCAAGTTTTTGAGCGTGCGCGCTCCGGCCAATGCGCCTTCCCAATAGGGTGGACGACGAATATAGGTGCTCATCTCACGCCAGTCGTAGAGCGGTTTCACGCGCTCGCCGGAGTCTGCGGTGATCGCAAACATGGGTTCGTAGACTTTGCGGAATTGTTCGGGTTTGACGCTTGCTTTCACGACGGCGTCGATCTCCGCGTCGCTCGGCCAAATGTCTTTCAGAGTGATCGGGTTTCCAGTTGCATCGACGCCGAGAGCATCCTTTTCAATGTCGAAACGAATAGTGCCTGCGATGGCGTATGCGACGACGAGAGGCGGTGAAGCGAGGAACGCTTGCTTGGCATACGGATGAATACGTCCATCGAAATTTCGATTGCCCGAAAGCACCGCGGTCGCATACAAATCACGGTCTATGATTTCTTTCTGGATCGTCGGGTCGAGCGCGCCAGACATGCCGTTGCAGGTTGTGCAGGCAAACGCGACGATGCCGAAGCCGAGCGTTTCTAATTCACCGAGCAAATTGGCTTCTTGCAAATACAGCTCAACTGTTTTCGATCCGGGGGCAAGGGAGCTTTTCACCCACGGCTTGCGCTTCAAGCCGAGCTTGTTCGCGTTGCGTGCGAGGAGGGCGGCAGCGATGACGTTACGCGGGTTCGATGTGTTTGTGCACGACGTGATGGCGGCGATGATAACGGCGCCATCGGGCATTAAAGTTCCCTCCCCTTCAAGGGGAGGGTTAGGGTGGGGATGGGGTTTGTTGGAGTCCGGAGCGAACCCCATCCCCCTCCTAGCCTCCCCCTTGAAGGGGGAGGAACCCGTTTGCGCTGCTGCGATCCCTTTCGCTGCTAGATCACTCGTCGCCACCCGCGCATGCGGATTCGAAGGCCCCGCCATATTGCGCACGACCGTCGACAAATCAAACGACAACACGCGCTCGTACTCCGCCGTCTTCAACGCATCTGCCCAAAGCCCCGTGTGCTTCGCATACGTTTCAACGAGCTTCACCTGCGCATCCTCACGACCTGTGAGTTTCAAATATTCAATCGTCTGCTGATCGATGAAGAACATCGCCGCAGTCGCGCCGTACTCCGGTGCCATGTTCGAAATCGTCGCGCGATCACCGAGTGTGAGCGCCGATGCGCCTTCTCCGTAAAACTCCAAATACGCGCCGACGACCTTTTGCTTGCGCAGAAATTCTGTCATCGCCAAAACGACATCAGTTGCAGTAATTCCAGGCTGCGGTTTGCCGGAAAGTTCAACGCCAACAATGTCGGGAAGCCGCATCCACGAAGCGCGCCCGAGCATGACGTTTTCCGCCTCAAGCCCGCCCACACCAATCGCAATCACACCCAGCGCGTCAACATGCGGCGTGTGGCTATCCGTACCCACACAAGTGTCAGGATAGGCCACCCCATCGAGTACACCGATCACCGGAGACATCCGCTCCAAATTGATCTGGTGCATGATGCCGTTGCCCGGAGGAATCACCTCCATGTTTTTGAACGCACGCTTCGTCCAATCGATGAAGTGAAAACGATCTTCGTTGCGGCGATCCTCAATCGCGCGGTTCTTGGCGAATGCATTCGGATCAAAGCCACCGCATTCCACCGCGAGCGAATGATCGACGATCAATTGCACCGGCACGACAGGGTTCACCTTCGCCGGATCGCCGCCTTGATCGGCGATTGCATCGCGCAAACCGGCGAGATCAACCAGCGCCGTTTGTCCAAGAATGTCATGACAAACCACCCGCGCCGGAAACCACGGGAAATCGAGATCGCGTTTGCGCTCGATCAGCTGCGTCAGGTAATCGTTGAGTTGCGCTGGGTCAGCTTTGCGAACCAAGTTTTCGGCATGTACGCGTGCTGTGTAAGGGAGCTTGTCGTAGGCACCGGTCGCGATGGTGTTGACCGCGGCGCGAGCGTCGAAGTATTGCAGCGCGGTGTTGGGGAGAGGTTTTTTGAATGAGGCGTTCATTTAAGTTCCCTCCCCTTCAAGGGGAGGGTTAGGGTGGGGATGGTTTTCCTTCGCAAGAAGCTTCATCCGCTTTTCAACTTCAAAGTAAATCGTATCCATAACGCCACACAAATTGCCGAACACTTCACTGTTCCAAACACGCAGAATTATGAAACCAATTCTTGCTAGTACTTCGTCACGTTTTCTATCATACGCTGCCTGCTGCGAGTGTTGCCCGCCATCGAGTTCAACAATCAACATCGCGTCAAAAGAGACAAAATCAACGACGTAATTGTCAAGCGCGTGTTGCCTCCTGAACTTCGCGCCGTGGACCTGTCGATTGCGTAACTCAGACCAAAGCCGTTGCTCAGCGTCCGTGCTGTTGTTTCGTAGCTCTCTTGGACGTCGTTCTTGCAGAACGGTGTGGTTTGTTTGGTTGTGCATTTGGGTTGCTCTTCAACACGAGGAAAACCATCCCCACCCTAGCCCTCCCCTTGAAGGGGAGGGGACTTAAATTCCTTCCCATTGAAGCGGAGAGAACAGGGCTCCTCCCCCTTCAAGGGGGAGGCCGGGAGGGGGATGGGGTTCTTTGGTGAACTACTTCCGATCCCCAATTGGCACAAACGCCTGATCCTCTGGCCCCACATAGTTCGCACTCGGCCGAATAATCTTGCCGTCGATACGCTGCTCAATCACGTGCGCGCTCCAGCCGCTGGTGCGCGAAATCACAAACAACGGCGTGAACATCGCAGTCGGCACGCCCATCATGTGATAACTCACAGCACTGAACCAATCGAGATTGGGGAACATTTTCTTGATGTCCCACATCACCGTTTCAAGGCGATCGGCGATGTTGTACATCTTCATGTCGTTTCTCTCTTCGGAGAGCTGCTTCGCGACGCGTTTGATGACGACATTGCGCGGATCGCTGACGGTGTACACCGGATGCCCGAAACCGATTACGACTTGTTTGGCTTCAACGCGCGCTTTGATATCGGCTTCTGCTTCGTCGGGCGTGTCGTAGCGTTTCTGCACTTCAAACGCGACTTCGTTCGCGCCGCCGTGTTTCGGTCCGCGTAGCGCGCCGATGCCGCCGCAGATGGCGCTAAACATGTCGCTGCCCGTTCCGGCGACCACGCGCGCAGTAAATGTTGACGCGTTGAACTCATGCTCCGCGTACAAAATCAGCGACACATGCATTGCCTTCACCCAGCTCGCGGGCGGCTTCTTGCCGTGCAGCAGATGCAAGAAATGCCCGCCGATCGAGTCTTCATCTGATTCAACATCGATGCGTTTGCCGTTGTGGCTGAAGTGATACCAATAGAGCATCATCGAGCCGAGCGAGGCCATCAGCTTGTCCGCAATGTCCTTCGCACCCGGATGATTGTGATCGTCTTTCTCGGGCGACACACAACCGAGCACCGACACCGCGGTGCGCATCACATCCATCGGATGCGCTGACGGCGGCAATTGCTCCAGCGCCGCTTTCACCGCAGCAGGTACACCGCGTAAGGACCTCAATTTCGTCTTGTAGCCCGCAAGCTCCGCGACCGTCGGCAATTTGCCATGCACGAGCAGATACGCGATCTCTTCAAACTCGCACACATCAGCAATGTCCAAAATGTCATAGCCACGATAGGCCAAATCATTGCCCGTGCGCCCGACGGTGCACAGGGCAGTGTTGCCTGCGGCGGTGCCGCTCAACGCTACGGATTTTTTGGGTTTGAAGGGGGTTGCGGTTGCAGCGGTGTTGTTGTCGCTCATAGCGTTTGTCTCCTATCGCGTCGTTCCCGCGGAGGCGGGAATCTATGTTTGTTTAACTGAACTCTTCGAACTTACTTATCTGTTGCGCCGTCATGGATTCCCGCCTTCGCGGGAATGACGGTTGGGGTGCCACGTTGGCTGGTTCGTTTGCCCTAGCGTTTGTTGGTGGATGCTGGGTATCGTTCCTCAACTCAGGCTACTTGCTGCCAATTTAGTTGAACATCGACTCGGCGATACGACTAGTTAACAATTTCGCCATGTCGCGATTCGCTCTTTCGGTGCCCGCATAGATTCGCTTTGCACTCGCCATTAGATCGGCGTCGCTGCCTTTAACGACTTGAGATTCGTCCAAATTGACCAAGCGCGCATACTTCACTGCGCCGCCAGGGATCAGTGTCGAAAGAATTGGTGCGCGAAGCATTTCGACGCCTAACACGAGCGGGCTCGTAATGCCCGGATCTGATGTCGCAACAATTCCTGTGTTCAACGACTTGTTGTCGACGGAACGCTTTACTGTGAACGTTGCCGCCAGAGTTGGAAAGTACCGGCTTTGATATTCGCCGATTTGACCTACATACCTGACTTCAAGGAGAAGCTGCGACTTTACCTTTGATGTGTCGAAGATGTATCTGTTGTTGTAGCCATCAAACGAGTGCGGATACTCTGTAGTGACCGCATAGCCCTGTTGTTTCAGGCTTTCTTGCAGTTCAGCAAGAAACATCGACGGCAACATTAACGGTGGGCCGCCTGCTGTCTCGTAGAATTTTTTTGTTCGCTCATCGTTGGCTCCCTTCGTTGAGCTGAGACCCAACGCACCTGTACCGCCCAATATCATCATGCTCGTTCCGGTGATGGACGCGGCAGCGGTGTTGTCGCAACAGATTATGGTGATCGATTTAGCTTTGCGAATTTCGTCTCGCAGCTCGACGGGATTGGTATTGCATCCAGCGATGAGTACAGAGCACAGAATAAGAAGGAACGCGGACGTAATGTGTTTCATAACGATTTACTTTTTGTTCGCAAACAACTGATCAAAATGCCGCTCAAATGCCGGGTAGGTGGGCACCCCGTGCCCACCAAATTGGCGATTCCGAACGATGGTTGGGAATGCGGCGCTCGGTGGGCACGGGGTGCCCACCCTACAACGCTTCGATACACATCTTCCGGTCGGTGGGGGCGTGGTGTCATCACAGCTCATGTCACTGTATCTTGGGTGAAGAAACATACGGTTCGAGTTGCTTGGTCAACTCGGCTGCCATTTGCTCTGCGATGAGCCGCAGCGAGTTCTCCATGAACCCAACATCATCTGGCGACTTTGGGTCGAACGTCGCGCGCAATTGGTCGCCAGTAATGGGAATTTGCTTGAATTCCTTACCGGTTGCATGGTTGCCGATACGAGGCAGGAACGGGGTCAATCGCGGGCGGGTAAAGAAGTTCGGTTCGCCGCGCGTCGCGTTTACCGACGCTAGTGTTCCGCTTGTCACAATACGCTGACTATTCGTTTCAATCAGACGATAAAAAACGCCGACCGATGGCATAAAGCCGCCCGATGTTTGGGCTACCTCCGTTAGTACACGCAATTCCAGCGCCCATGGCGTATCCCGGATATGCTCTGTGGCGTCATATTTTTGTTCGAATCCGTTATAGCTCGGCTCCGGCGCGAGTTGGACTTCCAGGTTGCGATCTCTGGCAAGTAACAATTTCAGTCGCTGGAGGAAAAGGTCTTGTGGCATTTGCCCTTGCACAGTGCCGGTCATTTCGACCGTCTTAGTGGAGGGCAACAGAAGAACTTTGCTGCGCGCCGCAATTAGCACCAGAGACGCCAAGGCTGCGGCAGCGTCGGCGTCGGTTCGAACAGGAATATTCGCCGAAAAGTCGCAGCACAGGATCGTCATTTTCGCGTTCGGCGTGCGCTGCCAATCTTTAGAACGCGACGGGGTTGCAATGATCCACGGCAAGAGAGCCACCGCGAGCAGCCGCCAAGGAGTCGAAATCGTCGCCCGCGCTTTGTGTTGCATCACTTCTTCGCCGCAAACAACTGATCCAAATGCTGCTCAAACGCGTGATATCCAATCCGGTCGTAGAGTTCGTTCCGGGTTTGCATGGTGTCAATCACGTTTTTTTGATGACCGTCGCGGCGGATGCTTTGGTAGACGTTTTCTGCTGCTTTGTTGGCGGCGCGGAACGCGGATAGGGGGTAGAGCACGATGGCGCATCCGGCGCTCTTGAGCTCCTCAACGGTGAACAAGGGCGTTTGGCCGAATTCGGTGATGTTGGCGAGCACGGGGACCGGAGCCCCGCTGGGCGACGCTGATGCCACGGCATCAACGAATTTGCGGTAGGTCGGCAAATCGTAGGCTGCTTCGGCAAAGATGCCATCCGCGCCTGCTTCCACGCACTTCACGGCGCGCTCAATTGCGGCATCTACACCGTGCACTTGAATCGCATCCGTGCGCGCGATCAGGAAAAAATTGGGATCGGTTTTGGCGTCGGCGGCGGCTTTCACGCGATCGACCATTTCCTCGGTCGTAACGATTTCTTTACCGGGGCGATGGCCGCAGCGTTTCGCGCCGACTTGGTCTTCGATGTGACAGGCCGCTGCGCCGAATTTGATGAGCGATTTCACGGTGCGCGCGATGTTGAACGCGCTCGGGCCGAAGCCGGTGTCGATGTCGACCAGGAGCGGCGTGTCGCACACATCGGTGATGCGGCGGATGTCGGTGAGCACGTCGTCGAGATTGTTAATGCCCAAATCTGGCAAACCGAGCGAACCCGCCGCGACGCCGCCACCGGATAAGTAGATCGCCTTGAACCCCGCGCGTTTGGCGAGCAGCGCGTGGTTGGCGTTGATCGCGCCGATGACTTGCAGGGGCGATTCTGCGGCGAGCGCGGCTCGGAACTGGGCGCCGGCGGATTGGGTCATCAGCTTTTCCTTTTTATGCCTTATTAAATAAGGGCTGCGTCGGATAAATTAAGTATTTAGCTATTTCTATTTTTTTCATTGAAGCCCTTATTTTGTAGGGCGTCTATGGGAAAAGTTTGGATTGTTTCCGTAAATTCCCTCTCCCGCAGGCGGGAGAGGGTTAGGGTGAGGGTGCGTCGTCATGAAGCTCAGCGTAGATGTCTGCTCAGTCCACCGCACCCTCACCCCTGCCCCTCTCCCGCCTGCGGGAGAGGGGTTCTGCGCTTTTCGCTAACCCAGCAAGTGCGCAATGGCGTCGCGCTCGTCGGTCAATTCCTTGAGCGTTTTGTCCATGCGGGCGCGGCTGGCGGTATCGATCTCTAAGCCAGTTACACGGGTGTATTCGCCGCCGGCACAGGTGACGGCCACGCCGTACTGGATGCCTTCAGGAATGCCATAGGTGCCGTCGGACGGAACGCCCATCGTGACCCATTCACCGTTGGTGCCGAGCACCCAGTCGCGCATGTGATCAATGGCTGCGTTGGCGGCCGATGCGGCGGACGATACGCCGCGCGCTTCGATGATGGCTGCGCCGCGCTTGCCCACAGTTGGGATGAAGGTGTCGTTGTTCCACGCGTCGTCAACCTTGCCAGCGAGTGCTACGCCGTTGGCGTTGGCGAAACGAATGTCTGGGTACATCGTGGGTGAATGGTTGCCCCAAACGACCAATTTCTTGATGTCGGCCACTTTCACGCCGGTCTTGGCCGCGAGCTGCGAGAGCGCGCGGTTGTGATCAAGGCGCAACATCGACGTGAAGTTTTTCGCGGGCAAATCAGGCGCAGATTTTTGCGCGATGTAGGCGTTGGTGTTAGCCGGGTTGCCGACCACCAACACGCGAACATTGCGGCTGGCGACAGCGTTCAATGCCTTGCCCTGCGCGGTGAAGATCGCGGCGTTGGCTTGCAGCAAATCAGCGCGCTCCATACCGGGGCCACGTGGACGTGCGCCCACGAGGATGGCGTAGTCCGTGTCTTTGAACGCGGTCATCGCATCGGAATGGGCTTCCATGCCTGCGAGCAATGGAAACGCGCAATCATCCAATTCCATCATTACGCCCTTGAGCGCTTTTTGCGGGCCTTCGACCGGCACTTCTAACAGTTGCAGGATGACCGGCTGATCTTTGCCGAGCATTTCGCCCGAGGCGATGCGGAATAAAAGTGCGTAGCCGATTTGGCCAGCGGCGCCGGTAACGGCAACACGTACGGGGGCTTTCATTGCGATGTTTCCTTTTGTAGTTTTCAGGAGGGTTGAAGTTAGCCCTCGATTTTCCAACTTTTCGCGTTTAACGGTCGGAGTGTTTGCCGAGCCGATTTGTTGCACTGCATTATTCAAAGTTTTATTCCGTTCGTCAATAGCTCTTATGTCTTATATAAGACATAAGAGCACTGTTTGCGTTTCGTGGCGTATTGCTACAAAATTGCTGCCTTATGAGTGAAGTCGCCACGCTCCCGGCCAACGCAGTATCGGCAACGCAAGCCGATACGCCGTCGTTCCAGCCGCTCTACCAACAGATCAAAAGTTTGTTGACGCGCCAGCTCGAATCCGGCGAATGGCGTCCCGGCGAATCTATTCCGAGCGAAATTGATCTGGCCGCGCGCTTTAATGTGAGCCAAGGCACCGTTCGAAAAGCCATCGATGAGCTCGCGGGCGAAAACCTGTTGATCCGCCGCCAAGGCAAGGGCACGTTTGTTGCAACGCACACC
Source organism: Betaproteobacteria bacterium (assembly GCA_004293675.1). Lineage (GTDB taxonomy): Bacteria > Pseudomonadota > Gammaproteobacteria > Burkholderiales > Casimicrobiaceae > Casimicrobium. Next base: position 24,262 of record READ01000021.1, read on the forward strand.
GAAACACAGAGTTCGATGTTTCGTTTCCTTCGCGTGCGTCGAAACGATGGTCAGGACGAATATCCGGCGAGCGAGCTCCTTGATGTCAAGCGTGCGCGTGTGACCGCGGAGGTCGCTCGCTCGCTCGAAGTGCCCACGGGTGAAGCGGTGCTCGTTCTGCGTCGTTTGCTGCGCTACGGCGGCGTGCCCACAGTGCTTGATGAAATTACCTTGGTCGCCTCGATGTTTAAGGGCCTGACCAAAGAGCAGTTTGATGCCTTCGAGGGCTCGATGTACGGCTTTTTTGAAACGCAGTTTGGCGTTCGAATGCTTCGCGCTGAGGAGCAGATCAAAGCGGTTTCGGCCGATACGACGACCGCGGAGGCGCTGCGGGTGGGTATGGGCTCACCGCTGTTGTGTGTGGAACGTGTGGCCTACACCTACGGCGATCGGCCGGTTGAATTTAGACGCGGGTTGTGCACCACGCGCAGTCATCATTATGCGAATACGTTGAGCTAGGTTCAGTTGTTTTGTCCCTCCTCCTTCACGGGGGCGGCGCGGTGCGGGATGGGGTTTGATCGCGCCCTTTTGAAGTGTCTGAGTTAGAGAAAACCATCCCCACCCTCACCCTCCCGTTGAAGGGAGGGAATTGCAGAGATTAAGTCACGGAGTAAACCATGTCAGATGTCACGAAATCTAAACCGCGTCCCGTCGATATGCCGACGTTTCGCAATATCGCCGTCAGCGATCTTGCGCGCTACCGGCTGCCGCTTCCGGGCATCGCGTCGATCATTCACCGTATTACGGGAATCGCGCTGTTTTTCGGCTTGATTTTGCTGCTACCGATGCTGCAAATGAGCTTGAAATCCGAAGCGGGTTTTGAAGCGTTTCGCACGATTGTGTGGGGCAATCCGCTCGCCAAACTCGTGATGATTGGTTTGCTCTTTGCGATCATCTATCACCTGATCGCTGGCATTCGCCACGTGATTCAAGACAGCGGCAAGTGGCTCGATTTACAAGTTTCACGCAGCACCGCGAGTGCAGTGTTTGTGTCGTCCGTGGTGGTCACCGCCCTCATCGTTTGGAGGCTCTGGTAATGGCATCGAATCAATCCGGAATTCAAGACTGGTGGCTACAGCGCATCAGCGCGGGCATCATCGCAGCTTACGTATTGCTGCTGATCGTTCTGTTGTTGGTGAACGGCACGCCAACAGCGGCACAGTGGCAAGCACTGTTCGCAAACAACGCATTTAAGGCGTTTACGCTCCTCGCCTTGATCGCAACCTTCTATCACGGGCTCATCGGTGTGCTGCACATTTGGCCTGATTACATAAAAAACGCGGCGACCCGCGCGACGCTTAACGCACTTTCTTGGTTGGCGGCGGCGGGCTATGCCCTCTACGCCGTCTACATTTTGTTTGGCCTGAAGTAGGAGTATTGACCGATGGCAATGGCGATTCATAAATACGATGCAGTGGTAATTGGTGCGGGTGGCGCGGGCATGCGCTGCTCGCTGCAATTAGCGCGCGCGGGGCTCCGCGTGGCGGTGCTGTCCAAGGTTTTCCCAACGCGCTCACACACTGTGGCAGCCCAGGGCGGCATCGGTGCGTCTCTCGGCAATATGGACGAGGACAACTGGCACTATCACTTCTACGACACGGTTAAAGGCTCCGACTGGCTGGGCGACCAAGACGCCATTGAATTCATGTGTCGCGAAGCGCCAAAGGTTGTCTATGACCTTGAGCACATGGGCATGCCGTTTGATCGCAATCCCGATGGCACGATTTATCAGCGCCCCTTCGGCGGACACTCGGCCAAGTACGGCGAAAAACCTGTGCCGCGCGCCTGCGCAGCGGCGGATCGCACGGGCCACGCGATGCTCCACACGCTGTACCAACAAAACGTAAAGAGCAACACCACGTTCTTCGTTGAATGGATGGCGCTCGATTTGATTCGCGATTCTGAGGGCGATGTGGTCGGTGTGACCGCGCTCGAAATGGAAACGGGCGATGTGTCGATCTTTCACGCGAAATGTGTGCTGCTCGCCACGGGCGGTGCCGGTCGAATTTTCGCGGCGTCAACCAATGCGTTCATCAACACGGGTGATGGGCTCGGAATGGCCGCGCGTGCAGGCATTCCGCTCGAAGACATGGAGTTTTGGCAATTCCATCCGACAGGCGTGCACAACGCGGGCGTGCTGTTGACCGAAGGTTGCCGCGGCGAAGGCGCGATTTTGCGCAACAAGAGCGGCGAGCGATTCATGGAGCGCTACGCTCCAAAACTTAAAGATTTAGCGCCGCGCGATTTCATCTCGCGCTGCATGGATCAAGAGATTAAAGAGGGCCGTGGTTGCGGCCCCAACGCCGATTACATCGAGCTAGACCTGACGCACTTGGGTGGCGAAACCATCATGAAGCGTCTGCCCTCCGTGCACGAAATTGGCAAAAATTTCGCCAACGTGGATGTGATCAAGCAGCCCATTCCCGTCGTGCCAACGATTCACTACCAAATGGGCGGTGTGCCCACCAATATTCACGGCCAAGTTGTGGTGCCTAAAAACGGCAATCCGAATACGGTGGTCAATGGGCTTTACGCCATTGGTGAGGTGTCCTGCGTTTCTGTGCACGGCGCCAATCGCCTCGGTACTAATTCGTTGCTCGATTTGCTGGTGTTTGGTCGCGCTGCGGGCAATCATCTCGTTGAAACCGCGCTGGGATCGAAATCGCACAAGCCGCTGCCGGCCAACGCTGCGGATTACACGATGTCGCGCCTTGCGGTGATCGATGGTTCAAGCTCTGGCGAATATCCACAAGACGTTGCCAACGACTTGCGCAAAGCGATGCAGCTGCACGCCGGTGTGTTCCGCACCCAGAAGAGCATGGACGAGGGCGTTGCCAAAGTCATCGCCATTGATGAGCGCGCGAAATCTCTGTCGCTGAAAGACAAATCAAAGGTCTTTAACACCGCACGAATCGAAGCGCTCGAAGTGGGCAATCTGATGGAGGCGGCCAAAGCAACCATGGTCTCAGCCGCCGCGCGCCATGAAAGCCGTGGCGCCCACACGGTGGATGACTACGGCGACACCGCCGAAAATCCGCTAGGTCGAAATGACCGCGAGTGGATGAAGCACACGCTGTGGTTCTCCGAGGGCAATCGCCTTGATTACAAGCCTGTCAATTTGAAACCCTTGACGGTGGATTCGATTCCTCCCGTTAAGCGCACGTTCTAACGCTTGCAGAGAAGAAAGTAGTAAAGATCATGTCTGACAAACGTATTTTCGAAATTTATCGCTACAACCCGGATGTTGATGCTAAGCCCTACATGAAGACCTACGAGGTCGAACTGGACGGCTCCGAGCGTATGTTGCTCGACGTGTTGATGAAACTTAAAAAGCAAGACGATTCGATCTCTTATCGCAAGTCGTGTCGCGAAGGTGTGTGTGGCTCAGACGCCATGAACATCAACGGCAAGAACGGTTTGGCTTGCCTGACCAACATGCTCACATTGCCGCAAAAAATCACGCTGCGCCCGTTGCCTGGCTTGCCCGTGATCCGCGATCTGATCGTGGACATGAGCCAGTTTTTCAAGCAGTACCACTCGATTAAGCCCTACATCGTCAACGAGACTGCGCCGCCCGAAAAGGAGCGTTTACAGAGCCCCGAGGATCGCGAAAAGTTAAACGGCGTTTACGAGTGCATCCTCTGCGCATGCTGCTCCACGAGCTGCCCAAGCTTCTGGTGGAACCCCGATAAATTTGTCGGCCCTGCCGGCCTGTTGCAGGCCTATCGCTTCATCGCGGACAGCCGCGATCACGAGCGTGAAGAGCGCTTGGACAATCTCGAAGACCCCTATCGTTTGTTCCGCTGCCACACCATCATGAACTGCGTGGATGTGTGTCCGAAAGGGCTCAATCCATCAAAAGCCATTGCCAACATCCGTACGATGTTGGTGAGCCGGGCGAGCTGATGAATTCGACTGGCAATTGGATTGGTTCCCCTCCCCCCGGGGGGGAGGGGTTAGGGGAGAGGGTCTGCGCGCCCTGCATCACTTGGATTGGAGCGCTAAGTCCCTCTCCCCAGCCCTCCCCCCCAGGGGGAGGGAGCTAAGCATGCTCACCGATCTTCAACTCTCAAGACTGCGCTGGCGCTGCCGCCGTGGGTTTCTGGAAAACGACATCGTGCTCACGCGGCTTCTTGACCGCCGTGGCGCAGGTTTTTCGGATATTGAGCACGAGCAATTGCTTACCCTCATCGCACTCGATGACAATGATCTGTGGGACATCATCGCTGGACGGAAAAATGACTTTCCGGCTAACACCAGCGAGATGGTGTCTACGCTTAGAGACACGCTTTCCACGCATTAGCCCTTTCACTCACTGAATTTTGACCTCGGAGAACTCTATGACCAACACCGCAACACTCAGTTTTAGCGACGGCTCGCCGAGCGTCGAATTCCCAGTTTTGAAAGGCACGGTTGGCCCCGATGTCATCGACATCAAAACGCTCTACGGCAAGACCGGCAAGTTCACCTACGACCCGGGCTTCATGTCGACGGCGGCGTGTCGTTCGCAGATCACCTTCATTGACGGCGATAAGGGCGAGCTGCTCTACCGGGGCTATCCGATCGAGCAGATCGCAACCAACTGCGATTTCCTAGAGACCTGCTACCTGCTGCTCAATGGCGATTTGCCTAACGCCAAGCAGAACGCTGATTTCGTGCACAACGTCACGCATCACACCATGGTGCACGAGCAGATGCATCAATTCCTACGCGGTTTCCGTCGCGATGCGCACCCGATGGCGGTGATGACCGGCATGGTCGGCGCGCTCTCCGCGTTCTATCACGACACCTTAGATATCAATAACGCTGAGCATCGTCACATCGCTGCCATTCGTTTGATTGCAAAGATGCCTACGCTCGTCGCGATGGCCTACAAATATTCGAGTGGTCAGCCCATGATCTACCCGAATAACGATCTGTCGTACAGCGCGAACTTCATGCGCATGATGTTTGCAACACCGTGCGAAGACTACAAACCCAACGACGTGCTGGTGCGCGCCCTTGATCGCATCTTTATCCTCCACGCCGATCACGAGCAAAACGCTTCTACGTCGACTGTTCGCCTGTGTGGCTCATCGGGCACCAACCCCTACGCGGCCATCGCTGCGGGTGTGGCTTGTTTGTGGGGCCCCGCACACGGCGGCGCCAACGAAGCAGCGCTCTCGATGCTCTTGGATATTCAAAAGACTGGCGGCGTTGAAAAAATTGGTGAATTTATCGCCAACGTGAAGGATAAAAATTCCAACGTTCGCTTGATGGGCTTCGGTCATCGCGTTTACAAAAACTATGACCCTCGTGCGAAGCTGATGCGCGAGACTTGCTACGAGGTGTTGGGCGAGTTGGGTCTGCAAAACGATCCGCTCTTTAAGCTCGCGATGGAGCTCGAAAAAATCGCGTTGTCCGACGAATACTTCGTCTCCCGCAAGCTCTACCCGAACGTGGATTTCTACTCCGGCATCGTGCAGCGTGCGCTTGGCATTCCAACGTCGTTGTTTACGGCGATCTTTGCGCTCGCCCGCACCGTCGGTTGGATTGCGCAGCTCAACGAAATGCTCGCCGATCCCGATCAAAAAATTGGTCGTCCGCGCCAGTTGTTTATGGGATCACAGACACGCGAAGTGCTGCCGTTGCACCAGCGCGGCTGATTGCGCGCTGCGCAAAGGACGAAAGACGAGTGACGAACGCGCCTCACGGCGCTAGACGATTGCGATAGACCGAACCCAAACCGCTTACACATTGAGAGAAGAGAAAAACTTAGGACACGCTCTGCGTCATTCGTCCTTCGTCTTTCGTCTTCTTCTCCGCAGGAGAAGCACATGATGAACGAACTACAACAAACCTCCACGATTTTCGGCGGCAACATGCCCTACATCGAGGAACAGTACGAAAACTACCTCGCCAATCCAAGCTCGGTCGATGCCAAGTGGCGTGACTACTTCGATGCGATGCGAGCGGGGGCGACAGATGTGGCGCATCAGCCTGTGATTGACGCCTTTGCTGCGATGGCTAAGTCGCGTAAAGCCGCAACGGCAAGCATCGATGCGACGCTGATGGATAAGCAATTGGGCGTGGTGAAGCTCATCCACGCGTATCGCTTTGTGGGCGGTCGAATTGCCGACATTGATCCTCTGAAGCGGCAAGATATTCCGTTCATTAAAGAGCTTGACCACAAGCATTACGGCCTGACTGATTCCGACATGGAGACTGAGTTTTCCACGGGCAACCTCACGGTCAATGGCGGTAGCCGCGCGAAGCTTAAAGACATCTTGGCAACGCTCAAGACCACGTACTGCCGCTCCGTGTCGGTCGAGTACATGTACATGACCAACGAAGACGAGCGCGAGTGGCTGAGGAATCGCATCGAATCATCGCAACTGAAACCAAGCTACAGCGCCGAGCAAAAGAAGCATCTGCTTGAGCGCCTTACTGCGGCCGAAGGGCTCGAGAAGTACCTACACACCAAGTACATGGGTCAGAAGCGTTTCTCGGGCGAGGGCGGCGACACGATGATCCCGATCCTCGATCACATGCTGCAACGTGCCGGTGGCTCGGGCGTACAAGAAACCGTGATCGGCATGGCGCATCGCGGACGTCTTGGCGTTTTGGTCAACACATTCGGCAAACTTCCGGCTGATTTGTTCGCCGAGTTTGAAGGTAAGTACGACACCAGTCTCTCGGCGGGCGACGTGAAATATCACAAAGGCTTCTCGAGCGACATCACCACGCCAGGTGGTCCGATGCACATTACGCTTGCCTTTAACCCATCGCATCTGGAAATCGTTAACCCTGTAGTCACCGGATCGGTCCGCGCGCGCCAGCATCGCCGTGGCGACAAAACAGGCAAGCAAGTGATGGGCATCTTGCTGCATGGTGATGCAGCTGTTGCGGGGCAGGGTGTTGTTCAGGAAACCCTTGCGCTGTCGCAAACGCGTCACTACGGCACGGGTGGCACGATGCATTTGGTGATCAACAATCAAATTGGATTCACGACGAGTGATCCGCGCGACGTTCGCTCATCGCTCTACTGCACCGATATCGCTAAGATGGCCGAAGTACCCATTTTTCACGTCAACGCAGACGATCCAGAAACCTGCTTGCTGGTGACTGAGATCGCGATGGACTATCGCACCATCTTTCACAAAGATGTGTTTATTGATTTGGTGTGTTTCCGTCGCTTGGGTCACAACGAGCAAGACGAGCCGATGGTCACGCAGCCATTGATGTACAAAAAGATTCATCAACATCCCGGCACTCGCGCGCTCTACGCCAAAGCGCTGGAAGCTCAGGGCGTGATCAAAGCCGGTGAGGCCGACGAGTACGTTGCGATCTACCGTGCAGCCATGGACAAAGGCACGCACACCAACAAAACCATTCTGTCGAATTACGTTGCGCCGTACCAGCAAGACTGGGCGCAATTTAAGGATCGTAAGTGGGACGACGAATGTGACACCACGGTGGCGATGGCGACGCTCAAAACGCTAGCCAAGAAACTCGTCACATTGCCCGAAGGCTTTAAGGTCCATTCGCGCGTTGAGAAAGTAATCGCCGACCGCACTGCGATGGGTGAGGGCAAACAGCCGCTCGATTGGGGCATGGCAGAGAATTTGGCCTACGCGACGCTTGTCAACGAAGACGTTGGGATTCGTTTATCGGGTGAAGATTGTGGGCGCGGGACGTTCTCGCATCGTCACGCGGTTTATCACGATCAGAACCGTGAAAAGTGGGACAGCGGCAGCTATATCCCGCTGCAGAACATCAAGCCCAATCAAAAAGACTACGTCGTCATCGACTCGCTACTTTCTGAAGAAGCAGTGATGGGCTTTGAGTATGGCTATTCCACCAGTGAGCCCAATGAGCTTGTGTTGTGGGAGGGCCAGTTCGGCGACTTCGCTAACGGAGCGCAAGTGGTGATTGATCAGTTCATCAGCTCCGGCGAGGTCAAATGGGGTCGTGTGTGCAGCTTAACGCTGCTGCTGCCACATGGTTACGAAGGCCAAGGCCCGGAGCACAGCTCGGCGCGCCCAGAGCGCTTCCTGCAGCTTTGCGCAGAGCACAACATGCAGGTCGTGGTGCCCTCAACGCCCGCGCAGTGCTATCACATGCTGCGCCGTCAAATGCTTCGCAAGTTCAGGAAGCCGTTGATCGTGATGACCCCCAAGTCATTGCTTCGCCACAAAGAAGCGGTTAGCTCACTCGAGGAATTGGCCGAAGGCAGCTTCCAGCCCGTGATTGGTGAGATCGATAAGGTGGTCGCGAAGAACGTTAAACGCGTGATCGTGTGCTCCGGCAAGGTGTATTACGACTTACTTGATTACCGCCGTAAAAACGCCGATTTCAAAGACGTCGCCATCATCCGTTTGGAGCAGCAGTATCCCTTCCCGCATGAAGATTTGAAATCGCAGTTAAAGAAATTCCCCAACGCGCAAGAGGTGGTGTGGTGCCAAGAAGAGCCACAGAACCAAGGCGCTTGGTATCGCTTGATGGCGTATTTCCGAAGCGACATCAAACCCGAGCAAGTGCTGCTCTACGCGGGTCGGCAAGTCAGCGCATCTCCCGCGGTGGGCTACATGAGCTGGCACACCAAGCAGCAAAACGAACTTGTCGAGAGCGCATTTTCCGATAAGCTGGGCACGGGCCAAATGTTGACAAATCTGTAGCAACAATCGTCATTCCCGCGAAGGCGGGAATCCATGCCCCGCTCCGCAATAGCTCTTTGATGAGCGATTCGGATGCCGCGATGGATTCCGGCCTGCGCGGGAAAGACGGCTGAGCGAGGCCGTAGGGTGGGCAGCCTCTGCCCACCAAACCTCCCCGAATACAAACCATGTGGGCACGGGGTGCCCACCCTACGAAGAACAAACGAAGAGCGAAACACATCATGCTGATCGAAATCAAAGTCCCCCAACTCGCCGAAGGCACCCCTGAAGGCACACTGGCCGCATGGCACGTCAAGCCCGGTCAAGCCGTTAAGCGCGACCAGAATTTGTGCGATATCGAAACCGATAAAGTCGTGTTGGAAACCCCCGCGCAGGGCGATGGCGTGTTGGTTGAAATCAAAGTGCAATCGGGTGCAACGGTGACCTCGGGCGTGGTGCTTGGCGTGATCGATACAGAAGCTAAAGCCGGAGCTGCACCAGCAGCGGCATCAGCGCCTGTACAAGCGGCGGCGGCTGTATCGCCGTCTGCTCCCACCGCTCTCCCCGCCGCCAAGAAAATGATGGCCGATCAAGGCGTTGATCCGGCGAGTATTCAGGGCACTGGCCGAGGCGTTCGAATCACCAAAGGTGACGTGATTGCGGCGCTGGAGCCCAAAGCCGCCCCTGCCGCAGCGCCAGCAGCCGCACCGGTCTCCGCACCGCGCGTTGCCGTGCCGCTCGGTAATCGCCCCGAGCAGCGCGTACCGATGACCCGTCTGCGCGCTCGCGTTGCTGAGCGGTTGGTGCAGAGCCAATCAACGGCCGCCATTTTGACAACGTTCAACGAAGTCAACATGAAGCCAGTGATCGATCTGCGCACCACATACAAAGACAAGTTTGAAAAAGTGCATGGCGTGAAGCTTGGCTTCATGAGCTTCTTTGTTAAAGCCGCTGTACATGCACTCAAAATGTACCCAGTGGTCAACGCATCAGTCGACGGCAGCGACATCGTGTACCACGGCTATTACGACATCGGCATCGCCGTCGGCTCGCCACGCGGCCTGGTCGTGCCGATCCTCCGGGACTGCGATCAGATGAGCATTGCGGACATCGAAAAGCAAATCGCCGACTATGGCAAACGCGCAGGCGAAGGCAAACTCGGCATCGAAGAATTGACTGGCGGCACGTTCACCATTTCCAACGGCGGCACCTTCGGATCGATGCTCTCAACGCCGATCATCAATCCGCCGCAGAGCGCAATCCTCGGCGTACACGCCACCAAAGATCGCGCCGTGGTCGTAGATGGACAAATCGTTGTGCGTCCGATGAACTACCTCGCCATGAGTTATGACCATCGGATCATCGACGGTCGTGAAGCGGTGTTGGCGTTGGTCGCGATGAAGGATGCGCTGGAAGATCCGGCGCGATTGTTGTTGGATTTGTGACTTCGGTATGCTGGCTTTCATCACGAACAGGCTGTCCACGCCTACAGTCGTGTTCGCTGCTCTACTTGGCTTCGTGCAATTGAGCGGATGCGCATCGTCTCGGCCGACCTACACCGCCAGCGGCAAGGCCGGACACGTGTTGGATTGCTCGGGTACTGCGCGTAACTGGGGCATGTGTTTGGAGAAAGCTGGAGAGCATTGCGGACGCAAGGGCTATTCGGTTTTGGAGCGTTCCGACGAAAGGGGCAAAATGGTCAGCGCCACCCGTGATTCGGTCTACGCAACGACAACGACGAAGCGAATCATGCTCATTGCTTGCAACTAATCCGATGCGCACTGTGTGACCACCCCCGAATCAAAAAGCGCAACGGGATGGTGACAAGTGATGTGGGCTGGGTTGAGGAACGAAACCCGGCACTTTGATGAGGCGATGATGCTGGGTTGTCAAACCCAGCAATTCGCGGGAACGATCAGGTTGGGTTTTGCAACCCAGCCGACGAATGACAGGAAACAATTTCGCGATTTTTGCGATTGGAAATCACAATGGGTCAATTTGAAGTGTTAGTAACTGGTGAACTTGATGTCGCGGTGGTTCAAGTCGTTTCCTGAGCCACCGACGCCATGAGCGAGTCCAAGAAGATCATCATCATCGCAGGACCCAATGGGGCTGGAAAGACCACGTTCGCGAGAGAATTTCTTCCACTCGAGGCTAGTTGCCCATCGTTCATCAATGCGGATTTGATTGCCCAGGGCATTTCGCCCTTTGCACCTGAGACTGTCGCAATCGCCGCTGGTCGGATCATGTTGAGTCTCCTAAACTAGCACGTTGAAAGAGGAAACAGCTTTGCAGTCGAGACGACGTTAAGCGGGAGAGGTTATGCGCGAATGATTCCTGAATGGCGAAGTCGACGTTATCGTGTCGAATCGTTTTTTTCTCACGTTGCCGAGCGTCGAGTTCGCTGTGGAGCGCGTGGCACAACGGGTTCGTCAGGGCGGCCACGACATTCCAAGGGCGGTCATCGCCAGACGATTTGTATCGGGGCTGCGTCAGTTCGATGGTGTGTACAAATCGCTTGTTGATGCGTGGACCTTGATCGACACATCAACTTCTCCTTACGAAGTGTTGGATTGGAGTGAACGAAAGTGAAAAAAATCGAAACATGGCAAGACCTTTATCCGAAGCGAGGTCGGCCGATCTGCGTAATCTTCCAGCGGCGCTTGAGCGAGCATTTTTGCGAGCGCAAGCCTTAGCTAAACAAACCGATACCTATCTGATCGTTCAACAAAACGGGCAGTTGGTGAAATTGAAAGTGACGTAGCGAGGTAGGCTGGGTTGAGGAACGAAACCCAGCACTTCGATGGACCTATCAGGCTGGGCTTTGCAACCCAGCCTGTGAATTTAAGGAAACAGTTTCGCGACTTCAGCGACGGGAAATCAAAATGGATCAATTTGACGTAGTAGTAATTGGTGGCGGCCCGGGCGGCTATGTGGCGGCGATTCGCGCGGCGCAGCTGGGTTTCAAGACCGCATGTATCGACGAATGGAAAAACGCGGCGGGTAAGCCTGCGCCGGGTGGCACTTGCACGAATGTGGGGTGCATTCCGTCAAAGGCATTGCTGCAATCCTCTGAGCACTATGACCATGCGATGCATCACTTTGCGGATCACGGCATTACTGCGTCTGGCGTGAAGATGGACGTTGCGAAGATGCTCGCGCGCAAAGATGCGGTGGTCAAGCAAAACAATGATGGCATCTTGTATTTATTTAAGAAAAACAAGGTCACGTTTTTCCACGGGCGCGGCGCGTTTGTTGGCGCAGCGAAAGACGGCGTTTACGAAATCGCGGTGGGTGAGTCGGCGGCCACATCGATTGCGGCTAAGCACGTCATCATCGCCACGGGTTCGAATGCTCGAGCGTTACCCGGTGCGGCGTTTGACGAGAAACTGATTCTCTCGAACGATGGCGCGCTCCGAGTGGGCGAAGTCCCGAAATCACTTGGCGTGATCGGTGCGGGCGTGATCGGTTTGGAGATGGGCTCGGTGTGGCGTCGCTTGGGTAGCGACGTGACGGTACTCGAAGGTTTGCCAACGTTCCTTGGCGCGGTCGATGAATCGATTGCAAAGGAAGCGCTAAAGCTCTTTACCAAACAGGGTTTGAAGATTTCGCTGGGCGTAAAAGTTGGTGCGATCAAACCGGGCAAAAACAACGTCGCCGTGGAATACACCACCGCCGACGGCAAAACAGAAAACGCAACGTTTGATCGGCTGATCGTGTCCATCGGTCGCACGCCCAACACCAACGGCTTGAACGCCGAAGCGGGCGGGGTGAAACTCGACGAACGTGGCTTCATCACTGTGGATGGCGATTGCAAAACCAGTGCGCCCAACGTTTGGGCGGTGGGCGACGTGGTGCGCGGTCCGATGCTCGCTCACAAGGCCGAGGAAGAGGGCGTGGCCGTGGCTGAGCGCATCGCTGGCCAGCACCCGCACATCGATTTCAACTGCATTCCATGGGTGATTTACACCTCGCCTGAAATTGCGTGGGTCGGTCAAACTGAGCAGCAGTTAAAGGCGTCAGGCGTCGCTTACAAATCCGGTTCGTTCCCCTTCATGGCCAACGGCCGTGCTCGTGCGTTGGGCAATACAGACGGTATGGTCAAAATTCTGGCCGATGCGAAGACCGATAAAGTGCTCGGCATGCACGTGATCGGCCCGGTTGCATCAGAGCTGATTGCTGAGGGCGTGATGGCGATGGAATTCGGTGCATCGTCTGAGGACATCGCGCGGATTTGTCATGCGCATCCAACGCTTTCAGAGGCAACGAAGGAAGCGGCGCTGGCGGTCGATAAGCGCACACTCAACTTCTAGAATTCCCCTCTCCCGCAGGCGGGAGAGGGGCTAGGGGTGAGGGTGTGTATGGATGATGAGGCGTGTTGAATCGGCTCTCCTCGCACAAACACCCTCACCCCAACCCTCTCCCGCCTGCGGGAGAGGGAGCCAAACAGAACATGCTTCCCACCCTCCAAAAACTCTGCAACGAACGCGGCATCACGTTAGACCCAGCTCAGCAACGCGCGGCTGAGCGGCTCGCGCGATTGAACGACGAGCTCACCGCGTTCAAGAACAAGCGCGCGTCACTGATCGGGCGTGTCTTTTCAAAACCGACCGTCCCGCAGAGCGTTTACTTTTTTGGGGGTGTCGGACGCGGTAAATCGCTGCTGATGGACACGTTCTACAGCGCCTCCAAGATTCGCCGCAAAACGCGCATCCACTTTCACGCGTTCATGCGCAGCGTGCATGAAGAACTTCGCACGCTCAAGCACGAGGCTGATCCTTTGGTGGCTGTGGCAGAGCGATTGGCAGAGCGCTATCGGCTGATTTGCTTTGATGAGTTTCACGTCAGCGATATCGCCGACGCGATGATTCTGGGACGACTTTTGGCGAACTGTTTCGAGCATGGCATCGTGTTTGTAATGACGTCAAACTATCAGCCGGATCGCTTGTATCCCGACGGATTGCAGCGACAAAATTTCATGCCCACCATTGCGCTCATCAAAGACAAGATGGATATCGTCGAGGTCGATTCGGGTGTCGACTATCGTCGCCGCACGCTCGAACAAGACAGCGTCTATCACTGGCCGCTTGGCACAGACGCCGATTCCAAACTCAGTGCAACGTTCAATCGGCTGGCAACAAAAGCGCTCACTGAAAAATCAATCACCTTGTATGGTCGCGAGATTTCGCTTCGCAAACATGCTGACGGCGTGATCTGGTTTGATTTCTCCGCGCTGTGCGAAACGCCGCGTTCGCAAAACGATTACTTGGAGTTGGCGCAGGCCCATCATTCGATGATTCTGTCGAACGTGCCGATGCTGGGTAGCAAAGAGAGCAACGTGATTCGTCGATTTACGTTACTCGTTGACGTGCTCTACGATCATCGTGTGAAGCTCATCATCAGTGCTGCTGCGCCGCTTGCCGAAATATCCCGAGTCGATGATTCAGTCACCGATGGCGACACGCGGCGCGTGTTGTCTGAATTCGCCCGGACTACATCACGGTTGACGGAAATGCAGAGCGCGGAATACATGAGCGAGGCGCATTTGCCGTCGCTGGCGCGGTAGCGCGCAATTGCAGCTAGAGACAACCAGCTTTTTGAAAGCATGCCATACAAAATATGGCGTTTGAACGATTTTTAATGCTATTCAACGAATAGTAAAAATAGAATGAAGCCCTTATTTCAAAAGGCATTTACGCCGTATGCTGTTAACCCGCAACCGCCACGGTAATCCAGTACGAAATCAGTCCAATCACGATCGACAACAGCCCGACCATTCGAAGCTGCCCGTCTGAAAACTGTGACACACGATTCATCGTTTCACGCCACGCTTTGGGCGCAAGAAAGGGCATCAATCCTTCAACAACAAGGACGAGGCAAAGGGCGGCTAGAAATTCCATTAGTTGCTTCGCAAAGGACGAAAGACGAAGGACGAATGACGAAATCCGGGCACGTTCATAGTTCGCAAAACTCTAGAGCTTAAGCAGCGCACGCGATGCGAGTCTTCGCGCGCAAAGCTTTGCGTCATTCGTCATTGGTCTTTTCGTCCTTCGCGCAAAACCGAATCAGCCGACGCGAGCAGCGATTTCGTGGCGCGAAACTTTGCGTCATTCGTCATTGGTCCGTTCGTCCTTCGCGCGCAATCAACTCAACGGCGGCAACAAACCAGTGCTCTGCGCGCGAATTCACTTCGCCCGCGAACCCTGCTTCAAGAACTTAAAGAAATCCGCGCTGGGATCGAGCACCATTACGTCGCTCTTGTTTTTGAACGACGCTTTATACGCATCGAGCGAGCGATAAAACGAGTAAAACTCTGCGTTCTGGCCGTACGCAGCGCTGTAGATCGCGGCGGCTTTGGCGTCGCCTGCACCTTGTTTTTCTTGCGCGGTTTTGTACGCTTCGGCCAAGATTACCTGCGCTTGCTTATCGGCGTCGGCTTTGATTTTTTCGCCATCAGCACCGCCGGTGGAGCGCAGCTCGGCTGCAACGCGCTGACGCTCTGAGCGCATACGATCGAACACGCGGGTCGATACCGAGTCATCAAAATCGACGCGCTTCAATCGAACGTCAACAATTTTCACGCCGATTTTTTTGGCGTCGAGCTCAGCCGATTCGCGAACGGCTGACATGATTTTTTCGCGCTCACCGGAGATCACTTCGAGCAGCGTGCGACGACCGAATTCTTCGCGCAGCAACGAGGTCACAGTTTGACCGATGCGTCGCTCGGCTTGCTTTTCATCACCCGCCACAGCGCGCAAAAATTCGCGTGCATCAGCGATTTGCCACTTCACGTAGGAATCGACTTGAACAGGTTGATTCTCTTTCGTGTTGAAGCGATCCGATTCCGCGCTGTCGAGCGTGAGGATTTGCTTGCTGTATTTCGTGACCTTTTGAATGAACGGTAATTTCCATCCAAGGCCGGGTTTGTCTTGAATGGATTTGACTTCGCCGAACTGGCTAATCATTGCGAATTCACGCTCGTCAACTGTGAAAAGAATTTGCGACATCGCAAAAATGGCGACGAGAAATGCGGTGAGTGCTGGAGCAATTTTGTTCATGGTATTTTGCTTTTCGTCTGACCTAGTTCCGAGCTTCGCGTGCGTTGCGCGTCGATTCGCGAACGTTGGATCGCGTGCCCGGCGCTTCAACAGCCGCCGCTGGATCAGGTAGCTGGGGCTTCGTAGCTTCGGGTAGCGCCGCTGCGCCTGCCGCTTCGCGCGTCGTCGCCATCAATTTATCGAGCGGCAGATAGAGCAAGCTCTGGCCTTGTTTCTGATCGATGAATACTTTGCTCGTATTGCCCAGAACCGATTGCATCATGTCCAAATACAAGCGCTCGCGGGTGACCGCTGGCGCTTTGTTGTACTCGGTGACGATGGACCCGAAGCGAGCCGCATCACCCTGAGCGCGGGCAAGCACGCTGGCCTCATAACCGGCGGCTTCTTCGAGCAAGCGCGACGCTTTGCCGCGCGCCTCTGGAATCACGCGATTGGCGTAGGCTTGACCTTCGTTAATGAAACGATCGCGGTCTTGCTGCGCTTTCACGACGTCTTGAAACGATTCGTTCACCGCCTCGGGCGCCGCGACCGTTTGCAAATTGAGCTTGCCGATCGTGATGCCGGTGCCATACAAATCGAGGAGCTGCTGCATCAGCTTTTGCGCTGCGCCCGCGAACTCTTCGCGGCCTTGATTGAGCAGGAAATCCATTTTGCGTTTACCGACGACTTCACGCATCGCGGTTTCGGCGGCTTGCACGACGGCCTCGTCGGGGCGACGGTGGTTAAACATGAACGCTCGCGCATCAACCAGCGCGTATTGCACAGAGAATGTGATGTCGATGATGTTGAGATCTTCGGTCAGCATCTGAGCCTGCTTGGCGTCACGGCTCTTTTGATTGCCTTTAAAACCGATGTCCACCGAGCGCACCCGATTCAGATCGATTTTCTCGACCGTTTCGATGGGCCAAGGCCAGCGCCACTGCAAGCCGGGATTCGTCGTTTCAGAATACTTACCGAAACGCTGTACGATGCCGCGCTTGCCCTCCTCGACCTGATAGGTGCCCGAGGCCAGCCAGACTACAGCCGCGAGTACCGTACCAATGATGACGCCGCTGGCGGCGATTTGCGGGCTGATTGAAGGCATCTGTGGCCCGTTGCCGCCACCACCGGGCCGACGCACGCCGCCTTTGTTATTTTTTCCGCCACCAAAAACGCCCGCGAACTTGTCGCTGACTTTTTTAAGTAATTCATCCAGGTCAGGTGGTCCATCGGGCTTCTTGCCGCCGCCCGATCCGCCGCCGCCGCCACCGCCACTACCGATAGGCCGCACGTTGGATGGCGGTTCGGCGGGCTTGTCAGCGTCGCCTGGCTTATTGCCGTCGCCTGAGCCATTGCCGCCTGCGCCGCCACCAGGCGGTGTCGCGCTGTCGGGCTTTCGGCCCCACTGCGGATCGTTGAGAGAGAGCTTGATGTGATCCCACAGACGGGTGAGCGCGCCGAGTTGAATTGTTCTCATGATGATCTAGAAACCGTATGGGTTCGAATATTGCGTCGTTATGGTTCGATTCAAGCTGAGCTCGACGCTGCTTCGAGCGTGTCGAAATCGCCGTAACCGGTATTTTGACGTGGGAAATGCGCTTGCAAGGCCAGTCGCAACTCAGGAATACCCGCGCCGGTGCGCGCAGACACAAAAACACGGCTCGGAAGCCCTGTTTCTGGATCGTATTCAACACGTCCGGCCTCGTCGGTGAGTCCCGAGAGATCGCATTTGTTGACGACGATCAAGCGGCGCATTTCGGTGGCACCGATTTCGTCGAGCACGCCGTTGACCGCCTCGATTTGCATGTCTCGCGCTTCGCTGGCTCCGTCAACGACGTGCAGAAGCAAATCGGACTCGACGGCCTCGAGTAGCGTGGCTTTGAACGCATCGACCAATTCGTGCGGCAGATCGCGAACAAAGCCCACGGTGTCGGATACGACTAAGGGCTGCGCTTCTGCGACAAAGAGCTTACGAACGGTCGTGTCAAGCGTTGCGAACAGTTGATTGGCGGCGTAGGTGCCGGCGGCGGTGAGGCGATTAAACAGTGTGCTTTTGCCCGCATTGGTGTAGCCCACGATGGCAATACCGCGGGTATTGGAGCGAGCGCGCTGGCGGCGCTGAGTATGGCGTTGGCGTCCGACCTTCTCGAGCCGCTCTTTGAGGCTGCGGATTTTGTCGACGATGATTCGTTTGTCCATCTCGAGCTGCTTCTCACCCGGGCCGCGCATGCCGATTCCGCCGCGCTGACGCTCAAGATGTGACCAACCGCGCACCAGACGCGTTGAGAGATGTTCGAGTTGCGCGAGCTCGACGGCGAGCTTTCCTTCGGCGCTTCGGGCACGTTGGGCGAAGATGTCAAGGATCAGGGCGCGGCGATCGACGACACGGCATTCCAGGGTGCGCTCAAGATTTCGCTCCTGCGCGCCAGAGAGTGCATGGTTAAAGATAACGAGTTCAGCCTCGTTGGTGCTGGCTTCCAGTGCGATTTCGTTGGCTTTACCGCTGCCCACAAAAAG
Source organism: Betaproteobacteria bacterium (assembly GCA_004293675.1). GTDB lineage: Bacteria > Pseudomonadota > Gammaproteobacteria > Burkholderiales > Casimicrobiaceae > Casimicrobium. The sequence continues at coordinate 42,491 of READ01000021.1, forward strand.
CGATGGGCCAGGGCGGTCACGTTTGCCAGTAATGGTCGCGACAACGTCGGCACCGGCGGAGCTCACGAGCGCTTGCAGCTCTTCCAAATCATCGGCCACATCGCTCGCTAGCGCCTTGCCCATGGCCAGTTGCACGAGCACCGCACGATCATTACCGGAGCGGCGCTCAACGGCCAAGCCACCGCGCGCAGCAGCTGATTTAGTCGCGTCTACTTTGCCCTGCCGCGGATGCAGGTGCGAGCCCGTCTGCGGGGACGCGTTCACCGCGCCCGTGGGCGAGCTCGTGTTCCTAGCGCCCGCTTTCGCGGGCTTCGCCCCGATCAGCCTGGAGCGAGTCGGATACTCACTCAGGGGCTTCGTCCCCGTGTGGAATGTTGACTGCACGCGCTGGCACGATGGTCGAGATCGCGTGTTTGTAGACCATTTGTGTCACGGTGTTTTTCAACAACACGACGTATTGATCGAACGACTCAACTTGGCCTTGCAGCTTGATACCGTTGACTAGGTAGATGGAGACCTGAACGTGCTCTTTGCGCAGCGTGTTGAGGAACGGATCTTGGAGGGATTGCCCTTTGTTGCTCATTTTCTTGTTTTCCGCCATTATTTTTGAAGTTTGCAGTCACGGCCGTTGGCAAACCATGCGCCCGAACAATTCAGATGGGGCACGATACCGGAAGTTCAAGATCACAGATGTGACAGCTTGGCTACTTTCGGATCGAGCGACCCGGACGCGGTTTTTCAACAGTCGAATATGGATTATGCCCTGTGCGCAGTTCTAGACGAAGCGGTGTGCCGCGAAGCTCAAATGCGTCGATAAAGAAGCGCTCCAAATACCGGTGGTAAGTGGCCGAAATTTTGTCGAGCGAGGTGCCGTGAATGACCACGACCGGTGGGTTGCTGCCGCCTTGGTGGGCGTATCGGAGTTTCGGGCGCACCGTGCCTGAGCGGGGCGGCTGCTGCTTTACCACCGCGTCTTGAAGCGCTCGGGTGAGCTTGGGCGTTGGCATCTTTTTAAACGCCGAGGCATGCGCCCGATTGGCCGACACCATCACTTTATCGAGCCCTTGCTTCGTGCGGGCAGAAATCGTGAGTGTTTCGGCGTATTCAACGAAATAGAGTTTGCGGTCGCAGTCGTCTCTCAGTTTTTTGCGAGCGTCTTCGTCCGCGACATCCCATTTGTTGAGGCAAATCACCAGCGCGCGCCCAGAATCTTGCACAAACGAGGCGAGCTGCACATCGTGATCACTCACGCCCAGCGTGGCGTCGACCATGAAAATCACCACATTGGCGTCTTCGATGGCCTGCAAGGTCTTGATCACCGAGAACTTTTCAACCGCCTCAATGACCTTGCCGCGTTTGCGAACACCTGCGGTGTCAATGAGCGTGTAATCCCGCTTTTTGTAGACGAAATCTAAGTAAATCGAATCTCGGGTCGTTCCGGGCTGATCGAACGCAATAACGCGCTCTTCGCCCAGTAAGGCGTTCACGAGCGTGCTTTTTCCGACGTTGGGGTGGCCGACCACGGCGATCTTGGTGCGTGGTGGCGGCTCAACGTAGACCACCGCTTCGGGATCAATTTCGGTTTCGGCGTCAGCGGCGGCCGCATCGGCTAAGGTCATTGCATCGTCAGCATCAACATCGTCATCTGAGGCCACGTCCTCGGGGAGCGGGGCGCGCTCTTCGAGCGCGAGTTCGAGCAACGCATTGACATAGTCGCCATGGGCAGCGGACAGCGCGTAGGGCTGACCTAATCCCAGTTCGAAAAACTCGGCAGTCACGCGAGCGGCTTGCATGCCCTCGGTCTTATTGACGGCCAAATACACCGGACGACCGAGCTTTCGCAGGAGCGTGGCGATTCGCGAATCTTGTGGCGTAACCCCGGCTCGGCCGTCGACCAGAAAAATAACGATGTCGGCCTCATCGAGCGCCTGCATCGTTTGCCGCGCCATTTCCTTGAGGATGCCTTCTTTGGCGACGGGTTCAAAGCCGCCCGTGTCGATGACGACAAACTTGCGCTCGCCAACGCGGCCTTGACCGTATTGGCGATCGCGGGTCAAGCCCGGAAAGTCTGCAACTAGCGCGTTTCTGGACCGTGTCAAACGGTTGAAAAGCGTGCTCTTTCCAACGTTGGGTCGACCAACAAGGGCGATGGTGGGAAGCAAAATCCGGTTGCGCTTTACTGGCTACGAAGCAAAACGAGCTGACCGGCGCGAGTGGTCAGCAGTGCGCCGTCACCCGCTTGCGTCAAGCCGCCCGCAGCGATGAATGAAGCGCCTAATCCACGCGCAACGATTTTGCCGGTGGACTTATCGAGCAGATGCAGGTTGCCTTCGATGTCTTGCACGCCGTAATGATCGCCAATGAATGCCACGCCGGTGGCTTGGCGACCGGCCAACACGTCTTGCTTCCAAACGGTGCCGCCGGTGGATCGATCAAGAGCATGCACCACACCTTTTTCGTCTGTGGCGTAAACATGGCGGTTGTCCATTAAGGTGCCAGTTAATGAGCTCACCTCACGCGACCAGAGCGTTGTCCCTCGAAGGAGATCAAAGCACGCAACGCGGCCTTGGTATGCAGCGGCGCAGGCACGTTGAGTGTCGACCGATGTGCGACCCGCCACATCAATCAAGCGCTCGAGCTCCGAGGTGCCGCGTGGGTTGGCGACGGTCGCTTCCCAGCCGATGGTGCCGGTGAGCGCATCGAGCGCAATCAATCGACCCGCAGGCGTGCCCACAAAAACGCCGCCGCGAACCGCTACCGGTACTGCGCTGGCACGAACTGTGAGCGCCGGGATGTTTCGCTGAACGATCCATTTGCGCGCGCCGTCTTTGGCGTCGAGCCCGACGATATTGCCGTCAAGCGTTGAGACGATGACGACGCCATCGGTGATCGCGGCCGGGGCGATGGATTCCGTCGCGACGCGCGTTTTCCACTTGAGTGCGCCAGCAGCGTCGAATGCGTAGACCTCGGCTTTGTTGCTTGAGACAACAACCAATCCGCCGCCCACCGCCACACCGCCCGAAATGCGCCCGGCACCTGCCGGCAGCGAGAAGCGATTGGTGATCGCGCCCGTTTTTTCATCGATCACGAGCACCGAGCCGTCGGAATGGGCGGCGAAAACGCGGCCATTTTCCGATGTGGCTTGGAGCGATGATTCGAGCTTCCCCCCGAGCGAGCTGCTCCAAGCGGTCAGCAAGGTCGCACCGCCCGAGACGGCTGGCAGCGCCGGTTTGGGGGTGCTGTTACTAAACCAAGACGTCGTACCGCAGCCCGTTAAACCGAGCGCGGCAATGCTCGCAGCGATCAGTGAAACCATCGTGCGTGCTTGCGTCATTTCTTTGCTCCGTCGGCAGGTGATTTGGCGGGAGCGGGTGCTGCTGCTGCTGCTGCTGCTGGCGTGGCGGCTGGGGTCGCTGGTGTTGCTGGTGGCGCTACAACCGTCGCGACGGCCACAGGCAAGCTGTCGAGCTTCAACTGAGTGAACTGTCTTTGCTGACCCTTGGGATCGAGCTTCAGAAGCGCGGCCTCGTAGGCTGTCTTGGCATCAGCGGCTTTGCCCTGAATTTTGAACACATCGCCGCGCAGGTCGAGGAACAAACCTTCAAACGACGTCGGATGTTTGCCATCGAGCGTGGTGAGCGCCTCATCGTATTTCTTTTGATCGAGCTGAACGGTTGCCAAGCGCAGCCGCCCGATTGCTTTGAGCTCATCTTCTTTGCTGTTGGCAACGACCCATTCGAGCTGGGTGCGGGCACCGGCTGCGTCACCGGCGTCAAACGCTGCTTTGGCTGCGAGCAGCGCTCCGCGCGGCGCGAATCCGGTTGAAGGAAATTTTTCCAAAAGCTGGGCGGTAGCGTCCTTGATTTTGGCCGTTTCGTTTTTGTTGATGCCTTCGCTGATGGCAAAGTAGAGCGTCGCGGCCTCGGCGGATTGCTTGGCGTTCCACCATTTGTAAGCTTGTGTACCAGCAAAAGCCAGCGCGATGACGGCAACAATTCCGGAGAGGATATTGCCCCAGCGTGCCCACCACGCTTTCAGGTCGCCTAATTTTTCTTGTTCGTCGAGATCGTATGCAGCCATTATCAGAAACCAGAATTCGGAAATCGGTGGAAGAGGTGGGTCGCGTCTGGCAACGAGTGCCGTTTCGCCAGCCCCAGACTAGCGTCGCAAGTGCGCTGCGACAGCGGAACTCGTAATTATCGCTTGTTCCCCAAGAATCGCCTCGCCACTGGCGTTTCGAAGCGGTTTTACGGCCACGGTTCCCGCTGAAACCTCGTTGTCACCCAAAATCAAGGCGAAACGGGCACCACTGGCGTCGGCTTTTTTCATTTGGCTCTTGAAACTGCCGCCGCCGGCATGTTGGGCAATGCTCAAGCCCGCGTCGCGCAACGATTCGGCGAGTTTCCCGGCGGCAGTGCTGGCACCCTCCCCGGCGTGCACGATATAGGCATCAAGCAGGTTGTAGCTTGCCGGTGGCAGTGCATCGTCTAGCAACAACAGCGTGCGCTCAACGCCCATGCCAAAGCCAATGGCGGGCGTAGGTTTGCCGCCCAACTGGGCGAATAACCCGTCGTAGCGACCGCCGCCACAAATGGTCATCGGTCGTTCGAAACGATCGGTGACGAATTCAAATGCAGTTCGGTTGTAGTAATCCATACCGCGCACGATGCGGGGGTTGACGACGAAAGCGACGTTTGCCTGAGTGAGCAAGGCTTGCAGCGTCTCAAAGTGAGCTCTTGAATCGCTCTCTAGCGAATCCAGAAGCACGGGCGCGCCGCGATTGACCTCGATCACGCTGGCCACCTTGCTATCCAAAATCCGCATCGGATTGGTGTGCAGACGGCGTTTGGCTTCGTCGTCGAGCGCCGTCATGTGCGCTTCGTAGTAAGCGATCAATTTGGCACGATAGGCGTTTCGCTCGTCCGTGTTGCCCAGCGAATTGATTTGTAATTCGATGTCGGGAATGTTGAGTGCGCGAAAAATCCGCGCCGCCAAGATCATGATCTCGGCGTCCACATCAGGCCCATCAAACCCAAAACATTCCACGTCGAACTGGCTGAACTGACGCTCGCGCCCCTTTTGCGGGCGCTCGTGACGAAACATTTGCCCCATCGAATAGATTCGGACTGGCCCGTTGTACGTTAGGTTAGCTTCAATCGCTGCACGCACCAGCCCTGCCGTGAGCTCTGGGCGCAGTGTGAGTTTTTCACCGTTCAATTTGTCTTCGAAGGAGTACATCTCCTTTTCGACGATATCGGTGACTTCACCAATCGAGCGAACGAACAGCGGCGTTGGCTCAACGATCGGCGCGCGCATGTTCCGATAGCCGTATTGGCGCGCGATTTTCGTGGCCGTTTCTTCGAAGTATTCCCACTTCGCGGAATCTGCCGGAAGGATGTCGTTCATGCCGCGAACGGCTTGTAGTTTTTCCATGATGATTTACTTGGCTCTTTGCCGTAACGCCACATGAATACTGGGCTTCAAGGCAATTATTTTAATTTTTGAAATACTGTATTTGTTCCTTGAAAGCCTTAATTTATATGGCCATCAGGGCGAAAGTTGGATTCTGTTACTGCTTTGCCTATCTCGACGTCGCGTACCCATCAAAAGCGTGAGCTGACGATCGAGAAAACTCGAATTTCGCGAAACTAAGCGAGGGAAATTTGAGTGCTCACCCGAAGGTGTCGCGCTAGATGAACGCCGCAAAGTTCGTCAAGGACGAATTGGATAGTGCGCATGGAGCAGAGATTGCCTGTACAGAGACGGAGCTGATGTCCCTATTCTAGTCGCCAAGGGGAGGGGCTGGCCGGCGTCGGCGGGGCTAAGCCGCGGGCACGAGACACTGCTTGGCAAGCCGTTCGAACAGATCAACGCCACACTCATGCCATCTGACGAAAAATTCGGCTAGGGGGAGTCGCCGCGTCGATCTCACCGAACAACACAGCGCGCATGCTTGTATTCCCTTCGAATGTTCTGTAAAAATGCCATTGTCATAATTTGTGATGGGTTCGGCTGAACATGAACACATTTGCGGCAATGCCGCCACCGACGACCGCGCCTGGAATACGGGCGAGAGCAGTATTTGCTGTGTTCAGTTTGGTGCTCGTGATGTGCGCAAATTCATTCGCTGCGCCGGCGCGGTGCGGCGTGAGCATTACAACGGCGTCTGGTGCGAGCGTGACCGTCGACGGCCTCGTGCTCTTGCGCTACGCGCTGGGATTGCGAGGGACCGCATTGGTCGCATCTACCCCTGGCGCAGCCAATCCGTCGGGTGCCGAGGCCGCGATCGCCGCCGCGCTTGAGCGCTTGGATGTCGATGGAGATGGGTCATTCGGTCACACAGATGCCTTGTTTCTCGCTCGTGATGCGGCAGGATTTCGAGGTGAGGCTTCAGCGAGTGGTTTGTCATGGCACGTCAATGCGCGTCGCGCCACGGCGGCCGCTGTTTTGACTTACCTAGAGGCGGGATGCCCTTTGCCCGTTGTTGCTGCGTTTCCCGCGAACGACGCTGACGCCGCACGCTTTTTGGCGCAAGCGACCTTCGGTGTGACCACTGCGGACATCGCACGCGTTCGTGCGATCGGCTACAGCGCGTGGATCGACGAGCAGTTCGCGAAACCGGCAACAAAGCTCCAGCCGTTCATGGATCGCGTAGGACGCGAAACCGATCCGTACAAAGAGCGCTTGCTATGGTCGTGGTGGCGCTCGGCCAATAGCGGACCCGATCAGTTGCGACAGCGCGCAGCGTTTGCACTGTCGCAAATTTTTGTGATCTCGGCGCAGAACATGGCAATCAATGGTTACCGCAATAGCGGTCCAGCTGACTTTTATGACACGTTGCTCGATGGCACAGCGGGCAACTTCCGCACTTTGCTTGAGAACGTGTCGCTACATCCGATGATGGGGCTCTACCTTTCCCACTTTGGTAATAAGCAAGAAGACCCGGCCACCGGCGTTCGCCCGGATGAAAACTACGCACGCGAGGTGATGCAATTGTTCTCTATCGGGCTCTACGAACTCAATCCCGACGGTACGCAAAAACTCGCCGTAGGCAAACCGATCCCAACCTACGGGCAGAGCGATATCGAGGGGCTCGCAAAAGTGTTTACTGGCTGGGGCTGGGGCGGGCTGCTCAATGACTATTTTTGGGACAAGGATAACGCTGGTTATGTGTTCCCGGATCTCAAGCTCACGACTCGCCCGATGGAGCCAAAACTAGACAATCATTCCACGAGCGAAAAGCGGTTTCTTGGCGTTGTGGTGCCAGCCCAACCGACCAATGCGCCGAATCCGCGTGCAAGCTTGAAGGTGGCAATGGATCGATTGGCGAGTCACCCAAATGTTGGACCGTTCATCGGACGCCAGCTCATTCAACACATGGTGACAAGCAATCCCTCTCCAATGTACGTCGGACGTGTGGCCGCTGCATTTACCGCTAGCTCCGGCGATATGAAAGCCACGGTGAAAGCGATTCTTCTTGATCCGGAAGCACGCAATACGGACTTCGCCGCGACACCTGGATACGGACGACTGCGTGAACCCCTGCTTCGGCTCACTCACTTTACTCGCTCGCTCGGATTGACGTCGGCGTCGGGCTACTACCCGGTCGGTTATCGCATCACGCCGGGTGATCCGGATGCGGGCGTCGTAATTTCTACCGACCCGTTTTTTGCGCCATCGGTATTCAACTACTACCGCCCCGGCTATGTGCCGCCAAACACCACGATTGCGACGGCGAAATTGGTGGCGCCACAGTTTCAGATTTACAACGAAGTGAGTAACGGCAGTTGGATCACAGCGCTCGAAATAGCGGCCGAGCAAGGCTACGGCAGCGAGTGCTGCAACCTCTTTTATAACCGTGACATCACCACCAGCTACACGCCTGAAATTGCGCTGGCAACCAATCCGGATGCGCTTATCGATCGGCTGAACACGCTCTTAATGAGTGGCCAAATGTCGGCAGCACTTCGTGCCGATGTTCGCGAGGCCATCAACACGGTCGCGATACCCGCAAGCAATTCGGCTGACGCTAAGCGCAAGCGCGTCCAAATCGCTGTGCTGCTGACGATGTCGTCCCCGGAATATTTAGTGCAGAAGTAAATGATGAACGAATCACGCCGTGTCTTTCTTCGGGCTTCGACTGCGTATTCAGCGCTCGGGGCGACGGCCGGTCCGCTTGCGCTCAATCTCTCGCTGATTGGCAAAGCAAGCGCGGCCACCGCAACCGACTACAAAGCATTGATCTGCCTTTTTTTGTGGGGCGGCAACGACTCGTTCAATACTTTGATTGCCAATGATCCGGATTCGTGGGCAGAGTATCGGCGCTGGCGCAATCAGGGCAACGTGCCGCTTGCGCTCCCCGCGGCTGGGCAGCCCGGCGGCATCTTGCCGATCTCGCCTCTAACCGCGCGTACCGGTCGCAGTTTTGCTTTACACCCAAGGCTTGTGAATACAGCAGCGCTGTTTGGCGCGGGACGACTCTCATTTATCGCGAACGTCGGTCCGACATCACACCCAATGGACCCACGCAACTACGCTACAGGCGTCGCCCCATTCCTGCCGCCAGCGCTGTTCTCTCACAACGATCAGCAAGCGGTGTGGCAATCCGGCCGACCCGAAGGGGCGGCGTATGGTTGGGGCGGTCGAATGGGTGATCTTTTGATGGCGCGCAATGGTGGCCAGTCGATATTTACGTCTATTTCCACGTCCGGTAGCAGCGTATTTCTATCGGGGCTCCAAGCACTCCAATACACCACGAATCGGAACGTTGGTGCTGAAATCAGCGCGGTGGTGAATGGCAGCTACGGCGCGGGCTCCACAGGTGCGATTCTCAAGCGGATCATCACACGCGATTCCAGCCATTTGTTTGAGAAAGAACTTGCAAACATTAACCGCCGTTCTTTAACCGCCGCTGCCTTACTCAAGACCGCAGCGTTGCCGGTGGGAACCACGGCGGGAAGCGTTGCGAACCCGACGCTCGTCTACAGCCCATACGCAGGACAAGACGTTGAAAATCCGCTCGCTATCCAGTTACAAACGGTTGCCCGGATCATTGGAGGAAGCGCATCGCTGGGACTGAAACGCCAAGTGTTTTTTGTAGGCATCGGCGGTTACGACACTCACACAGCTCAAATGCCGGATCACGACTACAACCTGAAGTTAGTCGATCATGCGATGGGCTATTTCGACGGCGCGTTGGCAACACTCAGCGGACAAGATGTACGTGACCGCGTGACACTGTTTTCCGCGTCGGACTTCGGTCGCACGTTTTCAACGAACGGCGACGGAACCGATCACGGCTACGGCGCGCATCACTTTATCTATGGCGGCGCGGTGAAGGGCGGCGATATTTACGGCGATTTCCCGGCGTCTGGAATCGGTCACCTGTGGGATTACGGCAAAGGCGTCCTCATCCCGCAGTTGAGTGTCGATCAGTATGGCGCAACGATTGCAAAGTGGATGGGCATCACTTCCACCTCGGAAATACGCGACGTCTTTCCGAATCTCGCGAATTTTTCGACAACTGACTTGGGCTTTATGAAACCATGAATCGCTGCCAAGCCAATGGTCACTGACCCTAAAAGCAGCGTGAAGTTAGGTGACCTTTGCTAAGCGCAACGCCTCGCTGCGCTTAGCGTGCAGCGGTGATTGGGATCACCCTAGGTTCAGCCAGCTCAGCCGCCGTACGCGGCACGTTCTGCCCACCGTAGGTTCGCAGCACATACGCATCGAGCAACGCCTGAAACTCTTCGGCAATATGGTCGCCCTTGAGCGTTACGGTTTTTTTGCCGTCTTCGTAGACCGGAGCGACCGGCAGTTCGCCCGTGCCGGGCAACGAAATGCCGATGTTGGCCATCTTCGATTCGCCTGGGCCGTTGACTACGCAGCCCATGACTGCAACGCTCATGCCTTCGACGCCGGCGTGTTTCTCGCGCCAGATGGGCATCTGAGCGCGTAGGTAACTTTGCGTTTTTGCCGCGAGTTCTTGGAAAAACGTACTCGTCGTTCGCCCGCAGCCGGGGCAAGCGGTAACCAGCGGAGTGAATTGCCGCAGGCCCATCGTTTGCAGCAACTCCTGCGCAACGATGACCTCTTTCGTGCGATCGCCGCCGGGCTCGGGTGTGAGTGACACGCGCACGGTGTCGCCAATCCCTTGCTGCAACAGAATGCCCATTGCGGCGGTTGATGCCACGATGCCCTTGCTGCCCATGCCTGCTTCGGTCAAACCTAGGTGCAGCGGGTAATCGCAGCGCGCGGCCAAGTCGCTGTAAACGGCGATCAAATCCTGAACGTCGGACACTTTGCACGACAGAATGATTTTGTCGCCCGCTAAACCCACGTGCTCGGCCAGCGCGGCGGATTCGAGTGCCGATGCGACCAGCGCGTCGCGCATCACGGCCTGCGCTGTTTTCGGCTGCGACAGTGCCGCGTTGGCGTCCATCAAACGACCGAGCAAGTCTTGATCGAGACTGCCCCAGTTCACTCCGATGCGAACGGGCTTGTTTTCCCGAATCGCAATTTCGATCATCTGGGTGAACTGCGTGTCGTGCTTAGTGCCGCGACCTACGTTGCCCGGATTGATTCGGTACTTAGCAAGGGCTTTGGCGCAGTCGGGGTAATCTCGGAGCAGCTTGTGGCCGTTGAAATGAAAGTCACCCACGAGCGGCACATTGCAGTGAAGTTTGTCGAGTCCTTCGCGAATGGCTGCGACCGCCGCCGCGGCTTCGGGAGAATTCACCGTGATTCGAACGACTTCGGATCCGGCATTAGCCAGTGCGAACACCTGGTCAATCGTGCCCTGAATGTCGGCGGTGTCGGTGTTGGTCATCGACTGCACGAGAATGGGCGCAGCGTTTACGCCCTTTCCGCCCACTCTTACGTGATCGATCAGCACTTGCCGTGTGTCACGGCGACGGGGTAGCAGGGCGGAGGTCGTCATAATTTCCCGAGCGCCATCAATCGCTATTCAATGCGAAAGCGCGCCACTTCGTTGCGGATACTGTCTGAAAAATTGTAGGGCTTGCCATCAATTGTGATGACAACATTGCTCGCGTTTCCAATGACGAACGACAGCGGCGGCACGGCGCTGACTTCGCGCGAACCGTTGGACACGGTCTCGGTGAATACCAGCTCGCCTTTGCTGCGCACTTCGGTCCACGAGCGCCCTGTGAAGTTCATTACGATGCGCTTCTTTCCGAGCTCAGCCGATGGTGCGTTGGGCGTGGGGATTGCCCCTGCCGCAGTCGCCGCTGCCGCGGGTGCGGTCGGGGCGGTGGCTGTTGCCGCCGCTGCATTGGCCGGAGGGGGCGTTGCGCCCGCTAAAAGTGCGCCGGTGGCCGGCGCAGCGACCGCCGCGGGTGCAGCGGCGCTTGGCTCGGTGGCACCCGCAGCGGGACTCGCCGGGACGAGCAAAACGCCAGGGGTGGATTCTTTTGATGCGGCAGCCGCGCTGGCCGCCGCACTATTTGCTTGTTGCTTTACCGCTTCAACCGGCAATTTGTTCGCTGACATGGGCATCGGTGTGCCGCGCCACAAAAACCACGCTACGCCCGCCGCCAGGAGCGCTACGAGCACCGCCGGTATCAACCACGCAGACCAAGCGCGTTGATTGCCGTCGCTGTCCCGGGTAACCTCGCCAATGCCAACCGGCGTGGGTGCCAGCGCGGTGTCGGTGAGCGGACGTGCGACATTAAGCCGCAGGCTTTCCGGATCGACACCCACCAAACGAGCATAGCTGCGCACAAAGCCGCGAGTAAACGGCGCTTCCGGCAGCGCATCCCAATGCTCATTTTCGATAGCGTGAACTTGCCGCGCGGAGAGTTTTAACTTCGACGCAATGTCTTCAACCGCCATGCCGGCGCGTTCACGGGCGGCACGCAGCAGACCGCCCGTTGATGGTGCAACGGGCGAGTCTGTGATCGTACGAATCGTGTTGCCGTCGTCGCTCATTCGCAGCCCCCGCGGCGCAGCGCCTCGTTGAGCGGAGAATCTCTGAACCGGGTTTTAAGCATCTCTGTGTGTCCAATTTCTGCGGCACGATCGCCAAGTTTTCGCTCTGCGCAAGCGCCGTAAAAAAGTAGTTCAGGCGTCAGCGGATTGGCGCGAAGTCCGGCCGCAACGTGCTTGCGAATCTCTTCGTGCTTTGCGGTTTTGTAGGCAATTGCCGCCAATCCCTGATAGCCGCGCGAATTGAACGGCTGGATTTGTACTAAGCGAGAAAAGTACGCTTCAGCCGGACGAATGAGGCTTGCCGACAGCGCGCAGCTGCCCGCATTTTCTAGCGCCACATTGGGCGTCGTGTACAGCGGTAACCGCAGCGCTGCGTCGAATTGCTCTAAACCCTCTTTTGCCTTGTTTTGGCGACACAGGTGCGAGCCGTAGTTATTTCTAACGTCGCCCTCGTTGGGGGCCAATTCGATGGCGCGGCGAAACGATGCATCGGCCTTGGGCAAATCGCCCAAGTCGGCGTGCACTAAACCAAGGATGCCGTGCGCTACCCCGTAGCGTGGGTCGAGCTTGATGGCTTCGTTTAATTCCTCAAGCGCGATGGCCATTTGGCCGCGCTGAAAGTAGTTTGAGCCCAGCTCCGTGTGCACTTTTGCGCGAAAGCGCATCGGATCTTCGTTGTTGGTGGCCGTTGCCGATTGCGGCGAATCGTCAGCCTTTTCGCCGCCCAATCCCGCGCAACCAACGAGGGTCGCGCTGACGGCTGAGCAAAGGCTAATCACTAGCCAACGGCGAGCTGTTTCGAAACGAAATGTCATGTGGAACTCGAGGTGGTTACGTGGGTGGGAATGGGCGCGTCTGATTTGCGCTGCGCAATGTTAATCGTGCGGCGGGTACGGTCTTTGATTTGTCCGGCGAGTTGACCGCACGCAGCATCGATATCGTCGCCGCGAGTTTTACGAATCGTGGTGACGATATCGGCATCCGACAATCGGCGCTGAAACGCCAAAATGCGATCGCGGGGCGACTTCTTAAACTCAGAATTCGGGAAGGGGTTGAACGGAATCAAGTTCAATTTGCTCGGAACCTGGCGCGCGATTTTGATCAACGCGTCGGCGTGTTCCGGCTGATCGTTCACGCCGTCGAGCATGACGTATTCAAACGTAATGAAATCGCGCGGTGCATGGTTGAGGTATCGATTGCACGCCGCTAGCAACTCTTTAATTGGGTAGCGTTTATTGATCGGCACCAACACGTCCCGCAGCGCATCCGTCGGCGCATGTAGGCTCACGGCAAGCGCCACAGGGCAGCGCTTCGAGAGCTCATCAATTTGCGGCACCATGCCTGATGTCGACACTGTCACACGACGACGCGACAATCCGTACGCATTGTCATCGAGCATCAATTCGAGCGCTGGAACAACGGCATCGATGTTGGCCAGCGGCTCGCCCATGCCCATCATCACCACGTTGGTCACGGGCTGCACACCGTCCAATGTACGTCCCACAATGCCCATATCCGCTTTGAGCGCGCGATCAGCAAAGCGGAGTTGGCCGATGATTTCGGCGGTGGACAAATTGCGATTGAAGCCCTGCTTGCCGGTGGAGCAAAACGCGCAATCGAGCGCGCATCCTGCTTGCGAAGAAATGCACAAGGTGCCGCGATCGTCTTCGGGGATAAATACGGCATCGACGGCACTTGAGCCCACATCAAACAGCCACTTTCGTGTGCCGTCAGAGGCGGCGGAATCGCGAATGGCGGTTAGGTCGCGGATTTCAGCGTGCGCTGCCAACACCTCGCGCGTGGCTTTGGCGATGTCGGTCATCGCCGAAAAATCGCTCACCTGAGATTGATGCAGCCACTTGAGGGTCTGTTTGGCGCGCATGTTGACGCTGCTCGTCTTTTCGCCGATTTGCGCGAAAAAAGCAGCCATTGAAGGCTGGTTTAGTTCAAGCAGGTTTTGCATGATGCGCTTCGCGCAGAACGAATCGCTGCGCAGGACGAATGACGAATGACGAAGGACGAAAAAAACCGTTCAGCGGCGCACACAGTATTGACGCCACGAAAAGCAACGTCAACGCCATCAACCTTTGCGTCATTCGTCATTGGTTTCTCGTCCTTGTTTTCGCCCAAAGTGCTTCGCGTACTAGAAAATCTAGCGCGAAAACACTTGGCTTTGCGGGAAGAAAAAGGCGATTTCTTGCGCTGCGGTTTCAGCGGCGTCGGAACCGTGCACAGCGTTAGCGTCGATCGAATCGGCGAAATCGGCGCGGATCGTTCCGGGCGCGGCTTTCTTTGGATCGGTTGCACCCATCAGATCGCGGTTCTTAAGGATTGCGCCTTCGCCTTCGAGCACTTGTAACACGACCGGACCGGAAATCATGAACGAAACCAGGTCTTTGAAGAATGGACGTGCGCTGTGCACCGCGTAGAAGCCCTCGGCCTCTGCTTGCGACAGGTGCGCCATGCGTGAAGCGATGACTTTCAGGCCCGCAGCCTCAAAACGGCCAACGATGGCGCCGATAGCGTTTTTTGCGACTGCGTCAGGTTTGATGATGGAAAAAGTGCGCTCGATAGCCATGATGTAGTTCTCCGAAAGGTAGAAAGCGGTGGGTCAGAGGTGGGCACATTGGCTGCGAAAAACACTTCGCAACAGAGAAGATCAAAGCGCCCGAAAACCCGAAAAACGCTTATGAAACAAAGCCCTATATTCTAGCATTCGGCGGGCGAATTTTAAGGCGCGGCGCAGTTGCGATCCGCGACGTCTTCATTCGCGAATTGACGCAACCGGACCATTCGTGAAGCGCCAAATTGATGTGGTGTCGCGTTTATGCAGCTGGCATCGGCAATAAGTCAATGAATTCCAACTCTATGTATCAATGCCATATGAAATAAGGCGTTGATAAAAATAAATTGAATTTTCATTAGTGCCACAAAACGGTCTTAACGCCTTATTTATAAAGGCAATTAAATAGCAGGCTGATAGTTAAAATCGTGTTCGTTCTGTGAGCAACGCTCGGCCGTTCCGACCGACACGCTACACGGCAAAAAACGCCGCCACATCCGCTCGCTCACGGGTAAATGGCATGGGCGGCAAGCTAGACCGCAGGACGCGGCCGTAGCCTTTGGTGACGATTCGGTCGTCGCAAATCGCTAGTACGCCTCGATCGGTCTCGGATCGAATCAGGCGACCGGCACCTTGCTTAAGCGAAATCGCGGCTTGCGGCACTTGCCAATCCATGAACGGCGAGCCGCCTCCTTCTTCGAGGTGCTTCATCCGGGCGACCAGTACCGGATCATCGGGCGGCGCGAATGGAAGCTTGTCGATGACGACGAGCGAAAGCGCGTCACCCGCCACGTCCACGCCTTCCCAGAAGCTCTGGGAGCCAATCAAAATAGCGTTTCCAGCCTCACGGAACCGGCGCAGCAATTCGCCTTTGGGCGCTTCGTTTTGCGTAAAAATCGGGTAGTCGAGGTCGCGGTCTCGGAGCATTTTCGGCAGCGCTTCGGCGCATTGGCGCATCGCCCGGAGGCTAGTGAACAGCAAAAACGCCCGACCACGAGATACAGTCACGAGCTCCAGCGCTTCGGCGATCACCGCGCTGGTGTGTTCCGGCGAATTGGGCGGCGGTATGTTTTTCGGCACATACACGCGGCCAGCGGTGCTGTAATCAAATGGGCTGGACCAGCTTTGAGCGCGCGCCGTTTCCAAACCCAGCTGCCGCGTAAACAAATCAAATTTACCGCCCGCCGAAAGCGTGGCACTCGTAAAAATCCAGCTTTTGGCGCTGCCGCTGGTTTCTTTCTTGAACACATCGGCGACTGAAAGCGGCGTAGCGTGCAGTTGCCAGCTGGTGTTTGACACATCGACCCAACGAATCAAATCCGCGCGCTTGTCATCGCGCCAGTCGGACAGTCGTCGCGCGATTTCATTGGTACGGGCTCTGAGCCCTTCAAATTCCTCGCTGCGATCTTGATGTGTTTCGAGCAGATCGGCGAGATCGCTGAGCTGCTCGATCAACTTATCCAGCGCATCGGTGAAAGCGCGTTTGGTCAGTACGTCGTCGCGTTGCACCTTTGCCGCAGGGGTGTCAAAGCCTAGTCGCACCGCGCGAGCGGCCATGCCCGCGGCCATTGCTGCATCGATCAAATCAACGAGTTCATTGGCTTTGCTTCGCGTGTCCAATTCACAGTCGCGCGCCAATTCGATGGCTTGCAACATGCTCGTTGATTCGCCGAAAAAATTGGTAGCGACATCGGGCGCGCGGTGCGCCTCGTCGATGATCACTGTGTTGCACGCCGGGAGCAGTTCGCCGAGTCCGTCGTCTTTCAATGCCATGTCGGCAAAGAGCAGGTGATGATTCACAACGACGATGTCGGCCAGCAGCGCTTCCTTGCGCGCCTTCAACACGAAGCAATCTTTGAAGAAACCGCACTCACTACCGAGGCAGTTTTCTCTCGTTGAAGTGACCAGCGGCCACACCGGCGAGCTCTCGGGCACCGTTTCGCAATCGGCCTTGTCGCCCGTTTTGCTGCGCTCGGCGAACGCTGAAATGCGCTGTACGTGTTGAATTTGTTCGCGGGCAGTGAAGCGGCCTTCGCTTCGGGTGCGCATCAGATGATGGTGGCACACGTAGTTACTGCGGCCTTTGAGCAACGCCGTTTCTACGGGCAATTTCAGCGCGTCTCGAACGCGCGGTAGGTCGCGATCAAAGAGCTGATCTTGTAGCGTTTTGGTGCCGGTGGCGATGATGACCTTGCCGCCCGAGAGGAGGGCGGGCACCAAATAAGCAAAGGTTTTTCCGGTGCCAGTACCCGCCTCGGCCACCAGCTGGGTGTTGTTTGCGATGGCCTCCGCAATCGCCTCAGCCAGCTCAATTTGCTGAGTTCGCGGGCGAAAGTTAGGAAGCGTTTGCGCGAGTTGCCCGTCGGGGCCAAAAATACGGGCTAATTCGGAATTCACCCAGCCATTGTAGGTCGGCTAAGCAGCGGCGATGATCTCTTTAACCCGAGCCACGTCCGGCGCAATCTGCACCACCCGTTGGGGCAACTTCATCATCTCTGCTTGTTGCGCCGTCAACGCGGGCTCAAAGCCCACGGCTTGCTTCACAGTTTCAGCAAACTTGATGGGTAGCGCTGTTTCGAGCACGATCATCGGGATGCCGGGTTTGATGCGACTGGCGGCGACCTTCACGCCGTCGGCGGTGTGGGTGTCGATCAATCGGCCCGTCGTTTCATAGACGGCCTTGATCGTTTGCAAACGGTCGGCGTGGGTGCTGGTGCCCGACACGATGCCGAAGCGCTCGCGTGAGCCTTTAAATTCTGGCGTTTGCGACACATCAAAAGAGCGACCTTGATCGACTTCGGTCCACAGTGCTTTGACGCGGGCTGCATCGCCGTTAAACAAATGAAATACGAACCGCTCGAAATTGGACGCTTTGGAAATATCCATTGAGGGCGACGAAGTTTCAAACGTTTCTTTGCTCGGACGCGGACGGTACACGCCAGTTTGAAAGAACTCCGCGAGCACGTTGTTTTCGTTGGTCGCTAGCACCAAAGTATCGATCGGTACGCCCATTTCGCGAGCGATATGTCCCGCCAAAATATTGCCAAAATTGCCCGATGGCACGGCAAAAGACACTTTTTGGCTGTTTGATGATGTGGCTGACAAGTAACCGCGGACGTAGTAAACGACCTGCGCCGAAATGCGCCCCCAGTTGATTGAGTTCACGGTGCCGATGTTGTGCGCGTGTTTAAACGCGAGATCGTTTGACACGGCCTTGACGATGTCTTGGCAATCGTCAAACACGCCGTCAACGGCGATGTTGTGAATATTTTTCTCTTGTAACGAATACATTTGCGCGCGTTGAAATGCGCTCATCCGTCCTGCGGGCGAGAGCATAAAAACGTTGATGCCTTTGCGCCCACGCATGGCGTATTCAGCGGCGCTTCCGGTGTCGCCACTCGTCGCACCCAGAATGTTGAGTGTGGCGTTTTTGCGAGCTAATTCAAATTCAAAAAGCCGCCCCAAGAGCTGCATCGCCATGTCTTTGAAGGCGAGCGTGGGGCCGTTGGAGAGTGCTTGCAGGTGCAAACCGCTGGCGTATTTTTCGAGGGAGCTGATCGGTGTAATTTCAGCGCTGCCAAAGACGGCTTCGGTGTAGGCGTCGCCCGTGAGTTTTGTCAACGTCGCTGCATCAATGTCGTCCGCTGCAATAAATTTTCGCAACACCGCGTTGGCAAGTGACGCGTAGGAAAGCCCACGCCATGCGGTGAGTTCGGCATCAGAAATTGTGGGGAGCGTCGCTGGGAGCATCAGCCCACCGTCCTCAGCGAGACCCGAGAGCAGAACTTGCGAGTAGGTTTGACGAGAGGGATGCCCGCGAGTAGATAGGTACGTTGTCATGACTTTATTTTAGAGGGCTCATCCTCGGGCGTTCATCCACGGCTAGCGAATTCGCCCGGATGCCGATTGTTCACGCGCCGCTTCGATGAATTCAGCGACCACAGGCGCTAAGCTCATACCACGGCGCCACACCAGCCCCACGTCAACGCTTGGCACCGCTTCGCGCAAGTTGCGAATTTCGATGTGATCGTTTTCGAGCGTCCAGGGGCGGTACAAAAAGCTCGGCAGGATCGCCATACCCGTGCCCACGCCTACCAATGAGCGCACGGCTTCGAGCGATCCGGTACGCAGCAGCACATGGGGGCGCAATCCGTAGCGCGCCCAAACGCTATTCATGACGAGCTCGACTCGATCGGCCTCAAGTGCAATCTGCGGAAAAGCGGCGCAGTCGGCGAGGCTCAGTTCGGGCTGTGTCGCCAATGGATGACTTGACGCGAGCCATGCCCGGTTGGGCGAGCGGGTGAGCGTTTCGACGATGAGCGCTTGCGGGTCGCCGAGCTGGTTGGACACCATGAGCCCAACGTCGATTTCACCATTGACCAATAAATGTTCCAAAAACTGCGGCGAATCCTCGATCACTTGGATTTCCACCGATGGGTGCGAGCGCTGAAACCGCGAAAAGAGATTGGCTAGGTAATAGCCCGCCACCAAGCTCGTCACGCCAATGGCTAGGCGCCCTTGCAGCAGCTTCACCGAACCGCGATCAATTTCGCCCGCCTCGGACACCGCCGCTAGCACTTTTCTAGCGCTCGTTTGGAAGCGATGGCCGTCTTGTGTGAGCGTCATCCCGCGTGTCGTGCGGTCAAATAGGCTCAGTCCTAGGATGTCTTCAAGCTCGAGAACGCTCTTGGTGACAGCCGACTGCGCGATATTGAGCACCCGCGACGCACCGACCACCGATCCACTCTCGGCAACCGCCAAAAAATACCGAAACTGTTTGAGCGAGATGTTCTTCAACGGCGCTTGGATGGGGTATCTAAAAAGTAGATTGCGGGTGGGTGCAATATTGAACTTTGGATTTTAACGACTCCAAACTACATTGCCGTCAGTGGTCGTGTGGCTTCAGAGGATCGAAGTCCACGGTTTCTGTCTTCATCTGATTCAAACCCCGAAATTCTCAGGAGCCCCTTACATGAAAAAGCTTCCACGGCTGCTCGCTGCCGCGAGTGCATTGTCCCTAGCGCTGACGTCGGTTGCCCCGGCGTTTGCGCAGTCTAAGAAGACCTCCATCGGCAAAGGCGAGGGCCAAGTCGATATCGTGGCCTGGCCGGGCTACATCGAGCGTGGCGCGACGGACAAAGCGTTCGATTGGGTCACCGATTTTGAAAAAAAGACCTCCTGCAAGGTCAATGTCAAAACAGCGGGTACGTCTGACGAAATGGTCGCCCTGATGAACGAGGGGGGCTTTGACTTGGTCACCGCCTCGGGCGACGCATCGCTTCGTTTGATCGCGGGTAAGCGCGTTCAGCCGCTCAATATCTCCCTGATTCCAAGCTACAAAAACGTTGATCCACGTCTGCAACAAGCGCCGTGGCATTACGTGAACAAACAGCACTACGGCGTGCCCTACCAGTGGGGCTGGAACGTGCTGATGTACAACACCAAAGTGTTTGGCGACAAAAAGCCGACCTCGTGGAGCGTCGTGTTTGAGGAGCAAACCCTGCCCGATGGCAAATCCAACAAAGGCCGTGTGCAAGCGTTTGACGGCCCGATTTACATGGCCGACGCGGCACTCTACCTGATGACGAAGAAGCCCGAGCTCGGTATCAAGAACCCCTACGAATTGAACGAGACACAATACAAAGCCGTGCTTGAGCTGCTCCGTGCGCAGCGCAAGATCGTTGGCCGCTACTGGCACGATGCGTTCGTGCAGATTGATGACTTCACCAATGAAGGCGTGGTGGCTTCCGGTTCGTGGCAGTTCCAAGCCAATATCCTGGGTTCGAAAAAGGCACCGATCGCCACCGTGTTCCCCGCCGAGGGTGCCACCGGTTGGGCCGATAGCACCATGATGCACTCTGAAGCCAAAAACCCGAACTGTGCCTACATGTGGCTCGAGCATTCGATCAATGCGAAGCTACAAGGCGATTTAGCTGCGTGGTTCGGCTCAGTGCCTGCCGTGCTGTCGGCTTGTAAAGGTAACAAGTTGCTCACTGACGCTGGCTGCGAGCGAAATGGCTTGGGATCGTTTGAAAAGATCGCTTTCTGGCGCACCCCAACGACCAAGTGCGCCACGCAGGGCGACAAGTGCGTGCCGTATCACAAGTGGGTTTCGGACTACATCGCCGTCTTGGGTAACCGCTAAAACGTTGCCAGTGTGTTCCGAGACCGGCCCCGCGCTGGTTTCGGGGCTCGGCATCATGAGCGGCGCACCGGGGTCGGTGGTGGTTTTACCCCCGTCCGGTGTGTCCAGCCAAGTGGCGATCCACAGTTGATTCTCATCTGCAGCGGCGTTGCGCGGCCGATTGAATCCCCTCGACTTCTCACGTTCCCCTCAACTTATGTCTATTGCCGTTGCCCTGCACGATGTGTCGTGCGTTTTTCACTCGCAAAACATGACGGTGCGCGCCGTGGATGGCGTGAGCTTAAACATCGCTGAAGGCGAATTTTTCACCTTGCTCGGGCCGTCGGGCTCCGGCAAGACGACGTGCTTGCGAATGATTGGTGGCTTCACGCTACCCAGCACTGGCTCGATTCAGATTTACGGCGAAGAGGTAAGCCAGCGGCCGCCTTACGAACGCCCGGTCAACACCGTGTTTCAAGACTACGCGCTGTTTCCCCACATGAGCATTCTTGACAACGTCGCTTACGGGCTGATGGTGAAAGGCGTTGACCGCACCACCCGTGAAAAAAAGGCAGCGAGCATGCTCGAATTGGTGCAGCTTCCCGAGATGGGGAAGCGGCGTCCCGTGCAGCTCTCGGGCGGACAGCGGCAGCGTGTGGCTTTGGCTCGCGCGCTAGTGAACGAGCCCCGAGTGTTGCTGCTTGACGAGCCGCTCGGTGCGCTCGATCTCAAGCTGCGAGAGCAGATGCAAAGTGAGCTCAAAAGCTTGCAAAGAAAGCTAGGGATCACGTTTGTTTTTGTCACCCACGATCAGCACGAGGCTCTCTCGATGAGTGATCGTGTTGGCGTGTTTAACAAGGGCCGCTTGGAGCAGGTCGCGACTGCCACCGAGCTCTACAACCGCCCCACCTCGGAATTTGTGGCTCAATTCATCGGCACCGCCAATGTGTTTTCCGGTGAACAGTGCGCCAAAGTGTTCGGTTTCAAAAGGGCCATGCTCCGCCCCGAGCAGATAACGCTCGCAGATGCCGCAACCGCCCCTCTAAGCGGGGCAGTACAAGAGATTCAGTATTTCGGTTCGTTCTGGCGCGCGCGCGTTGGCACGGCGGCGCTGGGCGAGGTGGTGGTTGATTTGCCGGTGGGCGGCGCTGCACTTCCGGTACTCGGTCAGCAGGTGGGTTTGACCTGGTCAGCGAGCTTGGTGCACACGCTGTCACCAAGCGCGGATTAGGGCGCAATCGCGATGAGCCAAGGCGCACTCTCAGTCCCACACCACACCCAGACCCGCTCGGGCTGGTTGGACTCGCTCTCTACCCTACTTTTCGTGCGGCGGCGGTTGTTGCTCGCGTGTTTGTTGATTCCGCCACTGCTGTGGTTTGGCGTGATTTATCTGGGTTCGCTGCTGAGCTTGCTAGCCAACAGTTTTTTCAAGATTGACGAATTTAGCGGCCAGTTGGTGCGCGAATTCACGCTCCAAAATTTCATCGATCTATTTCAGCCTGCCAACATCGACGTAGCAGTGCGCAGTGTGGTCATGTCGAGTGCGGTTACCGTGGCTTGCGCGGCTCTTGCATTTCCGCTGGCCTACTACATGGCACGCTATGCGCGGGGTACGCAAAAGGCAATTCTTTATATCGCTGTGATGCTGCCGCTCTGGTCGAGTTATTTGGTGCGCTTGTACGCTTGGAAGCTCCTCTTGGCCAAAGAGGGGGCGATCTCCTGGGTACTGCAAGCCGTGCACATGCAGTGGTTGCTCGACGCTTTTCTGACCTTGCCGGTGGTGGGCGGAAATTCGCTGAGCTTTTCGCCGTTTGGCACGTTCGTTGTGTTCGTCTACATGTGGCTCCCGTTCATGGTGCTGCCAATTCTGGTGGCGCTCGAGCGCATTCCGCCGTCCTTGATCGAAGCCAGCGCCGATTTGGGCAGCACGCCGAGCCAGACATTCTGGAAAGTGATTTGGCCTTTGGCGATGCCCGGTATCGCGGCAGGGTCAGTCTTTACCTTCTCGCTCACTCTGGGCGATTACATCATCCCGCAGGTGATTGGAAACAGCACGAAGTACATCGGGCAGGTGGTCTACACGCAGCAGGGGGTAGCGGGTAATTTGCCCTTCGCGGCGGCGTTTTCTATCGTGCCGATTGTCGTGATCGGTGTCTATCTATGGCTTGCCAAACGGAAAGGAGTCTTTGATGCCCTCTAACCCAATCTCCAGCGCGCCGGTGCGCGTGTCAAAGGCGCCCGGTGCTTCGCTGGGCCTTAAGATTTCAACTTGGGCGGTGGTTGCGTTTTTGCATATTCCGCTGGCGCTGATCATCCTGTACGCCTTTAGCGCTGAGGATAAGACCTACGTTTTTCCTCCGCCCGGTTTGACCACCAAGTGGTTTGCGGTTGCGCTGGGCCGAGAGGAGGTCTGGGCTGCGTTGCTGTTGTCTGTGAAGGTTGCGCTCTGGGCGACCGGCATCGCTATGGTGCTGGGCACGCTGGCGGCTGCGGCCTTAGCGCGAACTCAGTTTTTTGGGCGTGAAGCGATCAACGTACTTCTGATTCTGCCCATCGCGTTGCCCGGAATTTTGACTGGTATTGCGCTGCGCTCGGGCTATCACACCCTAGAGATTCCCTTTTCGTTTTGGACAATTGTGATTGGTCACGCCACCTTTTGCGTGGTAGTGGTCTACAACAACGCCGTGGCGCGTTTGCGGCGAATGAGCCCGACCTTGATCGAAGCCTCGATGGACCTGGGTGCCAATCTGTTTCAGACGCTTCGCTACATTATTCTGCCGCAGCTGGGGTCGGCATTGCTGGCGGGTGGGTTGTTGGCCTTCGCACTTTCGTTTGACGAGGTGATCGTGACCACGTTTACCGCCGGACAGCAAACAACGCTGCCCATTTGGATGTTGCAAGAGCTGGTGCGACCGCGCCAGCGGCCCGTAACGAATGTGGTGGCCGTGTTTGTGATTGCACTCACCGCGATCCCCATTTTGCTGGCCTACTGGCTAACGCGCGCTGACGAGGACAGCCAGACTCGTTAACCAGCCCGGCCTGCTTTGTTCCGTTTCGCCTACCGACCTATTGTCCTATTGCCCTATTGCCCGAATTTGAACCAGGAGTGTTCCATGAACAGCGTGAGAGACAGCGTACAAAAATTTGTGACCGATTTGCTCATCGATAACGTGGCCGTGCGTGGTGACGGACCGGCTGAGCAGGTGCTCAACCCGTCGACCGGCGAGCTGCTGTGCGAGGTGCCCGAGGCCTCCGCTGAACAGGTCAACCGCGCCGTAGCGGCTGCCGCACGAGCCTTTGATTCGTGGTCTCAGACGTCACCCGGCGAGCGCTCGGGATTGCTGCTAAAAATTGCCGACGCCATTGAGCGGTGCGCCGAAGAGTTTGCCCAGCTCGAATCGCTCAACTGCGGTAAGCCCTACCCACGAGCGCTGGGCGATGAAATCCCAGCCATCGTTGACTGCTTCCGCTACTTTGCGGGCGCTGCTCGCTGCATGACAGGCTCCTTGGCGGGTGAGTATTTGCCTGGTCACACCAGCATGATTCGTCGCGATCCCGTGGGTGTGATTGGCTCCATCGCGCCGTGGAACTACCCACTGATGATGGCCGCATGGAAAACTGCACCTGCGCTCGCCGCAGGCAACACGGTCGTGCTCAAACCCTCTGAGCAAACGCCGCTCACTGCGCTTTTGTTTGGCCAAGTAGTGGCAGAAATATTGCCCAAAGGCGTGTTGAATATTGTCTGCGGGCGCGGCGCTAGCGTCGGTCAACCGCTGGTCGAGCATCCGCAAGTGCGCATGGTGTCCATCACGGGCGACGTGTCGACGGGCCGAAAGATTTTGCAAGCCGCGTCGTCCACCTTGAAGCGCACGCACCTTGAGCTCGGCGGTAAAGCGCCAGTCATTGTGTTTGATGATGCGGATATCGACGCCGTGGTTGAAGGCGTAAAGGTATTTGGTTACTACAACGCCGGTCAGGATTGCACTGCTGCCTGCCGCATCTATGCGGGCGCGAAAATCTATGACAAGCTGGTAGCCAACCTCGCATCGGCAGTATCAAGCATCAAAACCGGTTTGCAGCACGAGGAGGGCGTTGATATGGGCCCGCTCATTTCGGATCGGCAGCGCTCACGGGTAGCGAGCTTTGTGGAGCGCGCGCAGATGGCCTCACATGTCGAAGTGGTGGCCGGTGGCAAGCTAGGTGCTGGGAGTGGTTTTTTCTACGAACCTACACTGATAGCTGGCGCGCGTCAGGATGATGAAATCGTGCGGCGCGAGGTCTTCGGACCGGTCGTCTCAGTGACGCGTTTTAATGATGATGAACAGGTGCTGGGCTGGGCTAACGATAGCGAATACGGGCTTGCCTCCAGTGTATGGACCAAAGACGTTTCGCGCGCGATGAGTTTTGCCAAGCGGCTTCAATACGGTTGCACATGGATTAACACGCACTTTATGCTGGTCAACGAAATGCCTCACGGCGGCATGAAGTCGTCGGGCTACGGTAAGGACATGTCGATGTACGCGCTTGAGGATTACACGGTGCCGCGCCATGTCATGGTGAAGTTGTAGTGACACGATCGCGGCGGAGCCGCTCCTGCGGGCTGGTTTGATGCATTTCTCGCATGTTTTGCGCTTCACGCACTGTTTTTGAGTAAGCTACGCGATTCCGTTTGAACGAAGTTATCGGCTGATAAGGAGCCAACAATGAAGCAATCGATGAACGAAAACCTGATGCTGCGCAAAGCAGCGGCCACACCACGCGGCGTGGGTGTGATGGCGAGCTTTTTCGCAGATCGCGCTGAAAACGCCGAACTGTGGGACGTTGAGGGCCGACGCTTCATTGATTTTGCGGGCGGCATCGCGGTGTTAAACACCGGGCATCGCCATCCGAAATTGGTCGCGGCGATGCAGGCGCAGCTCGAGCGTTTCACGCACACTTGCTACCAAGTGGTGCCCTACGAGAGCTACATTTCGCTCGCCGAGAAATTGAACGCGCTCACGCCGGGTGATTTCGCGAAAAAAACAGCACTGTTTTCGACCGGCGCGGAGGCCGTAGAAAACGCGGTGAAGATCGCGCGCTCGGCGACCAAACGAAGCGGTGTGATTGCATTTGCTGGCGCATTCCACGGTCGCAGCTTGTTTGCTGCCGCCCTCACGGGCAAAGTTGCGCCGTACAAAATCGGCTTCGGCCCGTTTCCGCCTGAGATTTATCACGCGCCGTTTCCGTGTCATTGCGCGAGCTTGGACGAAGTCAAAAAAGCGGTCAATTTGATTTTCAAAGCCGAGATCGAGCCATCGCGCGTCGCAGCCATCATCTTCGAGCCGATTCAAGGCGAGGGTGGCTTTAACGTGATTCAGCGCGAGGCGGTGAAATGGCTCCGCAAACTCTGCGATGAGCACGGCATTTTGATGATTGCCGACGAAGTTCAAAGCGGTTTTGGGCGCACAGGAAAGCTCTTTGCGATGGAGCATTTTGCGGATGACGGTGTTTTCGCCGACATCACTACGATTGCCAAATCACTGGCCGGCGGCATGACCTTGTCGGCCGTCACCGGACGCGCTGAAATCATGGATGCGCCAGCGCCGGGCGGTTTGGGTGGCACTTACGCCGGTAACCCCATGGCGATTGCGAGCGCGCATGCTGTCATTGAAGTCATGGCCGAGGAAAAATTACCCCAGCGCGGCGAGCGCTTGGGCAATCAGCTCAAGGCGCGTCTTGAGGCCATGCGCGCCCGCGTTCCGCAGATTTTTGATGTGCGCGGCTTGGGTGCGATGGTCGCTTGCGAATTCCGCAAGGCGGATGGTTCGGCTGATGCTGATTTCACTAAGCGAGTGCAGGCAGAGGCGTTGAAACGTCAACTGATTTTGCTGACCTGCGGTGTGGATGCCAACGTCGTGCGATTCCTCTTTCCTCTCACCGTGCAAGACGCGGTGTTTGAAGAGGCGTTGGGAATTTTGGACGCGTCGTTGCTGGCTGCTGGAGCGTAGTCTCGCTCAAAGGCTCCCTTCTCCCGAAGGCGGGAGAAGGGCTGGGGATGAGGGTGCGGTTGATGGAGAGGGATGTCGTCACGGTAGCTCGTTGCCACGCCAACGCCCTCACCCCGACCCTCTCCCGCCCGCGGGAGAGGGGGTAAATAACGCTACGCCAAGTTCTCCAGCCGCAACAACACAACTTTCGCCCGCGTCGTTGCCAGCGCTTCAATCGCTGCAATTGCACGCCGCACATTCTTTTCAACCGTTTCGTGCGTGAGCAAGATGATGTCGGTTTGGGCTTCGCCCTCGTCGGGTTCTTTTTGCAACAGCGCGTCGATCGACAGGTGATTGTCGGCAAGAATTCGCGTGATATCCGCGAGCACGCCGGGCTTGTCGTCGACTCGTAAACGCAGGTAATACGACGTTTGCACTTCGTCAATCGCGAGCACCGGTTCAGTGCCAATGCGATCATGATGGAATGCTAGGTACGGCACGCGGTGGCTCGCGTCTGCATCGATTAAACGAGCCACGTCGACCAGATCGGCGATGACTGCGGACGCCGTGGCGGTCGCTCCAGCACCGGGGCCGTAGTACAACGTTGCGCCAGCCGCATCACCCTTCACCAGAACTGCGTTCATCACGCCTTCAACGTTAGCAATCAAGCGCTTCGCCGGGATCAGCGTAGGATGCACGCGAAGCTCGATGCCGTTTTCACGACGGCGGGCAATGCCCAGCAGCTTGATTCGGTAGCCCATTTCTTCGGCGTAGCGAATGTCTTGCGCTTGAATTTTGGTAATGCCTTCGACATGGGCCTTTTCAAACGAGAGCGGAATGCCGAATGCAATGGCGGCCAAGATGCTGACCTTGTGGCCCGCATCGATGCCTTCGATATCAAAGGTTGGATCGGCTTCGGCGTAGCCCTTGGCTTGTGCATCCGCGAGCACGGTTTCAAAGGGCAGGCCCTTGCTGCGCATCTCTGACAAGATGAAGTTCGTCGTGCCGTTGATGATGCCAGCGATCCATTCGATACGGTTCGCAACGAGGCCTTCGCGGAGCGCCTTAATGATCGGAATGCCACCCGCCACGGCGGCTTCAAAGGCGACGATCATGCCCTTGGCGCGCGCGGCCGAAAATATCTCGTCGCCGTGCATTGCTAAAAGTGCTTTGTTGGCGGTGACGACGTGTTTGCCGTTGGCGATGGCCTTGAGGATCAGCGATTTGGCAGGTTCGTAACCGCCCAGCGTTTCGACGATCACATCCACATCGGGCGAGGCCACCGTTTGCTCAAGCGACATCACGGGAATGGCAACGCCACTCATGCGTTTAATGGCCCGCTCCGGGTTTCGTGCGCCGACCGCCACAATCTGAATATCGCGACCCGCGCGGCGCGAAATTTCGTTGCCGTTTCTGGTGAGCACGTCAAACGTGCCGCCACCAACCGTGCCAAGGCCAAGGATTCCGATTTTTAGTGGTTTCATAAAGTGATTAGTTTTTCGTCCGTCTGTGTTCCTCCCCCTTCAAGGGGGAGGTGAGGAGGGGGATGGGTTTCGGTGCGAACTTCAACAGATGTCAGCCAAAGAACACCATCCCCACCCTAGCCCTCCCCTTGAAGGGGAGGGAATTCGAATAGAGCGAAGCGAGCTAAGCCCCATCCTTCTTAAACATTTCCTTAATCCCGCGCACAGCTTGACGTGAGCGGGCTTCGTTTTCGATCAACGCGAAGCGCACATGCGTGTCACCGTATTGACCAAAACCAATGCCCGGCGACACACTGACTTTCGCGTCAGCCAATAATTTTTTCGCGAATTCGAGTGAGCCCATCTTGGCGTACATCTCGGGAATCTTGGCCCAGATGTACATCGACGCTTTGGGGTTGTCGACCATCCAACCGGCCTCGTGCAGACCCTTGACCATCACATTGCGGCGGTGCTCGTACTTCAAGCGAATTTCTTCAACGCATTCTTGCGGCCCTTCGAGCGCGGCGATTGACGCGACTTGAATTGGCGTAAAGGTGCCGTAGTCGTGATAGCCCTTAATGCGGCTCAATGCGTTGACCAGCTGTGCGTTACCCACCATGAAGCCCACACGCCAACCGGCCATGTTGTAGCTTTTGCTCATGGTGAAAAATTCAACGGCCACGTCTTTAGCGCCTTTGACCTGCATGATTGACGGCGCTTTGTAGCCATCGAATCCAAGGTCCGCGTACGCCAAATCGTGAACCACCCAAATGCCATGCTCTTTGGCGAGCGCCACGATTTTTTCGAAGAACGGTAAGTCAACGCACTTGGCCGTTGGGTTCGACGGAAACCCCAAAATCAGCATCTTGGGTTTCGGGAAACTTTCGCGAATGGCGCGCTCGACCTCTTCAAAGAAATCCACGTCATCCGTCATCCGAACGCTACGGATATCTGCACCCGCGATCACAGCGCCGTAGATGTGAATCGGGTAGCTTGGATTGGGAACGAGCACGGTATCGCCGCGATCCATGGTGGCCAGCATCAAATGCGCCAGGCCTTCTTTTGAGCCAATGGTCACGATCGCTTCTGAATCGGGATCGAGCCACGCGCCGTAGCGTTTGGCGTACCACCCGCAAATGGCTTTGCGCAAACGCGGAATGCCCTTTGACACCGAGTAGCCGTGGGTGTCGCCGCGCTGTGCGGTTTCTACGAGTTTGTCAACGATGTGTTTGGGCGTGGGACCATCGGGGTTGCCCATGCCGAAATCGATGATGTCCTCGCCGCGCTGACGGGCGGCGGCGCGCAGGTCTGAGGTAATGGCGAAAACGTAAGGGGGAAGCCGCTTGATGCGCGGAAAGTCAGTTTGCATGGCAAATGTCCTGGTGCAAAGGATTTGAAATTACCCCGCTACGATCCAACGGCAAATCCGGCAGACAGTGGGGGCACCGAGCTCGCTAGTTTAATGCAGCGCAGCAATCCGCGTCGGCGTGACGTGAAAGCAACCGAATACGCCAAAATAGGAAGCACTATGGCGCTTCAATTTATCCGCGAATCCGCGAACGACTTCACCATCACCGGCTTTGAGCTTGGCGCAGTGCGCGTGGGCTCATCAACATTCGAATTCCCCATTTCGCTGTCGCACAACCATGCGGCTGCGGCGTGGCTGGCCCCACAACCGCTTGACGCCGCCAGCATCGCAACGGGAGCCGCGCTGGATGCCGAAATCGTCATCATCGGAACGGGCGCGCGCTTAGTGTTTCCAGCGCCGGCTGCGTTACAGCCGCTACGGGACGCTCGCATCGGATTTGAAGTGATGGACTCGCGCGCCGCCTGCCGTACTTACAACGTTCTGCTGGCTGAGGGGCGTAAAGCGGGTCTCTTGTTGATCGTTGGAGATTGAAACCTAGCTTTTTAGCTAGAGGCCAATTGAATTAACGCTTTCGGAGAGATATTATTCTTTTTCAAAATCCTAATTTAATGTAGTGAAACCCATATTTCATGAGGCGTTTTCGAAAAAAGTTAGGATTGGGGTGCCCAATGGCTCTTAAATCCGATTTTTGAAGCTCCGTTTGTCCAGATCGGCCCCAACCACCTATCGTTCGGACCGTGCCTCGTTTGACAAGGTCGCAACACCGCGCACCGAAAGCTTGTCGAACAGCCGCTCGCATTGCTCTTCAATTCCTCAAACCTAACTCTGATTCCTCATGACCACTCAACTCTTCCCCGCCGCCGTTTGCGGCAGCCTTCCCAAACCCGCCTGGCTTTCGGAAACCAACAAACTTTGGCCAGCGTGGTTGCAGCAGGGGGACGATCTGGTCGCCGCCAAACGCGATGCGACCTTGTTGTGGATGAAGGAGCAGGAGGATGCGGGTCTATCCATCATCGGCGATGGCGAGCAGTCGCGACAGCATTTCGTGCACGGATTCTTGGAGTTTGTCGAGGGTATCGATTTCGAACACAAAGTGAAGATTGGCATTCGAAACAATCGCTACGACGCGATGGTGCCCGTGGTCACCGGCCCATTGAGACTTAAGGGCCGCGTGCATCAAAACGAAGCGAAATTACTTCGTGCGCACACCTCGCAAAAAATCAAAATTACCATGCCCGGCCCGATGACCATCATCGATACGCTGGCCGACAATTACTACGGCGACAAGGTCAAACTCGCGATGGCCTTCGCCGAGTTGCTGAACCAAGAAGCCCGCGCCCTGCAAGCCGACGGCGTTGACATCATTCAGTTTGATGAACCCGCGTTTAACGTCTATATGGACGACGTAAAAACGTGGGGTGTTGACGCGCTCCACAAATGCATCGAAGGCCTCAGTTGCACCACCGCTGTTCACATTTGTTACGGCTACGGCATCAAAGCCAATCTCGATTGGAAAGAAACGCTCGGCGGCGAATGGCGGCAGTACGAAGCGATTTTTCCCGCACTCGCTGCCAGCAAGATTGACCAAATTTCGCTTGAGTGCATGAACTCAAAAGTGCCGATGCACTTGATCGGCTTGCTCAAAGGAAAAACGGTCATGGTCGGCGTGATCGATGTCGCGAGCGACATCGTTGAAACGCCAGAGCAGGTCGCAGCCACCATCGGAAAAGCACTCGAATTCGTAGACAAGGACAAGCTCATTCCGTGCACCAATTGCGGCATGGCACCGATGGATCGCGGTACCGCGCGAGCGAAGTTAAATGCGCTGGCAGCGGGCGCCGAATTGGCGCGGCGTTTGTACGCTTAAGCGAAGTTGTGTCGTTCCTCACGCGATGCGCCTGTGGGATTAAATTTGGGTGACCGATGTTCGATGCAAGTACGCGGCTCTCTAGTCCGCAGGATACGAAGGCCATCGCACTTTTTGAGCTTAAGGCGCTAGGTACCATTTGACTATGAGGTTACTAAAGAAGTTGTTGATCTGGTTCGCCAGCGGACTGGCCGTATTGGTCTCCGCCTTTGTGGCTCTTCACACTTACTACTACTTCACGCCGGTACAGCTCAGCGACGAGGCTAAGCAGCTTTTGGCAGAGACTGCGCCGATGGCGCAGCTGACTGACAACGGATATCGCCTCATCGGTTTGCTCGCACCTGAGGGCGTTGATCCTGTGGCGTATGGGCGTTGCTCGCATGCGATTGCAAAGAAGTACGGCGAAGCGTATTGGCGGGAGCTCGAAAAAACCCGTGAAGACGACATCGGCCGATCTGCGGAGGACTTTCGCCGGCGGTCCGATGAAGCGCAGCAGACGTGTTCTCAGGGCAAGCCTTTGCTTCCGGCTCCGCCTCGGTCGAAGAGCGCAGACCGGATCCGACCCGGTGTCGACTTCGCGAGATTTGCTTCGGCGGGCGATCATACGATCGCGGCGGTATACGTTGATCGATGGACTGCCGTTTTGGAGGGCGGGGTGCGCGGTACGGAACCCGATATCGCCATGACTGTGGTGCCGGATTACACCACTGCGCTGTCCGTTGAGCGTGCAAGATTACTTACGTTTGCACAAAACTGGTTGCGAGCGAAATCGGTGGAAGAGTATGCGAAAAGTTTTGAGGCGTTTGAATCAGTCATTCCAAAGCTCACACAATTTGCCGACGGCGTGATGCTGGACACAATGGTTGCCAATTCCATCATTTCGCAACACTTGTTAGGACTTCAAGCGTTAGTGGCGCGTGAACCTAAGCTCGATTCGACTTTGGCTGAACGCATGCAGCGATCCGTTAGTTCGGTGGAAACTCTGCCTCGCTCGCTTGGCAAAGCAATCGTCGCCGAAGTGCAAATTTCGAAAAGCTTTTTTGAGCGAGTGAGCACCGCCGGGTTCGGTATTACTCCAAACCCGCTGGTCAACGCGATGGAGCGTTTAGCCTTCGATCGAAGCGACACACTCAATCTAGGCGCCATGGCGTTGCGAGACACGCAGAAAGCGGCTTTGTCAACGCAACCTTTCAATTTCCATGAGACGCGAGCAGGGCTCGTGTTTAAGAACGTGGGATGTCCTTGGTTAGGCGAGTTAGCACTTGTTTGTGCAGCGCTTGAAAGAAACGTAGTTGGTCGAATTCTTGCTGGTACCTCCTCGCCTCAGTATGCGGAGTACATCAACCGAACACACGATGTCAGGAACCTAGCTGCAGCCACTCGTTTGACGATTGAGGCGCGGCAACGAGGACTCACTGGTGAAGCTGTCTCGATTTTCGTCACTAACGCGCCACCGTCCATGCGGGACGTGTTTAGCGGTAACCCGTTTTCCTATGACGCGCAGACCGGCAAACTCACCGTTGAGTTGAAGGCAAAGAGCACACTTTTAGGCGAAAAATCCTATGCGTTATCGCTGTAGGGTTCACGTCTACGTCATGGGCTAATGTGAACGCCGCTTCTGTCGGCCGCATCAGTCACTGACAATCTGACTGCTGCAAGCCTCCCTCCGTCACCACTACAATGACAACCGTGCCCCGGTAGCTCAGTGGATAGAGCGATCCCCTCCTAAGGGATAGGTCGGACGTTCGATTCGTCTTCGGGGTGCCAACACTTTAGGCGCTCTGTCGCCACCGCCCCACGCCCTTTAGGATCGTATGCCCCATTACCGCCTTGCGTTTGCTGACCCTGCGGGGCATGTGTTGCATGTAACGATGACGATTGAAAGACCCGCTGCCGTGCAGCGCGTTTCGATGCCGACTTGGATTCCGGGCTCCTACATGATTCGCGAGTTTTCGCGCAATATCGTGCAGCTTGAGGCGTCGCAAAACGGTCAGCACGTGAGCGCTACAAAGCTCGATAAAGCGAGCTGGGAGATGCGTTGCGATCAGCGTTTGGCGCTCACGATTTCGTATCGTGTCTATGCCTGGGATCGGTCGGTGCGTTCAAATTACTTCGACGTGGCGCGCGGATTTGTCAATCCCGCGGCGTCGATGCTCTGCGATGCCAATGACCCCAGCTCGAGCTGCACACTTGACGTAGTGGCTCCCGAGTTTCTTGAGGGAAATGCTTGGAAATTAGCGACGTCCATGTCAGTCGAAAAAGTCGATTCGCGTGGCTTTGGTCGCTACAGCGCAGCAACGTACGACGAGTTCATCGATCATCCACTCGAGTGTGCTGACTTTGATGAATTTACTTTCATTGCCGGTGGCGTGCCGCATCGGTTTGTGGTCTCGGGTGTGCATCGTGGTGATTTGGAGCGACTGTCGCGCGACGCACAGAAAATTTGCCAAGGCCACTGCGAGCTGTTTGCCGACAGTGGTGACGTAACCCCGCCGTTTGATCGCTACGTGTTTCAATTGCATGTTGTCGACGACGGCTACGGTGGCCTGGAGCACCGCGCCAGCACAGCGCTCATTTGCCCGAGAAACGATTTGCCAGTGCGCGGCGTCGCCTCGATCAGTGAAGGCTACCAAGGGCTGTTGGCGCTGATCAGCCATGAGTACTTTCACGCATGGAATGTCAAACGAATTCGGCCGTTGGCTTTCCTGAACCCAGCGCAAGAGTACGACACCAGCAGCGAGCGCTACACGCGCTTGTTGTGGCTCTTTGAAGGCTTCACCAGCTACTACGACGAGCTGATGCTGCTTCGGGTTGGCTTGATTACCGAAGCCGATTATTTGAAGCTGTTGTCGCGACATATTTCGCAGGTGATGCGAACGCCAGCGCGTCACGTGCAAAGTGTGGCTGACTCCAGCTTCGATGCGTGGACCAAGTACTACCGACAGGATGAAAACGCCCCCAACGCAGTGGTGAGCTACTACGTCAAAGGCGGACTCGTAGCGCTGCTTTTGGACTGGAATCTCCGAGCCAGTAGCAGCGTCACGCTCGACGACGTGATGCGCCATTTGTGGCAAGGGTTTGGCAATCCCAACGTTGGCGTCCCGGAAGATGTCTTCGCGGTCTTCGAGCAGGTGAGCGGGTTGTCGCTTCGCGACTTCGAAGCCAAATTCGTCAGTGGCGTGGTTGAGCCCGATTGGCGCGAGGCTGGCGCACCGTTTGCTCTGAAAGCCGACGCAAGGCCGTCGGTGTCTTTTGTCGACCGCGGCGGCGCCATGACCAAGGTGGCGGTATCCGATATGGAGCCGCATCTTCGCCATTGGGGCATTGTTGTGGGTGAAGTTGGCGAGCCCACGCTGCGCTACGTGCTAAACGGCTCGGCGGCGCACGCTGCAGGACTTGCGGCCGGGGACGTATTGATCGCGATCGACGGACTTCGGGCTACTCGCGCCACACTGAGTAAACACGTTTTGCGAATGACCGTCGGTGAGTCAATCCGGATCGATTACTTTCGGCACGACCATTTGCGACAAACAGTTCTCATCGTTCCTACGCCGCCGATCGACACGATGGCGCTGGCTCCAGACGCGAGTGCGGGTGAAGAGGCAGTCGTGCGGCGCAAGCAGTGGTTGACCGGCGCGATGGAGTAGTCCGCTGAGCGTTGAGGAGATGGTGTGACGCGGTGCAAGTATCTGATTTGCAGAGAGCATTTGCAGTTTTTCAGCACTTAGCTTGTGCTGATGAGTCGTTCCTAATGCTCAGACGTTTCGGAATGTGGTGCCGTTGGTCAATAAAAAATGACCGTAGGTCGGTGTTGGAAAGCGCAATATGACATTGGCATAGACTTCGATCTCGAGGTTTTTGACTGCAATTCGACTTATGCGACTACGTATTTTTCTGGCGTCCACGGCGCTTGTCTGTTCTGGGTTGGCGAGC
Source organism: Betaproteobacteria bacterium (assembly GCA_004293675.1). Classification (GTDB taxonomy): domain Bacteria; phylum Pseudomonadota; class Gammaproteobacteria; order Burkholderiales; family Casimicrobiaceae; genus Casimicrobium. The sequence continues at coordinate 77,725 of READ01000021.1, forward strand.
TTTGTTGCTGCGGCGCAAACAATTGCTGACTGCCCGGTCAACGTAACGCAAAATGTGCAGAACTGAACCTGTACGATTTCCATTGAGTACTTAACGAACGGTAAATCGAGATGGAACTAGAGAGAAACAAGACCGGTAAATTGCAGGCCGCACGGCGC
>READ01000022.1 GCA_004293675.1 Betaproteobacteria bacterium
GTCAAAAGAGCCGCAGCAATCACAGCAAAAAGCAGGCGCGCGCGCAGGGCGAGCCATGGTTGCTGGCCGTGTCGAGCTCGCTGTCGCACGTGACGGCTCACAGCATCGTTTCGATCTACTCGCAGCGCATGCAGACCGAGCAGGCCTTTCGAGACACCAAGAACGCGCGATTTGGTTTGGGGCTATCCAACAGCGCGAGTCGAACACCAGAGCGCTTGGCAGTGCTCGCGCTCATTGCGAGCTTGGCTGAGTTCGTGTTGCGTCTGATCGGGCAGTGCGCAATCAATGATCATCTGCAATACGATTTGCAGCTCACCAATCGCAAGGATCGCCCTGAGATTTCTGTCATCGGCGCGGGCAAGCTACTCGTCGACTCGCCGCTCAGCGCCTTCAGTATCGAGGACTTCCGACGAACGATGAAGCAGTGGGCGGGGTCTCATGTAGCCATCCAAGTATGAGAGTGAAATTCGTGGGGAAACCTCAGTGTCTGACCCCATTTTGCCTCTCGTGGCTCATGGTGTTGCAAGCGGTGCGCGAAAGTGTGGGCGTACTTCGTATTCGAACAACGGTGTCTTCCCCGATTTGTGACGATTGCCGTTGGTCTCGTTCTAAAGCTCATCGTCAAGACGCCGTTTTCCCGTCCGCTTTACCACTCCTACTCGTCTAGGTAGGCGACGAACGAAAGGACAGTCCTTAAGATTCATCGCACTAACGTATGAACCGATTTGCGAAGGTGAACGAAATGAACGTGATTCAACATACCCTTGCTGCGCGAACTTTGTGGCGTATCGCGGGCGCCATCGTCGCTGCGTCGCTTGCGGCTTGTTCATCGATGCATGGTGTACCCACACGCTATCAGGATACGACCGCCACGGTGACCGCTATCAAGCTCACACCTGAGGACTTGGCTAGTCTCGTCACTAGCACCGACAGAAGCGAGCGAAACAAGATCATGCACCGCGCAATGAGCGTAGTTGACCTGCGGTTCCATGAACTCGTGCGCAGTTTGAATGGTGATCGACAGGATTCCGCAGCGCTGACTTCGTACGCGAACATTGGCTTCAACACTGCGGGAACGCTTGTAAGCAGTGTTGCGGCAAAGACCAATTACGCGGCTGCGGCAGCGGTGTCGGGCGCCCTTTTGGGCGTGACTGAGAAACAATATTACTTTGAGAAAACTATGCCGGCGCTTGTTGACGCAATGTCGGCGGCGCGAGCGGCGGTAGAGTTTAAGTTGCGCACCGGTATGCAGGAGGAGATCGAGCAGTACCCCGGCTCAATGGCGCTGGCGCATCTGGAAGACTACTTTTCAGCCGGTACCGTGCTCGCGGCAATTTCTCAGGTGACAAAAGCTGCTGAAACTGAAAAGGCGAAAAAGCAGGAATACGTTCAAGAAATCATTTCGATGAGCGACGACCAGATTCTTGAACGACGCGAAATTTCCGCAGCGATTGCAAGCATCAACGTCGCCAATTTTCAAGCAGGGAATGACGTCCTGAAATCACTAGGTCTCCCAGAAAAGACGACGGCGCCCGAGGTCAAAAGAGCGTTGCTCGATTTCTTTCGCAAGCAGGCTCGCGCAGGCGATGTCGTAAACCTAAAGAAGCAACTCGTCGCAAAGCAGTTTTTGCTTTCCAAATAGAAAATTAGGAGACGGTTATGTCCAAGTACCACGTTGAAGTTTCAGGCGCGCTGACACCGCAAAAAATCGAGAGCGCGCTGAACGGTGAAGAGGCGCTAGCGAATACCTTTATCGGATCGCGGCTTTGGGTAAACGCAAAACATAAGCTTACTAATCTCGTTGAGTTTGACGAACTGGAAGAACCGCTTGAGCCGCAACCCGGGTTATTAACAATTGCAACCGTCGCGGTGGACGGACTAACGCCCCTGTGGACAGGGCCGATGGTTGTGAAAGGATCAGCCACGAACGTTTGGATGTATCGCGCTGAGCCGGGGTAGCAGACAAAGTTTGAACAAGTTGTGCCCATTGTCTATGACTGTGTTGGCGCGACTTTTCTATCGCGAATGTCGGCACAGGTCCCACCTGAAGGAACGCTATGAACCTCACCCCAAAGCAACGAAGCGTTATCGAACAAGTCATCAATGTCTTCGAGACGGGCTCGCCGCAAGGCGACTACGGAGCCATCTCGACTTACGCTGATGGTCCGCACGACATTCGCCAGATTACCTACGGTCGCTCGCAAACGACAGAGTACGGGAATTTGCGCGAATTGGTTGGGTTGTACGCAGATGCATCAGGTACTTTCAGTGCTGAGCTTGGACTGTATGCGGATAGGGTTGGTAGTACGCCGTTGACGGACGACCCCGACTTCAAGCGGTTGCTGCGTAGCGCGGGTCGTGACGACATCGTAATGCAGAGAACGCAAGATAGATTCTTCGCGCGTCGCTATTTCGATCCCGCGATGAAGTGGTGCAACACAGAGGGGTTTACGCAGCCGCTTTCCATGCTGATCGCGTATGACTCGTTCATCCACAGCGGCAGCGTGCTGTGGGTCATCCGCGGTATGTTTCCGGAGGTCACGCCTGCGCATGGCGGCGACGAAAAGGCATGGATACTCGCGTATGTGAACGCGAGGCACCGCTGGCTTTCAAATCATCGCCGCGAGGTCGTCCGCAAGAGTCACTACCGGACGAGAGATCTATCTCGCGAAGTCAGGCGAAACAATTGGGATTTGACTCAGCTGCCAATCCGCGCCAATGGGACGGATGTAACGGGCGTGCAGCACGTAGGCTGAGTTAGCAAACCCGGCGTCAACGTGGGCTGAAGAGACCTGGGTTCCGTGCATCAACCCAACCTACTGGCTGCGAACGGTACTGCTCGCGTTGCTCAAACGCTGCGCGAACTGAACGTTCGCGAACTCATGGGGAGTATCCGCTCTTCCTCATCTTGGCTCCTATCTCTCAAGTTGAGAAGCCTCCGCAAAACCCGCAGCGGTTCACTATTTGCTGGCCGGGGCTGGTGCGGGGGCAGGCGGCGTCGGAGCTGGCACTGGAGCCGGCAGTTGCATGCCAGGCACGGCGGCGCCTGATTGCGGTTTAGGGATGGATGCTCCCTTTTGGACGATGGTTGGTTTCATGTTGGAGAGATTTAAGGTTACAAAGATCACTGTCAAAAGTGATGCAAACGAGAACGTGGCGCCCGACCCGTAGGAGCAGTATCTATTCCATTTTTCAAGACGATTTGTTTTCTCATAGCCGGAGGGGTCGTTACGAAGATAAACTGATTCCGCATTTTCAAGCGCGACGATGAGAGCCCGTTCACTGACTTGAAAAGATACCAGCGTAACAACAATAGCGATAAAGAAAAACAGCCATGAAGATGGCAGAAGAAAGGATGCCGAGACATCTATTCCAGCGGCCAGATCTCTAATAAACGCAAGCGAAAAACCCAAGAATGACGCAGACAGAGTCAATATGGAGCGGTCGTAGTTTTCCGTATTCGATAGGCTGCGTTTGAGTATGTCTTCACGATACTTTTCGAGCAGCTTCTTGTTCTCATCGCTTACTTCCATTCCGTAGAACCTACTCCCAACTCAACGCCCCACCCGTCTGATACTCAATAACCCGCGTCTCAAAGAAGTTTTTCTCTTTCTTCAGATCCATCACTTCTGACATCCAAGGAAACGGATTCTCAGCTTTGTCGAACAAGGCGTCGAGGCCGATTTGTTGGCAGCGGCGGTTGGCGATGAAGCGCAGATATTCTTTGAACATCGGGGCGTTGAGGCCTAGTACGCCGCGGGGCATGGTGTCTTCGGCGTAGGCGTATTCGAGTTCGACTCCGCGCTTGATGAGGCCTTTGATTTCGGTTTTGAAATCTTCGGTCCAGAGGTGTGGATTTTCCATCTTGATGGTGTTGACCAAATCGATGCCGAAGTTGCAGTGCATCGATTCATCGCGCAGGATGTATTGATATTGCTCTGCCGAGCCGGTCATTTTGTTTTGGCGACCGAGGGCGAGGATTTGCACGAAGCCGACGTAGAAGAAGAGGCCTTCCATGATGCAGGAAAACACGATCAGGCTTTTTAGGAGCGCTTGATCAGCCTCGGGCGTACCGGTTTTGAAATTCGGATCGGTGAGCGTTTGGATGAACGGGATCAGGAAATCATCCTTGTCGCGGATGCTCTTGATTTCGTTATAGGCGTTGAAAATTTCGGCCTCATCAAGACCGAGCGATTGCACGATGTATTGATAGGCGTGGGTGTGAATGGCCTCTTCAAACGCTTGGCGCAGCAGGTATTGGCGGCACTCAGGCGCGGTGATGTGGCGATAGGTGCCGAGAACGATGTTGTTTGCAGCCAGGCTATCGGCCGTGACGAAGAAACCGAGGTTGCGCTTCACGATCAAGCGCTCGTCGTCGGTCAGGCCGTCGGGGCGCTTCCACAGCTCGATATCGCGCTGCATATTGATTTCTTGCGGCATCCAGTGATTGGCGCAACCGCCCAAGTATTTATCCCACGCCCAGTTGTATTTAAACGGCACGAGCTGATTCACATCTGCGCCGCCATTGATCACACGTTTGTCTTCGGCGCGAACGCGGCCGGTGTGGGCGCGCATTTGTGCGGCCAGATCGTTTTCTACGGGTTTGCCGGTTTCGTTCATTTGCGCGCGGTAATCGGCAACGTGCGCGGGCGAGGGTGGCGCAACGGGATTAGACGCAGCGCGAGCGGGTTCGCCATTAGAGAGGTTTTGCGCGGGTGGAGCGACGATATCGTCATCAAAATTTAGCATGGTGTAAGGGTGTCCTGTTTGCCTTTGCGCTGCGATTCAGAGGGGGAATTTCCGAATTGCACGCTTGGTTTTATGGGTGGCGTCTTGTGGCTGCCTGGCAGCCGGTAATGCGTGACGGGTAACGGGTATCTAGTGACGGTTAAAAGTAGGGGCTCATAGCGGGTGGAACTATTGAACCGATTCGAGTTTGGAGTAGAGGTAAGCGGGCGAAATATCAATGCCGCCGCGTTCCCACGATAGGGTGGCAATAGCGTCATCAAATTTGAGTTCGGCGAAGGTCGATGGATCTTGCAGCGGCTTCAAATCCTCGCCCCACAAATCATCCGAAAAATCGACGATGCCTTCGCGACCATCAGCAAAGCGCAGCCACATTTGGTAGTCGCCCACATGACGAGCACCACTGAGTTGCGGGTTGGGTTCAACGAGTGTTTGCAAAATCGATACGTCCTTTTCGCTGGGGATTCGTGTTGAGATTGTTGACATCGCTCGCCCGTTTGGGTTTGAACGCTGTCATCATTTCTTCACGAAGTTCGTTGACACTAAATATGTTTTTCACAGGGCGCTGCGCTGACGTTTTTTCGCTGGATGACACGATTGAATCGTCGCATCGAGAATCAAAAAATGACTACAACACACTGTGAAAAACCGCCAGTGACAACTACGTGCGTAGCGGGCACTGGCGGTGTCGTTGCTGAGATGCATCGATCGCTCACGCGAGCGATGTCACCAAAGCGCAGACGAGATCGCGCGGGTGGGACCCGTGGCGGCTCCTGTATCGGTTGCTACATTGGCTTAGGTGGTTTTGGAATGATCCGCGCGAGCGGTTTCCATTTCTCACCCGTGTAGCCATTGAGGCACGCATTGTTAAAGGCGTCCGTCATGGTGACGTAGCCCTGTGACGATGCGCCGATGATATTGCCATTTGACGCAATACGACGCCATCTGGTTTTGCCAGCCTTATCTAGGAAAAATACCCACTTGTGTTCTTTTTTAGCCACAGATCACCTCCCTTCCTTAAGGTACACACACTCTGCTACGAGGTGTGCAAATTACGCTTCAATCAACGCGCGCGACCGCGCCGACGAAGCACTTACAACGACACCGACGCTCCCCTTCGCTCGAGGAGGCCGCGCGGCTAAAAAAGCCCGTGCGGTGCGGCCGATGCTGCTGCGGTCAGCGCTCTGAGTGAGTGGATCGCACCACGCCTCAAAACGCTCACCCCAACCCTCTCAAACGAGAGGGATTGTGATGCCCGGACTTAGAGCGGCGGGATGCGCAGCTTTTGGCCTGGGTAGATCTTGTCGGGGTGCGACAGCATCGGCTTATTGGCTTCGAAAATCAGCATGTATTTGTTTGGATCGCCATAAGCGGCCTTGGAGATCTTCGACAGGTTGTCGCCCGACACTACGTCGTGATACGTGGCTTCGGGTTCGCTCTGGTCCACGGACATGTTGTCGTTAACGTTCGTTACGCCAGCCACGTTGCCGCAGCACAAGAGTGCCTTTTCTTTGGTGGCCTGATCTGCGGCCACGCCGAAGATGTTGACCGTGGAAGAGGCGGCGTCATAGGTGACGACCAAGCCAGTGATTGTCAAATCCTGCTGCTCGATGTAGGCCTGGATCGCATCACCGGCTGCGCGGTTGGTGGCGTCGAGCTTTTCTTTGGCAGCGGCGTCGTCTGCAGCGGCTGCTGCGGCCACGGCCTCAGCGTCTTTGTGACCAAACAATTTTTGGCCAGCGTCTTTGATGAAACTAAAGAAACCCATGATGTGTTCTCCTAAGTGATTAATGTGAGGGTCAGCGAATGCTGAACTGCCCCATGAACTGGTTTTACCCGATTGTTGCCTTGGATTGTTCTGAAGCCACGATTTATATGGCGTTCAAACGCTATGCTATTGCCGCTAGTGAATCTATTGGCAAGCCTCGCAATCGGGGTTGTCGATCGAACAATACTTCATATCGGTAGCGGGCAACTGCGCGTCAATCACTGGGCTAACGGCTGTGGCCGTCGACATTGGTGCCGGAGCGGTTTTTGCCGCGGCTGCGTGGGTTACGCCGCCCGACGAGACGGCGTTGAGCTCGCCGCCTTTGCCGGTTGACTTTTCTGCGCTGGTGGCCGCCATCGTGCGTAGGTAGTAGGTGGTTTTGAGGCCACGTTTCCAAGCTAATTTGTAGATGTCATCGAGCTTTTTGCCCGATGCGCCGGCCATGTAGATATTGAGCGACTGGGCTTGATCGATCCACTTTTGGCGACGGGACGCGGCCTCAACAAGCCAGCTGGCATCCATCTCAAATGCGGTGGCGTAGTTGGCCTTCAAATCATCCGGAATGCGATCAATTTTGGCAAGCGCGCCGTCGAAATACTTCAGATCCGAAATCATCACTTCATCCCACAAGCCACGGGCTTTCAAGTCGTCGACCAAATGCTCGTTGATGACAGTGAATTCGCCCGACAAATTGGATTTGACGAAGAGGTTTTCGTAGTTGGGCTCAATACAAGCCGACACACCGATGATGTTCGAAATGGTCGCGGTAGGAGCGATGGCAACGCAATTGGAATTGCGCATGCCGTGAACTTTGATGCGTGCCTTGAGGCTGTCCCAATCCATCGACATCGACTGGTCGACTTCAACATAGCCGCCGCGTTCGTCAGCCAGCAGTTTGAGCGAATCGAAGGGCAGAATGCCGCGATCCCACAGCGAGCCTTTGTACGAACTGTAGCGACCGCGCTCTTCGGCCAGCTCCGTTGATGCCAGGTACGAGTAATAGCAAACGGCTTCCATCGAGCGATCAGCGAACTCCATCGCCGCTTCGGACGCGTAGGGAACGCGCATCATGTGCAGTGAGTCTTGGAAACCCATGATGCCAAGGCCCACCGGGCGATGCTTCAAATTCGACGTGCGAGCTTTTTTGACTGCGTAGTAGTTGATGTCGATCACGTTATCGAGCATGCGCATGGCGGTGCGAATGGTCTTTTGAAGTTTGACGTGATCGAGCTGATAGCCGCCCGCACCGCCCTCGGTGCTGCTCTTCACCTCAATCATGTGATTGACCAGGTTCACCGAGCCTAGGTTGCAGACCGCGATTTCGGTGTCGCTGGTGTTGAGCGTGATCTCGGTGCACAGATTTGATGAGTGCACGACACCGACATGCTGTTGCGGCGAGCGGATATTGCAAGGGTCTTTAAACGTGATCCATGGATGCCCCGTTTCGAAGAGCATGGTGAGCATCTTGCGCCACAGCGAGGTCGCCTGTAGCGTTTTGAAGAGCTTCAATTCACCGCGCGCTGCTTTGGCTTCGTACTCGACGTACTTCGCCTCAAACGCTTTGCCGAACAGGTCGTGCAGATCAGGCGTGTCGGCGGGCGAAAACAGCGTCCAAGGGCCATTTTCCATGACACGTTTCATGAACAAATCTGGAATCCAGTTCGCGGTGTTCATGTCGTGCGTGCGGCGGCGATCGTCACCGGTGTTTTTGCGCAGTTCGAGGAATTCCTCGATGTCCATGTGCCACGTTTCCAGATACGTGCAAACTGCGCCTTTGCGTTTACCGCCTTGATTCACCGCAACCGCCGTGTCGTTGACGACCTTGAGGAAGGGCACAACGCCTTGCGATTCGCCATTGGTGCCCTTGATGTGCGAGCCCATGGCGCGCACTGGCGTCCAATCGTTGCCCAGACCGCCGGCGAATTTCGACAGCAATGCGTTTTCCTTGATCGCCTCGTAGATGCCGTCGAGATCGTCTGCAACGGTTGTCAAATAGCAAGAGGAGAGCTGCGAGCGGTGGGTCGCCGAATTAAACAGCGTCGGCGTTGACGACATGAAGTCAAACGAAGAGAGCAGCTGATAGAACTCGATGGCGCGACCTTCGCGGTCGGCTTCGTTGAGCGCTAAGCCCATCGCGACACGCATAAAGAACGCTTGCGGCAATTCGATTCGACGATCCTCGTTGGAGGCGGTCGCGGTGTTGGATTGGCGATCGATCAGGAAATAGCGGTCGTACAACGTCTGCAGGCCCAGAAAGCCAAACTTCAGATCACGGTTGTGATCGAGCGCCTCGCCCAAACGCTGCAAGTCGTAGCTGGCGAGCTCGGGATTGAGCAAGCCGATGCCGATGCCGTGCTTGATGTACTTTGGAAAGTTTTCGGCGTAGCGAACCGCCATGTCAGCGTGGCTGGTCTCTTCACCTAGGATTTCGAAACGAATCGAATCCATGAGCAATCGCGCGGTGACGAAGCTGTACGCGGGATCTTTTTCGATGTACTGACGCGCGGCCAAAATAGTGCATTTGCGGACTTCTTTGGCCGACACGCCATCGTACAAGTCCTTGAGCGTGGCTTTGAGCACCACATCAGCGTCCGCCGCGCCGTGCAGACCGTCGCAGGAGGATTTGATCAGCTCGCGGAGCCGCAACAAGTCCAGTGGCTTACGGACGCCACCGTCGACCACATGAAGAATTGATTCTTGATCGGCCTCTTTGGATTTAACCTGTGAGGCACGCTCTTGCGTGCGTTTTTCGCGGTAGAGGACATAGGCGCGGGCCACTTCGTGCTCACCGGAGCGCATCAGCGCCAATTCAACTTGATCTTGAATCTCTTCGATGTGAATCGCGCCGCCCTCGGGCTTTACGCGCATCAGCGCTTTCATGACCGCATCGGTCATGGTTTGGGTAATTTCGCGAACGCGGGCGGACGCGGCGTTTTGCGTGCCGTGCGTGGCCAAATACGCTTTGGTGAGCGCAACCGTAATCTTGCCGGGCTCGAAGGGCATGACCGAACCGTTGCGGCGAATAACTTTGTAGAGCGCGGCACGGTTGGCGTCGGCCACGTTGCCGTGGTTGCTGGTGCCACTCAGTGACGCTAAGGCCGAAGCGCTCGTGATCCCCGCTCCACTACTCATGGTTAAAGCGTTTGCTGGTGCGGCGGTAGTATCGAGCATGTGGGAGATTCCTGTTTTTAATTTGACTAATACGATCATCGACGATCAACGGGGGGCATTGCTCGGCCGATGGTTGCTGCGATTGATGGACACAGCGCTGCCCGCTGAGCCCCCAATTTCGCCGTCTTGACCCGCTTTTGACGTTCCCGCAGCGGCCGCTTTGACGCGGCGGCTGTCCCCGGTAGTGTCCGATAGCGCCGTCAAAAAGTGCAACACCCTCAAGGATACGACTAACAACATCTTGTGGTCAAGTGCTCCGTGAACCACAAGATATGGTGTTGCTTAAAAGAATTTCACCCGCCTTGTCTGAGGCTCTTTGACCACGGCGCAGCCACGCCGCTTGGCGTTGGGCTGTTGTTTTCTGTACAAAGGTCTACAGCGTCTATTTCTGAGTTGTGCACATAGTTATCCACTGAAACTGCAAAAGCTAACTTTGATCGCGCGCAAAATTATTTCTGTGAGCTATCGAGCGAGCTACGTTCGACTTTTTCGGCAGATCAGCGCGATTGCGGCGGCACAGCGTGCGGGCGAGACAGCCGTGGCATCGGTGTTGAGACAAAATAGCCAACATCGCGCGCATTGCGTCCACCCGACCCCACCGCGACTCGTCGCAGAATCGCCCCTCTTTTATGTCTATCAAGTCTGACCATTGGATTCGCCGCATGGCGCAGCAACATCAAATGATTGAGCCGTTTGTGCCCGATCAGGTGCGCTATGTTGACGGCAACAAAATCGTGTCGTATGGGACGTCTAGCTACGGCTATGACATTCGCTGCGCCAACGAATTTAAGATTTTCACCAACATCAATTCCACGATCGTTGACCCCAAAGCGTTTGATGAAAAGTCATTCGTTGATTTTTCGGGTGACGTTTGCATCATTCCGCCCAACTCGTTTGCGCTGGCGCGAACGGTCGAATACTTTCGCATCCCACGCAGCGTGTTAACCATTTGTGTCGGCAAGAGCACCTACGCGCGCTGCGGCATCATCGTCAACGTCACGCCGTTCGAGCCCGAATGGGAAGGCTACGTCACGCTGGAGTTTTCCAACACCACGCCGCTGCCCGCCAAAATCTATGCGGGCGAAGGCTGTGCACAGGTGCTGTTCTTCGAGAGCGACGAAATCTGCGGCACCTCGTACAAAGACCGTGGTGGCAAGTATCAAGGGCAAAGCGGCGTGACCTTGCCCAAGACCTAAGTGCCAGCGCGCAGCGTCGGGGTATTGCTTGCGGCCGGCGCGGGACGTCGCTTTGACGCCGCACGACCGGGCGCCAAGCTTGAGGCACCGTTTGACACCGAGACGGTGGGCGTTCGATCGCTCACAACGCTGATGAGCGCGGTAGACGCCACCATCGTGGCGGTCCGAGGCGAGCACACTGCCATCGCGATGCAGGCGAAGCAGCGCGGGGCTCATATCGTGGTTCCAGCGCACTTTGAATGGGGCATGGGGCATTCGATTGCCGCCGCTGCGGCTCTGGCGCTGGCCGAGTTTGGCGACGCCGACGTGCTCCTGATGGCTTTGGCCGACATGCCGTGGACAAATGCGCAGACGCTGGGAAAGCTAATTGAGCAAAGCAGCTCCCATCGCATCCTACGGCCACGTTTCGAGGGTGTGCTGGGTCATCCGGTCGCCTTTGGTCGCGAATTTTGGCCCGCGCTGGTCAACTGCGGCGGTGACGAAGGCGCGCGGCGTGTACTAGGCGACCACGCGCCAAGCGTCATGGTGATCGACGTGGCTGATGCGGGGGTGTTGCGGGATGTGGACGTGCCGACAGACCTGCCCCGGCCGAGCGCGTCGCGCACACAACATTAGCGTCGCTCAAGCGTATGGCGGACACCCGCGACTTGGGTCGTCCACCACGGCGCAATGGCTGCAACCTCGCAGGGCTTGGCGATGTAGAAACCCTGCGCTTCTTCGCAACCCAGCTCGCGCAGAATCGTGAGTTGCAGCGGCGATTCGATGCCTTCGGCGATCACGCGCATCCCAAGACTGTGCGCCACAGCGACGATGGCTTGCACGATGCTGCGGCGGGCTGGTATCTCGATTTCGTGAATAAAACTTCGGTCGATTTTGATGGTTTGAAACGGCAGACGCGTCAAGTAGCTCAAGCTCGAATAGCCTGTTCCAAAATCATCAAGCGTCAGCGTGACACCCAACCGATTGAGCTCGCCGAGTGTTTCAACGATTTGCTCGGGATTGTTGACGAGCATGGATTCGGTGATTTCCAGATCGAGAAACTGTGGCGGGATGCCGGTGGCATCAATGACGTCGCGAACGCTCTCAAGCCACATGGAATTTTCCATCTGCTTGGCCGACACGTTGACCGAAATTCGCGGATGCACGTCGAGCTGCTGCCAGAATTTGAATTGCTCGCACGCCATCTCCAGCGCACGCTGTCCCAGCTGATGAATCAAGCCGCTTTGCTCCGCGGCCGGAATGAATTCCAGCGGACTCACTACGCCTCGAGTGGGGTGGCGCCAGCGCATGAGCGCTTCCAAGCCGGCGGGCATGCCGGTGGACAACTCAATTTGCGGTTGAAAGACTAGGAAGAACTCTTCGGCGGCGACACCACGACGGATGTCGGCATCAAGTTTGCTGCGACCCAGCACCAGCTGGCCTGACTCGTCGGCAAAGCGTGAGATGCGCCCGCCACCGCCCTGTTTGGCGGCATACATGGCTGAATCGGCGTTCTTAATCAGATCGGCGGCGGTGCGACCGTCTTGCGGGTAGCAAGCGACGCCAATCGAGGCAGGCAAAGTGATCCGAGAACCAGCGATATCGAGCGGTTGGTTGAGTGCACCCAAAATATCCTCAGCCACGCTGAGCGTCGTTGAGTCGGCTCGTTGGAAGTCGAGGCGACTGAGCAGCACCACAAATTCGTCGCCGCCAAAGCGCGCAACGATGTCCTCCGAACGAACCGCGCTTTTGATTCGTTGTGCCGCTGTTCGAAGGACCGAGTCGCCGGTTTCGTGACCCAGGGTGTCGTTGAAAGTTTTAAACAGATCAAGATCGATAAACAGCACTGACACCCGTGTCGTATCAGCGGCGGCGCGGCGAATGGCTTCGTCGAGTCGTTGCGTCAACAGGATTCGGTTGGGCAGCAAGGTCAGTGGATCGGTTTGCGCAACATGAATCGCGCGAGCCGTGGCGGCATTGAGATCTCGAGTGCGCTCGCGAACCCGCTCTTCAAGCGCGCGCTGATAGTTGGCAAGCTTTTCGCGCGCCTCGGAGAGCGTGTGCGCTGTTTCGTTGTAGCCACGAACCAGCTCGCCCAGCGAGCCGCGTGCACTTGATTGCACTTCAGTCGAAAAATTGCCGCGGCTGAATTGACGCATCGCCGCGTCGAGCTCTCGGTGTGTTTTGCTCGCACGTCGGCGAGCCAACCACGCGGGGATCGCCACCACGGCAGCGGTTGCGAGCGCCACGATCAGGTGGCCGAAGCTCAACTGCTCAAACATGACACGGCACGGCTGCGGATCGTCGCAGCGCTCGTAGCGTCAAGACTGCTGAAGTCAATGGCACAGCGTGAAGCGCGAAACTAAATGGCCGTCAGCGCAATGCTGCCGATCCGGGATTGCCATTCGCGCGGCCCGGTTTGATGCACGCTCGTGCCCGCGGAATCGACCGCAACGGTCACGGGCATGTCCTTCACATCAAATTCGTAGATCGCTTCCATCCCTAAGTCGGCAAACCCAACCACTCGTGCCGATTGAATCGCCTTTGAAACCAGATACGCCGCGCCACCCACGGCCATCAGATACGCCGCTTTGTGCTTTTTGATCGCCTCGATACCTGCTGGACCGCGCTCGGCTTTGCCGATCATCGAGATGAGCCCGGTCTGCGCGAGCATCATGTCGGTAAATTTGTCCATTCGCGTGGCGGTCGTTGGACCTGCGGGCCCCACGACCTCGTCTCGCACTGGATCAACCGGGCCGACGTAATAAATCACCCGGTTGGTGAAGTCGACGGGCAGCTTTTCGCCCTTGGCGAGCATGTCTTGAATACGTTTGTGAGCGGCGTCGCGACCGGTGAGCATCTTGCCATTGAGCAGAAGCGATTGTCCTGGTGTCCAGCTGGCGACTTGCGCTTTGGTGAGCGTATTCAAATCAACGCGGGTGGAGCGCTTCACATCGGGGGCCCAATGCACATCGGGCCACGTATCGAGCGACGGCGGTTCGCAGTACGCAGGCCCCGAGCCGTCGAGCACGAAGTGCGCATGGCGTGTGGCGGCGCAATTGGGAATCATCGCGACAGGCTTGCCAGCCGCGTGGGTCGGGTACATGGCAATTTTGATGTCGAGCACGGTTGACAAGCCACCGAGCCCTTGTGCGCCGATACCCAGCGCATTGACTTTGTCGTAGAGCTCGATTCGAAGCGCTTCGGTTTGGTTTTGTGGGCCACGTCGTTTTAAATCGTACATGTCGATGGGCTCCATGAGCACCTCTTTGGCCATCAGCATCGCTTTTTCAGCGGTGCCGCCAATGCCAATGCCCAGCATGCCCGGTGGACACCAACCGGCGCCCATGGTGGGCACGGTTTTGAGCACCCAATCGACGAGCGAATCGCTGGGATTCATCATCACAAACTTCGATTTATTCTCGCTGCCACCGCCTTTGGCGGCCACATCAACCGAAATCGTGTTACCCGGAACGAGCTCCGTGTGAATCACCGCGGGCGTGTTGTCCTTGGTGTTCTTGCGCTCGAATTGCGGGTCGGCAACGATCGAGGCGCGAAGCTTGTTGTCGGGGTGGTTGTAAGCGCGTCGAACGCCCTCATTAACCGCGTCAGCGATGGAGCCCGAAAAGCCCTCAAAGCGCACGTTCATTCCGATTTTCAAAAACACGTTGACGATGCCCGTGTCTTGGCAGATCGGACGATGACCCTCGGCGCACATACGGCTGTTAGTCAAAATCTGCGCGATGGCGTCTTTGGCAGCGGGCGAGGCTTCGGCCTCGTAGGCGCGCGCCAAATGCTCGATGTAATCTTTTGGGTGGTAATAGCTGATGAATTGCAGCGCCGCAGCGGTCGATTCGATCAGGTCTTCGGCTTTGATGGTGGTCATGGGCGCAGCTCGCTAAATGGGGGGTGCGTTTGTTGGCTTAGTCGTTGTTGAGTCGGCCATCAATGGCCTTAGCTTCATGCTCCGCCGGTGCCATCAGTCGGTCGGTCAGTGCGATTGAAATCGCTGACAAGAGGAACACGACGTGAATGACCGTTTGCGCGATCAGCGTTTTCTCTGAGTACGATTCGGCATTGATGAACGTTTTTAACAAGTGAATCGACGAGATGCCGATGATGGCGGTGGCGAGCTTGACCTTGAGCACCGACGCATTGACGTGCGACAGCCATTCCGGTTGGTCGGGATGGTTTTCAAGGTTCATGCGGGAGACAAATGTTTCGTAGCCGCCAATGATCACCATGATGAGCAAGTTCGAGATCATCACCACGTCGATTAAACCCAGCACCAGGAGCATGATCAGCGTTTCGGTGAGCTTGGTGGGTACGACAGGACAGGCTTGCGCTGGAGATTTTGCGGCCATTTGCGCAGCGTCGCAGGGTTGCACCGATGCGGCAATGGCGCGCACCGCGTCGGCCGAGCCAAACGCGGCTTCAATCAAATGAACGAGCTCGACCCAAAAATGAAACACGTAGACGCACTGCGCAACGATCAAGCCCAGGTAGAGCGGTAGCTGTAACCAGCGGCTGAAAAATATGGTGTAGGGAAGCGGTCGCATGCGCCCGGCAGCGATCAAGGTTTTCGGTTTGGCCATTGGAGATTTCTATCAATATTGCGTCGGGTTTGGGGCAAGGAGCCAGTGCGCTGCGGGTCTCACCAAACGAAAGTCCGCTGCCAGTAAACGGGTGAATCGGCGAATTCGAGCAACGACGCACAGCCGGTTTCTTTCCCCATTTTGCCCATGAGTTTAGCACCCGAAACCGAGTAGAAACTGCGACTGGCATTGCGCAAACGGCATGATGAACGGGCGCATCGACGACATGACAGAACGACGTCGAAAGCGAGTTTTATGTCATTTGGCTTTTAATATCAATGCCTTACAAAATAGCAGTTTTTAGCAAATAATTTTATTTTTCATTAAGTAGTTAAACGTTAATGTAATCTTTATTTATTATGGCTTACATGCAATAAGTTGATTGGAACTAAGCGTCAGAGTTGCGTCAAGTTGACACGCTACGATGCACGGGAAAATCCGATCAAATCTGGGTAAATCGAGTGATACATTCGCTCGGCAAAACCGAAAAAATAGGAGTGTCTTGTCATGTCCGCCATCGAATCCGTACTCGTCGAAAACCGCGTGTTTCCGCCGCCGACCGCGTTTACCGCACAGGCAAATCTGAAGCCCGCCGAGGTCGCGGCGATGCAAGCGAGCGCGGCGGCGGATTACGCTGGTTTTTGGGCGGATTTAGCACGTGAAAACTTGATTTGGGCGAAGCCGTTTACGAAGTCACTGAACGATTCGAATGCGCCCTTCTTTAAGTGGTTTGAAGACGGTGAATTGAACGCGTCGTATCAGTGTTTGGATCGTCATCTCAACACGCCGACTGCGGACAAAGTCGCGATCATTTTCGAAACGGATGACGGCAAATCGACGACGATTACGTATCGCGAGTTGCACAAACGTGTCTCGCGTTTCGCCAACGGTTTGAAGTCGCTTGGTTATAAAAAAGGTGATCGCTCGATCATCTACATGCCGATGTCGATTGAAGCGGTGATCGCGATGCAGGCCTGCGCGAGGATCGGTGTGACTCACTCCGTCGTGTTCGGCGGTTTCTCAGCGAAGAGCTTGCAAGAGCGCATCGTCGACGTGGGCGCAACGCTCGTGATCGCGGCCGATGAACAGATGCGCGGTGGCAAAGCGCTGCCGCTGAAACCCGCGGTGGACGAGGCCTACGCGATGGGCGGCTGCGACGCGGTGCGCCACACTGTCGTCTACAAACGCACTGGCGGCAATGTCGCACCAGGAGCGAAAGACATCGACTGGGCAAAGGTCGAGGGCGGCCAATCGGACGACTGCCCCGCCGTGATGGTTGACGCGGAACATCCGCTCTTCGTGCTCTACACCTCCGGCTCCACCGGCAAGCCGAAAGGCGTTCAGCACAGCACCGGCGGCTACATGCTGCATGCGATGCTCACGATGAAATGGACCTTCGACATCAAGCCGAGCGACGTGTTTTGGTGCACAGCCGACGTGGGCTGGGTGACGGGTCACACCTACGTCGCGTACGGCCCGCTCGCAACGGGCGCAACGCAAATCATCTTCGAAGGCGTGCCGACGTTCCCTAACGCCGGTCGTTTCTGGGAAATGATTCAGAAACACAAGTGCACGATTTTCTATACCGCGCCGACGGCGATTCGCTCGCTGATTAAGGCCGCCGAAGTCGCCCCGGATTACGCGCCGTCGAAATACGATTTGAAATCGCTTCGGCTCCTCGGTTCCGTCGGCGAGCCCATCAATCCCGAAGCATGGATGTGGTACTACAAACACATCGGCGGCGAGCGGTGCCCAATTGTCGACACGTTCTGGCAAACCGAGACGGGCGGCCACATGATTACGCCGCTGCCGGGTGTGACGCCACTTGTGCCGGGTTCATGCACGACGGCGCTGCCAGGTATTGAAGCCGCAATCGTTGACGAAATCGGGGGCGATGTGGCAAACGGCTCCGGCGGCATTCTCGTGATTAAGAAGCCGTGGCCCTCAATGATTCGCACGATTTGGGGCGATCCAGAGCGATTCAAAAAAGCGTATTTCCCGAGTGAGCTCAAAGGCTATTACCTTGCCGGTGACGGCGCAGTGCGCGATGCGGTCACGGGTAACTTTCGAATCACGGGCCGCATCGACGATGTACTCAACGTCTCCGGTCATCGTCTAGGTACGATGGAGATTGAATCGGCGCTTGTTGCCAACAGCGCGCTCGTGGCAGAGGCGGCCGTCGTCGGACGCCCGGATGACACCACCGGCGAAGCAATCGTGGCGTTCGTTGTGCTCAAAGGCGCTCGCCCAACCGACAAAGAAGGCGCGGCGAAACTCGCCAAAGAACTGCGCGATTGGGTTGGCAAAGAAATCGGACCGATTGCGAAACCCAAAGACATTCGCTTCGGCGACAACTTGCCGAAAACGCGCTCGGGCAAGATCATGCGTCGCCTACTGCGCTCGATTGCCAAGGGGGAAGAAATTACTTCCGACATTTCGACGCTCGAAAACCCGGCGATTTTGGAGCAACTCAAGCAAAGCCTTTAGTGCCTTTGGTTACTGCGCGAATTGACGCCGCTCGGCGCGAAGCGCGGTCGCTTCGTGCATACTTCGCCCCGAACTGACTTCTCAAACGCTCATGGACGCTTTTCTCGCCGTGGCCTACAGCATGTGTGTGCTCGTGGGGCTCATCTATTTCGCGCAATTAATCGTTGGCATCTTTAACTGGTCCGCACGTCTCAATAACCCGGTCTATCGATTTCTGGGCTTTTTGGCCTCGCCAGTGACTAAGGTGGTGCGAGCGATTTCTCCGGCCAAAATTGCCGATAGGCACGTCCCTGTGGTGGCCGTCTTCTTGTTATTTTGGCTGTGTGTCGTCATCTTTTTTGCGCGACTGTATCTGCGCCGCCCCGAGCTATTTCAGTAGGCAATTTCTGTGAACGTTTTTCGACACTGGTACCTGACCAAAATCGCCACTTGGGCGCTCATCCTCAAAAAGCGCGAGATCGCTTATGAGTATTACGGCAAGATCGTTGCCGAGGATCCAACGGACGCGCTCACCCATTCGCGCGTGGCGTTTTTGCACGCCGAAGATGGCCGTCCTAGCGACGCGATTGCTGGCTTCGAACACGTCGTCGCACTCAAGCCCAACGATGCGGATAGCCATTTCAATCTGGGCTATTTGCTACAGAGCGCCAACGAGCACAGCCGCGCCATCGCCGCCTTTGATCGCGCGATTTCGCACAACGAAAAACTCGATCGTGCATGGTTTGGCAAAGCGCTATCGTTGGTCGCGTTGGGCCGCACTGATGACGCCATAGCGCCTCTGAGAAAAAATATCGAGTTGCAACCGATGAGCCCGTTTGGACACATTGAATTGGCCCGTTGTTTCTACCGTTTGGGCGATATGGATCGCTGCGAAAAGCGCATGCGCAAGCTCAAAGAATTTGATCCGAAAAATGCGGCGATGCTCGAAGATGAAACCGGCATCAAAATCGGCGTTGATCGCTGGTGGAAAAACTAGCGCATCGATGAGCGAGCCGACGTGATTTGACGCATTGCAGCAAGTTGCAGTTCACAGCGCGCCTCTCTCGAAAAACAGTCAGCTACGAGTCAGATAAGGCCGCTTTTCTCACGTTTTTTGGGAATGTGAAACAGGGATGTGAAGTGTTGTCGCAAATTAAAGACAAACCCTGATCGTTTGAGCAAAAACTCAGGTATTCTTCCTCCATCGCGCGCCTCGGGGACACATTTTGAGGCGCACGTAAAGTTCAATCTTTAGGAGGATAGTGATGCAATTAACAGACAAGCATCGTGAGTATTGGAGCAAGAATCTCCGAATCACGGCCGTGCTGCTGGCCATTTGGTTTTTAGTGACGTTCGTACTGGGCTATTTCGCTCGCGAACTGAGCTTCAACTTTTTTGGCTGGCCATTTTCGTTTTACATGGGGGCCCAAGGCTCGTTGATCATCTACGTGATCATGATTTGGTTTTACGCTCGATACATGAACAAGCTCGACAACGAGTACGGCGTTAACGAGGGAGACGAATAATGGGCGCTGGTTCATCACAAAAAGCGTTTACGTCGCAGCTTAAGCGCGTTTATACGTTCTACACGGGCGGCTTCGTCGCGTTCGTTGTATTGCTCGCCATTGCCGAGAAAATGGGTCTGCCACGTAACTGGATTGGTTACGTGTTCTTGGCCGCAACGGTACTGCTCTACGCCGGAATTGGCGTCATGAGTCGCACCTCCGATGCGTCGGAATATTACGTCGCTGGTCGACGCGTTCCAGCGGTCTTTAACGGCATGGCGACAGGTGCTGACTGGATGTCGGCGGCGTCGTTTATCGGTATGGCGGGTACGCTCTACCTGAGCGGCTACTCGGGCCTTGCCTTCATCATGGGTTGGACCGGTGGCTACGTGCTGGTGGCATTGCTGCTTGCGCCGTATCTGCGCAAATTCGGTCAATTCACGATTCCTGACTTTTTGGGCGCACGCTACGGCGGTAATGCGGCTCGCTTCGTTGGCGTGTTGATCGCGATTCTTTGCTCCTTCGTTTATGTGGTTGCACAGATCTACGGCGTAGGTTTGATCACTGCACGCTTGACAGGTCTGTCATTTGAGGTTGGTGTGTTCGTTGGCCTCGCAGGCATCTTGGTCTGCTCGTTCTTGGGCGGCATGAAAGCTGTTACTTGGACTCAGGTGGCCCAGTACATCATCTTGATCGTGGCGTACCTGATCCCTGTGGTTTGGTTGTCTGTAAAGCACACTGGTATTCCTGTGCCACAGCTCGTCTACGGCTCGGTACTTGAGAAGGTAACGGCTCGCGAAGAGCAGCTCCTCAAGGATCCTAAAGAGCTCGAAGTGAGAAAGATTTTTGCTGACCGTGCTGCTGCTGCCGAGGGACGCTTGAAGGGTTTGCCGGGCTCGTATGCTTCGACCAAGGCTGATCTGCAAAAAGCGCTCGATGATGCGAAAACAGCCAATGCACCTGCGGATCAAGTCGCCGCTGCGCAAAAAGCGCTCGATGGCTATCCGAAAGACGCTGCGGCTGCCAAAGCGGCTTGGACAAAGGATGCCGCTGTTAAGGCGCGCTCCGGTCCTCCGCTGCGCCATGGTGAAGCGTTCCCTGCTAAAGACGAGAAAGCACGCGACATCGCACGGAAAAACTTCCTTGCGTTGATCTTCTGCTTGATGGTCGGTACCGCTGCGCTGCCACACATCCTGATGCGCTACTACACCACGCCTAGCGTGAAAGAAGCCCGCAACTCGGTGTTTTGGTCGTTGTTCTTCATCTTCTTGCTGTACTTCACGGCGCCTGCGCTTGCGGTATTGGCGAAGTTTGACGTTCTGACGACGCTTGTCGGATCAGAGTTTGCCAAGTTACCGGCTTGGGTCGCGTCCTGGTCGAAGGTTGATCCGTCGCTGCTCTCCGTGGTTGACGTCAACAAGGACGGCATCGTGCAGTTGGCTGAAATTGCCATCGGTGGCGACATCATCGTGCTGGCAACCCCCGAAATCGCGGGTCTGCCCTATGTGATCTCGGGTCTGGTGGCAGCGGGCGGCTTGGCTGCAGCGCTTTCAACGGCTGACGGTCTGTTGTTGACAATTGCCAACGCGTTGTCACATGACCTGTACTACAAAATGATTAACCCCAATGCATCGACCGCGACCCGTATCGGCGTCTCTAAAGCGTTGCTCTTGGTTGTTGCTCTGCTCGCGGCCTACGTTGCCTCGCTCAAAGTGGCCGACATTTTGTTCTTGGTTTCAGCAGCGTTCTCATTGGCAGCAGCGGGATTCTTCCCGGCGCTCGTTTTGGGTATCTTCTGGAAACGTACGACCGGTATCGCTGCGGTGCTCGGCATGATTGCCGGCACGGTGGTTACCTTCTACTACATGGCGACTACGCAGCCATGGCTGCGCGGCGTGTTCGGTGTCACCAGTCCGGTGGCTGACAATACGTGGTGGGACATCCTTCCCATCTCCGCCGGTCTGTTCGGCGTGCCGTTGGGCTTCATCATCATCATCGTGGTGAGCTTGATTACCAAAGCGCCGTCGAAAGATGTGCAAGATTTGGTTGAGCACGTTCGCTATCCAAACATCGTGGGTGACACGATGAACACGCAGGGCAAGTAAGCCCAGGTGTTGGATGAAGGCTTACTCGGCCTTCATCCGAAACAAAAAAGCCCGCATTTGCGGGCTTTTTGTTTTGTGCGCCGCGCGCTACCAGCGGCTCTCTGGCGGTACGCTGCGGCGCGAAACTACGCTTTTGGTGGTGCCGGATCGGTTGATTTGAATGACGCACGAGCGGCCATTTTCTTGTAGTGCCGCGCCAGATTCGGATACTGTTCGGCCCAAGCAATATCGGGAAACCGAAGCGAGACATAACCCACCGCGCAAGCCGTAGCAATGTCGGCTAGCGTGAATGTTTTACCGACGCACAGGTCAGCGTCACCGAGCTCCCGCGACATTTCAGCCAGGGAGGCGGCAATCTTGCCGCGCTGACGCTCGATTTGTTTGGCGCTGGATTCGTTTTTGTCTGGACGATTGAATTCCAATCGAGCGATGATCGCAGCGTCTTGTAGTCCGTCGGCAATCGCCTCCCAGCGCTTCACCGCGATGCGATCGCGCGTACCGTCGGGAATCAAACGATGCACGGGTGAGAGCCCGTCTAGGTATTCAACGATCACGCGCGAATCAAACAGGCTGCTGCCGTCGTCGGTGAGCAGCGCCGGTACTTTGCCCAGCGGATTGGCGGCGTCGAGTGCTGGATTGGGCACCCACGGATCGGACAGCACCAGCTCTAGCTCAAGTTTTTTTTCGGCTGCGACAACGCGAACCTTGCGAGCGTAAGGGCTGGTGGGGGAATGGAGCAGTTTCATCAATTGGAATTCTCTTTGGGGCGAACGCCCAGTGTCTGGTCGAGCTGCGTGTCTTGCAATGGCTCTGGCTAACTAAGTAGCCTGAGCGGTCAATGAATTTAGCACGCACTGGCGCGTTTGGCGCAATGACTGAGCTAAGCGGCGATAATTTGACCTTCCGCTAAGACGATTCTTTTGTAAATCTGCCATGCCTCAATTCGATTCACTCGTTGCCGTTTCTCCGCTCGATGGGCGCTACCAAAAAAAGGTCGCCGCTCTGGGCGACGCGTTTAGCGAGTATGCGCTCACTCGCGAACGTGTTCGGGTTGAAATCGCGTGGTTAAAGTCGCTCTCAAGTTGCACCGAGATCGCCGAACTGCCGCCGCTGTCGACCGATGCTGTTGCATTTCTGGATCGAATTGCCGACGATTTTTCGATCACCGATGCCCAAGCCGTCAAAGACATCGAAGCGACCACCAATCACGACGTGAAAGCCGTCGAATATTGGATCAAGGCGCAGTTTGCCAAACTACCTGAGCTCGCGCCGCACGGCGAATTCGTGCACTTTGCATGCACCTCAGAGGACATCAACAACGTCTCGCATGCGCTGATGCTCCAGCGCGGTGTGCACGGTGCGTGGCTTTCGCAATTTGATGGACTGCTCGCGGCGCTCTCGAAGCTCGCCATCGCCACGGCTGAGTTGCCGATGATGTCACGCACGCACGGCCAAGCCGCCACACCCACCACCATGGGCAAAGAAATCGCACTGTTTGTTGATCGCCTGCGCACCGCACGCACGCGAATCGTGGCGGTGCCGCTGCGCGCCAAAATGAACGGGGCAGTGGGCAATTACAACGCCCATTTGTCCGCGTACCCGAATGTGGATTGGCCCGCGCTTTCGAAGCAGACCGTCGAATCGCTCGGGCTCACCTGGCAACCGATGAGCGCGCAAATCGAGCCGCATGACTACATGGCCGAGCTCTTCGATGCGATGGCGCGGATCGACACGATCCTGATCGATTTTTGCCGCGATGTCTGGGGCTACATTTCGCTCGGCTTTTTCAAGCAACGACTCAAAGCGGGCGAAATTGGCTCGTCCACCATGCCGCACAAAGTTAATCCGATTGACTTTGAAAACGCCGAGGGTAACTTTGGATTGGCCAACGCATTGCTCCGACACCTCTCCGAAAAGCTCCCCATTTCGCGTTGGCAACGAGATCTGACCGACTCCACCGTGCTCCGAAACATGGGCGTGGCGGTGGGCTACAGCTTGTTGGGTTTGTCGTCGGCGTTGCAAGGCGTGGGCAAGCTCGAAGTCAACGCTGACGCCATGCTCAAAGATTTAGATAACAATTGGGAAGTGCTCGCTGAGCCCATTCAAACGGTCATGCGCCGTTACGCGGTAGCGGGCGCTTACGAACAACTCAAGAATTTAACGCGCGGCCACAAAGTGACGCCGCAAGCCTTTGCCGAATTCATCGATCAGCTCGCCATCCCCGCCGCAGCGCGCGCTGAGCTGAGAACCTTGACGCCAGCTCGCTACGTTGGCTTGGCGGCGACGCTGGCGAAGGAATATGGCAGTACGTAAATAAGCTTTTTGTACGAATGCCACGATAAATAGGGGCTTCAAGGAATTTCTACGGTCTTTCAATAAACTATACAGAGACCACTAAGCCCTTACTTTATAAGGCATTCGTTAATAAAGCTCATTGTTCTGTACCGCTTGGCACGTTGTACGCGGCGCGGGCGTCGATGTCGATGCGCTCGGTGCTTAAGGCGGTGGCCTTGATTGAGTTCACGCAACGCCCGCGATGCTGTAGGAGCGGCTCCACCGCGATGGGCGGCGAGGAGAGAACTGCCGCGACTCGGCATCGGGTGCGAAAGGCTTCAACCGCGCGGCACGACGGTGACTCCGCGAGCGATCCGATTCGTATCCGCGTGTCGTGACCGACTGTACGAGCGCAAGCACAAGCCGTACAAGTGACCGATTCAGATCATTAGGGAAATGCCTCGGCTACAACGAGCATTGCACCATAGAATTCACTGAGAATAGTTCGCAATTATCCTCGGAGGATCGCCCTTGAAATCGCAATATCTTTTGGCCGCCTATGCGGCGCTTGGCTCGTCGTTCGCATTGGCACAAACAGTGCCCGCTCCGGCAACCGTCGACAAAAATCTCGGTCGCAATTTGGCTGCTCAGTGCGCTAATTGCCACGGCAGCAACGGCAAAAGTGTTGCCGAAGTAGCCTCACTGGCCGGCGTTCCCGCCAACGTGACGATTCAAAAAATGAAGGACTACCGTGACGGCAAATTGCCCGCCACGATCATGCACCAGCTCGCTAAAGGCTACACCGACGAACAGGTTGCGCTGATCGCCCAATACCTCGAAAAACAACCTAAATAAGGAGCGATGAACATGAAAAATAACTTAATCAATCGTCGCGACTTCGTTAAAGCGGCGGGCGCGGCATCGCTCGTTGGCACCGGTATTTTTGCAAGCGGTTGCGCCACAATCGGCGGTGCTGCGAAACCCAAGGTCGTCGTCGTCGGTGGTGGTTTCGGCGGGGCAACGGCCGCCAAATACATCGCCATGTGGAGCGAGCGCGGGATCGATGTCACCCTCGTTGAACGCGGTGACGCGTTCGTGTCCTGCCCCATGTCCAATTTGGTTGTGGGCGGCTCCTCCACGCTCGACAAAATTTCTGTGGCCTACGGCGGCTTGGACAAGTACGGCATTCGTCGTGTCAAGGGCGAAGCGGTTGGCTTTGATGCGACAGCAAAAACGCTCTCGCTCGCCGATGGCACCAAGCTCCCCTACGACCGTTTGATCCTCTCGCCCGGTATTGATTTCATGTACGAAACGCTGCCTGGTTTAGCGACCGGCGAAGCTAAAAACCGCGTGCTCTCGGCATGGAAAGCCGGGCCCGAAACCGTCGCCCTGCGCAACCAATTGACCGCGATGAAAGAGGGCGGCGTGTACGCCATTCACATTCCGAAAGCACCGTACCGCTGCCCACCGGGACCGTACGAGCGCGCCTGCCAAGTGGCGTGGTATTTCCAGCAAGCCAAGCCCAAATCCAAGGTGCTG
Organism: Betaproteobacteria bacterium; assembly: GCA_004293675.1. Classification (GTDB taxonomy): domain Bacteria; phylum Pseudomonadota; class Gammaproteobacteria; order Burkholderiales; family Casimicrobiaceae; genus Casimicrobium. The sequence goes on from READ01000022.1 coordinate 25,345, forward strand.
ATCCTCGACGCCAACGAAGATGTGGTGTCGAAAAAAGGCCTCTTCATGAAAGCATGGAACGGCCAATACAAAGGCATCATCGAATACCGCAACAACCAAGAAATTCAGGATGTTGACGCTCGCACCCTGTCGCTCAAAATGAGCTTCGGCGAAGACGTAAAGGCCGATGTGTTGAACGTTTTGCCTCCGATGCGCGCCGGCAACATCGCCGCGATGAACGGCCTGAACAATTCCAATCGCCGTTGGTGCCAAGTCGATTGGTTGACCTACGAATCAACCGCTGTGCCCGGTGTGCACATCCTCGGCGACTCACTGCAAATTGCCCCCGCGATGCCCAAGAGCGGCCATATGGCCAATCAGCACGGCAAGGTCTGTGCCGCCGCCGTGATCGCGCTGTTGACGGGTCAAACTGTCAATCAAACGCCGATGGTTGCCAACACCTGCTACAGCTTCATCGATGACAAAAACGTCGTTCACGTTGCGAGCGTTCATCGCTACGATGCTGCGCAGAAAACGATGGTTACGGTGCAAGGCGCGGGCGGACTGTCGGCGGATGCCAATGCGCTTGAGGGCGTTTATGCGAATTCTTGGGCCAAAAATATCTGGGCCGACATGCTCGCGTAGCAACGCAGCGTCGTCAGATCGGCGCATTGCTTCGTTGAGCGTCCGCTCGTGTGCAACAGCACACGTCGCGAACGCTCGCCTCGCACTGCATCCGATCTGACTTAGCTGCGTTGCTCCGCTGCGCTCATCGCTTCCCGCATCGCTTCGCTCGCTTACCGGGTCGTTCGGTGTTGACCCATGTGCGGAAGCACACGTCGCGAACGCTCGCCTCGCACTGCATCCGATCTGACTTAGCTGCGTTGCTCCGCTGCGCTTCGCTGGCTGTTTTTGGGTGGGCTTTGGCGGCTGAGTCGTCGTAGGGCGGCACCGCAAGCGTGCCACCCTACGGACTCATGAACCCGTCGAACTGGATTCGCTGAATTTCACGCTTACTTCTGAGTAGTACGCCAACGCCAAAACTGCGCCCCAAGTCAGCGCTGCGGCTTCAAGCAGAGCGGATTCAAGCCCTGTCATCAACGTTGGCCCGAACAGGGGATAGACTAGTAGTAGGACTACGGTCATGCACAGCGAAAGCGTTCGCCCCCATGGCTTGAACATGAGTAGCCCGACGAACCCCGCTAGAAAGAGCGCGATGAAAAACAGCGCGATTGCGTATAACGCCCACTCGTATCCAAATAGCGAGGGGACGGGTTCATGGTCGAAAGCAGCGGCGAGCTCGGGCGAGAGGCCGTTTGGTAGAAAGGCCGCACCGGCCCCCAGAACGGCCAACGCGAGATGAAGCCAGGCAATTGAGCGAAATTTGAAGGCAGTCATGTTGGCTCGGCTCTCATCTCGGCAATCATTGATTTGATCTTTACTGCTTTTTCAAAATGATTGAGCTTGTGTTCACGTATCCACCATTCCGCGGCTTCCATCAGAAGTTCGGGATCATCGTTTTTGTTTGCGAAAAATGCGTAGAACGAGACACCAACGGTCGCGCCTTTCGCAGCTATTTTCGCATCGCAAACTTGAATTATTTTTTGTTGGAAGATGGGGCTCATGCTCGGCTAGATCGTTTGCGCGTTGCGACGAATCCACTCAGCAAATGCATCTTCGCTGATTTCGCCCGCCGCCACTTTAAGCATCGTCATCACGCAATCCGCGTCGCTCGCGACGAGTTCGAAACCATTGAGCGCAAGAAATAGCTCGACTGCCACAAATGCAGTGCGCTTATTGCCATCCAAGTACGGATGATTTCTGCTGATGCCGTAGCCGTAAGCTGCGGCAAGTGCGGCGGCATCTGGGGTTTCGTACTGCGCCAAATTTTGTGGGCGCATCAGCGCCGATTCGAGCAAGCCTGCGTCTCGAATGCCGATGATGCCGCCGTGCTCGGCCAGTTGTGCCTCGTGAATTGCTGTGATGACGGCTGCGTCAATCCAAGTCCAAGTGGTCATCGCGATTACTTCGCGAGTTCGGCGAGCACGTCACGGCGCTTTTTCATGATGCCGCGCGCTAGCTTCATTTGCTCTTCGAACGCAGGGTTGGTGGTGGTGATGCGCACACCGTTAGGCGATTCGGTCAGGTAGATCGTGTCACCTTTTTCGAGCGAAAGGCGGGCCAGCACTTCCTTGGGCAACACCACGCCGACCGAATTTCCGATTTGGGTGAGTTTTAGGGTTTGCATGGAATGACTTGAGGGATGTGAGACACTTAATTATAACGTTTGTGATAACGCAGTAGTTACAAGCGTATGAACGACGCAAACGACTCAGCTGCGATCTAGCTTTCCCGCTGAATGCCTTAAAAAATATGGGCTTCCGGCTGAAAATATGAGATTTCAAAAGTAGCGGAAAATCGCTTTAACGCCATATTTTTTATGGCATTTAGTAATAAAGCTTAATTAGCGATGCTACTTTGACTGCCCTCGAGCGCCGCTGCGCGAATCACCACGCGGAATCACCCAATCCGACGCTACTGCGTCCCAAATGGCCGCTGATCGACGACGTAGCTGGCTTCAATGCCCGGCGTGCTGCGGCTAGAGTCGAGCTTCGCCGCTCGAATTTCGTTGACCATTTCCAGCGCTGTTTTTTCGCACGGTGGGAGCGACACGTTGCTCACGTCTTTCGGGGTAATGCGATCGCCCCATTCGACGTAATGCGAGCACAGCGTCAATCCTGCGCCAAACGCTGGCATGAGCAGTTTCGCGCGCGGTCCGATCTTGCCCTCTTCGAGCGCTTCAACCAGCGCGACGGGCACGGTGGCCGCGCTCATGTTGCCGTACTTGGACACGGTTAAGTGCACTTTGCTCATCGGCAAACCAGCGTACTTAGCGACCGACTCGATGATTCGTGAATTGGCTTGATGCGGTACGACCAAATCGATTTGGTCGGCGGTGACACCCGCTTTGATCAGCGTTTTTGCGCTGGCTTCGGTCATGCCTTGCACAGCTTTTTTGAAAATCTGTGGTCCGTCAAAGACCCAACCCATGTCACCGAACACCACGCCTTGATTGGCGTAGGTCGCACCGTAGCCTGAGATTCGCAAGATGCCGCGCGCATCGCTGAAGCAGCCCAGCGTTTCGGCCAGAAGCCCTGTTTTTTCCTCGGTCGCTTCGATCACGATGGCCGCACAGCCGTCACCGAACAGCACCGCCACGCCGCGATTGTTCCAATCCATGTAGCGGGAAACCAGCTCCACGCCCACGATGAGTGCGCGTTTGACTACGCCGGTGCGAATCATCGCGTTGGCCGTTGAATACGCATACAAAAAACTGGTGCATGCCGTGTTGACGTCCATGGACGCTGCATTGCTGGCACCCAGCTTGTACTGCAAGCCCGACGCCGTATTGGGCACCGTTTCATCATTGCTGCAACTGCCGTAAACGATCAAATCGATGTCACTGGCATTGAGCCCAGCGCAAGCTAGTGCATGCATCGACGCGACGTAGGCCATCTCGACGCCGTGCACATGCGACACACGGCGCTCTTTCATGCCAGTGCGCGAGGTAATCCACTCGTCATCGGTTTCTAAAAACGTCGCTAAATCGGCGTTCGTTAAAACGGCAGGCGGCATGCATTTGCCCCAACCAGTGATGGCGGCGTAGGTCATTGTCGTGTCTCCTCGTGACGGATCATCGTTGTTTTAATGTGGGTCAGATTATCCCCTAGGTAGTCGTTGTAACGTTCACCGGATTTCGAAGATTTCTTGGCCTGGCTCGACGGGCTGGCGCATCGATAAAATACGTTTTATGTCGCGAATTCTCAACATCAGCACCTACCGCTTTGTGTCCATCAACGACCCGGATGCGGTCAAGACACGCTTGCTGCCGCACGCTCAAGCGCTGGGTCTGAAAGGCACGATTTTGTTAGCGCATGAGGGGATTAATGCGTTTTTAGCCGGGGCAGAAACGGCCGTGCGAAGTTTTCTGGCGATCCTTGACGATGATGAACGGTTTTTAAATTTGGATGTGAAAGAGAGCTGGAGCGACACGGTTCCGTTTCGCAAAATGCTCATCAAAGTTAAGAGCGAGATCATCGCGTTTCGCCAAGACGGTCTCAATCCATCCGAGGCGCCCGCGCCTGCAATGAGTGCAGCCGAGCTCAAAGCGCGACTCGATCGCGGCGAAGACATCGTGCTGCTCGATACACGAAATGATGTCGAAGTTGAAACTGGGACGTTTAAAAACGCCGTGTTTTGGGGTAACAAGAATTTCACTGAATTTGCCGATGTTGCCAAAGCGCGCGTCGGTGAACTCGGCAATAAAACGGTTGTGAGTTTTTGCACTGGCGGCATACGCTGCGAAAAAGCCGCGCCGTTTTTGAAATCACTCGGCGCTGGCAATGTGTATCAATTGCAAGGCGGGATTCTCAAATACTTTGAAGAGGTCGGACGAGATCACTACGAGGGTGATTGCTTCGTGTTTGATGAGCGCGCGGCGGTTGATCCGGGCTTGGCACCTACGTCTCGGTAGCAAAGTTGTAGGAGCGGTTCCAGCGCGAAAACCGCTCAATTCGAAATTGCTATGGGATGGGGCAATCGCGGTGGAACCGCTCCTACAGGATGTGTATCAGCTGCAAGGCGGCATTCTTAAATACTTCGAAGAGGTCGGACGAGATCACTACGAGGGTGATTGCTTCGTGTTTGATGAGCGCGCCGTGGATAGTTTTCCGTTCGTGGTGAGCTTGTCGAACCACAGCGGCAATAGAAGCACTCACTGCGAATCCAGGAATTTCGTTCTTCTTTTGCCGTTCATGGTTCGACGAGCTCACCACGAACGGGGTGGACCCACATTCGACGGAATTATCGCGAGCGGCGCACGGAGCGCGCTTCGCTCACTCGTCGCCCTTTAATGCTGCCACTTCACAACCGACATCAAATTGTTGAAGTCATCCGTCCACAACGGCGCGCCAGGCGAGCGCTCGAGCGCAACGCCGGCTTCGCCAATGGCTTTGAACACGTCAGTGTTTCGCGCGAGCAATACCCAAGTGCTCGATGAATGCAGCACGTTGTCTTTTTGCGATGGGTCTTCAACAACAACACCCACCAAATTTTCTTTGGCGGCGATTTCAGCAAGCACTGGCGGGAGCTTCAAAAAGCGATTCGACACGTGATAGGCCAAGATGCCGCCGCTCGATACGTGCGTCATGAATGCGCGGACTGCCTCATCGGTAATCAAGTGCATCGGAATCGAATCGCCCGAGAACGCATCGACCGCTAGCACGTTGTATTGATTGGCTGCTTCGCGCTCTAACGATAGCCGTGCGTCTCCGATGATCATGTCGATCTTTGCCGGGCTATCGGCGAGATACGTGAAGTGTTTTCTCGCGAGCCGTTCGACCTCGGCATTGATTTCATAGATTCGGCAACTGTCGACATCGCGGCAATACGCTGCGACCGTGCCTACACCCAAACCAATCATCCCAATGCGGATGCCCGGCGCGGTGCGTGGCGCGTAACCGCGCTGCGCGTTGACTGCGCGACCGAAACCTGAGCTGGGTGTGTAGTAGGTTGTTGGCTCCTTGCGCCACTTGTCGTGGACGTATTGTTCACCATGCAAAATCGCTCCATGAACCATACGCACCAATCGGTTTTCGCTCGCGGGTTCGTCGTACGCTTTGATTTTCATCACGCCGTAAAAGTTTCGACTGACCTCGAGCGAGTTGTCGTGTTCGAGCTTCACGTAGTACGTGCCGGTGCCGACCACGCCGATGGCCAGCGCTACCGCCATCCATTGCAAAAACGGGTGTGCTGCGGTTGCAATCGGGATGAACAAAATCGCTGCGAGCAACAAGGCTACGGCAGTTTCTAAATAGGTCGGAAACAACAGTGGTGCAGCCACGCTCACAAGCAGCGCGCCCAGCGCACCACCGACGGAAACCAGCAAATAGAAACGCGTCAATTGTGAGGGCGCGGGCTTGGCCAGAACCAATTCGCCATGACACACCATACAAACGACAAACAGACCCACACAAAACACACTCGTTTGAATAATCAAATCGAATTGGTAGGTTTTGTCGACAAGCAAAAAACACATCCCCGCCACCATGATGAAAAACGGGCCAACGTAGGTGCTGCGCTTATACCAACCGGTGCCATCAAACGTCAGGATGAACGTGAGCAAGTAGAGCGTGAGCGGAAGGATCCACAGCAGCGGCACCGACGCAACGTTTTGCGTGATGTGATTTGACACAGCGAGCAGCAGCATCGATCCAACGGCCGACAGTCCAATCCATCGCCACTGCGTCAAAGCGTTCAGCGGTGCCGCGTCGACCACAACAGTTTCAGCATCCGTGGCGGAAGCAACAACGGTTTCGCTTCGGCTCACACGCCAAGCCAGCGTCGACAAGAGAACGACAAACACAGCAAACAAAATCGACCAACCATAGGCCTGCAACTTCACGCCGATGAAGGGTTCAATCAACACAGGATACGACACCAGCGCGATCAGCGATGCTGCGTTTGATAGCGCAAACAAGCGGTACGGATCGCGCCCCGGATGCAGCCGCGCGAAATAACTTTGAATGAGCGGGCTCGTGGTCGAGAGTAAAAAGTAAGGCAATCCAATCGTCACTGCGAGCAGCAACAGAATTCGCGAAATCGGTTCTTCACCGCCGGAGGGTTTGAGTCCTGCTGGCGCCAGAATCGGTAGAACCGCCAAGCAAATCAACGCGATGACGATGTGAATTAACGGCTGCCGTTTCGGACCGAGCGCGCGGGGCGACGCATCCGAATAAGCGTAACCAAGCAACAGCGCTGCCTGAAAAAACAACATGCAGGTCGTCCACACAGCAGAGCTGCCGCCGAACCAAGGCAAGATTTGCTTGGCGATCAGTGGTTGAACGAGAAACAGGAGAAACGCGGAGAGCGCGACGGTGGCGTAGAAATGCATAGCGAAATGCTACTCGGTCAGCAGGGACAATAAAAAAGGGCTCCGAAGAGCCCTTTTTTTGCACAAGCCGCAGCGATTACTGGCGAGCTTGCAGCGCGGCGATACGCGCCTCCATCGGGGGGTGCGTCGACATGAGCGAACCCATCTTGCCGCCAATGCCCATGGCTTTCACCGCGCTTGGCAATTCGCCGGGCTGCATGCCACCCAAACGGGCCAGCGCGTTGATCATGGGTTGCTTGTTGCCCATCAATTCCGCAGCACCCGCATCGGCGCGGAATTCGCGTTGACGAGAGAACCAAGCCACGATGATGGCGGCGACGACGCCCAACAGCATGTCCATGATGAAAACGGTGACCATGTAACCGATGCCTGGCCCGTCGTTGTTATTGCGGAGCAGGACCTTGTCGACAAAGTAGCCCACCACGCGCGAGATAAACACGACAAACGTATTCATCACGCCTTGGATGAGCGTCATGGTGACCATGTCGCCGTTGGCAATGTGGGCAACCTCGTGACCGATCACCGCCTCGACTTCTTCGCGGGTCATGCCTTGCAGCAAACCCGTTGAAACGGCAACCAGCGCCGAATTCTTGAACGCGCCAGTGGCGAACGCGTTGGGCTCGCCCTCGTAAATGCCCACTTCGGGCATGCCGATGCCGGCTTTGTCGGAAAAGCGCTTGACGGTTGAGACGATCCAAGCGTGCGTTGGGTCGGTTGAATCATTGATGACCTGAACACCCGAACTCCACTTGGCGATCATCTTGCTCATCAGGAGCGAAATAATCGCGCCGCCAAAGCCCATGACGAGCGAGAAGCCCAACAGCTGCGTCAGGTTGAGCCCATTGGCGGTCAAAAACCGATTGAGCCCCAAAATGTTGACGACAAGCCCCAACACCAGCATGACCGCCAGGTTGGTACAGAGGAAGAGAACGATACGTTTCATAAAGCGAAAACACTCCTATGGGTGAACAGCGCGCTGCGCGAGCGGGATATTGTGCTCGTCATGCCGCGAATATGGCAACGATAGCGCGAGTTTCAAGATGTGGCTACCGTAATGAGGGAAACCGAGCAAAATAGAGCATCTTCTGCTAGCAACGCCCTATGAAATATGGATTTCGATCGTTTTCTATTTGTTATTGACTTAAGTAATTTTCATTAAAAATATCGCTTGAAGCCCAATTTTTATAAGGCTTACGAGTCTTACGTATTGAAAAGCTGTATGGCATAGCTGTCGCGGACTTCGGTCGCCGGCTCGGGCAGCGAATACGGTAAGTTCAATGCAGACGAGCATTCCAATATTACTTGCGGAAACAGGCGCTTTTCGGCATAATTGCGGGCTTCGTTCGCGAAATGTGTTTTCGCCGCACGCAGAAAAAGCTACGTATCCAACACCAGATTCACCGAACCCGATCCCGTATCCCGACGCTTGATGTGCCATCGCTGCTGATTCGTTAGCGGCTAAAGAGCCTTCCCGCGGGGCGCCGTGATCCCAATCCCAAGGAAAAATTCCATGCAAGAAGGCATCCACCCAAAGTATCGCGACGTCGTTTTTCATGACACCGCAGCGAACGAAAAATGGATCACCCGCTCCACGTTGTCGACTAACCGTACGATCAAAATGGAAGACGGTCAAGAATACCCGCTCGTGGTTCTAGAGATCTCCAGCGCCTCGCATCCGTTCTACACGGGCAAACAGCAGCGCATTCTCGATACCGCCGGCCGCGTTGAGCGCTTCAACAAGCGCTACGCAAAGAAAGCCTAGTAGGCTGGGTCGACCCAAGCCGAATCGGCTTGAATGCTCCCGCGTGATGAAAAGGCAGCCGAGCGCTGCCTTTTTCATTTCTACCCGCAGCGTTAACGATTCGACGAAAATTAAGCCATGCAGCCCCGCATCAACCATCAACCGAGCGATCGCGACAAAGCCCCCTGGAAGGCTGTCGCGCTGTTTGCGTTGCTCGCGATTTGGTTGTTTAGCGGCATCGTGGGTCGCGGGCCGTGGAAGCCCGATGAGCCGATTCATTTGGGGGTGCTGCACAGCATGGTGGCCAGCGGTGGCGACGCGTGGTGGTCACCCCAAGTGGCTGGTGTCGTGCTTCGTGATGAGCTGCCATTTCTCCATTGGTTGAATGCGCTCCTTGCGTACGTGCCCAATTTGTTGTTGCCGCTGCATGAGTCGGCTCGCCTGAGCTCGGTGCTGTGGGCGGCGCTCGCCATTGCGGCCATTGCGCTGGCATGTCGCCGTTGGAGTGGCGGACACATCTCCTACCTTGCAGCGATTTTGGTGATTGGTTGTCTAGGGGTGTACGATCGTTTGCACAGCTATGTGCCCGAAGTGGCCGTGTTTGCTGCGATTGCTCTGGCCTTGTATGCCGCCGCCGAGCTCGCGCACAATACGGCTCGCGCAACGAGCGTCTTCGTGGCGGCCATCGCACTGGCCTTCATGGCGCGCTCGACGCTTGGCTACTTGTTGGTTGCACTTCCGATCGCGCTGCTGGCGTTCGCTCCGGTCTACTCCATGCACCGGGTTGCACTTGTTCGGGCCGTCGTGTTGGCAACGCTGCTGTGTGGGGCGATGCTGATCGCATTTGCGCTGCGCGCTCCGCTGGCTTGGTCAGCGTGGTTGGAATCGGGCGCCGGACTGTTTATCGAGAGCCGAACGCGTTTCACGCCTACGTATTACCTAGTCACGCTGCTGTGGTTTGCCTGGCCGGTGTGGCCCATCGCGGCTTGGCTTGTGTCGCTTCGAGTGCGCGGATTTGCTGGCGGCTGGCAGCGCGGTGAAGTGATCGCGCCGCTGATGTTTTTGGTCGTGGGGTTACTGATTTTGATGGCCTTGGCCGAGCCACGCACCGTCTACTGTCTTTTCGTGGTGCCGCCGCTGGCGGTGCTGGCTGCGTTTGGCGTCGACACGATTCGTCGCACCTGGTACGCCATGATCGACTGGTTTGGGATTTTGGTGCTGGGTATCGCCACCCTGGGCTTGGTATTGGTCAGCACAGGGCTCTATTTCGGCTGGCCTGCCGCTGTATCGAAGTGGGTCGCGAAATTTGTACCGCTGTACGACACCTCACAAGTCCCGTGGCTGGGCTACGCGATGGCGCTCGTCGGCTTCATCATCTGCCTTGCGCTCATTCAACCAGCGCACCAGCATTCGCGCCGCGCTTTGATCAACTGGGCCGGTTGCGTGACCTTTGCTTGGGTGGTTGCACAAGGCCTTTTGATTTCACCGGCAGACCATGTGACCTCATACCGTGGCGCGTTCGCAGCGCTTGACAAAGCCTGGCCCAAAACGGGCTGCGTTGAGTCGGTTGGACTCAGCACCGGCCAAGCCGCCATGCTCAACTACTACTATCAACGCACGACCCAGACGCTGACCGAGCTTGGCGAAGCAAAGTGCCCGTTTCTATTGGTACAACGCTGGCGCAATCAACCCGCTGCGCCACCGAGCGAGCAGTTCACCTTACGCGTGAAAACCGCTCGCCCCGGAGACCGATCCGAGCGCTACGAACTCTACTACCGCAACACCGCAGCTGATGCTGCTAAGGCCACACCATGAAATTTGTTGACGAAGCATTTATTGATCTAGTCGCGGGCGATGGCGGCAACGGCATGGCGTCGTTTCGCCGTGAAAAATACATTCCAGAGGGCGGTCCCGACGGTGGCGACGGCGGCAAGGGCGGCTCGATTTACGCCATTGCCGACGAAAACATCAACACGTTGATCGATTACCGTTTTGCGCGAATTCATCGTGCACAAAAGGGCGAAAACGGACGCGGTGCTGATTGCTACGGCGCGGGCGGCGATGATCTCGTTTTAAAAATGCCCGTGGGCACCGTCATCAGCGACGCTGAAACCGGCACCATCATCGCCGATTTGTCCAAGCACGGCGCGAAAGAGATGATCGCCAAAGGCGGCGCGGGCGGCTTGGGCAACTTGCACTTCAAATCGTCAACCAATCGCGCGCCACGCCAAAAAACGCCAGGTGAAGAGGGCGAAAAACGCCGCGTGCAGCTCGAGCTAAAAATTCTCGCCGACGTTGGATTGCTGGGCTACCCGAACGCTGGCAAGTCCACGCTGGTGCGTGCTGTGAGCGCCGCTAAGCCCAAGGTTGCTGATTACCCGTTCACCACCCTCGCACCCTCGCTTGGCGTGGTGCGAATTGGCTACGGCCAGAGCTTTGTGATCGCCGACATTCCGGGTTTGATCGAGGGCGCGTCCGAAGGCGCGGGACTCGGTCATCAATTTTTACGCCATTTGCAGCGCACGAAACTCATTTTGCATTTGGTCGACATTGCCCCGTTCGATGACAACGCCGATCCGATTAAAGAAGCGCGTGCGCTCGCCGCGGAGCTCAAGAAATACGACGCGGGGCTGCACAACAAACCGCGTTGGTTAGTGTTCAATAAGGTCGACATGCTCGACCCGGCTGAGGCTGACAAGCGAATCAAAGACGCGCTCAAACGTCTGCGCTGGACGAAACCTTGGTTCGCTATCAGCGGACTCACATCAACTGGCACGCAAGAGCTGGTGCATGCGATCGGAAAACACATTTTGGACAGCGCCGAGGCGCAAAAGTAGTCTGCACGGGCCCGTTGATCAGCGCCGCGAAACATTCGCCGAACATGACAAATTTCTCGATCCTTAAATCAACAAAGCGCTTGGTAGCCAAAGTCGGAAGCGCTCTGGTCACCAATGGCGGTGCGGGCATTGATCGATCAGCCATTGCGCGCTGGGCGGCCGACGTGGCGGCGCTCCGCGCCTCGGGTGTTGAGGTGATCTTTGTGTCCTCGGGCGCGGTTGCTGAGGGCATGGCGCGGCTCGGTTGGGCCGAGCGACCCAAGGCTATGCCCGAGCTGCAAGCGGCCGCGGCGGTCGGTCAAATGGGCTTGGTGCATGTCTATGAGCAAGCCTTCGCCGCACACGGCTTAAAAACGGCGCAGGTGCTGTTGACCCACGAAGATTTAGCCGACCGAACGCGTTATCTAAACGCCCGTTCAACGCTCACGGCGCTCTTAAAGCATGGGGTGATTCCCATCATTAACGAAAACGATACCGTCACCACTGCCGAGATCAAGTTTGGCGACAACGATACGCTGGGCGCGCTGGTTGCAAACTTGATCGATGCACAGGTGCTGGTGCTGCTCACTGATCAACGCGGGCTCTACACCGCCGACCCCCGGCGGGATCCCGAGGCGCGTTTTGTGGACGTGGGGCGGGCAGACGATTTGCAATACGAGGCGATGGCAGGTGGCACTGGCACCGGCATTTCCCGCGGCGGCATGCTCACCAAAATCCTCGCCGCACGTCGCGCCGCTAACAGCGGCATTCATACCGTGATCGCCAGCGGCCACGAACAAGATGTCTTGCAGCGACTCATGGTGGGTCAATCGCTCGGCACGCTGCTCTACGCGCCAGAATCGAGCCTTGCTAAGCGAAAGAGCTGGCTTGCGGATCATCTCAACTTGCGTGGACGTGTCACGCTCGACGCGGGTGCCACCAAAGCCCTGCTGCACGGCGGCAAGAGCTTGCTGCCCATCGGTGTGATCGCCGTGACGGGTGATTTTGAGCGTGGTGACGCGATCGGCTGTGTCGATGAAACCGGCAGAGAGCTTGCGCGGGGGCTGGCCAACTATTCGGCCAACGAAACGTTGAGAATTATGCGTAAGCCCTCATCTGAGATCGAATCGGTGCTGGGTTACGTTGACGACGATGAACTCATCCACCGTGACAATTTGGTGGTGACAGCGTCGGTATAGCGATTTCGAAGTCAACGTGCTCGGAACTCGGTGCCGGTAGCTGCACTCAAACGTTTTCTGGAGTCAACTGTGATTCATATGCTGCGTACTTTTTCACGTTACGTTGCGCTGTCAGCGCTGGCGTTGTTCGGTTTGGCGCAAGCTCAGCCGCAAATCGGCGCGCCAACGCAACTGAGCGCCGCCACACCGCGCCAAGCTGCGCCTGGGTTGAACGGTGCGCTACCCAGCCTTGCGCCGGTCGTGTCTCAAACAGCCTCGGGTGTGGTCAATATCTCCACGCTCTCGCGGGGCAGCGACAATGACAATCCGATGTTTAGCGATCCGTTTTTTCGGCGCTTTTTTGGGCAGCCAGATCGTCCGCAACAGCGCGAACCGCAAGCCTCGGGCTCCGGTGTGATCGTTGATGCCGCCAAGGGCTATGTGCTGACCAACCATCACGTCATCAAAGGTGCGACTAAGGTGGTCGTCACGCTCAAGGATCGCCGTGAACTCACCGCCAAAGTGATTGGTTCTGATCCGGCGACGGACATTGCACTGCTGCAAATCCCCTCCGAGCGACTGACCGCCGTTCGCGTGGGTGAGAGCGATGCGCTTCAGGTTGGCGACTATGTGCTCGCCATTGGAAACCCCTTTGGCGTGGGGCAAACGGTGACCAGCGGCATCGTCTCCGCGCTCGGTCGCGCCGGGCTCAACATCGAAGGTTTCGAAGACTTCATTCAAACCGACGCCTCAATTAACCCCGGTAATTCGGGTGGCGCGCTCATCAATTTGCGTGGCGAATTAATTGGCATCAACACCGCCATCATTGGCCCATCGGGTGGCAACGTCGGCATTGGTTTTGCGGTGCCCACCAACATGGCCATTCGTGTGATGGATCAACTCGCGAGGTTTGGCGAGGTCAAGCGCGGTGGCATTGGCATTGCCGCCGTTGGCGAAGTCAATCAAGAAATTGCTAAAGAAAACAAACTCGCATCCATTGAGGGCGCGGTTATCAACACCGTAATTGGTGGCAGTCCTGCGGATAAAGCGGGGCTCAAAAAAGGCGATGTCGTCACCGCCGTCAACGGCCGCTCTGTGCGCACCGGCTACGATCTTAGAAATCAACAAGCGCTCACCCCGATCGGTCAAACACTCGACCTGGCCATCACTCGCGATGGTCGTACCAAGAATTTGCGCGTTGCGGTCGAAACCCCCGCGCGTGCGCAGGGCTTGCGCCCTGAAAAAATCACCGAGCTTCCCGGCACTGAACTCTCGAGCATCCCGAAAGAGCTCAACCGACGCGGCGTCTACGTGCTTGACGTTGAAAAAGACAGCGAAGCGTTTCAAATTGGTTTGCGCGAAAACGACGTGCTACTCGGAGTGAACGGCAACTACGTCAACTCCCCCGCCGAAGTGCGCCGCGCCATTCAGTCGGCAAATCGGTTTGTCGTGTTCAACCTAGTGCGCGGCGACAACCGGATCGATTTGCGCGCCCGAAAGGGAGCCACGCAGGGCACATAGGACGCACAGTAAAAAAGACGGCTCTGGCTATAATCTTACTTTCTAGTCTTACCGGAGTTCGCGATGGAAGAGCATACGGTGGTGTCGAGCAAAGGGCAGGTTGTTATCCCCAAGGCACTTCGTGAGGCGTTTGGTTGGGAGCACGGTACGCGTCTCACCGTTGCGGTCGACGAAAGTGGTATCGTGTTGCGCACGGCGCCCACTAAGAAAGCCCGTGTAGAGGCCATTGCGAAGGGCTTGCAGTCGCTCTCTGGTATGTTGGGTCAAGCACAGAATTCGCCCGCGATCACAGACGACGATATTGCGACCATCGTGCGCGCTCGAGCGTTGGCGCGGAACAGCGTGCGGGGTATGGTCAAAGCAAAGGGGCGACCATGATTGCGCTCGACACCAATGTGCTGGTTCGCTTGCTGCTCAAGGACGATCCTGCTCAGCATGCCGCTGCGGAAAAACTCTTGGCGCAGCCACGGGACTATGCCGTTAGCGTCACCGTGATGCTGGAATTGGTTTGGGTGTTGGAAAGTGTTGGTTTCGACACCGCAGAAGTGGCGCACGCAATCACTTCAATCATCGCGCAGCCCAATATTTACGTGCATCAGGCCGATGCTGTGGCGGCGGCTAACGCACATTACCGCGTGGGTGCTGATTTTGCGGACGCGCTGCACCATGCACTCTGCGCTACTCCAAAGCACACCGCGTTCGCCACGTTTGACAAAAAATTTGCAGACTTCGCGAAGCGGCGGAAGCTACAGCCGTCGGTCGCACCGATCGGCGCATAGCCTTTCAACCAGCGGTTCGCTGCGCCGAAAATTCGCCCACCACGTGCCCCGTCGAATTGCCCCACTGACCCAATCGCTCGATTTTGCCGCGCCACCGTGCGGCATTGACTTCGCCGCTCAACAACAATGACGAGCCGTTACTTTTGATTGCCATGCTCAGTTGCGTACCGCGCAGGTTTGACCAAAGCACTTCGCCCTGATCGAGCGTTGCAGTAGTTTGCTGAAATCGCTGTGCGATCAACAATTGCACGGGCGGGGTCGCGCCGCCCGACTGAAACCGCAATAGCCAATGCCCAGCCACATTCGCCGGAATCACCCACAGCATCACCACGTGTTCTTTTTTCGTGCCGTGCGGTTTTTGTGTGGATGGAAAGGTCAGCGTCTCATCAGCGCGCCAATCGCCCATGTCCCATTCGTGTGACACCACTTTGCTGCCCGGTCGCATTTGCGCGAGCAGCAGCGGCCGTAGCTTCATGTTGAATTCGGGCAACAGGTATAAGGTCACGACCGAAGGTTGGGCGAAATTGAGCGTGAACAAATCACGCTCCACAAACTGCGTCCGCTCAGCAACCCGCGCCCGTCGCGCAAGCCGCTTGCTTTCTCGGATGAGTGCGGGGTCGATCTCAAATCCCACCGCCCGCGCGCCGAATTCTTTGGCAGCGGCGATCACAATTCGGCCGTCGCCAGAGCCCAAGTCCCATAACAAGTCTTTGCGGCTCACCTCGGCCATTTGCAGCATGCGCCGAACCAAGATGGGCGGCGTCTGCACGTAGGGGACTTCGGTGTCGGGAGCGGCGGCTGGCGGTCCAGCGATGACGCCTGGCTGAGCAGACGCCCAGCTCGGCAACCCCACCCAGGCGCTAGCGATTAAAAAGTGCCTACGACTGAGTTGAGCAAAGTGTGCGGTGAACGACGCGGCGTTGATGGATGCACTCATAGCCGAAGCGTAACAAGACACGCGCCAAAGCGCTCAGCGCAACCCGCTATGCTTTGCACCCTAGCGGCGAAAGCCACGCCATTGTGGGTGCGAAGCGCCCACACCTTGTTCCGAAAGAAACCTATGCAATATCGTCGTCTTGGCCGCTCGGGCCTGAAAGTGTCAGAACTGTCGTTGGGTTCTTGGGTGACCTATGGCACCCAGGTCGACACCAAAGCCGCCACTGAATGCATGGCTGCTGCTTGGGACGCGGGGGTGAATTTCTTTGACAATGCCGAGGCCTATGCTCGCGGCATGTCCGAAACGATCATGGGCGAATCGTTGAAGCAGCTCGGTTGGCGCCGTGCGCAGCTCGTTGTCTCGACAAAGTTTTTCTGGGGTCTGAACGATGGGCCCAACGAGCGAAACACGTTGAACCGGAAATACTTGATGCAGGCTATCGACGGCTCGCTCAAGCGCTTGCAGCTCGAATACGTTGACCTAGCGTTTTGCCATCGCCCAGATCCCAATACGCCTATCGAGGAAACTGTGCGCGCCATGAGCGACATGATCACTCAGGGCAAGGTGCTGTATTGGGGCACCAGCGAATGGAGCGCTGATGAAATCCGCGCAGCCTTTGAAATTGCCGAACGCCATCATTTGCATAAACCTGTCATGGAACAACCGCAGTACAACCTCTTTGCGCGCGACAAGGTTGAAAAAGAATTTGCCCGCCTCTATGGCGACATGGGTTTGGGTTTGACCACTTGGAGTCCACTGGCTTCCGGTTTGCTCAGTGGCAAATACGCCAAAGGCATCCCCGCTGACTCGCGTGCTGCGATCAAAGGTTACGAATGGATTGCCGAACGGGTGACGGATGCCGCGAAGTTGGCTAAGGTCGAGAAACTGCGCCCGATTGCCGCTGAGCTCGGCTGCACGGTGTCGCAGCTTGCAATCGCTTGGTGTGTAAAGAACCCAAACGTTTCGACGGTCATCACTGGCGCATCGCGAGTGTCTCAGGTGCAAGAAAACATGAAGGCACTCGATGTACTGCCCAAACTCACTGCTGAGATGATGCTGCGAATTGAGGCTGCCACCGCCTAGTTCGATGAACGGCATGCGGCTGAGCGCTGCCAGCGCAAGCCGCTTCATTTTCTGCGTCACACCTTGCTCAATTTAACCCCCTACAAAGACCTGTTCCGCGACCGTCAGTTGCGGCGCATTGTGCTGTCCTCGATCTTGCCGCGACTGCCTGCCGGCATCAATGGGCTTGCCATCACGATGATGGTGCAGACGTTGTACGGCTCGTTTGGGGCCGGCGGCACGGTGGCGGCGGCTTATTTGGTTGCGTTGGGCATTGCCTCTCCGCTCATCGGGCGCTTGGTGGATCAAAACGGGCCGCGTTTGGTAATGTGGCCGTGCGCTTTGATGCACACCCTTGCCACGGTAGCGCTGGTCGTTGCTGCGATGTATCGATTGTCGCCGCAGTGGTTGATGCTCTTCTCGTTTGCTGCGGGGTTGAGCTTTCCACCGGTTTCGATGACGGTACGCGCGATGTGGCGCAAGTCGAAATTACCCGATCACACCAAGCAATTGGGCTTCGCGCTTGAGGGTGTGATTATGGAGACGGTGTTTATTTGTGGGCCGCTCATTATCAGCCTGTTTGTGTTGCTCAAAGCTCCGTTCGCTGCGTTGCTGTTTTCTGCCGTGGCGACCCTGGTCGGGGCAGCGCTCTTTTCACGATCGGGGGCGTTGGAGCGCTGGGGGGATGTTGAGACTGCACCGCGACATTGGTTGGGGCCGCTTCGTTTCTCTGGCGTGCGTCGTGCGTTGGTGCTCTCAACGCTGTTGGGCGGCACCTTTGGCTTGCAGGAAATGGGCATGATGGCGGTGAGCAAAGCGGCCGGCAACGAAGCGGCGGTGGGTTTTCTGTTTGCCGCCTATTCGCTATCGTCGGGCGTGATGGGCTTGCTCTACGGCACACGGCAATTTGCGTGGCCACTCAATCGTCAAATGGCGCTCGGGTTTTTGTGGATCGCGCTCTTCAGCGCTTTTCTCTCGCTCAACACGGCGCTACTGCCGTTTGGTGCGCTTTGCTTTCTGTGCGGATTGGCCACCGGACCGTTGATAACGATGAGCTCGCTTCAGCTCGGCAAACTCACGCCCGCTCAATATTCCACCGAGGCTTTCACCTGGAGCATGACGCTCTTTATGATGGCGCTTGGCGCGGCCTTTGCCGTTGGCGGCTGGATGGTCGAATCGTATGGAACGGCCTCACCGATGATCGGCGCGGCCATAGCATCTGCCTTGGCAAGCGCAATGTGCTTTCGGGTGCCAGAAATCTATGTTGCGGCTGAGGCGAGCGCGGGTGAATAAAATCATCGGTGGCGCAGCATATTTGGGCTGCTAATTCTTGAAATCGTTGGCCATTGTGATGCCGCGATTTCCCTCAAAACTTTCAGCGCAACTCGCGCCATTTCATGTCCACGCAAACCACCCCCGCGCTGCACCGCCGCGCCGTCATCACCCTCATTTTTTGCTGCTTTTTGTGGAGCATTGCCGGTGTCGTGACACGTAACCTCGACAGCGCAAAATCGTTTGAAGCGACCTTTTGGCGAAGCTTCTTTTGCGGCGTTTCGCTGATCATTTGGTTTGTGTGGAACGAGCGCGGCGCGGCATGGCAACACATCGTCTCGAGCGGCCGAGCGGGCTTTATCTCGGGTGTGTGCTGGGCGGTGATGTTCACCTGTTTCATGATCGCGTTAACGCTCACCAGCACGGCTAACACCTTGATTGTGAATTCGCTATCACCGCTCATCACAGCGCTGTTGGCCTGGATAGTTTTGAAGTCGCCCATTCCCGGCCGGACGTGGCTCGCCATCGCTGTGGCCATCATCGGCATGGCGCTCATGTTTGGCAGCGCGCTCGAAGGAAAAAGCGGTGCGGCGCTCGGAATGATGATCGCATTTGGCGTGCCTGTTGCGGCGGCGGTGAACCTCATTAACCTCAAAAAAGCGGGTGCACAGATCGATTTGGCGCCTGCCGTGTTGATCGGCGCGATCATCTCTTGCGCCATTACGTTGCCGCTGTCGCTTCCGTTTTCGGCAAGTTTGAAAGACGTCGCGCTGCTCGCGTTGTTGGGTGTGTTTCAACTGGCGATTCCCTGCGTGCTTTTGATTCGTGCCGTCAAGCACTTGAGTGCGCCAGAAACCGCGCTTTTGGGCATGCTCGAGATCATCATGGGGCCGCTCTGGACGTGGCTCTTTGCCGGTGAAACCCCCGCGCTGCTCACACTCGTTGGCGCAACGATTGTGATCGCGGCGCTGGTGCTCAATGAGCTGATGCCGGAGCGGCGAAGCACCGTTGTTCAATCGCCCGCAAAATAGACGCTACTAACGCTGTATCGTCCTGCAACTGTCTTCCCCCGATTTGCCGGCAGTTTTTTGACGCAGATTTTTCACGTTAAAAGCCAACGTCGATTGCCAAAAAAATAATCTGCGTTAATCTGCGAAATCTGTGCAATCTGCGTCAAACGAAAGCGCACGGAAAATCACTCGCGATAAGCTTCGGCCGAACATTTCACTCCCAAGGAATACCGCATGAAACTCTACGGCAGTAAAAATTCCCGTTCATTGCGTTGCGCTTGGGCGCTCGAAGAGGCCGGCGCGAGCTACGACTACGAGCGCATTTGGATGATGAAAGGCCAGGGGCAGTCGCCAGCGTTCAAAGCCATCAACCCAGCCGGAAAAATTCCGGTGCTCAGCGATGGACGCGTCAACTTGACCGAGTCCGGCGCCATCATTTTTTACATCGCTGATAAATTTCCGCAGGGCAATTTGTGGCCCAACGATCCACTCGCACGGGCCGAAGCGTATCGCTGGTTCTTCTATGCCGTCACCGAAGTCGAACCGCATCTGTGGGCGATTGCACAGCATCGCTTTGCATTGCCCGAAGACAAGCGAATTGCTGCGCTCGAGCCCACCTCAATGTGGCAGCTAGCGCGATCAATTCGTCCCATTGAAAAGTTTTTAGGACAACGCGAATTCATCGCGGGCGATACCTTCACCGCCGCCGACATCGTAACCACTCACTGCTTAACCTGGGCGCTATCGGCCAAGCTCGAAGGCCCTGGCGACGCGTGCCTTGCCTACATCGGGCGGATGAAGCAGCGCGCCGCCTATCAAGCAGCGATGGCGCGCGAAACGATGGAAGCGGAGCGCCAAGAGGCTGCGATAGCAGCGGCCGCTGATTCGAGCGCGGTGTAAAGCGTTTGACCTTGCGAAGCGCTCGCGAGCACGTGCCACCTGTGCAGTACCAGCCAACTGGCTGAACGCCAATTGAAATAAGGCATATGTATCGTTTTTAGTGCGTATCGAAAAATACCAAATATTGTAGGAAAGCCCTATTTTAAAAGGCGTATCTCCGTTAAGTTGATTAAAGACGACTCGCAGGGGCCGCCCTACCGTCCATAGAAAATCGACTGATGCCGCGAAGCATTGGGTTGCAGCCGCGGCACACTGAGCCTCAATACTTCGGCAATCGCCCCACATCAACGAGCGCTTTGAGTGCTTTGGCGTCGATCTCGACCGGGGTTTTGCTCCCGGGGTTGAGCACCAAGAGCTCGTTGCCCTTCAATAGCGATGCAAACAGATTGCCGTCGATCGATATGCCCTTGCTATCAAAGCCCGAGCCGCGCGTTTCGTCTTTGAAATGTTGCTGATCTGAAAACACCGGGATGAACGATTTGCCATTTCGCACGAAGTCTTGAATGTTGATTTTTTTCGACGCACCGGATGTCCATGTGGCGATGATGAACACGTGGCCCTTGACCATCGATTGCATCAGCTCTGTTTTTTTAGTCGGTGATTTTGCGGCCGCTGCGACCAAAGTGTCATTCAATTGTGCGTTGGCGGGAAGCGTGGCGAGCAGGGCTGTGGCCGCAGAAAGTGCCGCGAAAAAACGGTTCATTGGGAGCGCTCATCGAGTTAAGTTATCGATGAGTCTATTGATCGCGGCGCTGAATTGGAATACGCCAAAGGTGGTAATCCCTTGGCAACGTCTTTCGCCCAAGCCTTAGCCGCGGAGTGCTCCGGTCACGCGCACGTTAGCTCGCCGACGCCATGAATTCGAACTAGAGCTTCACGAGCGCGGCTCGGCCCAATTTGATGAGCGGCTCTCGAACGTCGCCCATCACTGCAATGGTCACCATGATTAGCTTGTCCCCCTTGCGCAGAAACAGCGCTGACTTGTCGCGCAAGCACGCTTGATCGCCCAGCCCCGCGATGGGCTCTCCGGGCTTGATGCTGCCCGAGGTGGTTTCGCAGTAGAGCGAGTAGTGCTTCGGTCCGCCCTTGGTGTGAAGTTGCGTTGATACCAACGGCACCGTCTTGGTTGCGTCGCTTAAATAGGTGCAAGCGCCCATGTCACTGGAGAGCGGCACATCCATCATCGACAGCGCGGGCTTGCCAATCGCTTTGCCGATTTCTTCCATCGCTAGCAGTTCGCAAGTCTGAACCTTTACCTTGGCCGGCTTGGCGTGCAATGAGGTGACTGCGCCGCATAGCGCCAATACAACGGCGCACGCCGCCCACGAAATGACGCCAATATTTTTGATTCTGAAGAAGATCACAATTTGCTCCTTTGCATTGATTTGTGTAGCGCACTGCTCACCGCGCTCGCGGCGTCAAACGATCAATCTTGGCGGACTAGCCGTCCCTTTCTAGCGCTTCCGGTCGCCACAATTCCACAACTATTGCTCGGTGTCAACCGCGCCGCGTCTCGAGAATTGCTGCGGCTAAACGGATCATTGTCGGCGAGCGTTGACGCCCTTGCTGACTGTGGTCTTGGTGCAAAAGATCGGTTAAAGAGCGCCGCTGATGCGCACAATGATCACCGTCGCCAACGCTTCAGTCTGCTCATCAAACCGTCGCGAGCACAATGTCAAACGTCGCTGTGAGCTTGGCCTCGGCGCTGGCTTCGTCTCGAATCGGCGTTGTCGTTACGGTCAGCCTATCTCGCTCTTTTGAGAACCCGCCCCAACTGCTGCCTTCTTTGTTCTCTCCCGCGAAATACATCTGTGTCGTGAGTTCTTTGTAGCCCTTGGCAGCAACACGAAAGTGAATGTGCGCTGGACGACTTTGATACGCAATCGGTTTGATCGTTCGAAAACGATACGCGCCCTGTGGATCGGTTAACACTCGACCAAATCCTTGAAATCCGCGTTTGAGCGGCCTCTCGCCGTCATCATTGGGGTGGCGATATCTGCCCGTCGCATCCACTTGCCAAATTTCTACCCGCGCGCCAACAATCGGCAATCCATTCACGCCCAACACGCGACCGAGAAGCAACAGGCTCGTGCCTTGGCTGTAGTGCTTGCCACCAACGCTGATCAAGTCGCCATCGACTTCGCCCGTCCAATCGACGGGATAGAACGGGCCCTCGGTGTCGCGCGGCGTTGGCGCCAGCACGCTCGATTGGGCAGTACTTTGATTCGACAACCGCACAGTTGCGGCCGCGGTGATCCACTGCAATGCGCGACGACGAGATTCATTCATGGTTCGAAACCCCTGTGGACTATTCAATGCTCGGACGATGAGCCCCATCATAACGACAGTGCGCCAGGGGTGGGGCGAGACGCCGAAGCGCTGGGACGTGAAATGACGCGAATGCAGTGGTTTTCTCTCTATTCGCGGCCGTCGGCCGGGCGGATTCCTTCGGGGCTCCATCGAGCGCGTTGCACCGGTTCATGTGCTCACTTCGCGCCTGTTTCGATGTTCACCGTGCGAAGTGTTGTCTGTTTGTCACATTTTGTTGGACTCGAATTGGAAGTGGTTTTCAAATTTAAGCGCTTCGAAATGTCGCTCAGCGAAAACGCCAAACGCTGCGCTGCGCGATTTGCCCTCCGCGCGCATGCCTTGTGACGCCTGAATAATTTCCATTTTTCGCGCTAGATGAAATGGATTTCCACATATTGCGTTGCCGCAATTGGAAAAGGGTTTCAATGGGTGGAACACTTTCGCGAGTCGCAACCGAATTGCAAGCACTTGTTTTGAAACGATTTTTTATACGAACTGCTGATTAAGTTCGTTAATCGCGATATGCTGCGAAGCAACAAGACGCGATTTGTGAAATTTCCACTGGGTGGAATACGAACATTGAAGCGCCCTAAAAGGATTTGTTTAACAAGCACTGCACTGAAAGGTTTGAATCATGAATCAAGCAACGCCCGATAGCGTACAAAACGCCATTGCCTCTGCCACCGCTAAGCTCGCCAACGATTGGGCGAAAGACAGCCGCTGGACGGGTATCAAACGTAACTACAGCGCCGCTGATGTGGTGCGTCTGCGCGGCAGCGTTGGCATCGAGCACACGCTGGCCAAACGCGGCGCGGAAAAGCTGTTCCGTTTGCTCAAAGACGAGCCGTTCATCAATTCGCTGGGCGCGCTCACCGGCAACCAAGCCATGCAGCAAGTCAAAGCCGGTTTGAAGGCGATCTACTTGTCGGGCTGGCAAGTCGCGGGTGACGCCAACTTGGCGGGTGAGATGTATCCCGATCAATCGCTGTACCCAGCCAATTCGGTGCCCTCCGTTGTCAAGCGAATCAACAACACGCTGCTGCGCGCCGACCAAATCCAATGGATGGAAGGCAAGAACGACATCGACTACATGGCCCCGATTGTGGCCGACGCTGAAGCCGGTTTCGGCGGCGTGTTGAACGCATTCGAGCTGATGAAATCGATGATCGAAGCGGGCGCATCGGGCGTGCATTTCGAAGACCAATTGGCGAGCGTGAAAAAGTGCGGCCACATGGGCGGCAAGGTGCTCGTTCCCACGCGTGACGCTGTCGAAAAATTGCAAGCAGCACGATTTGCTGCTGACGTGATGGGCACGCCAACGGTGTTGTTAGCACGTACCGACGCCGAAGCGGCTGATTTGGTCACTAGCGACATTGATGAAAACGATCGTCCGTACATCACTGGCGAACGCACCGTTGAGGGCTTCTTCAAAACCCGTCCAGGCTTCGATCAAGCCCTGTCGCGCGGTTTGGCCTACGCCCCTTACGCTGATTTGATTTGGTGTGAAACCGGCAAACCCGATCTTGAATTCGCACGCAAATTTGCCGAAGGGATTCATAAGCAATTCCCCGGAAAAATGTTGGCGTACAACTGCTCGCCATCGTTCAACTGGAAAAAGAATCTCGACGAAGCCACGATTGCGAAATTCCAGCGCGAGCTGGGCGCGATGGGCTACAAATTCCAATTCATTACCTTAGCGGGCTTCCATTCGCTCAACTACGGCATGTTCAATTTGGCCTACGGTTACGCTCGCAACAACATGAGCGCGTTCGTCGAATTGCAAGAGCAAGAGTTCGCCGCCGCAGCGCGCGGTTTCACCGCCGTGAAGCATCAGCGCGAAGTGGGCACGGGCTACTTTGACGCCGTGACGCAAGTCGTTCAAGGCGGAAAGAGCTCCACAACGGCGCTGCACGGCTCAACCGAAGACGAACAGTTCTTCGATGCCAAGCAGCCAGCGCTCAAATTGGCCGTCGGTCAGAACGACTAATCGTGCCCGCCGGGTGGTTTTTGCGCCGCAACAATTCCCGGCGGATCAAAAAATGAATCTGCGGTATTTACAAGTCTTATAGATGACATATACTCGCGCCTGATTTCCTCGAGGAGGAGGGAACCCTTCAGCCCGCCATGCGTCGCAAGACCTGGCGGGTTTTCTTTTTTGTGTTCTGGTTAAGGCGCAACTCCACGAGTGAGATGTCAAATTGCGGTACGCTGGCGCTGCGTTGGGCCGATGATCGCGGCGGAGCCGCTCCTACAGCGCTAGCCTTTGGCGACGGGTCTCGTCGGATGTTGGCACCACTCGCTCCAGCTACCTGCGTAGAGCTTGCTGCCGTGCAATCCTGAATGTTCCATGGCGAGCATGTTGGAGAGCGCCGAGACGCCGCTGCCGCATTGATGGATGATGTTTTCGGGGGAACGTCCAGCCAGAAGTAGCTCGAACTCAGCGCGCAACTCTTCGGCGGGTTTGAATACGCCGTCACGTAAATTCGTTGGAAACGGACGATTGAACGCGCCAGGAATATGGCCGGCGACCGGATCAACGGGCTCGACTTCGCCGCGATAGCGCTCGGGGGCGCGGGCGTCGATGATGCGGCGATCGGCTTTGCCGAGTGTGGCGGCGGTGTCGTCAATCGTCATGCGCATCGCCGCGTTTTCTTTGCCAACAAATATGCGAGCCGTTTTGTTCACCGCGAGCGCGTCCACGCTGCGGCCTTCTTTTTGCCACTGTGCAATCCCGCCGTCGAGCGCGAAAACCTTCTCGTGCCCGAGCCACTTGAGCATCCACCACAAACGACCGATAAACATCGAGCTGCCTTGGTCGTACACCACAACGGTGCTGTCGTTGCCGATGCCTTTTGTGCCGAGCGTCTTAGCGAAGGTCTCGGCGGTGGGCAGCGGATGACGACCGTTGCTCCCGGATTTTGGCGCGGCTAAATCGTCGTCCATCGACATGAATATCGCGCCGGGAATGTGCGCAGCAGCGTAGGATTCACGACCCAGCGAATGATTCATCAAATCGTGTCGGGTGTCTACGATCACGAGCGTTGGATCATCGAGCATCGCGGCGAGCTGCGCGGTTGAAATTAGCGGCGAGGGCATGGCGTGGCTTTCAGAGGTGAAGGCTAGAGTGAGGTTGCAATCCGGGACTAAAACGGGGGATCGTCTGCGCAATTGGACGCCGGAGCGAACTCCGCGTCGAAGTCAAACGAGATATCGTCAAACCCGTCGTCTGCCGGTGGTGTAGTGGTTGATTTCGCGATCACAGGCACTGCGATCACCGCAGCCGCCGGACGCGGTGGTGCTGCGCGAATGGACGGCGCGGCGGGCGGGGTTTTTGTGGGCCGTGGTCGAGATGCGAACGCAGATTCCATGGGCGCAGTCGGCAGTGGCACGAGCGCAGCTTCAGGCGCAACAACGCGCCTCGCACCCAGCGCCAAAATGCCCATGCCGGGCAAATGCTCTGGCACCGCGACCGCTCTGCCCGTATGAAACAAACTACCGTTCTCGATCTGTGCGCGGAGCTGTCGAAGCTCGCTCTCTGCTTCTTCGTCCTGCATCAAAGCGTCGAGCTCGACATCACGATGCGTTAGTAGCTTCGAAATTTCGCCCTCAAATTCGCTTTCGCGAAACTGCTCCATCACGGCGCCGATGTTGGGCTCATCAGGCAAACGAATGGCCACATTCACCACCGCTTGCAACAGTCGCAGGACATGCGGCGCGTTGGCAGGATCGGGGAACTGTGTGTCGACCAAGTACATCGCCAATTTTGGGCGACCCAGGATGCGCCGCGCGTTGGCGATTACGCGCTGCGTGGCCGGGTCGGTGCGCGCGATGGGCGGGCGACGGCCTACGAATTTGGTGCGGGGCGTTTGTACGTCGCCGGAATCAAAGTTCTGCTCAACGGGCTTGGCTTTGATTGGCGGCAACACGGTGTGCGATTGCATATCCACATCACGGCCGAGCGCGCTTGCCAGCGATTCGCGCATCATCGGCGCGCTCACGACTTCAAGATGTTGCCGCGCTGCTGAGGCTCGAGCCGCCTTGGCCTCCGCGCTGTCGCCGGGGTGGCGCGCGTTGAGTTCGCGTAGCCAATATTCCGACAGTGGCAACGCTTTCGATATGAAATCTTCAAACGCCTCACGTCCGAATTCGCGAATGTAGCTGTCGGGATCGTGCTCGGGCGGCAGAAACAAAAAGCGAACGTGCTTGCCGTCACGAAGCGCGGGCAGGGCATTTTCCAGTGCGCGCCATGCGGCGCGTTGCCCTGCGCTGTCGCCGTCGAACGAAAATACCACTTCGTCAGCAATCCGAAGCAATCGCTGCGTGTGCGCTTCAGTGGTTGCTGTACCAAGCGTCGCAACGACATATTCAATGCCAAACTGCGCGAGCGCCACGACGTCCATGTAGCCTTCAACGACCAACACGCGATTGATTTTTCGAATCGTGTTTTGCGCTTGAAACAAACCGTAGAGCTCTCGGCCCTTCGAAAAAATCGGCGTCTCGGGCGAGTTCAAATACTTAGGCCCGCCGCCGTCGTCTTTGCTGCCCAGGATGCGCCCGCCGAACCCGATCACCGCACCTTGTTGATTGAGGATCGGGAACATCACGCGTTCACGAAATCCGTCATAGCGCTTGCCGCCGTCGCCGGTTTTGACCAAGCCACCGGTTTCGAGTAATTGGTTGTCAGCGTAATCGTCAAACGCTTCGGCCAGCGGCTGCCAGCCGGCAGGCGCCCATCCCAGATGAAAGCGCTGCGCTACCTCCCCACTCACGCCACGGCGCTTAAAGTAATCCTTTGCTAGGTCGGACTTTCGCAGCTGCGACTTGTAGTAAGTCGCCGCTTTGATCATCACATCAAACAGCGGTCCCGCCTGCGGGTCAATCTTTCGCTCATTGTCGCGTGGTACGGTGAGTCCGACGCCTTGCGCCAGCTCTTCGACTGCGTCGGGAAAACTCTTGCCCGCGTACTCCATCAAAAACTTGATGGCTGAGCCGCTCGCGCCGCAGCCGAAGCACTTGTAAAACTGTTTGGTGGGACTCACCGAAAACGATGGCGTCTTTTCTTTGTGAAACGGGCAACACGCTTGATAGTTAGCGCCCGCTTTTTTGAGCGGCACCATGCGATCAATCACCTCGACCACGTCGACGCGAGAGAGCAGTTGCTGGATAAAGTCGTCAGGAATCACCGCGCTATTATCTCTGGCTCCTACCTTCACCCACCACGGAGTTTGAAATGATTGGATACGTCACACTCGGAACGAACGATCTAGCGCGCGCTGCGGCGTTTTATGACGAGCTCTTGGGGACGGTGGGTGCGAAGCGAAACTGGGAGTCAGAGGGCGGCATTGGGTGGGCCAATCGAACGGGGATTACGCTGGCTGCGATGAAACCGTATAACGGCGAACCGGCCACCGTTGGCAATGGCGTGATGGTCGCGCTGTCGTTCAAGAGCAAAGAAGAGGTGGACGCGTTCCACGCTAAAGCCATCAGCCTAGGCGCTAAGGACGAAGGCGCAGCAGGGCCGCGCGGCACCGGGTTTTACGCCGGCTACTTCCGCGACTTAGACGGCAACAAACTGTGCGGTTTTTTCATGGGGTAACTATTTTTTGTGGCTGACAGCGGGATCTTGCGCGATGAACCGCGAAAGATCTGGCTATTCGTAGCGCAAGCATTCCACCGGCTGCAGTTTCGATGCCCGCCGCGCCGGATAGAAGCCGAAAAATATCCCAACGATGCAGCTAAACACCACGGCGATGCCCACGGCCTTGGCGCCGATGGCCATCTCGAATTTCCCGGTGGACGACACAGCGCTCGCAACGCCTGCCGACAGCGCCACGCCGATGATGCCGCTGACCAAACAAATCGCCACTGCTTCAATCAAAAATTGCCAGAGCACATCGGAGGGACGCGCGCCGATGGCCATTCGAATGCCGATTTCACGGGTTCGTTCGGTCACTGAAACCAGCATGATGTTCATGATGCCGATGCCGCCGACAACGAGCGACACTGCACCTACAAACCCCAGTGCGATTGAAAGTCCGGTTGCAATCGCTTCACCCGTTTTGGCAAATTCACCAAAGTTCACCACCCGAAAATCGTCGGGTTCCTCCGCGCGAATTCGATGGCGATCACGCATCAAATCGTAGATGTCAGCGACCATGTCGTTAAGGCCCTCTGTCGTTTTCGATTGCACCACCACGTACTGCACGGTGCGCGGCGTGGCGGTGCGGATGAGCGTGACACGAGCTGTGGAAATGGGCACCATCACCACCTCGCCAATGTCGCCCGAATCGAAGCTCTGGCCTTCGTTATCGAGTACGCCGATCACCTGAAAACTTTGGTTATCGATGCGAATAGTTTGCCCAATCGGATCGTTTTTGTAGAACAGTTGTTCGGCCACTTTTTTGCCGAGCACCGCGACGCGTGACGCGCTGGCAATATCCACCTCTGACAGCCCAATGCCTTTGGCGAGCCGCAGATTACGAATAGCGAATGAGATCGGCGTGGTGCCCTGAACTTGGGTATTGGTGTTGTCGTTGCCGTAAGAGATTTGCGAGTAGGTGGTGAGCATTGGCGCTGCACCTTTGACGCTTGGCAACCGATTGATGGCCTCGGCATCATCCAGCGTGATGGTTTGCACGGTGCCCGTCCGCAACCGCGCGCCGACCGCTTTGCGGGAATCGGCCTGCACGATCACCAGATTGCTGCCGAGCACCGAGAGCTGCTTGTCGATGAATAGTTTGATGCCGTCACCCACCGCGAGCATCAACACAACGCTTGCGATGCCGATGATGATGCCCAGCATCGTGAGCATGGTGCGCAGCGGATTGGCGAGCATCGCTCGAAGCGCTTCGCTCAGGACATGAATGAGCTTCATTGGCTGACCTCGCTCGCGCTGGCGGTGTTGTCATCGGTTCGTAGCTGTCGCAGCCCCTCGGCCGCCGGGCCGTCGTAGAGCACGAGTCCGTCTTTCAGTCGCACCAAGCGCTTAGCATGTGCTGCGATATCGGGTTCATGAGTGACCAAAATGATGCTCTGCCCGCGCTCCCGATTGAGTTCGTTTAAGAGCGCCATGATGTCGTTGCTCGTTCGAGTGTCCAAATTGCCCGTGGGCTCGTCGGCAAGGATGAGCGGTGGGTCGACGACTAGTGCACGGGCGATGGCCACACGTTGTTGTTGCCCGCCAGAGAGTTGATTGGGTTGACGACTGGCGAGCTCACCCAAGCCCACTTTGTCGAGCTGCGTCTGAGCGCGACTTCGCGATGCGCTTCGCGACACACCCGCATAAATCAGCGGCAGCGCAACGTTGTCGAGCACTGACATCCGCTTCAACAGATTAAAGCTCTGAAACACAAATCCAATCGTGCGATTTCGGAGCGTTGCGAGCTCGGCACGGGACTGCGCACCCACGTCAACCCCGGCCAATCGATAGGCACCCGAGGTCGGCGTATCAAGGCAGCCAAGGATGTTCATAAGCGTTGATTTTCCCGAGCCCGACTGTCCCATCACGGCGACGAAATCGCCGCGCTGCATCGTCACGTTGATGCCGTGCAAAACGGGCGTTTCAACGCGGTTTGAAAAGTAGCTTTTGCGCACATCGGTAATTTCAACCAATGCGCCGGCCGCGCTGTGCACGATCATGGAATCCATCATCGTTTAATCGCTACTGTTTGGTTGGATCGGCTAGCAGCGAGCGCACCACGACTTTGTCGCCCGGCGCGATCGGACCCTTGACGATCTCGGTGTATTTGCTGTTGGCAATGCCGATGACCACATCCACGGGCTTGGCCTCTTTACCGTCCATTTTGTAGAGTCGATACAAACGCTCGCCCGACTTGGTGCGAAGGCCCAGTTCGTCGGTGCTGTCGGGCAAGTCGGCAACGACTGTTTTCGATGCATCTTTTTTCGCGTCTTTCGCGTCCTTTGCGTCTTTCGTAGCGTCTTCACCGCGCAATTTCTTTTTCGTTGCATCCATCGCGATTTCAAAGTCACTCGGCCGGTAGCGAAGCGCCGCGGTGGGCACACGAAGTGCTTCGGGTTTGTTTGAGGTGATGATTCGCACCTGCGCAGTCAGTCCAGGTTTAAGTAATTCTTCGGGGTTGTCAACGTCAATGACAACGTTGTAAGTCACCACGTTTTGCGCGACGTTGGGCGATAGTCGAAACTGCCGCACCTTGCCTTCGAAATCGCGCTCAGGAAATGCGTCAACCACGAAGCGCACCGCTTGTCCGTCTTTGAGCAAACCGACATCGGCTTCCGACACGTTGGTGTCGATCTGCATTTTTTTCAGGTCGCGAGCAATAGTGAACAAATTGGGCGTTTGAAAACTTGCCGCCACCGTTTGGCCAAGGTCAGCGCTTCGTTTGATGATGACGCCGTCAATCGGTGAGCGAATAATGCTGTTGGCTAAATCGGCCTGCGCTCGCTCGATTTGCGCGTCGTTGACTTGCAATTGCGACTTCGCGGCGTCGAGCGCTTGGCGTGATTGTTCAAGCGTGGCGGCTGAGAGAAAACCTTGCGTGACGAGCTTTGAGTTTCTGGCGTGGGTGCTCTCGGCCAAGGTGAGCTGCGCACGCGCTGCGCCTTGTGAAGCGGTCGTTTGCTTGATCGTGGCTTGCAAAATCGTCGGATCGATCTTCAAAAGCACTTGGCCTTTTTTTACTCGGTCGTTGAAATCAGCGTTGATTTCGCTCACCGTGCCCGAGACTTGCGTGCCAACGTTGACCAACCCCACAGGATTTAACGTGCCAGTGGCGGTGACGAATTGCACGATCGAGCCGCGATCAACGTCGGCCGTTTTGTAGCGCGGCTTTTCATCCGCTCCGCCCGCAATCTTGTGCTGCAACAGATAGCCGCCGTAGAGCAATCCGCCGAGCAAGACGAGCGAAATGACGGTGATAACGCGGCCTTTGGTAAACAATTTCATAGTCAATAGCGGTGCGTTGAACAATGGGGCGATTTTGCCCTGTTGCCGCGCCGCTGGCAGCGGGGATGTGATCAGTAGCATGTGGCTGCGACCAACGACGGCCCATGGGCGCGAGACGTTGTGTAGAAAACCCGCCGATCAAGCGCTATCATCCGCTGTGTGGGGCTCGCGGTGGTGTTGTAGTGGGTGCGTCTACGCGACGATTCTTGAATGTGCGCGACAGGTTTTCAACATGGGGCTATTTGATCTATTTAAGCGTTTTAGCCGGACTCCGAGTGAGTTGGTTGACGCCGTGGCCGCTAAGAAGCGCGACAGTGCGGGCGCGGCGTCAGACGCGGGTGCCGAGGGCGCAGACCGTCGGATCAAAGCCAGGAAACCGGTGCCAGCGGGCACGCGCGTGCTCATCATCGATGATTCCAAAACGGTGGTGACGGTTCTCAAACGCATGATGCGTGAGAACAATTGCGTCACCCTCGAAGCCTACGACGCGGAAACCGCCCTCGAGATTATGGGCATCGAGAAGCCCGACGTGATTTTTCTAGACATTGTGTTGCCCGGAATGAATGGCTTTGAAGCGCTGCGGCGCATCCGACGCATGCCCAAAATGAACGGCGTGCCCATCATCTTGATGAGCGGCAACGAGAGCGCGACCGAGCAGTTTTACGCCGAACGGATCGGCGCTAACGAATTCATGAAAAAACCGTTTTCCCGCGCTGAAGTATTTGTGCGGCTTGAACGCTCGCTCGGGTTGATTTAGCGATGCTGCGGTGATGTAGCAACATCACCGCCCAGCTTTATTGTTCATTACCCTATGAAATAAGGCTTCCGCTTTGTTTATGTTGCTATTCAAAACAGTTAGAAAATTGCTTGAAGGCCCCATTTCGTAGGGCATTCAAGCATAAAGTTGGGAATGCGCTGGCTAATTTCTTTGCACAATGCACTGCGCAAAGGTAAAGAGCGTTTTCGGATCGTAAACGCCCTTCACCGCCGCCAATTTTCCCTGCGCATCGCCCCAATATTTGTCGGCCCAATTCGGGTCGCCCAAGCGTGGGTAATTTTGATAAGCGTGGCCGTTGTAGAGCGGCTCCATCAGCGCAATCCAGCCGTCGAGAAACGCTTGTGATGCAGCGCGATCAGCTTCCTCCCACCAAAACACATCGAGCACGGCGTTGTAGAGCGCGTCGCGGTGAATCCACGCGCTGTCGGCGACTGGATATTCGTTAATCGCGCCGCCGTAAAACTCCATGTAGAAATACGAATACGGGTTTGGCGTGCTCACAAAGTACGCCAGTAAGGATTGCCATTCGGCGCTTGTTAACTTTCGGGCAACGATTCGAGAGGCTTTGTCTTCGCGCGGCATCACCGCATCAGCCGCAAAACAGGGCATGCCATACGGCAAATTCAAAAGCTCAGTGTTCAACACATCAAAGCTTGCGGTTTTGGTCCACTGCGTGGTCGCGCCGGGCGAATTGCACAGCGCCTGAATCGCTGCTTGACCGTCTGTGGCGTTGCCCACCCACACACCGCGCACCATCAAGTAAGGCTGCATCGGCGCCGGCGGCAACGGCAAGCCTGCAACGACGCCGGGTTGGTAGCAAAGCGAGACTTGAATGTTGAGCTGCTTCGATGGCGCAGTGGCCATGTAGTTGTCTTGCAACAGATTGAGTGCGGTGACCGCGTCGGCTTGGTTGGCAGCGGTTGCAATCGGCCAAATGATGGCCCAACCAAAGACATCGCCCAGTGTGACGAGCTTATAGGTGACGTTGAGCAAAATCCCCAGCGTGCCGCCCGTGCCGCCGCGCATGCCCCACCACAGGTCTCGGTTGACCGTCTCGGACGCGGTGACGATTGTGCCGTCGGCCAACAGCACCGTCATCGAAATCACGTTGTCGCAATTCATGCCGTAGGTGACGGATGTGAAACCGTAGCCGCCGCCTTGCATGTAGCCGCCGATGCACACGTCGTCGCATTCCCCGCCCGGCACGTGCAATTTGTACGGCAGCAGCGCCGCGCGGAACTTGCCGAAATTCACGCCACAACCCACGGTCGCCGTCATTCCCGCGGCGTCCACGTACACATCGTTGATCTGGCTCATATCGATCAACACGCCCGCACCTGCCGAAAATCCCGCCGTGCAATGACCGCCCGAGCGAACGGTGAAAGCGAGCTTGGTTCGCTCCTCAACGAGCTTGGCCAGTGTCAACGCAAACACCGCGTCGGAGGCCACGGTGCAATACAAAATCACCACCGGATAGGCATCAAAGAGCGGATTAAACAGCGCGCGATCGGTGTTGTAATCGGGCTCCCACGGCCACACGATTTGCCCGCGAAAGTCTTTCAAATGGCTCAGAAGCTCTGCCTTGTCGAGTCCGAGTTGTTTGAGACCGTGCCGACCCGATTCGCCGTCAAGCTGAGTTGACAGCGCAGCGAATGCCTGTCGTTGTCTGGAGTGAACGTGTGCCATGAGTTTCCTTGTCGTGGGATGGAGCATTTGGTGTGCTGAGCGCCGCCGCCAGTTCTATCAGTTTGCAGCGTCCATGGTTCAGTAAATTCCTAAATTTTGATACTGCGAGCGTTTGAGCTATTGTTCGTGCGTGGCGCGGGGGGCTCGCGTTCGCTAGCTCTGTTTTGCAGCGTTTGAATTCCCACGTTCATTGATCATTGGATAGCTTGTCAGCATGTCAGATTTAGCTTCGAAAATCGCATTGATTCAAGGTCGCCCGGCGTTAAAGGTTGAGCAACTCGCGACGCTGTTTGATTCGACGATGGCGGCCAATATTTCGGTGTTTGACCTCGACGCACGGCTGCTCTACGTCAATGACTTGTTTGCGCGTTCGTTCAAACGACCCCCCAGCGAATTGGTTGGAAAAACGCTCTACGAGTTGTATGCGGAAAGCCACATCGCGCAGTTTCGCCCCTACCTTGAGCGGGTATTGGCGGGCGAGGCTGTTACCTACGAGCGACTGAGCCAGGTCGTTGACACTACAGGCGTTTGGTACACCGTCGCGCTCACACCGTGGCGCGATGAATCGGGCACCGTCATTGGCGGTGCGCAGGTGTCGATGCGGGTGCATGAAATGAAAGCCGCGCTCGAATCGCTGCGGGTCGCGCAGGAGCGCTTGGCGTCGCACATGAACAACAGTCCGTTGGTGGCCATTGAGCTCGACGCAGCGTTGAATGTGTCGCAGTGCGGCGTCCAAGCGTTTGATTTGATCGGCATACCGCCCGAGCAAATTGTGGGTCGCTCGCTGCTGCAAGAGATGCGCGACCGCGGGGAACAGGGCGAGCCGTTGGTCGACGCGTTGCAACGTTTGCAGTCGGGCGCTGAGGTGAGAAACCGCGTTGAGGTCGCACTCAGTCACGTTAATGGAAAAACCATTTATACCGAATGGTTTAACAGCGCACTGACGGATGCCAACGGTCGGGTGAGCTCGATCATGTCGCTGGTGCAGGATGTGACCGCGCGAACGCTCGCCGACGTGCAGCTTCGGCGATTCGTCACGCACGACACGCTGACCGGGCTCCACAACCGCCGCGGTTTAACGGAGCGGCTCAACCAGTGCATCGTGCATTATCGGCGCGCTGACATCCCGTTGGCGCTGATGTTTATCGATTTGGATGGGTTCAAGCAGGTCAACGACTTGCATGGTCACGGCGCGGGCGACGAGCTGCTGTGCGAAGTCGCGCGACGGCTGCTTGCGGTAGTGCGCGGAGCCGATTTGGTGGCGCGAATCGGCGGTGACGAATTTGTGGTGCTCGTTGAACGCGACGCGACGCTCGACGCAGTCAATACGCTGGGCGGCCGCATCTTGCGCGCGCTCGAAGCACCATGCGGGTTTACGGGCGGCGCAGCCCGTGTTGGTGCATCGATTGGCGTTGCGATGTGCCCACCGGGCACGGCCGATGCGGTGGAGCTGATGCGTTCCGCCGACAGCGCGATGTACCAGGCCAAGCGCGCTGGAAAAGGGCGTGTGGTTTACGCCAACCTCTCGCTAGCAGCGAGTGCGCGGACGACCTAGCGCACCGCGCCTTGGCGCCGCGATGCTCGGTCGATAAGACTACGCGTTTTCAGCGGCGCTGGTCCACTTACCCTTGGCCGCGAGCGAATTCATTTTGCAGCGATGCGCAAACGCGACCTGCGCAGGTTTGTAGTTTTCTGCTTTGCCTTTCCACACCTTTAGCGCCGTAAAGTGCAGCGCTCGGCTGTAGCTAAACGTGAGCGGCCACGGATTGCCGGAGAGCTTGTTCATTTCGTTCAAGTGCGCCGCGGAATCCACGTCGCTCTGCCCGCCCGACAAAAAGACAACGCCCGGTAACGCTGACGGAACGGTACGCTTCAAGCACTCCACCGTGCGTGCGCCCACGTCGGCCTGCGACGCACGATTTTTTGCGTCTTTACCGCTGATAACCATGCTCGCTTTGAGGATCGTGCCCTCCAGCCAGACTTGGTTGTCGCCGAGCTGCGCAAAGAGCGTGCGAAGTGTGGCTTCAGTCACGTCAAAGCAGCGATCAATGGAATGCTCACCGTCGAGCAGCACCTCGGGTTCAACGATGGGAACGATGCCCGCTTCTTGGCAAATCGCCGCGTAGCGCGCCATGGCGTGGGCGTTGGCCCAGATGCAGCGCGCCGTTGGGATGCTCTCGCCGATGGTGATGACCGAGCGCCATTTCGCAAAGCGCGCGCCCAAAGCGAAGTATTCCTTCATGCGCTTTTGCAGGCCGTCCAAACCATCGGTGATGAGCTCGCCCGGTGCCAGTGCCAAATCGCGGGTTCCGGCGTCGACCTTGATGCCGGGAATCACGCCAATCGAGTTCAAGTAGTCTGCAAACGGCGTGCCGTTGGAGTGCTTTTGACGCAGCGTTTCGTCGTGCAAGATCACGCCCGAAATCGTTGATTTCATCGCGGGTGTGGTGAACAACATTTCGCGGTAAGTGCGGCGCATTTCCTCGCTGTCGGGGATATTAGCCACGGCAAATCGCTTGGCGCAGGTGCCCGCAGATTCGTCGGCTGCCAAGAGGCCTTTACCCGGAGCCACCATGGCGCGAGCGGTTTGAGCGAGAAGCGTTTTGTTCATTTTGAAAATGCGAAAAAGTGGAAGGGTTTCACCACAAATTTTACGGGACAGCTTGTAGTTTCGTGTTGCTCAGCGGTGTGATGCAGCAGAGGTCGCAATAATCCTAACTTTATTATTGATAGCCTTATGAAATATGGGTTTTAAGTCGATTTAGCTAGTTAATGAAATGCAATAAAAATATCGTTAAGCCCATATTTCATAGGGCATTAGGCTAAATAGCTGTAATCACAACACGGGTTGATGGGTTGGGGCCCCCTCGGCACCGCTTGTACCCAACGGATGATTGGCTGGGTGGCATGTCGCCAAAGCTTCGATCAGTTCAGTCTGATTAGACAAAGCAAGCGCTTCGGTCAAACGCGCGGTGGCGCATCGCAGCTAGCGGCCCTTCAAGCGCACCACGACTAACGACACCGCCACGCCCAGCAAAATAGCCCACTCTAGCGGCATGGTGAGGGTTGCGACGAATGTGGCGATGAGCGTGATGCGTTCGAATTTGTCATCAAGCAGATGACGAATTTCTCGGCGATCAATGAGTCCCCACGCCACCAAAAACAGGATCGCGGCGACCGCAGCGAGCGGCAAATACGTTGCCAAGGGCGCAACGAAAAACAAAATCAACACCAAGAACACGGCTGCGCAGATCGCCGAAAACGGCGTTACGGCACCCGCTGCCAAATTCACGCCCGAACGATTAAACGAGCCGCTCGATGGATAGGCCGAAAAAAACGAGCCGATCATATTGGCCGCGCCTTGACCGAGGAATTCTTGATTGCCATCGAGCGGCTCATTCCGTTTTTTTGCCATCGCTTGTGCGATCGACACCGCCTCGGCGAGCGCTAAGAGCGTCATCGCAAGTGACGGAATCAACAAGAGCTTCAGCGTGTCCAATGACAGCTCCGGCGTTGACAGACGCGGCAGCGCGCCGGGCAGCGCGTCGACCGTTTTAATCATCCAATCGGGCTGCGCACCTTTGACAATCGCCGCAACCATCGCGCCAACGATCACTGCAATGAGCATGGCTGGAACCCAACGATTAAGCGGCTTCCAGAGCGTCGCAGCCACCAGCGTGGACACGCCAACGATCACCGTGCCGGGATTAATAGAGCCGAGTAGGCCAAAAAATTCGCGTGCCGTTTGCCACACATTCGCGCCGCGCGAAATGTCCACGCCAAAGAAATTTCGAATCTGCGAATTGATGATGAGCACCGCCGCC
This sequence comes from Betaproteobacteria bacterium, assembly GCA_004293675.1. Lineage (GTDB taxonomy): Bacteria > Pseudomonadota > Gammaproteobacteria > Burkholderiales > Casimicrobiaceae > Casimicrobium. Next base: position 63,013 of record READ01000022.1, read on the forward strand.
CCCGCGGTGAATCCAACAATGACAGTGTGTGAAATGTGCTGCGTGAGTTTGCCCGCCCGCGCCAGCCCCAAGAGCAATTGCCACACACCGACCATAAAGGTGAGCGTGAGCACTAGCGCTACATAACGATCCGAGCCGGGCGCGGCAAGCGGTGCCATGATCGCCAAAATGGTGAGCGAAATGGCGTTGGCCGGACCCGTGACCATCACCCGTGACGAACCCAACAGCGCAGCAATCACACACGGCACTATCGCCGAATACAAACCGTATTCGGGGGGCATGCCGGCCAGCGTTGCAAAGGCCACGCCTTGCGGTAACACTACGACCGCGCCGGTGAGCCCAGCGAGCACATCGGCGCGCAGCACGCCGCGCTGTTTAAGCAGCGGCCACCACATGAGAAACGGGAAAAATCGATGCACCGAAGCCGCGCTAGGAAGCGATGCGCCGCACTAAACGTGCTGCTGGCCGTGATAGAGCCGCACGACGTGCTCGGCCTCTGCAAAGAACAGCCAACGCTCAACAAATAGGCCGATTAAGCAAGCCACGACTGGCGCAAACGGCGGTGTGTTCGAGAAAAATAGCAGCACCAGCGGCAGCACAAAACCAAGCGCAATCGAGAGCCAGCGCAGCAGGCGGGCTTTCTCGCGCGCCAGTTGAAAACCAAACTCATTGGTCAAAAACGTGCCGTGCGTGTGACCGACGTCAAGTAAGCGCACCTGGCCTTGTTTGAGCCCCAGCGCGTCGTTGATCGTGTGCTGCTTGCGCGGGTGTTTCAGGAGATAGCCCAGGTAAACAAGCAGGCCCGCCGCTAGCAGAACAATGGCAACCCAAGGTCGGCCAAGGGGGCCGATTTCAGCAGAGCGCGTTGAGAGGATCGCCACAAAAAGCAGTGCGCCGCTCATCAAACCGAACAGCACATACTTGGTCGGCGTGAGCCAACTGTTCCAGCGCGGGATCGTCTTTAAGCAACCGTAAATCATGCCCGTGCAAAACAAAATGATGATGGCCAGCGCGATCAACACCAACGCAAGTCCATGAACAACCACCGTCGGCGCGGCGGCTGAACGCAGCCACAAATACAACCCCGCGATCGGAAACAGAGCCAGCGCAAAGACGCCTTCGCGCGAGAGCCACGATGTGCGAAATTGTGTGAGCGAATAGATGACGTTTTTTCGGTTCGCCAAATGCAGCGTGGACGAACACAGTCCCACCACGATGAACGCAGCCGCAATGATCACACCGTTGATAAACGTCACATTGGGCATCCGAATGTGAGCGCTCATCATCGTTGCCACCAACAGCCACACCATCAAGCCGAGACCTGCGCCCGACATCACGGTAAAAAAGATGACAGAAAACGCAGGCTTCATAGCGAGATCAACCGGTTCACAAACGCTTTGGCTTTGTCGCTTAGGCCTTGGCGCAAGGCAACGGCTTCCACTTGAGCGGGTTTGCGCGGCGAAAGATACGCATTGACCGGCTTGTAGCCCAAATCGCCCAGCATGTCTTGCCGACCGCGCGCGGCGGCGAGTTGCGAGACCTTCGATGCGGGATCGTCGTAATCACCAAAGTGTCGAGCGTGGGTGGGGCAGGCCAACACGCACGCCGGTTGCCGCTCGCTCTCGGGCAATTGTTGATCGTAAATCCGATCGACACAGAGCGTGCATTTCTTCATCACCCCTTGATCGGCATCCAGCTCCCGAGCGCCGTACGGGCAGGCCCACGAGCAGTAATTGCAACCCATGCAGCGGTCGGGATCCACCAACACGATGCCGTCTTCAGCGCGCTTGTAGGATGCGCCGGTTGGGCACACGGTCACACAATGCGCCTCTTCGCAGTGCATGCAGCTCATCGGCACATTGATCGTTTTCGAGAGCGGCTGATGAGTGCTGCCACAACCTTGCGGCGTAAAGCTCGGGTCGCCATCGAGCTCGTATTGACGAATGCGGTTGTACCAAGTGCCCGATGGCGCGCTGCCATACGGGTCGTAATCAGGCGCGCCGCCCATCAATGATTTGCCGTTCCATTCCTTACAAGCAACAGCACAGGCGTGACACCCCACGCAAGTATCTAAATCAATGGCGAGACCGAGTTTCATTGGGGCGCGAAGCAATCGAAAAGCATTGTTGTCAGTATGTCATAGGGGGCGCGGTGACCCAGTGCTGCGAGCCTGTTGATTGGAACAAGGCCGACGTCTACCGCTTGATAAGCAGCTAGCTCCCTGGCCCTGGGGGGGAGGGTGGGGGTGAGGGTGTTTGAAGTGGCGCTTCGGTCACTATCGCAAGCTTTGCGCACTCCCTCTCCCCAACCCTCCCCCCCCTGGGGGAGGGAGCCTGCTTGCCGGTCGCCGATCACAGCTGTTGGGCGTAGGGTGCTGGCCAACCCAACAGCGCACCGGCTCGCTCGCAGCGTCGCCGCAAATGAGCAGCGTCCGCGCCGCCTAAATGCATGATTCCGTAGCGGTAACTGCCGAGCCATTTGAAATCGCGGGCGATGGATTTTTTGTCTTTCGCAAAGACAAATAGCAACGCATCGGGAAACGCAGCTTGCATTGCATCCCGCATCGATTTTGATGGAATGGCAACCACGGCGTCGGGCTCGAACGATCGGTACACAAAGCTCGATGCAGCCCCCGCCGTGGGCGCCGATTTCGGAAGCGTCTGCGGATCAATGCCGTGCGCCAAGGCAAGGGCGTATTCGTGCAGATCAATGCCGTCCACACGGCGATACAAATCGGCAAACTGCGACGCTAAGCGCGGATTAAATTCGATCACGGTGAGCCGATCCGTCGCTTCGTCGTAGAAAAACTCCATATTGAACATGCCATGCGTGAAGCCGACTTCACGCAAAAAGCGCTGTGCGACATCGAGAGCACGATGTTGCACGGGCTGCGCGAGCTGGCTCGGATAGTCAAAGCGCATGAAAGCTTGCGTAGCCGGATACATGATCGAATCGACGCAGCCCAGCGCGTGAATGTCACCGTTAAATGCGTAGCCGTCTAAACTGTACTGCGCGGTGTTGATGGGCTCTTCCATCATCAAGCTGTGCGCCGTGGGTGCGGCCGGAAGCCGTGCGCGCATCACCCGCTCAAACGGCTCTACCAAATGGCGAATCACCCACAATTCCCATGCACTAAAGCGGGTGTGCGCTTGCAGTTCCTCGCGACTGGCCACCGTGCGCGCCAGCACCGAAAACGCTGCCTTCGTGGGTTTTACAAACAGCGGAAAACTCAAATCATGCGGCACCGATTCACCGTAGGCGGTGGGCAACACCGCAAAGCGCGGCGTGGCTTCCGGGCAGACGCGCTGCAACACCTCTCTGGCGTAGATTTTGTGTTGACACGCGAGCACCGCGTTCACCGACGTACCGGGCCAGTCCATTTTTTCGGCGAGCAGCGCCGCCGCGAGTGCGCCGAACTGCTCGTGATTCGACACCACAGCACGCCATTGGCTGGCTTTCGCACGCTTGGCATAGCGATTCGTAAATCGCTCGATATCAAACCACGCCAAATTAGCGTTGCTCGGGAACGAAAACAAATCGAACCCCGCCGAGTCATGCGGCCATGTTTGACGCAATCGCGCAAACTCGGTTTCGTCCCAATCGTAGTTGAACAAGATCAGCGTCTTGTCGCGAACGGCCGTTGTGCTCATCGATCAACGCCGCGAAGCGCCGCGCGATTCAACGCGCGTCACTACCCACCTGAGCAACAATGGCAGCAACGCCAGCGCCGCCAGAGAGGCAATGATCGGTAGCGAAAAAATGTCGGCAAACGAGTTGACCGTGGCGAGCTGAGTGCCGGCATTGACATAGGCCGCCGTCCCAGCAAACATGCCCACAAAGCTACTCCAAAAAAATGGCCAAGTGCGCATGCCAGTGAGCCCAACGATCCAATTGACCACAAAAAACGGAATGATCGGGGCCAATCGCAGCGTCATCAAAAAGTAGGGGCCATCGTTGTGTATCCGCTCATCAACTTGTCGAATTTGTGCAGCGAATTTTTTTGCGACGGCATCGCGAAACAAATATCGTGTGGCGAGCATCGCAACCGTTGCGCCCAGCGCCGAAGCAAAGGTTGAAAGCACGCTCCCCCAAAGCAAACCGAAGCTCGCGCCCGCCGCCAACATCATCACTGCGGCGCCGGGCAGCGTGAGTGCTGTGAGCATTGAAAACGTCAGAACAAACAACGTGGTGACCAAAATCGGGCGCTCGGCATACAGTGCGGCGAACCAATGCTGCGCCGCTTTGAGTGATTGCAAACTTAAAAAGCGTTGCAAATCAAGCGCAAAGTAAGCCGCGATCAACGCTGCTACGGCAGCGATCAGCGCGAGTCTAGGCGGGGTGAGTGTGAGCAAGGGGCGCGAGAGAACGTCAAGCATGCGATTGGTCGAAGTTTACGCAGAAGGCTTACAGCGGGTGCTGCAGGACTTACCGCGTGTCCGTAAGGGCATCACTGTTTTTGCCACAGATTTCACGGATGAACACCGATTTTGTAGAGCAAGTCTCGTTTGCTTAGCAGCGCTACACGGCTCGTCTACACGCAGTGGGCTGCCAGTCGTTACGTAAAAAAATCTGCGTAAATCAACTGACTCCTCTGCGAAATCTGCGTCAAAAATCAGCAAGATTTACTCGCGCGCTTAGCGAGCCTTACCAAACTCAATTTTTGGCCACACACCCGTTTCGTTGGCTTTGTAAATCCGCACTCGCAGGTCGTACCAAGCCGCTTGTCCGGTGATTGGATCGCTGTTGGACATGCGCTCGCCGGTACTGGCACGAGTGCTCTCGGAGATCAAATGATTGAGCAGGAAGCCTGTCGTGGCTTCGGAGGCTTCTTTGTCGAGCCCCCATGCGGTGGCCATTTTTCCAATCGCGTTCCAAGTCCACACGGTGTTGGCTTCAACGCCGCTCATCGTTTTCATCTGACAACGAATTTTTCCGTGCGCCGATTCAACCCAGACCCAATCGAGATCATTGAGCCCGAGCTCCGCAGCTTTGCTCGTCGCAACGTACAAATAGTTTTGCGAAATGATCTGCCGCAGCCAGGCATTTTGCGAATCCCATGAGTGATACATCATCATGGGGCGTTGGGTGATGGCGTGCAGCGGGTAGTGGGTTCCCTCCCCCTGGGGGGGAGGGTTAGGGAGAGGGTGTTGCCCATTCGTTGCGGTGTCCGTTGCGCTAGTCCCTCTCCCCCAACCCCTCCCCCCCGGGGGGAGGGGAGCCGCGTCAACGGCATACCAACTCGGCAACGGATCAAAATACTCGGTCAATCGAGCTTTATCAACTTCACGCGTCGGTTTCGGCCCCGCATACAAACCTTGCCCGGCGAGCCGAAACTTTTGCAAAGGCTCGGAATAGAGCTGCGCAATGATGCCTTCGGTTTTGGGGATGAATGCGGCTTCAGCGGCTGCGTTTAGGTAATCCTGATTGACGCAGCGCATCCATTGCTGATTTTCGGGCCAGTGGTGGGCAAAGAAACTCTGAGCGCCGATGTAGGCTTTCCACTGATTCGGATTGGGCTCACCGCGCAGCGATTTTTCGCCGTCTTTGCCGCGGAAGCCGCCTAGAAACCCTATGCCCGGCGCACGTTCGTAATTCACGATGAAATCGGTGTAGCCCGCGAACTTTTTCTCGCCATCGGGTTTGACGAAGGCCGGGAATTTGAGTCGTCCAGCCAGCTCCACCAACACGTCTTGCCACGGGCGAACGTCTCGGTCGAGTGGCACAATCGGATGACGAATGGCGTCAGCCGCTGCGTCGGGTTCGCTGATCGGGCGGTCAAGGAAACTGATCGCGTCGTAGCGCTCTAAATACGTGGTGTCGGGCAACACCAAATCGGCAAAGCGCACCATTTCCGAATCGAACGCGTCGGACACAATCAAGAACGGAATTTTGTAGTCGCCGCTGGCGGATTTCGCGCGCAGCATATCCTGTGTTTCGTTCGTATTCATCGCGCTGTTCCATGCCATGTTGGCCATGAACAGGATTAGCGTGTCAATCGAATACGGATCGCCCTCAACCGCGTTTTTAATCACTGCGTGCATCATGCCGTGGGCAGCGATGGGCGCTTCCCACGAGTACGCTTTGTCGAGCCGTAGCGCGTTGCCGTTGGCGTCGAGCGCGAGCTCCTCGGGGCGCGTCGGAAAGCCGAGCGGCGTTTTCGACAGCGCAGTGTTGGGCGCGTTGATTAAACCGGCATCGTTTTCTGGTAACTGCGCTGGCGGAATTGGCCGCGGAAACGGTGCTTTGCTGCGAAAGTTTCCTGGGCCATCGAGCGCGCCGATCAACATTTGAATCAGGTGCAGCGAACGGCAGGTTTGGAATCCATTGGCGTGCGCACTGATGCCGCGCATGGCGTAAAACGCGACGGGTCGGCCAACGACTTCATCGTGCTGATTGCCGTAAATGTCGGTCCACTTCACTGGCAAGGTGATCGTTTCCTTGAAAGCAACGTGCGCAACTTCAGCGGCGATTCGAATGATTTGCTCAGTGGGTACGCCACATTGGGCGGCCACCGCTTCGGGGGCGTAATCGTCGCTGAGGTAGCGGTTGCGGATGAGGTGCAAAACGGTTCGGACGCGCTGACTCCCTCCCCCCGGGGGGGAGGGTTGGGGAGAGGGTGTGCGGTCACTCGAAGCATTGATAGGAGCAGAGTCCCTCTCCCCTAGCCCCTCCCCCCCGGGGGGAGGGGGATGTGCGCCCGACCAATCCAGCGCGGGCGCCACGCCCTTCTTCATCGTCGCAAACGAATTCGTGTTTTGATCGAACACCAAAGGCAAGCCCTTGTCATCGCGCAGAAACAAACCGTCTTGCGAGGTGCCGGGCGCATCGATGACCAACCACGGCGCATTGGTGTATTTCGCCAGATAAGTATGATCAATCGCGTCGGCCTTTAAGAGCTCATGCACGATGGCCAGCGCAAACAATCCGTCGGTGCCAGGGCGAATCGGGATCCATTCGTCGGCAATGGCGCTGTAGCCTGTGCGAACCGGATTGACCGACACGAATTTCGCGCCGCGCGATTTGAGTTTGTCGAGCCCGATTTTGATGGGGTTGCTGCTGTGATCTTCGGCCACGCCCCAGAGCATGAAATATTTTGCGCGGTCCCAATCCGGCGCGCCGAATTCCCAAAACGAATAACCGATGGAATACAAGCCAGCCGCGGCCATGTTGACCGAGCAAAAACCGCCGTGCGCTGCCCAATTGGGTGTGCCAAATTGCTGCGCCCACAGCCCCGTGAGGGCTTGCATTTGATCGCGTCCGGTGTAGAAGGCCAGCCGCTTGGGGTCGGTGGCGCGGATGTGCTCCAAGCGCTGGGTGACGAGATCCAGCGCGTCGTCCCATGAAATCGGATCAAACACACCCTCGCCCCGTTCGCTGCCCGGCCGCCGAATCATCGGCTGCTGCAATTTTGCGGGCGAGTTTTGCTTCATGATCCCAGCACTGCCCTTGGCGCACAACACGCCTTGGTTCACGATGTGATTGGGATTGCCTTGAATGAAGCGAACGCTCGTCTTTCCCTCGATCTGTTCGGTGGTGACATTGATGCCGCACCGGCACGCGCACATGTAGCAGGTGGTGTGGTGCACCGTCTGCTGGCTGCGGTCTTCAATGTGAATCGGGCGATTAGCGGAGAGGGGGGTGTTGGATGGTGAGCTCACGCCTTGATTTTGCCCGAGCACTCCGTTTGCTGCGAACCAATGCGCGGCGCTTTGAAACCCAGCGTTTCGAATTGCAGCGTTTGAGTGCTTACGCAGCCTGTATTCAATCAGCTTTGTTCACCAACGCCTTACAAAATATGGGATAAATTCAAATAAATTAGGTTTTCAAAAACAGCTACAAATTTACTTTTGCCCAACATTCATAGGGCATATAGCAAAAGAGCTACTTCATCATGACGATTGATCCGCCGACGGTCAGTGTTAACGTGGTTTTGCCGCCTTCGATCGCCATGCTCTCGGGCGCGGCATCAGCAACTTGAGCGCGCATCATCATGGCCTTTGGCATCGGCATGGGATTGTTGCCCGCGATGCTGCCCAAATTCACTTCACGTAAGCTGAAGTTTCCGAAGCCAAACGCTTTGCTCGCGGTGCTGGCCTTCGCCCGAAACGCCGCGATGCCGCGCTCGATCAATGCCGCTTCTTCGCGCTCGCGCAGTTCGCGGGAAAGCTCGAAACCAGTGCCAACGATCATCAATTTTTGCTGCGCCAATTTGCCAGCGAGCGTGCCGAGCGTGGCGAAATCTTTGCTCTTAACGATGAGCTCAGCGCGCACCGTCCAGCCGTCTCGAGTGCCCTTGCTGTTCCAGCGTTGATTGGTTTGAAATGCGCCCGTGCGCGCTTCGATGTCTTTGGTCGCTTTGGCCTGGGCAAGTGCGGCGTTGATGATTTGCTGCACTTCGCGAGTGATCGTGCCCGCTTCGGTGCCGGTCGCCTCAGCGGCCAGCGTGACATAGGCCAAATCGGGAATCACTTCGGTGGAGACGGTGGCGTCGAGCGAGAGCACGTCTTTAATTTGAGCGGGTTGTGCGGGCATGATGTTTTGAGCAAAAGCGGTGGTGGAAATGAGGGCGAGGGCAGCGAGCAGTGAGCGGGTTTTCATAAATCACTCCGAAGAAATTGTGGCGGATAGTGACTGAAACGGCGCTCGCGTGCAAATGGGGTTAAAGGTGGCGCGGATTGCGCTGCGCTTGCCTAAGTGTGCACGTCTTTTTTTGACGCAGATTTCGCGGATTTAGGCGGATTGACGCAGATTTCTTTGGGCTGAGAGAGGCGCTTAGCCTCTGTGGCACCGGCAAACGAACCAAACAATCTGTGTGAATCTGCGAAATCTGCGTCGAAAAGAATGCTTCGGAATAGGTACCGACAGAACAAATATCCAACACCCCCAACCCTAGAATCGAACAATGATCCACACCTTTGATTGCGTCATCCTGCGCGGCTTGCCGGGCAGCGGAAAGAGCACCTTTGCCAAGCGCTTAGCGGCGGAGCACGGCTTCACGCACCTTGAAGCGGATGATCATTTCTACGTTAAAGGTGAATACCGATTCGATCCGGCCCGCGCGGCTGACGCGCACGCACTGGTCGCCCGCGACGCGCTCAGCGCCATGCTCGGCGGCCAGCGCATCGTCGTTGCCAACACCCACGTTCGGCTGTGGGAAATGGCCGCTGTTGTCGGGGCGGCGACGCTTGCGCAGAAGCGGTTCTGTTTTGTGGAGTGTCGGGGTGAATTTGGCAACGTGCATGGTGTACCCGCTGAGGTCATTGCCGCAATGCGCGAGCGGTGGGAGGCGTTGCCGGATGGCTTCGCAGCGTCGGCGTTTGAACGGGAAATCTCTGCGGGTTGATGGGGGCTCGTTTTTGACGCAGATTGGCGCGGATTTAACGCGGATGGCCGCAGATTTTTTAGCTTCGGCGCGACAGACATAAAAAATCTGCGCTCATCTGCGCCAAGAGATGTTGAAGCAGTGGGAGGCGTTGCCAGAGGTGTTCGCAACGTTGGCGCTTAAAGCGGAAATTTGTGCCGGTTGATGGATGCTCTTTTTTGACGCAGATTCGCGCTGATTTCATCTGGATTGCCACAGATTTCTTAGGTTTGGCACGACAGCCATAAAAAATCTGCGTTCATCTGCGTTAAATCGGCGCCAATCTGCGTCAAAAGAAGCCGTTGCCGAAAGCTAAAGCGGCGACCCGGTCCAATCCGCCCACCGAAATTCACCTTGAAACCGCTTTTCACGCCCCCATATCCCCGCTAACTCAATGGTTTTTGGCCTTGGGCGTGGAGAGCGCTCGGGGTTTGTCATGGCAAAAAAAGATTTTTATACGGTTCTGGGTGTAGCGAAAACGGCCTCTGAGGACGAGATCAAAAAGGCGTACCGAAAGCTCGCCATGAAGTTTCATCCGGACCGCAATCCGGGCGACAAGGCGTCTGAGGAAAATTTCAAGGAAGCCAACGCGGCCTACGAAATCCTATCCGACCCCAAGAAGCGAGCGGCGTACGACCAATACGGCCACGCGGGCGTTGACCCGCAAGCGGCGGGCGCGGCGGGTGGCTTTGCGGGCGGCAATTTTGGCGATGCGTTTGGCGACATCTTCGGCGAGATTTTCGGCGGTGGTCGGGGCGGCGGTGGCGGACGTCAGCGCGCTGACTCGCCGTTTCGCGGCTCGGATCTGCGCTACAACTTAGAAATCACGCTGGAAGAGGCCGCGCGGGGCACGACGACCAAGCTGCGGATTCCCTCAACCGAGCAATGCGAGGTTTGCCACGGCACCGGCTCCGAAAAAGGCCACGATCCTGAGACCTGCCCGACCTGCAAGGGCGCTGGCGTGGTTCGCGTGTCGCAAGGCTTTTTCAGCTTGCAGCAGACCTGCCCGCAGTGCAGTGGTAGCGGCAAAATCATCAAGCATCCGTGCAAAGCGTGTCACGGTGCGGGCGTTAAAAAAACATCGAAAACGCTCGAAGTCAAGATTCCAGCGGGTGTGGACACCGACGACCGAGTGCGACTTTCGGGCGAGGGCGAAGCGGGCACCAACGGTGGCCCGCCTGGCGATTTGTATGTCGTCGTGCAGCTCAAGCCGCACGCGGTATTTCAGCGCGATGCGGCCGATTTGCACTGCGAAATGCCGATTTCGTTTTCCACGGCGGCCATCGGTGGCGAGCTCGAAATCCCCACGCTCGACGGTAAGGCGATGCTAAAGATTCCCGCCGAGACGCAGTCGGGTCAGGTCTTTCGTTTGAAAAACAAAGGCATTCGCCCGGTGCGCGGCAGCGTCACAGGCGATCTGTTTTGCCACGTTCAAGTCGAGACACCCGTGAACATCACATCGCGACAAAAAGAACTGCTTAAAGAGTTCGAAGAGATTCGCGTCAAAAACGCGTCAAAGCAGAGCCCAAAAGAGGCAGGTTTTTTCGACAAGCTTAAATCGTTCTTTGAATAGTTTTCGGTAGCCAACTATTTCGTTAAACGCCCTTTGAAATAAGGCGTACACGTCACTTAGTACGCTTTTTGATAAGCTAATTTTTTTGTCTGAAGCCCTTATTTCAATGGGCGATTGATCATATAGTCAGGTTCCAATACTGTTCGCTTAAGCACCGTTCACCCTGAGTAGGATATTTGCCCGTGGGTCAAAAGGCGTTTTTGAGAAACAGGGCGGTGACCGGCTTGGCTCCCTCTCCCTGGGGGAGAGGGTTGGGGTGA
>READ01000010.1 GCA_004293675.1 Betaproteobacteria bacterium
CTCCGATCGACATCATTCCAAGTCCCTCACCCCAACCCTCTCCCCCAGGGAGAGGGAGCCAAACCGATCACCGCCCTGTTTCTCAAAAACGCCTTTTGAACCACGGGCAAATATCCTACTCAGGGCGAACGGTGTTTAAGCCAACAGTATTGGGTCAGGTCTTTCAATATCACATCCAACCTATGCTGAGCGAAATAAGAGTGAAACTCGAATGTGCCCAACACGTTGATTCATTTGATATTTTTCGTCTTTCTATTTTTAAGGCGATAGTGTTCACGCTTAATCAAGCAACGCGCCTTCTCATCGAAACACCCAGTAATTAGGGCTTTGGTTGATTCAGTTGAAAGCCATATTTCTATTGGCCTTCAGGCATAAAGCTGGCTATTCAAACTTTGGATGACGTTTTTCAATGAAGGCACGGATGCCTTCGGCGAAGTTGTCGGTGCCGGCACACTTGGAAAAGCTCTCGCGCTCTGCCTCTAACTGCTCGGAAAAACTGCTTTGCATTGATGTGTTGATGAGGCGTTTGATGCCGCGCATCGATTCTGGTGAGCTGCGAATGATTTGAGTGGCGAGCTTGTCGGTCGTGGCGTCCAAGTCTGCGCCGGGCACAACGCGGTTGAGGAGTCCGAGCGAGAGCGCTTCGGCCGCGCTGATGCGCTCCGATAACAAAGTGAGCTCCATCGCTTTTTTCACGCCTACCAAACGCGGCAGGAAAAATGATTGACCACCGTCGGGTGTGAGGCCGATGACTTTATAGGCCGTCGTGAAATACGCGTCGTCGCTGGCAATCGTTAAATCGCATCCGATGGCAAAGCTCATCCCGATGCCCGCGCAGGCACCGCGAATTTTGCAGATCGTGATGATTTCAGAGCGTTGTAATAGCTCCACGCCGGCGTGCAGTTGTCCGATCATGTCGAAGTAATGCTTGCGCCGCTCAGGACCCGGAACGCCTAAGGTTTCGCCAAAGCCTTTGATGTCGCCACCGGCCATGAAATGCGCTCCAGCGCCCTGCAAAATCATTACGCGCACGCCGGGCTCGCTCAGCACTTTTTGAATCGCGGGCGTGAACGCGTTGCTCATGTCGCGATTGAGCGAATTGAGTGCTTGCGGCCGATTGAGCGTGAGGTTCACCACGCCGGGCAGTGTGGCGTGAGCTTCGACGAGGATGGAGGAGTCTGTGGTCATAGGTTTGCTGGTTGGAAAGTCTGTAGTGCGTTAAGCACGGTGTTGAAATGAATATCAACGATGTCGGCCACCTCATTGGCATAGCCGCCCGCCATTGTCACTGCGACGGGTAGAGCGTTGTCTCTAGCGGTCTCGAAAACGAAGCGATCTCGCGCTGCGAGCCCCGCCTTGCTAAGTTTTAAACGCCCTAATCGATCGCCTTCGAACGGATCTGCGCCCGCCAAGTAGATCATCGCCTGCGGCTTAAATTGCTCGATGATGCGCGGCAGATGATCGCTGAGCGCCGCTTGGTAGGTGTCGTCATCGCAGCCATCGGCAAGCTCAACATCTAACGAGCTCCGCGCTTTGTGCACGGGATAGTTTTTTTCGCCATGCATAGAAAACGTGAATACCGAATCGTCGCCCGCGAAGATGCTCGCAGTTCCATTGCCTTGGTGAACGTCCAAATCACAAATCAACACCCGCTGAATCTTGCAATCGCGCTGGGCGACGCGCGCCGCGACGGCTGCATCGTTGTAGCAACAAAATCCTTCGCCGTGATCGGCGAACGCGTGGTGCGTGCCGCCCGCGAGATTGATGCTGCAACCCTGCTCAAGGGCGCTTTTTAGTGCGGCCACCGTCGCACCTGTTGAGCGTCGCGCACGTTCGGCCATCTGCGGGCTCCACGGAAAACCGATTTGGCGAATTTCTTGCGCTGACAGCGTGCCTTCTGACATTCGTTCGATGTAGCTTGCGTCGTGGGCAAGGCAAAGCTCATCGTCCGTTGCAGCCGGCGCTTCAACGAGCGCATTCGGCACGAGCGTCTGCACGGCCTCTCGAAGCAGCGAATACTTTCGCATCGGGAAGCGATGCCCCTCGGGCAGTGGCAACACGAAGTGATCGGTGTAGAAAATTTTCAAAGCGTCGCCTTAAACGGCGAACTCTCGCTGAGTTCATCCAGCGTGTGCTCAACCCCCGCCGTTTCGCGTTTCAAAAAATTCTCAACGGCATTTGCGAAACTCTGATTGGCTATCCAGTGTGCGGAGTAGGTGGCAGTGGGTAACAAGCCGCGGGCAAGCTTGTGGGCACCCTGTGCGCCGCCCTCGAATCGTGCAATACGATGTTCGATGCACCACGCAAGCGGCTGGTAGTAGCAAGCCTCGAAGTGCAGTGATTTCACGGGCTCCATCGTGCCCCAATAGCGTCCGTACAGCGAGTCACCATCCACGATGCACATTGAACTGCACAGCCGTTGGCCGTTTCGCTCACCAATGAAAAGTACGATCGCGTCGGTGCAATTTCGAACGATGGTCTTAAAAAAAGCCAGCGACAAATACGGTGTTGATCCGTGCGCAGCGTAGGTATGTTCGTAGCAGTGATAGAAAAACGCTAGATCATCGTCGTCAATGGTGTCGCCGCGCTGGGTGCGCCACATCACGCCCGCTTCGGCAACATAGCGGCGATCTTGTTTAATGCGTTTACGTTTGTCGTGCGTCATCGCAGCGAGCATCGCGTCAAACGACGTGAAGTCTTGGTTGATCCAATGAAACTGCACGCCTTGACGAATGAGAAGCCGCGCGTCCCTCCAAAGCGCGGTCTCGGTCGCGTCTGGAAACAATGCATGCAAACTCGATACACCCATGTTTGTGGCGAGCGTTCGCGCCGCATCGATCAGCGCAATGCGAACTTCGACCTGCGGCGACAGTGCGCGCGGCCCAGTGCACGGCGTAAAGGGAACTGCGCAAAGCAGTTTCGGGTAGTAGTCGCCACCCGCTTGCTCAAACGCATTGGCCCACGACCAATCGAACACGTACTCGCCGTACGAGTGCGCTTTGAGGTAGAGCGGTAAAGCACCGACTAAATGATCTTCATCGTCTCGGGCCAATAGAAATTGCGGTTGCCAGCCTGTTTTTGCAATCGCGCAACCGGTCTCATGCAGCGCATTTAGGTAAGCATGTGACACGAAAACGGCACCGGGCAATCCGCTGCTCAGTGCATCCCACTGCGCGGCCGGGATGTCTTTGATCGTTTCAACAACTTCAATATTCATTCGGTCTGAATTGTGCCGTAAACGATCAAGCCAGTGAAACGACTGCAGCGAGAGCAATGAGAGAGCCAAGCTCTCTACAATCAGCATCATGAAAGCAGTGATTGCACAACTTAATTTGATGGTGGGCGACCTTAAAGGTAACGCCGCAAAAATTCTCAACGCGGCGCAGTCCGCTGCGGCGGTGAACGCGGATTTGTTACTCACGCCCGAGCTCTCGATCTGCTCCTATCAACCCGAAGACCTGCTGCTGCGGCCTTCGTTTATCGCCGCCTGCAAGGCCGAGGTTGAAGCGCTGGCGCTGGCGATTTCGCCCAAGCTCACGGCCATTGTGGGATTACCGTGGCGCGACGGCGAGCTGCTATACAACGCCGCAGCCGTGCTGCGCGGCGGAGCAATCATCGCCGTCTACAAAAAGATGGATCTCCCGAATTATTCGGTGTTTGATGACAAGCGATATTTTGCGCAAGGCGGCTCGCCGGTGGTCATCGACGTGGCCGGAGTGCAGGTTGGGATCTTGATTTGCGAAGACGTGTGGCTGCCACGCGCAGGTGCCGCAGCCAAAGCCGCGGGCGCGCAGGTGTTGGCGGTGATTAATGGTTCGCCGTTTGACACGTCGCATCTGGCCGATCGTGAAGCGGTGGTGAAAGAGCGCGGTAGCGAACTTGGCTTGCCGGTGCTTTTCTGTAACTTAGTCGGTGGCCAAGACGAAATTGTGTACGACGGACAATCGTTCGTTGCCGACGCAAAGGGCGACGTGTGCCAGCGTTTACCGGGTTTTGTTGAGGCAACGGCGGCCGTTGAATTCGTTGGCGCTGCGCCGAAACCGGTGCGCTTCAACGCGGCACAAAGCGAAGCCGCTGATGTTTACGCCGCGCTCGTTTTGGCGGTCAAGGACTACATCAATAAGAACCGGTTCCCGGGCATTGTGTTGGGGCTCTCAGGCGGTATCGATTCAGCCTTGGTGCTAGCGATCGCTGTGGATGCATTGGGGCGCGACCGAGTGCGTTGCGTGATGTTGCCATCGAAATTTAACGCGAGTATCAGCCTCGAAGACGCGCGCTGGATGGCCGGTGTGCAGGGCATTCGCTATGACGAAATTCCCATCGAGCCGGTGTACGAAGTGTTTGAAAATGCGCTTGCCGATCAATGGAAGGGCTACCCGGTTGATGCGTCGGAAGAAAACCTTCAGTCGCGCATTCGCGGCACGATTTTGATGGGCATTTCCAACAAGACCGGGCACCTTGTTTTAACGACGGGCAACAAGAGCGAAATGACGACTGGCTATGCCACGCTCTACGGCGATATGGCGGGCGGCTTTGGCGTGCTTCGCGATTGCGATAAAGAGTTGGTTTACGCGCTGGCCAATTACCGAAACAGCATGGGGCGAGTGATCCCCGAGCGGGTGATTACTCGGGCGCCATCGGCGGAATTGCGCCACGATCAAACTGACCAAGATTCGTTGCCGGAATATCCCATCCTTGACAAAATCATGGCGCTTTACGTTCAGGAAAATCTGAGTTCTGCGGAGATCATCGCGCAAGGTTTGCCGAAAGAGGCGGTCGATAAAGTCGTTCGTTTGCTTCGAATCAATGAATACAAACGGCGTCAAGCGCCCGTGGGGCCTCGCGTTACGCCAAGAGCGTATGGTCGCGACTGGCGCTATCCGATCACCAATGGCTGGCGCGAACCGGTTTAGCTAAGCGATTCGCCAACTTGACCTTTAGTTAAACATTGATAAAACACACTAACGCACAGGGATCAACGATGAAAAAAGTAGAAGCCATCATCAAGCCGTTTAAGCTCGACGAAGTCCGCGAAGGACTCGCCGAAGCCGGCATTACTGGCCTCACCGTGACCGAAGTTAAAGGATTCGGCCGCCAGCGCGGACACACCGAGCTCTACCGTGGCGCTGAATACGTGGTTGATTTCTTGCCGAAGACCAAAGTGGAGTTGGTGGTTGCCGACGGTGACGTTGAGCGAGTCGTTGAAGCCATCATCAAAGCCGCGCGCACCGGCAAGATCGGCGACGGAAAAATTTTCGTAACGAATGTCGAACAGGTGGTTCGCATTCGCACCGGAGAAACTGGGGAAGCGGCCGTATAGCCGCAGTTTTTTTGACTAAATTGAGAGGATAAAACTATGTCTATGATGGAAGAATTTAAGGCCTTCGCGATGAAGGGAAATGTCGTTGACTTGGCGGTGGGCGTCATCATTGGCGGTGCTTTCGGCAAAATCGTCGATTCAGCGGTGAACGATCTGATCATGCCGCTTGTTGGAAAGCTCTTTGGAGGTTTTGATTTTTCGAGCCTCTTCGTGATTCTGGGCGACAACCCTAACAAGCTCACCGCATTGGCTGACCTGAAAAAGGCGGGCATTGGTGTGTTTGCGTACGGAAATTTCATCACCATCGTGATTAATTTCTTGATCTTGGCGTGGATCATTTTTTTGATGATCAAAGCGATGAACAAGGCGCGAAATGCTGCCGAGCCGCCACCGGCCCCAACGCCCGAAGACGTATTGTTGCTTCGCGAAATTCGCGACAACTTGAAGAAGTAATTGCGTCAAACACAGCTTGAAAAGACCGGCTTGGGCCGGTTTTTTCATTTCTGCGCTGTTTCTGCGCTGTGACGGCACCGCTTAACGCTCGCCACTCGTCGGTCGAGCCAGAGTGCGCGCACTCTCTGGTACAACAATCAAACGGCAGGCATCAGAGTCGCGAACCTGCGTTCAACGTTCCATTTTTCTAATCTGTCGGCGCGCACTTTACCGCGCGTGAAGCAGGCATATTTGAGGTCTTTATGCGATCCATTCAGCGTTCACGTCGATTCATCAAAGCGCTTGCGGCCACAGGGGCCATTGGCGTGGCCACATTGTCCGCATCGAGTTTTGCCGTGACGTATTACCTCTCTCCCACCGGAACGGATGCTGGCACCTGTACTTTAGCGCTGCCCTGTGCGACGGTGATGTACGCACACGGTCTCGCAGCGTCGGGCGACGTCGTGAACTTAGCAGCGGGCACGTATACCCAAGAGCTCGACATCACCAAATCGATTACGTTGAGTGGTGCGGGTGCTACGAGCTCGATCATCCAAGCTCCCGCCACGTTGACTGACCGCGTGGGCATCATTCCGTCGGGAAACGCAACGACCACGGATCGAAACGCCGTGGTGCTGGTGCGCGGTGGCGCAACGGTGATCATGCAAAACTTGCAAGTGCTCGGCCCCGGATCAACCAACTGCGCGTCACTGGGCTTCGGTGTGTTTGTGGGCGGCGGTGCGAATCTGACATTTACCAATGGCCGTATCGTTGACGTTCGTGATGGTGTGTTGCCGCTGTCCGGATGTCAAAACGGTACGGGCATTCGCTACGGCGCAAGCTCCACCTCACAGGTTGCCACTGGCGTGGTGGCAAACTCCACGATTGTCGGGTTTCAAAAGAACGGCATCACCGCCGACGGCGTGGGCACCAATGTGCAGATGACGGGCAACACCATCATCGGACAATCGCCGCCCCCGATCATCGCGCAAAACGCGATTCAAGTGTCGCGCGGTGCCACGGCGACAGTCACCGGCAATACGATCAGCGATTCGCAGTGCGGCAACCCAACCAATTGCGGTCCGGGTTTTGACAAGGCCTGGTCAACTGCCATTTTGTTGTTCGAGCCCGGTGCCACTACGATCACTGGCAACACCTTGGGTTCGTCGGACGTCGGGATATTGCTCTCGGGCACCGCGACGACGCCCGCCATCACAGTGAGCAACAACACGCTCATCAACAATCGCGTTGGGGTAAGCGCACAAACCGGCACGCTCAATTTGACTGGCAACACCATCACCGGCGGTCAGCGCGGTGCGATTTCGGCGGCATTTATCGGCGATGTTGCCAATTCCGTCATCAATTTAAACGGTGGCAACATCATTTCGGGGTCGAGTATCGCCGGTGTTTCGGTCTATGACGAAGATTTGGCCGACGCCATCACAGCAACCGTGCAAGGCGCGGGCAATCAATTCATCAATAACGCAGTGGCCGCCAGCAACGTGCCCGCGCAGGGCATCGTCAATTTGGGCTGCAATTGGTGGGGAAGCGCTTTGGGGCCCGTCAATCCCGCCAATCCTTTGGGCGCTGGCAATCCGGCTACGCCCAACACCACATTTAGCAATTGGTCGATCGACAACACGAGCTTCGCTTGTACCGGCAACGCTCAAAACAACGAGGTGCTCAATGCGCGCGTTGTGCCCACACTGAGCGCACCTGCGATGGCGTCGTTGATGGCGATGCTTGGATTTGCGGTGTACTTCGCGCGTCGCCGCCAGACGATCAAGGCTCGCGCCATCTGCAGATAAACTAGCTTTTTACCGCTAAGCCTTATGAAAAAAGGGCTGTAGAACGTTTTATTTATTTATAGAAAAACGCGTTAATTGGCTTTATTGCCTTAATTTATAAGGCATGGGTCAAAAGAGCTAATTAGTCTTTGGTGGGATAATCGGACGTGGCGGCATCACCACGTACCGCGTGTAGTAGGGCGCGGGGAAGCGCCACCACGGAAACGCGAGGCTGCCATTTCGTAGCCATTCTTCGTCTTTGGCGGCTTGTAGCTCGCGACGTTGAAGTTCATCGAGTACTGGCTCGGGAAGCCCGCGCTCCTTGAGCTTGGCGAATTCCGAACCGGCAATCGTGAAGCGCTCGCGCGAACCGCGCAGACTCGCCAAAAGCGATTCCGTGCTTTCCCCCTTTTTCGCGCGCTCGACCAGTTGATCGACGGTCAGTGGTGGCGCACTGGCCGTCATGGTGGCGCACCCTGACAGGGCGAGCGCCGCAAGTGCGGCACAGAGCGCCGCAGAGGCCGTCGAGCGACGCGCCGCGCCCGCAGGGGCGACGGGGGTTTGGCCGGTGGAATTCGGGACTGAGCTGGGAATCATGGCGTAAGCTCCTGTTCAAGCGTTGAAACAATTGGCTGCACGGATTGTGACAGCAAAGCGAGCGCTGAGTTCGCACCCGCACGGTGTAATGTCAAGATTCGCAGAGCGCCGGTAGAAAAACAATCTCGGCGACACTGCTCGTCACTTTTCGCGGCGCTCGGCTTAGCTTTGCGATACTACGCGCTTCGGTCTTGTCTCGTTGACCGAGTTTTGACGCTTTCCCGATTTCTTTTGCCTTAGAACAATTCATTCAATGCACACCAGCTCGTCGCCACTCATTACCGCTCAATCGCTCCTGTTGGCGCCCACCGGTTTGTCCATCGATCAATTGCAATCCACGCTTGGTGGGATTGCCGGTCGCGGCGTTGAATTCGCCGATGTGTATTTTGAGCACAACACCAGCGAGAGCTGGTCGCTGGAAGAGGGCATCGTAAAAAGCGGCAGTTTTTCCATTGATCAGGGCGTCGGCGTGCGGGCGATCACGGGCGAGCAAACTGCGTTTGCGTATTCGGGCGACTTGAGCTTGGCCTCGATCAATGCGGCTGCAAGCACCGTCGCTTCGATCGGTGCCTCGGGTCAATCGGCCACGGTCGCGCTCAAACCGATGCGGCCATCGCCCATGCTCTACAGCGCCGACAACCCGCTCAACGCCATCAGCGACGACGCCAAAATTTCGATGCTCAAGGAAGCCGAAGCGATCGCCCGAGCCCGCGATCCGCGAGTGACGCAGGTGATGGTGAATTTGGCGTGCGAGCATGTGGTTGTGATGGTGCTGCGAACCGATGGCGTTGTAGCCGCTGATGTGCGTCCTCTGTGTCGCATTGGCGTGAGTGTGATCGTGGAATCGGGCGGTAAGCGCGAGCAGGGGCGCTCCGGCGGTGGTGGCCGCTATGGATTCGAGCGTTTTGACACTGCGTTTTTGACCAAGCGCGCCCATGAGGCAGTCGATATGGCCATCGTGAATCTGGATGCGCGCCCAGCCCCAGCGGGCGTCATGCCTGTCGTGCTCGGACCCGGCTGGCCGGGTGTGCTGCTGCACGAAGCGGTCGGGCACGGCTTAGAGGGCGATTTCAACCGCAAGGGTTCAAGTAATTTCACGGGACGGATCGGTGAACGCGTCGCGTCCAAAGGCGTCACCGTACTCGACGATGGCACCATGAAAGATCGCCGCGGTTCGCTAACGGTTGACGATGAAGGCACACCGACTGAAGCCACGGTGCTGATCGAAGACGGTATTTTGAAGGGCTACATGCAAGACACCATGAACGCCCGCTTGATGGGTGTTGCACCGACTGGAAATGGTCGCCGTGAGAGCTACGCACACCTGCCCATGCCACGAATGACCAACACTTACATGCTCGGTGGTAGCGAAGATCCCAAATCGATCATTGCGAGCGTCAAAGACGGCATTTTCGCCGTCAATTTCGGCGGCGGGCAGGTTGATATCACCAGTGGCAAATTTGTCTTCACGATGGACGAAGCCTGGAAAATCGAGAACGGAAAACTCATGTATCCGATCAAAGGTGCAACGCTGATCGGCAACGGCCCCGAGGCGATGAGCCAAATTTCGTTGATCGGAAACGACATGGCGCTCGATGATGGTATCGGCGTGTGCGGTAAAGAAGGACAAAGTGTGCCCGTTGGCATCGGACAACCAACGCTTCGCATTGATGGCTTGACGGTGGGTGGTACTGCGTGATGCGGCCGCGAAAGTCGCTCTAGCGACTGCCGGCAGTGAACCGTTCTTCGCACCGAACCGACTCAATGGCTAATCGGTGGCGTTGACTGATCGTCAATTGCGTCTTTCACCGTATCTTTGTGTTTTTGAGGGAATCCACCATGAAATCTATCGCTACCTTATCGATCCTGTTGACCGCGACGCTGCTGTCGGCTTGCGGCCCGAGCCCCGAGCAACTGGCGCGTGAAAAAGCGCTTAAAGACCTAGAAGCTGCTGCCAAAGCGATGGAAGTCGCCGGTAAAAAAGCCGAATCCGCTGCACAAAAGGGTGGTGCCGAATTGGGCGCAGCACTGGGCGACGTGATGAAGGCGATGGGCGGGATGGCGGGTGCTGCGGGCGGCGCAGTCGGCTCTGGAAGCTTCGAGCCCATCGATTTTCGTACGCTCAAGGAAGTGTTGCCGCAGGCGCTCGCGGGCTTCGAAAAGGGTGAATCCAGCGGCGAGAAAAACAACGCTTTTGGTATCGCCATTTCGCAAGCCCAGCAATCGTTTCAGTCGGCCGATGGCAAACAGCGCATTCGCTTTGAAGTGACCGATCCGGGCTCATTAGCCGGCCCGTTCGCGCTCGCCAATGTCTGGATGAATATCGACATCGACAAAGAAACATCGAGCGGTTACGAAAAAACCTCAACCGTTGATGGCCGCAAGCTCCACGAAAAGTGGGACAAAGGCAGCAAACAAGGTGAAGCTACGCTCGTGGTGGGCAACCGTTTCCTGGTGGAAGTCGACGCTCAGGGCGTCGAAATGAAAGAGGTCAAAGCGCTCTTGGCCAAGGTGGATGTGGCCAAGCTTGAGTCGATGAAAGGCGCCGGGAAGAAGAGCTAGTACAGCTCACTCGGACGGCGGCGCGTCGCGCCGCCCTCCAGTTAACTGCCCACGTTGGCGGTGGCCATTAAATCCTCAAGAAGCGCGACCGACACCGCCCCCGATACTGAGTAGGGATCGAGCACGGGCCGAGCCGAATGCTTCAACAGAATCGCCATGTTGATTCGGTCAAAACTCACTTTTCCCATCGACCAGCCAGCAAACTTTCGCTCGGTGACTTCGGAGAAGTGCAGTAGCTGAACGTCTTGGTGGCGCGGGTCTTTGGCGATGCGGTTGTAGGTCTCGTTGACCTCTTTGCGGCCGCCCTCGAGCATCTGTAAAAACACACTGCCATTGGTGCACAGCACGCCCGTGATGCCGTTGAGTGGATTATTTTTTCGCGAACTCGCCAGAATGGATTCAAGCGCCGCAGGCGTCAAGATGTCGAGTGTGCGACTGGTGTAGACAAGACGGATAAGCATGGTTTGGTTTTCTTTTTTTCTGGGTTACGAGTTAAGACTTACGACCATCAACGAGCGAGAGAAATTCGCGTCGTAAGTTCGGGTCTTTCAGAAACGAGCCGCGCATCACGCTATTGATCATTTTCGCGTCAACGTCTTTCACGCCGCGCCAGTGCATACAAAAGTGATCAGCCTCCATTACTAGCGCAAGTCCATCAGGCTGAATTTTGTCTTGCAACAAATTGGCCAGCATCGTGACCGCTTCTTCTTGAATTTGCGGACGGCTCATCACCCATTCGGCAAGCCGCGCATACTTCGACAAACCGATTAGATTGGAATGTTGGTTGGGCATCACGCCAATCCACACTCGCCCCATGATCGGACACAGATGATGGGAGCAGGCCGAGCGAATCGTGATCGGCCCGACAATCATGAGCTCGTTCAGGTGCTCAACGTTTGGAAACTCGGTCACGGGCGGCTGTGGCACATAGCGGCCGCGAAAAATTTCCTGCAAGTACATTTTGGCCACGCGCTTAGCCGTGTCGTGCGTGTTGTGATCGGCATCGGTGTCAATCACCATGCTGCGCAAAACGTCGCGTAGCTTGGCTTCCACTTCGCCCTGGATTTCAGCGACCTCGCCGTCGCGAATGAATTCGCTGATGTTGTCGTTGGCGTGGAATCGCTTGCCAGAGGCTTTGATTCGTGCACGAATCCGGTCGGATGCGGGCGTTGCGGCGAGATCGCGCTCGGCGCTTTCGCGCGCTTTAGTGGTTGGGGGATTCGTTGTGTCCGGAGTCGGGGTATTCAAACTCATGAGGCTCGTTTTCAGTTCGGGGGCGATTGATGTTTTCGGGGACGGAGTGGCACGCTTTAAGGTGGCGCTTGTTGGGGTAAATGCAAGCCGTCTTTGCGGCCGAACAGTGCACTGACGCGCCGTGAATCCCGAATACTGAAGTCTATTCGTTAGCGCGGCGACCTCGCGTGGCGTTAGGCCGACACTTTTCAAAAAGCGGCAACGGCTTTGCATTCTAAAGCCATTTGAAATATGGGCTAAATATCGTTTTTTATACTTTTCATAAATTATATAGAATCAAACGTAGCCCTTATTTGATATGGTATTGATGCAAAAAGCCGTATAAGGTTTTGTCCATTCATGTAGCTTGCCGTTTTTCCGTTTCCCCGATACAACGTCTCTATTCGGCGACACGCCGCAACACGAAGAAAAGGGGTCACATAATGGCACTATTGAACTGGAAAGAAAACTTGAGCGGCGGCGTTGTTGCGCCGGACGAACGACTGAGTTACGGCGCGACCGCCGTCATGGGTTTGCAGCACGTCATCGCCATGTTTGGCGCCACGGTGCTCGCACCAATTCTCATGGGCTTCGATCCGAACATCGCGATCTTAATGAGCGGTGTCGGGACTTTGATTTTCTTCTTCCTCGTTGGCGGAAAAATTCCGAGTTATCTCGGCTCGAGCTTCGCCTTTATCGGTGTGGTGATTGCGGCAACCGCTTACGCGGGCAAAGGCCCGAACCCGAATCTGGCCGTCGCACTCGGCGGCATCGTCGCCTGCGGCGCAGCAATTGTCGCGGTCGGTTTGATCGTTAAAGCGATCGGCGTCGGCTGGATTGA
Organism: Betaproteobacteria bacterium; assembly: GCA_004293675.1. Classification (GTDB taxonomy): domain Bacteria; phylum Pseudomonadota; class Gammaproteobacteria; order Burkholderiales; family Casimicrobiaceae; genus Casimicrobium. Next base: position 12,773 of record READ01000010.1, read on the forward strand.
AAAACTCATGCCACCTGTCGTTACGGGCGCAGTCGTCGCCGTGATCGGGCTCAACCTCGCGGGCATTCCGATCAAAAACATGGCACCAACATCGTTCGACGCGTGGATGCAAGCGGTGACCTTCGTGAGCGTCGGTCTCGTCGCGGTGTACACGAAAGGGCTCATGCAACGATTGCTGATTCTGGTGGGGCTCATCGTTGCCTCGATTATTTATTTGATCCTGACGAACGGCTTGGGCATGGGTAAACCGATGGATTTCTCCGGCATTGCCAACGCGGCTTGGTTCGGCATGCCGAAATTCGTGGCACCCGTGTTTGACGGCAACGCGATGCTCTTGATCGTGCCAGTCGCCATCATTTTGATCGCAGAAAATCTAGGTCACGTGAAAGCGGTGTCGGCAATGACCGGACGAAACCTCGATCAATCAATGGGTAATGCGTTTATCGGCGACGGCGTCGCAACGATGGTGTCCGGCAGCGTCGGCGGCACGGGCCAAACGACGTATGCTGAAAACATCGGCGTCATGGCCGCCACGAAAATTTACTCAACGCTCATCTTCGTCGTCGCCGGCATCATCGCCATCATCCTAGGCTTCTCGCCAAAGTTCGGCGCACTCATCCAAGCGATTCCGCTCGCCGTTATGGGCGGTATTTCCATCGTCGTCTTCGGCTTGATCGCCATCGCCGGTGCCAAGATTTGGGTCGACAACAAAGTGGATTTCAGCGACAACACCAACTTAATCGTCGCCGCCGTCACGCTGGTGCTAGGCACGGGCGACTACACGCTCAAGTTTGGTGGATTCACCATGGGTGGGATTGGGACGGCTACGTTTGGGGCGATTTTGCTTTACGCACTTCTCCGCAAGAGATAGAGGCGGCTCCCTCTCCCGCAGCGCGGGAGAGGGTTGTGGTGAGGGCGGTGCAACGGAGAGGCAAATGCCTGTTACCCAAACGTAAGTCACGATACTCTTGCCACAAGAATCGACATCGTCTGCGATTGCTCGCAGGAGAGCGCACTGTGCGCATGGGGGTGCCATGCAATGGGTTCGCGCCTTAGTGCCCATGATTTCAAGAGTTATTCATTGAGCGGTTGGTTCACACCGTACTTTTAGTAGAAAGAGGTCGCGAATTGGGTTACGACGTCCGCATAACGAGAAAGGCGCGCTGGTTCGATGAGGCTGGGCCGGTGATTACTGAGCAGGAATGGCGACATGCCGTAGCGTCGAGGGACGATCTCGAATGGTACGACCAAGTTGGCACCAAAGCCGACGGTGGAGTGAGAGTGCTAGGCATTGCGGACGAAGAAGACGCGGCCATTTGGTGGCAGCCGCGAGACGGATCAATTCAAACAAAAAATCCGCGAGGAGAACTGTTGTCGCGCATGGTAGAAATAGCTCGCGAACTCGATGCTGTGGTGATGGGAGATGAGGGGGAAACGTACCATTTGCCCGACAGAATCAACGTGCCTATTCCATTTCTAGATGTTCCTGAGAACACCGCAAACGTATGGCAAATGCCGACCCCCGAGTTGATTGACGAACTTGATCGGCAGCACGCCGCATGGCGTGCGCAGATAGCAAACGTGCCTCCAGTGTCCTCGACTGATGCAAAGCCGAAGCGCGATCGTTCGGTTTGGGCAGTAATCGGTGCCGTGGCGTTTGTCATATGGTTGTTGTGGAAAGCTTTCGGTTCGCCTACCTAGATAGTTTCTTCGTCAAGGGCTCGGACAACGTGTACGCAATTGAGCCCGCTGACGAGATACCTACCGCGCTTACTATCTCGTACGCGCGCAAAGCTTTTGCGCAGTACAAACGATACAACGACACAGCAGTTGGAGGTTGAATCCGCCAAACAATTCACATCCGCTCGTCAAGAAATAGTTGACACGCCAAATCTCCCGATGTGGCGCCAATCAATCAATGTGTTTGACTTTGCGTACGAAATAACGTACGCTTACAAAATGCAAACCGTCCTCACCGCCTCCGAAGCCCGAGCCAACCTCTACCGCCTAATCGACGAAGCGGCAGAATCGCACGAGCCGATCTCGATCACAGGCAAGCGCGCGAACGCGGTTCTAATCGCCGAGTCCGATTGGAACGCGATTCAGGAAACGCTTTATTTGCTCTCGATCCCCGGCATGCGTGAATCGATCAAAGAGGGCATGGCAACGCCGACGAAGAAGCTTTCGCGCAAACTTGACTGGTGATGCGAGCGTTTGAGTGACCTGGGAACTCGTTTACACGAAACAAGCGCAGAAAGACGCCAAGAAACTCTCGCAATCCGGCTTGAAGGAAAGCGCGCAGAGTTTGCTCGCCGTGATTGAACAAAATCCGTTTCAAAACCCGCCGCCCTATGAAAAACTGGTCGGCGATCTTGCGGGCGCGTATTCGCGACGCATCAACATACAACATCGCCTCGTCTACGAGGTCGTCGACAAAGAGAAAATCGTAAAAGTGCTTCGCATGTGGTCGCACTACGAGTAGTTCGATTCGTCGTTGCGGCGGCTACGAAAACTACAAAATTGGCAATATGGCTAAGGGAACAATACTGAGCGCAGCTTAAACAGTTCAAGCTCCAAAACATGGGTGCGTTAAGTCTCTTTTTTGACGCAGATTAGCGCGGATTTGACGCAGATTGACACAGATTTTTTAAGCGCGCCACGGCGGTGCCGCAGGCAACCGTCAGCGTCATGCCGTAGCTTTCTAGAGGGGCAATTTCGCATAAATCTGCGGCCATCTGCGTCAAATCCGCGCTAATCTGCGTCAAAGAAAAGAGCTGCAGCAGCTGACTCCGGTCGCTTCACAGGGTAGGCGACCAGCACCCACTCGTTTCCGGACGCATCGTGCAAATTACGAGGAGCTAAGCCTATCTAAGGCGAAGGCTGTACGTATTTGCAGTATTTAGCCCGACGCGGGATAATCAAAGGATGCGCGTCACCTATCCCAACTCCCCCTACATTCTTGAGCAACCGTTCTCGCCTGCGGGTGACCAGCCGACGGCGATTGCGACCTTGGTTGACGGTATCGATTCGGGATTGCAATTCCAAACGCTGTTGGGTGTAACGGGTTCAGGCAAGACCTTCACTATGGCCAACGTGATTGCACAAACGGGGCGGCCGGCGATTGTGATGGCACCCAATAAAACGCTGGCAGCGCAGTTGTATTCTGAATTTCGCGAATTCTTTCCCGAAAACGCGGTGGAGTATTTCGTTTCCTACTACGACTACTACCAGCCCGAAGCCTACGTGCCGTCGCGCGATTTGTTTATTGAAAAAGACAGCGCGGTCAATGAGCACATCGAGCAGATGCGGCTCTCCGCAACCAAGAGCTTGATGGAGCGGCGCGATTGCATTGTGGTGGCGTCTGTTTCGTGCATCTACGGTATCGGCGATCCAGTCGATTATCACTCGATGATTTTGCATCTGCGTGAGGGTGACAAGATCGATCAACGCGCAGCGATTCGCCGCTTGACCGAAATGCAATACGACCGTAACGACATGGATTTCACGCGCGGTCGCTTCCGCTTGCGTGGCGAGGTGCTCGATATTTTTCCGGCTGAGCATGCGGAAACGGCGGTTCGCGTCACCTTTTTCGATGACGAAATCGAAATGATGCAGCTCTTTGATCCGCTCACAGGCCACATCAAACAAAAGATCAATCGCTTTACGGTATTTCCCGGATCGCATTACGCATCGCCGCGCTCCAACGTGCTTCGCGCGACTGAGCTCATCAAAGCAGAGCTGCACGAGCGCAAAGATTTCTTCGTTGCAGAAATGAAGCTTTTGGAAGCGCAGCGCATCGAGCAGCGCACTCGTTTCGATTTGGAAATGATGACGGAGATTGGTTTTTGCAAAGGCATTGAAAACTATTCGCGGCACATGAGTGGCCGGCAGGCGGGCGAGCCGCCGCCCACGCTGATTGATTACTTGCCGCGTGATTCGCTGATGTTTATCGATGAATCGCACGTGACCGTGAGCCAGGTCGGCGGCATGTATCACGGCGATCGTTCGCGTAAAGAAAACTTGGTGAACTACGGGTTTCGTTTGCCGAGCGCGCTCGACAACCGGCCACTCAAATTCGAAGAGTTCGAAAAGCTCATGCCACAAACGATTTTCGTGTCGGCGACGCCCGCGAAATACGAGCAAGAGCATGCCGACCAAGTGGCTGAGCAGCTGGTGCGGCCTACGGGCTTGGTCGATCCAATCATCATCGTTCGGCCTGCGGGTACACAGGTTGACGATTTACTAGCCGAGGCGCGCATTCGTCAAGCCAAAGACGAGCGCGTGTTGGTCACCACGCTCACCAAACGAATGGCCGAGGACTTGACCGATTACGTGAACGAAAACGGACTCAAGGCGCGCTATTTGCATAGCGATATCGACACTGTTGAGCGCGTGGAAATCATTCGCGATTTGCGCTTGGGTGAGTTTGATGTGTTGGTCGGCATCAATTTGCTGCGCGAAGGGTTGGACATCCCCGAGGTGTCGCTGGTTGCGATTTTGGATGCTGACAAAGAAGGTTTTCTGCGCTCCGAGCGCTCGCTCATTCAAACCATCGGACGCGCCGCGCGGCATCTAAACGGCACGGCGATTTTGTACGCCGATCGGATGACCGATTCGATGACCAAAGCCATCGGTGAAACCGAGCGGCGGCGCACCAAGCAGGTTGCGTTCAACCTCGCCAACGGCATCACGCCGATTGGCGTGCACAAAGCGATCAAAGACATCATCGATGGCGTGTACGATCCCGATGAAGAAAAGCGCAAGGCCCTGGATAGCAAGTCGAAGGACGAATTTGCCGCGATGAGCGGAAAGACTCAGGAAAAGACGCTCAAATCGCTTGAAAAAGCCATGCTCGATGCGGCGCGAAATCTTGAGTTTGAGAAAGCCGCCGAGCTTCGCGACCAAATTACGCGGCTCAAGGCGCAGATGTTCGGCGTTGGAAGTGTGGGAGCGTAAGAGCGTAAGGCCGCAAGCGCTCTTTAGAAAAACGAGCAAGCCACCGTTTCCGTTCGATGCCAAAATACTGCAATGGAATTTGCTGCTTACCTTAAATCCTTTCTTGGCCTGATCGCGATCGTCGATCCGCTCATCGCGGTGCCCATGTTCATTGCGCTCACGCCGACTGCATCAGCACAGGACCGAAAGCGCATTGCGCGAATCGCCGCGATTGCCGTGTTCTGCGTGCTGGGAATCAGCTTGGTTGCAGGCGGTCCGCTGCTCGATTTTTTCGGGATATCGCTTTCCGCGTTTAAGGTCGCGGGTGCGTTGTTATTGCTGCTCTCGGCGATGGATAGTTTCAACGCCGCGCCCGGGCGTCAGCGGCAAACGCCCGAGGAAGAGGTTGAGGCCATGAGCAAACACGCCGTGGCGGTGGTGCCCATCGCCACCCCGCTATTGGCCGGGCCCGGCGCGATCTCCATGGTGATTGTGTTCGGGCAATCGCATCCCGGCGTGTCAAAGCTCGGGCAGGTCGGACATATCGGTGCGATGCTTTGCGTCATCTTCGTGGTCGCGGTGCTGACATGGATCACCCTTCGCGCGGCGCAACGAATCGCCAATCGCATTGGTATCACTGGGATGAACGTGGCCACGCGTGTGGGTGGACTCATCACCGCTGCGCTCGCCGTTGAGATTTTGGCGTCGGGGCTTAACGGATTGTTTCCTGGGCTTAAAAGCTAGAAGCGCCACGTTTGGTGCCGTGTGCCGCGTGGGGCCCGGTGTGAGCGCTCCCGTGCTCGAGCGCTGTGGGCTAATGTGAATCCGAACTTTATTGCCGTATGCCATGTTAAATATGGATTAAGAGGCGTTTTTTGTTTAATTCGAAAACCTGTGTAAATGACGCTAACGCCTCATTTCAAAAGGCCTAAATCGAAAAAGTTCGTTTTCTCCTGTTGATCTCATCCATCGTGACAGCGTTGCCCCCTACAGTGCGACTTGAATGACAGATCGGCGTCTAAACGCCGACCCGGTCGACTAAAAAGATCGAACTACAAGGAGACTCCAAATGCATCGTTTCAAACTGAACTGTTTCCAGCTCATCGCCGGTGCCGTGAGCTCAGCGCTGGCGCTGAGCGCAAGTGCCAAAGAATTTCGCTCCGCTGATACGCATCCCCTGGATTACCCCACGGTACAAGCGGTGTTGCACATGGGCAAATTGATCGAGGAGCGCAGCAAAGGTCGCCACTCGATCAAGATGTTTCCATCGTCGCAGCTGGGTCAAGAAAAGGACACGATTGAGCAGACCAAGCTCGGCGCGATCGACTTAAATCGCGTCAACATGGGACCGTTCAACAACATCGTGCCCGAGACGGTGGTGCCGTCGATGCCTTTCGTGTTTCGCTCCGTTGAGCACATGCGCAAAGTCGTCGATGGTCCCATTGGTGACGACATTTTGAAATCGTTCGAAGCGCACGGTTTCGTTGGTTTGGCGTTTTTCGATTCAGGCGCGCGTAGCTTTTACAACTCAAAAAAACCGATCAGAACAGTCGACGATTTGAAGGGCATGAAGATTCGTGTTCAACAGAGTGATTTGTTCGTTGATACGATGAGAGCACTCGGCGCAAACGCAACCCCCATGCCGTTTGGTGAGGTCTACACATCGCTCAAGACCGGCGTGATTGATGGCGCGGAAAACAATTGGCCAAGCTACGAATCAACGAAGCATTTCGAGGTTGCCAAGTTCTATTCGATCAACGAGCACAGCATGAGTCCAGAGGTTCTCGTGATGAGCAAACGCAGCTGGGACGCGCTCTCGGCTGAAGATCAAGCGATTGTTCGCTCCGCCGCCAAAGACAGCGTGAAAGTGATGCGCGATCTGTGGGATGCGCGTGAAAAATCAGCACGCGAAAAGGTCATTGCGGGCGGCGCGCAAATCAACACCGTCGACAAAGTGCCGTTCATCGATGCAATGCGTCCCGTCTATGAAAAGTATCTAAAAGACGAGAAACTTCGCGCGCTCTTGAAGCGGATTCAGGACACGAAGTAATTCGTGTGCTGCGCTGATTCGTTGGGGCACCGTCTTAGGCGCCTCAACGAGTTAAGCGTGTCCAAAACCACATGAATCTCTTTTTTCACCTATCGCGCGGGCTTTCGCAGCTTGCCTTAACCATCGCCGTTCTCGCGCTAATCGTGGTCACAGCGGTCGTGGGCTGGCAGGTGTTTGGCCGCTACGTGTTGAATGACACGCCGGTCTGGGCCGAGCGAGTAGCGCTACTTCTGATGATCTATTTGTGTTTGCTTGGTGCGGCGGTGGCGGTGCGCGATGCGGGTCACTTGGGTATGGAATTCATGCTCACAAAGCTCACCGAGACATCTAAGCGGCGTCTGGCGTACTTCATTCATTGGCTCACGCTCGCTTTCGGTATCGCCATGGCTTGGTACGGCTTGGAATTGGCCTCGATTGTTCGCACCCACGCCATTCCAACGCTGGGTATTTCAGAGGCGTGGACTTACGTGCCGCTGGCCGTTTCAGGCGTGCTGATTGTGCTTTTTTGCATCGAACACATTGCTTGCTTTCATTCGGGTGCCGACGTGACACCGACCTTTGCACTGTCGGAGTAGTCATGCGTGCTGCTTTCGGAATCACTTGGAGCGCGCTGAAGTGACGTTAATCATCCTCGCCGTCACCTTTGTGATCATGCTCATCATCGGTGTGCCGATTGCGTTTGCGGTCGGCATCAGCGCGCTGATTACCGTGGCCTACGAGGGCATTCCGGCAGCCGTTGTTTTCCAACGCATGACCTCTGGCATGAACGTATTCGCGTTTCTCGCAGTACCGTTTTTTATCTTCGCCGGTGAGCTGATGTTCTACGGCGGGATCGGCGAGCGTTTGGTGCGCTTTGCCTCAGCGCTGGTCGGTCGAGTACGCGGTGGATTGGGCATGGCTAACGTCACCGCGTCGATGCTGTTTGGTGGCATTAGTGGAAGTGCGGTAGCTGATGTGTCGGCGCTCGGTAGCGTGATGATGCCCATGATGAAAGAGAAGGGCTACGACGACGACTATACGGTTAATCTAACGACCCATGCCGCGTTGATTGGCATCCTCATTCCGCCGTCGCACAACATGATTATTTACTCGCTCGCGGCGGGCGGATCGATCTCCGTGTCGGCACTGTTTTTAGCGGGTGTTTTGCCAGGGCTCCTGATGGGTGTCGCGCTCATGGCCTGCGCCTACATCATCGCGGTGAAGCGCGGCTATCCAGCGGAAGCGTGGGCGGGCTGGCGCGAAGTGTGGCGAACCTTCTGCCGCGCGTTTCCCGGTTTGTTTGCGGCCGTCATCATCATCGTGGGGATTTTGTCGGGCGTATTCACAGTGACCGAATCGGCTGCGATTGGCACGATTTACGCGCTTCTCGTGACGGTGTTTGTCTACCGGTCGCTCGACTTCAAACGATTTTGGATGGCCGCGGTCAGCGCCACCAAAACCACCGCGCTGGTGATGCTTCTCATTGGCACGAGCGCAGCGTTTGATTACCTGATGGCGCTCAACCAGGTGCCCACCAAAATGGCGGATTGGATGGGTGGTGTCTCGCAGTCGCCGTGGGTGGTTTTCTTGCTCATCAATTTGATTTTGATTGTGCTCGGAACGTTCATGGACATGGCGGGCACCATCTTGATTTGTACGCCAATTTTTTTGCCGATTGCGCAAAAGTACGGCATGGACCCCGTGCAATTTGGCATGGTGTTGATGCTCAACTGCGCCATCGGGCTCAATACGCCACCTGTGGGAACCGTGCAATACGTGGGTTGCTCGATTGCGAAGGTGCCGATTGATTCTGTTATGAAAACGATTTGGCCGTGGTACCTGACGCTCTTTGTGACTTTGCTGCTATTGACCTATATACCGGCACTGTCGTTGTGGCTTCCAAAGGTGTTTTTGGGCTACGGCGCTTAATCGGATCGAGCCATGAAACGAATCGCACTATCAACGCTTCCTCTGCTTGCCGCCAACGTGGCTCGCCCCACCTACGATGTGGGCGCGCTCGGCATTGGCATCGTGCATTTAGGACTGGGGGCGTTTCACCGGGCGCATCAAGCGGTCTACACCGATGACGCCATTGCTTCGGGGGGCGGCCAATGGGGCATTTGCGGGGTCAGCCTAAAGTCCTCCACCGCTCGGGACCAACTGGCGGCTCAAGATAGTCTGTACAGCGTTCGCGAGGTCACAGGTGGTGCAGATCGATGGCGTGTCATCGGGGCGATCCGCGAATCGCTGTTTGCCGGTGATCAACTGAGCTCGATCATCGCCCGCATCGCGCAAGCTGAAACGCATATCGTCTCACTCACCGTAACCGAGAAAGGCTACTGCGCCGACATCAACAAACGCGAGCCACTCTGGACGCATCCGGATATTGCGCACGACTTGGAGCGCGTCGACCAGCCGATCAGTGCGCTCGGCGTGTTGGTGGCTGGTTTGTATGAGCGTTTCCGCAAGCGCGGCGCACCGATGACGATTCTCTGCTGCGATAACTTGCCCGACAACGGTGGCGTTTTGCAAGCGCTGGTGCATAGCTTCGCAGCGCGCGTGCATCCCCAAATGCTGCCTTGGCTTCTCGACAATGTGGCGTTTCCATCGAGCATGGTTGATCGCATTGTCCCCGCCACAAAAAACCATGATGTGTCCGATAGCGAAGCTGCTCTTGGTTTGCGTGACGAAGGCGTAGTGCGCGCTGAGCCATTTAGCCAATGGGTGATTGAAGACAAATTTTTGACACCGCGCCCGGATTGGCATCGCGTCGGTGTGCAGTTTGTTAGCGACGTTGCGCCATTTGAAGCAATGAAGTTGCGGTTGCTCAATGGGGCACATTCGCTGCTGGCGTATTCCGGTGCGCTCGAGGGTATCGATACGATTGCTGAAACTGTTGCGCGACCAGCGTTTCGCGCGGCAGCGCTTGGCTTAATGCGCGAATCTGCAACATCCCTTGACCCGGTCGAGGGCGTTGACATCGAGCGCTATCAGGCGCAGTTGTTAGAGCGCTTCGCCAACCCAGCACTAGGGCATCGCACTTGGCAAGTCGCGACGGACGGATCGCAGAAATTGCCGCAACGCCTAGTGGCGCCAACGAACATTAGGTTGGCTCGCGGGCAAGACTCGCCGTTCGCAGCCTACGCGATCGCCGCGTGGATCGTGTATCTTTCTGAGCGCAATTTTCGTGGCGTTACGCACACCGTTGCCGATGCAAGAGCCCCCCATTTCAGTGGGCTACGCGAACTATTACGTGACGATCTTCAAGCCTTCGCGGCGGCGGTGCTCGATGACGAGCAGGTGTTTGCCGCTGTAGGAAAAACGCCGTCGTTTCGCGAGGAAGTGCTGCGAAACGTTGCGCTCATTGACGGTGACGGCACAGAAGTTGCGGCGCAAGAATTTGATTCGCCTCGCTTTTGATAACGTTCATTGAAGCTTTTAGCCACCCCGTTCGTGGTGAGCTTGTCGAACCATGAACGGGCTTTGCTCTGCTAAACGCCCAATTGAGATGGCCGACGCTGCACTCGCTATTGTTTGCGAGTGCCATCGCAGGCATCGTTTTGACATTGCGCTGAATTTGCCAGCGCTCTCTGCGCAGATCGTGCATGAAACCAGTGGAGTGTTTTCGTCATCGCGCTCATAGCGCCGAGCTTGGACAGCAGCGTGCGGTTATCGGCGATCCACGGATACACCACGCGCCAAAACGGCTGTAACCATTTTGCGCCCCAGAGCCGCGCAATCGCTGAAAAGCCAGTCGCCGCGTAAGCCGCCGCAAACACTGGCGCACCGATCAGCCATCGTCCACCCGCGTCTTTAGCGTGGATTAATTTCATCATGGCTGCGCGCGTGTGCTCGCCCTCGCCTTGATAGTCATTGGGCGAGCAATCAACAAGCGCGATTTGTGATGCGGTGTCGAACTGTTTGAGTAAATCAATTTCGCGGCGGCAGAGCGGGCAAGACGCGTCGTAGTAAATGGTGATGGGATAGGTCACGGTTTGCATGTCGAAATCACCTGCTTTTTGTTGTGCTGTCGCCGCCGACTTGAAATAAACGCTGAATTTTGCTGCCCAGTCGCATCAGTTTCATCAAAAAACTGGGCTCGAGTTTGAGCATGTCATCGGTCCAAAGCGACAGTGAACTCATCAGCGCATGGGTTTGTTTGATCCGCTTTTGCCGTGTTTCGGGTTCCGCTGCAAGCGCAGGGTCGGCCAGTGTGTTGGCGAGCATGGCGACGGTTGGGTCGAATTCGCGCAGCTTACGTTCCCGCACGATCACCCGCATCAATTCCCACACGTCGTCGGAGGTTTCAAAGAAGTCGCGGCGATCGCCCATGACGTGAGTGGTCCGAATCAAATTCCAGTTCATTAACTCCCGAAGGCTGTTGCTAACGTTTGAGCGCGCCACGTTGAGCGTATCCGCAATGTCCTCAGCGGTGAGTGGCGCACCGTGAATGAACAGCAGCGCATGAATCTGCGCCACGGTGCGGTTGACACCCCAACGGGTTCCCATTTCGCCCCAGTGGAGTACGAATCGTTCGGTAATGGCACTCAGCTGCATGATGCTGTGAAATGAATTGATTGACATTATTTTCTACATTTCATATATTTCTGTCAAGACAGAAATATATGAAATCTGCGAATGGTTCGCAGCAACGCTCCAGAGTGGAGTAGAAGGGTGCGGTCATGAGAATCTTGGTCTTGGGCGGTGCGGGATTCATCGGTCGGCATGCAGTGGCGGCGATACGAGCTAAGGGACATGTGGTGACCATCGGTAGTCGCCACGCTGCGTCTGCCAACCCGTCGAGTTGCCTAAAAGTACGATTTCATGAGCTCACTGACGTTGCCGATTGGGTGCCCATCATCGCTGGTTTTGATGTGGTGCTTAACTGTGTGGGAATACTGCGGGAGCGTTGGGGTGAGCGCTACGATGCGGTGCACCATCGGGCGCCAGAGTGCATCGCAAGGGCTTGTGCGTCAGCGGGTGTTCGTTTTGTGCACGTCAGTGCGTTGGGTTTGTCGAGCGACGCGTCAAGTGGATTCATTCGCTCCAAAGTGGCTGGTGAAAACGGCATCCGAGCCAGCGGCGCGGACTACAGCATCGTTCGGCCGTCATTGCTCGATGGTGTGGACGGTTACGGCTCCCGCTGGTTGCGCCGCGTAGCGAATTGGCCAGTGCATTTCGTCCCGGCCGACGCGACAGGCGCATTAGCCGCGCTCGATGTCGATGATCTGGGTGCGGCGCTCGCGGTGTTGTGCGAGATGCGTGACGCTAGAGCGCATCGAGAAATCGAGCTCGGTGGCAGCGATGCGCTCACGATCCGAGAATTGTTGGCGGCACTTCGTTCAAGCGGCCGTGCGAAGCCATGGGTAGTTGCGGTCCCAGCGTTTTGCGTGCGCGCCGTGGCGCACGTCTTTGATGTGTTGCACGCCACGCCGCTGTCGTGGGGACACGTTGAATTGATGCGGCGCGACAATCGTCCGGAATTCAACGCATTGCCCAGTTTGCTCGGTCGAGCACCCAAGCGCATCGGCGCACTGGCCGCACGTCGGCTACGTCGCTACGATTTGCTGGTGCGACATCACTAGGGTGTGTCCGAAAGCCGTTCGCCCCCGACCTTCCCCGGGGCAGGCTCTGAGTAGGATATTTGCCCGCGGGTCAAAAGGCGTTTTTGAGAAACAGGGCGTGACCGGATTGGCTCCCACTCCCTGGGGGAGAGGGTTGGGGTGAGGGACTTGGAATGATGTCGATCGGCGCAATGCGAAGACCCTCTCCCCAACCCTCCCCCCGGGGGGAGGGAGCTGTTTGGCGCGCGTCGAGGTGAGTATTGCGACAACGCGCGCTGAGCGACTAACGCTTTGCAGCTTCCATCACGCGCTTCGCAGCCTCGGTAATTTGCGACCATGCTCTTTCGCGAATCAGTTTGGCTGGTGCAACGCTCGAACTGCCCACGGCGAGCAGATTGGGTTGTTCCCAATAGTCCGCCATGTCAGCATCGGTGATGCCGCCCGTGGCGATGAATTCGGCCTGTGGCAGCGGGCCGCGAATGGCCTTGAGCCACGCCGTGCCGCCGTGCACATTAGCGGGAAAAAATTTCAGCGCGGTGTAGCCCGCATCAAGCGCCAACATGACTTCGCTCGAAGTTACTGCACCCGGCAACAGCGGCAGCTGCGCGGTCTTGCAAGCACGGTCGAGCGCATCGGTGAAGCCGGGCGACACAGCAAAGCTCGCGCCTGCGTCCCGACATTGGGCTGCGTGCTCGGCGCGTACTACCGTTCCAGCGCCCACCAAAATCGGCAAGCTAGCGAGGCTGAGTTTGCGAATGCCGTCGAGTGCTGCGGGCGTTCGAAGCGTGATCTCAATGGCGCCGATACCGCCAGCGATGAGTGCTTCGGCCAGAGGGATCGCGTTGTCGGCATGATCGAGTTCGATCACCGGGATGTAGCGGAGTGGGCGGAAGAGGGCGGCGAGAGAATGCATGGCGGAGATGGTAGTACTTTGCGAGTGTTGTTATGGGGTGCGGCAATCGCGGCGAGCCGCTCCTACAGGCTGTTAGAAAACGCTGGCTCCGGTATCGGCGGTGCCTACGCGTTCACGAAACGCTACGAACAATTCGCGTCCCCAGCCGGTTGCCTCGTCTAAATTTACGGCGCAATTGCTGCGCGAGGCGAGTGCGTCGTCCGATAGCGCCACGCGCAGCACTCCGTTGGCGCAGTCGAGCTCGATGATGTCGCCATCTTTGAGTTTTGCGAGCGCTCCGCCAGCGGCGGCTTCAGGGGTGACATGAATCGCTGCAGGCACCTTACCCGATGCGCCAGACATGCGGCCATCGGTGACCAGGGCGACCTTGTGGCCCGCGTCCAAGAGCACCGACAGTGACGGCGTGAGCCGATGCAATTCGGGCATGCCGCAGGCGCGTGGCCCTTGGTTTCGAACCACGACCACGCAATCGCGATTTAGCTCACCGGCCTTGAACGCGTCGACGACGGCGTCTTGTGAATCAAACACGACGGCGGGGGCTTTAATGTGTTGGTGCTCTGGCGCAACGGCAGAGACCTTCACCACGGCTTGTCCCAGGTTGCCTTTCATGATGCGAATTCCACCCTCAGCGTTGAAGGGCTGCTTCGCGCTACGCAGAATCGTCATGTCGCCGGAATGCGCGGGTGCCTCAACGTAGGTGAGTGCGGCGCTGGGGGCGACTAGCTTGTTCGTATATGCCCGCAAGCCGCGTCCACCAATCGTATCGACGTCGTCAAAGAGCAATCCCGCATCGAGCAGCTCGCGCATCAAAAATGCGATGCCACCAACGCGCTCAAAATCGTTCACATCGGCTTCGCCGTTTGGATAGAGTCGCGTGAGCTGCGGCACTACGCGCGAGAGCTGGTCAATATCATCCCAAGTGAGCTGCCAACCCGCGGCCCGCGCCACGGCTACCCAGTGCATCGTGTGATTGGTTGAACCACCCGTGGATAGGAGCGCCACAATCGCATTCACAATCACTTTTTCGGTGACCCATTCGCCGATGCCGGACTTCGTTTTGGTTCGCGCTGACAGTGCTTTGCATGCGGCGCGCGTGAGCTGCTCGCGGCGTGGATCGCTCGGTTGCACAAATGCTGCGCCGGGCAACATCAAGCCCATCGCTTCCAGAAGCATTTGATTGCTATTGGCTGTGCCGTAAAACGTGCAGGTGCCCGCGCCGTGATACGCCGCCATTTCGGCTTTCAGCAGCGCCTCTTGGCCCACTTTTCCTTGCGCAAACTCTTTGCGTACTTTGGATTTTTCGCCATTGGAAATGCCGGTGGGCATGGGGCCAGCAGGGATAAATACCGCAGGCAAATGACCGAATGACAGCGCACCAATCAGCAAACCCGGAACGATTTTGTCGCACACACCGAGCAGAAACACGCCGTCGTACAAATCGTGTGACAGCGCCACGGCGGTTGACATCGCGATCACATCGCGCGAAAACAGCGACAACTCCATCCCAGGTTGTCCTTGCGTCACGCCGTCGCACATAGCCGGTACGCCGCCTGCGAATTGAGCGACAGCCGCGTGTTTTCTGGTTTCCTCAGCGATGATCGCGGGATAGGTTGCGAGCGGTTGATGCGCCGAGAGCACGTCGTTGTAGGCCGACACGATGGCGAGCATGGGTACGGGTTCTGAGACGACGCGAAGCTTGTCGCCGCTCGGAAGCGCTGCGTATCCGTGGGCTAAATTGGCCGCCGCCAAACGCTTGCGGCTGACTCGGTCAGCGCGTTGCTTCTCAACTGTTGCCAGGTAACTCGCTCGGGAGCGCTCGCTGCGCGCTGCAATATCGGCTGCGACCCGGAGCAAAACTTGGTTCATCGTGTTGTAGTAATTAATTCGATATAGCCATTATTCTATGTATTAAAACTACATGCAACAACGAAACGCAGGTTGGGCCAGAGCAAATCGTCAGGTCAGGCTCGACAATAAAAACTACCGATAAGTCTTCAAGCTTTTGAACTGTAGGCCAAGTAAAAACAAGTGATTTAAGAGTTTTTCTTACGTTTCACTAACTTATTTCGTTTGCACTTACGCGTTGTTTTGTATGGCACTTAACTAATAAGCTGATAAATGTCGTGTGTAACCACCTTCTCGCCCACGCACTGATCCCAAGCTCGACTCCGCGTGAGAGAAACTCGTCAGCTAACAACGTTAGCCTTGCTGTGTCGTGTGGCTTCATCATGCAAAACGCCAATCGGTTCCGCGGCAGCACCCGAAGCATTTACCGAAGGGGAAACTTGAGATGACTGGTTATCGAATCATTGCCTTGCTATTGGTGGCGGCGGGTCTAACGCTGATGCCATGGTACGCGCTGCAGGACAGTTTTTTCGCGTTTAAGTGGCTCGCCAAATTTGCTGGGAAAGACCAAGCGCCAGCGCTTTTGCAAATCGCTAACCACAGCAAAACTTGGTTGATTTTGTTGCCCGTGCTGCTGCTCGCGGCCACCGGGCTCTACGCACGTCCGGTCAACGCGGCGAAAGCCGCTGAGGGCGCGCTGCGTTCTTGGGGAAAGATGGTCGTCTTTGTGGGCGCTGTGGGTGGCTTGTACGTGCTCGCTCAGGGCTTTGCCATTGGGCCACAGGGCTACTCGTTTGAGTCGCTAAAGGCCACGATGCCCGCGATCTCGGGCGGGCAATTTGGGATGGGCGCGGGTGCGATGTTGGTGACGTTTGGTTTCATCATGATTTGCGCTGATGGAATCGCGTCGATGGGTTACTTTCGAGGTGATCGATTCGTTTCAGCATCGCTGTTGCTGGTGGGCGCGTTGGTGCTGATGTTTGTATTTTTTCCAGTCGCTCGGATTCTGTTCGAAGGTTTTCTCGACAAAGATCGCTCGCTGTCGGTCATCGCGCTGTGGGATCGGTTGGCTCAGCCCAAACTATGGAATTTGACTTGGAGCTGCTTCTGGGGCGGCACGGGTTGCGGTGTTGCTTGGAACACGCTCTGGTTGGCGCTGCTTTGTGCGACTGGCACCACGTTTTTGGGGCTGATGCTCGCGCTGATCGTGACGCGCTCGAATTTTCGCGGCAAGAAAGTGTTGCGCCTGTTGACGGTGTTGCCGATCATCACGCCGCCGTTTGTTGTGGGGTTAGCGCTCATCATGCTCTTTGGACGCGCTGGCGTGGTCAATGAGTTTCTTGAGTACGCGTTTGGCATTCCGCAGACACGTTGGATTTACGGTTTGCCGGGCGTGTTGTTAGCGCAGCTTTTCGCATTCACGCCGGTTGCGTTTTTGGTGTTGATTGGCGTGGTTGAGGGGGTGAGCCCAACGCTCGAAGAGGCCAGCCAGTCGCTGCACGCCAGCCGTTGGCAAACCTTCCGCTACGTGAGCTTGCCGCTCATGGCGCCGGGTCTCGCCAACGCGTTTTTGGTGGGCTTCATTGAATCGATTGCGGACTTTGGAAACCCCGTAGTGTTGGGTGGAAACTTCGGCGTGATGGCCACTGAAATTTACTTTGCCATCGTCGGCGCGCAGCTTGATCAAGGCAAGGCGGCGGTGTATTCCCTCATTCTGTTGGTCTTTGCGCTGTTCGCGTTTTGGCTGCAGCGCAAAGCCACCGCGCGAAAGAGCTTTGTCACGGTCTCTGGCAAGGGCGACACGGGTCTGCCCAGCCCGCTGCCTGACGGCGTGCGTCGCACTGCGATTTTCGTAGCCATTCCATGGCTTGCGCTCACCGTTGTGCTCTACGGCATGAGCCTGTTCGGCGCGTTTGTAAAGGTATGGGGTCGGGATCACACCTTAACGCTTGAGCATTTCGTCAAGGGCTTCTCGATTGATCAAGGCCCCAACGGGATGCTCTTTACGGGCGCGGCGTGGCATTCGCTGTTCAACACCTTGCAGTTCGCGCTCGCCGCCGCGCCGCTCACCGCTATTGTTGGATTGCTATCGGCTTATTTGATCGCACGAACGACATTCAGAGGTCAGCGCGCGTTTGAATTTTTAACGCTGCTCTCGTTCGCGATCCCCGGCACAGTGGTTGGTGTGGCCTACATCTTCGCGTTCAACGTCCCGCCGATTGAAATCACCGGTACCGGGCTCATCATCGTTCTCTGCTTCATATTCCGAAACCTTCCGGTGGGTGTGCGCGGCGGCATCGCTGCGCTGTCGCAGGTGGATAAATCGCTTGATGAAGCCAGCACTACCTTGGGCGCCAACGGAGCCACAACCTTCCGCCGTGTACTGATGCCGCTACTCAAACCCGCTATCGTCGGCGCGCTCATTTATGGCTTCGTGCGCTCGATGACGACCTTGAGCGCCATCATTTTCTTGGTCAGTGGCGACACCGAGGTTGCGACGAGCTACATCATCGGGCGCGTGGTCAACGGCGACTATGGTGTGGCAATTGCCTACAGTGCGGTGCTCATTGTGATCATGGTCGTGGCCATCTTGTTGGTTCAGTGGCTAGTCGGCTCGCGCAAGCTTGGACGCCGGAGCGCCGCCGCCCCCGGCGCGGCTATCGCTGTCGGCGGGTGACGTTTTCGTGAACCCAGCTGCCACAACTTCTCTGTTTGCCGCCACGAGCGGCGCTGAACAAACAAAACACTGATCGGAACAAAACCATGAACCATCCAACACAAGCCCCTGTTAGTAAAGGCACGCTCGAATTTCGAAACGTCGTTAAGGATTACGGCACGGGTGAGCCCGCCGTCAAGGGCATTTCGTTTCGCATCGAGGACGGCGACTTAGTCACACTTTTGGGGCCATCAGGTTGCGGAAAAACGACCACGCTACGGATGATCGCTGGATTGGAATTACCCACCAAGGGCCAGATTTTGTTGGGCGGCAAAGACGTGACTGAGAAGTCAGCCTCGCAGCGCAATGTCTCGCTCGTCTTTCAAAGCTACGCTCTGTTTCCGCATATGAGCGTGATGGAAAACGTGTGCTACGGCCCCACCGTGCAGGGCATGAAAAAGCCGCAAGCCGAGGCGAAAGCCAACGATGTCCTGAAACTGATCGGACTGACCGGCTACGAAACTCGACTGCCCTCAGAGCTCTCGGGCGGGCAGCAACAGCGAGTTGCGATTGCTCGTGCGCTGGTGCTCGAACCCGCCGTGCTGTTGTTCGATGAGCCGCTGTCAAACCTCGACACCAAATTGCGCCGTCACGTTCGTGAAGAAATCCGAGAGTTGCAGCAACGGCTGGCGATTACCTGTGTGTATGTCACGCATGATCGCGAAGAGGCGATGGCGGTGTCGGATCACATCATCGTGATGAACAAAGGCGGCATCGCTGAGGCGGGTTCGCCCAACCAACTGTATTTCCAACCGCACACCGCATTCGTGGCTGACTTTTTGTCCGAGGCTAACGTCGTCGATGCGCACATTGCGCTTCGTGCCGATGGTGGAGCCGATGTTGCGCTGGCAGATGCGAAATTTGCGGTCGCAGCCGATGCGGTCGCGGCCAACGCTACGAAAGCCGCACTCCGCCCTGATGTTTTTTCGCTCACTCAGCGGGAGGGCGACGACGTGTCGGTCGCCGCCACAGTGTCAAAAGCAGCGTTTGTAGGCAAAGGTATTGAACTGGTGGCATCAACGGGTGCGGGCGACTTGTTCGTGTTTTTGCCCAAAGCGCGCCTAACCGTCAAACCGGGTGACGCCATTCGCCTCTGGTTTTCTTCGTCCGAGGTTCGCTTAATCGTCTAGTCGGCCGCGGCGGTGTAGCGTTCTTTTGGCGCGGCTGGGGTTTTTACTCCACTGCCGAAGACGCTTTATCGCTTATGATTTTGGCATGGGAATGTTCCTAAATTTTTGGCGGTGCAACATGCGATTGACGGCGGTCCTGAGTGCGCTGTTTGGCGTGATCTTTTTCGCGGTAGCCGCGGCGCAAGACATTGTTTTGGGGCAATCCGCTCCGCTGTCGGGTCCGGCGCAAGAGCTCGGTCGTGAAATGCGGTTGGGTGCGAAGCTTCATTTCGATTCGGTCAACGCCGCGGGCGGTATTCGCGGCAGAAAAATATTTCTGCGAACCTTGGACGACGGTTACGAACCGGCTCGCGCTGCCGGCAACACCAAGAAATTCATTGCCGATGGCGACGTGCTCGCGTTATTCGGCTACGTGGGCACACCCACGTCGGCGGCATCGATCCCGCTCTCGACCGAGGCGAAACTGCCATTTTTTGGCGCGTTTACCGGTGCAGAGCTCCTTCGTACACCCTTGAATCGTTACGTGTTTAATGTTCGCGCTAGCTACTTCGATGAAACCGAAGCCATCGTCCGGCAGATGACGCAAAGCGGCTCGACCAAAATCGCCGTGTTCTATCAAAACGACTCCTACGGACAAGCGGGACTGGCAGGCGTTGAACGAGCGATGGCCAAACGCAATTTGACCGTGAGTGCCAAGGCAACCGTTGAGCGAAACAGCGTTGATGTGGCCGCAGCGGTCACCACACTGACGGCGGCCAAGCCCGACGTGATCATCATGATCAGCGCCTATTCGTCGTGCAGTGAGCTCATTCGGCAGATGAAAAAAAGCGGCGTTGCAACGCGCTTCGTTAACGTGTCGTTCGTCGGCACGCGGGCACTCGCCACTGCGCTGGGGGCCGACGCCGATGGCGTCATGATCTCGCAGGTCATGCCGCCGCCGACGGCGCTCAAGTATCCCGTGGTTGTTGAGTATCAGGCGCTGATCAAGGCCAACGGTGCGGAGCCGTCCTACACCAGCCTGGAAGGTTTTATCGCGGCTAAAATATTAGTCGAGGCCCTGCGCCGCGGCGGAGACGGTTCGAGTGCAGCCCTTGTTCGCTCCCTGGAGTCGCTTCGCGCGCTTGAATTGGGCGGATTTACGGCCTCGTTTGGCCCGGAAAACCGTAACGCCTCTAAGTTTGTTGAGCTCACCGTGCTCGATAAAAACGGCAAAGTCCGCTATTGATTGCTCCGCGCAATCCAACCCTTTTTTAATCTGAGTTTTATATGGAATTTTTTCGCGCGGCGCGCCAGTTTTTGTCCTGCCTGGCCGCTCTGAGCCTGCTCGCCCCGACGGCTTCGTTTTCCGAAGACATCGTTTTTGGTCAGTCGGTTGCGCTCTCGGGGCCGGCGTCCGAGCTGGGACGCGAAATGCGATTGGGTGCGCAGGCGTATTTCGATATCGTCAACGCTGCGGGCGGCGTGAAGGGCCGAAAAATTATGCTCAGAACGATCGATGACGGTTACGAAGCCGACCGCGCCATCGCAAACACGCGCCGCCTCATTGCAGACGGCGATGTGCTCGCTCTGTTTGGCTACGTCGGAACGCCCACGAGTTTGCCATCGATTGCGATTGCTACCGAAGCCAAGGTGCCATTTTTTGGCGCGTTCACGGGCGCGCAAGGACTGCGCGAACCGTTCAATCGATACGTCTTTAATGTGCGCGCCAGCTACTTTGACGAAACCGAGTTGATCGTTAAACAACTCGCCGCCGAAGGCCTGACCAAAATTGCCGTGTTCTACCAGAACGATTCGTACGGTCAAGCGGGTTTGGCCGGCGTGAATCGCGCGCTGAGTGCGCGCAACATGAAAGTTGTGGGCACCGGTACGGTCGAGCGAAATACCGTTGATGTCGCCAAAGCTGTCGACGCGATGCTCGCGGTCAAGCCCGAAGCGATCGTGATGATTAGCGCCTACACTTCCTGTGCGGAATTTATCAAGCAAGCCAAAGCGCGCGGCCTATTGGTCCGATTCGCCAATGTGTCGTTTGTGGGCACACGCGCGCTGGCAAAGGCGCTGGGCAACAACGCCAGCGGCGTCATGATCTCGCAAGTCATGCCCTCGCCGTGGAGCGAGCGTTATCAATGGGTTGTGGAATACCAAAAAGCGATGAAGTCGCGAAATGAGCAGCTCTCCTACACGAGCCTTGAAGGTTTTTTCGCTGCGCGTATCGCGGTCGACGCACTGCGCCGTGGCGGTGATGCCTCGCGTGAGGCCTTTATGCGCGCGCTCGAATCGATGCGCGACGCCAACTACAACGGCTTTCGCATCGCGTTTTCACCGAGCGATCACAATGCGTCGAACTTCGTTGAATTGACCGTGCTGGACCGGGCGGGTAACGTTCGCTATTGAAAATAGGCTCAGCAGTGAATGCGCCACCAGCGGGTAATCTGCGTCAGCGCTTAGACTTGACGTATCGCGCTGTTTCGTAGCGTCGCTGAAGCCAAATTTTCATGATTGTTTACAACCTCGCTTGCGATCAAAACCATCCCTTTGAAGGCTGGTTTTCCTCGCCCATCGATTTCGAAAACCAGCGTGATCGCGGCTTGGTGGAATGCCCGATCTGCGGCTCGAAAACGGTTGAACGCAAACTGCATGCCCCACGAATCAACGTCGGCGCGGCACCCAGCAACCGTGAGCAAGCGGTCGAATCCGCAACCCAAGCCGACGGCGACATTGACACCGCAAAGCTCGCGCAAGCGGTCGCTGGGTTTGTGAAAGGCGTGCGCGAAAACACCGAGTACGTCGGTGAAAAGTTTGCCGAGGAAGCTCGTGCAATGCACTATGGCGAAAAACCACATAAGGGCATTCGCGGCCGCGCCGACAAAGAAACCGCCCGTGAACTGCGCGAAGAGGGCATTGAGTTTCAATCGTTGCCGTTTCCGGTAGATTTTCCCAATTCACATTGATTCGCAGCCCAACTTATCATCACTAGGCCAAATAAAATAAGGGATTAACGTTAAATTAAGTCTATATAGATAGACTATTGAATTGAACCTTAACCCATTATTTGTAAGGCTTGGTGGGAATAAGCTGCACGGCCGACGGTGCACTTGCAATATCGGCTACAAAAACTTTGCGTTAACTATCAAGCAATTACCAACGAGCGCTCGGCGTTGAGCCGCGAGCTTCGGCTATAATTTCATCCCATAGAGACATAGCTCAGTTGGTTAGAGCACCACCTTGACATGGTGGGGGTCGTTGGTTCGAATCCAATTGTCTCTACCAGCTTCATCCGTCCGTTTTCTTCAAGGAATGCCTAAGAATGCCGCGAACTCACACCACGACAGGACATTTTTCCCGCCGAGGCTAAGGATTCGTTTGCGGTTGCGTGCTTTGCGCGCAACGACTGAAAACAAAGCAGCTTCGGCTGCTTTTTTTATGCCCAAAACCCTGCGACGCCCACGCATCGCAGCGAACCGAAAGACAGTGCCATGATTCAAGTTCAACTCCCCGACGGCTCCAAACGCCCGTTCGATAAACCGGTCTCGGTGGGCGAAGTCGCCGCCAGTATTGGCGCCGGTCTCGCCAAAGCCGCGCTCGCCGGCAAGGTCAACGGCAAGCTCGTTGACACGTCCTTCGTGATCGATCAGGACAGCCAATTGGCTATCATTACCGATAAAGATGCCGACGGCCTTGAGGTAATTCGCCACTCCACGGCGCATTTGCTCGCTTACGCAGTCAAAGAGCTATTTCCCGATGCACAGGTCACGATTGGTCCGGTCATCGACGACGGCTTTTTCTACGACTTTTCATACAAGCGTCCCTTTACGGTCGAGGATCTCGAGAAGATCGAAGCCAAGATGACTGAACTTGCCAAAAAGGATGAAAAGGTCAGCCGAAGCGTGTTGCCGCGCGATGAAGCGGTGAACTACTTCAAGGGCTTGGGTGAAGCCTACAAGGCCGAAATCATCGCGAGCATTCCGTCGAACGAAGACGTCTCGCTCTACACAGAGGGCGCGTTCACTGATTTGTGTCGCGGCCCGCATGTGCCCTCGACGGGCAAGCTGAAGCATTTCAAATTGATGAAGGTTGCCGGTGCTTATTGGCGCGGCGATCACCGCAACGAAATGTTGACGCGTGTTTACGGCACGGCTTGGGCGAAAAAAGAGGATCTCGAGCAGTATCTGTTCCGCTTAGAAGAGGCCGAAAAGCGCGATCACCGAAAGCTCGGTCGTCTGCTTGATCTCTTCCACGTTCAGGACGACGCGCCAGGCATGGTGTTTTGGCATCCCAATGGCTGGAAGATTTGGCAGGTGGTCGAGCAATACATGCGCACGGTCTACGAAGACAACGGTTACTCCGAAGTGCGCGGTCCGCAGATTCTCGATCGGGGGTTGTGGGAGAAATCCGGCCACTGGGAGAACTACAAAGACAACATGTTCACCACGGAATCGGAAAAACGCACCTTCGGCGTGAAACCGATGAACTGCCCAGGTCACGTTCAGATTTACAACGCTGGATTACATTCTTACAAAGAATTGCCGCTTCGCTACGGCGAGTTCGGCTCGTGTCACCGCAATGAATCGAGCGGTTCGTTGCACGGCATCATGCGCGTTCGCGGCTTTACGCAAGACGACGGCCATATTTTTTGCACCCAAGAGCAAATTCAGGCCGAATGTGAGGCCTTTACCAAGCTCCTGAAAAAGGTCTACGCCGATTTCGGCTTCTCTGACATCATCTACAAGATATCGACGCGCCCGGAAAAGCGTATCGGCAGCGAAGCGTCGTGGGACGCCGCTGAAGGCGCGCTCATGGCCGCCCTCGATGCCGCAGGTGCGCAGTGGGAGGAATTGAAGGGCGAGGGCGCGTTTTACGGCCCAAAGATTGAGTATTCGCTCAAAGACGCGCTCGGACGGGTTTGGCAGTGCGGCACGATGCAGGTTGATCCGAACATGCCAGAGCGCTTGGGTGCGGAATACGTGTCTGAGGAAAACTCCCGCAAAACCCCGATCATGCTGCATCGTGCCATTTTGGGCTCGCTCGAGCGATTTATCGGGATTTTGATCGAAAACCATGCGGGAGCGCTGCCGTTGTGGCTCGCGCCACGGCAAATTGCGGTCGCCTCGATCACCTCAGAGATGAATCCGTTTGTGGAAAAAGTGGTCGCACAGTGCAAAGCGGCCGGTCTCAGAGCCGAATCGGACTTGAGGGCAGACAAAATTTCCTATAAAATCCGTGAGTTGAGCTTACAAAAGCTGCCCTACATTGCAGTAGTGGGCGCTAAAGAGGCCGAAATTGGGGCGGTTGCCGTGCGAGGTCGTGGCAACGTGGATTTGGGTGTGATGCCCATTGAAAAATTCATCGAACTGGCTGTGTCGCAAAACAGGCCGGGGGCGCATCTTACGAATTAAATTGGAGTTGTTCACATAGCCGATAAAGAAACGCGAATCAATCGAGAAATCACCGGTTTCGAGGTTCGCCTGATAGACAAAGACGGTGAGCAGGCGGGCATCAAAACATTGCGTGAAGCAATGCAGATGGCCGAGGATGCGGATCTTGATTTAGTGGAAATTGCGCCGACGGCGGTTCCACCCGTTTGCCGAATCATGGATTACGGCAAATTCAAGTTCCAAGAAGCCAAACGCATGCACGAGGCGAAATCCAAGCAGAAGCAAATTGAGATCAAAGAGATCCAGTTGCGTCCGCAGACCGATGAGCATGACTATCAGATCAAGATGCGAAAGATTCATGAGTTTGTGGCCGATGGCGACAAAGTCAAAATCAAGCTGCGTTTCCGCGGTCGTGAGATGGCGCACCAAGAATTCGGTGTGCGACAGATGGATCGGATCAAAGCCGACACCGAAGACATCTGCATCATTGAGCAGTATCCACGGCTTGAAGGTCGCCTGATGGTGATGGTGTTGGCAGCAAAGAAAAAAGTGGTAGCGGGCGAAAAGCCAGCTGCTGCAAAACCAGCGGCTCCGGCCGCAGGTGCCACGGCGGCTAAACCCGCTGTAGCAAAAGTGCCCACGGTGAAGCCGCAAGCTGAACCCGCAGCAAACCCAGCCGGCGAGTAGCGGTTGGATAACGCCCGCTCGGGCTCCTGAAGTTTGTGGTGTAGTTACCGCAACGCCTGACGAGCAGATACGAAAAGGAAACTAGGCAATGCCTAAGATGAAAACCAAAAAGGCCGCGTCAAAGCGCCTTAAAGCGCGAAAGAGCGGCAGCATTAAGCACGGCCGCGCGACGAAGCGCCACATCCTGACCAAGCGCACGACGAAAAACAAGCGTCAACTGCGTGGTATGAAGTCAATCAATGAGAGCGATGCGGGCCGAGTGGCTCAAATGCTCCCCTACGCATAAAGGAGGATTGAAAAATGCCTCGCGTCAAACGTGGTGTAACAGCCCGCGCCCGTCACAAAAAAATCCTCGCGCTAGCCAAAGGCTACCGCGGTCGCCGTAACAATGTATATCGCGTTGCTAAGCAAGCGGTTATGCGCGCCGGGCAATACGCCTATCGCGATCGCCGCAACAAGAAGCGCGATTTCCGTGCCCTGTGGATTGCGCGTATCAACGCAGCAAGCCGTGAGTGCGGTATGAAGTACTCAACGTTCATGGGCGCTCTCAAAAAGCACATGATCGAAATCGACCGTAAGGTGCTCTCGGATATGGCAATCTTTGATATGCCAGCGTTTATGGCGCTCGTAGAGCGCGTGAAGACAGCCAAGTAAGGCTATCCCACTTCAAACGCTCTTGAGCAACCCAAAAGGGAGGCATTTGCCTCCCTTTTTGTTTGCGCGGCCGTCTCGGCGGCTGCGAGAGCGAATTTGGCGGTCTGCGGTGCTCAGCGTACTCCCGTACGCTTCCGCTCCTCACCCACCAACTTCATCTCTCTCGCTCGCCCATTCGGGGCGCGCAAACACATCAACGTACGAAGTTTTTGAAATTTGGATTAAGCAAATGAACGATCAGATGAAAAAGCAGACGACTGATGCGGCGTTCTCTGTAAACGCGTACGTCGGGGAGTCGGGATTCGCGGATATCGTTACGAGCGCAATTGAGGCATTTGCGGTCTGCGCCGACGCGCCGTCACTCGAAAATGCCAAAGCCAAATACCTCGGCAAAACCGGCGCCATCACCGAATTGCTCAAAGGCATGGCCGCTCTCTCACCCGATGAGAAAAAAACGCGCGGCGCTGAAATCAATCGCGTTAAATCCTCTGTCGAGGGCGCGCTCAACGCTCGCCGCGATGCACTCGCCAACGATGCGCTGAACGCCAAGCTCGCCAGCGAAGCCATCGATGTCACGCTACCCGGCCGCGGTCGCGGCACGGGCGGCATTCATCCGGTGATCAAGACGTGGCAGCGTGTTGAGGAAATTTTTGCCTCGATCGGTTTCGATGTCGCCGACGGCCCAGAAATTGAAGCCGACTGGTACAACTTCACGGCGCTTAACAACCCGCCCAATCATCCCGCACGCTCAATGCAGGACACGTTCTACGTCGACATGAACGGCACCGACGGCCTGCCGCTGCTGCTGCGCACGCACACGTCTCCAATGCAGGTGCGCTACGCCCGCATGCACGCTGCTGACGCCACGAATTCCGGCAAACCGATCAAAGTCATCGCGCCCGGTCGTACCTACCGCGTTGACAGCGATGCCACGCATTCGCCGATGTTTCATCAGGTCGAGGGGCTGTGGATTGATGAAAACATTTCGTTTGCCGATTTGAAGGGCGTGTACACCGATTTCCTGCGTCGATTCTTTGAAACCGACGCGCTGCAAGTGCGCTTTCGGCCTAGCTATTTCCCGTTCACCGAACCGTCGGCTGAGATCGATATGAAGTTCGAATCGGGCCCGCTCAAAGGCAAGTGGCTCGAGATTTCGGGCTCGGGGCAGGTGCATCCTTCGGTCGTCAAAAACTTCGGATTTGATCCCGAAAAATACATCGGTTTTGCCTTCGGCTCGGGGCTGGAACGACTCACCATGCTGCGTTATGGCATCGGCGATTTGCGGTTATTTTTCGAAGGCGATTTGCGCTTCTTGAAGCAGTTTTCATAGCGCGCTGCGCTACAACGAAAGACCAATGACGAATGACGACATTGGTCTACAGCTCCGCCACCGTTTTTCGTCATTCGTCCTTCGTCTTTCGTCCTTGAATTTATGAAATTTCCTGAATCCTGGCTCCGTAGTTTCTGCAACCCGTCGATGACGACCGATGAGCTCGCTCACGCGCTCACCATGGCCGGACTCGAGGTGGAAGACGTCGCGCCCGCTGCGCCGCCATTTACCGGCATCGTCGTCGGCGAAATCATGACCCGGGAGAAGCATCCCAACGCGGATCGATTGAGCGTATGCACGGTCAACGTGGGCAGTCACGCCGCAGCGCCGCTACAGATTGTTTGTGGGGCACCGAATGCTCGTGTTGGGATCAAGATTCCCTGCGCTTTGGTTGGGGCTGCGCTTCCGCCGGGCGCAGATGGCAAACCGTTCATGATCAAGCGCGCCAAGATGCGCGATGTCGAATCGAACGGCATGCTGTGTAGCGCCCGAGAGCTTGGCATTTCCGACGCCGCCGACGGCTTGCTCGAGCTTGCCGCTGATGCGCCCGTTGGCGAAGACATTCGCGAATTCTTAAAGCTCAACGACAGCAAATTTGAAATCAAACTCACGCCCAACAAAGCGGATTGCTTGAGCGTGTACGGCGTGGCGCGAGAGCTGCATGCGATCACCGGCGCGCCGCTCGTGCCCGAGGCAAAAGGTGCGGTCAGCGTGACGTTGAACGACGTGTTGCCGGTCAAAGTCTTGGCATCGGACTTATGTGGCCGCTTCGCCGGTCGCGTGATTCGCGGCGTGAACGCGAAAGCACCAACGCCTGCATGGATGCGCGAACGGCTCGAAAAATCGGGGCAACGGTCGATCACCGCGTTGGTGGATATTTCCAATTACGTGATGCTCGAAGTCGGCCGTCCAACGCATGTGTTTGATCTCGATAAGGTGCACGGCGCGCTCGAAGTTCGCTGGGGCAGAGCGGGCGAAACGCTCAAGCTCTTGAATGGCAACACGGTGCAGCTAGACGATAAAGTCGGCGTGATCGCTGATGAGCGCGCCGTTGAGTCGCTCGCTGGCATCATGGGCGGCGACAGCACCTCAGTCTCGGACGACACACAAAACGTCTACGTGGAAGCCGCGTTTTGGCATCCGCTCGCGATTCAAGGTCGCTCACGGCGCTTCAATTTTTCGACCGATGCCGGCCATCGTTTTGAACGCGGCGTAGATTGGGAAACGATCCCCGCGCATCTCGATCGCATTAGCGCGCTGATCCTTGAAATTTGCGGCGGACAAGCCGGTCCGATTGATGACCAGATCGTTAACGTTCCCGCGCGCCCGCCCGTTACGATGCGAATTGCGCGCGCGCAAAAAGTGATCGGCGTGAACATCGCCGCCGACGAAATGGCGGCAATTTTCACGCGCCTCGGGCTTTTGCATACGCGCACGCCGCAAACGTTTACGGTGACGCCTCCGAGCTATCGTTTCGACATCGAAATCGAAGAGGATTTGATCGAAGAAATCGCACGGATTTATGGGTTCGACAACATTCCCGCGCTGCCGCCGATGGCACGCGCTGCGATGCGCTCAAAGCCTGAAGCAACGAATTCGCTGCACGATCTGCGCGCACGGATTGCCGCCGCTGATTACTACGAGGTCATCAACTACAGCTTCGTTGATGAATCGTGGGAGCGCGACATCGTTGGCAACGGTAATCCGATCAAGCTCTTAAATCCCATCGCCAGCCAAATGGCCGTGATGCGCTCGTCGCTCGTTCCGGGGCTGCTGGCGAACGTGCGCCATAACGCATCGCACAAAGCCGATGAGGTGCGCGTGTTTGAGCTTGGAAAAGTGTTTGTGCGCGACGCGGGTGTTGCTGACGGCGCGTTGAGTGTTGAAGGCGTTGCTCAGCCCTTAAAGCTTGCGGGTCTGGCCTGGGGCAGTGCGCTACCCGAGCAGTGGGGGGCGACCAAGCGCGCGGTTGATTTCTTTGATGTGAAATCCGATATCGCGGCTTTGTTGCCGCACGGTGCGCGCTTTGATAGCGCAGCACATCCGCTGCTGCACCCAGGTCGCGGTGCGCGGATCAGCGTTAACGGCGCGCCAATCGGTTGGTTGGGTGAACTGCATCCGAAACATTTGGCAGCGTTTGAACTCACCCACGCGCCGATCGTTTTCGAGCTCGACGTATCGCCATTGCTGGCTCGGCCGTTGCCAGATTTCAAGCTGGTGGCAAAAACGCCGATGGTTCGCCGCGATTTTGCGCTGGTTGTTGAAAATTCAGTGAATTCTGATGCGCTTTTGTCGACACTTCGCAGCGCCGTTCCCGCGCACACTCGAGAGATTGTGATTTTTGACGTCTATCGCGGCGCAGGGCTAGCGGACGGTCAAAAAAGCGTTGCAATTCGCGTACTTATGCAAGATACTGAACGTACATTGACAGAAACTGAAATCGAGCAGGCATGCCAAACGATGCTCGCTGCTGCCAAAGCAGCGCATGGAGCAGCGCTTCGCGTCTAGCCGATTTTTCTGTTTTTTTCACCAGCTCTGCGCTCACCGTCGGTGGCGCTCAGCTGGAATGGCTTCAAAAGCAATAAAGACTGGACGATGACGGATTCGGTAACCAAGGCGGAGCTCGCTGACGTTTTGTTTGAGCGACTCGGGCTGAATAAGCGCGAGGCGAAGGATATGGTCGATTATTTTTTTGAGGAGGTGCGCGAGGCATTGGAGCGCGGGGACGATGTCAAGCTCTCCGGCTTCGGTATGTTTAACCTTCGCACCAAATCGCCGCGACCTGGCCGCAATCCAAAGACCGGGGAAGAGATTCCAATTTCCGCTCGCCGCGTTGTGACATTCCACGCCAGCAGCAAGCTCAAAGCGCAAGTTGACGCAGCGTATGCCGAACGAGACAGCGCCGCTGCCTGAACTCCCGCCGATCCCGGCGAAGCGCTACTTCACCATCGGCGAGGTCAGTGAGCTATGCCTGGTCAAACCGCACGTGCTGCGCTATTGGGAACAAGAATTTAGTCAACTGCGCCCGGTCAAGCGGCGCGGCAATCGTCGTTATTACCAACATCACGAAGTGCTCCTCGTGCGGCGCATTCGCGAGCTGCTCTACGGCGAAGGTTTCACTATCATCGGCGCGCGTGGTCGCTTAGACGAACAAGCCACGGGCGGCGCGACCACAACCGCGAAACGTCGCGGGCAGAGCGCATCCGTCGCGGCTGCGTCGCTAGCGACCGATGCGCCAGCCGCCTTAGCCAGCGCCGCCGACCTCGGCATGCTCAAGCGAGCGCTGCTCGAAGTGGCCGATCTGTTGAGCGCCAAGCCACGTAGTTAGTCGCGGCGCTGTTGCCAGTTTTTTTGTACCGTCGACGTTGAGGTTAGCGCCAGAGCTCAAACAATGGGCAAGGCGCGTTCACTATCCCAGCTTTATTGCTCAATGCCTTTTGAAATATGGCATTCGGCGTTTTTATTGTTGGTTATGATTGGCAAAAATTATTGGCTTATAGCCTTATTTCGTAAGGCATACAGGGAAAATGTTGGCTTGAGGCGCGCCGTGTGGCGGCGTCCTAACTGCAAGGGTGACACTGCTAGAATTAAGTCTTCGGTGTGTGGCGCAGCCTGGTAGCGCACTTGCATGGGGTGCAAGGGGTCGTAGGTTCGAATCCTATCACACCGACCAAAAAGTGCTTATAAATCAAAAGGTTGCGATTTTTCGGTCGTAACCTTTTTTTGCTTTTTGGTGTCGCTGATTTGGTGGCTGCGTTCGCGGGTGCGGCTCTGGTTACCCGCGCGCGTCTCACGGCTTTGCGCGCAGCCCCGCGACGGCTTGACGTACCGATTCCATGCCTTGACGAACGATTTGTTCGCGCCACGCATCGGTGTCGGTGTAGAACGCGTCTTTGAATTGCTGCTTGATGTGGCGCGCTTGTTCCGCCTGAGCCTCGGGGTGTAAGTTGAGCCACTGCTCGGCTCGGAGCGCCTGCAGCACGTCGCGTACGGGCACGGTACCGTATTCCATGGCGATGCCCGTGTGCTCGGCTTGTGGGCATTCGTCACGGGCGGCGCACCACATCATCCCAGTCAGCGGGGCAGAGGATGATGAACCGTCGTACGTTGAGGTGATGGGCGTTTTTCCGCCGCCGTCCCACCAGCGGCGTGCGCGTGCGATGGCAGCGGCATCCTCCCACCCGGCGAAAATTCGCTCACCGTGGCCGCTGGGTCCCAGTCCGGTGTGAAAGTCGATCCAGCCAATATGTGCGGCTTTTCGCCCGTGTTGTCGCAATACTCTGCGAAGCGTCAAATTGCTCCAGGTGGGGGCGCTGCCGCCAAAGAAGAGGCCGTCAGAGAATTCGTGTTGGCCGCCGGTGAACGCGGCTTGATAACCTGATAAACCGATTTTTGCGATGTGCGCTTCGACCCGCGCCACGTTATCGCTTGACGGTGGCCACTCGGTGGGCAGCAGCATCGATGCGATGTCTCGGTAGCCCGCGTTGACCGGCAGCGCTTGGCTGAAATCGTGGAAATTTCGATTCAGATCCACGTTTTCGTGGGTGACGCGCCGAAGGTGGGAAAAACCGTACGGATTGAGCGCATGGATGTAGAGCACCGCGAGCGTTTTGCCCGCGGCGTTTTCGCGCGCGTGAGCGAGCCACGCCGAATCGTTGAGCGCAAACACCTGAACGCCCGAGCCACAGTAGCCTTCGACGCCGTGACAGGCGCTGCTCAAAATCAGCAAACACTCGGCGTCGTCGGGGCCGTCGCGCGCAACATCCATGGCCAACACCTCTCCGTCGCGCCCGGCCAGCGGATGCACATGCGATTGCACAGGCAGTCCCGCCGATTCCGCCGCCGCCAAAAACTTCTCGCGTGCGTCACGGTACGATGATGAAAACCCCGCATGAATGTCTGACATAAACCCCCCTAGTCAAACGGTTTTACCATAGGTATTTTCTGGGTCGAAGGCTGTGCTGCGCTACGCGCGGCGGCCGTTGCGAAGGGTGACGAATTCACGTCAAACCGGCGGACGGCGAAACTAGCGCCACGAATCGAAAAAAGGTGTCAAATCGTATCGATGAAACATAAATTTCGTCATATGCCATATAAATAAAGGCGTTAAAAGGTTTTTTAGAAGAAATTGATAAATATAAAATACTCGATAAACGCCATATTTAACATGGCATTGGTGTGCAATGCTGAATCGCGATATCCAATTCATTCGTTTCGAGCGACAGAAATTAAAGTAAGCGCCCCATACCACTGCGACGCGGCCATGACAACGGCATCTTGCCGTTAACATTGCGCAGCCGTAGCGCTACTCTCGACGCCGCCTAAATCTTCGACCCACGCCACCTTGCTTTTTTTTGGTGCGCCCGCCAAGGAAACTCATGTTTCAGCTGTTAAAACCCGCTCTCTCGACGATCGTAAAGTCGGTCTGTTGTGTTGCACTGACCGCCACAACGCTCAGCATCGCGCAAGCCCAAACCATCCGTGTTTTCTCGGGGGGACAAAGCCAGCGCCCGGACCTGATGCGAAAGATGTTTGACGAATTTGAAAAGGCCAATCCGGGCGTCAAAATTCAAATCGAAACCGGCGGACAAACTGCGGAATTACAGCGCGAATATTTGGGCAAAGTGCTCAACGCCAAAGACAGCGCGCTCGATGTGTTCATGATCGACATCACCAACCCGCGGCTCTATCAAAGCAAGGGCTGGGTCGAACCGCTGAATCAATATTTGGGCAAGCCCGGCGCCGTGCTCGCCGATCATTTGCCGGTGTATCGAACCACCAACGTGATCGACGGCGAGATCTACGCCATGCCCGCCTTCGCTGACGCGATGTTCGTGTATTTCCGCAAGGATCTTTTGCTGAAATACAACCTTCGCGAACCGCGCACCTGGGAGCAGGTTGCAGCCGCCGTGAAAAAAATTAAAGCGGGCGAAAAAACCAATCCAAATTTGCAAGGACTCTCGATTCAAGGCGCGCCGATTGAGGGTACCGTGTGCACGTTTCTGTTGCCGGTGTGGAGCAAGGGCGGCGACGTGGCCGATGCCAACGGTAAATTCAAGCTCGACAACGCGGTGGCCCAAGCCGGGGTTGAGCAATGGTTAAAGCTCGTTGATGACGGCGTGATTTCAAGCAAAGTCAGCGAAATCAAAACCATCGACACGGTGAACGATTTCAAAGCAGGCAACGTGATTTTTGCGATCAACTGGGGCTTTGCCTGGGATCGCTTTCAAAACGATGCCGATTCCAAAGTTAAAGGCTTAGTTGATGTGATGCCTATGGCGCGCTCAAGCGAAAACAGCAAATCGGCCACCTGCATCGGCGGCTGGCAATGGGCAGTCAGCGCGTTCTCGAAAAACAAAGCGATAGCCGCCAAACTCACGCAGTTCATGTCAACACCAAACGTGGCGAAATTTCTTGCGGTTGAGGGCTCACTGTTGCCCGTGTTTGCATCGACTTACACCGAGCCCAGCTACCTAGCCAAGGTGCCGTGGGCATCAGGCGCGGGCGTGATCGCAACCTTCGCCCGAAACCGCCCGGTTTCATCGCGCTACGGCGATGTGTCCGACGCGATCCGCAACGCCACCAGCGCCATGCTCGCGCGCAAAGTCACCCCGCAACAAGGTGTGGCTGATTTATCGGCGAAGTTAAAGCCGATGTTGCAGTAGCGAGTTTCAATCAGCCTCGCCCGCAGCCGCTCCAAACCCGCGGCTCAAGGCAATTTCGTGTCCCGATCAGCTTTTGTTTAAATGCCTTTTAAAACAAGGCGTTTAGTAAATTTACTGTGGTTTTCGGAAACTGCAAAAATCGTCGTCCAAGCCTTAATTTATAGTGCATTGACATGTATTGCTGAATCATTGCCGTCAGCGAGAACGCTAGCGACGCCAAGTCATGTCGCATAACTGGATTGGTGGCTGCCGACACGGCCTACTACTGCCGTTCGTTGAGGACGCCGAGGAATCCGCCCGGTCGGGCTGAGTAAGGTATTCGCCCGTGGGTCAAAAGGCGTTTTTGAGAAACGGGGCGGTGACCGATTTGGCCCCCTCCCCCCGGGGGGCGGGTTGGGGAGAGGGTCTTCGCATTGCTCCGATCCGCATCATTCCAAATCCCTCACCCCGACCCTCTCCGCCAGGCAGAGGGAGCCAAACCGGGTTCCTGCACGAGCGCAGCGAGGTTAATCCTGAGTTTGCCGACGGGCGGCGAGCTTTCTGTGCGACGAGCCAGTTATGCAAAGGCAGCGCGCTTACGGCGACGCGATCCGCAAGGCAAATTCCACGCGTGAAATGAACGATTCGCGCGTCACGCCGACCGGGGTGGCGATACCGGCCACCAACCCTTCGCCGCGAAAGCCGAACAGCCAGCGCGCGATGAGTAGGCTATCGGTGGTGTCACGCGCGCCGCTTTGATCAATATCGAGCGCAGAGGCTACGCGATCGAGGTAGCCCAGAATATCGGTGTGGCTCACGCGCTGCGGGCCGTTGGCAGTTGCCACCGCGTTGGCTGTCAGCGCGGCATTGGCCGGGTTGCTGATGTAGCGCGCGATCAGCAAGCCGTCGGTTCCTGCCAAGTATTTGCCATCACCGTCGATATCTAGCGTGTTGCGGCTGGTGAGGCAAATCGAAGCGCCGCCGCAGTTGGAGTAGGTGATCTGAAAGTTGTACGGCCCGCCAGCGATCATGGCACCTTCCGGAAGATTCTGGAATCTGCCGACCACGCTACTGAAGCCGTCGACAATCTTGGGGATGAACGTTGGCGCAATGGGATCACTAAACGCGGGTTGCAGGCTTAATTTCGCGCCAGATCCGAGGGTGAGCGTGCCAACGACATCAAGTACCCCGCGGTAACGCGCGGGTGACGCACCGCCGAGATCAATTACCAAGGTTGAACCGGAATTGAACGCCGTCGGCCCAGCAGCCCTAAGCGTGCCGCCGCTGCCGTTGCCGGGCCGCACGCGCCCGCCGTCATAGACCGTGAGTCTGCCGATTTGCCCCGTGCCGCCCAGTTCTCCGCCGTTATCAATTTCGACGAGCGAGCCAAGCACGCCGGGCGAGTTGACTGTCAAGCGCCCTTGAAAGACGGACGCCCTCGCGACGAAAGCGCTGCCATTGCCGGTGAATATTTGCTCACCGACACCGCGTTTTTGGATGAGTGAAGTTGTCGAAGTTTGCGAATTCACCGCGCCGCCGAACGTTGCGCTGCCGCTCGGAATGTCGATCGTTAGGGTGGAGAAATTCGGCATAAGCAGCGACCCGGTGCCAGAGAGGCCGCCAATAGTTTCGGCCCGCTGATTGCTCACACTGGCGCTATTCAAGTTGAATGCACCAGACGCATTGATAGTGACCGACGGGTTGCCGCCGATTTGTTGCGTCCCGAGACTTCGGAGCACCGCCGAACCGGCGGAGTCGGTGCTGTTACCAATCACGATGGGGCCGGTGATGGCGGTTACGCCACCGGGTTTATCTAGCTCCAAAATGCCGCGTTCGATGGTGGTGCTGCCGCCGTAGTTGTTGGCCGTGGTGCCCGCGAGGCGTAGGGTGCCGGTCCCGGTTTTGAGGAGGTTGACAAGTAGGGTAGTACGCGACAGCGGCCCGCTGATGGTTAACTCGGGCGCCGTGCTGCCGCTGTTGACTGTGAACTTGGTGTTCTGAGCGGTTGTGACGGTTGAGCTGATGGTCGCCTGACCGAGTTGAGGGCTCGCTGTGGCGACCACATCCGATCCCAAAACCAAAGTGCCGAAGCCGCCGCTGCTGATGGTGCCACCCGTCATGTTCAGGCCGCCAAGCACCGAAAACGTGGAATTGTCTATCGTGATGTTGCCACCGTTCATGGTGATTAAACCCACGTCCTCAAAGAAGTTCCGGGTGTCGAGTGTGCCGTTGGAATTGATGGTGATAGGTGGGTCGCTAGCGACACGGTTAATTTGATTAGCGTTCCCGAGTCTTACTGTGGCAGGCGGCGTGGTTGCGCCCGCAGCCTCGCCAATAACGAGCGGGCCGAGGATCGCTTTGGTAATGAATCCCGCGTTCAGCATCAACGTGCCGTTGCTTACGGTGGTGGTGCCGGTGTAGGTGTTGGCAGCGGTGTAGGTCAGGGTGCCGGTGCCGACTTTCTTGACGTTGCCCGCGCCGGAGATGACGCCGCCCCACGTGAAGTCGCCAGCATCGCCGACGGTCAGCGTGCCGAGCGGGTTGATGATATTCACGCCGCCTGTGCCGAGAAGTTGGCCGATGATTTCACCAGCTTCGAACGCGAGCAAACCGTCGGGGCCTACGGTGAGCTTTGAGCTGTCTGCGATCACCTGGCTGGCTAGTAGCCGCGCTTGCGGACGGTTGGCGGCGTTGCTGGCTGTCGTACTGGTGCCGACGATGAAATTTCCAGGAATGACATTGAATGCGTTTCCAGCAAGCTGGAGAGAGCCGTTCGCTCCGTTGCCATCGGCCGAATGAACGGTGGTGTCGCCGATGTAGGTGTTGTCCGTGTTGTGATTGAACTTGACCGTGCCGGGGCCATAAATGCGGATGCCGTTTTCCACAGGCACAGCGCCGCCGGTGCCAATGCCGCTAATCGTTCCTTTGAATTCCAACGTGTGCCCGACGACGCTCGACTTAAACCACGAGCGGCCATTGGCCAACTGGATCGTGGCGTTGATAGTGTTGGTTGCGCCGTTCGCGTTGTCCTCCACGTTGCTAGCCGCAGCCAGCGCGGAATTGAACTGAATCGCACCATTGATGATCGAGCCGCCGGAGTTTGCCCCCAAGATCACAGCAGCGATCCGTGTGCCCGCAGACAAATCAGCGTTTGACGTGACCGCGCAGTTGAATACGAGCGTATCGCCCGCGGCCGGCGCAGTGCCGCCCCAGTTGGCACCGTTCGACCAGTTTCCGCTTGCCGTCGGACAGTTCCACGTTTTAGTCGCCGCGAAGGCGCTTGTCGTGAGACCCGCAAACAGCAAGACCACCATCGCGCGGCAAAGCACCGCCTGCTGTAACGACTGACGACCCAACATAGCACCCTCGAACACGCAAATTGTCTAGTTCGGATACTACATTCGATGGTGCACGTCGGCAAGGTGGGCCTGGATTGGGGAGCCGTCTTAAGGT
Organism: Betaproteobacteria bacterium; assembly: GCA_004293675.1. GTDB lineage: Bacteria > Pseudomonadota > Gammaproteobacteria > Burkholderiales > Casimicrobiaceae > Casimicrobium. The sequence goes on from READ01000010.1 coordinate 50,045, forward strand.
ATCGGCGCGTGCTGCGCCGCGCTCGGCTGGGCTTAAGAGGGATTTGGTGGGCGGTACTGGGATCGAACCAGTGACCCCTGCCGTGTGAAGGCAGTGCTCTACCGCTGAGCTAACCGCCCGGAAGAGAACTTGATTCTAGCAATTGACTTGCGTCGTTGCGCTGAGACGGAGCGGAGGCGCTCGCGGGGAAGCGGTGAAGATTCGGTGGCGCTGGTGTCGTGGTGCAGGCACAATTGACGTCCAACGAGGTTGGGGGCTTGGTGATCCGTGCAAGGGTCGCTGTGCGACGTGACTTAAAGCAATCAGGACAGACACCATCAATGAGTATCGATGACAGCGATTTAGCGATCACCCGGCGCGCCGAGGAGCCTGAGCTCAAGCTCACCCTGGTCGCGATTGCCACCGGTGACCAACAGGCGATGATTCGTTTTTACAAGGCGTTTGAATCGCGGGTGTATGCGTTTGCCATGCGCCGCGTGGGTAACGCCGAGGAAGCCGAGGGCGTGGTCGTTGAAACCATGTATGAGGTGTGGAAAGCGGCCAAAAACTTCAAAGGCGAGAGCAAAGTCGAGACTTGGCTGTTGGGCATCGCGAAATACAAATCGCTCGACAAGCTGCGGGCGCGCGATTTGCAAACCGATGACATCGAGGATTACAGCGAAACGCTGGCCGATGAATCGCCGGGCACCGAGCAGCTGGTGTACGCCAAAGAGCGGGCGCATATCTTGGCCGATTGCATCGACGAGTTGCCCAAGGATCAGAGCGAGGCGCTGCATTTGGTGTATTTCGAAGGCGCGAGCGTGGAAGAGGTGAGCGAGGTGCAGGCCATTCCGGGCGGGACCGTGAAAACCCGGCTGTTTCACGCCAGAAAGAAGCTTAAAGACTGTTTGGAGCGTAATCGTGTTGAAGTTTAAAAACTTTTCAGCCGTGCACATTGAACCAAGCGTCGCTGTTTTGCGACTCATGGGTGAACCGCAACACTCCAAACGCTTCGCGAAGTAGGAATTCATCATGACGACACTCAACCTTAAAGAATTTCAAGCACACGCTGAGTCGATTCCCTTTTTGCTCAATGGCACGCTGCCAGCGGCCGAGCAAGAGGCGCTGAAAGCGGCGATCAGCGCGGAGCCCGCACTCGGTCGTGAATTCGAATTGCAGCGCCGAATTCGCGAAGCGGTCAATCAATCGGCGGCGATGCCGATGCGATCGAGCTTGCCGCAATTCATGAATCGCTTGTCGGCTGAATCGCAGCGCACGGTCAACGATGCAACGAATAATGTGACGAGTTTGCAGCGCAAAGTTGCGCCCATGGCAGTGGCGAAACAGCAGCGATTGGGCTGGAAGATTGCGTTCGCGCTGGCGGCGAGCTTAGCGGTAATTCAGGCCGCGTATTTGGTGCCGCTGTTGCAGCAAACCGGCGGCACGTTGGAGCCATTGTCAGGTGCTTCGAGTTCGGCAGCAGCCGCGCCCAATTTGCAAATTACGTTCCGTGGCGATGCCACTGAACGCCAGATTCGCGAAGCGCTCCGTGGCGCAGGTGTAGAAATTGTCTCGGGTCCTTCGGCGCTGGGCGTGTATCAAGCGCGTGCCGCTGATCCAGCGCGCGCGCTAGCCGCGTTGACGGCCGCAAAAACGGTCGTTGAAGGTGTGAACGTTGTGCCAGCGAAGCCTTAGTGTTAGTGCTTAGCAATCCAAAAGAACGCTAAATCATGATCGTTCGAACGAATCGTTTGTCGGCTAGCTCAGCTCGTTCACCGAAGGCTACACCGTGGCTACCGTCCAAAGTCGCGGTGGCTGTTGCGCTGGCGTGCATCGGCGCATTGTGCGTGGACGTGGCGGCGCAATCGCCTCCGCCGCCGCCGCCCGCAGCCTCAAACGCACAAGTGATTTCGGCGCCGCTTTACTATTTGCCGGCTTCTGCGCTAGATCGGTTGAACGCGACCAAGCCACCCGCGCCTAGTCCGTCGAACAACAACGCTAAAGCGCCCGCGCCCAGCCCAGTGGCTGTGGGTGCAGCATCGGCCAGCGGGAACCGAACTGCCACGACGATTACCGCGCCGCCCGCAGCGCTTTTCACGTACATCGGAGCGGGCGGGCAATCAACGCCACCCGCGCCGACGACGGCTGAAATTCAAGCGCGCTGTCGGGCACTATTGGCGCAAGGCACGCCGTCGTCGCAGTTGCCAAAAATTTGTTTCACGGTAAATCTGGCACCGCCCCTCGCCTCGGCTGTGCCTACACCGCCCGCGCCAGCGCCGTCGGGGGCGCAGTGCGTTGATCCGACTGTGTTTACGCATGTGCGATTGATTCCTTGCCCGCCAGCGCCAGCGCCAGCGCCGTCTGGACAGAGCGGCGCGCGACTTCCTACTGCGCCACCCGCACCGCCACCGAGTGCTGTCGTTGGCTCGGGCGCGCAAAGTTTGCCGCCACCGCCGCAAACTCGACCATCGAATCCGAATTCGCCGTCGCCGCCTTCGGCTCCGTCGCCGCCGGTGCCAGCGACACCGCCACCAGCACCCGATCCGCGACCGATCCCGCCTGCGCCTCCAGCACCGGTGGCTCCGCCGCCTGCGCCTGTCATTGTGCCGCCGCTGATTCCCGCGCCACCGCCGCCTCCACCGCCGCCAGCGCCCCCAGCGCGCGGCGCGGCATCGTTGCTACCGTCGGGCGGTGGTTCGGCCGGGGTGAGTCCGCTCAGCCTTCCGCCACCGCGCGTGGTTGCACCAGGACCCGCACCCGCACCCGCACCCGCAGCGAACGCTGCGCCCAGCGGCGACCCTCAAGAATTCGAACCCGGTGAAGTCATCGTATTCGCGCCGTTTGCGCAAAGCGCTGCGGGCGCGCTCGATGTGATTCGTAACGCAGGTGGCGTTGTGCTCTTGGAGCAATCATTGCCCGAGCTCGAAGGGCTGTTGCTGCGCCTTCGCGCCAACGACGGCGATGCCGCGCGGCTTGCGCAAACCCTTCGCCAATCGCTGCCGCAGGCGACGGTTGATTTACATGCGCGACTGTTTTTGTTTCCGTTGGCGGGTAGCGGCGGTACCGGCAATACGCCGCGACAATACGCGCGTTCGCTGTTGCAAATGCCTGCGACGCCCGTGGCGTTGAAGCGCGAAGTTCGCGTTGGCGTCATCGATTCGGGCGTTGATCGTGTGGGTGCGCTCGCGGGCGGCGTGGCGGGTGAACGAAGCTTCTTGCCCAATGAAGCTTCGCCCGCGGATGGCATTCACGGCACGGCGGTGGCGGCGTTGATTGCGGGGCAAGACAGCTCGATGGGATTCACTGGCGCGGCACCGGGGGCGAAGCTCTACATCGCGCGTGCCATGAGCGTGTTGCCCGATGGCCGTAACTACACCAACGCCGTGAGTGTGTTGCAAGCACTTGATTGGTTGCTCGCTGAAAAAGTGCCGATTGTGAACATGAGTTTGGGTGGCAAGGGCGACGCAACATTGGCCATCGGGATTGCGCAAGCCATCCGCAAAGGCATGCTGGTCGTGGCCGCAGCGGGCAACAGTGGCGCGGGCGCAGCGGCGTCGTTTCCAGCGGCACTGCCTAATGTGATTGCGGTGACTGCGGTTGATGTCGAATCCAAGCTCTATCAGCAAGCCAATCGCGGCGAGTACGTGATGATCTCCGCGCCCGGCGTGGACGTGTGGGCACCGGCCAGAATCGGCGGTGCCAACGGCTCATACGTGTCGGGAACGTCGTTTGCTGCGGCGTGGGTCAGCGGCGCGCTGGCGGTGGCTGCGGGGCAGGCGTCGGGCGCTGTGGATCGATTGACATGGAGCCAGGCGTTGTGCGCGTCCGCCAAGGATTTGGGCGCGGCAGGCCGTGACCATGATTTCGGCTGCGGCCTATTGCAAGTCGCGGATTTCACGGCGCGGTTGCGCTGAGCGAAATACGATCGATTTGCAGTCGATTTGGGTATGTGATCCAGCTAAATGGCTGGATGCCTTTAGAAGTGTTGGTTTCTAGCCATTCAAATTGACTATCGAATATGCGTTTAATTTCGATTAAAGCCTTATTTCAGAGGGCAGTCAATGAAAAAGTTGGTTCGCTGAGAGTTATCGCATCACGACGCCGATCCGACGGCAAACCTCAGCGCCACTCGTTAAACCTTCTGCCCTTTGATCATCGCCATCACGTCGGCCATGTTCACGCTCCGCGCTTTCTCTTGGATTTGCGGGACGTACTTTGCTTGCAATTCTTTGGCGGGCGAGAGCAGTTCATCGAAGGTTTGCTTGAGCACCGCCGTGCTCATCGTGCGGCCGCCGCCGTAGTAGCGCTTGGCGAGCTGACCGAGGGCATAGGTCGATGCAAACGAAAACGCCATGCCTGTGGCACCGCGCGCCAATCCGCCGACCAATCCACCAGCGAGTTTGCCAAACAATCCGCCGATCAATTTACGGCCAGCTTGCTCCAAATACTGCGATGCCAAACCCACGCCAACGGTCGCCAAGAATTCTTTGATGTGTCCGCTGTCGAGCTCGTAGCCGTAGGATTTTCCGATGCGATACACCATTTTGGTTTGCAACGGAATGATCGCCATCGTGGCCCACGATTGCGGCAACAGTTCAAGCGCGCCGTTCAAGATCGAATAATTCAAAATCGATTTGTCGGTGTCAGCTTCGTTAGGTTGCATCGGTGGCGCGCTGGCCGCGGATGCGACGGACGCGACTGCTACGGTCGAAACGGCAGCGGCAGCTGCGGGCACATGCGCCGCCTCTGCAATCGCATCGGCGTCGTGAGCGATCTGCGTTGCCTCGGCTTCACTCAATCCGAGCTTAACGCGAAGTGTGGCCAAAAACGCGCGCTCAGCGTCGGTTTGTTTGCCATCGGCATCGATCACGTGCACCGCCATTTCATAGGCGAGATGTTTTGATTCAGCGTCGGTGAGTGCGCTCGCAGCGGAATCGAGCGTCGCACGTTTGAACAGCACATCCTGATAGATCGCTGGCAGATTGAGCGCCGCGGCACTGCCGCCCGCACCGGCGAGCGAATCGGCGATTTGCTTCAATTGCTCACGTTCGCGCTCGTCCTTTTGTCCGTCGGCAAAGGCCGCCATCAAACACAGCGTGAGGATCGATTTTTGTTGGTCAACAGACATCATGATGATTTAGCTCGAGGGTGAAAAAGTTGCACTACGCGACGGGCGGCGGCGCGAGGGCAGTGCTACGACGATGCTTGCGGCAATAAGTTCATCAGCGGCGAAGCGTGAGTTCGCGTTAGCGTTTCTCTGCGTCAAACGCGTAATGCTCAATCCACTTTTGATCGACACGATTTTTCCAATGCCACAGCCACGAGCCCGACACCGACCAACCGTTTCGCGCGGCGATCGCGCGTTTGTCGCCCAACGAAATGAGCGAGAGCGCCTTTTCATCGTGCACGTAGGATTCGAGCGATTTACCGCGCATCATCGCCATCAAGTTGCTCGCCAATAGCGGGCCTTGCCGCACCGCGTAGACGCGAGATTTCGGCACGACGAGCTTGGGATTGGTGGCGCAGTCACCCGCTGCAAACACGTTTTTGTGGCTTCGCGATTGCAGCCCGCTGTTGACAGCTACGTAGCCGTCGTCAGCCAACTGCACATTAATTTTGCTGAGCAATTCGGGCGGCGCGGCACCGGTCGCCAAAATGGTAATTTGCGTTTCCAGCTGCTTGTTGCCGGACAACCGAAGTCGTGTGGGTTCGATTTGTTCGACCCGCATGTCCTCTTGCACTGCCACGCCCAATCGCTTGCACGCAGTGCGTGCTGCGGCGGCCGCGCGGGACGAAAACTCACTCAACAACGCGCCCTCAGTCACCAGCGTTATTTTCTTCTCGGGCGCATCGCGCCAACGGTACGCAAGCGCGAGCGCGATTTCGACGGCCGACGCGCCGCCGCCCACCACGCTGAGTTTTAGCGACGTCGAGCGAATTGATTCTCGCTCCGCGATAGCGCTCAGCAAGGTGTCGGTGGGTTTGACCGGAACCACGTACGAGCCCGGCGTTGCTGGAATCGGTCGCGAAATGCTACCGATATCGAGCGACAAATAATCGTAAAAATGTGATTCGCCGGTGCTTACTTTCACGCGCTGTAAATCGGCGATCACCTCGGTAATCGACGCTTGAATGAACCGCACACGGGCCCGTTGGCACAGCGCCCACAGATTTATTTTTGCTGCACTGGGTTGGTAGTGTCCAGCGATCACGCCGGGCAACATCGCAGAAAACCACACTGATGGCGCCGGGTCAAACAGCGCAATGTCATGCTGCGGTGCGGGCTCAATGGCGAGCTGCCGCAGCAGCTCGACGTGGGCGTTTCCACCGCCAATGAGTAGTAGCGTTTTTTTACTGGCGTCACTCACAGTAGCTGCTCTCGTGTCACTAAAAACACACCCGATTCCGCCCCTTCGGTCGCGAGCCAAGTGAAATTGATTTTCGGAAATCGCGCTTCGACCAGATCACGGTTGTGACCAATATCGACTACCAGTAAGCCTTTCGCATTGAGCTGCTTTGGCGCATCGGCAAGCATCCGAACGAGCACGTCGCAACCGTCATCACCAGCGGCCAACGCGAGCGCCGGTTCATGCCGAAACTCCTCGGGCAGTGCGGCCATGCTTTCACTCGTGACGTAAGGCGGATTCGATACGATCAAATCGAAGCGTTCGCCGTTGAGCGACGCAAACAAATCGCCTTGGCGCAGCGTGATATCGTCGCTTAAACCGTGCATTTCGCAGTTGCGGCGTGCCACATCGAGCGCCGCTTCTGAAATGTCGCTCGCCCAAATCTCAGCCGCAGGAAAGGCGTCGGCCGCAAGAATCGCCAAGCAACCCGAACCGGTGCACAAATCCAACACGCGCATCGGCGCATTTGGCGATTCGATCCACGGCGCGAGCTGAGTGGCGAGCAATTCCCCGATGTACGAGCGCGGAATCAATACGTTTTCGTTAACGATGAAGCGCACGCCCATTTGCTCGGTGAAGCCTAATAAATAAGCGGTGGGCACCTTGTCCACCACGCGACGCTTGAGTAGCGCGAACACTTGGTCGCGCTCGGCTAGGGTGAGCCGACACCCGCGCACTTCGTCTAAGTTGCTCAGTGGCAGCGAAAGTGCACCCAAAATCAAAAACGCCGCATCGTCTTCGACCCGATCTGTGCCTTGACCCAATGCAACGTCAGCGCGGGTGAGCGACGAAATCGCAAAGCGCCACCAATCGGCCACCGTCTCCAACTCGTTGGGGCAGGTGGCTGCAAAAGCTAGTGCAGTCATCGAGCCGCTTCTGCCGTGCGGGGCTGCAATTCAAACGATTCAAAGTTCGCCGAATGCCCAGCGCGTTCGCGCGCGCCGCCTTGCTGCGCCTGCTGCGATTGATTGATGATCCAAGCCAAATTGGTCGGCGAATCAGAAGCGACCAGAGCGTCATCGTAGGAAATAGAACCCGTCAAATAAAGTTTCGAGAGCGCTTGCTCGAATGTGCACGAACCCGGCGTCAAGCTCTGCTCCATCGCCTCTTTGACCTTAGGCAAATCGCCCGATGCGATCATGTCGGAGACGAGTTTGGTGTTGATGAGCACTTCGACGGCGGGCTGCAACGTACCGGCTTTGTTTTTCACCAAACGCTGACCGATGATGGCTTTCAAGCCGTACGACAAGTCGGCGAGCAAACCGCTTCGAGCCTCTTGTGGGTACATGTTGACGATTCGCGACAGCGCGTGATAGCTGTTGGTGGCGTGTAGCGTGGACAAACACAGGTTGCCGGTGAGCGCGTGAGTGAGCGCGTGTTGCATCGTTTCGCGGGTGCGAATTTCTCCGATCAAAAGCATGTCGGGCGCTTCACGAAGCGCGTTGGCCAGTGCGTTTTCGTAGGACAGCGTATCGTGACCAATTTCACGTTGGTTAACGACGCAGCGCTTATGACGAATCAAATATTCGATCGGATCTTCGACTGTCAAAATGTGGCCCGTGCTACCGGAATTTCGATGATCGATCATCGATGCGAGCGTGGTCGATTTGCCCGAACCGGTCGAGCCCACCACCAAAATCAAGCCGCGCCGCTCCATCGCCAATTCGAGCAGGATGGCCGGAAGCTTTAACGTTTCAAATGCAGGAATGCGGCTTCGGATGTAGCGAACCACCATCGACACTGCGCCGCGCTGGCGCAGTATGTTGATACGAAAATTGCCGTATTCGGGTTCGATGTGCGACAAATTCATTTCATGATTGCGCTCAAATCGAGCGGTCTCTTCTTCGCTCATCACCTCGTAGGCGATCTTTTTCGCCGTGGGTGCATCGATCACCTGCGTGCTCACCGGCAGCGTTTCGTTGTTGATCTTCATGTGGATCGGCGCGCCCGCCGAAATGAATAGGTCCGACGCCTCGCGCTCGGCCATGAGTTGCAATAATCTGGTCAGGTACATGGGTTGCGCGGCCGAAAGCTGCGTTTGAGTATGCTGTTGGGATATGAGGATAGCGGCTTCGGGCAATTTCCTCAAGTAAATCAGGCATTTCTAGTAGAAAGTTAACGAGGATTCAATGCTCGCAGTCATCGGTGGGAGCGGCGTGGCCGGTCTCGACATTATGAAAGTCGTGCGCCGCGAGGTCGCCCGCACGCCCTACGGTGCGCCGTCGGGGCCGTTGGTGTTTGGGCAAATTTCGCAAAAGCCCGCATTATTTTTAGCGCGTCACGGGCCGGGGCACATTCATCCCCCGCATTGTGTGAATTACCGAGCGAACCTGCAAGCCTTAAAAAACGGGGGCGCCAGCGCGATCATCGCCATTGCCGTAGTGGGCGGAATTGCGGATAACGCGCCGCCGGGCACGATTGTGATTCCCGATCAAATCATCGATTACACCCATGGCCGAGAGCACACGTTTTTCGACGGCGCAGATCGACGCGTGGAGCACGTCGATTTCACGTTGCCGTACGACGAATCGCTTCGCGCGCAACTGCTGGGTGCGGCCCAAGCGTGCGGTCGTCGGGCGCTTGCCGCGGGTGTTTACGCCGCCACGCAAGGCCCGCGCTTAGAAACCGCCGCCGAGATCAACCGAATCGCGGGCGACGGCGGCACGTTGGTTGGGATGACTGGCATGCCCGAAGCGGCGTTGGCGCGGGAATTGGCGCTGCCCTACGCGCATTTGTGTGTGGTGTCGAACTGGGCCGCGGGGCGCGGTGACAGCGTCAACAAGATTTCTCACGAAGACATTTTTGCAACCATTGAATCGAGTGTTGCCGACGTGCTCAAAATCATTGAGCAATTTGCCACGACTTATTCAAGCGATGTTTAGTCGCCGAGCGAGCAGGGGATTGGCATGGCGGTAGTACCGATTTTAAAAATGGGTGACACGCGATTGCAGCGCATCGCCAAGGCCGTGCCAGACGCGATGTTTGGCGGTGACGCGCTGGCGCAACTCATCGTTGATTTGCTCGACACCATGAAGGCAGCCAATGGCGCAGGGATCGCAGCGCCACAGATCGGCGTTGATTTGCGCGTCGTGATCTTTGGCGGCGGTGGCATCAACCCACGCTACCCCGATGCGCCACCGATTCCCTTCACGGTGCTCTGCAACCCAATATTGACGCCGCTTTCAAGCGATTTGACGCGCGGTTGGGAAGGCTGTTTATCGGTGCCAGGACTTCGCGGCGAAGTGCCCCGTTTCGAGCAGCTTCGCTACACCGGTCGTGATCAATTCGGCGTTGCTATTGATCGAAGCGTCGATGGATTTCACGCCCGAGTCGTGCAGCACGAATGCGATCACCTTGACGGCGTGTTGTACCCGCAACGCGTGGACGATTTGACGAAATTTGGCTTCACCGAAGTGCTGTTTCCCGAGCTCGCGGGGGTGGTTGGGGACGATGATTGAGCGCGAAACGCCGTATTTCGTGAATTAATGAGATGTCTATCTCGCCTTTTCTGCTTGTCACCAAATGAAACAAGGCGAAGCAACTGTTTTACGACGTTCTCATAAACAACAGAAAATTAGCTTAACGCCCTAATTCGCATGGCTTTGGCCAGTTAAGCTATATTTTTTCCCGCGCTTGATGACCGTGCGCGACCTAGGGTCGATCCGCTTGAGCGGGCGATTGGGTGTCACGGCGCGGCAACGAACGGCTGATACAGCACTTCGATGCTGGCCTCTTGAACCCACGGCTTGGCAGTTGAATCGGTGCACGCGGGCACTGAGCCAAGTAGCCCGTGCTTAGCAAGCATCAGCCGCTCTGACTATTCGTCCTCAACCTTCACATCAAGAATCGCCGCCGTAAGAATCGCCATGGGCAACGCAAACACCGCAATGCCGCAGGTCGCGATGATTGCAGCGAAAAATTTGCCGAGTGCAGTGATCGGGTACACATCGCCGTAACCCACCGTCGTTAGCGTCATCACCGCCCACCACATGGCATCGGGAATACTGGCAAAGGCTTTGGGCTGCGCTTCGCGCTCAATGAAATACATGCCCGATGCGGCAAAAAAGATCATCATCAGCATGGCAACGAACGCGATCACCAGCAGCTTTCTGCGTGCACGAATCGAGCGCCCAATCGCCCGCAGCGGTTTGTCGTACTCGACAGATGCAGCACGCGCAGAAGTCGGACTACACGCAGTAACCGCAGGAAGCGTAAATCGAACGGCGCGAAGTAACTCAGCAACGCCGCAAGATCGATAAGCGGTAGAAAACGCATTGCGAAACGTAAGCGACCGACCACCGGTCTGCGAAATTTCTCGACTTCAACCGCCGACCAAACCCGCGCCACATATTCGATCGTAAACAGCACGAATGACACCGTTTCAAACACCGCCAACGCATCATGCCAAACCCGTGGCAGGCTCGGCACCGTATCGACCACCATCGCCACCACGTTGAGAAAGATCAAGACGCCCAACGCAAGGTTGATGCGCCGCCCAAGCTTCGATAGTAGCTCTGGGCGATGAAGGATATTGGCGGTGCGGTGGCGGAGCGTCATGATGACTATCCCGGTTCGGTATTGCTTGTAATTTAAACCGGCTTCAGGTGTTTAGCGCGTGAGGTAGCGGTAACTTTTCGCCGTCGTCCATACTGTTTTCTTGTCGACTGCGTCTCGGCTCGTCTCGCTGCGGTCACCCGACTCTACTGATCGAGACCGATTGGGCGCGCTCGACGCAACGTTCGCGATGCACACTGTACTCATGAAGTGATGCGCGTTAGCAGTGATAAGCTTTGATCCTCAGAGACTCGACTTATTCCATTTCTAGTTCAGTACCGAAACGTTGTTACTCCACGTTGCCGTACTTACGCACGGTCCGCGTCGTCGCGCTTAGTTTCGCATTGAATTAGAAGTGGAAGTGCGCGGTCTCATTAAATCATTCAGTGGCGCTTCGCACAATCTGCTCGCGAAGCATCTGTCGGGAGTTCGAAGTTGAAGCGGTTGTTTGTCCTTATTCTTGTTGCAATCAATTTTGCAGGCTGTGCAACGATTGAGAAGCAAGCGTTTAATCGCGAAGCGAACGCTACCGTTCGCAAAGTCGCCCTCATCGAGCCGCGCCCGACCACCGGTTTTGGGATTTCGATTCAAAATCACCCAGCACTGCATTTGGGCTTGATTGGTGCCCTGGCCTATGCCACCGAAATGACGAGCAAGTCGAATTCGCTGGATGCGGCGATGAAACCGCTTGGCTGGTCGTTGACAGAGGCGCTCACCGCCGCCGTTGCCGAGGAGCTGACTAAGAGCGGCTACGAAGTGGTTCGGATCGATTTGAAGCGTGATGCGCTGACGCTGGTGAAGGATTACGCGGAGTACAAGTCCAACCCCGCCTTTGCCCCAGCACTGTCGGCTGATGCCTGGATCGATCTGGCCACGCGTGATCCGTTGTATATCGCTAATGGCCCGACCTCCGACTACCTGCCGAGCATTGGTGTGACGGTACGTATGGTGTCCGCGAAAGATCAAGCCGTTTTGTATCGTGAAGACTTTTTATACGGTTATGTCTTTCCGATGGGGCGATTACAGCCCGTGCTCGTGCCGTCAGCACCAGCTTACCGATTCCCGAACATGGCTCAGTTGACGGCCGATCCCAAGCGCACGCTCGACGGTATGGCACAAGGGGTGCCGCTGTTGGCGAAAAAGATTGCGGAAGATATCGCTCCGGCGCGCCGCTGATTGGACGCAGCGCTTATGAAATGCCTCTCGAATCTGGCTCTGACGGCCTGCTTGTTTATCGCTGTGGGCTGCCAAACCACAGCCATTGGTGTTGCCGAGCAATCCGCCAGGCAAATGGCTGCAACCCAAACGGTTGCTTCGTTTCGCGATCTGAAACCTGTGCCCATAGTGTTGTCCAACGGCAACGAGCCGATGCAATTGAGCGTCAATATGCTCACCGATGCAACGCTACAAAAAGTGCAGCAGCCCGAGGGCGAGCCGATTCTGGCGACGCTGTACTCACTACCCGAGCCTAAGACTGCCTATTCGGTGCGGATCAGCGCGGCGGTATCGGGAAGTCGCGACCATCCTACGGTTTACTACCCTCGCATGCTGTTTTTAGATGAGGCCTTCATCGTCACGCGCTATACAACGCAGAATGACTTTCGGTTCCGCGCCAACGGAGCGAATGGTGCTATCAGTGCAACGGTATTCGTCAACGAGGGCAATCGTAACGAGCGTTATCTCGTTGTGCTTGAGGAGCCAGCCAAAGGCGTAACCGAGCAGCTATCACTGATTGCCGGACAAGCGCCGCCTCCGATGGTCTTGCCACTCCCATTGAAGCTAGCAGAAATGATGTGGGTCGTTGGATCGACGTCTAATGAACCCGAGCGAAGGCTGCGGGCTGCGAGAGCCGGTGTATACGAGCTGAGTTTTGCGCCATACCGAACGAAAAGACTGGGCGAGTAGACGACGGCACCTGTAAAGGCGGTTTTCGATACCAGGCTATTGGCTGGGTGGGGTGGAACGCCTGGGGTTCCGCCGTAAGCGACCGGCGAAGCCATTTCAACAAAAACTGATTCACGTTGCGCACTCGGCGGCACGGCAAGCGTGCCGCTCTTCGCGCTGACCCCATAATTTGCCAGGGAGATACAAGGCCTTACTCGCTGCCAGACGATGCGTGGGTTAAGTAAGAGAGCAGCCATTGCAATGGAAGTGGATGCGACAGCGCGGAGGGCGATTTACTCAAGGGCGCCCCAGCGCATAAGTTGCAGATTGTCGCTGTGTGCCGCCATGGCGAAAGTGACGAAGCCAAGCACCAAGTAGAAGAGCTGAGTTTCTTGTTCCGCATGAACGACAACGTGGTTGCAGTCGTCATCGATCGCATGCACAAGTTGCACGGTTACGCGCCCTTCGTTGGATGCGAACTCCACGGAATACTCTTGGCCACAGACGAATTCGGGCCAGGACTTTGCGAGAGCGGCCAGGTCGGTTGGTAGAGAGAAGTACGAGTCGATGCGTGCCGAGGGCATTTGGTGTGGAGCCTAAAGTTGGCGTTGTCCGGCGGGCAGCACAAGCCGCGCAGCGGCCTTTTGCTGCTGCACGTCCGCGACGAACAACCTGTTAAGACGCTTTGATGAGGGAGAAGTCATTTGCCACTTTTTTCAATTCGCCACTTTCATGGAGCCACGCATAGACCTCTGGTGCAAAGCCCTCGTTCTGTTTGAGTAGAACCAGTTGATCGCCAGCACCGTTGCCTGCGATTGCCACTGCATTTTCAGGAAATCGAGCCCAACCGCGACAGCTCGCTGTTTCCTTTAAGATGTGGTTCGCGGACCGGGAGAGTCGTTTCCGATCTGAGGTGTCGGCAACTGGGTACTGCTGCCAGTCATCGTCATCGGTTTCGATCTCGCCACCGTTTTCTCTCAGCATAGCAAGCCGATAAGACTTGGGCAGGCTCGCCCCAAGCTCACGCTCAGCAGCTAGCAGGAATGATTCAGCTAAGTCAAGCGGCATGGTTTGCGTCTTAACGTATCTTAACGAACGCGTTGAAACTTAACTTTCTAATAGTGCGAAATCGGATTCGCATTCGATTCTGACGCCGTCAAATTGGATGTGGTGATCACTCAGTCTGCTGAATTTTGGTAAATGGGGTCAGACACGATAGTAAATGGGGTCAGACACGATAAGTTCTCGGCTTGTTGTGTCTGCGTCGCTCGCTTTTCCGAAGGCGCAGGAACTACTTCGGCTGCCGATACAAAGCACAAATTTTGTTGCCGTCAGGATCGCGAAGGTAGGCTAAGTACAGCTTACCCGTTGATCCTTCGCGCCAACCCGGTGGGTTTTCGCAGGTGGTTCCGCCGTTAGCTAGACCGGCGGCGTGGAATGCGTCGGCTTGTTCTGTGGACTTCATCACGAAGCCGAGCGTACTGCCGTTGCCGTGGGTGGCGGGTTCGCCGTTGATCGGTTTGGTGATGCCGAATGTGCCGGTGGGGCTGCGATAGAAGTAGCGTTGGCCGTTGGCAATGCCGGGGGCGATGTCGAGGGCGCCCAATAGGGCGTCGTAAAACTTCTTTGAGGCTTCGAGGTCGTTGACGCCGAACATTACGTGGCTGAACATGGTTTTTTCCTGGTTGGAATTGGATGAAGTTGGGCGCTGATTTCTAATGTGATGTCGGCAGCATTTTTGCGATCACGAGGGCAGAATGCCTTGGGAGAGGAACTTGGGTGGTGAGGAACACCATCCCCACCCTAACCCTCCCCTTGAAGGGGAGGGAACAGGACCTTCAGGTACTCGTGGCTGCGGGACTTCGGCCGCTCGCTAGTCCCGCGGCAGCTGATGCACGCGCGTGTTGTCGTAGTGCTCGAACGGTTGGTGAATCCACGGGCTGGTCGGTAAAAAATCAACGAAGTAATCCGGATGAAACGTGGAGATGCCCTTTTTCCAGATCACGCCCGTGCGCACGTCTTTGAGGTGTGGGTAGCGGGCTGGTAGCTCTTGCTTCACCACATGCAGCGTGTGACCGGAGTCGACCATATCGTCAACCACCAACACGCGCTCGCCGAGCTTGGCGCTGGTCATAGTTAGGTGCTCTGAAACGAGCAGCTTGCCACGCACGGTGCCGCCGTCTTCGACGTAGCTTGAGGTGCTCATGATGGCGAGCGGCTTGTCAAAGATTCGCGACAGCTGATCGCCAACGCGAAGCCCACCACGGGCGATACAAATGATGTGGTCGAATTCCCATCCATCGTCGTGCACGCGCTGCGCGAGCTGTTCGATCAAACGGTGGTATTTTTCCCAAGTGATGTAGAGGTGGCCGGTGTCGGTCATACGAATCAGGACGTCGTTTGCGGTGCGGTAGAACGGCGATTGCTTGCGCAAACTATGACGTCGGTTCCGTGGGTCGCTAGGACGTGAAAAAGTTGAAGAGGTAGAGCATTAGTCTAGCGTGGAATGACGGCGGCAAGGCCTCAACGAAGGTCAAGTGGCGCTGCGCCGCGTGAAAACTGGAACTGAATGACTAGCGCATCGCGCAGCAACCGCTATCAGATTCAGCGGCGGCACCCCGTCCCCCTCCTGGCCTCCTCCCTTCGACATGCTCAGGACGGGCTTGAAGGGGGAACGACGATCGCAAACGTAACGTCCTAGCTCGCGAAAGCGAACGACGTCCTGCCTAGTTCAGCGGGTGCTGCATCAGGATCGTGTCGTCCCGTTCAAAGCCTGTGGAGACGAGCGCAATCGGCACACCGGTGAGCGCTTCAATGCGCTTCAAATAGCTCTGTGCATTCATCGGCAGTTGTTCAAATTTTCGAACGCCGAAGGTGCTCTCTTTCCAGCCCGGAAACGATTCGTAGATCGGTTTGCAATCGGCGACGGCGTTGGAGCCGTAAGGCAAGCGATCAATCGTTTCGCCCCGGAATTCGTAGGCGGTGCAGATTTTGATTTCGTCCATGCCGTCTAGTACGTCGAGTTTCATGATCGCCATGCCGTCGACGCCGTTGATTTCAAAGCTGCGCTTGAGCGCGGGAACGTCCAAGTAGCCGCAGCGACGCGGGCGTCCGGTGACGCTGCCGAATTCGTTACCGCGTTTGGCCAAGCCCGCGCCGACGTCGTCGAACAGCTCCGTTGGGAAGGGACCGGAGCCCACACGCGTGGTGTACGCCTTGGTGATGCCCAACACGTAATCGATCATCTTCGCGCCTACGCCTGCACCGGGGCCGGCTGCGCCTGATACGCAGTTAGACGAAGTGACGTAGGGGTAGGTGCCGTTATCAACATCAAGCAGCGTGCCTTGTGCGCCTTCAAACAGCAACGGTTTGCCGTGACGCCGCGCTTCAACCAGCATGTGTGACACATCTGAGAGCATCGGTGCGATTTGCTCGCCCGCTTTGAGCAGCATGTCGTAGGTCTTCTGAAAATCGACCTCTGGCGCGCCGAGGTAATGCTTCAGTTGAAAGTTGTGATATTCGAGCACTTCGCGCAGCTTCGCTTCGAGCGTGGGCTCGAGCAAATCATGCAAGCGAATCGCGCGGCGGGCGACTTTATCTTCGTAGGTTGGCCCGATGCCACGACCGGTCGTGCCGATTTTCGCGTCACCACGCTTGGCTTCGCGCGCTTGGTCGACCGCGACGTGATACGGGGCGACCACCGGACAGGCGTGGGCGATTTTTAAGCGTGAGCGCACTTCGACGCCGGCCGCTTCCAGCTCGCCAATTTCTTTCATCAAATCCGGTGGCGATACGACGACGCCGTTGCCCAAAAAGCAGGTCGTGTGCGGATGCAGAATTCCCGAGGGAATGAGCCGAAGCACGGTTTTTTTGCCGTTGATGACCAGCGTGTGACCGGCGTTGTGGCCGCCTTGAAAGCGCACAACACCGTGCACTTGCTCGGCCAACCAATCAACGATTTTTCCTTTTCCTTCGTCACCCCATTGGGTGCCGATGACGACGACGTTACGTGGCATGTTGAATCATCCGAATGTGAAGAAAAGTATTTGTAGGAGCGGCTTGCCGCGAAAAGGCCCGGCGAAGAAATCCCGTTGCGCATTCGCGGGTATGCGTTTGCGGGAGTGTTTCGCGGCAAGCCGCTCCTACAGTTGGGGTTAGGTGTCTCGCGTGACTTCCGTCAGCGCGCGTAAATCAACGAACGAAAATCCAGTGGCCGCGCGACCAGCTTTGCTGCCTTGCATGAAAGCACCGCCCACGCCGTCGTAGCGACCGCCGCGAGCAACGACGTGTGTGGTGTTTTGCAGATACGCGACAAACACCAAACCGGTGTGGTAATCGAGCCCCGGCAAATCAGCCAGATCCAGCGAGCATTGCGCGCCGGATTCGGTGATGGCGGCGGCGACGGCTTCAAGCTGGTCAAGCGCTGCGCCCACATCCGTGTTTCGCGGCAGTGCGGCGCGGGCGCGTTGCAATACCGTTTTCGGTGAACCGAAGAGGGCGGTCAACGCGGTGAACACGCCGCGCGCTTCGGGCGTGAGCGTGGCGATCGAATCGAGCGCGCTGCTGCTCTTTGCGGCGAGTGCGGCGTCAACCTGCGCTGTTACTTTCGGCGTGAGTTCGAAGTGCTTGGCTAGCGCTTTGAATACGCCAACGTGACCGCAATCGATCAACAATGGCGACGCGTTGGCTGCCCGAGCCGCTTCCACCATGAGTTTCATGATTTCCACGTCGCCCGTGGCACCGGCTTCACCAAAGAGCTCTGCGCCGACTTGAGTCAGCGCACGCGAAGCGCCCAGCGCAGCGTGGGTGCGAATGACTTCGCCCGCGTAACAAAAGCGGCGCGGCGCATCGTCTGAAAAATAGGTTGCATCGATTCGAGCGACCTGCGGCGTAATGTCGGGCCGAACGCCGAGCGATTTACCGGAGAGCGGATCGATTAGCTTGAACGTGTTGTGCTCGAGATCGCTGCCGGTGCCGGTCAGGAGCGCATCCAAGTGCTCGATGAGCGGCGGATTCACAAGCTCATAGCCGCGCGCAGCAAAGGTGTCTAAGAGCGCACGACGCGTGTTCTCCATCGCTGCGGCCGTCGGCGGCAGTACGTCTTCTACAAAATCAGGGAGAACCCATTTGCGCATGGCGCGGGGGAGGCCGTTCGGGCAAAGACACGAACAACAGAGTTATTGACAACGAATTCTACTGAAGCGAGTTTGCAGCGTTGGAGAATTGCTATCGGTGACCAACTTTTCGCTTTAAGGCCATATAAAACAAGGCGTTCAATAGATATAAATTAACTAATGAAAATTGTTAAAAAAATCGCTAAAGCCTTATTTTATAAGGCGTTAAAGCATAAAGCTCATTCTCGCTGATAAACCACGCGCGAACCAGCGATCCGGTCGTGCAAAAACTGCTTCGCCGGATCAACAAACGCCCACAGGAAATTGGTAAACAGCGCCAGAATCCACCAGCCACGGGCGCTCGGCCCGAAGGCAAGATAAATCAATAGTCCCAGCGCCGGCCCAATCCACACCGCCAAATAGCGCACGATCGCTCGTTTGGTGCTGAGCGTCAATTCGCTCGTTTGAACGTCTTGCAAGCGCAATTGCCAGGTTTTGAAGGCCAATGTACGGCGATGGCGCGTCCAAAAAAATACGAAGTACGCACCGAGTGAGGCAAACAAGTAGAGCTGTTGCAACGTAGCAATGGCCCCGGTCAAGATCATCGGCTTGCCGGTAGACATCGATTCGCCCGAAAACGCAGCAAACGCAAGGGCTACGATGAACAGGTACGCGACCAAAAAGAACAACTCATGAACGAGCGCGCCAAAGCGTCTCCAAAGGCCCGCGCGAACGGTTGGCACAGCGGCGTCTGGCATACGAAGGGGCGTGGGGGATTGCGGTGGCGTCGGGGGGGATTCGGCTGCGGTCATGGCCTAATGTTAAGTCGTCCTGATCGGCACGCTGCCTGAGAGGCCGGGTTGGTGCCATTCGTTTACCTTGAGCCATGGGAGGCAGCTATCAGCCGTCGCTTCTTTGACGCAGATTACCGCGGATTTGACGCAGATGACCGCAGATTTCTGTGAGAGGGACCGCGCCAGAAAGCCGAAGATTCAAGCTGACTTTTGCCTGCGCACACCAATGAGCGTACTTAAAAAAATCCGCGTCAATCCGTGTCAAATCCGCGCTAATCTGCGTCAAAAAAAACTCCCCGCACCGACCTTAGGCGCTTGAAGTGTTTGAGCATTGCTCCGAGCTATTGTGCGAATCAGTTCCATCCTTGACGGTACGCAGCCAGCGTTCAGGAGCCGCGCAAATTGGCGCTTTCGCCACCAACCGATGACACGCTCAGGGTGCCGGGCTGGGCAGGATTGCTGCCGCGGCACCTCGGCCGCGCAGGCGACGCTCAGACGTTGCTAAGGTGCCGTTTTTGTAGACGGTGTCGCCGGTGCGGTGGGGGCAGTTGGCGGAACGTTCGCAGGCTTGGCCGGCGCCGTCGCTGCTTTCTTCTGCAAAGCCTCACGCTGCTCGGGCGGCAGGTTGCGGTATTCGTCCCATTTTTGGGGAACAGCCGCGCGTTTTTCGGGCGGCAATTGCTGGAGCGATTGGTAGTTTTCCCGCGCCTTTTTGCGCTCTTCGGGGCTCATTTGCGACCAACCCTGCATGCGGCTATTTAGGTTTTGCTGCTGCTCGGGGGTCATGCTGGGTTGCTTGGCCGCTACTTCGCGCCACTTTTTTTTGCGAGCATCAGAGAGCTGATCCCAGTCTTTGGCGAGGGGCGCGAGGACGCGCTGCTCGTCGGGCTTGAGTTGCGACCATTTTTGAGCGTGCACCAACGGCGCAGCCAGCAATATCAAGGCGGCGAAAAGCAAAGCCGCCAGGCGACGAATCGGCGCGTTGGCGGCTTGTGGAGGGCTGAAAGTGGGCGGGTTCAAGGGCACCGGTAACTCATTGTTTTTACAGCGGAAATGGCAATTCCCTAGTTGTCTTCTTTGACAAAGTGGCTGAAGCCTTTGTCGAGCAACGCATCCACGGGCAGGTCGTCGCCCAAAATCATGGCGTCAACATCGGCGTTGTCTTGGGCGGTTACGAAGTCGCGCCATTCGGAGTAGCCGTAGGTCGCAAATATCGCAGTGACCAACAAACCAGTGCCCCAAAAGCGCCAGTCGCCAATGCGCTCACGCCAACCGCCCGAGAGTGCCATGGTGCCGCCGCCGACATTTTGTGCGGCGCTAGCGGCTTGCAATTCCATCGAGGCGATGGCTTTACGGCGCGCTTCGGCCAATCGGAACGCGATGTCGGGTTTGACGTTCGAGACCGAAGCGTCCAAATGCGGTCGCATCGCTTTGCCGAAGGCATCAACGGTGTTTTGATCGAGGAGGATTTGTTTTTCTTTTGTCATAGAGTGATTCCTTTCTGGCTGAGCAGGCCTTGTAGGGCTTGCACCGCGCGGGAGCAGTGTGTCTTCACGCTTCCCTCCGAGCACCCCATGATGGAGGCGGTTTCGGCAGTGTCATGGTCCTCCCAGTAACGCAGCAGGAACGCTTGTCGTTGACGTGCGGGCAGCTTGGTGAGCGCCTCTTCAATAGCGCCCATCGATTCGGCTTGCTCCAGCGCGGCGAGCGGCTGATCGCGGCCGACTGCACTGTCTTGCGTTTCCAAAAATTCGAGCGGGTCGAAGTCCTCGTCGGCATTGGCACCGCCGAGGCTGGAAAAATTTGTGGTGTACTGCGCGCGCGTTTTGGTGCGGCGAAAATGGTCAAGAATCGTGTTTTGCAAGATACGCGTGAAGAGCATAGGTAGCTCCGCCGCAGGCTTGTCGGCGTAGTTTTCCGTCAGCTTCATCATCGAATCTTGAACGATGTCAGCAGCGGCGTCGTCATCGCGGGTAGTGAACGCAGCGTGTTTAAACGCACGACGCTCTACCGAGGCGAGAAACGCGTTGATTTCAGTGGCCTGAGCCAGAGTGGGGCCTTTCTTGATCGGCTTTGACGCTGCGGTGAGCGTGGCCGTTTTGTTCCGTTTCGAGATTATAGGTAGCAAGCCTATCGTTTGTGGCAGCGCGCCAGCAGCGGCGCTCATGGCGCGCACTGTGTCGTTAATAACTGCTGTGCCGCGAAATACTGCGGCCGATTGCAAAGCGTTCATTCCACCGTCCCTGAAGGAGAACACCGAGACATCTCGATGTTGCAGTAACGCAGCTGTGAGGATGTGGATGACGGGATAGGGGAAAACGTGGAAGGGTCGGGGGCAACGGCAGAACCGCCGCCTTGAATGACTCTGAACACGCTTCGGCGCGACCCAGGTCAGCCGAAGCGATGGGTGTGTGCAACTATTTCTTTTTAGGCCCTTCGAAACGGCGCTTTGAGAGAAGATAGTTACGGTTTCAAAAGACAATAAAAATGGGCCCGAAGGCCCATTTCATTTGGCATTGATCTAAAAAGATGTTGCCAAAACTTCTCGTCGAGGCAATTACTGGCCGGCGGCGAGCACGCTTTGGAAGAAGCCGCGTGTTGCAATATTGCAGAACGGTGGAACCAGTCCGCCGTGATACGCCTGCACCACTTTTTCCGCGGGGCTTGCGCCCGGTGCAGCAGGATCGGCAGCAGTTGCGGCTTTGGCAGCAGCAAATGCACCGGCCAAAGCAGGGCCCACCGTTGCGGCATTTTCCACATCAAACACACGAACCAGCGCGCCGGCGCCGCGGGTGCTGAACGCCGTAGCCGCATCGGCCATGTTGGTCGCGTAGACGGTCGGATCGGCCGCGCCTGTGCACATCGAAACGGGTCGAGTCGGTGTCCAGCCAAGCGTCAAATCGTTTTTGGCGGCCGCTGCCCACAGGGGGTGGGTTGGCGTCGTCAAAATGGTCTGACGGTAGCTCTGATTGATCAGGTTAGGCGTGCCAACACCTGCAGCGAACAGGGCGTTCAGGCCAGGATCGGCAGTAACGAGTGGTCCCGACGCAAACAGATACGGAGGAAGTTTGCCGCTGGTAAACAAGCCGTTGAAGGTGAGCGTTGCAGTGGGCAACAGCGATTCAATGCCGGTCGCGTAAGCGGCTTCGTAGGCCTCTGATGGCGAGGTGTACATGTTGCCGTAGGATTTCTGCCAGCTGGTAAAGATCAGCGGAGCGAATACCGTGGCTCCAGCGTTTACGCCGCCGGCAAAAATGGTCTGCACAGTCTTAACCATAGAGTAAGGACCAGCCATGGCACCCAGAGCCGTCACGCTGAATTCGCCGCTGTAGGTTGGCGATTGCATGGCTTTCATCGTGGCCATCGCAACGTGTCCGCCCTGCGAGTAGCCGGAAATAAAGAGCTTGTTCGAAGCGTTTGCGCCGATAGTCGGGAACGCTTTACGAGCGGCCCGAAGCGCGTCGATCATGTCATTGCTTTGCTGCTCTCCGTTTAGGTACGGGTGGTAAGGAAGCGTGGAGGATTCGTAACCGGCGTAGCTTGAACCAACCACGATGAAGCCCTGAGCGGCGTACATGGCGGCAATCAGTGCGGTTTCACTGTTGGCGGGGCTGGCAAAGTTGTAGTTCTTTTCAACCGTTGTGCCATGCGCATAGAGCAGCACGGGGCGAGGGCCTGTGCAGGCTGCGTCGGTGCCCGACGGCACCATGATGCCAGCGCTGGCGTTGGTGGGCTCGTTGGCGCCGCCCACGGTGTTGTATTGCATGTAGTGGAATGTCACGCCGCACTTAGGTGCGCCGGCAGCACCGAGCAAACCGCGGCCAGAGGCCGATGCCGACAGCACGGCGGTGTAATCAGCAGCGGTTGGAAACGCTGCCAACACTGCCGGTGAATTCGCAACGATCGTGCCGCGCGCCGTTGATAAATCAATCGTGGGCCCCGACGAAACATCGCCGCCACTGCCGCAAGCCGTCAGAACCGCGGCCGAGAGTGCCGCCATCGCCAGTGAATAAGTTGTTTTCATGATTCCTCCTTGGACGTAATTTGAATAGCCGTAAGAGCCCAATAGTAGGGCTTCGCGGCCCAAGTTGCCAGCATCGCTCGTGGCGCGCAGCGTTTGAATTATTGGTTTGTCGCTCTGGCGCAACCGAGTCGCTGGCTGCATCGCTCCGACGCCGGATCGCGGCCAGCTAAACGACGGCTGCGGCAGCGCGACTGCCTTGGTTGATCGCCCGCTTGGCGTCGAGCTCACCGGCAATGTCGGCACCGCCCAGCAGCGTTACTTTGAGGCCTGCGTCCTTGAGCGGTTGTTCCAGCTCGCGAAGTGGCTCTTGGCCGGTGCAAAGGACGATGTTGTCGGCGGGTAGCCAGGTGCCGTTTTCCCGTTTTTCGCCGAATGTGACGAAGAGTCCCTCGTCACCAATTTTTTCGTAATTGACGCCGCCGATCATGTCCACGCCGCGCGATTTGAGCTCCGCGCGGTGAATCCAGCCGGTTGTTTTGCCGAGCCCTGCACCCGGCTTACCGGCTTTGCGCTGCAATAGCGTGACTTTTCGCGCGGGCACCGTGGGCTTAGGTTTGACCACACCGCCGGGCGCGACGGAGGGATCAACCACGCCCCACTCGGCGAGCCATTCGGGCAAATTGAGCGTTGGGGAATGATCTCCCTTGACTAAAAATTCAGCCACATCAAAACCGATGCCACCGGCACCGATGATGACCACTTGCTTGCCCACAGTCTTTTTGTGGTGAAGCACGTCGATATAGGAGAGCACCTTGGGGTGATCTTGCCCGTCGATCTTCGGGCTTCTTGGCGTTACGCCCGAGGCCAAAAACACTTCCTCGAATCCGCCCGCTTTTAACAGCTCGGCGGTGGCGCGGGTGTTGAGGTGAACCGTGACCCCTGTCGATTTGATCTTGGCGGCAAAGTACTTGAGCATTTCATGAAACTCTTCTTTGCCCGGAATGCTCGCCGCCATGTTGAGCTGTCCGCCAATTTTGTCGGCCGATTCGTAGAGGTGAACCTCGTGACCCCGCTCGCCCAAAACGGTGGCCGTGGCGATGCCCGCTGCGCCCGCGCCAACGACGGCGAATTTGCGCCGTTTTTTGGTGGGCACATAGATCAATTCGGTTTCGTTGCAGGCGCGCGGGTTGACCAAGCACGACGACATCTTTTGCGCGAACACGTGATCCAAACACGCTTGATTGCAGCCGATGCACACGTTGATATCGCTGCGGCGGTTGGTCGCCGCTTTTTTGACGAATTCGGGATCGGCAAGAAACGGACGGGCCATCGACACCATGTCGGCGCTTCCGTCCGCGAGTACCTGTTCGGCGACCTCGGGCACGTTAATTCGGTTCGACGTAATGACCGGAATCGTGAGCTCGGGTTTGAGCTTTTTGGTGAGCCACGTCCAGGCGGCGCGTGGCACGCTGGTGGCGATGGTGGGGACACGCGCCTCGTGCCAACCGATACCGGTGTTGATGATCGTCGCCCCGGCTTTTTCAATGGCTTTGGCCAGCTGCACGACTTCGTCCCAGGTGCTGCCACCGGGCACCAAATCGATCATCGAGAGGCGATAGATGATGATGAAATCTTTGCCCACCGCTTCTCGGACACGACGCACGATTTCAACCGGCAAGCGCATCCGGTTTTCGTAGCTGCCGCCCCATTCATCCGTGCGGCGGTTGGTGTAGGTCGTTAAAAATTCATTGATGAAATAGCCCTCAGAGCCCATGATTTCCACGCCGTCGTAGCCACCCTCACGGGCGAGCACAGCGCAGCGCACGAAGCATCGGATTTGGCGCTCGATGCCACGCACCGAGAGCTCACGCGGTGTGAACGACGTGATGGGGGATTTAAGCTTCGAGGGCGCGACAGACAGGGGCGAGTGACCGTAGCGACCGGCGTGCAGAATTTGCAGGGCGATCTTGCCGCCCTCGGCGTGCACGGCGTCGGTGACTTGACGATGCTTTTTCGCCGCCCCGGACGAGGCCAAGCGCGAACCGAAGGGCGAGAGCCAGCCTTCGATGTTGGGCGCGTAACCCCCAGTCACCATTAGCGCTACGTCGCCTCGAGCCCGCTCGGCGAAATACGCCGCAAGCCGCGGAAAATGCTCGGCCTTGTCCTCAAGCCCGGTGTGCATTGATCCCATCATGACGCGGTTTTTAAGGGTGGTGAAACCCAGATCAAGCGGCGCGAGCAGGTGCGGATAAGCGGTCATGGTGTAGGGTAGAAGCGTGGTCGACAGACCCAAGGCTAGCGCATCGCGCTGATGCATCGCTGTGCAGCAGTTCGTTGTTTGAAGTTAAGTCTCTACCGGCGGACCGTAGTCTCGTGCCATGAAAACCATTTCCATTCAGACCAGCGACGGTCATCGCCTCAACGCGACGCTCTATGAACCGTTGCCATCGTTGGGTGCGCCGAGCAAGGCAGTGCTTGTGGTGTGCGCCATGGGTGTGCCGCAGCGTTTTTACCGTGCACTGTGCGAGTGGCTGAGTGAACGGGGATGTCTGGCGATGACCTTTGACTACCGGGGCATGGGCTTGTCGCGGCAGGGCTCGCTTCGCGACTTGTCCGCAGACATCTTGACCTGGGCCGAGAACGACACCGCAGCGGCGCTGACGCATTTGGCGAAGCTCTCTGGAGAGACCCCTATCACTTGGTTGGGACACAGTTTAGGTGGGCAGATATTCGCCTTTGCGCTCAATGCGGTATCGCCCGATATCGCCGCTCGCGTCAAGCGAGTGAGTTACTTGGCTGCCGGTTCAGGTTACTGGAGAGAAAACGCAGCACCCACTAAGCGCCGAAGCTGGCTTTTTTGGTTTGTGCTGGGGCCTGTGTTAACGCCACTTTTTGGCTATTGGCCGGGCGCTAAATTGGGGATTGTGGGCGATTTGCCACGCGGCGTTTTTACACAGTGGAAAGCGTGGTGTCTGAACCGTGAATACGCGTTCGGCGTGCTGCCAGCGCGGTACCGAGCCATGGCCAAATCGATGGCCATCCCGATTCATTGCATTTCGTTTACTGACGATGAAATGATGTCGCTCGAAAACATCGAGTCACTGAAGAATTGCTACCCGGCGGAGCGGATGAGCTCGCTGCGCTTGACACCCGGTGAATTGGGCGTTAAGCGGGTGGGTCATTTTGGACCGTTTCGCGCGCAGCTGCGTGATTCACTGTGGGAGCGCTACGTTTGGCCGACGCTGTAGCGTCGGCATTGCGCGCTATTCGGTGACGTATTCGATCGGTTTCATTGGCATTGTCTGTGCGGCCCCGCGGACCGCGCTAAAACCAGCACTACCGGTCGGAGTTTTGAGCGCGATGCTTCGCAGAGCGCTTCGGGCGCGCACCGCATCGGCAAGCGGCCCAACCTCGGCCGAAGCCTCAGCGCGTTTGGCGCTGCTGGCCGTCACGGCCGGGCATACGCCGGTGTTTCGGAAGTTCAGCGCCGCCGCCAAACGCTTCTCGGTCGGCGAACCCAGATCTTTAGTCAGATCGTCGGCCACCACACAACGCGGCGCGAAACCGCTGATGTAATCGCCTACGCCTTTTTGATTCACGGTGGTGAATTGGATGGTGTAGAAGCTATTGCCGCAGTTGTCCTCACGCGAGAAACCATAGGGTTTGCCGCAGGACGTTTCACCGATCAAAATCACTTCAACATCAATGCCTTTGAGCCCATTGATAAACGATTCTGTGGCCGAGCAGCTGCCCGCGCCCGTGAGCACATAAACACGCCCTAGATTGAGCGTGGGTAACTGCTGATCGGCAGTGGTGCCACCGCGCCCGGAAGTCGTGCTGTAGAACGGATAGTTATCCTGCGTCTCCTTGTCGTTGGGCTTCAATCCCGAGTAAACCTTGCCGTTGCTGCGCGCTGCGCCAGCCACCATGTAGGCCAACTGCGACGAAATGTAGATGTAGCCGCCGCCGTTGTAGCGCATGTCAACCACCAGATCGTTGATGGCGCCATTTCGCAGGCCGGTAATCGCGTTAATGATGTCTTGCTCGACGGTGAACGCGTTAAACGTCGTCAACGCGAAGTAGCCCACGCGACCCGTGGGCGTTGTGATGATCGAAGAAATCGGTACGCTCTGCGTTTGCAGTGATTCTGCGGCAAGCGTCACATTTCGAGTGCTGGGGCCGTCGGCCGGTTGAAACGCGAAGCTCGTGAGGGTGCCCGCGACTGATGGAAAGAGCGCGGCGTTAAACGAGGCTGTGTTGGTGCCGTTCACAAAGTCTAGGCCGTTGATCTGCAGCAATTTGTCGCCGCGCTTGACCCCCGCGAGTGCGGCGGGCGAATTTGGCGTGATTACGGCCACCACCCAGTTTCTTGGCGCTGTGTTGCGGATCGGCTCCCAATCGATGCCGTACGACAATTCGATACCAGCGCTGCCCGATTCGGCCGCCGCCGTGCTTTGGGTAAAGTGGAACTCGTCTTTGTCGCGAACGACGCCCGGGGACTTGATTGAATTGCTCTTGGCGAATGTCTTTAGCACCGGAAAGTAATTGAGCGCGGTGGAATAGTTTGCCGGATCGCGCTGTTCGATTTCGCGATACCAAAGGTAGGTCTCGTCGGTGAACGAGCGCAGAAACAGCTTTTCATCGCTGACCGTGCCCAGCGTGTCGGGGTAGGGTACGCCAGTGACTGGGCTCGAGCCGACCCGTGGTGCGGCGCATTTGTCGCCGTAGGTCGATGATGGGGCAAAGGTTGGGCGCGGCGTTTCGTCCGTCGCGGTGGTCACACAAAATACGGCATTTTCGCTCGTCCAACCACGCCGGGTCATCGTGTCATAACTTGCTCGGCTGACGGTGTAGCGATGGTTGGGGATGTCGACGGGTGAATTGCGGCGCAGCGATCGGTACACCGCAATCGGCGCTGAAGCAGGGCAAACACCGCTTGCATTGGGCTTTTGAACGGCGAAATCGAGCCCCTCAGAGAAAAAAGTCGGATCGCCGAAACTCGCCACGAGCTGGCAGTCGGCGGGCAGTCCATAAAAGTGCGACGAGAAGCCCGACGGCGACAGCGCGATCTCATATCGGCACACCGATTCGAGCGGTGCAGCGCTTCCCTGCGCGGTGACGGCTGCGAACGACATCCCTGTGCGGCGGAAATCCGAAATGGCATCCAGCGCTGTTTGTTCAGTCGCTCGTCCCGTCAAAAAGTACGCTGCGACCTTCGAGTTGTAGTACTCAACGACGGTCACCGGTGTTTGGGCTGACACGCTCGTCAGCGAGGCTGAGAGCATCAGCGTCGAAGCCAAGCCGAGGAAGGCGCGAGCGAGTTTTTTCATCTTGAAATTCGTTTTCGTAAGAGGAGAAGTGAGGCTATTGTTGCCGAAAATATGACAACGTCAAGTTCCGAAGGCATCGAGCTGACGAATGACGAATTGACCGTGCTGAGTCACGAATCGCGCTACGCCGCTTTGAATGTTGGCAGATTAATCTGTGTCGAGCCCAATGTCTTGGCGGCATCCCGAAATACTGACCGCAACGATCGACTCAAAGTTCAAAGCTCGAACGTCACGCAGAGACCGGCATGATCGCTCGCGGCGTTGTGCGCGTAGCCCACGGTCGGATAGCGTTCGCCCTTGTGTTGCTTGCACTTGAGCGAAATGCCTTTGCGATTGATTTCGCGGTCAACTCGTTTCAATGACGGCGCGTGCAAGATGTAATCAAGTCGCGACACGTCTTGTTTGACCATAAAGAAGTGCGTCCAGCGCTCTGCGGCGGGCAGATCGGCGAACGCATCATCGAGTCCGCATTGCAGCACCGGTGCGATGCTGTGGCCGCGTTCCGGGTGGGTGTCGTCGACGTTTAAGTCGCCAAAGACAATCGGATGTTTGCCGGCAGCGAGCGCTTGTTCTGCGAGTTCGGCCACGCGGGTCGCCTGCCGGAGGCGAAGCTCATCGGGTGCCAGCGCGTCGCGTCGACCGCTTCGGTTGCCGCCCTGAGATTTGAAGTGATTGGCCATGAAGGTGACGACCTTGCCGTTGATTTCCAAATCGAGTTCTAAGCAGTCGCGCGAGAAGAGGGCGTTTCGCGCTTGATATACCGGCCCATCGTCGTCGTTGGTCACGCCCCATTCAACGCTTTGTCCGGGCTCGAGCGTTTCATGCGTGTGCGTTCGAATGCCCAGCACCTTGGCTTCGAAGCCTTTGCGGATGCAAATTGCCACATCGATGCCGCGACCGTCGTTACCTTCGATCATGAACATGCCATCGAAATAATGCGACAGATACTGCTGATTGAAAATGCGCATCGCTTCTAGGTTTTCCACCTCAGACACGCCCAAAATATCGGGCTGCATGTCGAGGATGACGCGCGCCGTGTTGTCGCGTTGCATGCCGGCCAGCGCCACGTTGCCGTCGCCTTGGTTGCCCGCGCCGTGCTCAAGCGCGGTCACCCCCACGGCGATGACTTGTCGGTCGTACGACAGACCTTCGGCATCGGGCTGCGCAAAGGCGTAGCGCGTGAACAGATTTTCAACATTGAACCAACCGACTCGCATTTGCATGATGTTTTCGCTGCGCTCCAAATGAAACAGGCCGCATTATGCGGCCTGTGTTCATCGAACGATTCGTATCAATCAATTACTTGATGGTGATCCAATCCCATTCGAGCCAGTTGTCGGGGCGATGCGCGGCTGTGAGGTTCGAGCGAGCCGCCCACGGAATCACTTGACGATGCAGCGGTAGATGATTGATCTCTTCGTTGTGTGCGCGAAGTGCGGTCAAAATCTGCGCTTTACGCTTCACTGGATCAGCCTCTTTACTTGATGCAGCGGCGGCTTGATCGAGCTTGTCGTTTTTGTAGTTGCCGTAGTTGTAGTCGCCGATTCCACCGGGCGCGCGGTTACGCAAAACGGGCGTCATCGTGGTCTCTGCGTCGGTAATCGCACCGCCCCAGCCGAGCATGTACATCGATGTGTCAAGCTTTTCCAGACGTGGGAAATGGATAGCGCGTGGCTGTGCGTCGAGCCTGATCTTCACGCCAATCTGTGCCCACATCGCGGCGAGTGCTTGGCAAATTTTCTCGTCGTTAATGTAGCGATTGTTCGGGCAGTGCAGCGTGACTTCAAAGCCCTGTGGGTAGCCCGCGTCGGCCATCAGTTTTTTCGCTGCGGCCACATCAAACGGCAGACGCTTTTCAAGCGCAGCGTCGTTGTAGGCACCCAGCGGAGAAACAGTGATGCCTCCGGTGGGGAAGGCTTGTCCGCGCATCAGCTTGGTCTTCATCGTTTCGATGTCGATTGACTGATAAAGGGCTTGGCGTACGCGCTTGTCTTTGAACGGATTTTTGCCCTTGACGTTTGAGTACAGCAACTCGTCACGGGCTTGATCCATGCCAATGAAGATTATGCGGTTTTCTTGACCCTTGATGACCTTGGTATTGGGCGTCTTTTCTAGGCGCTCCAAATCCTGCGGCGGCGGATCGAGGACGAAATCCACCTCGCCCGAGACGAGTGCGGCCACACGTGTGGCGTCGGCCTTAATCGGCGTGAACGTCACCGAGCTGATGTTGCCTTCGCGCTTACCCCACCAACCTTCGAACGCCTTGTAAACGGTCTTCACATCAGGTTGACGCGAAATCAGGCGGAATGGCCCAGTGCCGTTGGCGTTCATCGCCGTGTGTTTTTCTTCTTTTTCCTTGAAGTTTTGCGGCGTGGTGGCGTTGTTTTTCTCGCTCCATGCTTTGTTCATGATTTGAACGGTTGCCAGGTGATCCAAGAAAATCGGATTGACGGCGGCGAGCTTGAATTCAACCGTCGTGGCGTCAATTTTCTTGGGCGTACCGACCACGTTGGCGTACACGCGAATTTGGGAGTTGGGATGCTTGGCGCGCTCAACGGAATACACCACGTCTTCGGGCGTCAAGATCGATCCATCGTGGAATTTCACGTTTTGGCGAAGCTTGAAGCGCCACGTCAAATCGTCGATCTGCTTCCATTCGGTAGCCAACGCCGGGGCGAGCGCGAGTTTTTTGTCGCGTTTCATCAATGTTTCGTACACCTGGCCATTCATCGAATTGGTCAAGCCTTCGTTTTGCGAATGTGGATCCATGGTCAATGGATCACCGGCAGACGCCCAACGAAGCGGCGTGGCAATTGAGCCTGCAGAAATCAAGGCCGCAGACAGCGCGGCGGCAACAAACAGTCGTTTCATGGAACGGATTCCTCTGGTAATTTGAAGACCCGGTGAGTGTAGCGATGTTTGTGCCAGCCGTGACTAGGGCAAACGAAGAGCGACGGTCAGCGTGGCCATATGTCGGGTGCTGTGTTGTCCGGCGGGACTGCGGAGAACGCTAGCCTTTGCGGAGACGTGGCGGCGGCCGTACGGCGGCGGTTTGTCGGTGTGTTGATCGCTTTGTGCAAAAAAGCCGAGTGTGTTTCTGTGACAAACAGCTTTATCACCGAATGCCCTATGAAATATGGGTTAAACGCAAATTAATCAATTCTTTGAAAATAATTGGCGATTCGTGAAAGCCCTTTATTCATAGGGCTTTCAACGGTAAAGCCATCGCTATATCTCCAATCCGCATCGTTACCCTGCCAAGCCGCGCTCTACAGCGGTAGACGACGCAGCTTCGGTAGTTTTGCGCGAATGTCGGCGTACGCTTTGTCGCGTGGCGACACGGTCACCCGAAGCTCGATGATTGCGCCGTTTCGCAGGTAGTGCAACGTGGCGTTGGTCAGATCACCTTGATTGTCTTGCCACGCCGCACCGTCTGCGTCGCCCGGAACGGGCGTGAGCTTGCCCGCCATCATTTTGAAGCTCGTCGCGTTGTAGGGATTTTTGGGGTCATCCATCACCGTTTGATTGAGCCACAGTGCGGGCTTGGTCACGTCGGAGTTCGTGTAGCGACATGAAACCAACTTGCCGCCGGTAAAGGCCATCTCTTTGCCGGGCGTCGCTGCCGATACATCAATGCCCAGCCCTTGTTTCACCTCGGCCACGGTGAACGGACAGGACGGACTGGTTTGCGCAATTGCGACATTGGCAGATACAGCAAGGACTGTGGCAACTGCGGTCGCCACCAAGGGCAACGCAGCGTTGAACCAGCGAACAGAAAGCGAAAAATTCATCATTGGCTCCTTGCAGCCTATGTCGTGGCACAGCGCGGCGTGGTTCAAATTGTCTTAGGGTTTGTATCGAGTGCGACTAGGGTTTCAACGCATCAATTGCATCCTGAACCTGCTGATCGCTACGCGAACCCAGCTTGGCGTTGGCGGTGAGCGCTGCGCCGCTGAAGCCGAGCAATCGGCGAACGATCATCACGCCGTCGCTCTCGGCGAGCGTCTGTCCATCGCCGTCCACATCGAATCGAGACAGATTGGCCGCGATGAACGAAGCGGCGAGTGCAGCGTCTCGGCGCGCGTTCGTTCCGCTGGCGTTTACGGTGAGCTCTGGCGCGGCGACACCGCGCAAATGTCGCATCAAAATCAATCCATCGGTCAATGCGCTGTATTCGTGTGGCGCATCGCTGAAATCGATGTTGAGCAGACCGCTGCATGCGCTCGCGCCCTGCGTTGAAGAGCGCCCCGCGCCGCACGGCGTTTGTGAGGTTGCACCGGTGGTTGCCACGAAATTGCCCGCAGTCGCTGCTATGCAAGGTCCGTTGCCGGTGGCAGAGAAAGTGCCGACCGGGCAGGCCACGGCAATGGTGTGGATCGCCACCGAGCGCGTCGGTTGCGAGTTGTCATAGCGCACTTCGGGCGCAAAGCCCGCCGGAAAGCCTGACCAAGTGGTGTTGTTGAACTTGTTGCTGCCGACGCCGGGAAGGTTCGCCGCCGAGTTGCGCGAATTGGCCAGAAAGGTGCGGCGCGGCACAACGTTGGGGGTGCATCCGTTGACCGCTTCAATGTGAATCGTCCCGGCCAGAATTAAGTCGTTCCGAACGTCAAGTACCGTCGTGCGGCATGACGATCCGTACAGCGACACGCGCAAGGTGCCGCTGGCCGATTGCACGTAACTTGCCGAGGGTTGGTTGGCAAGTGCGGTTGACAAGCCGATGTTGTAGGTCTGGAGCACGTTGGTGGCGGGTGGCAACAGCTCTAGCGTCGCATCGTTGGTCCAGCCTGCAATGCCGAGCGCATCTTGATGACCTACTTGCAAGGTGCCCGCATTGATCGCGTTGGCTACGCCGCTAAACGTGTTTGCGCCAGATAACAACAGCGTGCCCGCGCCGTTTTTCACCATCGACCAGCGACCGTCGTTGCTGTAGCTCCAATAGTTGTTTGCTGTGCCATCGACCGGCGGATTGCGGAACACGCCGCCAGTGGTGTAGAACGCCTGCGCCGTGATGCCCAGCGCGAGCCACGAGCCGCGTTGATCGGCGATGTCGTCGCTGATCGTTTGCGTAGTGCCCGCACCGGGCGCAAAGGTGAGCGTGCTGCTGCCTTCGAGAAAAATGCCTTTACCGAGCGCAGCGCCGCTGGTTGCGCCGCCGCTGGCCGCCGCAGTGGTCAGCACACTGCCCGAGACGGTCATCGTGTCTGTAAACACCACGCTGCCGCCCTGCACCACGAATACCGCCCCTCCGAGCGCGGCCCCGGTGCCGCCGTCCGTCGATAAAGCCGCCGGGTCGCCGTTACCGCCTTCGAAACCGCCAGCGCCGCCGCTGAAGCCACCCGCCCGCGCGCTGCCGCCTCCGCCAAAGCCGCCAACGCCTCCCCCCGAGCCGCCCCCGCCACCAAAGCCTCCGTGACCGAACCTGCCGCCACCGCCTCCGAATCCTCCTTTTCCCGACGCGCCGCTCCCGCCCCCGCCGCCAAATCCACCTGCACCCCCGCCAGACGCAGCGCCACCGCCGCCTACGCCGCCTTTGAAGGCATCGGAATCGACCTTAATTCCGCCGCCATATCGGTTTGAACCACCGGCTCCTGACCCGTGACCGTTGCCGCCGGAGCCGCCGCCGCCCCCACCGTTTAATCCGCCGTTGCCTGCGGCTTGCGAAAAACCTTGTCGCACAGAAATTTGACCGAGCCCAATGCCACCGAAACCGCCGCCACCGCAGAGGCTTGACGTGCACTGCTGACCATTGAAGCCTGAGCCAATTCCCTTCCCACCTCCGACGTCACCGACATCTGCCCCCCCTAAACCGCCGCCACTGTCAAGGGTTGATGATGAGCCCATCCCACCGCCTCCGCCTCCATTAGAGCCCGTGGCTTCGGTGGACATAGCTTGATTGGATTGAAACGCCACGTTGCTCAGCGATACCGTCGCGTTTTGGTTCACGAACAGTGCGCCGCCAGCCGCCAGACCGCTGGTGTGACCGCTGCCCGCACGTGCGATGCATTGCGTCAACCGCAGGTTGCTCAACGATACGTTGATCGCCTGCGGTGCGCCGTCGTTGCCGCCCGGACTTTGATTCGCGGTGGGCAGACCAGAGACGAACAAACAACGGGAATCGTTGATCGCAACAATGGTCAACCCAGCGCTCGGCCCGACGATACTCAGGTTCGATGCGATCAGCGGCAGGGCGGTCGCGATGGTGATCGTCTGCCCACCCAACGCGGTGACATCAATCACCGAATTGCCCGCCACCGTGTTGCCATAGTTGCCCCACGCATTGGCATTCAAAATGGCTGTGCGCAAGCTACCCGCAAGAGCGACGTACTCGGCCGGGTTGCTGGTGTCAACGCTGTCGCCGTTGGTGGTGACGGTGAAGGTGCAGGTTTGATTGTTGTTCGACAGCACGCCGCCGGGGTCGGTGCAGTTGGTGAGTGGGGCTGCGGCTTGGGCGTTTGCCAATGCGAGACTGATCGCAGTGCCGGTGACAAGCGTCACAACGCGTCGCGTTGCAACTGGCGCGGACAGAAAGACAGAACGCAACAACATAGAAACCCTCCACAGCAAAACAACTCGATTTCAGTTTTATCCGCTGATTGCTTTGTGCTGCCTGATAAAACCTCTCTCAGTTTGCAGCGATATGAGCGACGCGTCAACACACCAAACGATCTGCTGGAACAGCGAATTTGGGCTCAAGGGTATGGTTGACTTCCAAAATGATAACAATATTGTTTAACGCCATATAAATAAAAGGTTATGTGGTATTTAAGATGTATTTTGATTAATAGCTGAAATTGTCTTTAGGTCATATTATTAAAGGCCTAGATTAAAAAGCTGTATTCGAATTCGCTACAATTGCGCTCGATGAATGAATGCAAGGCTCGCAACGCGACAACTGCCGTTGTGCAACGCGAAAACATGTTGCTGGCGGATTACTGGCGTATTCAGCGCCGCGCCAAGCAACTCAAGCCCGACGAACTCTCCGCTGACGTTTTGCGTGCAGAGGAGCGGTTTCGCGCGCGGCTTGAGCGATCTCCAGCGATCACCTACGCCGAAGGTTTGCCGGTGTCGGATCGCGCCGACGAAATCGCGTCACTCATTCGTAACCATCAAGTCGTCGTGCTCACAGGTGAGACGGGTTCGGGCAAAACGACTCAGCTTCCAAAAATCGCCTTGGCTGCCGGACGCGGTCGTTACGGTTTGATTGGACACACTCAGCCGCGTCGAATTGCGGCGAGCAGCGTTGCCACGCGCATTGCCAAAGAGCTGGGTGAAGAGATTGGCCAGAGCGTCGGCTTTAAAGTTCGTTTCACAGAAAAGGGCGCGCAAGACGGCTTCATCAAGCTGATGACCGACGGTATTTTGTTGGCGG
This sequence comes from Betaproteobacteria bacterium, assembly GCA_004293675.1. Classification (GTDB taxonomy): domain Bacteria; phylum Pseudomonadota; class Gammaproteobacteria; order Burkholderiales; family Casimicrobiaceae; genus Casimicrobium. Next base: position 85,440 of record READ01000010.1, read on the forward strand.
AAACGCAGACCGATAAGTTTCTCAACGCCTACGACACGATCATCATCGACGAGGCGCATGAGCGTTCGTTGAACATTGATTTTCTGCTCGGCTATCTGCGGCAACTGTTGCCGAAACGTCCGGATCTCAAGCTCATCATCACCTCGGCTACCATCGACGCCGAGCGATTTGCGCTGCATTTTCAAGATCGCCAAGGAAAGCCTGCGCCGTTGATTCATGTCAGCGGTCGCACCTACCCGGTTGAGGTGTTGTACCGATCAACGCAAACCGAAGAGGACGACGAAGAGAAGCTCGAAGAGGCGATTGCCGATGCGGTCGATGAGCTGTGGTTGCGCGGTGCGGGCGACGTATTGGTGTTTCTGCCGGGCGAGCGCGAAATCCGTGAAACGCAAGATATTTTGCGGCGTCGGCTGAAACCGGGCACCGAAATACTGCCGCTGTTTTCCCGACTTTCTGTGCAGGATCAGCAAAAGATTTTCTCGGGGTCGAGCGGACGGCGTGTGGTGCTTTCGACCAACGTGGCTGAGACATCGCTCACGGTTCCGGGGATTCGCTACGTCGTTGACACAGGGCTCGCACGTCTCAATCGCTACAGCGTGAAAAACAAGGTGCAGATGCTGCAAATCGAAAAGATTTCGCAAGCAAGCGCCAATCAGCGAAGCGGTCGTTGCGGTCGTGTGCAAGCGGGCGTGTGTATCCGGTTGTACAGCGAAGAAGATTTCGCGGCGCGCTCAGCGTTCACTGATCCAGAAATTCTGCGCTCGTCGCTCGCGGGAGTGATTTTGCGTCTTGCGTCGCTCGGTTTGGGGCGGGTACAGGAGTTTCCGTTTATCGAGCCGCCAAGTTCACGCGCGATCGCTGATGGAACGGCGTTGCTGCAAGAGCTCGGGGCACTCAATGAGGCCGGCGAGCTCACAAACATCGGCCGAGAGCTGTCGCGAATTCCGGTTGACCCACGCATCGGTCGCATGCTCGTAGAAGCCAAAAAATTAGGCGTGTTGGCTGAAGTGCTCGTGATCGCCTCAGCGCTGTCAGTACCCGATCCGCGTGAGCGCCCGTTCGAGGCGCGCGATGCTGCCGATCGCGCCCACCAGTGGTTCAAAGATACGAAAAGCGATTTCCTTTCTCTGATAAATGTGTGGAAATTCGCGGCGGAGTTGCGCGAAGACGGTGGACATAAAAGGCAAGTTCAGGCCTGTCGTGAAAAGTTTTTGAATTGGTTGCGGCTACGAGAGTGGCGAGATTTGCATGGGCAGTTGGCGCAGACGCTGCGTGAATTGGGTTGGAGTGAGGTTTCCCTCTCCCCCAGGGGGAGGGAGTCCGTTGAAGAGGCGCGTTTTCATGAAAACTTCCATCGTGCGCTGTTGCCCGGATTGCTTGGCAATATTGGTGTGAAGGCCGAGGACGGCGATCACTACCTGGGCGCTCGGGGCATCAAGTTCTATCCATTTCCCGGCTCGGGCGTGGATAAAAAAGGTCTCAAGTGGCTCGTTGGCGCGGAGCTGGCTGAGACCACACGACTTTACGCTCGAACCCTCGCAAAGATTGATCCTGAGTGGATTGAATCGGCGGCGGGCGATGTCGTCACCAAAAACTACTTTGAGCCCAAATGGGACAGCGCTTCGGGCCAAGTGGTTGCCAGTGAGCGGGTGTCGCTCTATGGGCTCACGATTGTGCCGCGCCGCCGTGTGAGCTATTCGCGAATTGCACCGATTGAAGCGCACGACATTTTTTGCGCCGCGTTGGCGATGGACGAAGTTGAGACCGCAGCGGCCTTCTACGGCGCCAACAAAAAACTCATCAAAGATATTCAACTACTCGAAGACAAAGCGCGTCGAACTGACGTGTTGGTGTCCGAGGAAACCATCGCGGCGTTCTACAAATCTCGCATCCCACAAGACGTTTGCACTCGCGCTGATTTAGAAAAATGGAGCCGCGCCGAAGCCAACGATCAGATGCTCCGGATGACGCGCGAGCAGCTGATGCGCCACGGTGCCGACGCGGTGACCGAAGATCAGTTTCCCAAGACGCTCAAGTTGGGCGATTTCGAAGTGCCCGTGAGCTACCGGTTCGAGCCCAATCATCCGATGGATGGCGTTACGGTCAAATTGCCCTTGGCGCTCTTAAACGCCGTTGAAGAACGCTACGCCAGTTGGCTCATCCCCGGCCTGTGGCGCGAAAAAATTGCGGTGCTTCTCAAGGCGCTTCCGAAGGCAGAGCGCGGTCGTGTCCAGCCAGTGCCCGATACGGTGACGGCCTTTCTCGAACTGGCCACGCCGAGAGAAAGACCGCTCGTCGAGGCCTTGCTTGAGTTTCTGCGCGCCTATTTAAACCTGAGTGTCGCTTCGAGTGCGTGGGATCGCGTTGAGCTTCCCGCCCACCTTCGTTTGAATTTTCGCGTGATGGACGGAGAGGGCAATGAGCTCGGCATGGATCGCGATTTGGGCAAATTGCAAACCGATCTTGGACAAGCCGCGCGAATGGCTTTCCAGGGCTCGCAAGACAGCGCCGCGGGCGACATTGAAAAGACCGGTCTCACGGCTTGGACGATTGGAACGCTACCCGAAGGGATTCCCGTTAAACGCGCTGGTCGAAATTTAACGGCCTATCCGGCGTGTGTGGACGAGGGCGCGAGCGTCGCGGTGAAGCTTTTTGAAACCGCCGCGGAGGCCGACGCGGCGCACCGCAAAGGCGTAGTTCGATTGATGACGCTGGAGCTCAAATCGCAGCTTCGAAACTGGGAAAAGGGTCCGAGCGGATTCAATCAAATCGCACTACAGCTGAAAACCGCGATCCCGACGGACAAATTGTTGACTGACTTTTTGAATACGCTTGCTGATCGGGCGATGGTGGGCGATGACGCGCTCCCCCGTGACGAAAAAGCGATTCGAGAACAGGTGGGGCGAGCCAAGCAACGAATTCCGGTGGTTGCCGACGCGCTGGGTCGGACGCTCAGTGCGGTGGCCGAGGCCTACGCTGCCTTGCAGGCCGATCTGCACAAAGCTGGGCCGCGCGCAAAGCCGTTGGTGACGGTGCTCTCGCAGTGGCGCGACCGGCTGCTCTACCCCGGATTTTTGTCGGCCACGCCTTGGGCGCAGCTCCCGCACCTCGCCCGATACTTAACGGCGCTGACGCGGCGCCTCCGCAAGTACACCGATTCGCCTGAGCGAGAAGTTCGACACGCGCCTGTGCTTTCGGGTATTTGGACGCAGTGGGCCAATGAAATGGAGCGCCAAGGTGGGCTCGCGAGCGAAGATCTACGGGGCTTTCGATGGCTCATTGAGGAGCTGCAGGTGGCGCTCTTTGCGCAGGAGCTCAAAACGCCATTCCCAGTTTCCTCGAAGCGACTTGAAAAGCGCTGGTTGGAAATATGTCGTTGATTCGAAAGATGGCGCAACTTTTTGATTTTTCTACTATTGTTTGACCTGAACAATGTGCTAGATTGCGCATCGGCCTATATTTTGCCGCTGCGAGTCCCGACTCTCCCGTTTTTCCCCTGCCGCCAACCATTCGCTCATGACATCCCAGCAACCCCACGGTACGCCAGCGCGCCCTGATCTAATCGCGGGATGTCGCGATTTGATGCTGCACCGTGCTAGCTTGCAGCTGGCGGCTGCGCTTGATCGACTTGCGGAAATTTTGCTCGATCATGCGTCCAAATCGTTCGAGACGAAAGTCGTCAACACGCTGATGGATGCCCGCGCCGTGCTGCAACGGGAGCGCCTGAGTATTTCGGAAAATTTTGGCCAAGCGCTGCTTGATCGCATGACCGGCAAACGCGAGCCCGGTATTCCCACGCCAAAAGAGGCTTCAAACGCCGAGCTTTCGCTACAAAGCGAAGAGGTGCTCGATGAATACGTTGCGGCGCGCTCGCTCTCCCGTTCGATCGAGAGTGCCTGCCTTGCCGATGTGCCGGCGTTTCATCAGCGTGTGGCGTCGCTCATGGACAATCCGGCATTGAAGCTGGTTGAAAATGCCTTTGCGCCACCGTCTGTGGTGGGCGCGCTGCTCGACGGCATGCTCAGCGTTCAGACCAACCCCGAAGTCCGAATGGCCTGGATTCGCGGCCTTACCCTCATGGGTGGACTCGGATTTCGTGATGTCTACGCTGACATGAATCGATTTTTGGTCGATGGCGGCGTGCAAGTGCCGGTGGCCCGAGTGCACAACCCGGCGGGTGTGGGCGCACTGGGCACCGACGCAAATTCTGCGTCGGCACTGAGCGATGATCTGGGCGCTGCAAGTGCACAAATTGCGCAGATCGCCGCGCAGCTATCGGGCGGCGGTGGCAGTGGCGCAGGCGGCGGCGACGGCGGGATGCGGCGCGACGGACCGCCGATGCAGATGTTGGCGTCAAATTTGGTCTCGCTGGTCGAGCGTTTGCAGCATTTGGTACCTGCCATTTCTGGTGGCCCATCGATGAGCGACCCAACGGTTGCCGCGATGGTGCGAAACAAAGAGGCGCTACAGGTGAGCGCGGCGCTTGGGTTTGCGCAAAACGGTGGCTTTAAAGTACCGGTTCAGGGCGTGGATCGTAAGCTGATGGCCTCTCTCACCGAGATGCAGATTGCGGAATCAGCCAGCGCCTTGGGGGCACTGAGCGCGATGGGCGCAGCCGGCGCTATCCCAAGCGGTGGCGGTGCGATTCCAACAGCCTCAGTGTTGCGCCAAGTCGTTCCCGGCTATACGTCGGGTGATATTTCGGTGCTCGATGCGACGACGACCGAGTTGGTCGCCATGCTCTTTGATTTCGTGTTCGCACGTCGTGAGTTGCGTGACGAGATAAAGGTACTGCTGGGGCGGTTGCAGATTCCCATGCTCAAAGGCGCGATGGTTGATCGTGGATTCTTTTCGCGAAAAAACCACCCAGCGCGCCAGCTATTGAATCGTTTAGCCGATCTGGGCATTGGCTGGACCCCCGAGGACGGCTCTGAGAATGTCGTCTATCAAAAGATTGCGCGGGTCGTTGATGTCATCAATCGAGACTTCACCGATGATCTGGGTGTGTTTACGGCCGGATTGGTTGAAGTAGAGCAATTTATTTCGGAAATCGAGCAGGACGCTCAACCCGCCATTGAGGCTGAAACAGCCGAAGCGGCCGACGCTGATCGCCATTTAGTGGCGATGCAAACGGCGCGACAAGCCGTCGACAAACGGGTGGCTCAGCACGCGCTGCCGGAGCCCGTTCGCGAATTCATCGAAGTCGCCTGGCAGCCGCATTTACAAGATGCCTTGCTCGAAAAAGGCCAAGATAGCCCCGAATATGAGCAGGCCGTTGAGGCGCTTGATGAGCTGATTTGGAGCGTCGCACCGAAAGAGCAGCCTGCTGAACGCGCCCAGCTCGGTAAGCGCGTTCCGGCGTTGGTTCGGCGTCTGCGCTCGTCACTGAAATCGCTGTCCGACGAAACAGTTAATCCATTTTTTGATCGCCTGTTCGAGGTTCATTCGGGTTTGATGCATGGCAATCAGCCCGACTACGTAGAACCCGAAGTGGTTGAGGAACCCGACGAAGAAGAAGGTTTCGATCCGTTCCAGGAGCTGGTCAAGCAAATGGAGCGCAACCAGTGGATCGAAATGAGCGACGAAAAAGGCGCGCTGACCTATGCCAAACTTGCTTGGGTGAGCCCGCAGGGAACGACCTATCTGTTCACCACACGGCACGGACGAAAAGCGGCATCGCTCTCGCCCATGGAGCTTGCGGAATGGTTCAGAACGGATCGTGCGCGGCTCATTGAATCCGAGCCGATCGTTGATCGCGCGCTGGCAGGCATGTTTAACACCGCTGCATAGAGACACTGATCGCCGCAGCGATCGATATGCGCGCTAAACGCGGATTCCGCGTACCAAGTCGCCAATCAAACCCGGGCCCTTGTAGAGCATGCCGGTGTAGACCTGCACCAATTGCGCGCCGATATCGAGTTTTCGCTGAGCGTCAACTACGCTCATCACGCCGCCGACGCCAATCACGGGAACCTTTCGGGCGGCCTTGACCACCACCTCCAAGACCCGATCCGCTCGTTCCCGCAGCGGCGAACCGCTCAAGCCGCCGGCCTCCTGAGCGTGCGCGTGCTCGGCCACCCCTTCGCGAGACAACGTGGTGTTGCTGGAAATGATGGCGTCGGCACCGGCGTCACAAATGGCCTGCACAACCTTGGCGATCTGTGCAGACTCGATATCTGGGGCAATTTTCACGGCGATGGGGCGGAGCTTGCCACAAGCTTTGTGGAGTAATTCGCGCTCGCTGACGAGTGCGCGAACCAGCCCCGCGATGGAATCCGGCGCTTGTAAATCGCGCAAATTTTTGGTGTTGGGCGACGACACATTGACCGCGATGTAATCAGCGGTTTCATACACCGCTCGCAAACACTTGATGTAATCGGAGCTGGCTTGTTCAATTGGCGTCGCGGCATTTTTGCCAATGTTTACACCGACGGGTGTTGCAATTTTTCGTCCCAACAGACGTGGCAGAGCCGCCTCAACGCCCGCATTGTTGAATCCTAAGCGATTGATCAATGCATCGTGTTCGGGGATGCGAAACATTCGAGGTTTCGGGTTACCCGGCTGCGCCAGCGGCGTGAGGGTTCCGATTTCAATGAAGCCGAAGCCCAGTTGTGCGAGACCGTCGAGATGTTCGGCGTTTTTGTCGAGACCTGCGGCAAGCCCAATCGGATTGTCAAACTGCAATCCCATGACGGTGCGTGGTTTCTTTGGGAGCCGACCCGCCCAAAGTCTTGCCGCGCCAACCCGTGCTTGTGCATCGAGGGCGGCGAAGGCCGCGTGGTGGGCAGTTTCAGGGTCGAGACCGAAGAGGAAAGGGCGAATCAAAGCGTAGCTCATGACGCTATTATCTCAGCCATGCTGCTTCGTCAATCTATCGCGCTACTGTTAACCACGTTTTCTTTTGCATCGCACGCACAGGACTACGTCAATCGCCCAGAGGTGGCGCTGTTGCGGGGCGAGCTCGCAACCGAGCATCAGTTTGACGCGGCCGATTTTGACAATGCGATGGCGCAGGCTCGTCGACTTGATCAAGTCATTGCTTTCATGGATGCGCCCGTGCGTGCGCCGGCACCTTGGCATGTGTATTGGCCGCGTCATATCGGAGGCGATCGTTTTGCGCGTGCCGGCGAATTTGTTCGTGACAACAATACGGCGCTGCGACGGGCCGAGGTGGCCTACGGCGTGCCGCCCGAGGTCGTGGCTGCAATCATCGGCGTGGAAACTATTTACGGCCGGATAACGGGTAATTTTCGCGTGATTGACGCACTGGCAACGCTTGCCTTTGACTACCCCCGTCGCGCTGAATTTTTTCGTGAGGAGCTGAAGCAATTTTTCCTTTTGAGTCGAGAGTTGAAACGCTCCCCGCTGAGCATTCGCGGTTCGTTTGCTGGCGCAATGGGCTGGCCGCAATTTATGCCCAGCAGCTACCGAAAATGGGCGGTGGATTTCGACAACGATCAACGAATTGATCTTTTTGCCTCGCGCGAGGACATTGTGGGTTCAGTCGCGTCGTTTCTGGCGGGGCATGGCTGGGAGCGAGGTGGTGTGGTGATGCTGCCGGTGGCGAAGCCCTCGGCGGCCATTCTGGCGACTTTTGATGGCGGGCTAACGCCCAGAAAGGCGTTCTCTGAATGGCAAGCTGCCGGCGTCGAAATATTGCGAAAGGACGCGAACGTTCAACTACCTGCTGGCGACGCGCTGGCTGGACTCATTTCGCTCGACCGTGCGGATGGAGAAAACGAGTACTGGATCACGTTCGAGAATTTTTACGTAATCACTCGCTACAACCGCTCCCGAATGTACGCATCTTCGGTTTGGTCGCTGGCTTACGCGCTACAGCGCTTAAGTGCAAAATCGAGCCCTCCAACGCCTCGCTAGAACGCCACACGCGACAACGGACTGCATACAGCCACCGTTTCCTGGCACTCGCGTCAAATTGCCAGCTCCGACAAATGGCTGTCGGCGCGAGCTGAGCTCATCGCAGGCGGGAGTTTGCGTTCCAGTTAAGCGCGCCCGTACTGGTCTTCGAAGCGTTGAATGTCGCTTTCGAGCAGGGTTGCACCGGTTTGCACTTCGATGAAGATTACGTCGTCGGTGCCGATGTTTCGAATGCGGTGTTTTGCACCTAACGGAACGTGGATGTGATCCCCGTTGACGCAGCGCGTCATCGTGTCGTCGATCTGCACTTCGGAGGTGCCCGCAACGATAGTCCAGTGCTCTGCCCGGTGTTCGTGACGTTGCAGACTAATTGAAGCGCCCGGATTGACGGTGATTCGCTTGCTTTTGAAACCCACGCCCTCATCGATGATTTGATACGTTCCCCACGGGCGACGAACGACCAGTGGATGCGTAGCGAGCTCGCTCCCAGCTTTTCGGAGCGACTCATAAATCTTTTTTACGTCTTGTGCCCGGTCGGTGCGGGCGACGAGTAAAGCGTCATCCGTGTCTACGATTGTCAAATCGCTCACGCCGAGTGTCGCGATCATTCGTTTGCCCGCCAAAACAAATGTTCGCGCGGAGTCGACTTGGCTTACGTCGCCAACGGTGACGTTGCCATACGCATCTTTGGGCACCATGTCCGCAAACGCTTGCCAAGCACCAATGTCAGTCCACGAAAAATCGGCCGCAACCATGGCCACGCAGTCGGATTTTTCCATCACAGCGTAGTCAAAGGAGATGCTGGGGGCGGCCATGTAGGCGCTCGACTCCAGGTGCGCCGCGTCGTTGAATAGGCGCGCGCCTTGCAGCGCGTTGCTGGCGGCGGCGAGCACTTCTGGTGCATGCCGGTCAAACTCAGCCAATAGCGCGCCAACCGGGAGCAAAAACATCCCGGAGTTCCAATAATAATGGCCGCTGGCGAGGTACTGTTGCGCCACAGCTAGCGCGGGCTTTTCAACGAAGCGGCGAACGCTTCGCCCAGTCGCACCGGCGACCTCAATCGCCTCTCCGGACTCCAGATAGCCATAGCCCGTCTCCGGTGCGGTGGGTTGGATGCCAAATGTCACCAGCCGAGATGTCCCGGCGAGCGTGGTCGCAGCATGAGCGATCTCGGCAAATCGTGAAAGCGGTGCAATCAGGTGATCAGCTGTCAGCACGAGTAGAGCGACGTCGTCGCCGTGCAGTTGTTTGGCTCGGAGCGCTGCTGAGGCCACCGCCGCCGCGGTGTTTCGCGCCATCGGCTCGATGATCGCACCAGGTGCAGCGACACCGGCCTCAGACGCCGCTCGGGTCACTAAATGCGCATGATCTTTTTGCGTTACAACGAGCGTTGGCAGCACGGCACCGAGTGCGGCAATTCGCGCAAAAGCGTGCCCGATGAGTGTCGTGCCGTCGGGGAGTGTGACGAAGGGCTTAGGAAAGGTGTCGCGTGACAGCGGCCACAGTCGAGAGCCCGCGCCGCCGCACAGAATGACTGGAACGATGCGTTGCGTCACTACGCCAATCCCTCGTGTCAGACCGCTGCCGGATTAGCGAGTCCGAACTGTGTCAGATTGACCACGGGTTTTGGAGACCATCCGGCAGCCTGGTAATCGGTGACAACGTTGGTGTAGAGCCCGCCACGCACATTCCAGCGGCCAGTGACGCGAGCGAACCGGGGGCTGATGGCGGCAACGATGGTGTCGAGAAGATCGTTCGTCACTTTTTCATGAAACGCCGCCGTGTCGCGAAAGCTCCACATGAACATTTTTAAGGCCTTGAGTTCGACGCAGCGTTTGTCAGCGATGTATTCGATCGTTAAGTGCGCGAAATCGGGTTGGCCAGTGAGGGGACACAGGCAGGTGAACTCGGGAATCTGAATGTGGATCAAATAATCGCGATCGGAATGTGCGTTGTCAAACGTATCGAGTGTTGTGCGCGGGGCGCTGGGTTGGCTGGGGGCGCGTTCAGAGGTGGGCATATATCAGAAAAAGATGATTCTATTCAAGCATTTACGCCGAGCAAATCAACTCTGGTTGTGAATCCTATAATGCTAGATTGTACTTTCCGTTTCATGGCGCCACCGCCGAGAATGAAAGGCGGCCGCTGGCGGCCTGCGGAATCGTCACAGTGCTGTATCTACGTCCGTTTAAGGCTCAATGCGTCTCACTTCGATCAAACTTTCCGGCTTTAAGTCATTTGTCGATCCCACCACGATTGGATTGCCAGGCCAACTGGTCGGCATCGTAGGGCCAAACGGTTGTGGCAAATCTAACGTGATCGATGCGGTGCGCTGGGTGCTGGGTGAGAGTAAAGCTTCAGCGCTTCGCGGCGAGTCAATGGACGACGTCATTTTTAATGGTGCAGGCGATAGAAAACCCGTGGCCCGTGCGAGCGTCGAGCTCAATTTCGACAACTCAGCGGGTCGCAGCGCCGGGCAATGGAGCCAGTACGCTGAACTATCGGTCAAGCGCGTGCTGCAGCGCGATGTCGGCTCGAGCTACTACATCAATAACCAAGCGGTTCGTCGCCGCGACATCTTGGATGTGTTCTTAGGTACCGGCTTGGGTCCGCGCGCTTACGCCGTCATCGAGCAGGGCATGATTTCGCGAATCATCGAGGCCAAACCCGAAGAGCTGCGGGTGTTTCTCGAAGAGGCCGCGGGTGTTTCTCGATATAAAGAGCGCCGCAAAGAAACCGAAAATCGACTGGGTGACACACGCGAAAACCTGTCACGAATTAACGATATTCAGAGCGAATTGACCGGACAGGTCGAGCGCCTTGACGGGCAAGCAAAGGTTGCCGCCCGCTACCGCGAGCTTGAAAAAGAAAAGCTCGAAAGCCAAACGCTCCTCTACGCCCAGCGCAAAGAAGAGGCAACGAAGCAACGCGAAAGTGCGTTGAAAGTGCTCGCAGAGCACGAAACGGCGTTACTCGCGAAAGAGACAGAGCTGCAATCGCTCGCTACGCAAATCGAGGTGTTGCGGCAGGACGTCTACGCCCGTAACGAGGCACAGCACACGGCGCAGGGCGCGTTCTACGAGATCAATTCAGACGTCACGCGAACCCAGCAGCAATTGGCCTTTGAGCGTGAGCGAAGCGCGCGCGTGGTCAACGAACTGGAGCAGAAAAAGGGCAAACTCATTGCGCTGCGTGAGGAGAGCGAGCGTTTGGCTGAGGCCGCGGTCGTTGCCGGGGAAGAGGTCGAACAAGCCAGCGCGAGGCATTTTGATCAGCAAAGCCTGGTCGAAACGGCAAACGCCGCATTGCCGGTCGCCGAGATGGCGCTCCGAGCCGCCTCGACAGCGCTGGCAGACACCCAGCAAAGTGTTTCAAAGCTTGAAAGCGACATGCAGCTCGCCTCGCTGACGAAGGCCAATGCGGAAAAGACGATTGCTCAATTTGATTTGCGCATCAGTCGATTGACGCAGGAGCTCGAGCGCCTTAGCGCACCCGAAGACGCCGAACTTATTGAGATTGATGAGCAATTGCAGGGTGAGCGCGAAGAGCTCGAAAATGCCGAGCAAGTCGCTCAAGAAGCCGATGAAACGGCCGCTGCCGCAGACGAGCAACGCGCGTCGCTCCGCGCCGCACTGGAGACTGCGACGCGCACTGTGAGCGATTTGAACGCGCGAAAAAACGCTATCGCTAGTGTGCAGTCAAAATTTCAGGACCAGAGCGAAGGCAAACTTCAGCAGTGGCTGGGTCAGCAAAATATCCGCGGCGAGCGCTTCTGGTCGATGCTCAAGGTGGACGCTGGCTGGGAAGACGCCGTTGAGGCTGTGCTTCGTGATCGGCTCAATGCCCGTGCGGTCAGTAGCCTCGAAGCTGCGATCAATTTCTCCGCACCTCCGAGTCGATTTACCCTGTTCGCGCCGACCGCCGCTGCGGCCACAGCAACTTCAGGCGAGTCACTTTCGGCGCACGTGCATTCAGACCAAGCCGCGGTTCAAGGCGCGCTGAGTCAGTGGCTGCACGGCGTTCGAATCGCAGCCGATCTGCCGCAAGCGCTCAACCGCCGATCAAACCTTGCGGCCGGTGAAGTCTTCGTGACCAAGCAAGGCCACTTGGTGAGTGCCGCGAGCGTTACTTACTTTGCGCCGGATGAGGCCGTGCACGGCGCGATTGCTCGCCAGCGTGAACTCACTGAAATTGCCTCGTCGCTTAGCGCGGCGGATGCCGCTGCAAGTGCTGCGAACGCCGCGTTTTCTGGATGCGAGAAGCGCTACCAAGAAGCTCGCGTTCAAGCCACGCAACTCCGCGCTTCGATTGTCAGTGTGCAGCGCCGCGTGCACGCGCTCGAGGTCGAGCGTTTGCAAATTGAACAGGCTCGGGCACAAGCTTCAGAACGAGCCAAACAGATTACGGCTGAGCGCGATGAGATCATCGCCTCGGTGGCCGCAGAGCGTGAAAATGTGCAATCGCACCTGGAGCGGCTGACCGAGTTTGAGGGCAAAAAAGCCGACGCGCACGCCGAGCGTGAGACCAAGCGCGGACTGCGAAACGAAGCCGACGTGGCGCTCGTCAAGGCGCGCGAGCTGCTGCGAGTTGTTGAGATTGCGCTACGTGACTTGATGTACGCCGAGCGAAGCGCGACGGATCGGGTGCGCGATTTGACCCGCAACGCCGAGACCAATCGGTTGCAAATCGCCGAGCTCGAAGGCGATTTGGCGCGGCTTGATACCGAGCGCACCAGCATTCTTCTCGATCCGCTGGAGTCTAGTTTGCAGGCACAGTTGACGCAGCGCGCTGAGCGCGAAGCGCTGCTAAAAACAGCACGTGAGGCTGTGGAATCGGCCAACGCTGCGCAGCGAAGCGCGGAGGAATCGCGCACCGTGATCGAGCGCGATCTTGAGCCGGTTCGAAAGAAAATCGAAGATGCTCGTTTACGCCAAAACACCGCAGAGCTTGGTTTGGCGCAATTCGAAGAGCAGCTTGCGGCCCTGCAATACGATCCCGAGTGGCTGCTGGAACACTTGCCAAAAGCCCCGCGCGCGGCCGAGCTTCAACGCCAGCTGGCTCGTGTTGAAGCCGACATGACCAATTTGGGTGCCGTCAATTTGGCTGCGCTCGATGAGCTCAAGCAAGCCGCCGAGCGCAAGCTCTACCTTGACGCGCAGGCCGGCGACTTGCAAGAGGCGGTGCAAACACTCGAAGATGCAATTCGTCGCATTGACCGCGAAACGCGTCTGCAATTGCAAGAGACCTACAACAAAGTCAACGAACAATTTGGCCGACTGTTTCCAACGCTCTTCGGCGGGGGACAGGCGAAGCTCGTTCTGACGGGCGATGAAATTTTGGACGCCGGCATTCAAGTCGTTGCGCAGCCACCGGGCAAGCGCAATGCGTCGATTCACCTCTTGTCCGGCGGTGAAAAAGCGCTCACCGCAACGGCGTTGGTGTTCGCGCTATTTCAGCTCAATCCCGCACCGTTTTGTTTGCTCGACGAGGTCGATGCACCGCTTGACGATCCCAACACTGAGCGCTTCTGTCGTTTGGTACGTGAAATGTCGGTCGCAACGCAGTTCTTGTTCATTTCGCATAACAAGATCGCCATGGAAATGGCTGAGCAACTCATTGGTGTGACGATGAGCGAGCCCGGCGTTTCTCGAATAGTGGGCGTAGACGTGTCGCAGGCCCTGCGCATGGCTGAAGCGGCTTAGCGAAAGGCAATCTGAGAATGAACTCTCTGCAAATTGGCTTGATCGGGATCGGCGTTTTTGTGGTCGCGTTGCTCGCACTTTGGCATTGGTGGCAGCAACGCACACCGCGCGCTAAGCCGCGTGACCTGCACACCCCGCCCGGTTCATTGGAGGAGCGTGCCGAGCCAAGCGCGCGTCGTGATCGACGTGAGGCCATCGAACCGGTCGTCGAATTCCCCAAAACGGCCCCTGAGCCGCGCGCTGCAGGGGTGCAAAGCTCGGAAGGACAGCGCTGGTTTCCACCGGCGACCAACAGCGCGCAAGTGGCGCAGTCGTCAGCCACGCATCCCTCGGCCTCAGATCGCGTCGAGGACGTCTCCGCTGCTGAGTTGGATGCTGACAACGTCGATAACTACGTCGTGCGTCAACCCGCTCCAATATCGGATATAGCAGTCAATTTGCGCGGTTCGGCTCAATCCACTGAATTCGCAGCGGCTTCGGCGCATCAAGCGGCGAGCACCGTTTCACGCGGTGTTCAAGCAACTGCCGCGCCCGCGTCGAACATGCCATTTGACGAGCGATTGCACGTGTTTGCCGTATTGACGCGTGACGATGGACAACCGTTTGACGTTGCGCCGTTTTTGCGTATCGCTGGGCGCGCATCGGTGTGGGGTCGGCTGTTCCGCCAAAGCCCGTGGGAGGCCGTCGATATTTCACAGCCCACCGGCGCCGTGATTTCGCTGGGCTTGGCGCTGCCCATCGCATCACGCGGCGGACCCGTTACCGTCAATGAATTCGACGCGTGGCGCACCACCGTAGCCGTGGAATGCGCTAATCAAAACGTGTCGGCGCAGTTTGAAGGCTTCACCGCTGCGGCAGAACGTGCCGAAGAGCTTGATTCATTTCTGGCGGCGGTCGATTGCATTCCCATCACTTATTTGGTTCGCAAAGACGGCGAAGCTTGGTCGGGTACGCGCCTTCGCGGCACGCTTGAGGCCAACGGATTTCGGCTGCAAAGCGATGGCCGGTTCGCCTACCACGAGGTCGAGACTGAGCAGGTGATTTTCTTTGCGGTGGACGGTTATGAGCGAGCGTTCACGCCAGAGCGCTTGCGCACCGAATCGGTCGCTGCGTTTCGTTTGGTGATGGAGGCAGCGCTGCTCTCGCAACCCATGCAGCGATTCGATACCTACCGTCAGACGCTTCGCGCGCTCGCCAAGCTCCTCGATGCGGAGCTGCGGGATTCGTCGGGGGCGACCGTTGGTGAACCAGAGTTCGCCGCGCTTCGTGCTCAAGTGCAGTCGGCCAGTGAAGCCTTGAGTGCGGCCGGTATCGCCCCAGGTTCGCCTTCCGCATTGGCGTTGCTGGCCTAGCGCTTGGCGCGCCGCGACTAGTTCGAATTGCAATGTTTGCCTCTGCCGAGAACTTCGAGCGAGCCTTGGCGCTGCGCACGGCGATTTTGCGCGCCGACCGAGATTACTATGAGCTCGATCAACCGAGTTTGACCGATGCGCAGTACGATCAGCTCTACCGAGAGCTGGTCGCACTTGAAGCGCAGTTTCCCGAGCTCGTTGCCGCAGATTCGCCGACCCAACGCGTGAGCGGCACGGCGTCGACCACGTTTTCACCGGTAACGCATTCGGTGCCGATGCTCTCAATTCGCACCGAAACCGACTCAACGAGCGCGGGTGCAGCTGCGTTTGACGGGCGCGTGCGTCGTGAATTGGAATTGCTCGATACCGACCCGCCGGTCGTCTATGTGGCTGAGCTCAAATTTGATGGGCTGGCGATGTCGCTGCGTTACGAACAAGGGCGCTTGGTGTCAGCGGCAACCCGTGGTGACGGCAGCGTGGGCGAGGACGTTACGGCCAACGTGCTGACGATCGCCGACGTGCCAAAACGGCTGCGCGGCGCAGCGGTGCCGAGGGTGCTCGAAGTGCGCGGCGAGGTCTACATGAAACGCAGCGCCTTTGAGGCGTATAACGAGTCGCAGCGCGCATTGGGGCGCGCAACGCTCACTAACCCTCGAAACGCAGCAGCGGGTAGCGTGCGCCAGCTTAACGCGGCCGTGTCTGCCGAGCGGCCCTTGTCGATGTTTGTCTACGGGATCGGCGCGGTGGAGGGATGGACCTTGCCACCGACGCATCATGAGCTCCTTGATGCGCTAGCGGAGTTTGGTTTTAAGGTCAATGACGCACGCCGTACTGTTGCGGGAGCAGTCGCGCTGTCAGCCTTTCACAGCGATGTTGCCGCGATGCGCTCAACGCTTGATTTCGACATTGATGGTGTTGTCTACAAAGTCGATGACCGTCGGCTGCAAGCGACGATGGGTTTTTCATCGCGCGAACCGCGCTGGGCGGTCGCGCACAAATTCCCTCCTGAGGAAGCCAGCACCACCGTCTTGGGCATCGATTTTCAAATCGGGCGCACGGGTGCGGTAACGCCAGTGGCTCGGCTACTGCCCGTGTTTGTGGGCGGTGTGACGGTGACCAACGCCACGCTGCACAATTTTGATGAGCTGGCTCGGAAAGACGTTCGCGTGGGTGACACGGTAATCGTTCGCCGGGCGGGGGATGTCATCCCGGAGGTGCTCTCGGTGTTGCTTGCGCAGCGCCCGCCAGACGCGGCGCCGTTTGATGCGCCAACACAGTGCCCGCATTGCGGTTCGGCGATCGCACGGGACGCTGAGGAGGTGGTGCTGCGTTGTACCGGAGGCATGATCTGCGCGCCGCAGGTGCAGGGCGCGATGCTGCACTTCGCGCATCGTCGGGCGATGGATATCGAAGGGCTGGGCGACAAACTGGTGGAACAACTGGTGCAGCGCAAACTCGTGCGCACCTTGGATGATCTCTATGCGCTGGATGCGGCCAGTTTGAGCCAACTTGATCGCATGGGTGAAAAGACGATCAACAATCTGCTCGCGCAGCTGGAAAAAAGCAAGACCGCCGCGCTACATCGGTTCATTTTTGGATTGGGCATTCGCCACGTCGGCGAAGTCACCGCCAAAGCACTCGCCAATCGTTTTGGTGAGGTTCCTGCGCTTATGAATGCTGACGTTGAAACGCTCACCGCCATTGACGACGTGGGTGAGGTGGTAGCGACGGCCATTGTTAGCTTCTTCGCGAATCCCAGCAATCGCACAGGTGTTGAACGTCTGCTGGCGAGGGGCTTTCAATTCACGCATGTGGCCGTTGCGGCGCGTGATGCGCGATTCGCCGGACAGACTTTTGTGTTGACAGGGACGCTGCCGACGCTGTCGCGCGATCAGGCCAAGGCGCTGATCGAAGCGGCCGGAGGCAAGGTCTCGGGCTCGGTGTCTAAGAAAACGCACTTCGTGGTTGCTGGTGAACAGGCGGGCTCGAAGCTCGACGATGCGACGCGGCTGGGCGTTCGCGTGCTCAATGAAGCCGAGCTTGTTCAAATGCTGGCGATGCCACCTAGCGAACCGTCATAGCAAGACCTCTCCACAACCCCTATTTTCGTCGTTCCCGCGAAGGCGGGAATCCATGCCGCATGGAGAGCCATGTTCCAAGTCATTGATTTTGCTCAACTCACCATGGATTCCCGCCCGAGCGCAGCGAGGTTTATCCTGAGCTGGTCGTTGGGCGGGAATGACAACTTGATGCGCTTTTTCGAGGCTAGGTTAGTTGTGCAGAGGTCTTATAGCTTAGGTGGGTTATAGCTTTATCGTTAAACGCCATACGAAACGGGGCGTACAACGAATTGAAGGCGGCTTTTGACTAGATTAAATATTTCAAGTAACGCCTTATTTCGTAAGGCGTTGCAATGAAAAGCTCGGAATCACTAATCATCCTCGCCCAGTCGAATCCCACGGCGACGCAAAAACATCGGAACGAAGAGCACCAGCGCCGAGAGTATCAGCAGCGTGGCAGCGATCGGCTGCGTCAAAAATGCCGACCAATCGCCTTGTGAAATCGATAGCGCACGGCGCAAATGCACTTCGCTCATCGGTCCCAAGATCATGCCAATGATGACCGGTGCGACTGGGAAATCAAAGCGCCGCATGATGACGCCAATGACGCCGATCATGTACATAAACAGCAAGTCCAACGCGCTTTGCCGCATCCCATAAACGCCGATGCTAGCGAACACCAAAATGCCTGCGTAGAGCTGTGCTTTAGGCAGGTTGAGCAATTTGGCCCAAATGCCCGCCATCGGCAGGTTGAGCACCAGTAGCATCACGTTGCCCACGTACAGCGACGCTATAAGCCCCCACACCAAGTCGCCGCTGGTTTGAAAGAGCAGTGGCCCGGGCTGCAAGTTGTAATTTTGAAATGCACCAATCAGAATCGCCGCAGTCGCCGAGGTTGGAATTCCGAGCGTCAAGAGCGGCACAAGCGCGCCGGTGGCACACGCGTTGTTGGCAGCCTCGGGCCCTGCAACGCCCTCAATGGCGCCCTTGCCACCCGCACTTGAGAAGTCCGCCTTGGATTGGCTGAGTTTTCTCTCGGTGCTGTACGACAAAAACGTTGGAATCTCAGCGCCCCCGGCGGGCATAGACCCAAACGGAAAACCGATGGCCGTGCCGCGCAACCACGCCGGCCACGATCGCTTCCAGTCGTCTCGGGTCATCTGCATCGAACTCAATTTGTTTTGCGTCGGCGGTGCGGTTTTGCTGTCGTAGAGCACACTGTAGAGCGCTTCGCCCACCGCAAATAAACCTACGGCGACCAGCACAAACTCGATGCCGTCAACCAACTCTGGTACGCCCGCCGTGTAGCGAGCAACGCCTTCGATTTTGTCCTGCCCGACCAGCCCGAGCGCCAAGCCCAACGCGAGTGAAACCATGCCGCGTAGCATCGACGCGCCAAGCACTGACGACACCGTGACAAACGCCAGCACCATGAGGGCAAAAAACTCAGCGGGGCCGAACTTCAACCCAAAATCGGCTACGAACGGCGCGACAAAGGTCAACAAAATCGTTGCCAGCGTTCCCGCGACAAACGAACCAATAGCGGCCGTCGCTAGCGCTGACCCGGCTCGACCATTGCGGGCCATGCAATTTCCCTCAAGCGCGGTCATGATTGACGCGCTTTCACCGGGCGTATTCATCAAAATCGAGGTCGTCGATCCGCCAAACATCGCACCGTAGTACACCCCGCAAAACATGATCAGTGCGCTCGCAGGATCGATCTTGGCGGTGACCGGAAGCAGCATCGCAACGGTCAGCGCCGGGCCAATGCCGGGCAATACACCGATGGCCGTGCCCAAAGCGCAACCAATGAATGCCCACATCAAATTGATCGGTTGCAGCGCGGTCGCAAATCCGCTCAACAGGAGGCCAAATGTCTCAGTCATAGAACCTCACTCGGGAGCGCAGTATTGCGCGGATCAGTTCAATTACAACCATTGATTGAAGAGCTTCGGTAACGACACGGCGAGCACTTGCCCAAACAGCCAGTAAACCGGCAGCACCAGCGCCACGCCTATCGCCAAATCGCGAAGCAACGCGCGGCTTCCAAATCCCCGCGCCGTGCAAACGAAAAGAACCGCTGCCGACAACACAAATCCGATGTAGCTGATCAACAGAGCCATAAGAAGGATACCGGCTGAGACCCAAATCACACCGCGCAAATCAGCGCGGACATTGGCCGTGTCATCAAAGAAATGACGAAATCCGCCGGTGAGCGATTGCCACAACAGCAATGCGCCCACCACAGCTAGAAACACCGTGATGAGTATCGGCACGAAACGCGAACTGATCCCCGCATATCCAGCGTCGGTGGGCAGACCGCTCACACCCAATCCAAACACCAAGGCCAGCGCCAAGATGAAACAGGAAATGCTCACCTGCCAGATTTTTGTAGTCATGGTGGGGCTCGGTCTTAGCTAGGGTAGTTTCGGGTCCAGCGTGTAGTGCAGAGCGCTCGTGATCGAGCGCCGCACATCACGCTTACTTAACCAGTCCTACGGCCTTCATCGAATCTTCGATGCGCTTGTGTTCTGCATCCACAAATTTTGCGAAGTCGTCGCCGGTCAGCAATGCCGCAAACCAATCGTTACCCGCCAGCGAATCAGTCCACGATTTTTGCTTGGTTGCCGCCACGACCGCGTCGGTGAGTGCCTTGCGCTGATCGGCTGTGATGCCGGGTGCGCCGTACACGCCGCGCCAATTGCCGATTTCCACATTAATACTTTGCTCTTTCAACGTAGGTACCGATTCACCGGGCAAGCGTGTACCCGACGTCACTGCCAACGCGCGCATCTTTCCGCTCTTAATGAATTGCTGCATTTCCGAAAAGCCGGAGGTGCCGACGGTCACGTGACTACCCAGAATTGCGGCTGATGCTTCGCCACCACCTTGAAACGGCACATAGTTGATCTTGCCCGGATCAACGCCAGATTCCTTGGCGATCATCGCCACCGCGATATGGTCGACCGAGCCGCGCGAGCCACCGCCCCACTTCACTGAGCCGGGATCTTTTTTGAGTTGAGCAACGACGTCGGCCATCGACTTCAGAGGCGACGCAGCGGGAACCACAAAAACGTTGTACTCGTAAAACAGCCGCGCGATGGGTGTTGCGTTAGCGAGCGTCACCGGAGGTTTGTTTTGAACAATCGCGCCGATCATCACAGCACCGGTGACGATCATTGAATTGGCGTCGCCCTTACTCGCGTTAACAAACTGCGCAAGCCCAATGGTGCCACCCGCGCCGCCCTTGTTTTCGTATTGCACTGATTTGGCTGTGCCGGCTTCAACCATCGCTTTACCAAGGCCACGACCGGTTTGATCAAAGCCACCGCCGGGGTTGGCACCAATCATAAATTTCACGTTGTCGAGTGCCATCACAGACGTAGAGAGACTCAAAAGTAGACCTGCCATGAGCGCGCCGCGCATCGTGACTGTTGTTCGTGTCGACATAATCATTCTCCAGAGGCTATAAATCAAATTAGTAGGAAAATGGTATGAAGTCCCACTGTCGCATCGCTGTCTCTTTAGCCTCGCGACCTCCCATTGACGTTCGAAGAAAAATTCGTAATGACCGCACCGACCACCGACAAGCCGCGCATTCTTTTGGTCGAAGATGACCCGTCACTCGCGCAGGCGCTCGCGCTCGCCCTCGCGCGGCGGGGCTTCGTGCTGGCGCAGGCCACGGATGGACGCACCGCGCTGTCGCGTGCTCAGCAAGAAAGCTTCGCGGCGATTATTCTTGACCTAACGCTCCCCGAGATTGACGGGCTTGAAGTCCTCAAGACACTTCGCGACGAGGGCAACAAGACACCCATTTTGGTCCTGACTGCGCGAGGCGCGGTGGGCGACCGAGTGCAGGGGCTGCGAATGGGGGCAGATGATTACCTGGCCAAACCATTCGATCTGGATGAACTCGAGGCACGGGTTCACGCCGTGATTCGAAGAGGCGCGGCTGCGCCCTCGGTCTCTTCGGAGTTGGGC
Source organism: Betaproteobacteria bacterium (assembly GCA_004293675.1). Classification (GTDB taxonomy): domain Bacteria; phylum Pseudomonadota; class Gammaproteobacteria; order Burkholderiales; family Casimicrobiaceae; genus Casimicrobium. The sequence goes on from READ01000010.1 coordinate 106,413, forward strand.
GAACTGGTCGTTGATCGTCAGTCCGAGGTTTGCTACGCCAATGGTGTTGCGCTTGAGCTCTCGTCCCGCGAAATCGCCATGCTCACCACACTCATCGAGCGCCCGGGTCATGCCGTTACCCGCGATCGGCTGTGGCAAGCGGTTTTTGCGGACGGACGCGAAGCGCAACCCGACGCCATCGAAGTCGTTGCGTATCGCTTGCGAAAGAAGATTGCTGGCTACGGCGTCGAGCTGGTTGCGCTGCGGGGCGTTGGCTATTTGCTTCGTGAAAAACGTGCGGCGGGTGAGTGAAGCCGACCACGTCAATACGACGCCGTCTCACGGCACCCATTATCGGTGCGCTACTTTTGTTTTTCATTGTTGATGCAGCCAGTCTCTACCGGAACACGTTAGCGTCGGTTCACACCGCCTACGACCGAACGCTACTGGCATCGGCCAAGGCGATCGGAGAAACCGTTTCGTTTGGAAACGGAAAGCTTACGGTGCTGTTGCCCTACGCGGCGCTCGAGGTCTTCGAAGCCGATACGCGAAGTCGAATGGTGTATCGGGTCAACGATTTCGATGGGAACTTTGTGTCTGGCTATGCGAGCCTACCGCCTCACCAAGGCCGCGTACCGCAGACGACCGCGTACTCGGCGCTCGTTGAGTTTTATGAGGACGTCTATGAGGGCGAAACGGTGCGTGTGGCTGCGCTGCTGCAACCCGTTTTCACCAGTAGCGGATACAAGATGGTTACCGTTCAGGTGGCCGAGACTTTGGAGCTGCGGCGCAGCTTGGCGCAGCAAGCGCTGCTGAATTCGTCGATACGACAGGCGCTGCTGACATTGGTGCTCTCGTGTGTCATCTGGTGGTTAATTTCAGACGGATTGAAGCCTATTTCGCAGCTGCGGCAGGCATTGCTCGAGCGTTCGCCCGATGCGCTGAGCCCGTTCAATACCCGCACATCGCGCGAACTGCTGCCCGTGGTTGAGGCGCTCAACGAACTCATGGAGCGGCTGCGCCGAGTTCTCGACAATCAACAGCGCTTTGTACGTGACGCATCGCATCAATTGCGCACACCGCTGGCCGTGCTCAAGGTGCAGGTTCAAAATGCCCGCGAGGGACACGGCTCTCCCGCAGCGGCGCTTGCCGAGCTTGATCAATCAGTGGATCGTGCAACGCGCGTGGCCAATCAAATGCTCTCACTCGCTAAAGTGGCTCAACTCGACGAGCAGGGCGTGGATTCGCAATCCCCTGTAAATCTGATCGAAATAGCGCGCGAAATTGCCGTTGAATGTTCCCCCTTGATTTCGCAGAAGCGGCTCGATTTCGCGCTCGACACACAGGGAGAAAACCTCGACATCCTTGGTATTCACGATTGGATGATTCGAGAGCTGCTCAGAAATTTGCTCGGTAATGCGATTCACTACACCCCGATTAATGGCAGTTTGGGCATCGCTATTGAGGCCCAGGCGAGCATGATCGAAATGACCGTGTGGGATAGTGGCAATGGCATCACTGATCAACAGTTTAGCCAATTGTTTCAACCGTTTTCGACGGGGGATCCGGTGCATGGCAGCGGACTTGGCTTGCTCATTTGTCGAGACATTTGTCGAGCGATGAACGCAGAGTTGAAGCTCCACAACCGCAAGGCCGTCAACTGGTTCGATCCACGCGAAGTGTCTGCTAGTGGCTTGTTGGCCGTTGTGCGATTACCCCGAACGTTGCCGATTGAGGTGGCGCAAGCATGAAGCGACAGTCTAGAAAATGTGTCGATCCAGATTACGCTGGAGCAAGATGGTCGTGGCAAGCTCTTCGATCGATTTAGTTGATGAGTTGAGCATCGGTATGCCGGCGGATTCCATCAATCGCTCCGCTGCTAACACTTCTCGTTTGCACTGCGTGGCGCTGGCGTAGGGTGAGTCCGGGCGTCGCTCCTGTCGGATCGCTTGAAGCCGTTCCGAGGCGATGGTGAGGCCGAACAATTTTTCGCGATGAGGCAGGATCGAATCGGGCAGAGTGCCGCGCTCAAAATCCTCGGGGGTTAGCGGAAAGTTGGCACAGCGGATACCGCATTGCAGCCCCAAGTAGAGCGACGTGGGCGTCTTTCCGCAGCGTGAAACACCGACCAATATCACCTGCGCGCGGTGCAACTCCTTGGTGCTCTGTCCGTCGTCATGCGCCAACGTGAAATTGATCGCCTCGATTCGGGAAAAGTATTCCTGAGAATTCCGCAATCCGTGCGAACGCCCCGCTGCGTGCGAGCTTTTGGCGCTGAGCTCTTGCTCCAGCGGCGCAATGAACGCTTGGAAGAAATCAAGTACACGGGCGTTACTCTCGCGAACTCGTTCACTGAGCTTTTCGTCAACGATTGAGCTGATGACAATCGGTCGCTTGCCGTCACGCTCAGCAGATTCATTGATTTGCGCAATGGCGCGATCTGCCGCCTCGGGCGAATCAACAAACGGAATCGTAATTTTTCGAAATTCAAACCCATCGAATTGGGTGAGCAGTGAATTGCCCAACGCCTCTGCAGTGATTCCAGTTCGGTCGGAGACAAAGAAAACAGCGCGTCGATTTGGCATGAGGCTACCGCCGGTTAGGAAAAACAGTGTTTTGCGCGATGCTCCAGCCCTGCCACACTGGCGTCAGACTGGGCGACAAGCGTGGCAGATCACCAATTCGGACCTTGCTCTCGGCATGCGAGTGAAAGTCGCTGCCAATGGAGGCTTTGAGCTCGAAGCGTCGTGCTAGTGCAGCGAAATTGGCCCAATCCGACGGCGAATGTCCCGAGCAAATGACTTCGATGGCATCGCCGCCGAGATTCTTGAAATCACTGATCAGCGAACTGACGCCGCCCAGCGCCTCGGTGTCGTAGCGGGCTGCGTGCGCAAGCACCGCGCAGCCCCCCGCGCCGTGAATGAGCGCAATCGCCGCTTCGACGCTCATCCAATTGACTGGCACATAACCCGGTTTGCCCGGTTTCATGAAGCGTGAAAAAACTTCGCCGTTGCTGGCGCACACGCCGCTATCGACCAAATAACGGGCGAAGTGGGATCGAGAGATTAGCTCGGGATGCGTGGCATGCCTTCGCGCGCCATCGAAAGCGTTGGCAATGCCGCTGTGTGCGAGCGATGCACCCATGGCTCTGGCTCGATCTGTACGCATCGCGCGAGTCGACGACAGACCCGCTAGCAGCGAGGCGTCGCTCTCGTCAATGTTGAGACCAACGACATGAATGGGAACATCGCGCCACTGCGCCGATATCTCCACGCCGGCGACGTAGTTCACCTTACGCTCCAATGCGGCCGCGCGCCCAGCAGCAACCGACTCTACAGAGTCGTGATCGGTGATCGCGAACAAATTGACGCCCCTAGCCTCTGCTATTTCAAGCAATTGAGCGGCGCTCAGCGATCCGTCGGATGCGCGGGTATGGGAATGCAGGTCGGCGACTATCAAGCCATTGATTTTATTGGGAACCACTTCGTTCTGGTGGGGCAACTTGACATGTTTGATCGTCTATAATACATATGACATTGACATAATTCGCGTTGCGGGCTGCGCGTATCAAAAGCTACAGGTCTAATGCCACTGTGAAGTTACCTTCACGACGTATCTGCCCGATACAAATCAGCACAAAGTAGGAGTGTGTGGTTAGATGGGACTATTTTCAAAAATTCGAAATCCGAAAGAGATTCGCCAAAAGCTAGGGTTGAATCAGGATGATTTTTGGCAAAAAATTGGCGTGACACAAAGCGGCGGGTCGCGCTATGAAGCCGGTCGTGACATGCCCAAGCCAGTCTCTGAGCTGCTACGGTTAGTGCACGTTGAAGGCGTAGATCTGAGCACCGTAAACAAAGAAGACATCGAGATCATTGGCTTCTTGCGCCAGCAACATCCCGATTTGTACGCTCGTTTGAGAGATTCCGTGGCTGCCACGGCAGGGTCGCCGCCCACCGCCTAATTTGTGCGGCGCAGCAATCGCGCCACCCGGTTCGCTAGAATCTCGGGCATCCAATCAAAACAGGGTGCCCCATGTCTCGTGCCAACGTCAAGCTCAACCCCCAACGATTGCGCTGGTTAGACGACCTTCGGATGACGGATGTCCACGAGTTTGGCGGGAAAAACGCGTCGCTTGGTGAACTGCTCGGTGAGCTTTCAACGCAGGGCGTGATGGTGCCCGGTGGTGTGGCAACCAGCGCCGCCGCCTTTCGTGATTTCCTAGCGCACAACCGCCTGACGGAGCGAGTTGGAGAGCGCCTTGTGGGTCTTGATGTCAACGATGTACCTTCGCTAGTAAAGGCTGGCGCTGAGATCCGGGCGTGGATCGAAGCCGCCCCGTTGCAACCCGAGCTCGAAGCTGAATTGGCCGCCGCTGTCAACGCCCTAGAGACCGATGCAGGCGGACCGATCAGTTGGGCGGTTCGCTCGTCAGCCACTGCCGAAGATATGCCCGACGCGAGCTTCGCTGGGCAGCAGGAAACCTATCTCAATATCGTTGGCACACCGGCCATTCTTGATGCGGTTCGCCGAGTATTTGCCAGCCTGTACAACGACCGTGCCATTGCTTACCGAGTGCACACGGGTTATGCCGATATTCCGGTTGCGCTCTCTGCGGGCATTCAGCAGATGGTCCGTTCAGACACCGGTGCGGCAGGTGTGATGTTCACGCTCGATACCGAATCGGGATTCCGTGATGCGGTATTCCTCACCTCGAGCTATGGGCTCGGCGAAATGGTCGTTCAGGGCGCAGTCAATCCGGACGAGTTTTACGTCTACAAACCGAACCTTGCGGCGTCGCGTCCAGCGGTGCTACGTCGCAACTTGGGTAGCAAACGACAAAAGATGATTTTTGGCAGCGAAGCCAAAGCTGGAAAGTCGACGCAAATCGTCGACGTGGCAGCCGTCGATCAACAGCGCTTCTCGCTCACTGATAGCGAGGTCGAAACGCTTGCACACTATGCGGTAACCATCGAAAAGCACTACGGCCGACCGATGGATATCGAGTGGGGTAAAGACGGTCAAACCGGAAAGATCTACATCCTTCAAGCTAGGCCAGAAACGGTCAAATCAAGGGAAGTCGCCAATCGCTCGCTGGTGCGCTACCGGATCACTGACACAGCAACGCCGAAGACATTAACCACTGGCCGCGCCATCGGTCAAAAGATCGGACAAGGGACGGTAAGGATCGTCAAAAACGCGTCGGAGATGGACATCGTGCGAGACGGCGACGTGTTGGTAGCCGACATGACCGACCCGGATTGGGAACCGGTCATGAAGCGAGCCAGCGCCATCGTGACCAATCGTGGTGGACGAACGTGTCATGCCGCAATTATTGCTCGTGAGCTTGGGATTCCCGCCGTAGTCGGTTGTGCCGACGCAACATCGAAACTCGCCGACGGTCAGTCGGTGACGGTCACCTGCGCCGAGGGCGATACCGGTCATGTTTACCAAGGTCTCATTGAGTTTGAACGCACCGAAGTCGCGCTCGACAATATGCCGCCCGCGCCGACGAAGGTGATGCTCAACGTCGCCAATCCCGACTTAGCATTTGAGTTTTCTCAAACGCCTAACCACGGCGTGGGTTTAGCACGACTTGAGTTCATCATCAATCGCCAGATCGGTGTGCATCCGCGCGCGCTGCTTGATTTTGCGTCGCTCGAACCTGCGCTTCGCGAAAAAATTACAGAGAAGATGCACGGTTATGCGTCCCCTCGCGAGTACTTTGTGCAGCGTTTGGTCGAGGGAATTTCGACCATCGCCGCAGCCTTCGCGCCCCGCCCTGTGATCGTTCGGATGAGCGACTTCAAATCAAACGAGTATGCGAACTTGATGGGTGGCGCCGCGTACGAACCGCACGAAGAAAATCCCATGCTTGGATTTCGTGGCGCTTCGCGATACATCGCCGATGAGTTCCGCGAATGCTTTGCGCTTGAATGCGAAGCGTTGCGCTACGTCCGAAACGAAATGGGTTTGACCAACGTCGAAATCATGATCCCGTTTGTTCGGACAACGTCCGAAGCCCGCGCTGTGGTCGACGCGCTCGCCACGCAAGGCTTGGCGCGCGGTAAGAACGGTCTGCGGCTGATCATGATGTGTGAAGTGCCGTCAAACGCCATTCTGGCCGAAGAATTTTTAGAGTATTTCGACGGTTTTTCAATTGGATCGAACGATCTAACGCAACTCACCCTTGCCGTTGATCGCGATTCTGGCGGCTCGATTTCAAAGACCTTCGACGAACGCGATCCAGCCGTGAAAAAGATGCTCGGATTTGCGATCGATGCCTGTATCGCCAAAGGGAAATACGTGGGAATTTGCGGCCAGGGGCCGTCGGACCATCCCGATTTGGCGGCTTGGCTGGTTGATCGCGGGATTGAATCGCTCTCGCTCAACCCCGACGCAGCGATCGATACTTGGTTGATGCTGGCTAAGCTCAAAGCGGCGAAGGTCAATTGATGTTGTTGCGATCCTGCGCGTGACGATGCGTCGTTGTTGGGTCGCTGCGCTGTTGTGTGTGACTGTGATTGCGGGCATCGTGACCTCGATTTACGCTCAGGGTTGGGCGCTGCTGCCAACGCTTATCGCTGCTGTCGTGCTCTTGTTTGCGTGGCGTGAAAGCCCGCGACATCAGCAACATGCAGTTGAGTGTGCCCGCGAGCTACTCTCCGAGCTGGCGACGTCCCATGTCGCCAAGGCGCAACCCGACTCGACACCGATGCTTGCATTTGTCACGCCGATGTTGATGGTGCTGCGCGAGCGAACAGGCCGTCACTTTGTTGTGTTTCGCGATGAACTGGAAGGGGGCACTTGGCGCAACCTCAGCGCCGCGTTGAGGTTGCAGCGGGCTCGGTAAAGTTTTTTGCGCGCATCGTCGTGGAGTAGCGAACTCGAGTTGCGAAACTAATTTAAATGTGGCTATAATTAAAGTCTTGATTGGGGGTATAGCTCAGCTGGGAGAGCGCTTGCATGGCATGCAAGAGGTCAGCGGTTCGATCCCGCTTATCTCCACCACTAACAAGATTCGGTGCCAACCGAATGACACGTAGAAGTTCCTAAGTCCCCATCGTCTAGAGGCCTAGGACACGACCCTTTCACGGTTGTAACAGGGGTTCGAATCCCCTTGGGGACGCCAAGATTCGAGTGAAACTGAGCCGCCCCGTGCGGCTCTTTTCATTTCTGGCGCGCCAATGGCGAGTTTGAGCCTAGATTCCCTACAGTCTTAATGTGTGCCGTTGGCGCAACGCATTGATTCACTTGAACGTCAGTAAGCGCTGTCGTGGATGCGCGGCCTATCAACGCTCCGCAGCAGCGCGATATCGGTCGCGTCACGCAATACACCAAGGCGCGGCGGACTCTTCTCTCAACATAAGCACTCCAGTTCGCCAGCGATTACAGCGCGTCGCTTTTTTGCCGTGAAATCTCGCTCAAGTCGTTGTTTACGTTTGTTGAGTCGACTCCGACGAAATTTGGGATAGGATCAATGGCGCGGATCGACAGCGCAGCGACATCGATAAACTCATTGGGTCGGTGCCCGAAGTCATTCATGCACTTGTCGAAGTATTTCACGTTGCAACCCGACGATTTGATTTACACAGGTACGCCAGAAGGCGTCGGCAAAGTTGGGCGCGGACAAACCTTGCGCGGCGGTATCGCGGGGCTCGGTGAGCTCAGTGTATGCGTGAAATAAATGAATTATTAAGGAGCACGAGATGAATGCATCGCCTGCAACCAACGCGGATCGCGAAGCGTTTTACGCGCGCATTGATCCGCAGAACATGGCACCGCTGTGGACGCGACTTAAGTCGCTCGTGCCTGCCGCGCCGACACCGATTGGTGTGCCGCATCAATGGCGCTATGCGGACGTGCGCCCGTTCGTACTCGAATCGGCGCAACACATCAGCGCGGCAGAAGCCGAGCGGCGCGTGTTGATTCTTGAAAACCCAGCGTTGCGCGGTTCATCGCAAATCACGAGCTCACTGTACGCGGGCATTCAGCTCATCATGCCAGGCGAAGTGGCCCCCGCACATCGCCACACGCAGTCCGCGCTGCGACTCGTGCTCGAAGGCAGTGGCGCATACACTGCAGTCGATGGCGAAAAGACGATCATGCAGCCGGGCGATTTCGTGATCACGCCGTCATGGACTTGGCATCACCACGGTCACGAAGCAACCGGGCCGATGGTGTGGCTCGACGGCCTTGACATTCCGATGCTCGCGCACTTCAACAGCACGTTTCGCGAAGATCATCATCAAGCCGAAGCCAACATCACGCGACCAACCGGCGATTCGATGGCACGCTACGGCAGCGGTCTGCTTCCGCTCAATCACAAAAGCGACTCGCTCAATTCACCGGTGTTCAATTATCCATACGCTCGCACTCGCGAAGCGCTCGCGCGACTCGCACACGCAGGCGCACCCGACGTGCATCAGGGCTACGTCATGCGCTACGTGAATCCCGTTGATGGCGGCTGGGCAATGCCAACGATGGCAACCACGATTCGTTTGCTACCCGCGGGCTTCGAAACACACACTTATCGCTCCAGCGAGAGCGCAATCTTCGTCTGCCTTGAAGGTGAAACTACGATCAACGTAGGCGAGCAAAAACTCTCGCTGCAACCGGAAGACGTCGCCGTCGTTCCGGGATGGATGCCCTACACGCTGAATGCGAAAAGCGAATCAGTGCTGTTTTGTTTTTCTGATCGTGTTGCGCAGGAGAAGCTCGGCTTCTTCAGAGAGGCGCGGCAGTAGTGCTTCGAATCACGGCGCTTTGAGGCGCGAGCGGGCGCAGGCTTGGTTACGAGCGGCGCTGCGTCCGTGCCTCTTATTCACTGCATCATGCTTCAGTGCTCGATATTGAGCAGTACGAAGACGCGACTGTTTTCAATTTTCACGGGATAGGATCTGATCTCCTCTGTGGCGGGTGCGCAGCTGGCGCGGCCTGTTCGGACGTCGAATTTTCCTTGATGTAGCGGGCATTCGATGTCGTAGCCGTCGAGAAAGCCGTCGCACAGGCGGGCATTGCCATGGGTGCAGATGCCGTCGGTGGCGAAGACTTCACCGTTGACTCGGTAAAGCGCAATTTCTCGGTCGGGTAGATCGATGCCGAGTGTCATTTCGTCGCTTGAGATGTCGTACTCGACGGCGACTTCGGTCCAGTTTTCTGTGGTCATGGTTAGATCGGATAAATAATCGAATTCGGAATCATTTCGCTATCGTAGATGCATTGGCGCGATTTGAGTTTGAGCCCGGCTTCGGTGTGAACGATTTCGTCAATGTAGCGCCCCGCGTTGTAGACGGTTGAGAGTTCGCTGAGCTTGGTGCGGATCACTACGTAGTTTGCTTCGCATTTGATGCACTCGTCGGTCACCGATTGAATTAGCGGCGCGCCCACGATGTGCCGTTGGTAGTACGGGTCGTGAAACAGCGTTTCTTTGATGCCGTAGGCGCGGTCTCTGAGCATGCCTTTGCTCTCGAACGACAGCGTGGCTAGCGGAAAACCGCGCTCGAAATTTTCTCGCGGTTGAATGCGATACACGCAGTCATCGATGAAACAATCAACCCATGCATCCCAATCGTTGGCATCGACTGCGCTCGCATAGCGCGCGTGGAGTTGGGTTACTGCGAAATGCGTTTCGATGTGTTTGCTCATGTTTTTTTGCAGTGTTTTTTGACGCAGATTTACGCTGATTTAATTTGGATTTACGAGGATTTCTTTTTAAGAATCGCTACAAGTGTTTTCAGAATCTGCGCCAAAAGAAAACGATGGGTCCTCATTAACCCAGCGACTGGTGCTTATTCATTCATCACTTTCCGCCAGTACGCATACATTCCGCGAATGAGCGTTTCGGTGACCATGTGATCGGTGTCGCCCACGTCGCGGCCGCCGAGCTCGGCGAGCGCGCGATGACTCGGCTTTTGTTCGAAGCCTTTTTGTGAAAGCTCGATTACTTCACCATCGTCGGCCGAAACGAATCCGGCGGGGCCGAACAAATTCGATTGCCGCAGTCGTCGCTCAGTCATTTCGGGGGTGTCGTCTTCATAGCCAAAATGCGTCCAAACAAAATCAAATTCGCCATTGCCGCGCGGTTGAATGTGGCGCGTCGATACGCTGTTGACCTGTTGCTGCAAGATCACACTCGGGAAGAGGGTGGTCATCACCGCAGTGGGGCCGTTCCACCAAGCTTCGGGAACGATGTCTAAAAATCGCGCGTCGTGTAACTTCATCGTTTCTTTGAAGCTCGACACTTTGCTGACTTCATTGGCGGCTTGCGCATTGCCTCGCGTTGAAATCATCGCTGCGTGACGAAAGTGTTTGTCCATTTTGAGTTCGGATTTGTTGTCTGCTCGCCATAGCCCAAACGTGACAAACCAGGTGTGCAGCAAGCCGGGGTGATACGGGTCTTTGATGTTTTCCTGCATCAATTTCCAGTTACCAGGAATACGCTGCCGGTTGTAGCCGAGGATTTTTAACGTGCGGCCATCGAACATGCGATCAAAGTACGCCAGCACTGTCTCGCCCACGAAATCCTCAAACGATTCCATAGCGTGATCGAAGGTGGCAAATACCACACCGCCGCGCGTTGCAACACGCAGTTTGTTCAAACCGTTGTCTTCGGTCTTGAAGTCAGCGGGCATGCCGCCGTTGACTTTACCGTCTTGTTTTACGCCGCGCCGAAACGGTACACCTTGCAAATCGCCTTTGAGCGTGTAGCTCCATTGGTGATACGGGCACACGAATTCTTTTCGATTGCCGTGGCGCTCGCGACAAAACTGCATGCCGCGGTGCGCGCACACGTTCTCGAATACGTTGACCTTGCCATCGGCGTCCCGCGACATGACAACCGAGCGCTCGCCGACGGCGGTGCGCTTAAAGTCCCCTACGTTTGGAATCTCGGCTTCGAGCCCGATGTAACACCAATGGCTCTTGTAGAAAAACGCTTCGAGCTCTCGCTGATGTAGCTGGGCATCGGTGTAGACCTGAAAAGGAATGCGGCTGGTGCCGTTTTCATACCAGTTTAGAGACGACTCCTTTGCGCTTAATTTAACTGCGGCAGCCGTTTCGATTGCATTCATTGCATAGTCTCCGTGGGTCTCGTTACACAGTCGTACGTCGAACGTTTGCACCATTATGTGGTTTATGCGACATTTACAAAATAGAGATCAGTAGAGTTTGTTTATTTACTCTGTGAATGTTTAACGGAGCCGTTTCATGAAATTCGATTTGAACTTGATTCGCGTTTTCGATGCTTTGATGACTGAGCGTCGCGTTTCGCTGGCTGCGGAGCGGATCGGACTAACGCAACCTGCGCTTAGCAATGCGCTGGCGCGTTTGCGCATTGCGCTGGGCGATGAGCTGTTCACGCGCTCCCCATCGGGGATGCAGCCGACGCCGTTCGCCGTCGACATCGCACCGACAATACGCGAGGCGTTGCGGTCGTTGGAGCAGGCAATCGTTCGCCGGACGACATTTGACTGCGCAACGGGTGTGCGGCGATTTCGCATTGCGATGACCGATATTGGTGAGGCCTATTTTTTACCGAAACTCATGCACTATCTTGAGACTCACGCGCCGGCCGTAACGGTGGCCACCGTACGCAACAGCGAGGTCGATGTTGCCAGCGAACTTGCCACCGGCGGCGTAGACCTGGCGCTCGGCTGGATGCCTAAGCTCGGCCCTGGATTTTTCCAGCGGCGTCTATTCGAACAACATCATCGCTGTTTGATGTCGGCAAATCATCCGTTGGCCAAAGGTGCGCTCACATTGCCACGCTTTTTAAAGGCGAAGCACGCGGTTGTAATCTCGGCTGGCACGGGGCACGCCCGCGTCGAGACGATCATGCGTCAACGCGGGATCAAACGAATCATTGCGCTGGAATTGCCGCATTTCGCAGCGGTGCCCTACATCGTCCAAAACACGGCGCTCATCGCTACTGTTCCGGAAAAGTTGGTCGATGGCGCTTTGCTCCCATCGGGACTTGTTGTTCGTGTGCCCCCGATTGACGAGCTTTCATTTCAAGTCAATATGTTTTGGCATCGACGCGTACACGAAGACGGGGCTAACAAATGGTTACGCAACGCAGTTGCTGTGTTGTTCCAAGAAAGTAAGTCACTCTAATGGACTTGTTCGCTCGCTGAAGCAACGCGTGTTTGAATTGCCCCCTGAAGTTGAACAAACGGTCGGGCCTGCGATGACGACGTAGGAGACGAAATGTAGGGCCCAGTGTTGAAGGGCTTGTCGGCAGGTGAATGCGGCGTGAAACGACTGGCGTGCGTCTGTCCCGCGTCTGAAGATAAATTCGCACCTGCGTGATTGAGCAACGCGTTCATGCATCAACCTGCTTTGCCCAAAGCGGAGCGTGGAAAGCGGGCAGTTCATGCTGCTGGCCGGGTGTCAGCGATGGGTCGCTCTAGGCTTTTGTATTAATGACTTACTACCGGTTAACCAGTTTAAATATGGGCTTTTTCACTTATAGATAATTTTTTGAAAGACATCAAAAATGACTTGTAGCCCAAATAAATAAAGGGTTTCAATAATATTGCTGTATCGAATGCTGTCGCTAGTTTTAACGAGGTTCAGATTGAACGTAAAGTTGCGTGAAGTCGGTGTTGTGCAGACTGCTGCCGCGACGTCGCAGCAAACGGCGATCACTCCTAGAATCGAGGCGTGACAATCCCGTTAACAACACTTCAAGCAACGCTGTCTGCGCTTGCAGGCGGTTCGCTAGTTCTTAGCCCCAGTGATCGCGCGCGGCGCAGTTTTCAGCGGCTATGGCGACGAGTGGCATCTTCGCAATCGGGCTCGGTCGTGTCGCCTGACTTCATGACCACCGACGCATGGTTTCGTAAGCTTTGGAGCGACGCGCAGTGCTATGGCTTGATTGCCGACGAGCGCAGCATCGCATCTCCCACGGTGGAGTCTGCATTGTGGCGCGAAGCCGTTGCGGCGACTGCCCCCCGAGATAGCCAATCCGGCGCGGTCGCAACGGCTGCGTTGGCCACGCTAATGCAGGAAGCTTTTGCGTTGGAGCATCGCTACGCCAGCGCCAACAGCGCCAACAGCGCCGCTGGTGCGACCCACGCCACCGACGGCAGCATCAACGGCAAGCTCTATGACGACGCCAAACGATTTTTCGTGTCGAGATTGAGTCGTGGGAACACAATTTCATCGCTGATGCTTCCTGCGTTAATTGCTCGCTACTCGGCAAAATTGCATTCGTTGTTGCCCACGTCGCCCGGTCGAATTCTGCTCACTCCGAGTTTTGCGCCAATTGCATCAGAGCTCGGCGCATTCGCCGCGCTGTCGGCTGCCGCGGAGCGCGCGGCTGGCCCCCGATTTGCGCCGTTTCACCGCATTGATTTGCCGGAATCAAACGCGTTGCCCCATCCCCGCAGAGCTGAATATGTCAATGAACGCGAAGAGCGCGAAGCGGTCATCGCGGCGGCGAGGCGATATGTCGAAAGCGACAACGCTCGCAGCGCCACCATCGTCGTTCCGTCTCTGTCATCGCAGCGCGAATTGTGGCGACGCGCTCTGAGCGAATCGGGGGTCGCATTCAATCTTTCGTTGGGACGTACGCTGGGATCGTTCTCAGACACTGCTGTGATGCTCAATGTAGTCGCTGCTAGCAGCGGCGAGCCGTTGGACATCGAGTTGACCGCGCAGTCGCTACGCCACCCACGCTGGGCGTTAAGTGACGCGCAGCGACGCGCCGTTGCCATCGGCGAGGTTGAGCTGCTATCGCGCGGCAAAAAATTCGCGACCGTTGATGACTTTTCGCAGTTCATCGGTGTGCCCAACGCCCCACGCCAAGACCCCAACGAGCGACTCACTCGCCGCGAATGGCTGGCTAACTGGGCGCTGTCAATCAAGCGGTTGACTGCGGCGCACCAACCCGTCGATTCGGCAACGTTTCAGCTGCGCGCCGCTATCAGTGAGCTCGGCACGCTTTGGTGTGAACTCGATGATTGGATGCCGGCATTAACAGCGACCGACGCCAATGCTGAGTGGCGCGATCAGCTCAATCGCACCACTTTTCAGCCCGAGGACTCAGGCGCGAGCATCGAAGTGGTGGGATTACTTGAGAGTGCGGGCACGATCAACGACGCGCTTTGGATCACCGGCCTCACCGACGCCGCTCTGCCAGAGCGTTCGCGCTTGAATCCTTTTCTATCAGCCGCGTGGCAGCGTCGTGAAAACATCGGCTTGGCGAGCATTGCTGAATGTGGCGCTCGGGCGGAGCGATTGTGGCGCGGTTGGTGCGCGCATTCGCAGACGTTGACGGTGAGCGCAGCGGCCTCGAAGGACGGACAAACGCTGCTTGCCAGTCCACTTATCTCCGCGCTGTCCGCCGAAGCAATGTCGGCATCGCTGTTCACTCCGACGCCGATGATTCCAATCGTCGACGAGCTTGATCCGTCGCCGCTCAGTGCGCGCTCAAAGCTCAACGCCAGCGGCCTGGAGGCGCAGGCTAAGTGCCCGCGTCGGGGCTGGGCGCTGGGGCGGCTGCGCGCCAATCTGTGGCCGGAACGCTACGATGGCTTATCACCTCTGATTAAGGGCAACCTGCTGCATAACGTTGCCGAGCTGCTCGGTCGCGATCGTATGGCGGCGCAAGACGAGGGCGCCACGCTTGACCCGGCGCAGCAACTACAGCGACTGCCGGAGCACATTGACACCGCCATTTCGCACTGGCGCAAGGAGACGCTCGACGTGCCGCGCGACGTGTGGCTGGTTGAGCGCGAGCGATTACTTGTTCTCTTTGAAAAGTTCATTGAACTCGAGGCTTCGCGAGAGCCGTTTTTTTTGGAGGCGGTTGAACACAAAGCCGAACACGACATTCTCGGCCACACATTGCAATTGCGAGTGGATCGCGTGGAGCGGCTCAGCGACGACTCCTTGGCAATCATCGATTTCAAAAGCGGTGTGTCAAAGCGGCCCGGCTTGTCGGACGAGCGTTTGTCGAGTCCACAGCTACCGCTCTATGCGTTGGCCATGCAGGTCGCGCGAAGTGAAGATGCGGTGTCTTGCGTTTCGTACGCTCAAATTAACGAAGAGGGCGTGCAATACATTGGCATCGCCGATGACGAAAGGCCGCAAGCGGCGTTTCGTTCGTCTCGGCAATCGATTGTCTTTGACGAGCTCAAGCAGCGCTGGCCGCACCAACTGGCGGCGCTGGTCGAGGAATTCCGAAGCGGCGCTGCGCCCGTGGCCCCCCTGGCGGGTGATCAGACGTGTCAGCGCTGCGGCTTTGAGCGCTTGTGCCGCGTTCAACTGCGCGCGCTAGAGGACGCTGACCCATGAGCGTGCAATCCGATACGCAGGCGCGGCGAGACGCGCTCGATGGCGCTCGTTCATTCATTGTTCGTGCGCCTGCAGGCTCTGGAAAAACGGAGCTTTTGGTACAGCGGTTTTTGACGCTGCTCGGCTATGCCGAGCAGCCGCAAGAAGTGCTCGCCATTACATTTACTAACAAAGCCGCAGCGGAAATGCGCGCCCGCGTGATCGAGGCCATTCACGACGCAGCAACGCTGCCCGAGCCCACTCAATCACCAGCGTTGGAGCGCTGGCGCTTGGGGCGTAGCGTGCTTGCCCGTGACACGGCGCGGCAATGGCATTTGCTGCAACGGCCTGAGCAGCTCAATGTGCACACGTTTGACGCATTCTCGCGGCGCGTTGCCTCGCTCGCGCCGCTCACCGCTGATTCACGAGCCCTGTCGAAATTGCTCGAGGATCCCCAGCCGCTCTACGAAGAGGCCGCTCGCTTGGCGCTGTTCGAATCCAGTAGCGCGGATGCCGCAGTGCTGTTGCGTGCAGCCGACAATCAAGTGGACAAAGTGGTGGCGCTCGTTGCCAATTTGCTGGCGCGTCGAGCACAGTGGTTGCCACACTTGGGCGATACGTCGCCCGCTTCGCTTGCGCGCCTACGAACCGTGATCGAAGCGGCAATTACCGTGACATTGCAGCCGTTGGTTGCGCTCTGGAGTGCATCGCACCGCGCTGCCGCGCGACGATTCGCACTGTTCGCAGCCGATCAGTTGGAACCAGGATTGCTTCGCGACCAGTTACGAGCTGTTGCGGATGCGCCCAACGACGAACACTTCTTTGCCACAGCCGCCTCGATTTCATACTGGCGAGCGATACAGAGTTGGTTGATGACCCAGAAGGGCGAGTGGAAAAAGGACGTTAACAAAAACTCCGGATTTCCTGCGGCACCAACGGGCAACTCCGCGCAAGCCAATGAGTTCAAGGCGTTCAAGGCCGACGCTAAGCAGTGGCTCGAAGCGCTCACTCAATCCTCGCTGGGCACCCATTTGTCGGCGCGAATTGTTTCGGCGGCGGCGCTGCCCGATGCCGCGGCGATGGATCGCCACGAGCCGATGTATCGAGCCACGATGACCGTGTTAAAGATCGCGGCGGCGCAACTAATGCTTATCGAGAATTCGCGCTGCGTCACCGATTTTTCTGGGATTGCGCTGGCGGCACAACAAGCGCTTGAAGTTTGGCCCGAGGAAGTTGCGCAGCGCCTTGACGCGCAAATTCGCCATGTTCTGGTCGATGAATTTCAAGATACGAGCCCGGCGCAGTCGTCGATGATTCGATCGCTCAGCGCGGAATGGAGCGACAGTGATGGACGCACGATGTTTTTGGTCGGCGATCCGATGCAATCGATTTACGGGTTTCGCGACGCCGACGTCGGATTGTTTCTTGACGCTTGGGCCCACGGTTTTCCATCAATTCGCTTTACGCGTTTGACCTTGCAGAGCAATTACCGCTCGCGACCAGAACTGGTCAATTGGGTTAATCGCGAATTGGCGCGCTGCTTTGCTGATCGCTCGCCAGACGCTGAACGAAGCATTGAATTCAGCGCCGCGTTTGCGGCTCGCGGCGCGGATAGCCACTGCGGCGTGAGCATCGCGTCGATGAGCGACAGCGAAGAAGAGGCCTGCTGGATTGCTGAGACGATCGAACAAGCGCAGCGTCAAAATTCCAAGGTGCGAATCGCCGTGATTGTTCGCAGCAAGGCGAGCGCCGGTGAAATACTGCGTGAGTTCACACAGCGACGTATCGGTTTCGTCGCACAAGAATTTGCAAAATGGCCTGACCGTCCGATCATTCGGGATTTGGTGTCGCTCACTTACGTGTTGACGCAGCCCCATGATGAGTTTTCTTGGTTCGCGTGGCTTCGCTCGCCGATGGCCGGACTTCGCTTGTCCACGCTCTCCGCCTTAGCGGCGGGCTGCGCTGAGCGGCGCGACGTGCGCGCGGCCTTGGGCGCATTGGGTGATGCTGTCGTTGACTCGTTTGAGCGGCAACAGATTGCGAGCGCGATGGCGGCGTACGATGAGGCGCTAGCCGTTGCATCGAGCGCAACGCTGTCGGAGCGAGTCCACACGTTGTGGATCGCCTGTGGCGGCTTGCGAATCGTGCAAAGTCAAGGCGAGCGCGATGAAGTGTCGGCGTATCTCGCGCTTGTGGACGAATTGGCACCCGATGGTTTGCTGCCAGCTCGTCAAGGCTTCGAAGCGCGCATTGCGAAGCAATTCATGAGCTTTGATCAGTTGGGCGTATTTCCGCCCGTTGATGTGTTGACCATTCACAAGGCCAAGGGCTTGGAGTGGGATGTTGTGTTTGTGCCGGCGTCGGATCGTGTGGGTCGGCCACCTGATCGCGCGCTGCTGGCGTGGCAGTTTCTGCGCAGCGATCAACAAGTGAGTTTGATTGCGGCGGCGCGGGAAACCCGAAAACAAACCGATGCGCCATCGGTATTTGATTTCGTGCAGACGCGCCGCGCTGGCGAAACGGCTGAAGAGCTCAAACGCTTGCTCTATGTGGCCGCCACACGTGCGCGTGAGCGGCTGTATTTTTCGGGATCGAATGGCGCAAGGGCGCCGCGCCAGCACACCTTTGCGGCGCTGCTGCCCTGGCCGTCAATGGATGATCAGCGTGTTGACATCGAAGCGCAGTTGCCAAGCAAGTCCGTGAAAGCCATGCCGCACAGCCTGTGGCGGGTTGATCTTGATGCGGAGCCTACATTCACGTCAACCGCCGCCCGCAGCGTTGAGCGTGCCAGAGCGCATTCGCCGCAACTCGGATCGATGCACAGTGTCAGCGATAACAGTCACGCTGCGCATGACGAAAACGCGGTCGCGTTTGGTGTTGTTGGGCACCGCTTGCTCGATGCACTAGGGCGCGGAATCACTCCATCGCCGTCGATCGCACAGTTGCGTGGCGCGCTGCAAAGCGAAGGGGCGCACACGATGCAAATCGAAGCGCTCGCCCAAACCCTCTATGACACTTTGACGCGTTGGAAGCACAGTGATGCCATTGCGTTTTTGTTTTCCGAGTCGCATGTAGAGAGCGCCTCTGAGCTCTCGCTTGTCGTGAGCGAGAAGCGGCACACTGGGCTGCCCGCCTCTGATACGTCTTTGACGCTACTGCGCATTGATCGTACGTTTGTAACGGCCCATGGCGAGCGCTGGATTGTTGACTACAAATTTAGCGCGCCGCCGCACGATGCTGCGTTGTCCGTGTGGCTGGATGAGCAGCGACTTCGTCATCGCGCCCAGTTGTTAACTTATCGCAAAGCGATTGGTGAATTGGCCGCCGAATCGATTGATCGGCCAATTATTTTGGCGCTGTATTTCCCGCTACTTGACCGACTCGAGCGCGTTGACGTCGGTGGGTGAGTATTGCGACCGAATGCGCTTCTTAATTAACGACCGTCGCCTTTGTAATTCTTCCAAGCATCCACCCCTTGGCGCATGAATGCAATGTGTTGCTCCCACGCCGTGCAGCGCTTACAAATTAAGACGTGCAAACGCAGGCTTAGCCGCTCCCGAAGCGCTAGCTCGCGATCTTCCCGCTGTGAAACAAGGGCCGCAACTTCGCGGCAAGTACGTAAAAGCTTCATCGTCTCGTTGAAATTTTGATCGCGCGTTCGTCGTGGTTAAACCATTTGATTTGTAGGCATTCGCGAAGCCGTAGCCTGGCGCGATGGAGTAGCACCCACACGTTGGACGAACTCAGTTTGAGTTCCTTACAGATTTCGTCGGTCGTGAATTCCATCCATTCGCGCATCAGAAACACGCGGCCCATGGTGGCCGGTAGCTCTTCGATGCACACATCCATCACTTCAAGAAATTGCCGCGATTGCAGCGTGGATTCTGGATTCGGCCATTCGTAAGCGTCGCCGTCGAAGTGCCCATCTTGCTTGAACAATAAATCCTCGAGCTCGGCGTCTTCGTCGGTGTTGAGCGACGACGCTACTTCCCGTTTATGTGCGCGCAAACAATCGATAATTTTAAATTTCAGAATGCCAACGAGCCACGTTTTAAGCGACGAGCGCCCCGCGAAGCTATCGGGTTTTTCAAGTGCGGCGAGCATCGTTTCCGCGACCACGTCTTCGGCCCACGCGTCGTTTCGGAGTTGCAATCGCGCGAATCGCAGCAGATAGCTGCGCGCCTCGGCGACTTGATCCTGAAAACTAGCGGTTAATTGCATTTGATGGGGCAGAAAAACGGCGCTCAACCGCGCCAGTGGCTCGAAGCATAGCAACTTAGCGGAGCGCTTTGAGTAGCCCGTCTGTAAGGATCGGTGGATGCCGATACACCAAGGCTTGTGAGCAATGGCGATGGCGTCGGTTTGCACGATTCGATGTCAGTTCATTTCGTTGGCTCGCTCAAAGGAGATCGCATGCACATTTTCAGTCGACAAACGTATCGTTCGGTCTGCGCTGCCGGCGTTATGACGGCGCTTTCCCTGAGCGCGCATGGGCAAGCCAAATCTTCTGCGTCCGCGTTGTGTAGCGCGCAAAGCGGCGCAATCAAACCAACAATCCTCGAGCTCTACACCTCTGAGGGTTGCGATAGCTGCCCGCCCGCTGATCGTTGGTTGTCTGCATTGGTTGAAGCGCCCGGTGCAGGCAACACGGTCGCGCTGTCGTTTCACGTGGATTACTGGGACTACATCGGATGGAAAGACGAATTCGCGCGAAAGGATTTCGGATTACGTCACGCAGCGCTCGTTCGATCAGCTCGTGCGTCGGGTGTTTACACGCCGCAATTTTTCATCAACGGTCGCGATGATCGCGGCTGGGCCGCGGGTATTCGCCCCGCTTCGGAAACCCGTGCTGCGACGGCGGCCTTGGTGCTGACTGCACAGTGGCATGGCGAGCGGCTGTCGTTTCAAGGCCGGTTGAGCGGCGCTTCGGGCAAACCGAATTTGGAAGAGGGCGTTCGTCTGCGCTATGCGGTGGCAGAAAATGGCGTCGTCACGCACGTCAAAGCGGGTGAAAATCGCGGCGTCACTTTGAAGCACGATGCGCTGGTGCGCGACCATGGCTACATCACGGTGCTGCGCGATGGAACATTCAGCGCTGTGGCCACGCTTCCGCCGAAATCGCGGCGAGCGAATTCGCAGCTTCATGTCATCGCCGAGACCACCGCGGGCGAGGCCATTTCGGCGGTGTCGTTACGCTGTGACTGAAGGTTTAAGGGCTCGCAGCGACGGCTGATGCAATCCCACTGCCTAGCGCTCAGAAATGGCAAACATTGAGCGGTCGATGAGCCGAATTTAATAGCTAACCTACGTTAAGCCATACGAAATAAGGACTACAAGGCATTTTGTATTGATTTCGAAATACTATTGAATATTCTCACATCCCCTATTTCATATGGCACACAATGATGAAGCTATACAGGCGTATTGCAATCCATTGATCCCAAGCCGCCATCGCCCGCAGCGCTCGCGTTACCTAAAATCAACGCTTCTGTCCAGTTCGCGTCGTGTGCGCCGAAACTTCAATGAAATCCCCGATTCCCGGCGCGCCGAGCCTTGCTCGCGATTTACATCCTCACGTTTTTTCCGCCGTCCCAACGGCTGTTTCACTCGGCAATTTTGACGGCGTACATCGCGGCCATCAAGCAATGCTTGAAGTCGTGTGCCAAGCGGCGCGGCAGCGCAAGCTCAAACCCACAGCGCTGACGTTCGCCCCTGCACCCGGTCAATTTTTCGCGCGCCGCGCAGAGAAAACGCCGCCAGCTCGACTGCAACGCCTGCGCGACAAACTCGCCTGTATCTGGGCCGTTGGCATCGAACACGTTCAGTTGCTTCGCTTCAACGAAGCGCTTGCCAGCATGTCACCCGACGCGTTTTGTGATCAAGTTCTTCGCCATGGGCTCAACGCCAAATGGCTGATCGTGGGCGATGATTTCCGCTACGGCAAAGATCGTTCGGGCGACGTGAAAACGCTGCACGCTTGGTGCGCAGCCCACGGGGTTGAGTGCTACGTGATGCCCGCAGTCAAAGCGATGGATGTTCGCTTCTCGTCAAGCCTGGTGCGAACAGCGCTTCGGGACGGCGATTGCGTCACCGCAGCAGCCATCTTAGGGCGCCCGTACCGAATCAGCGGCCGAATCGCGCACGGCGACAAACTGGGCCGCACGCTCGGTTTCCCCACGATCAATATTCCGCTCTGGACGCCGCTACCCGTGCAAGGCATCTTTGCCGTGCGTGTCTACGGCGTTGACGTTGCCGGTGCGAGCGCAGTGTTGGGCGCAGCCAGTGTGGGCGTACGCCCCACCGTCAAAGAAAACGGCAAGCCCTTGCTCGAAGTGTTTCTGCTCGACTTCAAAGGCGATTTGTATGGTCGCCGCGTCGTGGTCGAGTTCGTAAAACGCATTCGCGCTGAGGAAAAATTTGACTCGATCGAGGTGATGACCGCGCAGATGCATCGCGACATTGCTGCCGTTCGCGATGTGTTTGCGTAGCTAGTATCCGTCGCGGCGACGATCTACACTGCGCCATGCTCGAACCGCCCGCCAGTCGTCCTACGCTCACCACGGCACAGTGGAAGCGCGTATTTGCAGCGCTAGAAACCAGCGGTCAGGATACGTCTGCCAAAGACGATCCTGACGTAGAGCGCGCCGTCGCCTACCTTCGGGCGACGCAGCAAAGTGAAGCAACGAAATTAAAGTCCTTTGCCAACATGGCCGACGCGTTGCTCATCAACGCCAAGCTAACGGCCGGACAGCGCTGCGGCAACTATGCGCTGATCGAACCCATCGCACGCGGCGGAATGGGCAGCGTGTGGCGCGCCCGCCGCGAGGACGGCTTGTACCAATCCGAAGTCGCAGTGAAGCTGTTGGGCTCGCTTGCCCTTTCGGTACAAGCTCGTGCTCGCTTTGCGCGCGAGGGCGAACTGCTCGCGCGTCTGACCCATCCGAACATCGCTCGACTCCTCGATGCGGGTTTGACCGATGACTCACAGCGCTTTTTAGTGATCGAGTTGGTGCAGGGCGTCGACATTGCCACGTTTTGTCGAACGCTGTCCGAGCGAGATCGCATCGTGCTGTTTCGGCAATTGCTCGGCGCAGTTTCTTATGCACATTCCCAGCTAGTCTTGCATCGAGACATCAAGCCCGGCAATGTATTGGTGGACGCGAACGGGCAGGTGAAGCTGCTTGATTTCGGCGTCGCAAAACTCTTTGAGAGTACGCAACCCGACGCCGAAACCACGTCAGCGGAGGCCGATTTGACGCGTGTGGTGGGCGCCGCCTATACCGAATCCTACGCCGCGCCTGAACAGGTTCGCGGCGAAACCATTGGCACGCAAGCCGACGTGTTTGCATTAGGTACGTTGCTATTCGAGCTAGTGCTTGGCGAGCGCTTAACTTGGAACTTGCCGAAGCGAGAATGGACAGCTCAGAACGCATCCGTTAGGTTGACCAATGTCACCCGGCAGTTGCATCCAGATTTACTGGCAGTCCTGACTAAAGCCACCGCCAATGAAGCTGTTGAACGCTACCAAACCGCTGTTGATTTTGATGCGGATTTAGCGCGATACCTAGCGGCGGAGCCGGTGAAAGCCCGCGCGACCGGGCGTTGGTACCGAGCGATGAAATTCGTTCAACGGCATAGACTCGCCATCGGCGGGGCGAGTTTCGCGGCGACGGCCGTGATTGCGAGTCTTGCCTTCGCACTTGTTCAACTGGCTGAGTCACGCGAGCAACAGCGCCTGGCAACCATTGAGGCCAACAAAGCCGCTGAGATTTCTAAGTTCACGACGAGTCTCTTTAGCGTTCTGGATCCGAAAGTGAGCTCAGCCGTCGACCGGTCGAAGTTGACAGCAAAACAGATTCTCGACATAGGTCGAGAGCGGATCCGCACCGAGCTGCACGATCAACCGGAAACGCGATTGGCGCTGCTGGGCACGTTGGCTGAGATGTATGGACGTCTGGAGCAGACGGATGAATTCTTGGCGCTCAATGAGGAGCGCCGTCAAACGGCAGAGCGTCTATTCGGTCAACACCATCCGACTGTCTACGACGCCATGCAAACGGACCTATGGGCCGATGTCTACAGCGGTAACTTTGCTACGGCACGAACCACGCTCGAAAAGCTCGATGCCGGTGCGGGGGCAAGGGGAGAGCGCGGCGAGCCGGGCGACGAGCGCGCGGCGGTTCGATTGCATGCTTGGGCCGAGATTGTTCGTAGGGGCGGCCTCGAAATCGGAGCTCCCGTATTGGCGCGCTACGAGCGCAGCCTTGCCGCCTTTGAACGAGCCAAGTCACGTTCGCCGGACTTCGCTGCAGCGCTTGGAAACTACGCCAATGCCCACGCTGAGCTTTCAGATTTTGCGGCATCATTGCCGCTCTACGACCGCGCGCTCGAAATGATCGAACAGGCAAGGCGCAACCCGGCCATGACGATTGACGTAGGCGATGTTTTTATGCTGCTACGGGCCCGCGCCAGAGCTCGACAAGCGCTCAAACAATACGCAGAGGCGGAGCGAGATTTTCGTCGCGGTATTGAATTGGCGACGTCATCAAGCGGCGCGGATCACATTTTGACAAAACAAGTGCGCGCGGAGCTTGCGCTTTTGCTGCACTCCACGAACCGACGCGATGAAGCCTGGCGCGAGATGCGCGCGGTTGATGAGACTGCCGCGCCGCCCAGCGCTAACCCATCAGGTATGAATCACATCGACCTATTGCGAGCGCGCATGCTCGCCGCCGAGTCGAAATTTGACGCTGCTGCCACACTCGTTTCGCGCGCTATAGCTAGCTGGCGATTGGCTGGCACCCAACCGACACGCCTGCGAGAGGCAGAAAATCTGCTCGCTGAAATCAACGCTC
Organism: Betaproteobacteria bacterium; assembly: GCA_004293675.1. Lineage (GTDB taxonomy): Bacteria > Pseudomonadota > Gammaproteobacteria > Burkholderiales > Casimicrobiaceae > Casimicrobium. The sequence goes on from READ01000010.1 coordinate 130,526, forward strand.
AGCGCGCCGCCGGTCATCAGTCGCCCAAACGATAGGCAAGAAACAGTCGCGCCTTGTCCCAATCGCGGGCGGCGGTGGCGAGCGACACACCTAAGTGTTCGGCGCATTCTTCGACAGAAAAGCCGCCGAAGTAACGCAGCTCCACCAGATCATGGCAGCGCTCGTCAATTTCTTTGAGTTGCTGCATGGCCTCATGAACGGCGAGCACACGCGTGTGCTCGGCGGATTCTCCCGCGAGCTCCGTGACAAGCGTGACCGCAGCGTGACCACCGCCGCGTTTTTCCGCATCGCGCTCTCGTACGTAGTCCACGATGACACTGCGCATCACTTTGCTGGCGTAGCCATAAAACACCTTTCGGTTAACGGAATCGTTAGCGTTTTGGTGAATCAGTCGCAAATACGATTCGTGGACCAGGCTCGTGGGGGACAACAAGGTCAGCGTCGATTCGCGCGCAACTTTCGAGCGCGCCAGCGTCCGGAGCTCCGCGTAGACCGCTTCAAACAGCGCTTCCTCGGAACGACGATCACCTTTCTGCACGCTGTGAAGCAGCTGGGTGACGTCGGAGGCTGACTGGGTGGCGTTGTTCGTGGCGATAAGGTTGGCTTCAGGAGGCGACATGTGGGCGTAAGCGCAAGGGTTGTGAATTGGCTTGTCGCTTTGTAAGACGAAATCTAGCTGATTTTTGCAACGCGGTGAGAGATTTTGAAGCCCAATTACGTCTGGTAGACATCTGCGTCAATTTGTAGGACACGCTCCTCCATGCAAACGTCTATTCCGCAACACGCCAATGCTGTCTATAGCAACCGTAGTCCAGAACGGCCCACCAAGGCTCCGGCGGCCAGTTTTGGCGCTATTGTCAGCGCTATTGTCAGCGCCGTTGTCATCGCGCTCGGCATGAATTTAGCCGCCGCCGCTACTTGTCCGTTTGATACCGGTGGCTCGGACGCGCTCAACGACGGCGTCGTGCTCACGCGCTACGCGCTCGACATTCGCGGCGCGCCGATGACCGCGAGCACCCGCTACGCGAGCCTTGATCCACTACAGGTGAAAAACAACATCGAATGCGTCGGCTGCGCGCTCGACATGAACGGCGATGGTCAGATCGACACGGTCGACACCACCATCATCGCGCGGCATTTGGCGGGGTTCAGCGGCGCGTCGCTCACCAACGGTTTGAGCCTTGGCTCTGCACCATCGGCCTCGCGTCCGACGAGTGCGGCGATTACAAGTTTTCTGGCCAATGGCTGCGCGGTGGGCGGCGCGATTAACGCGTTCACGCAGGGCGGTAATGCGTTTGGCGCGCCTGCGGTGCTCGGCACTACGGACGGCCAGCCGCTGACGCTGGGCATCGGTGGCGGCGCGGGGATCCGCATTGTCCCGTCGACGACGGTCGGAGAGCCCAACATCATTGGCGGGCATGCCGACAATGCTGTAGCGAACACAGCAGTGAGAGGCGCTTTCATTGGCGGCGGCGCGTGGAACGTTGTGGAAGGCTCGTACTCAGTGATCGCGGGCGGAAAGTTCAACGCCATCCGCGCGGGTTCGTACGGCGCGGTCGGCGGTGGAGAATCAAACGAGGTCGGCGCTTTGTACAGCACCATCGGCGGTGGCTTTGCAAACCAGGCGACAGCAAACTACAGCACAGCGTCCGGTGGCCGCGGCAACTATGCCTTCGGCGAATACAGCACGTCACCGGGCGGTTTTCGCAACACGGCGCTCGGCGTATCCAGCTTTGCAGCAGGCCAGTACGCTTATGCCGCAGACCGCACCTTTGTCTGGAATAGCTACGACACGATTAACAATATCCCCAGCCGCACCGACTCATTCCGCGTGCAAGCCCCGAGCGGATTCGATGTCTCGTTCGGCCCCAATCGCGATTACTTTGTGGCCTTTAACGCCGATACAGCGGGCTTCCTCATCGTTACATCCACCGGTGCAAAACTCTCCACCGGCGGCGTGTGGACGAACAATTCCGATCGCGCAAAAAAGCGTGACTTTTCGCCGATCACTACACAATCTGCGCGAGACATTCTGCGCAAAGTAGTCGCGTTACCGCTCTCAACGTGGAGCTACTCCGCCGAAGACGCAAAGATCCGCCACATCGGCCCAATGGCGCAGGATTTCTGGAAAGCGTTTCGCCTTGGCTACGACGACAAAACGATGACCGACATCGACGCGCGCGGCGTAACGCTCGCAGCGATTCAAGGGCTCAATCAAATTGTGAAAGACAAAGATGCGGAGATTGCAGGTTTGCGAAAAGCACAACACGAATTGAAGCGCGAAATGGCGGCGATTAAGCGAAAACTTGGCATGTAGTACGGACTGAACCGTATCGCCAGTGCGTACGCCGCACCGATGAGAGGTTTTCCGTGGCGATTGCGTCTGTTACACCAGATCAACCAACAACCGAGCCTCCAATGAATCTCGAAATCCAATTCAACGCGATCTCAAAAATTGCTGTATCCGCGCTGACCGCCTTTTTGATGCAATCAGCGGCTGTCGCGCAAGACACCAGCTGCAACGCCTACATCGATGCGACCATTCCCAAAGCAGATCGGCCTTACCGCGTGAATCAGAGCATTGTCGTGGACGGAACAAAGATGGAGAGCGAAGCCGTCTATATCAACAACGTGATCTACACACGCTCGCCTGAAATGGCTAAAGGCAAATGGGTCGCCACGCCGATGCCTGACTTAAAGAGCACGATCGCGATGGCCAAAAAGTCCACCACCCGCTGCAAGGTTTCAGGCGCAGACGTGATCGGCGGTGTACCCATGAAAGTATGGACGAGCTACGCCGTGACGCCATTTGATCCCAAACCGGTCGAATGGAAAACATGGGTGGGTGCGGCCGATGGTCGCGTGTACCGACAAAGCTCAGCGGGCTTCGAGCAGCGCATTGCTTACGACAAGGTGGCCGCTCCCGATGCTGCCGATATCGCGCAGCCACGGAAGAAGCGCTAACAACCAAATCGGGCTCGCCGACATAGAGTGAACTGCGCCGCTTTTCCGTTCAACGAAAGCGCAGCGAAGCCGCGCACGTCCAAAGGGCAACTCTAGTCTTCGTGGCTTGGATGAGAGTTTTTCGCGGAGTTTTTCGTCTGGGTTGGTAAGACCGCCCACGCCGACTACTTTCAATTCTCAAGGATTCCCATGAAATCAGCGCACTTCGATGTCTTTCGACGCAACGGCCGCTATGTTATTCAACGCGCCATCACACTCACAGTCTTTGCTCTGACAGGATTGTCAGCGCTGACCACACAGGCCGCTACGATCATCGTTAACGGCTCGGACGACACTATTCATGCGGGAAACTGCACCTTGCGTGCCGCGATTGCGTCGATGAACGGTGCGTCGCTGCAAGGGGCCTGCACGAACACGGGCGCAGCATTTGGTTCGGGTGATCTGATCACATTCGCGCCGAGCGTCACCACCATCACGCTTAACGATGCCGCCGGCAATAGTCTCAACATTTCGGCCAACACCTTAGTCATAAATGGCGCAGGTAGCGTGACCGTTGAGCGCCCAGTAGCTGCCGCAAATTTATTCCGAATTTTCAATCACACAGGCACCGGCACGCTCTTTCTGCTGGGTTTAACGATTCGCAATGGCGTGACCGATGCCGACGACGCGCGCGGCGGCGGTGTTTTTTCTGCGGGTCGTTTGAGTCTGCAAAATTCGTTGCTCGAAGCGAACCAGACGCGTGGCAGGAGCAGCGGTGGCGGCGGCGCGCATGCCGCGGGCAGCATCGACGTGAGTAATTCACGCATTAGGAATAACTCCACAACCGGCCCCACATCGCCGGGCGGTGCACTGTGGTCATTCACCAATGTTTTGGTAGACAACTCAACCATTGACGGCAATGAAACCACCGGCGCGGGATCGAACGGCGGTGGCATCGCAGCAGGTAACGGGGTCGGCGAGGGGCTCGCTCTTATTTCGTCGCGCCTAGAAAGCAACGCCGTTCGCAACGGCACTGTTTCGCAAACTCGGGGCGGCGGTGCAATCTCGTTTGGTGAAACCCGAATACTCAACAGCATTGTGGCCAACAATAGCGCGGGGATCGGCTTTAGCTCGGGTGAAGGCGGTGGTGTGTTCGCGTTCGCAGGCACTACTACCGTGACGCAGAGCACGTTTGCTGGCAACGAGGCAGCAACGGGTGGAGCACTCGCGCTGTTTTCGTCGGCGAGTGCGACCACCATTACCAACGCCACGTTTGTAGGCAATCGTGCAAACGTTCCTGGAACCAATAGTGGTTTAGGCGGCGCAATCTACAACTTGAGTCCACTGACGATCAGAAATTCAACGCTGGTTCAGAACACCACAACAGGTCTGGGCGGCGGCATTCTTAATAGCAATGGATCAGTCACGCTGCAAAGCACGATCGTCGCGAATTCCACATCGCAGAGCGCCGCCAGCCCCGCGCCCAATGTGGACGTACATAACACCACTGGCATCGTCAATTTGACGGGTGCAAACAATCTCGTCGGGGTCTCCGCCAATTTCACGATGCCCGCAGGCACGCTCACGAGCGATCCACTCATCGCCGCGCTATCGGACAACGGTTGCCTCGCGCCCGCTGGTGCATCAGGAACAACGCAATGTCCACAAACGATGCTGCTCGGCGCGGGCTCCCCTGCGATCAATGCAGGCAATAACGCCGCAGGCGTGCTCTACGATCAACGCGGCGCCGGTTTTCCGCGCGTCGTCGGCGCGGCGGCAGACATCGGTGCGGTTGAAAGCGGCGGCGCAGCCGTGACGAGCTGGCCGATTAGCGTCGCGGCGGCTGGTCCGATGGGCGGTGGCGGCGTAAGCTGCGCGCCGAACCCGGTGCCGAATGGGCAAAACGCCGCCTGTCAGCCAGCGCCCAACCCAGGCTACGTCTTCGTTGCTTTCAGCGGCGATTGCACTGGGGCAACCTGCACACTGAGCAATGTGACAGCCGCGCGCAGCATCACCGCGACCTTCGCATTGAGCACCAGCGCGGCAGCATCGCATCCCGTACCGACCGTGGGCTCGATTGGACTAGCGGGTTTGATCGCGGCGTTCTTGTTCATGGTTGGCTGGGTGCTGCGCAGGAAACGCGTTGCTGGCTAATCGCTGCGGGAAACCTCGCACGTAAGCTGACACGCAGGTTTCCCCATCGCGCTGCGCATGCGATGAGCCTTACTCGGCGTGATTGTTTAACATTTCGTTTAAATGCCATATGAAATATGGACTTCATGAAGTATTAGTAGTTTTTCATGTGTTGCAATAAATAGCTTGTAACTCAACATTTATAGGGCGTTTGATTAAATAGCTGTTTAAACAGTGATGCAGTCACTCGATCGAACGTCCACCAGAGCGTTTTCACGAAATCCAACACCTTGAGTCGCTAACTCAGTTGCTAGCATTGGCCGAAATCATCTAACGCCAATGCTATGAATCCTCAGCTCTCCAAACGCGCCAATTCCCTCGGTACTGAAAACGCCTTTGTCGTACTCGCCGAAGTCAACAAACTCATCGCCGAGGGCTACGACATCACGAGCTTTTGCATCGGGCAGCCCGACTTTCCAGCGCCGATGCATGTGCAAGAAGCGGGCATCGAAGCGATCCGAGCAGGCAAACACGGCTACACGCCGAGCGCCGGCATCATGGAATTGCGCCAAGCCGCTGCGCAATACATGGGCGACATGCGCGGTCTTCAAATCGACGCGGAAGATGTCGTGGTCGGCTCCGGCGCGAAACCGTTCATCGCGTACACGATCCTCTCGACCACCGACTACGGCGCGGGCGACGAAGTGATTTATCCCGTCCCCGGTTTCCCGATTTACGAATCGCAGATTACGATCAACGGCGCAGTACCCGTGCCGCTTTACCTGCGCGAAGCGCGCAACTTTGCCTTCGATCCGAACGAGCTCGAAGCGAAGATCACGCCCAAAACCAAGCTCCTGATTTTGAATTCACCGCAAAATCCCACCGGCGGCATTCTCAACAAACAAAACCTCGAAGACATCGCCACGATCCTCAGAAAGCATCCCCAAATTTGGGTCTTCTGCGATGAAATTTACTCGCGGCTCACGTTTGAAGGCAGCTTCGCCTCGCTCGCCAGTGAACCCGACATGCAAGAGCGCTGCATCATCAGCGACGGCGCATCGAAAACCTGGGCGATGACCGGCTGGCGTATCGGCTTCACCGCCAACAAAGCGCTTGCCCCCGCATTCACCAAATGGGTCACCAACACCGACAGTTGCGCCAGCCACATCTCGCAATGGGCCGCAGTCGCCGCAGTTTCGGGCCCGCAACACGACGCAGAAATGATGCGCGCGAAATTCTTAGAACGCCGCAACCTGATCGTCAAACTCCTAAACGAAGTCCCCGGCATCAACTGCCAAGCCAGCGGCGGCGCGTTCTACGCCTGGCCCAACGTCACCGAACTCTGCAAGATGACCGGCCTCAACGACAGCGAAGATTTGCGCCGGAAATTGCTCTACGAAGCCGGTGTCGCCGTCCTCGCCGACATCCACTTCGGGCATCGCGTGCCGGGGGATGGGCAGCATATTCGGTTTAGTTATGCCACGCAGAATGAGAATATTGTGAAGGGGGTGGAGCGGATTGCGGCTTGGGTGGGGAAGAATAGGCGATAGCTTAGTCAAGGAGCACTTACATGGACTATTTCCAAGGCGTCGTGGCGGAATACCTGCGCGCAGACCGTTCCATGTTCGTGAACCCTGAAATACTGCTGCAACTTGATGAAGGCGTGGGTCCGAAAAAGGGTCGATTTTGGTACTGCGACTTGATGGCGGTATCCTTCAGAGAGAGGTCGGTGTACCTTTGTGAAGTGACGTACTCGACGAGCGCGTCTGCCCTCATCAAGCGGCTTGGGTCTTGGAGAACGCACTGGCCAGAATTGAAGACAGCAATTTGTCGAGACTGCAATATCGCCTCCGATTGGCCTATTCTGCCTTGGGTGTTTTTGCCGGAAACTCACAAAGCGGTCTACGATAGAAAACTACTTGCGCTCGGACTGTCGAAGCACTCAGGCATGCCAGCGCCACGGTTCACTGCGCTTGAAGGTGTCGTACCTTGGAAGTATCGGACATGGGACAGGGTGTCGGAGGCTCATAAGTCGCATAGCCCGTAGGGTGGAACGCTTGCGGTTCCGCCGAATGCGCTGAGGCGAGCGAGTTTCTACGCTAGATCTCGCTCCTTGAACCTGCCCAGGGAATCACAAAAAGCTATAGTTCCCATAGTTGAATAAAACACGTCAGGCCTCATAGTTATGCCAGTTCTTTCGACCGCTGTTGCGACTACGTCGGTAGCTTGTGCGAACGTGGGGTTGTTCAACATTTGTTCCGATACTTGGGAGAAGGCGATACTAACGCTGTTGGGTACCTTTATCGGTGCCACGTTGGCCTTTGGATCACAACTCTATCTACATCGACGGCAGGAACGGAAAGCTGAGCTAGTTTCGGCGCACCGAATCCTCTTTTGCCTGCTACAGCAAACCAACGCGCTAGTGTTGTTTCAGAACGACTTTGTTGCGCCGCATCGAAATTCGCCAGCTCCGTTCATGGAAATTCCTGCGGCAATGGAGTTCGATCTATCGAAAAACCAGTTCGACTTTTCGTCGTTCAATTTTCTTTTGAAGTCGAAGGAAGGGCGACAAGTTATGTACGACTTGTATTTGGCCCAAGAGAGCTACGTAGAGGCTCTCCGTGCCATCAATGAGCGGTCGCGCATGCATCGCGAGGAGCTTCAGCCGAAATTATTCGAAGCGGGGTTCAAGAACAACGAATTGACTACTGATGCGGAGCTCGCTCGGAGACTGGGGCCGCTAGTTCTCGGTTCCATGACCAGTCTAACGGCGCAAGTCCTAGAGATAGTGCCGAGTACCTTCCGAAAATTGGTCGTTGCGAAGATCGCGTTCAGGGAATTTGCCGTAAAGTACTTTCGAACGAATGAATTTACTGAATTCGAGTTCCCTGAAACGTATGGAATGGAATTCAAAAAATGATCGCGGTAGCCGGGTAGGGTGGGCACCCCGTGCCCACCAAGCTTTGCCAAACGAGACCAACTTCTGATGGACGACATGGTGGGCACGGGGTGCCCACCCTACGCACTCATCCCGCCCCCGTTCGTGGTGAGCTTGTCGAACCATGAGCGGCAATAGAGGTGAAACCCATCGCCTGCGGAGGCCACTCTCCCCAAGCCGTTCATGGTTCGACGGGCTCACCATGAACGGGAGGGGGGCGAGGGTGCGTCGCGAGGCATATTTTGATGCGAGCCCCGTGCCCATCGCAACGTTCATTCCACACGGCGACGCGATGGACGCAGCCGGATAGGGTGGGCACCCCGTGCCCACCAAGTTTTGCCAAACGAAACGAACTTCTGATGGACGACATGGTGGGCACGGGGTGCCCACCCCACAAGCTCATCCCACCCCGTTCGTGGTGAGCTTGTCGAACCATGAACGGCAATAGAGGTGAAACCCATCGCCTGCGGAGGCCACTCTCCCCAAGCCGTTCATGGTTCGACGGGCTCACCACGAACGGCAGGGGTTCGCGGGTGCGTCGCGAGGCATATTGTGATGAGAGCCCCGTGCCCATCGGAACGTTCATTCCACAGGGCGACGCGATGGGCGGAAGGCTGCCCACACTACTGGGCTTCTTTGCTTGACTTTACAGGCGGCATCTACGCGGGCTACGTGGACATCCCGCGCCGAAGTAGTGCTGGCATACGTTCATTAGCGCGATCGGCGCGCGAATTGATTTCATTGAGATAATCTATCCATGAAATTCTGGACATACCAACGCGCTTTTCGGATTGACGACATCAGCGGCGAGGTGCGCACCGCCGTTACGTCCTCGGACATGGCGTCAACGCTCTTCATTGATGGTGTCGCCGTTGCCAGCGACACGTTTACTTGGCGCGGGGCGCGTCTACTGCGAAACAATCACCTGCGCCACAGGCTTGCCGACGGGCGCGAGTTGTCGGTTGAGGCGGGCTATGTTGGCTGGTGGAAGACGCAGATTGCGGTTCGCGTGAACGAGGTACTTCGCTATGAGAGCCAGCCCGGTGCCAAGATTGAGTGGCCTCCGTCGCTCGGAAAAAGCGTGGGAAAAGACGTGTCGCTGCCGCCCGAAGAACTCGCGAAAATTGAGGCGGAAGAGGCGCGTTTGAGCGAGCAGTTTCGGCGCAATAAGCCATCGCTGCTTTTCGACATCGGCATCGCTTTGCTCTTCTTTGTCGTCGCCAAGTATTCAAATCTGACCACGGCAGCGCTGGTATCCGCCGGTGCGGGCATTCTGGGTGCGGTGGTCCAGAGAATTACAAAAATTGATTTGCTCGGCGGTTTAGCGGTGTTTGGCATCGTTATGTCACTGGTGACTGCCGCTTTCGCCTTGGCGTTTCAAGATGACAACATGGTCAAAATGCGCAGCACGATTTTGGGGCTGCTGACTGCGGGGTTGTTTCTGGCGGACGGCGTGTTTGGCGGGCGTTTTTTGGGCAAACGTTTAGTGCGCTACATGCCGCACCCCGATACCAGCGCACAACGACTCTCGATCGGACTGGGGTTGATGGGCGTATTCATGGCGGTCATGAATTACGCCGTCGCGAAGCTTTTCTCGACCGACACTTGGTTGTTCTACACCACGTTTTTGGATACGGCGCTTGCTATGGGCATCGTGTTCGCCGTGATCAAATTTGCGCAACCGAAACAGAGCGAGCATGCCAGCACTGCGCCGTAATGGTGAGCAGGTCACCGTTGCCGCGTCAGCCCATTGCATCATCAGGCCATAGAATGGCGTTTTAGTTTCAGCTTCATCGAAACAAGCGCCAAACACCCTATGAAAAACCTTGTCCTGCTTTTGACCGTATTCTTTCTGGCGAGTCATTCGATGGCCCTTGAACAACCCAAGCATCGCGTGCTTGAAACCATCGGCAAGATCGAACTTCGCGATTACGAGCCATCGATTTTGGCCGAGGTGGAGGTTGAGGGGGAGCGCAGCGCGGCGGTGAATCAAGCGTTTCGTATTCTGGCGGGCTACATTTTCGGCGGTAATCAAGGGCAAAACAAAATCGCAATGACGGCGCCGGTTACCCAAGCGCCGGAGCCATCGTCGAGAGCGGGTGAGAAGATTGCGATGACTGCTCCGGTGACTCAAGAGACGGTGAGTGCGACGGGTAGCGCGGGTAACCCACGTTGGCGAGTGGCTTTCATGATGCCCAGCAAATTCACGCTGGAAACGTTGCCCAAAGCAAACGACGAGCGAATCAAATTTCGGGTGAGCGAACCCGTGAAGCGCGCAGCCATCGTGTTCGATGGGTTTTCAACAGAATCGAACCTGAGCACCCACCGCGAGCAGCTCGAAGCGTTCGTCACCAAGCGCGGGATCAAGACCAGGGGCGAGTATTCGATGGCGTTCTATAACGATCCATTCACGTTGCCCTGGAATCGCCGCAACGAGTGGTGGGTGGCAATCGAATAGCCCCTCGTCCGTCGGGCGGTGCGCGGCAGTGCCGCAAGCGTCCTACCCTGCACTGTAATGATTGACCACGAGCAACTACATCACGACGGCTATACGGTAGTCCGCCAAGCGATACCGGCACAATGGCTCGATGCCCTTCGCGCAACGTTCGACGCGGACGTGTTGCCTTCGGATGAATGGCCCGTACCGCGCGGACCGGGCTGGCGGCATTCGCTTTTGGATCTTGATCCGCAGGTGCAAGCGGTGTGTCGTCTGCCGAGCGTATTGGCGGTGGTCGGTGCTCTGATCGGCGAGCGATTCTTTCTTTCACAAGTGGAAGGCCGGGAGCCGTTGCTCGGTGGCGGGCATCAGGGATTGCACCGCGATCGGTCGGCGCATCGAGCGGGCGACACGATCAATGCGTTAGCGTTTTTCGATGACTACGATGCCAGCAATGGCGCCACTCGCGTCGTCCCCGGTAGCCATCGTCCGCTTCGATCTGATGCATCCGTGGACGTCAACGAAGAACTTCAGTCACGGCAGATTGCCGGGGCCGCAGGCGATATCTTGGTCTTTGACGCAGATTTGCTTCACGCGGCCAGCCTGAACGCAACGGGCGCGCGTCGACGCTCAATCCTGATCGGCTATTTCGCCGAACCGCTGTATGCCTCGCATCTAGGGCGACGCTGATCAAATGCCCATCGAGCATCGCATCCTTGGACTTGGGCCGATTGCTGCATCGAAAATGCTCGCCATAGCCCCGCTATGCCTCGCATTTATCGATTTCGCACTCGATCCCAATCCAGGGCGCGCTGCTCGCGGGATTTAATCAGCGTCTCCCTAGAAACGGCGAAGCTGCGTGCGATACGCATGGACACAACTGAGCGGTTCGACCCGTCTGCGCTTGTCGCAAACGGGTGATCGTGGCACCTCGGTGGCAAGCTACGTTGCCACCCTACAATGAGCGACGTTGTCTTTTGCACCGAACCGATCATGACAAAACCACTCGCAATCGCCTGCGATCACGCGGCACTCGACTTAAAACGCGCCTTGGTCAGCGAGCTCGAAAAGCGCGGCATCGCCGTGCGCGATTTCGGCACCAACAGCAGCGATTCATGTGATTACCCTGACTTCGCACACGCGGTGGGTCGTGCCATTGATAGCGGCGAAGTCGAGCGCGCGATTTTGGTGTGTGGCACCGGTGTGGGCATGTCGATCGCGGCAAACCGACACGCCGCGGTGCGCGCAGTGGTTTGCAGCGAGCCTTTGAGCGCACGCATGTCTCGGCAGCACAACGACTCCAACGTGCTCTGCATTGGTGCGCGAATCGTCGGCGCGGGCACCGCCATTGATATCGTCGACGCCTTTTTAGGCGCTGCGTTTGAAGGCGGCCGCCATGCCGCGCGCGTTGCGAAAATTAATTTGGTCTGACCGCGCGAATTGCTTTGGAGCGGGGGCGGCCGTGCGGCTCGTGGGTCACATCGGTAAGAGAAATCAGAAACCCGCACAAAACCGCACCATTGGGGCTGACTCGGTGACAGAATGCGGCCATCCGTGTTTCACTTTTCTGCTCTGGAAAAACAATGAGTGCCGCGCTGAAGAGCTCCCGCTACCTAGGTGATGTTGTTTTTCGTAGAACTATCAAGGGCGAGTTCTTGATTAAGAACGGCAGTGCGCTGCATCGCAGCGCGCCGCAGCGAATGCTTGCCGCACTCGACGGTCGTCGCACGGCGAATTCGTTGGCGTTAGCGTTTCGGGCGCGTGAAGTGGTAACGCTGCTCAAGCTGCTTGAGTCAAAGGGACTGATCGAGTCGGTTGGTGGAGTCGTCGAGTTGGCTTCGATCACGAGCGCTGATGCGGCCTCTGGAGTGCGCGCGCCACTGGCGCTGCGCGAACTGGAAGCGGCGAAGCTCGCCGCCATCGGCGCCGCCCGCGAGCTGTTGGGCACATCGGCCAAGGCGAGCATTCGAGAGATCGAGCAGTGTCGCGACACGGCAATGTTTCGCTCGGCTATCGACGTGATTTGTGAGCGGCTGTCGAGCGTTCTGGGAGCTGATGCAGCGGCGATCTTTGTTGAGACGACTCGAAGAGCTGGGCGCGTCTAGCGCTAGCAAGTCGGGCGCGATGTCGCTGCGCCGGTTGGCGGTTAAAACGACCCCATAGCTCGCTGTCGAAGGCTGTTCACCCTCTGTTTTGTGCGTTGGAGGATAGCAACCCACGCGGCGCAGGCCAAACGACACCTCAGGTGTGCAAAATACGTACACCGTCTTCGGCCAATGCCATTCATGAATTCCCCCACCACTTTCGCCCGCGTCACCGAAGCGTTGCCCGCTGAGATCGTATTCGAAGTCCTGCCGCGCGATTTGTCGGACTATCGGGCTGGCAATACCGGCATCCCGTACGCGTTTTTCTTTGACAGCGGCCTGCCGGGACCTCGCGTGGCCATTAATGCACTGACGCATGGCAATGAGTTTTGCGGGATGGTGGCGGTGTGCGCGTTGCTCGATGCAGGCGTGCGGCCCGAGTGCGGAAGTTTGAGCTTGAGCTTTGCCAACGTGGCCGCGTATGAGAGCTTCGACATCAACGCACCCTTTGACAGCCGACAGCTGGTTCACAACTTAAACCGCATTTGGTCGCAGGCAGAGTTGACCGGCAGCGAACGCAGCCCAGAGTTGGATCGGGCTCGTGAGATGCGCTCGTTGTTTGACGGCGCGCACGCTTTGCTAGACATTCATTCAACCACGCAACCGGTGCCTCCGTTTTTTGTGCTCTCCGCAGGCCAGAGCAGCCGCGCGAGCATTGCGCTGGCCGACGGCATTGGTTTTCCTGCGCCTCAGCTCATCATGCCCGGTGGCATGCAAACGGGCACACCGCTCATTGAGTACGGCCCGTTTAGTCCGATTCATGCCAAAGGCACCACTGCCTTCGCGCCCGGTGCCGGTGGTTCGGTCGTAGTGGAGTGCGGCCAGCACTTTGCGAAGAGCGCTGGCGTGTTGGCAACGCAAGTGGCCTTGTCATTTATGCGACATACCGGGGTTCTGAGCAGCGATGGTGCCTCCAAATGGAGTGTGCGGCTCACCGGCATTGATGCGTTTGCTGCGCGACCTGCGAAGCCGCAGCGCTATCAGTTGCTGAGCACGCATGTCATCCGAACGCCGCAGCTGCGCTGGGCTCGACCGCTGCAAGGTATGGAAGTGTTTGCGCGTGATGAGCTCATCGGCACCGACGGCGATTTCGAAATTCGCTCGCCCTGCAATGACTGTACGATCTTTATGCCTCTGGCGCCTTACCGCACAGCCATTCCAGGTCGCGAGGGTATTTACTTGACGATGCCGGTTGCATCGAACGCGGCGTAGCGACGGTGTTCGGAATCAACTTGTTTCTTTTGAGGCAAGTAGCAATTCATCGTTCTACGACAAGGCCGCACGCCGGAACGGTTTTACGACGTCGTTGAATGGCTGACCGCTCGGAATTAGGATAGCTGTCGCGTTGAATAGTCCGCATGACCAAAGTTACAACTTACGATTTTTTTTTACTCAAGAGCACACCATGAAAATTGAAACTATTGCTGTTCACGGCGGCTACACACCTGATCCCACCACCAAAGCGGTGGCCGTGCCGATTTATCAAACGGTGGCCTATGCGTTTGACAACACGCAGCATGGCGCCGATTTGTTTGATTTGAAGGTGGCGGGCAATATCTACAGCCGCATCATGAACCCCACCAATGGCGTGCTGGAAGCGCGCATTGCTGCGCTAGAGGGCGGCGTGGGCGCACTGGCTGTGGCGTCTGGCATGGCGGCGATTTCTTACGCGATTCAAACCATCACCGAGGCTGGCGACAACATCGTCTCCGCTTCCACGCTGTACGGCGGCACGTATAACTTGTTCGCCCACACCTTCCCACAAATGGGCATTGAAGTGCGTTTTGCTGATTACCGCGATCCGGCCTCTTTTGCCAAGCTGATCGATGCGCGCACCAAAGCGATTTACTGCGAATCCATTGGCAACCCGCTGGGCAACGTGACCGATATCGCCGCTTTGGCGCAGGTGGCGCACGCGCATGGCGTGCCCTTGATTGTGGACAACACTGTGACCAGCCCTTACCTCTGCCGCCCGTTTGAACATGGCGCAGACATCGTGGTGCATTCGCTCACCAAATACCTTGGCGGTCATGGCACTACGATTGGCGGTGCTGTGGTTGACTCTGGCAAATTCCCATGGGCTGAACACAAAGCGCGCTTCAAGCGCTTGAATGAGCCTGACGTCAGCTACCACGGCGTGGTCTACACCGAAGCGCTTGGCCCCGCTGCCTACATTGGGCGCTGCCGCGTGGTGCCGCTGCGCAATATGGGCGCTGCGCTGAGCCCGATGAATGCCTTTCAAATTTTGCAAGGCATTGAAACGCTGGCCTTGCGCATGGATCGGATTTGCGAAAACGCCGTGAAAGTTGCTGACTATCTGCAAAAGCATGCCAAGGTGGCGGCGGTGAACTACGCGGGCTTAGCGGACCATGCTGATCACGCGCTGGTCAAAAAATACATGGGTGGCCGCGCCTCTGGCATTATCAGCTTCACGCTCAAGGGCGAGCAAGGGCGCGAATCCGGCGCTAAATTCCAAGATGCGCTCAAGTTGTTTACCCGCTTGGTCAACATTGGCGATGCCAAGTCTCTCGCTTGTCACCCCGCCTCAACCACGCACCGCCAACTCAACCCCGCAGAGCTAGCCAAAGCCGGCGTGAGTGAAGGCATGGTGCGCCTCTCGGTGGGTATTGAACACGTTGACGATCTGTTGGCTGATCTGGATCAGGCATTGGCGGCGGTTTAGGCCCAGAGAGAAAGCACCGCACGCCCCCCGACAAAAACTTCGCTTTTGTTGTACGTACCCCATTGCGAGGTTCGTAGGGCGGCACGCTTGCGCTGCCGCCGTGGGGCACCGGCGAAGCCCCGTTCGGTTTGGTTTGATCGACCGTTGCGACCTCGCTAAATTCGACAACCCGCGGACGTTGTTTCGCTTTCAGCCAAATCAGACTTGCTTCGGGTCATCGTCACGCCGCGCTTCGTTGCCGTCATCTCCGCGAGGATCGAAATTGCAATTTCGCTGGGTGTTTTTGCGCCGATGTCTAAGCCAACGGGACCTCGGAGCTTCTTGATTTCCTCGGTGCTGACATCGAATTCGAGCAATCGTTGGCGGCGCTCGTCGTTGTTGGATTTACTGCCCAACGCGCCAACGTAAAACGCCTGCCCTTTAAGCGCCTCCATCAACGCCAGATCGTCGAGCTTTGGATCGTGGGTGAGGGCGACGACAGCGCTGTTGCGATCCAAGTTCATCGCAAGCACTGTGTCGTCGGGCATCTCTTTGGTCATCGTGACCTGTGGCAAATCGTGCCACTGCTCTTGGTATTCGTCGCGTGGATCGCATACGGTGACTTGGTAGTCGAGCGGGATGGCCATCGTGGCTAAATATTTCGACAGTTGACCAGCGCCGATGATGAGCAATCGGTATTTTGGGCCGTGAATGGTGACGAGCGTTTGTCCGTCAAAGCTCAACACGTCGGCACCGCTCGCGCTGCGTCGATGCGCGATGCCCGTTGACAGGTCAAGACTTCGGCGAACGATGGCGTGGCCTTCGAGTTCAGCGAGTAGGCCGCGAATGTCGCTTTGCGGGGTGAGCGGTTCAAGCACCATCTCGACCGTGCCGCCGCAGGGGAGGCCGAATTGCCGCGCTTGATCCGCCGCCACACCGTAGCGCACGGATTCTGGGAGCTTTGCAGCTAATTTGCCGTCTTTGACCTGAGCGATCAAATCGTCTTCGATGCAGCCTCCAGACACCGAGCCGATGACTTGCCCGTCATCACGAATCGCCATCATCGCGCCGATCGGGCGTGGAGCGCTACCCCACGTGCGAACAACGGTACCAAGCGTGGCGCGACGGCCAGATTCAGTCCAAGCGAGAGCGGTTTTAAGTACGTCAAGATCTAGGTTGTCCATTCGCCTATTGTTGCACTCCCATCACGGCGTTCACTTGAACGCGGTGATGCGCTCGCGATGTTCCGATTCCTGCTGAAATTCGCATGTATTGCTGCACTGCAATGTTGAGAATGACGGAGAAGGCGAGTACGCTTGCGAGTGAATTCGGTCAAATGACCGGAGCAGTTCAGTGAAATGAAATTTGTCGTTTGGGTCTAAGGAGGACAGCGCTATGTTGAAACTTAATGTGAACGGTAAGGCCGCGAATTTTGACGGTGATCCGGATACACCGATTTTGTGGGTGCTTCGCGATCACTTGGATGTGACGAGCCCGAAGTTTGGTTGCGGCATGGCGCTGTGTGGCGCTTGTACGGTTCACCTTGACGGCGCGCCGATTCGCTCGTGCTCCACGCCCGTGAGCGCTGCTGCCGGTAAGAAAATCACCACGGTTGAAGGGCTGCCCGCCAAGCTCGGCAAGGCATTACAAGACGCATGGATCGCCGAGGAAGTGCCACAGTGCGGCTACTGCCAAACCGGCCAAATGATGACCGCTGCAGCGCTCATCAACACCAACAAAAATCCATCCAACGAACAAATTGTTGCGGCGATGGACGGCAATATTTGCCGCTGCGGCACGTATTCGCGCATCCAAAAAGCTGTCACACGCGCAGCCAAAGCCAGCGCATAAGGAGATGACCATGAAACAACCCTCCACGCTCAAAGACAAAATCGAATCGTCTGGTCGTCGCGGATTTATGAAATCCACTGGTGCGCTGTCCGGTGCGCTGGTGATTGGCTTTAACTTGCCATTCACGGCAAGCCAAGCCAAGACGGCTCCACCGGCCGCAGTCGCCAACGCATGGGTCAAAGTCAGTGCTGATGGCAAAGTCACACTGATCTGCCACCGTTCCGAGATGGGGCAGGGCGTCTACACCTCGATGCCCATGCTGGTTGCCGAAGAATTGGGCGTTCCACTGTCGTCAGTGAAAATTGAAATGGCGCCGTCTGCGCCGGTCTACATCAACGCCATGCTGGGCGGTCAAATCACCGGCGGCTCGACCTCGGTTCGCGATGCATGGATGAAGCTTCGCGAGGCAGGTGCTTCAGCGCGCACCGTGCTCGTTGCCGCAGCGGCTGACACTTGGAAAGTGCCCGCCAGCGAATGCACTGTCGCCAACGGCATGGTGATGCATAAGAGCGGCAAAAAAATCGCGTACGGCAAATTGGTGGCTAAAGCGTCGTCCATGAAGATGCCCGAAAAGGTCGCGCTTAAAGCGCAAAAAGACTGGACGATCATCGGCAAAAACAAAGCCCGATTGGACACGCCCGCCAAGGTTTACGGCACGGCTCAATACGGCATTGATGTGAAATTGCCGGGGATGGTGATCGCTTCACTCGCGCAAGCGCCCGTCATTGGCGGCAAAGCCGTTAAAGTGAACGACGCCAAGACCAAAGCGCTCAAAGGCGTGTTGGGTGTGGTGCAAATTCCAGATGGCGTCGCTGTGCTCGCCAAGGATTTCTACATTGCCAAAAAAGGCCGCGACCTACTCGAAATTGAATGGGATAACGGTCCCGCTGCAGGGCTGGATAACCTTGGGATTGAGCAAGATCTGCGCACGGCATCGTTGGGCTCTGGCGCGATCATGCGTAAAGATGGAGCGGGTGTCGATGCTATGAGCAAAGCCGCGTCAACGATTGAAGCGGAGTACCTGTTGCCATTCCTCGCGCATGCGACCTTGGAGCCGGTCAACTGTACAGCCGAAATCAAAAACGGCGAATGTCACATCACCGGTCCGATTCAGTTCCAACAAGGCGCGCAGTACGGCGTGGCCGCTGCGATCAAAATGCCCCCGGAAAAGGTGTTCATTCACACCACGTTCTTGGGCGGCGGCTATGGCCGAAAGCTCGAATTGGATTTCCAAATTCAAGCGGCACAGCTCGCCATGGCCGCTGGCAAGCCCGTGAAGCTCATCTGGTCGCGCGAAGACGACATGAAGCACGATTTCTATCGTCCGATCTCGCTCCATCAAATGACTGCGGGTTTGAATGCCAAGGGTGATATCGAGTCGCTGCATTGCAAGATGACTTCGCCTTCGGTGACCGCTCGGGCATTCCCGCCCGTGGTGCAAAACGGCAAAGACCCGTTTATGGCAGAGGGATCGGAAAACATCACCTACAAGGTGCCTAATCTGTCCATCGAAAACGTGATTCATGACACGGGTGTTCGCGTGGGTTACTGGCGCTCGGTGTCAAACGCGCTCAACGCGTTTGCCGTCGAGAGCTTTATCGATGAAGTGGCCACGGCCACCAAGAAAGACCCAGTGGCTATGCGCATGGGCATGCTCGGTCACGACAAGCGTTCGCAAAACGTCTTGAAAATGGCCGCCGACAAAGCCGGTTGGGGCAAAGCGCCTGCTGGCCGTGCGCTGGGCGTTGCGCAGATGGAGTGCTACGGTGCGCACAGCGCGCTAGTGGCCGAAGTGTCAATGACCAAAGACGGCCCAAAGGTGCACAAAATCACCTGCGTGGTGGATTGCGGAGTGGTGGTGCATCCCGATCAGGCGCTCGCGCAAATGGAATCGGGCATCCTGCTCGGCTTCTCAAGCGGCATGAAAAACGAAATCACGTTCTCGCAAGGTGAAGTGCAGCAAAACAACTTCCACGATTACGCAATGCTTCGGATGAGCGAAGTGCCGCAGATTGATGTGACGTTCGTTCAAAGCAGCGAATCGCCCGGCGGCTTGGGTGAGGTGGGCGTGCCGCTGGTGATGCCAGCGATTGCCAACGCGCTAGCTTCGCTCAACGGTAAGCGGGTGCGTCGTTTGCCGCTGCTGCAAAACGTGTGATGTAGCTCAACGACTAATTGTCGCTGTGGAAAAAGCCCGCTTAGCGGGCTTTTTTCTTTTCCAACTTGCATGATGACGCAGCGAAGAAGTCGGATATCAGTCCAAATATTTCAAGATCAAAGCGCTGTGCGCGTGAAGTCCGTTTTGACGCAGATTCGCGCGGATTTGAAAAGATTGACGCAGATTTCTCGAGGCGCGTTACGGTGGTGCCGCAGACGATCGTCAGCAGAGTGCTGCAGCTTTATAGAGGAAATCTGCGGCCATCTGCTTCAAATCCGCGCCAATCTGCGTCAAAGAAGAGCGCTCCATTAGCTGATGCTGGTGGGCTGACGAGGCAAACAACCGTTACCAACCTGGCCTCTGACGCTCCCTGCAAATCAGGTTATTTCGATTTGGAGGCCAGCAGCTACGCCACCAATGTCTGGTGTCACCAACGCTCGCTGACTCAGCCGCTCAAGCGCTCGCATTGACCGTAACGAAGTCCCGGCATAGCGCCCACGGTTGCTCGTCCGCTTTGCGTGATCGCTTTGATCATGCGAATGGGCCCGTTGTGTGTGACTATTACGGTCGGTGCCGTCTGCTGTATTTGCTTGCGGCTCGCGATGTCTTCCAGGACCGCCGCGATGCGCTCGGCCAATTGGTTCAGCGCCTCACCGCCGTGTTCGCGATAGCTCATGAAGTTACCGGCCCAGGCGTCAAGCGCGTCGCGATCAATCGCATCCCACCCAACCCCTTCCCAGCGTCCAAAATCGAGCTCGCGCAGTCGTGGGTCGGTGGTGATCCGACGCGTTTGGGCGCGTTCATGCAGCGCCTCGGCGAGGGCCAAGCATCGACGCATCGGACTTGTAATGATGAGCGCGTTGTCTGGCAATACGCGGTGTAGTGTCTCGACGCTCTCGGCAAGCGCTTTCGGCTCAACATCAATATCCAGGCTGCCGTAACAGATCGCTCCCGACCCGTAAGGCTCAACGGGTAAGCTGTGGCGCACCAGCCACAACGGGCCGATCGTTGCCGGCAGTGTCACCGCGAGGCCGCCACGAACACCAGAAGGATCGTCAGCTCGGTCAGCTGCTCCACTGCGCCCAAGGTGTCTCCAGTGAACCCACCGAGCCGAGCCCGCAAGTGTCGGATAAACATCGCCACCAGCAGCACTGACGCGAGCAGCGCCACCGCTGTCCAAAGCAAGGTGATCAGACCCAGCGCTGCGATGAAGGCCAGTGGTGCGAGCCCCAGCGCTACGGCCAACAGCAGCTCGGTGCGGGTCATCTTTTCGGCCAATGGTTTCGCCTTTGAAAGATCGGTGTCTCGCACGTAGTCAAGCCGATACATCACAACGCAAGCCGCCACGCGGCCCAGCGAATGGCTGGCAATGATTGCCGCTACTGCAAGCCAGATCGGTAGCTCGATCAGTGCGGCGACCTTGATCGCACACAGCAAAACCAGCGCAATAGCGCCAAACGTGCCGATACGCGAATCTTTCATGATTGCCAGGGCTTTAGCGCGATCCCCTGCTGCGCCAAACGAATCGAAGTAGTCCACGAAACCATCTTCGTGGAATGCTCCGGTCATCACGGCCGTTGCTGTGATCGAGAGGATCGCACCTAAGGTTTGTCCAAAGGCCAGTGTTGCGAGAAAAAACACCAGCGCGCCGAATGCGCCAACAATCATTCCGACTAACGAGAAATAGCGCGCTGACGCTCGCAAGCGCTCTGGCGTCCACATGATCCAAGCCTCAAGCGCAGCGCCGAGCGGCACTCGCGTTAGAAACTGCCACGCCACTAGCGCGAGCCTTATTTGTTCACGCATTGCGTCAACCGAGCGAGCCGGCTCGGTTGTCAACCGCGGCCTCGGCGAAGGTGGCCATTTCGGCCAGCAGGGTGCAGCTTTGCACCAGGAGCGGATAGGCCATGAGCGCCCCGGTCGCCTCGCCTAAGCGCATCCCCAAACTGAGCAGCGGTTCGGCCGACAAATCATTGAGCACAGCCCGATGCCCGCGCTCCGATGATTGATGCGAAAAGATACAAACATCGAGCACGGTCGGATCCATTCGAGCAGCGGCCAACAAGGCTACGGTGGCGATGAAGCCATCAATGAGCAGCGCTTTACGCTGCGCGCTGGCCTCAAGGTAAGCGCCACACATCGCCACAATCTCAAAGCCGCCCAAACACCGCAATACCGCTCGGGGATCGCGATCGGTGTGCAGCGCTAGAGCGGCATCGATCACCGCGACCTTGTGAGTGATTCCCGTCGCGTCGAGGCCCGTGCCAGCGCCGGTGATTTCGTGGGCGGGCAAGCCGAGCAGGGCCGCAGCCACGGCGCTCGCACTGCTCGTATTGGCAATTCCCATTTCTCCGACCAGCACAACACGCGCCTGCGCCGCCTGCGCATTGATGCACTCGCGGCCAATGGCCAGCACGCGCTCAAATTCGCCCTCGCTCATCGCGGGTTGAACGGCGAAATTGTGAGTTGATCTGCGAATGGCTCGGTTGACAAGCCGAGGGTGTGGGGCGATCTCGCTGGCGACGCCGACATCAATTACGAAATGCTCTATGCCATGCAGCTTTGCCAATACGCTGCTGGCTGCACCGCCGTGAACGATGTTGCTGACCATTTGCGCGGTCACCGCTTGCGGATAGGGCGACACCCCTTCGGCATGAACGCCGTGGTCTGCGGCAAAGAGCAGTGCCACGGCGGGCGTGGCCTGCGGGTGGTCGGTTTGTTCAATGGCTGCTAAGCGCGTCGCGATCCATTCGATTTTCCCGAGGCTGCCGGGCGGCTTTGTTTTGGCGTTCCAGCGATCAAGCGTACTCATGAGAGCCCTATTTTTTGTTGCGCAATTGATCGATGGTTTCGCACAGCGCCAGCACAGCGGGCAGCGTGCGCAGTGTCGGCCGATGTAGGCGCGCGCCGTCGACCACGGCGATGGGTATTGATCCTGTTGCTGCGCTCGCCCACTGATTTTTTACAGCAGTCAGTGCGCCGCCGCTCGCTAGCAAAATGGCATCCGGAAGCTCCGCAATGATGGCTTCCCGAGAGACTTCGGGGGCCGGTATGGGGAGCGTTCCGAATACATTTCTTGCGCCGCACAGCGTGAGTGCTTCGCCAATCATGTGCTTGTTTGACAGTGTGAACAACCGACCTTCGCCGAGTTGGTAAAACACTTTGACCACGGCGCGCGATGCAAAGCGCTCGCGCATCGAAACGATTTGTTTTTCCGCCACGGCGGCTCGCTGCTCGGCAAGCGCATCGTTGGACCAGTGAGCGAAGGTGCGAACCGTTTCGGTGATCCCGGCTAGGGTGTCGACTTCGCTGCGAAATACCCGAATGCCCAGCCGCTCAAGGGTTTGCAAGTCATCGCGCTTATTGCCGCTGGGCCAAGCAACGACCAGATCGGGTTTGAGCGCGAGCACCGCTTCGATATTGGTGCCGCGGAAACTCGACACTTTGGGAAGCTCACGAGCGCGCTCCGGAAAGTCGCACGACTCGCTCACTCCGACCACCCGTGACCCAAGCCCCGCTTCGAACAACAGCTCGGTGGCGTGCGGCGCTAGGCTCACGATACGTTGTGGTGTTTGCGCTGCCAACGAGACGTCCCGCGACGGCGAAGTTTGAGCGTTTAGCGTTAAAGAAACACCCAATGCGAAAAGAATCCCAGCATACCGCGTCAACGTCTTATAAAATAATGGATAAACGAATAAAAAATGTATTTTCATTAGCACTTTATTTTTTCCCAAATTCCTTATTTCTATTGGCTTACAATCGAATAGCTGATTAACGCTGGCTGTAGCTAAGCGTGATCCACCCGCGCCGACCGCCCGTGGCGTAACCGCTGCTGGTTTGGTAATCACGATCAAGCGCGTTTTCCAGACGCACACCGAGGGACAGGCCGTTGGCAAGCTCGTGACGGGCAAACCAGTTGACCACGCCATAACCCGCGAGCCGTCGTGTATTGCTCGCGTTATCGAATCGATGCTCGCTAGCGACTAGCTCCATGCCGGTAGTCACGCCCAGCACATCGCCGCTGACTTTGAGCGCGCCGTGCAGCTTGGCCCTCCGCGCCAGCTGCTTGCCGGTGGTGAGGTTTTTCGGGTCAGCCGCGTCGAGGCTCGCTTCAACGTTCCACTGCGCGACGCGGGTTGCCGCCGACAGTGTGGCTCCTCGAAGGGACGCTTTGGATACGTTTTGCGGCGCGCAGTTAAAGTTTGCATCGCAGACAAACTGGATCAGATCGCGGACGCGGTTTTCGTAGACAACGATCTTCGCAGTGGATGCTGCGCGGCTCCATTGCAGGGCCATATCCACGTTTTTCGCGCGCTCCGGTGCAAGCAGGGGATTGGCAAATCCGGGGTAGTAGAGATCGTTAAACGTGGGTGCCTTAAAGCTGGTCCCGGCGTTCATCAGCACGCGCCAGTCTCCATTGAGCGCGTAGCTCGCTGCCACGTTTCCAGTGTTTCGCGATCCGTATTGTCGGCTGTCATCCAAGCGAACTGAGGCGGTAATTTTCATCGGGCTAAGGTTGACGTCGCCGCCCACCACCGCGCTTGATGTTTTGCGGCTAGTCACGTCTAAGCCGTCGAGGGAGGCCACTTTTTCACCTCGCCATTCCAGCGCGTTCCATAGGCTCACATCGCGATTGACGCGAACATTGTTTTGCCAACTGAGCTGTTCTTGCGTTGTTTTGAATTCACCAGGAAACGATGAAATGAAGCTTGCTTGATCCGCACTCTGACCGATGCTCAGCGACGAATTCCAACGAGCCGACGGGGCAAACCGAAACTTCGCCGAGGCATTTCGCACATCGGATTTAACGCGGTCATCAAACGACGCGTCGCCGTCGTACTGCGCATTGCCGCGCGCTGCAAACACGCTGCCCTCTAGCGTCAAACTCGGCATAAGCTTCACGCTGGCATTGGCCTGCACGCTGGAAAAACGATAACCGTCGCGATCCGGATTGAAGCTGAAATCACTCGGGTTCACGATGGCGCTGTAGCCCCGGCTTTCTCGATGATTGGCGGATATTGAGAACGAATGTCCATCGCCCGTAAATCCTGCGCGTGCTGATACGTCGCTGGCGCGTTGGTTGCCCGCCGCGACGTTGGCCGATATTCCGCTACCGCGCTTGGTAAAAATTTGGATGACACCGCTGACCGCATCTGCGCCGTAAAGGCTGGCAGCGGGGCCACGCACAACTTCTATGCGATCAATTTGCGACACTGCGATGTGCTGGATCGCAGATTGGCCGCTAAACGATGAACCCATACGCTGGCCATCAATCAGCACCAACACTTGGTTGCTGTTGCCGCCGCGAACAAAAATTGACGGCGTCGCGCCTGGCCCTTGGACTAAGACTTCCACGCCCGCAACGCTTTGTAGCGCGGTTGCAATATCGCTGACGCCGGCTCTAACCAGATCGTCACCGCGAATGACCGAAACATCTCGCAGCGTCTCAGCCATCGACTCGGCAGTCCGCGATGCGGTCACCACCACGAGTTCCGTTTTGTTTTGTGCGATCGCACCGCTCGAGGCGATGGCCGCAGCCAACACCGAAAATCTAAATTCCAACTTCATAACAACTCCACGAAATCCAGACCCTCCGTCCGGTAAATTGAACGACGAGGCGAGGGGAATTGGGGTCGATGAACGAGTGCTCGAACCGAAGGCGCGTGAAAAACGGCCGAACGAACGAGCAAAACCTCGTACAACGGCTCGCGCAT
The DNA here is from genome assembly GCA_004293675.1 of Betaproteobacteria bacterium. GTDB lineage: Bacteria > Pseudomonadota > Gammaproteobacteria > Burkholderiales > Casimicrobiaceae > Casimicrobium. The sequence continues at coordinate 155,506 of READ01000010.1, forward strand.
CCCCGCGCGTTCGTCATGAATCGGTGCGCTGAGGAATCGCGCGCCGATACTCGTGGCCGGTCTCCGGACTCATTGCATGCAGGACTTGCGCCTTCCCAAATCTCTCGATCCAGTGGCTTTGTGCAAGTTGCGTCGCAATTTACCGTTGCGGGGGCAGTAACGGAGTGGGCAAATGTGCTTGGAACACACCGCTGGCACCGTTTTCCCGTTTAACCCAAGCGCGTCAACCTGCGCTCGGACACCAACAAGTTCGAGGATGTTAACTTTTATTCAATCTCCTACGGAACTAGTCGGCTATTCATTTGACTAAATCACTCGGATATCTATAATTTGACTTAATTAGTCAGGTAATCAGAGTCGTCCGCGAACCTTCATCGTTCCCGAAAGCCCATTAAAGACTCATGAAACTCACCACCAAAGGCCGTTTTGCTGTGACCGCCATGATTGACGTGGCGCTCAACAATCACGAAGGTCCGGTCACGTTAGCCGAGGTCTCAGAGCGGCAGAAAATCTCGCTCTCTTATCTGGAGCAGCTGTTTGGCAAGCTTCGCCGCCACGGCTTGGTTGAAAGCGTGCGCGGTCCGGGTGGCGGCTACAACCTAGCCAAAGCACCCGCCACAATCAGCGTCTCAGACGTGATTTTGGCTGTCGATGAGCCCATCGACACCACGAGCTGCGGCGGAGAAAAGAACTGTTTCGAAGAAACGCAGTGCCTCACTCACCATTTGTGGGCGAGCCTCAATGCGCACATCTTCACCTATCTTCAAGGCGTGAGCTTGCAGTCTTTAGTGGACGACGCGAAAGCCAAGAAATCGCCCTCCATTCACGTTGTAAAAGATCTACGCAAAACCGGCGGCCTCACGCCGTCACTGTTGGGCGTCGCCTAGTCCGTCAACTTTCCCCCTTTTTTCGTCATTCGTCTTTTCGTCTCTCGTCCTGCGAAGCAAATATGTCATTACCCATCTACATGGACTACAGCGCAACCACCCCAGTGGATCCGCGCGTGGCCGCAAAAATGATTCCGTTTCTCACCGAGCAATTCGGCAATCCGGCTTCGCGCTCGCACGCTTACGGATGGGCGAGCGAAGAGGCCGTCGAAGAGGCGCGCGAACAGGTCGCAGACCTGGTGGGTTGCGATGCTAAGGAAATCGTTTGGACGAGCGGAGCGACTGAATCGATCAATTTGGCCGTGAAGGGTGCTGCGCAGTTCTACAAGGATCGCGGTCGCCATCTGATTACCGTAAAGACCGAGCACAAAGCCACCTTGGACACCATGCGCGAGCTGGAGCGTCAGGGCTTTGAAGTGACCTACATGGACGTCAAAGAAAACGGCCTGATCGACATGGCGGCGTTTAACGCTGCGCTGCGCCCCGACACCACTGTCGTTTCGATCATGATGGTCAACAACGAAATCGGCGTGATCCAACCGATCAAAGAAATTGGTGAAATTACCCGCAGCAAAGGCATCATTTTTCACGTTGATGCCGCGCAGGCCACTGGCAAAGTCGGCATCAACCTTGCCGACTTAAAAGTCGATTTGATGAGCTTTTCCGCGCACAAAACCTATGGCCCCAAGGGCATGGGCGCGCTCTTCGTTCGCAAAAAACCACGCATCCGTTTGGAAGCGCAAATTCACGGCGGTGGTCATGAGCGCGGTTTCCGTTCGGGCACGTTGGCAACGCACCAAATCGTTGGCATGGGCGAGGCGTTTCGCTTGGCAAAGCTTGAAATGAATACCGAAAACGAGCGCATTCGGATGCTTCGAGATCGTTTGTACAACGGCTTGAAAGACATTCCCGAAGTGTTCATCAACGGCGACATGGAACAACGCGTGCCGCACAACTTAAACATCAGCTTCAACTACGTCGAAGGCGAAAGCCTCATCATGGGCGTGAAAGAAGTTGCGGTGAGTTCGGGCTCAGCCTGCACCAGCGCGTCGCTCGAGCCGAGCTATGTGCTCCGGGCTTTAGGGCGCAGTGACGAACTCGCTCACAGTTCGATCCGCATGACTGTTGGACGATTCACGACAGAGGCTGACGTCGACACCACGATTGCAACGATGAAACGCACGGTAGAGAAATTGCGAGCGATGAGCCCGTTGTGGGATATGCATTTGGACGGCGTTGATATCAGTCAGGTGCAGTGGGCGGCTCACTAGCGCTTTGCGCTAGTGAAGGACGAGAAGACGAATGACGAAAACGTTGGTTCGTCGGCTAGACCGGTAGTGCACATCGGTGTTTTTAGAGAATTTTGACAACAACAAGGATTGAAAGACACAGAAAAGGTCGCGTGATGTTCTCGTCATTCGTCATTCGTCTTTCGTCCTAAATTTACGGAGTAAATTTCCATGGCATACAGCGAAAAAGTAGTTGATCATTACGAAAACCCCAGAAACGTCGGTGCGTTTGCGAAAGACGACGCCGAGGTTGGCACCGGCATGGTCGGTGCACCTGCGTGCGGCGACGTGATGAAGTTGCAAATCAAAGTCGGAGCCAATGGTCTGATCGAAGATGCCAAGTTCAAAACCTACGGTTGCGGTTCGGCCATTGCCTCCTCATCGCTCGTGACTGAATGGGTCAAGGGTAAAACGCTTGATGAAGCGATGAATTTGAAGAACACGCAAATCGCTGAAGAGCTTGCGCTGCCGCCCGTGAAAATTCACTGCTCCATCCTCGCCGAAGACGCGATCAAAGCGGCCGTTGAAGACTACCGCGCGAAGCATCCCGCCAAGCAAACCGAAGCCGCGTAAACCAATTTGTAGGAGCGGTTCCACCGCGATTTCTTCGCGACAAGAATCGCGGTGGAACCGCTCCCACATGTCAAACTTTCGTCATCGAATCTATGCCAGTCACCCTCACCCAAGCCGCCGCTAAACACGTTGAAAAATACATTGCCAAACGCGGCAAGGGTATTGGCATACGTTTGGGCGTGAAAACGACGGGTTGTTCGGGTCTAGCCTACAAGCTCGAGTACGCCGACGATTCCTTGCCCGAAGACATCGTCTCGGAGAGCTTTGGTATGAAAGTGATCGTTGATCCCAAGAGCTTTGCAGTGCTCGACGGCACCGAACTCGACTTTCAAAAAGAAGGTTTGAACGAAGGCTTCAAATTCAACAACCCGCGCGAAAAAGCGCGCTGCGGTTGCGGTGAATCGTTTACGGTGTAAGTTGCTCACGCACAGGTCTTCGACACGCTCAGCACCGCAACGTGAATCACTTTGAAATTTTTAATCTATCGCCGGAATTTGCGATAGACAACGCACAGCTCATCCAGCGCTTTCGACAGCTGCAGCTTGACCATCACCCCGATCGCTTCGTCACCGCGGACGACGCCGCGCGACGTGCCGCCATCGAGCAATCAACCGCGATCAACGAAGCGCATCAAACACTCCAAGACCCCGTTCGCCGCGCCATGTATTTGCTCTGGCTCAAGGGTATCAATGCGATGGACGAGAAAAACACCTCGATGCCGCACGCGTTTCTGGTTGAGCAAATCGATTGGCGCGAGGCAATCGCCGATGCCAAGCTCAAAGAAGACACCGATCGTCTGGAAGAAATGGGCACTGAGCTCGCCAGTGTGTTGCAATCCTTGGGCGACACATTTTCTGCGGCCCACGATGGTGGCCATTTGACGGTCGCCACAACGCTCGCCCGAAAGATGCGCTTTACGCAAAAACTCATCGAGGAAGTCGATTTGGCGTTCGACGAATTACAACAATAACAACATGGCATTTCTTCAAATTTCCGAACCCGGCGAAAGCCCCGAACCGCATACGCGTCGTCTCGCCGTTGGCATTGATTTGGGCACGACCAATTCGCTCGTCGCAACGCTTCGTAACGCTGTGGCCGAATGTCTGCCCGATAGCGAAGGCCGTGCGATGTTGCCCTCTGCGGTGCAGTACGACGAGGGGGGGGCGGTGGTCGTTGGGCATAGCGCGTTGGCGCATCGCGGCGATGATGCGCTAAACACCATCACATCGGTGAAACGATTCATGGGCCGGGCGATCGCCGATTTGCGCGACGAAGCAACGCGCTACAACTTCACGACACCCAGCGGCGACGGCAAGGGCGCGCTCAAGATCGTGACGCGTCACGGCGCGAAATCGCCGATTGAAGTGTCGGCTGAAATTTTGCTCTCGCTCAAGGAGCGTGCTGAGCAGAGTTTGGGTGGACCGTTGTATGGCGTGGTGATTACCGTGCCAGCCTACTTTGATGATGCGCAACGCCAGGCCACAAAAGACGCGGCGAAGCTGGCAGATTTAAACGTACTTCGCTTGCTCAATGAACCGACCGCTGCGGCCGTGGCCTATGGTCTAGATCAGCGCGCGGAGGGTACATTTTTAATTTATGACTTGGGCGGCGGCACGTTTGATGTGTCCATCCTGCGGCTCACGCGGGGAGTGTTTGAAGTGCTTTCCACTGCGGGTGACACCCATTTGGGAGGCGATGATTTTGATGGCGCGCTTGCGAAACACGCGTTTGATACCTGGGCGTTAACCCGAGCATTGTCAGCAGCTGGACAAGCCAACTTGCACGCGGCTGCGCGCGCTGCCAAAGAATCGCTGACCGACGCCCAAACCGCAACGATCAAAGTCAATTGGGGCTGTGGTTTTGACAGCACGCTTGACGTGTCACGTGAAAAATTTGTTGAGCTGACGCAACCGCTGATCGATCGCACCATGAATGCAGTGAAGAAAACACTGCGCGATGCAAAGCTCAAATCGACTGATATCGACGGCGTGGTTTTAGTCGGCGGCGCAACCCGCATGCCGCACGTGCGTGCCGCGCTCGAATCGCATTTTGGAAAGCCACCGCTGGCCACCATGAATCCCGACGAAGTCGTCGCGCTGGGCGCTGCGATTCAAGCCGATCAGCTGGCTGGCAACAAATCCGGCGACGGTGAATCGCATTTGCTGCTGGATGTGATCCCGCTCTCGCTCGGTATCGAGACGATGGGCGGTTTGGTAGAGAAAATCGTTGCTCGCAATTCAACGATTCCCGTGGCCAAAGCACAGGAATTCACCACGTTCAAAGATGGACAAACGGCCATGTCGTTGCACGTTGTTCAGGGTGAGCGCGAGTTGGTGGCTGATTGCAGATCGCTCGCACGCTTCGAGCTTCGCGGCATTCCACCGATGGTCGCAGGTGCGGCGCGCATTCGCGTGACGTTTCAAATCGACGCTGATGGTTTGCTCTCGGTGAGTGCCGAAGAAACGACGACCCATGCGCGAACCGAAGTCACCGTCAAGCCCAGCTATGGTTTGGGCGACGGGGAGATTGCTGCAATGCTTCAGAGCGCCTTTACCAACGCCAATGCTGATATGCAAGGTCGCGCTCTGGCTGAGGCTCGGGTCGATGCGCTCGCGTTGGTGCAATCGTTGGGCAAGGCGCTGATCGAAGATCGTGTGTTGCTCAGTGATGTTGAACACGCGGCGTTGTCGTCGCAGATCTCGCATTTGAAGCAGCTTTCTGAGGCGAACGACCATCGCGCCATCGTGCGCGCGACCGAGGCGCTCAATGTCGCCAGCACCGACTTCGCCGGTCGGCGCATGGATCGGGCCGTGAGCGCCGCCTTGACCGGTCAACGGATCGATCAGTTGGTATGAGGTTTTTTGTCACATCGCACCATCACTGTTCGTCTACACGACTTGTAGGCGCGGACTTGGCCGCGCTAACCCGCCGTCGTGCGACGCCAAGTCGTCGCCTACAGAGCCTAGACGAACACTACCGGCTCGAGCCCCGTTCTTAGAAGTTATGCCCACAATAAAAATACTCCCCCACGCTGAGCTTTGCCCCAGCGGAACAAGCTTCATCGCGAAGCATGGCATTACGCTGTGCACCGCCTTGCTCGATGCCGACGTTGAAATCGAGCACGCTTGCGATCAATCGCTCGCCTGCACAACATGCCACGTCATCGTTCGCGAGGGCTTCAACACTACGGGCGAGATGGATGAAAAGGAGGAGGACTTGCTCGACCGGGCTTGGGGGCTCACCAGTCTGTCGCGGTTGTCTTGTCAGGTGAAACTGGGCACGGCGGATTTGACCATCGAACTACCAAAATACACGATCAACCACGCGCGGGAAAATCACTGATGAAGTGGACCGACACCTTAGACATCGCCATTGAGCTCGCAGAGGCGCATCCCGACGTTGACCCGACGCAAATTCGCTTCACGGATTTGATGGAAAAAGTGCTCGCGCTTCAGGGTTTTAACGACGATCCGAAGCGATGTGGCGAGCGAATTCTTGAGGCGATTCAACAGGCTTGGATTGACGAAATCGAGTGATGGCTTTGGGTGTCAATGCCATATTAAATCTGGTCTAGACCGAATTTTTAGTGGCATTCAATAAAGTCTTTAATTCGATCTAACCCGAATATTTCACCAATAGCTGTAGTCTAAAGCGCTGGAAGCCCCGTTGTTATTGGTGTGTAGGCCGATAACGCAAAGGAATCCAGCGTGACAAAGTGTACCGGAAGCGAAGACGAGACATTGGACTTCGGTCGCCTCGGGCGACGCCGTATAGAAGCCGATTTCAGCGGCGGTGATTTGTCGAGCGACGGCGGTTTGTTGCTGCTTCGGCAAACCGATCAGATCATCGGCTTGACCCAGGCTGCCGCCGCCGCAGTGTCCGATGTTCGCGATGGCTCGCGTGTCGAGCAC
>READ01000004.1 GCA_004293675.1 Betaproteobacteria bacterium
GCGGTAGCGCCGCCCCGTTCGTGGTGAGCTTGTCGAACCATGACGGCTCGGGGAGTGGGCTCTCTCCTGTCCAAAAGCTTCCGCGCTATTGCCGTTCATGGTTCGACGGGCTCACCACGAACGGGTGGATCCAGCGAGCGCCAGGCGTAGCCCGTAGGTTGGAACGCTTGCGGTTCCGACTCTAGCCTACGCCGAAGGCATTTCGCCACTACCTCCACAAAAAACCAACCAGCCACGCCCGCTGCGACACTGAGAAATCGCGCGCAAGCAGATCGCCCCCTACACTTCACCCATGCTCGTCCTCTTCAACAAACCCTACGGCGTACTCTCGCAATTCACGAGCGACGGTGGCCGTTGGCAAACGCTGGCACCGTTCATCGATTTGCCGAATGTGTATGCAGCAGGACGCTTAGACGCCGACAGCGAAGGCTTGCTGGCGCTGACCGACAATGGCGTGTTGCAGGCGATGATTGCGGGGGCCAGTGAATCGAGACGAGCTGTTCATGGAACGACTGGCTCACCACGAACGGGGGTGGCTTCGCGAGCCGATCAATCGCGACCGGGTCGGGTCCGAGCTACAAAAACTTATTGGGCGCAGGTCGAAGGTGTGGCGACCGATGAGCACGTTTCGAAACTCAAGCGTGGCGTCCGTTTAAACGATGGCGATGCGCGTGCGACTGCTTGCAAGATGCTCGGCGACATCGCTGAGCCCTGGCCGCGTGATCCGCCGATTCGAGCTCGGCAAAGCATTCCCACAGCTTGGATTGAGCTGACGCTGGACGAGGGCCGCAACCGTCAAGTGCGGCGCATGACAGCGGCTGTGGGATTGCCAACGCTGCGCTTGATTCGGGTGGCTATCGGGCCGTGGCGGCTGGATGGTTTGGCGACGGGAGCGTTTCGTGTGATCAAGGATGACGCGGCGTTTGCAGCGCTGCGGGCGGCTTGAGGTCGCGATAGGATTTCGAATCCCAGCTTCTTTATTGATCGCCTTATTAAATATGGGCTACGTGTTAATTAAATAACTTTTCAAAAAGTCACTCTATTTCAAGCGACGCTATATTTATTAAGGCGTATTCTTACAAAGCCAATTCAATTCTGACTGTAGGAGCGGTTCTACCGCGACCATCGCGGTGGAACCGCTCCTACAAGTTGGGTGCACTCATGCATCGAGCTGTGGCGATGCGAACCACGTCTCGCCACGTCAGTTCTTAGTCAAAAAATCTGCGTAAATCAACTGACTAATCCGCGAAATCTGCGTCAAAAAAAACGTCACAGCACCCGACAAAACACCGATTTCAAATAGCGGCTTTCGTTCACCTGCGCCAGCCACGGATGGTCAGCGCCCGCGCCGCGCACTTCCAAAATTTGCAAATCGCGCCCTGCGTAAAACGCAGCGCGGCGCAGCATGTCTAGGAATTGCTCTTCGCTCACCACGCCTGTACAAGAGCAGGTGAGAAACAAACCGCCCGGCTTCACAACGCTCATCGCGAGCTTGTTCATATCTAGATATTTTTTCAGCGCGTCGATCACTTCATCGCGCGATCGGGTGAGTTTGGCTGGATCGAGCACCACGGCGTCCCACGTTTTTCCGGCGAGCTGCGCTTCGCGAAGCCACGGAAAGATATCGGCTTGCGTGACCTTCGCTTTGAGGTTGTTGAGCCGCAGATTCTTGCCCGCGAACTCAACCGCTTCTTCGTCCAAATCAACGGCGGTGATTTCCGTTGCACCGTTCACACCGGAATACACCGCGAAGCCGCCTGAGTTGCAACACAAATCAAGCATCGATTCGCTCTTGGTCGCCGCAATTAATTCGCCCCAGCGTTTTCGGTTGTCGCGCTGATCGCAAAAGAATCCGGTCTTGTGTTTGCCACCAATCGGCACATGAAATTTCACACCATGCTCGGTGATGGTGATGGGCTTCGGAGCCTTGCCGGGCGGGCAGTCGAAGCCTTCTTGCTTTTGTGCGTTGTCATCACCAAACGCGAAAATCTGCGAACCAGGAAACTGCGTTAACAGCGCATCGAAAATCCAATCTTGCATGCGCCACATGCCCGCAGAGTAAAACGCCACAACGAGTTCGTCGCCAAATCGATCAACGATCAAGCCCGACAAGCCATCGCCCTCGGCATGAATCACCCGATACGCATCGGTCACGTCATCGAGTTTGCAAATCTGTTGCCGCAATTGCACAGCGCTGGCAATTCGCTCAGCGATGAAATGTGCATCCACCGTTTCGCTCTCTTTTTCTGTGAGCAAACGAATGGCCATCGGCGCTTGCATATTGAGCATGCCGCGACCGATGAAGTCATCATCAACGCTTCGCACCTCAACCAATTCACCGGCGATCAAGCGGCCAGAGGGGCGCTCCACCATCTTTTGAAAAATTAGTGGATGCACATACTTACGCTCACTTTTCAAGCGAACAACGGGCAGATCAGCGGAGCGGTTTTTTCGAGCCATAAATGAATGTTAGCGAGTGCGTTGCGAAGCGGTGTTCGCTGCGCCGTACGGAGAACGAAGCTGCAAGCCGCCGCAGAGTGAATGCGCTTGCAGTGCAAATTTAGTAGGCGACTACAAAACTGGCGTAACAAAGCATCGCGATCAGAGCGCTATCGCCGCGTTTCACAAATGCCCTGTAGTTTTGTTGTAGATATGTCGAAACAACATGAAGCATTGCAATGCTTGCATTGACATTGATTTCGTAGTCGTACACAATTCATTCATCAAATCACTTTTTCGGGACACTGTTTCAACCATGATTAGCCCACGCACCACCTTTAACGTTAGCCAGCCGATCTCGGCCTGTGCACGTTTGTGCGCCGGACTTGATATGGCAGCAAAACAGACCGCCGTCGGCTTTAACGCCCTTGGCTTCCACAATTCCGGGCTGGCCTATGTCAACCCCTCACGATACCGAAACGACTCCTTGTGTTCGCCGCACTAAAGGCGCAACAAACCCATAACGGTTTCTCGCAAGAAAACCCCGAGTCGTCCAAAAGACCTCGGGGTTTTTGCATTTCGGCCCTCTATTTTTTGTTTTAGGAAACTCATCATGACTTACATCGAAACATCACGGGAATTTCGAGTCTCTGTGTTTGAAATGGCAGCAGCAGCGGCAGATCGCTTCGCACACAGGCTGCGACGCGTGGCCGAGCTTGAGGCGCGGCGCACATCGATCACAAGCTCGTCGCAAGTCGGGCCATCGGAGCGCCGCTCGCAAGCGCCGCCTGCTGAAGCGCCCGGTCGCTTAGCGAGCGAAGCGGTGCGGATGCAGCGGCTTTTGTAGTCGATCGCTTTCGCATCCTTCTGCATCGATAGAAATGGTTTAACCCAGCGTGTTCTGCGCTCAGCTCGACCCATAGTGAGCGAGATGCGGGGCACGTAAGCAGTTCAGTTCACAACCGCGTGAACGATGAACGCCGGCGGCAACCGGCACGTTTTTTAGGTCAGGCACGGCAATGACCGTGTCACGCAACCGACCATTTGTCGCGAATAGCCAAAGCACATAGGTGCGACAAATGGAAGGCTCGGCTCGAATGTGACTGCGCACTTTGGTGATCCCCCTTCCTCGTGAAGCGCGCAGAAACAAACGGTAAGTTGCGTGCGCTAGAGGTGCGGCTAGTGCGCGAGGTGAAAGCCCTCAACCTAATCTCTTTTTTTCGTCAACGCGTGCATGAAGGCAAACCAAAAGCACGCGGCGAGTTTGGACGCAAGCTCGCCGAAATCCGAACAATGGCCTTAGCGGTTGCCGCGTGATTTACGCGGCAGTGGTGCAAGGCACGCGGAGACGAAACTTCTTCAACTAATCGAGTTTGATGGATGAGTGTCGGTGCGGCAGCGCCGACGTCAACCGTCGCGATATTGGCGACGGTTGACGTAGCTGAGCAGGCTTAGCGACGTCCCGACCAACGAGTGCGATAACCAACGGCTGTTGCAGCGAGCAGCATGAGCAGCGCCAGCAGCGCTAGGTTTCTCGCGTTGACCGTAGGCACCTCCAGAATCGTCAAGATCGGCCCCGAAGGATCGATGATCGTTCCGTCGGCCAACAAATCGGAATCGCCAAGTGCGCCGTCGGTCACGTCAAAGCTCGCGACATTCCCGGCAATTGTGAGGTTGGTGGGTGTGTAGAAGATACTGGTCGATGGCGAGCCCGCTGTCGGACCGTACTTTTGATAGTTTAGCCCTGCTAAATACGGCCAGGTCACACTCATCCGAACAGTTGAGCCCACCGCGCACCCAGTGAGCTTAAATCTGAACCATCCGTGTGGCGCAGACGACTCGCCCGGCGGCTGCGCCGTGGCTGCAACGAAGCCCGTGCCCGCAAGGTCAAAGGTGCATGTCGGGCCACCGCCAGTAAACGTTGCAGATGCCGCGCCAGAGCCTGTGGCTGTCGTGCCAGAAAAATTCGGGAGTATTCTTGGCGCACTACATGCCGCATTAGTGCCTGTATTGGCCCCGCTACAAGCCCAGGCGAACGTGCTCGCATTGGTCACAACCGGCAGCGCAGTCCCCGCCGCGCAGAACCCCGCCGCGGGTGCCAGTAGCGACGGCACGCTGTTGGCAGTGCCACAGGCACCGTTAACGATCGGCAAAAAGGTTGCGCTCACCGCGCAATCGGTGGTGATTGCACCCGTGGTGTAGGGCGAGCTGCTGCTCGGTGTGCCACCGCAACCGCTGATCGTTCCGATGACGAAATTGGCGCTCGGTGTCGCCGCACAACTCGTCGTTGCGCCGCTGGTGACAGGGCTCGTGCAATTGAGCGTGCCATTGGTCGGCGGGGTTGCTGTGACCGTGAACTGACGCGGTGCCGAACAGGCT
>READ01000045.1 GCA_004293675.1 Betaproteobacteria bacterium
CTCTTCGCCGACTTTGATGATGCCGCGCTCGATACGTCCAGTCACAACGGTGCCGCGACCGGAGATGGAGAAGACGTCTTCGACAGGCATCAGGAAGGCGCCGTCAATGGCGCGCTCAGGCGTGGGGATGTAGGTGTCGAGTGCTTCGGCCAAACGGTCGATGCAGGGTTCGCCCAGATCGGATTTGTCGCCCTCAAGCGCGAGCTTGGCGGAGCCTTTGATAATCGGGATGTCGTCGCCTGGGAAGTCGTATTTGGATAGAAGTTCACGGACTTCCATTTCTACGAGTTCGAGCAGTTCTGCGTCGTCAACCATGTCGCATTTGTTCAAGAATACGATGATGTACGGAACGCCAACTTGGCGGGAGAGCAGGATGTGTTCGCGCGTTTGTGGCATTGGGCCGTCAGCAGCGGAACAAACCAGAATAGCGCCGTCCATTTGAGCGGCACCGGTGATCATGTTTTTGACGTAGTCGGCGTGACCGGGGCAGTCAACGTGGGCGTAGTGACGATTAGCCGTTTCGTATTCAACGTGGGCGGTGTTAATCGTGATGCCGCGTGCTTTTTCTTCGGGCGCTGCGTCAATCTGATCGTAGGCCTTGGCTTCGCCACCGAATTTGCGTGAGAGCACCGTGGTGATCGCTGCCGTTAAGGTCGTCTTGCCGTGATCGACGTGGCCAATCGTGCCTACGTTAACGTGCGGCTTGGTGCGTTCAAACTTTGTCTTTGCCATGATGACTCAACTCAAATTAAAGTAGGTGTGGAAACTGGTGCTCATGATGCGGATTGAACGCACGACCTCTCCCTTACCAAGGGAGTGCTCTACCACTGAGCTACATGAGCGGATGTTTGCAATCTCAAGACTGCGAGCCCCTGGCGCGCAGTGAAAACACAAACAACTGACCACGAAACGATGCCACTAGGCCGTAAGGCTTTGGAGCGGGTGAACGGAATCGAACCGTCGTCTTAAGCTTGGAAGGCTTCAGCTCTACCATTGAGCTACACCCGCACAGGCGCATCGCGTGAGTACGTAACCACTAAATCACTGATTTGCGCAAACCCGCACAGGCGCACTGGCGGAAAAAACGCGGCTCCGGTCGCTTATCGTCGCCAAGCATTTGGCGGCAATTTGGTGGAGAGGGCTGGATTCGAACCAGCGTATCCGAAGAGCCAGATTTACAGTCTGGTGCCATTAACCACTCGGCCACCTCTCCACGCGACGGAACTCGCAATTATGATGGAAAACTCGTTTGTCGTCAAACGGGTACCGCTGTGATGCGGCGCATTCCAACCATCCTTGAACATCGACAAGCTATTTTAATGAACGCCTTACGAAATGGGGCGTTGCATCAATAAAACCGTTATTTCGTAAAACAACCCAAATTCTATGAAACCCTTATTTTGTAAGGCACATGGAAAGAAAGTTGTTTACAAATACGTCAATGTCTTGAGTTTTGGCGGAAGTGGTGAGATTCGAACTCACGGATAACTTGCGCTATCGCCGGTTTTCAAGACCGGTGCCTTAAACCGCTCGGCCACACTTCCTACATCGTGAATTCTAGCCGGGCTCGCGGAGTTGCCGATCACGAATCCGCGAATGCAAGGCTACACCTGACCTGCAACCCAGCTAGAAATCGCTGATCGGATGGAGTCAATCTCGCCAATGGCGGGCGCGACGCTGAAGCGAACGTTGGGGTGCGTCAAGCTGGCAGCCTCGAGGAGATCCCCCAGGTCGCGCCGAGTGTGTGCGCCCTGTGCCAAAAATAGTGGAATGACTCGAATCGAGGTTGCGCCCTGGGTGATCAACGATTCAACGGCCGGATCGAATTCCGGCGTCATGAATTCAAGAAACGCGAGTTCGGCCAGTTTGGTCACGTGCATGCTTCGGAAATCAGCAAGGATTTGCTCAAAAGGCACACGCCACTGTGGATCGCGCGAACCGTGACAGAAAAAAAGAATGGCATTCATTGCGTGTTTGTGCTCGGGTTTAGAGTGAAACGCCGCCTGGCGTGCGGCAGCAGATGTTGCTTGATCATCGATTGACGGGAGCCAACGACGTGACCGCTGTTTTAGTCGGCGCTGCTGTCGAAGTTGAGGTCAATAAGTCTCTAAACGAGGCCACGGCCAGTGCAAAAAATGCGAGCGCGCAGAGCTGATAGGTGAGCGTTGTCCATCGTTGATTCGTGCGCTGAAAAATTCGCGCGACGATCCATGCACAAACGAAACACCAGAGAAACGAGGCGCTCATTAGCCCAGCAAAGAACACTGCGTAGTCGGTGCCAGTAGGCGCGTGTACGCCCACCGCGCCCATCGCGGAGCCCAGCGCAGCAATGAAGGCCACATTTTGCGGATTGGTGACCGAAAGCAAAACGCCAGCCCGCAACGCGGATCGGTTGACATCATCGCGCGGTGCCACCGTGAATTCAACCTTTGCGGATTTCCAAGAATCCCACGACAAATAGAGCAAGTACAAGACGCCCGCCACGCCGATGGGCACTCGCAGCCCATCAAGCTGCAGCAACAAGCCAATGCCCGCCAAACCCAAAAGCGCCCACGTGCTGTCACCCACCAACGAGCCAAACTGCACCGCAAGCGCCGCCGAATAGCCGCCGCGCGCGCCTTGACGCACCGTTTCAGCGAATACGGCGCCCGGTGCGGCGTTGAAGATGATGCCCAGAATGAACGCGGAAAAAAAAAGGCTCAGCATGAAAGTGCAACTGTTAGGAGGGTCATTTTTAGAACTATGTCCGGAAATTATGGCAGCCAGCGTCTCACCAGTACAGCCCTAAGAAAAAGCAACGTCGGGCTGCTCGCTCAACCCACCATTCATAGGAATCACATCATGAACTTAACACGCTATTGGGTCTGTGCCGCGGGATTTTGTGCGCTGCTTGCTACGACCTATTTTTTTTCACAACACAGCCAAGCGTCAGGCAACGCCTATTCTGCGCTGTCTCCGCTCCCGAGTCAGACCGTGATTGCAAGTGACCCGCAAAGTCACTTCTGCTTTAACGCCGAGCTCGATGCCGTCAGTTGTGAGTACGAAGCGATGCTGGGCGCGACCGGCAACGCGAGTGACATTCACCATGTGGTGCTCGTGCCCTAGGAAGTAGACCGCTAAGCGAGCCGAGCAGCAATCGTTGATGTCGCCGCGCAGTCGCGCTCGCTGAGCGCCCGCGTTGCTAGCGATGCAGCTCGCGCGCGCATAGCTTCACCGATGACAATCACCGCTGGGCTTTTGAGCTCGGCGGTGTCAAATTCGGTCAGCATCGAACCGATCGTAGCTACGATGCTCCGGGATTCTGCACTCGACACATTTTCAACAGCGATTACAGGCGTTTGAGGTGGCATCCCACCGTCAAGCAAACTCTGACGAAGCGACGCAGCGCGGGCAACACCCATGTAGACCACGAGCGTCAAATTGCCACGCGCTAGCGCTTGCCACGGAACCGCCGCGCCCTCAATACCGTGCGCGGTGATAAAGGCCACACCCTGCGCATGATCGCGATGCGTCAGCGACACGCCCAATTGCGCCGCCGCCGCAATGCCCGAGGACACGCCGGGAACAATTTCGTAGTCAATTCCAGCACGCTCAAGCGCTGCGATTTCCTCGCCCGAACGGCCAAACACCGAAGGATCGCCGCCCTTTAGGCGCACCACGTGGCGGCCCTGCTTCGCCTCGCGAACCAACAGCCTTTCAATGAACGACTGCGGTGTGCTCTTGCAGCCACCACGTTTGCCCACGTGAATGATCCGCGCTTGTGGACAGAGCGCTACAACCGCAGAACCCGCCAAATCATCAATCAAAACGACGTCGGCTTGACCCAACAATCGCGCGGCTTTGACAGTGAGCAAATCAATGTCCCCCGGACCCGCGCCGACGAGAAAGACTTTTCCACTAGGTTTTTTTGATTCCGTTTTCATAGGTTGCGTTTAGCAGTTCTCGTGCCAACCAATCGATCCAAAGCGGCATCGCCCGAACGCCTGAGATCACTTGTTGGATGTAGGCCACGGTCGTGGCGACATC
This sequence comes from Betaproteobacteria bacterium, assembly GCA_004293675.1. Classification (GTDB taxonomy): domain Bacteria; phylum Pseudomonadota; class Gammaproteobacteria; order Burkholderiales; family Casimicrobiaceae; genus Casimicrobium. The sequence goes on from READ01000045.1 coordinate 4,027, forward strand.
ACAAGTGTCGGGCAGATCGTGAGTCGGTACACCGTGCCATTCATGCATATGCGAATTCCCGTTTTCGAATATGTGTAGGGGCACGGCTCGCTTCGGATGCAGCACCGGTTCGCCCTCGCAACCGCGAAACACCGCAGCGCGAGCGTTGCTCGATTGCAGATGCGCACCAAGACGATCGATGTAATCACCGTGCGTCAGCGCAACCACGCGTAGCGCATCGCCCTGCATCGGCTGCAACAACTTTGCCACGGTGTGCCCCGTCGATCGAACGCCGATGCGCCAGCGATTGGCCAGCAATCTGGCGAGCTGCGGATGCAGCGCATCGATGGGCACAAACGCCAATCCACTTTCAGTCAACGCGGCCTGTGCGGTCTCAAGCGTTTCGGCCGTTGGCAAACCGAGCGCACCGAACAACTCAAACGTACTGACCCTCGACGGATCGCTACGAACACCATGCAGCAGGACACGCGTACCGCGCTGCGCCAACAGCCACGCCAACAGCGGCGTCAGATTGGGAAGCTGCCGCGCACCGTTGTAGCAAGGCAGCACGATCACTGGACGATCAGACACCAATCGAAACGCCAGCGAATCGTGCATCGCCCGTTCAAACGAGCTCAGCTCATCAGGACTCTCACCCTTGATCCGCATCGCCAGCCACCAAGCGCCGACCTGCACATCACTCACCTCACCGCGCAACAGCGCAGCAAAACTCTCGTAGGCCAACTCAGGAGACAACCCCCGCGCACCGCGTGCGCCGCGGCCGATTTCTTTAATAACTGAATGAAATTGCAAGTTCGTATTGTCTTTCTCGCTTAACGCCCTATAAAATAAGGCGGTTAAGGTCAAAATATTGCTTTTCGAAGCACCGTTCTAAATGACTTAACGTCAATTTTTAACTGGCGTTCATTTGATAAGCTGATTAGCACAGCGTACGCCCGACCATCATAGCGATTCAATGCCGAGAGGCACCTACGCAGCCGCGACCGAGCTGCCCACCAGTGTGCGCAGCTCTGGCAAACACGATCCGCAATTAGTGCCGCATTTGAGCTCGCGCTGCAGCGACACCAGTTTGCCCACTGGATCGGCGTGATTCGCCGCGCAAAATTCCACAATGGTTTGCTCGCTGACGTTGAAACAATTGCACACCACTTTGCCGCGGGGTTTGAAGCCTTGCGGTGGGTTCGCGCTACCGGCGAGTAAGCGCTGGCGCAGCTCAATGACCGACGCACCGGATAGAAAGAATTCGCGCATCCATGCCTCGGCGGCAAGATCGCCCGCGAGACGCACGCCCATCAAACGACCGTCTTCGATGCGCACGCGACGACTGATTTTCTTTCGAGCGTCGTCGTAGGCCAGCGTTGAGTCGCCGGTGAGAGCGAGCACGCGATCAATCTGCGCCAACGTGTTTCGATTCGGTGATTCGGCTGCGGCCAGTCGCAGCAAGACGCCGGGACGATCAGCACCGATCAGCGTGGTGCTGGCAAAGGCCAGCTCAGCCGCAACGTCGCGCAGATCGTCGCAAAGCGCGACGGGATCACGCGGCTCACAATAGGCAAATGCGACCAGTTGCCACGGCATATCCGCTCGTTCAACGCGAACGGCGGCGTGTTTGAGTTCAGGTTGTTTCGATGTTGGATCAAACGCCGAATTCGTTAAAGCATTGATGCCATGAGAGCCCGCACCCGCGAGAGACATTCGCCCCCAGTGCATCGGCAAATAGCACTGCGCCGAGCGCACATCGTCACTCACCGCCAAGCGAATGTTGAGTGCGCCACGTCGTGACGTCACACTCACAATTTCACCCGCGATCAGCCCGCGTCGAGCCGCATCGTTGCTGTTCATCGTGAGCATCGGCTCAGGCTCGTGGCCGTAGAGCTGGGGCACACGACCCGTGCGGCTCATACCGTGCCATTGATCGCGTAACCGTCCGGTGGTGAGTGCGAGCGGGTAGCGTGCATCAACGGGTTCGGCGACGGCTTTGTACGGTGTTATTTTGAAGTTTGCTCTGCCGCTGCCGGTGGGGAAAACTCCGTCTTCGTAGAGACGTTTCTTGCCAGCGGATTGGCCTTCACGCAGAGGCCATTGTTGCGGGCCTTTCTCCGCGAGCATTTCGTAGCTTAAACCCGTGATATCGAGATCGCGTCCGCGAGTGGTTTCGATGTGTTCGATGAAAATGGATTCAGGTGAATCGTAGGGGAAAAGCGTCCGGCTCCCTCCCCCCGGGGGGGAGGGTGGGGGAGAGGGTGGTGGCTCTCCGAACGGCTTCGGCTCACGACTCAACCCCCTCTCCCCTAGCCCCTCCGGCCCAGGGCGAGGGGAACTAAGACGCGCCTCTAAGCGACGAGCGAACTCCACTACGATTTCCCAGTCGTGCTTGGCTTCACCCGGCGGCGGCAACACGCTGTTTACACGGGTAATTCGTCGCTCAGAATTCGTTACCGTGCCATGCTTTTCGCCCCACGTACTAGCAGGCAACAACACGTCAGCTAACTTCGCCGATTCGGTCGTACGAAACGCTTCCTGCACGATCACGCACTCTGCGTTTTCAAAGCTCTCTGTCACTGCTCGCAAATCGGGCATGGACTGCGCGGGATTGGTGCAGGCGATCCACAGCACTTTGATTTCGCGGCGACGAACCGCATCAAACATTTCAACGGCCGTTTTTCCCGGCGCGGCGGCGATGCGTCCAGTGGGCACGTTCCACAGCGCTTCGATTTCAGCACGATGAGCGGCGTTAAGCACATCGCGATGGCCGGGCAACAAGTTCGCCAAACCGCCGACCTCGCGCCCGCCCATTGCATTGGGTTGACCCGTTAACGAAAACGGCCCAGCGCCGGGCTTTCCGATCTGCGCCGTGGCAAGGTGTAAGTTAATGAGCGCCGCGTTTTTATCCGTGCCGCAAGCGCTTTGATTTAACCCCTGGCAATACAGCGAAAGCGTTGCTTTTGAATCGCGCCACATCGAAGCCAGCGCCACGATGTGTGATTCGTTAACGCCACACACACGCGCTGCCCAAGCGGGCGAGCATTCGCGCACGCTCGCTCGAAGCTCAGCAAAGCCTTGTGTGTGTGCGGCGATGTAGTCGGTAGCCGTTGCGTCTTCCCAAATCAGCCAGTGCAGCACTGCGTTAAACAGCGCCACATCGGTGCCGGGCAAGATCGGAATGTGAACGTCGGCAGCGCGTGCAGTTTCGGTGCGGCGCGGATCAATGCAGACCACTTTCAGCGACGGGTTCTTCGCCTTCGCATCCTCCAATCGACGGTACAAAATCGGATGCGCCCAGGCGGCATTACTGCCCGCAATCACGATCAACTCGGCGTGATCGATGTCTTCGTAACAGGCGGGCGGCGCATCAGCACCTAGTGTTGCCTTGTAGCCCGCAACGGCCGATGACATGCAAAGCCGTGAATTGGTGTCGACGTTGTTGGTGCCGATCAATCCTTTGGCGAGCTTGTTGAAGACGTAGTAGTCCTCGGTCAGCAATTGTCCCGAGATGTAGAAACCTACGCTGTCGGGGCCATGCTCTGCAATCGTGGTCGCAAACCTTTCGACAACACAGTCCAGCGTTTCGTCCCAGCTCGCTCGTTGACGGGGCGCACTTCGATCGCGGCGCAGCTCGGGGTAGAGCGCGCGACCATAGGGCGTTGTCGTCAGGTGCAGTGTGCTGCCCTTTGTACAGAGGCGGCCGAAGTTTGCCGGGTGATCCGGGTCACCGCGAACCGCGGTAATGGATTGACCGTCAGTCGTCGCGATGACACCGCAGCCTACACCGCAATAGGGGCAGGTTGTTTTGACCTCGATCACGAATTGTAGGAGCGGCTTGCCGCGAAGTGTGGTGTGGCTCTGACGCGCGACGTTCGCGGCGAGCCGCTCCTACATTTGGATGTAAACATCGTTCGCATCAACTCTGATCGGAAAACGCTTCGCGCAACCCACATCGGGTGCAACTGCTTCTCCCGATTTCAATTCAATCGTCCAATTGTGCAGCGGGCACGCCACACGCTCGCCAAACACGATGCCCTGCGAGAGCGGACCGCCTTTGTGCGGACACTTATCGAGCAACGCAAACACCACGTCACGGTCATTGCGAAACACGGCAACATTGCCGCCCTGCTCTGAGCTGCGCTCGATGACGCGTGCGCCCAGCACAGGAATTTCGGTGACTTTGCAAACGTATTGCCAGGTCACTTGCGTTTCAATCGCTCCCATCTTCACTCCGCGGCAACGGCGTCAGCCGCTGTATTCGTAATCTGTTTGATCGGGATGAACTGCCGAGTGTCAACACGCGCTTTGTCGAAATCAAACCAAGGATCAGGTTCGCCATCGAGTGCAAACTGCAAACGCTCCCAGAGCGCCTTTCGGTTTGCTGCATCGGCGATGACTTTCGATTTCACGTAGTCCAAGCCGACGCGCGACACGTAATGAACTGTACGCTCCAAGTACCAACCTTCTTCGCGGTAGAGCTGCATAAACGCGCCGGTGTACTCGAGCACTTCGTCAGATGTTTTTACCTTCACGAAAAACTGCGCGACTTCGGTTTTGATGCCGCCGTTGCCCGCGACATAGAGCTCCCAACCTGAGTCCACACCGATGACGCCAACGTCTTTAATTCCTGCTTCGGCGCAATTTCTAGGGCAGCCGCTTACCGCAAACTTGACCTTGTGCGGCGCGTACATGCGCCACATCGCGCGCTCCAAATCCTTGCCCATTTGCGTGGAATCTTGCGTGCCAAAACGACACCATTCGCTGCCCACGCAAGTTTTTACGGTGCGAAGGGCTTTGGCGTACGCATGCCCCGAAGGCATGCCAATATCCGCCCAAACAGCGGGCAGGTCTTCTTTTTTCACACCCAGTAAATCAATGCGCTGACCGCCCGTAACTTTCACCGTTGGAATCTTGTATTTATCAACGGCATTGGCAATCCGACGCAACTCGTCGGCCGTTGTTTCACCACCCCACATGCGTGGGATGACGCTAAACGTGCCGTCCTTTTGAATATTGGCGTGCGCCCGCTCATTGATGTAGCGGCTCTGCGGGTCGTCGATGTATTCCTTGGGCCACGTGGACAGCAGGTAGTAGTTCAACGCGGGACGGCAAGACGAACAACCGTTCGGTGTGCGCCATTCCAAATACTTCATCACATCGGGGACAGAGAGTAATTTCTGTGCTTTGATCGCGTCGCGTGCGTCTTGGTGCGTGTGATCGGTACACGCGCACATCGGTTTCATCTTGGGTGTGGCGCTGTAGTCGCCGCCCGCGGTGAACATCAGCAATTGCTCAACAAGCCCAGTGCAAGAGCCGCAGCTTGATGCGGCCTTGGTGTGTTTCTTGACCTCGTCGAGCGTAAAGAGACCCTTCTCTTTAATCGCTTTGGTGATCGCACCTTTACACACGCCATTGCAACCGCAGACTTCGTCGCTGTCTTTCATCGACACGGCTTTGGTATTGCCCTCGTGTCCGACATCACCAATGTTGGATTCGCCGAACATCAATTGATCGCGGATTTCAGCTACGTTTTTTCCTTCGCGCAAGAGCTTGAAGTACCAGCTACCATCAACGGTATCGCCATATAGACAAGCGCCGATCAGCTTGTCGTCCTTGATGACAAGACGTTTGTAGACGCCGCCCATCGGATCGGAAAGGACAATGTCCTCTGTGCCTTCGCCGCCCTGAAAATTACCTGCGCTGAATAGGTCAACGCCGGTGACCTTGAGCTTGGTCGATGTCACCGATCCGGTGTAGCGACCGATGCCGTACTCGGCTAAGTGATTGGCGCAAACCTTCGCCATTTCGAACAGAGGCGCTACTAAACCGTAGGCCGTACCGCGATGATTGACGCACTCACCCACTGCATAGATGCGAGGATCAGTCAGCGTTTGCATGGTGTCGTTAACAATGATCCCACCGGGTCGAGCGCTCACTTGTAGGCCCGCTTTTTCGGCGAGCGCGGCATTGGGTCGAATCCCCACTGCCATCACGACGAGCTCTGCTGGAATCGATTCGCCGCCCTTGAATCGAAGTGCAGCAACGCGGCCCGATTCCCCCGCGATCAGCGCTTCGGTATTGGCTTGCATCCGAAATTCGATGCCCTTGGCTTCAAGCGACTGCTGCAAGAGCTTGCCTGCGCGCTCATCGAGTTGACGCTCCATCAACCACGGCATGACGTGAACGACGGTCACGTCCATTCCGCGTAACTTCAAACCGTTGGCTGCCTCCAGCCCCAGCAGGCCGCCGCCAATGACCACCGCCTTTTTGTAGCGCTTGGCCGCATCAATCATTGCCTCAGTATCGGCGATGTCTCGGTACGAAATGACGCCGGGCAGCGCCTTACCTTCAATCGGCAAGATAAAAGGGTTGGATCCAGTCGCTAGCAGCAACCGATCGTAGGTCACGACGTCGCCATCGTCCGTTTTGACTTCGCGGCGTGTACGATGAATGTCGACGATCTGTTTTCCGGTGACGAGCTTGATGCCGTTGTCGCTGTACCAATCCCAATCGTTCAAAACGATGTCTTTGATTGTTTGCTCGCCCGCGAGAACCGGCGAGAGCAGTATTCGGTTGTAGTTGGGATGCGGCTCTGCACCAAACACGGTGATGTCGTATTTGTCGGGCGCGATCTTTAGCAGCTCTTCGACCGCTCGAATCCCGGCCATGCCGTTTCCGACAACAACGAGTTTTTGTTTTACTGGCGTCGACATTGCTACGCGGCCCGCTTTTGTTTGGCGTACAAAAACTCGACGACAGCTTTGCGATAGTGGTGATATTCCGGATCATCGGCTAAGGCAATGCGTTCGCGTGGTCGCGCCAACTTCACATCCAATATTTCGCCGATGGTTGCCGATGGTCCGTTGGTCATCATCACGATGCGATCTGATAACAGTACCGCTTCGTCCACATCATGAGTGACCATCACGACCGTCGATTTCGTCTCGGCGACGATTCGCAGCAACTCATCTTGCAAATGCGCCCGCGTCAGTGCATCTAGCGCACCAAAGGGCTCATCAAGAAGCAATGCGGCGGGCTCAATCGACAACGCTCGAGCGATGCCCACGCGTTGTTTCATGCCGCCCGAGACTTCGTTGGGATGCTTATGCATCGCGTGCGAGAGACCGACCATGTTGAGTGCGGCCTCGGTACGAGCGTTTAACTGCGATTTACTCTCTTTGCCGCCAAACACTCGCTCCACCGCCAAGAACACATTTTGAAAACAGGTGAGCCAAGGCAGTAGCGAGTGGTTTTGAAACACTACCCCCCGATCGGGTCCAGGTCCGGAAATTTCGCGCCCTGCGCAAATTAAAACGCCGTCGCTGGGCGTTGTGAGTCCCGCGATCAGGTTGAGCAGCGTCGATTTGCCGCAACCGGAGTGTCCAATGAGTGCGACAAACTCGCCGCGACTGACCCGTAAATTGATATCGCGAATGGCGATGAATTCGCCTTGCTTCGTGTCAAAGCGTTTGTCGACATTGTCAACGACGAGATGGAAATTGTGATTCATCGTGGTGACCTGATTTTTTAGTGATGTGTTCAAAAAAAGTCGCGCGCGGTGCGGCGTTCTGTACCTCCCCCTTCAAGCCTGTCCTGAGCTTGTCGAAAGAGGGGAGGCTAGGAGGGGGATGGGTTTCTGTACATCAAACGAAACCCATCCCCACCCCGCCCTCCCCTTGAAGGGGAGGGAGCAAGCGCTTCGTCAATCGAACTGAAACCGCTTTGCGATCCAAATCAACGCGCTTTCAAGTAGCAAGCCCACAATCCCGATCACAAAGATCGCGATGATGATGTGCTCCATATTCAAGTTGTTCCATTCATCCCACAGCCAGAAGCCAATACCGACGCCTCCGGTGAGCATTTCTGCCGCCACGATCACGAGCCACGCCACCCCAATGGAGAGCCGCACGCCAGTGAGCATGTAGGGCAACACGGCCGGAAACAATATCTTGGTGAAGATCTTCCACTCCGACAGATTGAGCACCCGCGCGACGTTCAGGTAGTCCTGCGGAATACGCTGCACGCCGACGGCCGTATTAATAATCATGGGCCAAATCGAGCAAATGAAAATCACCCAGATCGCTGCGGGATTAGCTGCCTTGAAGACCATCAAGCCAATGGGCAACCAAGCCAATGGTGAGACAGGTCGCAAGAGGCTAATGATGGGTTCAGCCATCCGATTGAGAAAGACGAAACGACCGAGCATGAAGCCGAGCGGAATGCCCACGAGCGCTGCTAAGCCGAAGCCAATACCAACACGCTTCAACGACGAGAGCACGTTCCACCCAATGCCTTGATCGTTGGGCGACTTTGAGTAGAACGGATCAGCGAAGAGCTTGACGGCGCTGTCCCAGACCTTGGCGGGCCCCGGCAGCTGCGGCGACAGAATTGAAATGCCTTGCCACAGCAGTAAAAACAGCAAGACACCGATCAACCCAGGAAACGCGGTCTGCACGAAGCTCTTCAACAATTCCCGACGACGACGAGTGCGTTGAGCAATGTCGGACTCGCGGGCTGCGGCGGCGAGCTTTGTCTCACTAGACAGCACATCGGACTTAGCCACCGCATCATGCACCGAAGATGTACTGACCGCCTCGCCACCTGTTAATTTTGGTGCGGCTGCTCCATCAATAGTGAGGCTCGCGCTCACGCCTTCACCTTAAAGCTATCAGCGTAAGCTCTGGGGTTGCTGCCATCCCACACCACGCCGTCCATCAACTTACTGGAGCGCATTTCGCTCTTCGGTATCGCCGCTTTTGCTGCGGTCGCGCCCTTTTTGTAAATGTCAATCTTGTTGATCGCTTTGGCTACGCCCAAGTAGTCTGGGTGATCTTTGAGCAATCCCCAGCGTTTGTGCTGCGTCAAGAACCACATGCCGTCGGACAAATACGGGAAGGTGACCGCGCCATCGCGATAGAACTTCATGGCGTTAGCGTCTTTCCATTTCTTTCCAAGGCCGTTTTCGTAGTTGCCTTCCCAACGATCTTCGATCACTTCCATCGTGGTGTTAACGTGGGCTTTATCGGCCAAAATCGTGGCGGTCTTTTTCTTGTCGACCTCTTGATCGATGAAACGTGAAGCTTCGATGATCGCCGCAACCAAAGCGCGCGCGGTGTTTGGATTTTTCTTTGTCCACTCATCGGTGGTGCCGAGCACCTTTTCAGGATGATCGACCCAAATGTCTTGCGTAGTGGCGGCGCTAAATCCAATCTTGTCGAAAATAGCGCGCGCGTTCCAAGGCTCACCCACGCAGTAGCCGTCCATATTTCCAACGCGCATATTGGCCACCATTTGCGGGGGCGGTACGGTGATGACCTTTGCATCAGACATGGGATTGATACCGTGCGAGGCCAGCCAGTAGTAGAGCCACATCGCATGCGTGCCAGTGGGGAACGTCTGCGCGAAGGTGTATTCGCGTTTCTCTTTTTTCATCAGGGCGGCGAGCTGCTCGCCGTTGGTCACGCCCTTGTCCTTGAGTTGGTTAGACAGCGTGATGCCTTGCCCGTTGTTGTTGAGGGTCATCAGCACGGCCATGTCTTTTTTCGGCCCGCCGATACCGAGGTGCACCCCGTAGACCAAACCGTAAAGAACGTGCGCCGCATCGAGCTCGCCGTTGACTAGCTTGTCACGCACCGAAGCCCACGATGACTCTTTGGACAGCACAATTTTGATGCCGTACTTTTCGTCGAGCTTCAAAATTGAAGCCATCACCACGCTCGCGCAATCCGTGAGTGGAATAAAGCCAATCTTGACTTCCTTTTTCTCGGGTGCGTCGGAGCCCTGCGCCCATGCGCCCTGGCGCACGAGGGGCGACACGAGCGACATGACGCTGGCACCGGCTGCGACCTTGACGAGCGCGCGCCGCGTCTGTGATGGCACCTGCGTGGAGCCAACCACGGTCGGGACGTTTAGCGAATTTGTGTTTCGAATGGTACTCATAGATCACCTGAAAAGAAAAAGGGGCTCGCGATCGTTTTCGATCACGAGCCCCGGCGCTCGAAGGAGGAAGCAAGTTACGTCTGGAGAGACCACCACCGTCGCCATTGACAGCGGTTAAAACTCATTAAGCGAATCCCGTGCCAGCACATTGCATTGGATAGATTTGATGCTCTATTCGGTGTTGCCATTGCCTGGTAGACCGTCTCATTTGCGAACCTGATTGGCGCAACGATTTGGGGGAACACGTTGGAGCGGCGCGCAAAGACTTCAAGCTACCAGAGCTGGGTGCATGAAGTCTGTTTTTTGACGCAGATTTGCGCGGATTTGACACGGATTGACGCAGATTCTTTGCGCGCGCCACGGTGTTGCCGCGCGCAAAAGTCATCGGGGATCCGGGTCTCTCGGCCCGGGCCCGCACACAGAAATCTGCGGCCATCTGCGTTAAATTCGCGCAAATCTGCGTCAAAGAAAGTGTTTTTAGTGGCTGACCCCGATCGCAAGACTAGGCAAGCGACCGACGCCAGTCCGTTACCTGGGGCATCGTGCTATTTATGGGTCAGAATCGTTGCAGACGGCACGATGGGCCTTGGTGCGTCGAAGGGCGTTGAGGACTTGGTCGGTTACAGCCTGGGCCGCGCCGCGCGCCTCAATCGAGCGCCTGAACCCATTCAAGTATGTTGCAATGCACCAAAACTGCTCGCGCTCGACGCGCTATGCACCGACGACGCGCTGGGCGACCTCGGCAATCGTGCAACGCTCGCGCATCGCCGTCGCACGGAGCTGCGCGTAGGCTTCGTTTTCGCTCAGCCCCTGCCGCCGAAGCCACGCTTTGGCTTTGCCGATGGTCGCTTGCTCAGCTTCGCGCCGTTCGGCGGCCGCGATTGACGCGAACTGTTCGCGCTCGTGATTGAAGCGCAGGAGCGCTACGTCTAGCACCGCACTCATCCGCTCCGGCTTGAAACCGGCGACCACATAGGCAGCCACGCCCGCGCTCACCGCAGCTCGCATGGCTTGTGGGTCATCGGATTCGGTGAGCATCACGATCGGACGTTCGCGAAACTGCGATTGGACACAAATTTGTTCGACCATATCGCGCGACGGGTCGTCGGTCGCAATCAGCAACAAATCGGGACGGTGGCGCTCGACTTCCTTGGCCAAGGTGCGCGCGTTGGCGCAAACGCTGCACAGGTAGTGCCCGCTTTCCAAAAGCACCGCCTCAAGACGGGCGATGTCGTGCTCGGAGTCATGGAGGAGAAGAATTTGCAACCGCGAGGTACGCCGATGGGCGTTTGAAGTGAGAATGGTTTGATGCCATGCAAAAAACGTGCGCACGGGCGATGTGGCGTTCGTAACCAGGCAACTTACTGATGAATTGCCATAAAAAACGTCGCATTATTACTGATTTAATTTGTTTTCAATAAGTAGTCTCATTAACGCAAAGCCCTTACTTTATAAGGCATGTATGGCTATAGCTATAAACCAGTCTGTGACCTGTCGCAATTCAACGACGGTGTTGTGACTGGTGTGCAACAGCCGGCATTGCGGCCGGTTTTGCAGACGAATGGGCTTTTTGGACACAAAAAGCTGTGGCTATAATCGTTTCGTCAATTCAGGATTTATGGCGTTTGGGAGTCCCCCGACTGCTCTAGATCTTGTGGTGGCTTTAGTTAGAATCAACAGCAATTTGAGGCCGGGGCAAAACCCCGGCTTTTTTTTGCCTATCGTTTCGAAAAGCGCTTAAAACAAGGCGTTGGCGCAGCCGGTCATTTTGAAAACGGGCACCAAAATTGGCTGAAAATTCGCCGCCGATATGCGCCCGCTGAACGCGAAGTTTTCACGCTGCACGCGCTCTACGATCTCGCAAATTCAGCAGCGGAACCTAGGTTCCGAGCCGCGCTACAGGCGGTCAAACACCGCCAGCGATTCCACATGCGCGGTGTGCGGAAACATGTTGGCGACACCCGCTCCGAGCAGGCGATAGCCCTTTTCATGCACAAGAATCGACGCATCACGGGCGAGCGTTGCGGGGTTGCAGCTCACGTAGACAATGCGCTCCGGACGAAGCGCTGCGCCACTTACCGAATCGGCATTTGGTAACGATTTCACCAGCTCTAACGCACCGTCGCGCGGGGGATCAACCAGCCATTTGTTGAGCCTTGGAAGTGAGGCGAGCCAACCCTCGTCAATGGTGAACAAATTGGCCACCGCGAACTCCGCTTTCCCGGTCAAACCGTTGTCAGCGGCGTTGTCGCGAGCACGCTGGATGAGCGGTGCCGAACCCTCGATACCGTAGGTAAACGCTGCGCGCTGCGCAATTGGAAGGGTGAAGTTACCTAACCCGCAAAAAAAGTCGCCCACACGATCCGTTGGCTGCACATCAAGCCACCGAATTGCACGCCGAACGAGCATCGCGTTGATGTGCTGATTGACTTGCGTAAATTCAGTGGGCTGAAAGCGATAGCGCAGACCAAATTCCTCTAATTGGTAGCCCAGCGTATGCGCCTCGCCGGGCAGCGGCGCTGCGGTTTCTGGGCCCTTGGGCTGCAAGTACCACTGCACCTGATGCGTCGCGGCAAACGCCCGTAAAAGCGCCATGTCAGCATCACAGACGGGTTCGAGATTTCGCAGCACCAACATCGGCACGCCGTCGCCCTGCGCATATTCGATTTGCGGCGCACGATCTCGGAGCGCCATCGAGCCAATCAACTCGCGAAGCGGCACCAACAAATCAGACACCGCTTTAGGCAGCACGTGACACTCTTTCATGTCCGCGACGTAACTTGAGCGCTTCTCGTGGAAGCCCACGAGCACACCGCCCTTTTTGGCCACGTGTCGCACTGAGATTCGCGCACGAGTGCGATAGCCCCAGTGCGTTCCTTCGATTGCAGGAAACACGAGTCCGGGCGTAACGTTTCCGATGCGCGAGAGATTGTCTTCGAGCACACGCTGCTTGGCGGCGACCTGTGCACGCGCATCAAGGTGCTGCATGCTGCAGCCACCACACACACCAAAGTGCGGGCAGCGCGGTGTCACGCGATCAACGCTGGGTTTCACCACCGATTCAGTCACGGCCTTGTCATAGCTCGGTTTGCTGCGCGTGATTCGCGCCTCAACGGTTTCACCGCCGAGCGCGCCCTCAACGAACACCGTTTTGCCTTCAGCGTTTCGAGCGATGCCCTGCCCTTCGTGATCGACGGATTCAATGGTGTAGAGCGGCATGGGTGACTAACTTTTTTGAAGGACAACACACGATTTTAGTTTCTGTGGCGCGCTCGCTGGACCGTCAGGCTACCCCGCCTAAAATGAATCGGTGAATCACGAGTCCCCCAGCACCTCAATCGGCAGCCTTTTAGCCATAGAAACCTCATCCGAGCAGGGTTCGGTGTGCCTATTTTTCTGCGACGGAAACACCGAAGCAATTTCGGAGGCCAGCCCACCGGGCTCAAAGTGTTCCGATTGGCTGCTTCCCGCCATTGATCGGGTGCTCCAGCGCGCCGCGCTAACACTCCCTCAAGTTGATGCCATTGCCTTTGGCGCGGGGCCTGGTGCATTCACTGGCGTGCGCACTGCGTGTGCCACTGCGCAAGCGCTGGCCTATGCGCATGAAAAGCCGCTGTACGCTGTCGATGGGCTGCACGCCTTAGCGCTGCTGGCGCAAACACTTGCTCCCGAGGCCACACAGCTCGATGTGTTGCTTGACGCTCGTATGGGTGAGCTCTACGCTGCGCGTTTTACAACGGATGACGACACGCGTGTACGACCGTTAATCGCGACTCGGTTGATATCTATCGCGGAGGCGAAGTCCACCTTTGGCGGAGCAACAGGCCCAGCGCAAGCCCGCTTTGCCACCGGATCGGGCGCAAAGCTCATCGACAACGATGTAATGAATCAACGCATCATCGATGACACGTCGCTCATCCCGATCTGGGCGCAGGGTGTGGCTATGCTCTGCTTGCAGTTGGGCGAAGCCGCGCTCGTCGATCCGCTCCTGGCAGAACCGCTCTACGTTAGAAACAACGTCGCTCAAACCGAAGTTGAGCGCGCCGCCAGCAAATTGAACTCAGCCGTCGCTGTCACATGTTGAACGAACTCGTCTTTTGCAGCGCGGAAATAACGTTGATGCGCGAGGACGATATCCCATTCGTGCTCGACATCGAAAGGCAAAGCAATCCGCATCCGTGGAGCGAATCGAGTTTTCGTGAGGCGTTTGCCTCGGGCTACCTGTGCCTTGTGGCGCGCGAGGCGCAGTGCATCGTGGGCTTTGCTATCGTTCAGGTCTTGGTTGATGATGCCGAGCTGCTACTAATCGCTGTCAATCCGTCATCGCGGCGCAGCGGTTGTGCGTCGATGCTGCTCGCCGAGGCTGTGCAGCGCTTGTCGTTGATTGATCGGTCACCACTGCATCTTGAAGTGCGACGCAGCAACGCCGCGGCCATCGCTTTTTACGAGGCTCGAAAGTTTGCGCTCACAGGCGTACGAAAAAATTACTACCCCAGCGGCGTAGCTGGGCAATCGCGCGAAGACGCGTTGTTGATGAGCTTAGCGCTGCGATCATGAACACGCGCGAACTATTACTCCGTGAAATGGGTATTACGCCGCAATGGGTGCGGCGCGATCGGCTGACCGCGGCAACGGTGGATATCGAACCCGTGCAACGTGAGGCCAATGACTCACCACCCGCAGTGGCAAGCGAGCGAACAAACAGTGAATCCAGCGAATCACGTCACGCTCGCATCGCAGCACTCAGCGCGCAGGCGCTAGCCACCGAAATATCAAACTGCCGCGCGTGCGGACTCTGCCACGCCCGCGGCAAAGCGGTCGTGGGTGCAGGCTCGCTCGAACCCCTCACCGACGCTCAACCGCGCTGGTTCGTCGTTGCCGCAGCACCCACCGATGCCGAAGATCGCAGCGGCCAATCGTTCGTGGGACCCGCCGGAGTGCTTCTCGATGCAATGCTCGCTGCGGTCGGCGTGTCGCGAAAGAAAAGTGCGTACATCACGCATCTTGTGAAGTGTCAACCACCGGGGAATCGCATGCCCCATCGCGACGAAATTTTGGCGTGCGCACCGATTCTCAATCGGCAAATTGCACTGACGCAACCCGCTGTCATCGTGGCGCTGGGCAGCGCCACAGCGCAATTGATGAGCGCGTCAGATAGTGAAAGTAGCCAATCGGAAGATACGGCTCTTCATTTCGCGGGTGCCAAAGGGGCCACGGTCGCGCATCCGACTGAGCTCCTCGAAAAACCCCAACTTAAAGCCGCCGCTTGGGCTGATTTGCTGCGCGCGCGCGCCCTTGCCAACGGGCGGTAATGCTTTGTTACGTTTGCGATTCCACGACGAGCGCGAATTGCGAGATAGTCACGACAAATCAAAACTCCGGGGATCAAGGAGAAACATCGCATGAACGCAAACACCGCCATTCGAAAGCTAGCTCTCGTAACGCTAACCGCTCTGAGCTATTTCGCGCTGAGCGCAACGGCACACGCCCAAGCGGCCGCTGCGAACTCGACGATTGTTGAGTTCTACCTAGCGCCGTACAACAAATTTTATCTGAGCGCCAATCCCACCGAATGGGCGCAATTGGACGCCGCAAAAACCGCCGGTTGGTCGCGCACCGGAGTCACATTCACACCCGCCGCCAACACGCAATCCGGCGCGCTGCCGGTGTGCCGCTTCTTTCATCCAGGTGTGGTGTCGCATTTTTTCAGCGTCAACGCCAGTGAGTGTGCGCTATTGGCCAGCTCTCGCGACTTCGTGAACGAGGGCGTTGCTTGGCACGCCACTGCACCCGTTAACGGCGTGTGCCCGAGCGACACCGTGGGTCTGTATCGAACATTTAACAACGGCGCTATCGCCGCCAACGGGCCAGCTAATCACCGCTACTTCACCGACTTCACGTTCTACCAGAGCTATGCAGCCAAAGGCTACGCGCTCGAAGGCTTGGCGATGTGTTTGCCGACTTCCTCGGGCGAGAAACGTGCAGATGCGTCGCGTTTGTTGTTTCAAGCAAGCTTCGGTGCCCGTCCGAGCGACATTGACGCGGTGGTAGCGCGTGGCACCGCCGCTTGGGTTGACGAACAACTGAGCGCCACACCGTCGCGCTACACAGCGCGCGATTGGATGCCGTTGACCCGCCCCGATACCTGCGTTAACAACACCACACCGCCGCTCACCGCCACCAGTTATTGCCAGCGCGATAACTACGGCCTGTTTCAACTGCAGCGCGAGTTTTTCCAACATGCGATCAACAATCCTGATCAGCTCAAACAGCGTGTCGCCTGGGCATGGTCACAATTTTTCGTGGTCAACGGCGCGGAAGTCGGCATGACCTACGGCATGACTGATTACCAACAAATGCTCCGCGATAACGCGACCGGCAATTTCCGCACGCTGCTGTCAAAAGTCACGCTGCACCCGGCGATGGGTCGCATGCTCGACATGGTTAACAACCTCAAGCCCGACGCTGCCAGCGGCATCGTGCCTAACGAAAACTACGCGCGTGAATTGCTGCAGCTCTTCTCACTCGGGCTCTATCAGCTCAATAACGATGGCACGTTAAAACGAGACAGCAAAGGCTTGCCTATCGACAGCTACAGCCAAGAGGAAGTCGAAGATCTCGCTCACATCTTTACCGGTTGGACTTACCCCACCGTGCCCGGCAACAACCCAGGTACTCTCAACCGCGCGGCAAACACCAAAGGCACCATGGAGGAGCGCAGCGCACAGCACGACTTCGCTACCCGCACGCTGTTGGGCGGTACGGTCTCCAGCACTCTGACACAAAAACAGCGCATGGATCGCGCGCTCGATCTGGTGTTTACTCATGCCAACACGGCACCGTTTGTTTCAAAGTTTTTGATTCAGCAACTCGTGAGCGGTGAGCCTTCGCCGTCCTACGTTGATCGTGTCGCGCGGGTGTTTCAAAACAACGGCAGCGGCGTTCGCGGCGATATGAAAGCCGTGGTTCGCGCGATTTTGCTAGATACCGAAGCACGCGGTGCCGCCAAGTGGGCACCCAGCTACGGACATTTGAGCGAACCGGTGTTGGCGATCACACGCCTTGCCCGCGCGATGAATGCCACGTCTGATGGCGTGTACTTCCGCACCACACCCAGCGGTTCAGGACAAACGGTTTTCTATTCGCCATCCGTGTTTAACTATCACCCGCCCGATTACACGCTCACCAAGAGCGCAGTGACGTCGCCCGAATTTGCAATTTACAACACGAGTTCGGCGATCAACCGCGCCAACGTTGCCTACAACATTCTGTTTAGCGCCATCGGTATCGATCAAACCGTGTTCGGCGCGACGGGCACACAGTTTGATTTGAGCCACTACAGCAGCGTAGCTGCAAATAGCGCCGCACTCCTCGATCGAGTCAACGATGTGCTGTTTGCAGGACGCATGAGCTCGGCCACGCGTGCCATCATACAAACCGCCATCGACGCCATCGCCACGAGCGACACCGCGACCCGAGTGAAAACGGCGCTGTATTTGTCGTCCGTGTCCCCCGAAACCCAAGTCTTGCGCTAAGGAGCCACATCATGATGAATCACACTCGTCGTCACCTGTTGCAAGGCCTCACCGCAAGCACCGCGCTGGCATCACTGACTCGTTTTGGCGTGAACGATGCGTTGGCGCAAGCCGCGCCCAACGATTACAAAGCGCTTGTGTGCGTGTTTCTCTTTGGCGGGAACGACGGCAACAACATGATCATTGGTGCTGATACCGCGGGCTACGCCGAGTACGCCAAGGCGCGCAGCGTGGCCAGTGGAATCAACATTGCACAATCGGAACTCAAGCAATTTCAACCCCGCGCCAACTCGCGTGTGTTTGGTTTTCACCCGTCGCTCACCAAAGTGCATCCGCTGTTTACGTCCGGACAACTCGCAGTGCTCGCCAACGTCGGGCCGCTCAATTCGCCGATGACCAAGGCGCAGTATCAAGCCAATACGGATCGTCCATTTCAGCTCTTTTCACACGCTGATCAGCAAGCGCAGTGGCAATCGGCGATCTCAGACGAAGTGGCGCGCTACGGCATCGGCGGTCGAACTGCCGACGTGATGGCAGCGAGCAACGCGGGCAGCAGCATGCCGGTGATCACATCACTCGCGGGTACTCATTTGTTTAATCAAGGTGCCGCTACATCGCCATTGGCCGTCCCCTCCAGCGGCAGCTTTACGCTCACTGGCGCCAACGCGACCGACGCCGTGGGCATCGCCCGCACGCAAGCCCTGATGAGCCTGCTCGGGCAGGGCAAAGAACACGCGCTGGTCGGCGAAACAGCCGATGGACTCAGCAACGCCATCAGCCTATCGGGCATCGTCAATCCAGTCATCACCACCAGCAATCCGACCGTTGAATCATTGTTTAGCACCACGGGAAATTCGCTCGCGCAACAGTTGCAGCAAGTCGCCAAGCTCATCGCCGCACGTGGCACCTTTGGCGTGAAGCGACAAATCTTCTTCGTCTCACTCGGCGGATTCGACACCCACGCCAACCAACTCGCCACGCAAGCCGCGCTGCTCACCAACCTCGATAACGCGCTCAAATCGTTCTACGACGCCACCGCCGCGCTGGGTGTGGCCAACAACGTCACGACCTTCACCATGTCTGATTTCGGTCGCACCTTTCTGCCCGCTTCAGGGGGCGGCTCGGATCACGCTTGGGGCAATCATCAGCTCATCATGGGCGGCGCAGTCAAGGGCGGCTCACTCTACGGCCAATTCCCATCGCTCGCCATCGGCGGCGCGGATGATGTCAGCACCGAAGGTCGCTGGCTACCGACGACCTCCGTCGATCAATACGTCGCAACGCTCGCGTCATGGTTCGGTGTGCCGGGCACGCAACTGTCGCAAGCGGTGCCCAATATTGATGCGTTTGGCGTGAAGAATCTGGGGTTTGTTTGAGGCTTGAACGGCTTTATTGTCGAACGCCATATAAAGTATGGCGTTTAACGTGTTTATAGTTACTTATGAAAACATTGTTTTGGCGGTTTCCAGCACGAAGTGCGACACCATCGTTGGGAGCTGCTTTATTGCCATATTGAAGGATGGTTCGCGAATTTGGGCGCGTCAAGGGCAAGCGCCAATAAATCCGTCGGTTTGCTTGTCGCACTTCGTACTGGAAAGTGCGTTTGTGAATCGTAAGCCCTATTTCACAAGGCAATCCGATGATGAGCCTTTAGTCAGATTCATACTCTGCACCTAACCGGAACTCGGATCGCGCTGTTCCCAGATAGGCAGCGGCAGCGTACGAATGCGGTTTCGAAATCGTGGTGGCCTCGCGTAAGACGGGCCGTTTTGAGCTGGCCTCTTGTGTTCGCTCCGTTAAGCAAGTGAACCGCCCCCGATTTCGATGTGGAGTTTTCTTTGTGTTTCCGGACAACCTGGAAACACCGCCTACTTCCGAACGGCAAACTGACCGATTTGGGCGCGGTAGCTCCATGGCAGACCCGCGTTCTTCCAGCCGTTGACGTCGCGTCGACCGGCTGCAGAGAGATCACCCTCGAAGCCGTCGACAACCGAGTAAACGTTGCGATACCCGGCGTCGGCGAGCGCGTCGGCCGCGCTCGCACTCCGGTCGCCAGAGCGGCAGATGAGGACGATCTTGGCGTCGCGACCAAGATCACGACTGTGGACATATTTAGCGATTTCCTGGACAAACCGGAGATTTCCACTCACTGCGTAACGCCCGCTCTTAGGCTCCCACTGCGACGCCTCGGTCATATCGACAAACGGCACATGCGCCTGAACGCCTTCTGCAACGCCGACGAAGCTAAATTCGCCTCGAGTGCGCACATCAATAAATAGAACGTCACGCGAGCTAACGAACGCATGCGCGTCCGATGCGAAAAGATACTTTCCAGATCGCGTCCTTTTGTTAGCCGCAATTTCGGGAACTGCTCGCAGCGTTGCGCCCTCGTCCTGAGCGTACTCGCACGAAATCAGCTCACTGCTGGGCGCAACAGTGAAGCAAAAGCCCTCGCCCGGCGAAGCGGCCGGCGAAGCGGCTACGCACAGCGAACTCAACAGCAGTAACGCGCGTGATGCAGTCACAGCCGCGGGCGGGAAGAAGTTCGGACGCCGCAGAGACTCGGCGCGAAAAAAACGGTTAGGTTTCATAACGGTGTTCCTTTGAATGAGAGGTACACACGTAGAAACGAAAAATCACCGGAAAACCCGACACTTGACGAAATATGACAACAGCCACTAGCTTAAACGCCATACAAAAAAGGATTACCGTTGATTTACAGGATAATTCAAAAAGCAACAAAAATTGCTTGTAAGCCATATTTAATATGGCATTGGTTGAAAAGGCTGTTTATTCCGAGGACCGAATGAGGCGGCGGCTACGCGTCGCGACAATTTAGCCTTTAAATCAATGGGTTAGGTCAATTCGAGTCTGGCCCTGGTTTACCATTTCCCGATTTTCCGCCGATTTCCCATGTGGTTCCGCTCGGGCTGAGCTTGTGGGAGCCTCGGCGGCACACGAGCGCAAAGTCGCCGCACTGATCGGGCGCGCGACGTAGTAGACCGAGGCACGGCTGATGCCCACGGCCTCGGCCAGTTTAACGATTGATAGGCGGTGATTAGGGTCGATCATCCTCTTGCGCTCAGCAACCCCGCCTTGGTGAGCGCGCGTTCTAAAAAGCTTGCCACAGCGAAGGCCGGGGTCGTCTCCAGGGTGAGCTCGTCAACCCGCTTCGACAGGCTCAGGACAGGTCTTTGCGTGCAGCGGAACCACATATCAACGGCAGGTTGGATATCCGCCCCAGCACCGCCTACAAAGGCCACCGCGGCGCGCTCAACGCGCAGTCGCTTCCATTCAGTGATCTGCGTGCTGTGGACCTGAAACTCGGCACAGAGCTTCGCCAGGGTCTTGTCCTGTCGAAGCGCGGCCAACGCCGCCTTCGCTTTGAATTCGGCGCTCAATTTCCTAAGCTGGCGCTCGGCAACGGATGACTTCTCCCTCAACATAAACACTCCAGTTCGCGAGCGCTTTCAACGCTACGCTTGTTGCCCTGAAGTTTCGCTTATTCCGTTGTCTGAATTTGTTGAGCCACTTCTGTCCACACCGCGCAGCAGATACGGGTAGATCTTGTGTCCTGGCGCGGGTTGGCTGGTGCCGGGTTGCGGGCATTGCGCGGCAATGTCGAGCCGCTGCATGAGCGTTCTGATGTGGCAGCGGCCGACATCGATACCCGCTTTGGCCAGCTCACGCTTCAATTGCCGCGCACCCATAAACGGGTGCTGTAGATGCAGCTCATCAATGCGCCGCATGAGCGCTAAATCCGCCGCGCTGATCGGGCGCGGGACGTAATAGACCGAGGCGCGGCTAATGCCGACGGCCGCGGCCTGTTTGACGATTGATAGGCTGTGAGTTGGGTCAATCATCATCTTGCGCTCAGCAATCCCGCCTTGGTGAGCGCGC
>READ01000046.1 GCA_004293675.1 Betaproteobacteria bacterium
ATCCAGGAAACACCGCTCAGCGCTAAGCAGTTGAATTTGTTCAATTTTTAACCGGACACTACTGATGCTTCATATCGAATGAAATTCAGCATACAAGGGCCGGGGTGAGGGTGCGGTCGCGAAGATTGCCACCGGACGCACCCAAGCCACCACAGTCCGCCCCCCCCGCAGGCAAGGCGCAGCAAACTCGCTAAACTTTCCCCATGGACACACACATCAAACCCACGGCGCGCGTGTTGCTCGGCGTTACCGGCGGAATCGCGGCGTATAAATCCGCCGAATTGACCCGGCTGCTAATCAAATCGGGCCGTGAGGTGTCGGTCATGATGACCGAATCAGCCACGCAGTTTGTGGGTACGGCAACCTTTCAAGCGCTCTCGGGCAAGCCCGTGTTCACCGATCTGTGGGACAAGCGCCCCGACAACGGCATGGCGCACATTGATGCAACGCGCACCAACGATGTGATGCTGATCGCGCCTGCATCCGCAGATTTCCTAGCCCGCTTGGTACATGGCCGAAGTGACGACTTGCTCACCACGACAGTGCTGGCGCGAACGATTCCATTGATCGTCGCGCCTGCAATGAATTTGCAGATGTGGGAGAACCCCGCCACACAGCGCAACGTGGCACAGCTGCGGGCGGACGGCGTTCACATCATCGGCCCCGGGAACGGTGACCAGGCCTGCGGCGAAATCGGTGATGGCCGCATGTTGGAGCCGTGGGAAATTGTCTCGGCGCTCGACGCGTGGGCGCAGCCCAAGACCCTCGCCGGAAAACGCGTTTTGATTACCGCCGGCCCCACACAAGAAGCAATCGATCCGGTGCGTGTGATCACCAATTTATCCAGCGGAAAAATGGGCTATGCCCTAGCGCAAGCCTGTGCCGATGCCGGCGCTACGGTCACATTGGTCAGCGGCCCCACGCATTTAGCCACGCCGTTTAACGTGACCCGAAGCAATGTCACCAGCGCCGGCCAAATGCTCGCAGCGGTCGAATCGCACATCGAGCGCGCTGATATCTTCATTGCGGTTGCAGCGGTGGCCGATTACCGCCCACAAAATAGCGCCGAGCAAAAAATCAAAAAGCGCGATGCGGGGCTCGAAATCCACCTCGAACCCACGGTCGATATCCTCGCCAAAATCGCTAAATTCAAACGTGCAGACGGCAGCACGCCGTTTTGCGTCGGCTTCGCGGCAGAGAGCGAAAACGTTGAGCAATACGGCGCAGAAAAACGCGCCCGCAAAGGCATTCCGCTGTTAATCGCCAATCACGCGCAAAGTACCTTCGGCGCTGATGACAACGAAGTGACCGTCATCGACGAGCGCGGTGCCGATGGCGCCAAACGACTGCCACGAATGGGAAAGCTCGCGTTAGCCAGAGCGCTCGTGTCAGAGATCGCCGCGCGAATCTAATTTCAACGTGGCTTCGCCAAGGCCTTAAAATCAAAAAACAAAGCGCGCGCCACCTATCGCGTGAAACCGGTTGAATGAATCCCCAACATAGCTCCCTCGAACAACGCGCGAAAGCGCCTGACGCTCAACTTACTGCCCTAAGCACTGAGACAGACGTTTCTATCAACGACGTCAAAACCAGCTATCGACGCTGGGCGGGCGTGTACGACGCTGTCTTTGGCGCGGTGCTCGAAGACGGCCGGCGCAAGCTCCTGGCTCATGTCAACACGCTGAAACCCGCGCGCTTGCTGGAAATGGGCGTTGGCACCGGATTGCTGCTGCCCAAGTATCCGAGTGACACCGAAGTCATCGGCGTTGATATTTCAGACGATATGCTCGCGCTGGCTCGGCAAAGAATTGCTAAACACAATCTCTCGCGCACCAGCGTGCAGCTTGATGATTGCGAGAAGCTGAGCTTTGACACCGCGAGCTTTGATTGCGTGGTGCTGCCCTACATTTTGTCGGTCACGCCGCGACCGCGCGCCCTGATTGACGAGGCCATTCGCGTGTGCAAGCCCGACGGTCACATCATCATCGCCAATCATTTCAGCGGCTCCAAAACATGGGCAGCGCTTGAAAAGATCGCCGCGCCCGTGGCTGCCAAGATCGGCTTTCGATCTTCGTTTTCGTACGACGAGCATATTGTGCAAACACCGTTGAAGGTGGTGTCGTTGGAGCGCGCCAACTTGTTGGGCTTGTCAAAAGTGGTGGTTTCAAAGCCAAGTTAATGGCTTTATCGCTGAACGCCATATGAAATATGGCCTGCGATGATTTTGTGACGTATTTTGACGGATCGAATGAATACTTCAAACGCCATGTTTCCTGTGGCGTTCACAGCTAAAGACGCTACGCTTGTCGCCGAATTGGAAAGTTTCGTTTCTAGGGTTTTCATAGCGTGGAATTAGATTCCAAAACGTTACATTTCGTTTAACCGTCAGGCTGAATTCAGCAGCTGATCGTGAAATCGGAGTTGCCAAAAGCGCTCTGCACATCGTCAAGATAAACGCGCCCATCGGCGTGGTTCTTGCACGCATACCAGACCACTCAAATGCTCAGCGCGGCGCCCATCGCGCGGCGCCTCTACCTTCATCCAACTGCAAACCGATCATGACCGCACCCAACTACGCCGCTGGCATTCAAATCAACGCCCCCATCTCGCCCGAGTTCGCGGCGATCCTCACACCCGAGGCGATGAATCTAGTCGCCAAACTGCATCGCGCTTTTGAGCCGCGCCGCCAACAATTGCTTGCCGCCCGTGTTGAGCGCGCCAAGCGATTGGACGCCGGCGAGCGACCTGATTTCCTGGCTGAGACCAAGCACATTCGCGAAGACGCCAGCTGGAAAGTCGCGCCGCTGCCCAAAGCGCTCGAATGTCGTCGCGTAGAAATCACCGGTCCGGTGGAAGCCAAGATGGTTATCAACGCCTTTAACTCCGGCGCTGATTCCTACATGACCGATTTCGAAGATTCCAACGCGCCGAGCTGGAGCAATCAAATCCAAGGCCAGATCAATTTGAAGGCCGCGATTCGCCGCGAACTCGCGCTCGAGCAAAACGGCAAGTCGTACAAATTGAACGACAAAATCGCCACGCTCCAAGTGCGTCCACGCGGTTGGCACCTGAACGAAAAACATGTGCTGATTGACGGCGCGCAAGTTCACGGCGGCATTTTCGATTTCGCGCTGTTCGTGTTTCACAACGCCAAAGAGCAAATCGCTCGCGGCGCGGGACCGTTTTTCTACTTGCCGAAAATGGAATCGCATCTCGAAGCGCGCCTGTGGAATGACGTGTTCGTGATGACGCAAAACGAAATCGGATTGCCACAAGGCACGATCAAAGCAACGGTGCTGATCGAGACCATCGTTGCCGCGTTCGAAATGGAAGAAATCCTTTTCGAACTGCGTGATCACAGCGCAGGTTTGAACGCCGGTCGTTGGGATTACATTTTTTCGTGCATCAAGAAATTCAAGCTCGACACCAATTTCTGTTTGGCCGATCGCGCCAAAGTCACCATGACCGCGCCGTTCATGCGCGCCTACGCCTTGCTTCTTTTAAAGACCTGTCACAAGCGCGGCGCACCCGCCATCGGCGGCATGAGCGCGTTGATTCCCATCAAAAACGATCCCGCGAAAAACGAGATTGCAATGGCGGGCATCATTGGCGACAAGCGCCGCGATGCCACCGATGGCTACGACGGCGGTTGGGTTGCACATCCTGGATTGGTCGAAGCATCGATGAAGGAATTTGTTGCCGTGCTCGGCGACAAACCCAATCAATGGAGCAAAACGCGTGATGACGTGAACGTCGTGGCTGCAGATTTGCTCAATTTCCAACCGGAAACACCGATCACCGAAGCGGGTTTGCGCATGAACATTAACGTGGGCATTCACTATCTTGGTGCATGGCTTGCGGGCAACGGCTGCGTGCCGATTCACAACCTGATGGAAGACGCCGCCACCGCCGAAATTTCCCGCAGCCAGGTCTGGCAATGGATTCGCACGCCGAAGGGCGTGTTGGACGACGGCCGTAAAGTGACCGCCGACATGGTGCGCGCACTGGTGCCGGAAGAGCTCGCAAAAATCAAGGCAGGCGGTTTCGTCGGCAAATTTGATCGCGGCGCCGAGATCTTTACTCAGATGAGCACTCAAGACTCGTTCGAAGAATTTTTGACATTGCCACTGTACGCCGAGCTGTAAGCGTCGGCTGTTGCTGCCGCCCGCCAACTAGGCGGGCGATGGCCAAGGTGATTCTGGACGCGCCAGTGTGAGGTCGAGACTTCTCAGGTGGCGCAGTGCTGCCGTGCCTATTGGATTTGCCTTGCGTGGTAAGAAATATCCGCGCCCGACGCCGTCACTTTAAACGAGGCGGGCTCCCCTCGGGCGGCCATGCTTTCACTTGGCTGCCCAAAAATAGAGCGTTTAACCCGCGAAAACCCTAGTATTTCGGCGCTCATCGGCCTAAAATCGTCTTCCCACTAGGTGTTTTCAGCGTATCGAAGCGCCGTTGGGGGCGTGTGTGGAGACGCGTTTTAGGTGAATTGAGCGAACTGACGCCGATAGAAGCGGTCATAGGCTCATCGAGGTAATCGAATTGACACGGATTGATCAAAAAAATGGCTAAGAAGTCGACTCCCGTATTGTCGCGGGCAAATCTCTGGTCGCGCGAGGAATACTCGAAGCGGCGTGCTACCTTCCGTCCGGAAGTGCTGGCGCATAAGAAAAATCGCACGGTTCATCTGGGCAACAACTTGACGTTGCAGTTCGAAGACGAAATGACCGTCCGGTATCAAATTTTGGAATCGCTGCACACCGATGAGCGCCGCGAGGAAGACAGCATCCAGCACGAGCTCGATGCCTATTTGCCGCTCATTCCGGATGGCGGAAATTTCAAAGCAACGATGTTGTTGGAATACGCCGATGAGGTTGAACGTAAGCGCCAACTATCAACGCTGATCGGCATCGAAGATCGCGTGTGGATTCAAGTCGAAGGCAGCTCAAAACTGTATTCGATTTCCGACGACGACGGTGATCGCGACAACGATTACAAAGCCTCGAGCGTGCATTTCTTGCGCTTTGAGCTGACCAAAGAGATGAAAGCGGCGCTCAAGTACGGCGTCGGATTGGCTGTCGGCGTTGATCATCCGCGCTACAAAGCGGCAATTAACCCGATTCCACAGACGGTTCGCAACGCGCTGGTTGCTGATCTGAAGTAGTCTCTTAAACGGCGTACTCGCCGTTTTGGATGAAAAAGCGACCTTCGGGTCGCTTTTTTGTGTTCTGTCGATTTTGGGCTCGAGCGGAGCGAGGCGCAGATGCCGCTGACGGTCCCTCCCGTTCGTGGTGAGCTTGGCGAACCATGAACGGCTTGGGGGCTTGGGCTGTTTTTCAGGTGATTTTCTTCTATTGCCGTTCATGGTTCGACGGGCTCACCACGAACGGGGAAGGGCTCACCACGAACGGGAAAGGGCTCACCACGAACGGGAAAGGGCTCACCACGAACGGGAAAGGGCTCACCACGAACGGGGAAGGGCTCACCACGAGCGGAAGAGCTCACCACAAACGGGGGGCGCGCACCACGAGCTAGGTGCTGTTCAACTCGAACCCGTCAACGCCACTTTGAGCCGTTGCACGCCGTCTTTAAGCTTTTCTAGCGACACCGCGTAGGCCATTCTGACGTGCTCGCGCGAGCGATGTTCGCCAAAATCGATGCCGGGCGCGAAGGCGACGCCGGTTTTCTCCAAAATGTCCGTGCAAAATGTTTCGCTGTCTCGGGTGAGCGCGCTTACATCGGCGTAGACGAAAAATCCAGCGTCGGGCAACACGGGCACTTTGAAGCCGATGGCGTTGAGCGCGGGCGCGAAGAAATCGCGACGTTCTTGGAACGCTTGTCTTCTTGATTCCGCGATGGCGTAGCCAGCCTCGCTAAAGCAGGCAACCGCCGCGTGTTGGGACAATGCCGACGGAGAAATGTAGAGATTCTGCGCGAGCTTTTCGATGTCGCGAACGCGATTTTCGGGTGCCACCAACCAGCCTAATCGCCAGCCGGTCATATTGAAATACTTGGAAAAACTGTTGATTGAAAACGCGTCGGCTGTGTGTGAGAGCACTGTTTCCGGCGCACGCCCGTAGTTGAGTCCGGCGTAGGTTTCATCCGAGATCAACACGCCGTTATGGGCCCCAACGCAATCAACGATCTTCGATAGCTCCCCCTCACGCAAGCTGGTGCCCGTGGGATTGGACGGCGATGCGACCAGCACGCCCTTGGTTCGCGAGCGCCATGCGCGGTCAATCATGTCCGCCGTGAATTGGTAGTTTTCCTCGGCGCTCGTGGCGATGGTTCGCGGTACGCCTTCCATCACCCGCACGAAATGGCGATTGCAGGGGTACGATGGATCGGTGAGCAGAATTTCGTCGTCGCGATTGACCACCAGCGCGCTGGCCAGTAGCAGCGCCGCCGAACCACCCGCAGTAACAATGATGCGCTCCGGCGCAATGTCGATCCCATACACGCGACGGTAGTGGCCGCTGATGGCTTGCCGCAGCGGCAGAATGCCCAGCGCGCTCGTGTAATAAATTTCACCGCTTGCGAGCAGCGACTGTGCGGCATCGATAACGGGCTGTGGCGTTGTGAAATCAGGCTCGCCGATTTCCATGTGAATGACGTCGCGACCCGCCGCCTGCAAGCGGCGAGCGTGAGCGGCAATTTCCATCACGTGAAATGGTGCGATATGTTGCAGTCGATTAGCGAGGTGACTCGAATTCATAGTGTTGCGAAAAATGACTCATTGCTGCGCATGGCGTGCGCGAGAGCAAACAAAAAATACGACGTGTTCTCTCTGCAATTATTTAGATCGAGTTGACTCCTGACGCTCATAACCAACCCGCTCCACCAATCACAGCCCCTGCCGCAATGAACCACAGCGGATGCACCTTTCGAAAGATCAAAAAACAGCCTAGTGCGACGGCCGCTAGCAGCCAAGCGCGAACATCCACAAAGCCCTTGGTGAGCATCACGCAACCCGCAAACATGAGCCCGACCGTTACCGGCGCTAAGCCGCGGAGCACGATGGCGCGCCACGGATTGGCTTGTAGTTTCGTGAATATTCGCGTGGTGATGACGATCAACACGAACGGCCCAAGGCTGATCGCACCCAGCGTGGTGAGCGCACCTGCGAGTCCCGCAACGTGATAACCGAATAGCGCGACATACAAAATGTTGGGCCCCGGTGCGGCCTGCGCGAGGGCAAAGTAGCCCGCGAATTCGGAGGTCGTCATCAAGCCACGCGAATCCACGAAAAAGCGATGCATGTCTGGCAGCAACGGAATCGTGCCGCCGATGCACAGGAGCGACAGCCAAACGTAGAGCGCCGCCATATCCAGCAAGATGGAATGCTCTGCGCCGTCTTTCACAAGATCTCCCGTTTTGAGAGCAGCACGCCCACCGCACCACACACCAACAGCACCACAGCAATCGGCCATGCCAGCAGCGCCGACGCAAGCGCCGCAGCGATGCACAGTAAATTCGCCCAAGGATTTCGGCGAAATGGCTTGGCGAGGGCAACCGCAAAACTCACCAAATACGCCGTGGCGACAACGCCCATGCCGTACATCGCCGATTTCACAAACGGCAAATGGGAAAACTCGTGATAGAGCGCGTTTAGCAGAAGCAGCAACACAAACGGCGTTCCCATGAGCCCAATGAACGCGATCGCCCCACCTAGAACACCATGGCAGCGCGTGCCGAAAAACACCGTAACGTTGACGACGTTGGGGCCGGGTACCGCCTGACAGACGGTCAATATGTCGGTGAGCTCCTCGTTTGACAGCCACCGCTTCTGATCGACCAAAACGCGGCGTACCCAAGGCATCGCCCCGCCAAAGGCGCTGATCCCGATCTTGAAGAACGCGGCAAACAGTTCGCGGCGTGTGGGCATCGGTCTGAGGGCTTCTGGCTCGGTGGACATGAATCGATGCTATCCGAGCATCATGGCGGTTCGCCCACGACAGCCTATCAATGCAACAATCTCGATATCGACATACAGGCTTCCCCAAAAATCTCTGTGAAAAAGCTCATTGCACTGCTCGTCGCCGCTGGCGTCATTGGATTTCCCGCGTCGACTTGGTATTTCGGTCGACAGGCTCAGGCCATGTCGACTCAGTTGACCAGCACTGTCACTGCAGCAATTCCCTACGTTAGCGTCGTCTCCAACGACTATCAAAAGGGCTTTTTTAAGTCCACGCAAACGCTCAAACTGCGCCCAGCGTTGCCCGGATTCGACGCTAAACCCGAACACGAAATTAGTGTGGTTAACGTAATCGAACACGGCCCACTGCCAGGGTTTAAGGGCGTTGGCGCTGCGCGGATCACCCACAGCGTGGTGTTGCCCCCCGAGGCGCAAAAAGCCGTTGCTGCCGTGTACGGCCAGCAGTCACCGATCAACGCGGTCACAGTCATGAACATTGCCGGTGGCGGCACCACGACCCTCAGCTCGCCCAAGGTGTCTGGAAAAACGCCCGAAGGAACGTTCGCGTTTCAGGGGCTCGATGGGGTGGTGAAATTTAGCTCGGGCATGCAGTCGTTTAACTACAGCGTGAGTGCGCCGGGGCTTGAGTATTCGGACGCCAAACAAGGCAAACTCACGCTGGGGGCGCTAGCAATGACCGGCGCACAAACAAAAGTCGCGGGCACCGAGCAACTCTACGTCGGTAAACAAGAATCAACTGTGACCGGAGTCGATGTGATCAACGCCGGCAAGCCGACGCTGTCGATGAAACAGATTCGCTATGCCGTCGATAGCAGCAACGCGGAGAAAGATTTCATGAACGGCAGCGGCAAGTTAAACGCCGCGTCGATCAAAGCGGGCGAGCTCGATTTGGGAACGTTCGATTACGAATTCTCAATGCAGAAATTACACGTTGCGTCGCTCGACGCGCTGAGTAAAAGCATTCAAGCGACCGTCTCAAAAGCCTCAGCCGACGCTGCAAATCCTGCGGGTAGCACCGCAAAGCCGGGCGGCGTGAACCCCATGCAGAGCGCAATGGGAATGAATAACGACATGCTGGCTGCGTTGAAGCAACATTTGCCTGAGCTGAGCAAGCATCAACCGAGTTTCACGCTCGACAAGCTCAGAATCGGCACCGACAAAGATTTCGCAATGGCGAGCGCTAGCGTGCGTTTACTGCTAATCGCCGCCACCGATCTTGACAATCCGATGGCGCTCATTCCCAAGCTCGATGCGTCGCTGAACGTTGAACTCAGTGATTCGTTCCTCAACTTGCTCGCTGGCACCGCCGCTTCACGAATCGGCGGTGGCGCGATGGACAACGCGGCTGTGCAGGGCCAAATGACACCCGAAATGCAGGCTGCGTTCGAAGCGCAAAAGGCGCAGCAAGCCGCGCAAACCAAGCAAATGGTCGATGCGCAGCTCCAGGGTGCTGTCGCAGAGGGCTACATCATTCGCGGTGTGGGCAAGGTCAGCGCGCAGCTCACGCTAAAGGCTGGACAGCTGCTCGTCAATGGTCGTCCGATGGGCCCAAATATGGCACAACCGAAGTAGCGTCGCCGGTTCATCTTCTGCTGGTATCGTGAGCATTTTTCTGGTTCGTCACACCGCGCCCGACATCAAACCGGGCATTGTCTACGGCGACAGTAATGTGCCGGTGCACGAAGAGGAATTTGCGCGCGTGATGCCCGACATCAGCGCCGCACTTCCGAGCGCGGCGCTCGTCATTAGCAGCCCGCTGTCACGCTGTCGGCGCTTGGCGGATTTTTTGCAAATCGCTAGCGGTGAGCGCGAAGTGCGCATCGATCACCGGCTTCGTGAGCGGGCGCTGGGGCGATGGCAAGGCGGCACGTGGGAAGACATTCCGACGGAGGAAATGGCAGCACTGCGCGCCAATTACCTTGACTATCCGGCACCTGGTGGCGAGAGTGTTCGAGTGCTACGCGATCGCGTCGTCGCCGCGTTTGAGGATGCGTGGTCGGCGGCGCTCGGTCGGCACTTGGTGCTGGTCTGTCACGCGGGTCCCATCGCCTGCATCATTGCGCATTGGCGCGGCGATTTTCTGAAGCCCGGGCTTCGACCCATGGCGGGTTGCGGCGATGTGCTTCGGCTCGATGGCGGCAGCGTTCGAAGCGTATCGTTTTTACGCCGCGCCAGCCCCATTGATGGCCGTGATGACGACGTGATTTAGCGCGCTGGTCGCTGCATTAGCTAGCCGCCGGCGCGCGCTTAAAGAGTTTCGTCCACAGCAAGACCACCGCCAGCACCGCAGCACCAGCGAGCACGCCCACGATGCCGTCGGCTGCAATCGATGTGATGCTGCCGAGCACGCTTGCTGACTTCGCCGCCGCCGCCGCGATCACAGCTTCGATCAAATGATGCAGCCACGGCCAGCCGTGCACGATGATCCCGCCACCCACTAAAAACATGGCTGCTGTGCCCACCACGGACAGCGTTTTCATGAGCTTGGGCGCAAGTGCCAGGAGCCCTCGACCCACCGCACGACGCGCCTTGGCAAACGACGATTCACCGGGCAGTGCGCCCAGATACAAACCCGCATCGTCAAGTTTTACGATACCGGCAACCAAGCCATAGACTCCTACCGTCATTAGGAGCGCGATGGCCGAGACCACGGCGACCTGTTGAGCAAACGGCGCGAGCGCGACGGTACCCAAGGTAATAACAACGATTTCTGCCGACAAAATGAAATCAGTGCGAATGGCACCTTTAATTTTGTCGCGTTCGAATTGCACCATGTCAACGGTGGGGTTGCTCACCGCAGCGAGCGCTTCGCGGCGAAGCGCTTCGTCGTCGGCCTTGGAGTGCAGAAATTTATGCGCGAGTTTTTCGAAACCTTCGTAGCAAAGAAATAGCCCGCCTACGATTAGCAGCGGCGTGATCGCCCACGGTGCAAACGCGCTGATGGCCAGTGCCGCAGGAACAAGGATCAGCTTATTGATAAACGATCCCTTGGCTACCGCCCAGACCACTGGCAATTCGCGATCTGCGCTCACGCCTGACACCTGATTGGCGTTGAGCGCTAGATCGTCGCCCAACACTCCGGCCGTTTTCTTGGCCGCAACTTTGCTCATCGCCGCCACGTCGTCAAGAATCGTGGCGATGTCGTCGAGTAGAACTAAAAGTGAACTTGCCATAGTGCGAGAAGTTTTACTGCGTTGCCGCGTGAACGTGAATGGTGTAGCCCGGCAAATTGACCGTTTGCCCCGCTCGAATTTTCGCCGTTTTACGCAACTCTTGCGTACCGTCAACGCTCACCACGCCCGTTGCAACCAACGCTTTGCCTGCGCCACCACTATCAACCAGCCCCCCGGTTTTCAACAGCGCATGCAACTCGATAAACGCATCGGGCAGCTCGGGCAGCGTGAAATGCATCACTTCGATGGGTTTACGTTTCATGGCTTATAACTTCTTTCTTGTATGCCTTATGAAATATGGCTTTATCGTTAATTGAATATGACTTCGAAAAGCCATAAAAAATTACTGTAGCCCATATTTCATAAGGCAATCGTTGATATTGTTGGGCGTTTGCTATCGCGATGTTCAATTTTGTCATTGAATGCGAAGTGCCGCACGCGTCACGGTGATTTGCGGTGCCGAAGCCAGTGTTGAACGTGCTCACGAATGCGGCGAAACCGCGCCTTCATTCGTCCGATAAAGATTCGCGTCAAGCGCCACGGCGCACTGGCCCGTAAGAGCGCCAACCAACCATCCTTCCACGGCTTAAACCAACCGTAGAAACGCGCAAACCACGCCAATTGCATGAGTGCGGGTTGGGTGAGCGAAAACAGCCGCGCCACCACCGCCGTCCCGACAATTTTGGCCGCGATCAACACGCCGACGCCTAACAGTTTTTGCCCGTGCGCTACTAACCATAGCGCACCCAACTTCACAGGAAAGAGCGCAAGCGATGGCAGCAAAAACAGTAGCAAGGCCACATAGGGCGGTGCGCGGCGAATGAGCGATTCCAGCAAGCCCCACAGCGGACGCTTGGCGAGCCAAGCAAACACGGCTGACAAGCTCTGCCAACCCCACTCGTAAAACATGACGAGCAGGGCGAGCGGGAGTTGAAGCAGTTTTACGGCGAACTTGAACACGGCTCAACGCTCAAGGCGTGATTGGTGGCAGTGCGTGATGAGTCTAAGCCGGGCGTCGCGGGCGTCTGAAACAGAGCCAAAAGATAATGCCGTAGGGCACGGCTAGCACCAGGTTGATCATTCCTCCCCAAACC
This sequence comes from Betaproteobacteria bacterium, assembly GCA_004293675.1. GTDB lineage: Bacteria > Pseudomonadota > Gammaproteobacteria > Burkholderiales > Casimicrobiaceae > Casimicrobium. The sequence continues at coordinate 12,201 of READ01000046.1, forward strand.
ATCATCATCCCCTGTTGTGCGCAATCGCCGCCCTCACAAGTCAAGCCGATCTGAAAATCAACGAGACTGAAGACGGTTGCCGCCAGCATTGGAATCGATAGAAAAAGGTAGAGCACGCCGCCCACGATAAGCCTGACGCGCCGTGACGGATCCGCCCACAAGCCCCAACCGTTCCACACCGCTCGGCCGAGCAAAACAAGACAGATCAAGCTGGGAATCAGAAACAAACTCATGGCGTTAGTCGGCCAACTGCACCAACGACGCTTTAAATTGTGCGTACTGCGCTCGATACGTGGCCAGCGCGGCCTCAGAACTGTACTTCATGCCGATCACCCAGTTGATGCTCTTGTCCTCGGCCAAGAAGCTTTGATAAACACGCGTATAGCTCTTGTCTTTCGCGGCAATGGTCGTCCAGGTAAACGCGCCCGCCACGCCCGAGCTCTTGCCGTTTTCGCTCTTGCGCGCGACTTCGGTTTCCTTTGCGGGAACGAGTGCGATGCCCGGTGCGTCGCCCGCCCACTGCGGCGAGAAAATGTAGAACTCCATCGAGCCATCGGGTGCGCTAAATGTGGCGGCGCTCGACTCACGGGGCTTAGCAGCGTCCAGCGAACGTGCCGTGAAGTTTGAGGGGTACTTCACTTCGAAGTATGCGCCGCGGTACTTCGAGGCTTTGGCGGGGGCGGCGCTCTGTGCCGCAACCAGCGGCGAGATGAATAACGTCAGGCCAGAAATCAAGAGCGCCAGATTGCGAAATAGCGTGGTCATATCAGTTGAAAAGTATTTTTTAAAGTGCGTTCCAGCGTAACACACGAGCCTCATCGCGATTGACTCGTTCTCACTTTCCAATCACGCTACGGTGCTGCATGTTTTCATTGACACCAATTTCACCGCGACGCGCCAAAAACCGGGCGTGCAAGACGAAGTTGCTTAGTCAGTGCAATATGCTTACGGTTCGACTTCAACCACGCAACACCATGAACTTTTTCGCCTCAACAGATCGCCGCCGAACCGTAAGTCTGATTGCCGCTTTGCTCGCGCCATTGGCGATGAGTGCTCCCTCAATGGCCCAAACAGGTGCCGCTGCGCTCGCGCCCGGCAAATATGTTGCCGATGGCGGAGCGGGTCATTTGACGCTTAAAAAGGGTAAGTCCGGTAACCTTGATTTTGAAATATCGGCGACGGGCTCCAACGGTCACGCCTGTTCACTCGAAGGTGAGCTCAAAAATGGTCGGGCGCAGCTCGAAGGCATGGATGAGAAAACGCCCTGTATCGTGACGATGAAAATGACGCCGACGGGAATCTTTGTGGAAGACGCCTCGAAGGGGTCTTGCCTGGTCCACTGCGGAATGCGGGCGAGTTTTGAATTGACTTACTTTCAGCCCACGCCTGCGTGTGTGAGCACTGCGGTGAACAACACCCGAAAGCAATTTAAACAGCGCTACGATAGCAAACAATTCGCCGAGGCTCGTGCGCTGCTCGAACCTGTGCTCAAAGATTGCGCTCGCTCGCTGGATTGGATCGAAGACGGACGGATCCGCAATGATTTAGCGGTCACCCTGCACAAATTAGGCGAGATCGCCTCATGCCAGAGCGTGTTGAAACCCTTGGCTGAAGATGCAGCTATGACGGATAAAAAACTTCGGGAGACCTACCCGCCCCTAGAGGCTGATCTCTACCTTCCGGTCGTTCGCGCTACGCGAACAAACTTGAAGCTCTGCAAGTAGCTGCTTAAGTCAAACAGCCAGACAAAGCGGCGAACCGTTTTAAGAGTTCGCCGCGTGGGCGTTAATCCGGAAACGTAAACTCGTCGTTGGGTTTGAGTTTGATGGCTCGCTTCTCCATCCATTCGGGGCCTAGTTCGCTTTGCACCTCGCCCTTGCACTTGAGGCTAGAGACCAGTTTGCCGCTTCGTTCGACGACGACGCCAGCTTTCTCTCGTGTCTCGCCTTTGGGCCCCCAGCGCCCGACGCCTGTGTAAACGACATAGCTAAACGCACCCTTGTCAAAACGCAGGAACGCACCCGCACCGCCTGAGAACGGCATATGTTCCCCAGTGGCGGCTTTGTTTGCTGGCATGTACGCCTCGGGCAACGTCAGATCCAACGGCTCCGTTGAATCGAGCTTTCCAAAGCGGTACTGCAAGTGGCCCGTGGTTCGGGTGGCTTTCTTAGCCTCACAGACTGACACAAATTTGCTGCCCGTGCTGCACGCGAAAATGACGCTTTCATCTTCGGTGCACAACGACGAAGGTGTCTTGGCTGCGGCCGCTGCCGGTTTTGCGCCAGCCGCTGTAGCGCCCTTGGCGTCGATGACCTTCATGGCTGTTACAAGCGCCACCGTCGTCGTTTTTTTGCATTTTGTGTCGCCTTGACATTCGGCTGACATGATCTTGCCAATCTCGTAACTCAGACTGACCCGCTTGCCTACAAAGTTTTTGGGGTTCTCACAGAGCGAGAAGTCGCCAGGCTCATCAAACAGCTGGCCTTTGTCGTCTTTCAAGGCAATGTAGCAAGCCGCGTCACCGTTGGTAATTTCAGTAACAACGCCACTCGCGAGCTTTACAAACTTACCGACTTTGACCGAATTGCCAGGGGCAGGGGTTTGCGCAGCAGCGCCAGCGCTCAATACACCGGCGGCGCACAGCAGCGCGGCCAAACCGCGTACCGCGAGCAGCTGTTTATAAGATGAAAACTGTTTCACAAAAATTCCTTCGATAACAACAATAATTTACGTTCCGGACTGCGCCAGTCCATCGGGATTTAGTAATAACCGTCAGTTCGCGGTAGATGTGCCTAACAGAGGACGGTGATCTGGGGCTACTTCAATCCCGTCATCAACGTTTTGAAATCAGCCTCTTTGCCGGCCACGGGCACCACGATCTCCAGCTTGAGCTTAGGGTTTTTCGTGTCGGTGATCGTGATTTCGAAGCGTTCTGCACCATCAGCGAGCATTTGAAGCATCGTTCGCGGTGTGCTCTTGGCGAGCTTGCTGACCTCCATCACACCGAACACAAAATTCCCCTCTGCTGGTGTTGAACCGCTGGGGTTCACATTTACGGTATAGGTCGGCTTGCCAGGGCGGATGATGGAAACGCGCATAAGTTTCTTACCGTTGGAGAGTGCATCCGGGCCCTCGAAATCATCAAAGCGAAACGGCTTCAGTGCCGCCACCTTGTCAACGAACAGATCAAAGCCCAGCGCTCCGTGCACCATCTTCGATGTAAAGGTGTCGCAATAAAAGCTCACCGTAACTCGAGTGGGCTTACCCAAAACTGGCACGGTCGCGTCATAGCTGAGCGAGCGCATGCCCGTCTCGGTGCGCTCGGCGGTCCATTTTCCTGCGGGCGTGGTTTGCGCACCGACGACCATTGAAAGCCCGCTTGCCAAGGCGAGAACGAATGTGGCGATGAGCGAACGGCTCAAAGAGACTGTCAACACGATGAAACTCCAGTGGTTGGCGTAGGGACTACGGTAATTGTTGCGAATGACATCGGGTTGACGCATTTCACAAAAAGACAGGTGGCTTAAAAGCGGCAGGTCATCGTTTTGTTGACACGAGCATTGACCCACGCCATATCGATCGTGCCCAAAAAGTTATGCCACGTTTTTGGTCCGTAGTACCGAAATCCGCCGTTGACGGAAGAGACGGCGATCACAGTGCCCCCCATTCTTACGCTACGAACGCAGGCTTGAATGTCGGTGTACCAACGCGCTTGCGTCGCCAAATCAGCCGCAAAGAAGCTCGAACCGACTTTGACTAAGACCATGTCGACGTCGCGCGTGCGCGTGTGTGCGACCGGGTAATTAACGCTTGACTGCGCAGCTGCCTCAGCGGCCAAGATGCCGCAACAGACCATAGTTGTCCAGAATGCCCTCATATACACCTCTATCTTTGAAGGGTTCCAATGTAGCGTTTTTTTGAGAATAGTGAGCGTCGAGAGTCACTATTTTCATCGTCGCCGTATGAAGTCAGCGCGGCTGCAACGACCGCCGCGCTCGTCGAGGTGCGCATTTCCTGTACGGCTCCGTTCGGAGAGACGGCGTCAGCCTAGTCTTTCCTTCGAACGCAGTGCTTCTGGCGCAGGTTGAGCTCGCCGATAGAATCCCCTTATGCCTGACGACACCGCTCCGAATCTTGTGGCTGCCACGCCTGCTCACACCCCGCACACCGAATTGTCGGCCTTCGTGCCGTCGTTTCGTGCGTCGGCTCCCTACATCAACGCCTTTCGCGGACAGACCTTTGTAGTGGTGTTTGGCGGCGAAGTCGTCGCCGACGAAACATTTCCCAATTTCATTGCGGATTTGAATTTGCTCGCCAGCTTGGGCATTCGCTTGGTGTTGGTGCACGGTTCGCGCCCACAGATCGAAAAGCTGCTTGCGCAGCGCGAGATGGAGAGCCGCTATCACAAGGGCGTGCGAATCACGGACGAAGCGCAACTGGGTAGCGTCATTGGGGCCACCGCCCGCGCCCGCGCCCGAATCGAAGCGGCGCTGTCCATGGCGCCCCGCACGGCATCGGTCGCACCGATACATAACCGCGTGACCAGCGGCAATTTCATCGTGGCCAAGCCCATCGGCGTGGTGGACGGCGTGGATATGAAGTACAGCGGCGAAGTGCGCCGAATCGATGGCAATGCGATTAACGATTGCTTGAAGGACGGTGACATTGTGTTGATGTCAACGCTTGGGTATTCCACCTCGGGCGATACGTTTAACTTGACCGTGGAAGAGGTCGCTACGCAAACCGCGATTGCGCTCAAGGCGTCAAAACTGATTTTTCTGCTCGACACGCCCGGCGTACTCAATGCCGATGGCTCGGTCATCTCCACGCTCTACACCCGAGAAGCGAGCGAAATTGCAACTAAAGCACCGCAGGCCTCGGATGTGCAACTCTATCTCTCAGCCGCCGTGCGGGCGTGCCAAAAGGGCGTTGGCCGCGCACATCTGATTGGCCGCAAACTCGACGGAGCGATTTTACAAGAGCTCTTCACCCGCGATGGTGTCGGCACCATGATCTCGGTAGACAGCCTGGACAATCTGCGTCCGGCGACGATTGATGACGTGGGCGCGCTGCTCTCGATCATCGAGCCGCTCGAACGCCAAGGCATCTTGGTGCCCCGCGCTAGAGCTACCTTTGAGCGGGAAATCGAGCGCTTTTTTCTGGCCGAGCACGATGGACAAGTCGTCGGCTGCGCGGCGCTGTATCCATTTCCCGAAGCGGGCAAAGCGGAGCTCGCCTGCCTGGCGGTGAGCGCGGACTACCGGCGCGAAGGGTACGGCGAACGTTTGATGAAAGCCATCGAAAAAGCCGCTAAACAGCAGGGCATCAACACACTCTTCGTGCTGACTACCCGCACCGCACATTGGTTTATCGAGCGCGGTTTCAAACCAGCAACTGTCGCCGATTTGCCCGAGAAAAAACAAGCGCTCTACAACTTCGAGCGCAATTCACAGGTCTATGTAAAGGCGCTCTAACACCGCTGTAGGAGCGGCTTGCCGCGAATGCGTCGATGCGCTTGCATGTCGACGACATTGCCAGCGCAAACATTCGCGGCAAGCCGCTCCTACAGCACGAAATAGGAATGAAACTCATGGCACGAATGATTCAATGCATCAAACTCGGCAAAGAAGCCGAAGGTCTCGACTACTTGCCCTACCCGGGCGAGCTCGGAAAAAAGATTTGGGAAAGCGTGAGCAAAGAGGCGTGGGCCGCGTGGCTCAAGCACCAAACGATGCTCATCAACGAAAACCGTTTGGGCTTAGCCGATCCGCGTGCTCGCAAATATCTTGCCGAACAAATGGACAAGTATTTCTTCTCCGGAGGCGCCGAAATCGCGAGCGGTTACGTGCCACAAACGAATTCAGTGTCCCCCGGAAATCAAGATAAGTAACGGCAAACTTTAGGCGCGGCTTGCCGCGAATGCGCAGCGCCCCGCATCCCATTCGAGGTGAGCTTGTCGAACCATGGCAGCCCGACACCCCCATTCGAGGTGAGCTTGTCGAACCATGGCAGCCCGACATCCCCGTTCGTGGTGAGCTTGTCGAACCATGAATTCATTTGCTCGTGCACCATTCGCGGCAAGCCGCTCCTACAGAACAGACCGTAAATGAACAAAATCTCCCGCTTTCCCGTCCCCGAACTCAATGACGTAGCTGACGACCTGCGCACCCGCATGCTCGAAGTGCAAGAAAAAGCGGGCTTCATCCCCAACGTTTTCTTAACGCTCGCCCATCGCCCCGCCGAATGCCGCGCGTTCTTCGCGTACCACGACGCGTTGATGATGAAGGAATCTGCCGCGCTCAACAAAGCCGAGCGCGAAATGATCGTGGTCGCAACGAGCGGTGCCAACGATTGCCTGTATTGCATCGTCGCCCACGGCGCAATCCTTCGGATCTACACAAAAAATCCAAGAATCGCAGACCAAGTTGCGATCAATCACCGAAAAGCCGAAATCACGCCCAAGCAGCGTGCCATGCTCGACTACTCGCTGAAAGTGTGCCTGCATTCCAATGAAGTTGAAGAGGGTGATTTCGAAGTGCTCCGCACGCACGGTTTCACGGATGACGACATTTGGGACATCGGTTCCATCACCGCGTTTTTCGGCATGAGCAATCGCCTCGCGAACATGGCGAGCATGAAGCCGAATGAAGAGTTTTATGCGATGGGGCGCGTACCGAGGGCGAAGTAAAAGCGGTCCAACTTACTATTGAGAAAACGCGCGATTCCAAACGGGCGAGGGCGCACGACAGGGTGGCCGAGGGTGATTGTGGCGCGCACGCGAAGCGTCAATCATCGCTCCAAGGATCGTAGAGCCGCAACCCAGCAATGTTCGCAAAATCACGCACATTGCGCGTTGCCAGAATCAGGTCGTGCGTGAGTGCAGTTGCGGCGAATAGGCTATCCATAACCGGTAATGGGCGCGGAGTGTTTGCGACCATCCTACCCCAGCGATCAGCGACTACTGCGTCGATGTGATGGATTCTGGTTTCAAACCGAGCGATGAGTTGATTTTCAAGCCATGATTCGAGACGACTTTTGCGTTTCGCATCAATGGCACCTTCGATGCCTTTGCGAATCTCGCCCAGTGTAAGCGCGCTAAGGTGAGCGTTTTCAAGCCCATTCAACCATGCAACGATGCGCATGTCAGGCCGCGCGCGCATCGGCTCTGAAATTACATTGGTGTCGAGCAAATACGCCACGACTTAATCGAGCGAGATGTCGCGCGGCAGACTTTGGTCTCTCGAGAAATCCAAATCAAGCCCCGCCAACGGGGAGTTCATTAGGAAGTCGCCCAACGGAAGTTGCCGTTTCACATTTTTAAGTCGTTTGTATTCGGAGGCTGCGATAACAACCACCCTCGATTCGCCGTGCACTGTTACCTCTTGCGGCTCATGCGCAGCAAGTCTCACGATCTCGCTGAACTTCGCTTTTGCTTCTTGTAGTTGCCACGTTGCCATAGTCAAGCTCCAATATGGTCAGACTGGTCAGAATTATAGCGATGCGCCAGCCTCAAGTCCAGTAAGTGCTTGACGACGATGATCAAACGTCTGTGTACTGCCGCGAAATTTCAATAAACTAACGCATGGCTCAAACACACTCGTTTTTAAGCGCGTTGCTTGGTGCGCTCCTCGGAGTTCTCGTCGTCTTGTTTTGGATTTGGGATAATCCCCGTGAGCACGTATGGCTGCTCGTGATCGTCGCGGTCGCCAGCGGTATTCTTAGTTACGCCTACGGCGAGCAATTTACGTCAATGATTTGTCGCATGCTTCCCGGACAGAGGCACGGATGCGGTGTGTTCTAAAAGCCTACGTCGCCACCATCTCCGCCACAGCCCGCTCAACTCTCGCCAAACCTTCATCAATCTCAACATCCGTGATGTTGAGCGCCGGTGCGAAGCGCAGGATATTGTTGTTTCCTGCGGTCAAAAACACGACGTTATGGCGATGTCCAGCTTTCATGAAGTCACCAGCTTTGTTGTCGTATTTCGCGGTCAGTTCGCAGCCTAGCCATAGGCCTTCGCCGCGCACATCTGCGAACACGTCGTACTTTTTGTTGATCGCAGCGAACCCGTCGCGCAGGCGTTGTTCGGCGACCAGAACGCGTTTTAAGAATGCTTCGTTGTTGACGATATCGAGTACCGTTTCAGCGACCGCTGCTCCGAGTGGATTGCCGCCGTAGGTGGTGCCGTGGGTGCCGGGCACCATGACGCTGGCGACCTTTTCGGTCGTCATAAAACAGCCGATGGGAAAACCGCCGCCGATGCCTTTGGCGCTGGTCAAAATATCGGGCGTGATACCTTTTTGCATGTAGCTGTAGAGCGCACCGGTGCGCCCAACGCCGCTTTGAATTTCGTCGAAGATCAATAGCGCGTTGTGTTTGTCGCACAGCTCACGGGCGGCAGCCAAAAACGCGGGCGAGCCGGGGAACATTCCGCCTTCGCCTTGCATGGGTTCCATGATGATGCAGGCGACGTCGTCGTCCATCACGGCACGCAATGCGTCAACATCGTTGTAGGGAATGTGCGTGATGCCCTCAGGCACTGGGCCCATGCCTTTGGTGTATTTCGGCGAGCCGCCGGTCGACACCGCGAGCCAGGTTCGTCCGTGAAACGAATTGGTTGTTGAAATGATGCGATGTTTTTTGTCACCGAAATGGGCGCTGGCGTACTTGCGGGCGGTTTTGAGCGCGCCTTCGTTGGCCTCGGTGCCGCTGTTGCACAAAAAAACGCGATCCGCGAATGTCGCATCAACGAGCTTTTTGGCGAGCCGCATCGCCGGTTCGTTGACCATGTAATTGGACACATGCCACATGCGATCCGCTTGCGCTTTCAGCGCGGCGTTGAGCGCGGGATGACAATGCCCAAGCGAGAGCACCGCGACACCGCCCGCGAAATCGATGTAGTCCTTGCCCTCGGTATCCCAAATCTTTGAGCCCGCTGCGCGCGCCGGAACGAAGTTCGCAGGCACGTAGGTTTGAAACATCACTTGATCGAACGTCGCGCGCGTAACGCGAAGCGATTCGGCTTCGCGAACGTGGGCTGGCGGGGCGATATTGGACTGGTTTCTTAGGGGATCGAACATGGTGGTGAGGGGTAAAGACCAACGACGGTAGACAGAGGAGGGAAACTGGTGTCGAGCGTTTTATTGCGATCACGCGCGTTCATGGTTCGACGGGCTCACCACGAACGGGGTGCCGACTGAAGACTCAGACGGCGATTCACCGGCGTGCGAACACAAACTGAGTTACGAGAGGCCGAAAAAGTTGCGCAAAGCTTTGCGTCATTCGTCCTCTCGTCCTAGCGCGAAGCGCGCCGTCCTGACGCGAAGCGTTAGTGCTTGTGATCGCCGTGATCGTGACCGCCGCCGTGCTGGCTCATGCCGTTACACGCGGTGATCTGAATTTCGACTTTGTAATCAGGATTAGCCATCACCGCTTGGACTGTTGCGCGTGCTGGCGTTTGGCCTTCGGGGACCCAAGCTTCCCACACTTCGTTCATCGCAGCGAAATCGGCCATATCCTTGATGTAGATCGTGGCAGACAAAATGCCTTTTTTCGTAGCGCCGCCTTCTTCGAGCAACTCATCGATTTGCTCTAGCACTTCGCGGGTTTGCGCTTTGATGTCGCCCTTGGGGTCTTTGGCGACCTGTCCGGCCAGATACAAAAAGCCGTGGTAGGTGACCATTTCAGAAAGACGTTTGCCGATGCCATAGCGACGAATCATTGTGTGCTCCAGGGTGTTACAGCGCCCGAAGCGATGGGAACCGGCTATTTGGGGCTGTGAGGTGGGGGATCGTTGTATTGTTTACTGTACGGATTGCGAGATCAATGAACTAATTCGCACAAATAGTTTGCCGTAATCAGCATGATTTGTCAACGTGT
>READ01000005.1 GCA_004293675.1 Betaproteobacteria bacterium
TCGTTGTTAAAACCAACGTTGCACACGAACCCCAAACAGTGTCACCACGCCGCTGAAATCGCGTGGCTTAAACACTCAATGGAAGGTTGACAGGATCAACTTACGCTAATTGGGATGTGTGTTCTGGCCGCTAACAAGCTGAAAGATGCACCAAATGAAAGAGCCGCTATATGCGGCTCTTTGCTTTTCTGCTCGACGCGACTCTTTCACGCTGTCGATTCAATTCACAATCCTAGCTTTGTGGTGCTATGCCTTGTGAAATATGGGCTGTATTTGATAATTCTGTCTTTTTGAAAAATAGACAATTACGTTCTATTCCAATATTTTATATGGCATACAACTACAAAGTTAGGATTCACCAACAGTAAGCTTCCTGCGTAGTGCTCGACCGACGAATACTTGGCCGCATCTACACTGCGCCACACGTCTTCGTCTTGAAAAGAATTCCCGCATGCACGCAACTCTGCCGCTTCTCGAGCACACTACGTTTCCTGCGCTGCGTCGGCGAGCGTTGCAAACGTTGCAGGTGAATTTGGGTTACGTGTGCAATCAGCGCTGTCAGCACTGCCATGTGAACGCATCGCCCGATCGCACGGAAACGATGGATTCGGCAACGGTTGACACCGTGATCGAAGTGCTGCGTGCGCGGCAGATCAAGACGCTGGATGTCACCGGCGGCGCGCCGGAATTAAACGTGCACTTTCGCCGTTTAGTCGTGGCGGCTCGCGCGCTGGGCGTCAAGGTGATTGATCGTTGCAACTTGACGATTCTGTTTGAGCCGAACCAAGAAACGTTGGCGGAATTTTTGGCAGAACAGGGCGTGACGATCGTAGCGTCGCTGCCTTGCTACAGTTTGAAAAATGTGGATGAGCAGCGTGGTAAAGGCACGTTCGAGAAGAGCATCAAAGCGCTGCAGCGCTTTAATGAGTTGGGCTATGGCAAGGGCGGCACGTTGGAAATGAGCTTGGTCTACAACCCGCTGGGGCCCAGCCTTCCGCCACCGCAAGCGACGCTCGAAGCCGATTACAAGCGCTTGCTTGGCGAGCAATTTGGCATTACGTTTGATCACCTCTACACGCTCGCTAATATGCCGATTCAGCGCTTTGGCAGCATGCTGGTTTCAAAGGGCCAGTTCACGGGCTACATGAAGCTGTTGCGCGACAATCATCAAGACGCAAACCTTGAATCCGTGATGTGTCGCGATACCGTTTCAGTCGATTACAACGGCGCGCTCTACGATTGCGATTTCAATCAAATGCTCGGGTTGCCCACCGCTGTTCCTGCCGCGTTGAGTGGAAAGAAAGCGCGGCTCAATGTGAGCGATTTGTTGATAACCGATTTGGATCAACAGCCGATTCGCATTGCGGATCATTGCTACGGTTGCACGGCGGGGCAAGGTAGCAGCTGCGGCGGCGCATTGGTGTGATCGCTTGCTTCGCTGCGCGAATCAAATCAATTGAGTTCGGTCGATGTGAGCTCTGAATCGTTTACTGCGGGACGAAGCTGTCCGCTGTCGTACCGTTATGAGCCGGCGTCGTTAGCGCAGTTGGCGAGCGTTGGCGTTGACACGCTCTACTGCGTCGGTGGTTTGTACGGCAACCCGTTTGCGCTCGATGCGCTCGACAGACTGCTAGAAACAGATCGAACCGACGCAAAGGTAGTTTTCAACGGCGACTTTCATTGGTTCGACGCGACAGCTTCGGCGTTTGATCAGATTGAATCGCGAACGGCCAATGATCGCCGATTCACGCGACTTCGCGGCAATGTAGAAACCGAGCTCGCTAGTGACGATGACGCAGGATGCGGCTGCGCTTACCCAGATTCGGTGGATGACGGCGTGGTGGATCGCTCGAACGAAATGCTGCGTCGGCTGCGCGACGTGAGCCGCGAGTTTCCCGCCGCCCGAACTCATCTGGCGTCGCTGCCAATGAGCGCAGCCTTTCAGGTGGGTGGGCAGCGCGTGGTGGTCGTGCATGGTGATTTGGAATCGCTCGCCGGTTGGCGGTTTGATCCGCTATCGCTCAATCAAGTGCATGAACAATGGTGGGCGATGGATGCCATGCGCGCCGCCAACGCTGACATTGTTGCGTCCTCGCACACCTGTTTGCCGGCGCTGCGGCAATGGCCACGCAATGGATCTAGCCGAACGCGCACGGTGGTGAACAACGGCGCGGCGGGCATGCCGTGTGTTGAGAACACTCGTCATGGCATCGTTACGCGCATTGGCACCACGTCGGCAGCGAGCAACGGCCTTGCCGCGATTTATGGTGTGAAGCAAGGCGACGTTTGGGTCGAAGCGCTCGCACTGAACTTTGAATTTGATGCATGGCGCGAACATTTCTTAAGCATGTGGCCCGCAGGTAGCGCGGGTCATCAATCCTATTTTTCGCGTATCGAAAACGGAGTTGGTTTCAGCATCGATCAAGCGCTAGGGCACTCGCTGTGACCGCGACTGCTAACGGCGAGCTCCGTGAAAACGACCGATACGCGATGGACAGCTCGCTCGAATCGCTGAGCATCATCGTGCCGATTTACAAGGATACGGACGCGCTCACGGCCTTGTTGGCGCAGCTCGCCGATGCGCAAAAGCAAGGCGCGGAAATTATCGTTGTTGGCACGGCCGGAGACGAAGGCGTCGCTGATGTTGCGAGCCGATTTGCAACTCGATTTGTGGTGAGTGAAAAAGGGCGCGGCATGCAGCTCGCCCAAGGCGCGGCGGCGTCTGCGCGCTCGAAGCTTTGGTTTCTGCATGCGGACAGCCAGTTGCCAAGCAATGCTGCGGCTAGTGTCGTCAAGGCGCTGGGCTCGCATCGTTGGGGGCGCTTTGATATTCGTATTGATGATCCGCATTGGCTGCTGCGCTGCGTATCGTTTGTGATGAATGTTCGCTCACGGTGGACAAGGATCGCGACGGGTGACCAAGGCATTTTCATTCGTCGCGAGCTCTACGATTCAGTGGGCGGCTTTCCGCCGATTCCACTCATGGAGGACATCGCGCTGTGCCGCGCGCTCAAGCGCTCCGGCATTGCTGGATCGCCCGCGTGCGTGCCAGACGTCATCACGACGTCCGCGCGGAAGTGGCAACGTGACGGCGTGCTCGCCACAGTGATCAACATGGCGCGCTGGCGATTTCGATTTTGGCGGGGTGAGAGCCCTGACGTACTGGTGAAAGAGTACTACCGTGAATGAACGCAGCAGACTGCGCAGAGCGTCGCAAAAGACCGCAGTTTTGAACGGTCGCTTTATTGTTGTTGTTCTTTTGACAGCCAACGTTGATCGTGGCGACGCATGGCTTCGTCGACATTTGGCGGTGGAGCGATGACTGACCAAACATCGGCAACTTGGACGCTCATCCTATTCACTCGCTGGCCCGAGCCCGGGCGCACCAAAACGCGACTGATCCCGACCTACGGCGCTGCAGGTGCCGCCGACATTCATCGCCAGCTGTTCGCGCGCACGGCAGCCGCAGCGCGCGGGCTTGCGCCTCTAGTCAGTGTCGTTGTAGCGCTCGCCGATGCTCCGGCGCAAGTTGCGATTCCCGGGTCGTCATCGGCCGTTGACGCCTTGTTGGCGCTAGATCCCTCGTGGCGAGTCCTGGCGCAGCGGGGCAACGACCTGGGCCAGCGAATGGCCAACGCGATCGACGATACGTTTGCGCTTGATCCGCGCTGTGAGGCAGCGGTACTGGTGGGCGTTGATTGCCCCGACTATTCAACGGCGCTGTTTCGTCGGGCGGCTGATGCGCTGCACGATGCCGACACTACGTTTGCGCCGACCGAGGACGGTGGCTACGGGTTAGTGGGTGTCGCACATCGAGCATGGCAACCTTCATTGCGACAAGCGCTGTTTGAGGGCGTAACCTGGGGCGGCCCAACGGTCATGCGCCAAACGCTGGATCAGCTAGCGTCGATCAACGGGCCCTGCTTAGCCTCGACGGCAATGCTCGATACGCTGTGGGACATCGATCATCCCGCAGACGTTGAGCGCGCCATCCGATTGGGCTATTTGCGGCGTCCTTCATAGCGCTTTGCCGTTTAGCCTACAGCTTTACTGCGGTAAGCCCAATAAAATAAGGCAATAGCTCCGATAAATAACGATTCCAAAAACGACAAAATACCGTTGGAATGCCCTATTTATTATGGCGTCTGTCGAAAAAGCCCATCGCCATAGCGGCATTCGGTTTACTCAGATGGACGAAAGCGCACTCGGGCGAACGCCAGGTGTTAAATGACGGGAAGCGCGCTGGCCCCAATACTGTTCGTTTAAGTAAACACATCACAATCCGTTCGGGCCGAGCCGGTCGTTGCCTTGACAGCGCGCCACCAACCCTTCGACAAGCTCTCAAGAAACAGCTTTTTAGTTGCGCAAAATCAATGCTTTGCGTGATGCCTTTCGCACGAAATACCCTAGGCGTAA
>READ01000023.1 GCA_004293675.1 Betaproteobacteria bacterium
CGCCGTGCGGCCTGCAATTTACCGGTCTTGTTTCTCTCTAGTTCCATCTCGATTTACCGTTCGTTAAGTACTCAATGGAAATCGTACAGGTTCAGTCCAAGCCTAGGTACTGGTAGCCCTCTGAGCGTTGATCAGACCGCACCGCCTGAACACCCAAGTTGCCGCGGATTGGAACGCCGTTAACCTGAGAATCGATATCTAGCTGCACGTAGGCAGTTGAAATCTTCTCACTAACAAACGCATCGTTGCCTTTGAGGGCGTACTCTGCCGGCTTCCGAGCGAGCGCTCCGGAATTAACCAGCGACGGCACATCAATTCGGATGAAGTCCGTTACGCCCATCCAAGACATGTCCAGCGGCGCCCGCACGGAGGCAAGCGGAACATCACGAATCACCTTGCCGCTTGCATCCAATGGCATGACCAGACGCGTTTCGTTTTTCTCAATGCTCTTATCGCGCGTGGTGTAGTTGAGTCCAGCTGCGACGTTGCTAAATATGCCAAACATATCGACCGGGCGGCGGGCTGAAAGACGGATCGACTTGATGACGTCGAGAGACTGCGGATCGCGTACAACACCCGTCCAGCGTGGCTCACCGGGTACGTAGTCGAATCCAGTGACGTCACCAAATCGGATATTGGCCGGGTTCGACAAAAATCCTGGGGTTTGCGGCGTGAACGTCTGCGCTCCGCCATTTACGGGCACATTCCACTTGTAGGGGCCGTACGCCCAAGTGTTTGCGGCGTTATTCCAAGGGCCAGCGTAGACCTCTTGGTAAACCTCGTCGCGATTGTTACGCGAATAGCTCAGGTCGGAAGTCAGCGTCCACTGCTTGCCAACTTTGAGCGAGTTGTTCCAGCCGATCGATGCAATTTCATCACGACGCTTGGTATCCCAGTTGGTCGTTGTCGTAGGCAGCGCGCTCGACGTTGCGCTTGTTGCGTAGGTGTTTTGTCCGACTTGGGTTGTGCCCACGTTTGACAGGGTGTTTTGCGAATTCGGGCCGCCAAATAGCTGTCCCCACGTCGCAAACATGTTCGACGTTAGCTTGCCGCCCACTTCATGGGTGTCGAACTTCGAGTAGTAGAGATCGAGCTGCGAACGGAAATCGTTGTTTGGTTTGAATTCCAGAACGGCCATGGCGCCGTCACGCGTGTTTTTCTTGGTGAATTGCGAGCCAGTCCAGAACATTGGCAGCATCGCTTGGCTGGTTGGTCCCCAACTAACCGTGGGCGCTTGCACTAAGGACGGCGCGGTGCCTTTAATCGGCAGATCGTACGGCGTGTAGTCGCCATACTGGTCTAGCTCCAATACCCGTGCTTGAGTGGTGGATTGCAGGTGCGCAAATCCGAACGCCAGACCGATCGTGTTGTTAGCGAACTGGTTCACATACGACATGCTCATGCGCTTGCCGGTAGGGTCGGCAACGCCCGGAACCTGCGTGTTCAGCGAATTGGTTTCTCCACGAATATTGATTGCAACTTCACGACCGCGCGTGTCGAGCGGTCGCCGAGCCATCAAATCCACGGTGCCCGACAAGCCCTGTCCAACCAACGAGGCATTTGGGGTTTTGTAGACGGTCGCCGAACCGATCAGCTCAGAAGGGAATTGATCGTACTCGACGGCGCGACTGTCGTTGGAGCTAACCATCTCGCGACCGTTGAGCAGCACGCCAGAGAAGGCTGGAGAAAGACCGCGAATCGAAATCACGTTGACACGTCCGTCGGCGCCGCGCTGCCCAGTCAGACCGGGCAATCGCGCCAGCGCTTCGGCGATGCTCGAGTCGGGCAACTTACCGATGTCCTCGGCCGAGACCGCCTCGACGATGGAATCCGAATTGCGCTTCGTGGCGATCGAGGTCTCGATAGATCGACGGATACCGGTCACAACCACTGGCTCGAGCACTTGAGTCGATGCCTTGGTGTCGGTAGCTGCGGCGGGATCCTTCGTTGCAGCGTCTGCTTTAGTTGCATCTTGAGCAGCAGGCGTACTCTGTTGCGCATGCGCGCTCAGAGCGAGGATGGCGACAGCGCATGCCGCAGCCAGCTGACTTCGCCTAAATTCAAAGGGGCTTGCAGTCGCGTTTTCTTGACGCTTCTTTGTTGAAACCTTCATCAATCGTCTCCTTGGAATTAGTTGGTAGTTATTGTTTGCAACACTAAATACAGAAGCTGTTGCCGAAATTCGTCAAGCAGCCGCCCGTTTTGAAAGCGCTTTCATTTTGGTGAGCCGCGATTGATATGTCAAGCGTCCGGTTCGCTTCGCAAGCGTGTTTGGGTGATTGCGCTGACTTCGGTGCAACAAGCGCGCTGCGGCAAACCAGTCGGTGTTGGCGTTGCGTTTTGGGAGCCTACTGTGAGCTGCCCGTGGCACAGCCACTCCGCCGAACACGCCCCCTCTACGCGCAATCGACATCGCGTGACGTCCCACTGTCATTGACTTTCTGGCGGATTGGGGACGCTATCACTCCAGCCCGCTAGTGCTGAGGCACCAACGATCAGAGCGAGAGCGCGCAGGAAGTGAATTTACGCAAACTTCTAATAGAAAATAGCTTTAAAGCCCAATGAAATAAGGTGCTAATTGATTTTCTCGATGAAGTCATAATTAATAAAAAATGACTTGTAATTCACTATTTAATTGGCGTTAAGCTATAGAGCCATTCATTACAGTGCAGTCTAGACTGGAAAGTGGGTTTTGAGGGCCGGAGTTGGGTTGAAATGCAATTTTCTCTCGACGAAGTGTTCGCTTGCTCAGCCCAGTTTCAACGCTGGCCGCCGAAGCCAGTACGCGCTAGAAATGCCCCAACACGAGAGACGATTTGTGCGCGAGGCAGCAGCAAAGCGATCTGCGAGTGCGCGCTGTGTGTTCGAGTGCCGGCGCAGCGAACGCCGCGCCGTGATCGCTACGCGAGACGGCGATGTCTCAAGTCGACCTGTTTGCCGCTGAGTTTGACGACACGCGACCGTGGGAGAAACGCGCCGTTCGTCATCGGCTCGTACCACTCGGCGAAGCGACAAGCAGATTCAGTGGCGCGGGTAGCTTTGTCAGACCTCATTTGACAGTTGGTTCGGGGAACAAGCGAAGCTCAATCACTTTAAGCTACCAAAGCTCGGCGCGTGCGCTGCGTTTTCTTGCTGTAGATTACCGAGGGTTCGCCGTAGATTGACACAATTTTTTGCAGCGCGCCACGGTGGTGCTGCATGCAAAAAGTCAGCATGGATGCGTGACTTTCTGATTGGACCCTCTCTCAGAAATCTGCGGCCATCAGAGTCAAAGAAAAGGCGTCCAGCGGCAGATTCCGAGCAGTTGACGGGGCAAAGAACCGGCACCAAACTTTTTCCCGAGGCATCCGCCGATTGGTTTATCGGCCGACACGGGGAGCCCGATGATCTTTATTGCATTAGTTCTATTAGCTCTGAATGCACCAATAACTTGGTTGTGCGCCGTACGGTTTTGGGACAAGATTGAGCGCTTGCGGCAGCGTTTTTTCTATCTCAAGAATCCAGCCCAAGTTGTCGAAAGGATTTACCTACTATGCACAGACTTTGCGCACACTTGTTTCGTCCGCAAGTGAGACGAATCGTTGCACTATTCGCTTCGTTGATGCTCTTGACGGCGCAGAGCGCGATGGCGCAGTCCATAGCGGAAGCCCGTTTGACAGTGACGCCGCAATACGCACCGCCCGGCGTTGAGCGAACGTTGCGCGTTGACGCAGTGAAGCTCAGCGGATGTCCGACCGGTGCGGCGACCATTGCGGCGGCCCCTATCGATGATCCAACCCAGTTGAACATCACAATCGAGGACATCGATGCGCTCGTGTCCCCCGCGTGTCCTGGGACGATGGTGCCTATCTCCGTCGAAATCAAATACACACCGTCAAAGGTGGGCAGCATGAATGTCAGTGTCATGTTGAGCGACAAGCGCTTCGTTGGTCAATGGCCCCTCGTCACAAGTACGCCGGATAGTGTTGGGCTGCTCAGCAATCTCTCGGGCACTTGGTTCGAGCGCCCAAATCCCGGATCGATTTTGTCCGTCACCCACAAGGCTTTCGACGCCAATTCGCCGCTGCCGTCGCGAGACGCGCTAGTAGGCACATTCGGGCTCTTTTCAAGCACCGGCGCGCCGCGTTGGTATCTGTTCCACAGTAGCAAACGTGTCGCACCCAATGTTCTCGAAGCTGAGCTGTACGAGTATGCGCTTCCCATTGGAACGACTCCAGCGTGGCCCGATCCGTGCCCGGTCACGGCGTGTCCGATGGCTGGTTTTACTGCTTACTCGCAGTCGATCGGTAAGGTTCGATTGGTGATTGATTCGAGTGATCAAATTCGTGTATCGGTGGAGAAGCCAAATGGCACCGGGATTCTTGGGCTGCCGCGCGACCTGATCGCATTTCAGTCGGTGATGACACGATTTGCTTTCTGAGAAATTCAACGAGTTGGCTTGGCTTTAAAACGCCAAGCCAAACGATGTTGAATTTTCAGATTGGCTGATTTCTAGACACGGACGATTGGGGCACGCAGAACAGCACTTGAAATATTGCATTTCCCTTGATCTGCATCGCGTTTACGCGGCGCGCGCCCAGCGATTCCCAACCGCTGAGCGCGCGACGATCAATCGCTAGAAACCAAGCTCAATCAATTCGATACCACTGATTTTTGCATTGCGATCCGGTGAATTCGCGGCCGCTTCAAACTTGAAGTTGATCGTGCCGGTGCCATCGGAATACGCCTCAAATTCGCGTACCACTGCTTTATTTGCGCCGCCCGCTTCTTTGAAGATATCGAAGTTCGTGAGCACCTTTTTCTCGGGCTGTCGCAAGTTGCTGATCGACACGTCAAACACTCGTTGGCCGAGCCCTGTGCTCGCATTGCCGAAGCCAGCGACGCCCCACCATATTTCCGCAAAATGCAGCCGCACAAGATAGCGGCGACCTTCGGCGAGCACCGGTGATCGGTAGGTGAAACTGCTGCCGTATCGCTCGGATTGATACACCGCCTCGGGCGCTGCTCTTTCAACGGCCGATGTGTCGATGCGTCTATCGCTCGTGAATGTGAAGCCACCGCGGAAGTCGGTGTCGGCTTGATACACGCCCGACGTTGCGCCACCTGAATTCACAGCCAATGTGTAGCCCTGCGGCACGGTGTCGCCGTTACCCACGAAAATGCCGCGACCGCCGGTGCCGATGTAGACCGCATTCTTCTTCGTCGGGCTCGCGGTCATCGTGACCACTTTGCCGAACTGATTTTCGTCGGGCTGGCTCACGAGCTCCCAACTTGAGCCAAGATCGCGTGAGCGATACACGCCGTCTTTCGTTGCGCCATTAACGCGGCCATGAATGAAAAGATACGGCGAACCGGCTACGTCGCCGCGTCCGAACGCAGCGAAATTTACGACACTTGCAGATTCAACCGGCTTAAACGTCATGCCGAAATCGTCCGAGCGAAACATTTTGAACGTTTCAAGTTGATTGGTGTTCGGCGCGAACGTCATAAACACTTGCCCTGTCCTTTCTGGATTCACTACAACGTTCGTGTCGACTGTCCACCACGGCGGCAAGCCTTGTTGCGCGCCGTCGAGCGCAGATGCAGTCCACGTTGCGCCACCGTCACTGCTAGTGAAAAAACGTTCGCCTTCGAAGTAGTAGAACCGTTTGCCATCGAGTCGATCAGCGACGAGCAATTGACCGTGCCACCATTCGTTTGACGATTTCCACGACGCAGGCAAATCTTTTCCATCCGCTGTTTTTGCTTTCGTCCACGTCTTGCCGCGATCGAAGGTCACTTGAGGCAGCGCCTTATTGGAAGGCGCCCACACCATGTTGTCGGGATTGTTGGCCGACATTGCGATGATGCCCGCCGAGCCAGGCGATGTGTTTGCGAATGGCGTAAATGTTTTACCGTTATCACTTGAAAAGCCAGTGCGCACAGATTTCCAACTCTCTTCGCCCTTGTCTTGGTCCCATCCGACGAAGGCCATGTATTCGGGCTTTTGCGCTGCGTAGTCGATGCCCGTTGCGCCGGCCACATAGTCAATCGGCGCGAGCGTTGCACTCGGTACATCATTGGTATTGGCATGGCGAAAACCGATCATGTCGGCAACCACCGACATGAGCTCTGCGCTGCCGGCGGGGTTCGATGCCATCGCGGGTGGCGCTTTGATGTTTCGCACCACGAGCTCTTCAATGCCGTTCATCGACCAAAACCAAGTGGGTGATGCCGCATTGATTTTCGGTGTGTAAACCACGCCGAAACCGTTAGTCTGCCACACGGTTTCACTTGATGCAGGGTCGAACGCAAGCCCCGCGTTACCCCATTCACCGACGTAGGCGTTGTAATTCGACGGACGCGGTTTGGGGTAGTACGCGGGCTCATTTTGAAAAATAGTTTTTGGCACTTCAATCCATGAATCACCGCCGTTTTCGCTGCGCAAGATCACACGACCGCCGCCCTTAGCAACGATCACGTTATTGGCGTTTTTCGAGTCGACGCTCACGCCCGCAAACGTGCCGTTGTCGCTCGTGTTGACCATGCGCGACCAGGCACCGGATTTCAATCGCCACACACCGCCTTCGATCGCTGCGTTGTTCCACTTGCCAGACTCATTACCGCCGTAGGTGACGAAGAGCACGCCAGTCGACGACACGGCAGCGCGAAGCGGATATGCGTTGGGCGAGCCCGCAACTTGCGACCAGTTGCTACCGCCGTTGTTGCTGCGCCAAACGCCGCGCCCATACACGCCTGCGTAGAGCACCTTGGCGTAGCCGTTGAGCGCGCCCGCACTGCGATCGGCCACAACAAATGTGACGCCTGGACTTTCAGGCGCAGGTAAACCGCTGACTTGTGCCCATTGACTGTTCACGCGAATCCACAAACCTTGTTTGCGTGAGCCGAAGTAAACGCGCTCTGCGTTAAATGGATCAACAAGCAATCGCTCACCCGACATGCCACGAAAATCATCGTTGCCGCCCATATAAACGCTCTTCGCGGCAAGTCCGGTCGGACGCCAATTCACACCAAGATCATCGCTGACAAGCACTTCACCTTTAAGATCAAGCGTCATGTTGTCGGGCAACAATTCGCGACCCAGCGGTGCCGCTTTCCACACACGATTGACGTTGTTCGGATCGAGTGCGACGCTTTCAACATCGCAGACTTCTTTCTGCAAACGCGAAAATTTGTCGCAGGTGTTCAACCACTTTCCAGACGTTGAATCGAGGCGATAAACACCGCCGACGTCGGTGCGAATGTAGCGATGAAACGGTGCCTTTTCATGAATAACGATACCCGTGACATAGCCCATGCCTTGAATGTTGACATTCTTCCACTTGAACGGCGCTGCGGCTTGCGCGCTGGCCTCTGTTGCGTGGATCGAAAACGCCATCGTTGCGATGACTGCGGCCAGCGCCACGCTCGCACTTCTTGCGAGCGGTGTGTCTTGCTTTGACACCTCAGTAGTTTTGTCGTTATGTGCTGCGCTGAGTATGCGTGCGCGAACGAGCGTCGCCTTGAGGCGACATAGAACGTGAACCATCGATTTTTCTCCCGAGCAATATGAAATTGGCTGGGGCAATCAAACCCGGGCGAACACTGCTGAGCCGTACTTACTTCTTTTCACACACCGTCTCCCCTCGAAACAAGAACGATGCGCACGCGCTCAGGAGTCTTAGTAGGTGTAAGTGCCCCGAGCGGGTATACCCACGTTTCATGCCACCCAACGATTGCCGCGGCATTTCAACGACTTAGCGAAGGTGGACGAGTGACTTCGGTGGCAACAGCACTAATTCACGACGATTTTGTCGTTTTATGACAAAGTCATAAAACGACAAAATCGTAACCTATTGATAAACAAACGTATTTTCTGTCGCCTAACAACGACTTCAGCGTGCGTTAAACCAAAATACTATACAAAAAATTTGCTATACGCCTTATTTATGTTGATCTACAGATCGTTTTATTAACTTGTCGAACGTTGATAAATATCTCATTAGTATCTTATTGAATAAGCCTTATGAACAAATAGTTACTGTTCATCTCAGCTCCACTAACTCTGGCGTAAGCATGCCGCCGCAAAAATTGAAATGCAGGCGCGCGCACGGAGGCGAACGCTCCCAAGCAGCAGCGTGAACGCCAACTTTTCTCTGAATTTGCGCTGGCCTGAGTTCGAACTTGTCATGTTCTCGATTCCGAATCCGATTGACTAGATGACGAGTCTTGCGCGGCGAAGTTTCATGGGCCCGAAGCGCTCGATAACCGGCCGTTGGCTATCGAAACACGGGATCATTCATGCGCTGCTTCTCCTATTTATGCAACAAAGCCCTCCGCCACGATTGGCACATCTCGTTTCGATATCTGCGCAAAGTGATTGGGCGCGGGCTCTTGATAGGTTGGCTTGCGGTGCCGTTGGCGGCATCGGTGACCCACGCAGCGCCCGGCGGCCTTGATCCATCCTTTGGCGCAGCGACCGACGGATCGTTCGGCAACCTCATTCGTACCGTGGGTTCGGGCACAGCGGGTACGTCACTCAATGCGATGGCGGTGCAACCCAACGGCATGATCGTGGTCGGCGGCACGTGTAATGTGACGCTCACCGGAGGCGGCAATGATGGCTTGCCGCACTCGATGTTCTGCCTCGCCGTCGCTCTTAATCACGAAAAGCTGGACGGATTCCACCTTCGGAACTGCGGGTACAGTGACACTGCCGGTCTTTCAAAATCAGAACGCGCAACTGAAAAGTATCCTCATTGCACCCGACGGAAAAATTGTGGTCGCAGGCACCTGCGCGCTTGGGGGAGCCAATTTGTTCTGCGCCGTTCGTCTGTTGCCCAACGGAGCGCAGGATTTGAGTTTTGCGCCCAACGGCGTAGGTGTTGCGAGCGTTTTCATCCCGACGACCGCAACCATGAGTTTGACCACAACACTGATGCAGCCGGACGGCGGCATTGTGCTCGTGGGCGAATGTTTGGCCAATAACCTCATTCACTTTTGTGTGGCGCGATTGCAAGCCAACGGAGACCCCGACAAGGCCTTTGGCACGAACGGCTCCGTGCTCAGCACGACTAGCTTTGATCGCTACCCGCGCGGCGCAGCGCTGCGGGCTGATGGCGCCATCCTTGTGTCGGGCCTTTGTTACGACTTTGGTGCGAATTTTTGCGTCCGAAGCTACACGGCCACTGGCGCGACGGATCCAAATTTTGGCCCGGCCGTTGTGGGCAGCCCGCCGGTGACCAACACCACTCGAACGCTACACATCTCGATGGGCACCGCAACCCTTGACGCAACGGGCGGCATCGCTCGCGTTGCCAGCGGAAAATTTCTGATTGCAGGTGCTTGCCTCAACACGCCTACCGTGGCCAATCGAATCATCTTTTGCACCGCACGCATTAGCGACAACGGCAGCCTCGATTCATCGTTTGGCACAAGTGGCAACAATGGTCGCGCGTACAACGTCATGAGCAGTGGCCACGCCGAGGCGCTGGGAATTCTCGTCGCACCGGACGGCAAATTTTTCATCACAGGCCAATGTGACAACGGTGGAAACGGCGGATTGGACGCCTGCGCCGCGCGCTATCACAGCGACGGTCGGCTCGACAATTCGTTCGATGGCGACGGCATCATCGGCAACATCACCAGCCGGGCCACCGCACGCGCCAACGCGTCGGCGCTTCAGTCGGATGGCAAACTACTCATCGGCAGCACCTGCACCGATGCGGGGCTTCAGAAATTCTGTACCTCGCGGCTTGAAGGCGGCCCGTACGGCTACCGACAGTGCAGCATGGACATTGACGGCGACGGCCGAGCACTCGGCACAACCGATGCGATCATTCATGCCCGTGTCGTCGCCGGTATGTCGGGCGACGCAGTGGTCAACGGGTTGAGTTTCGCTCCCGGCGCGCAGCGCCGCACCTGGGTCGCAATTCGCGATTACTTGGGCAACCATTGCGGCATGCCGGTGAAACCATGAGCTCGTTTTGGTGTCGACGGGCGTGTCGCGCTTCAACTGCGCCCGCACTACTGATCGCGTGGATGGTGTCTTGGGCGCACGCCGCACCGGGTGACATCGACACGGCATTTGGCTCCAACGGACTCACCCGGATTTCGGCGAATGTGTCGGCATCTGAGTCGTTCAAAAGTGCGTTGGTAGTCGAGCCCAACGGCAGCATCGTGATGGCCGGCGCATGCGATGTCACGCCTGCAGGTGCGAGCGCAAGGACGCTGAGTGTGTGCCTCGCACGGGTGCTAATCGATGGTGCGCCCGACCCGACGTTTGGTAGCAATGGATTGGCAATGGGTCCGACTGGCGTCTCGGATCGAGCGGTCGTCGATTTGGCTCGACAGTCCGATGGAAAGTTTGTGGTGGCCAGTATTTGTGAAGATCTGACCGGCTACTACTTTTGCGCACGAAGACTAACAAGCGCGGGCATGGTTGACAACACGTTCGGCATCAACGGTGCCGTCAATCTGGTTCGACCCACGGGATCAGACCAAGCGTTTGTATCGACCGTCCGAGCCAATCGCGACGGCACGCTGTTGTTGGTGGGTCGCTGTAGATTCGGCGACGATAGCCGCATCTGTCTGCTGCGGCTTTTAGCCAACGGACAACCTGATGCAAGCCACGGCAGCGATGGCTACATAACGGTTTCACTGCGACCGACCGTACAAGGTCTATACAACGCTCACCTGTTTAACTTTTTGCCCAATGGCAAATTACAATACGCCAGCCTGTGTGACCTGACAACAGGTCTACACCACTGTATCGCACAGCTCACAACGGAAGCGACCCTCGATCCGACATTCAACGCGACCGGTGTGCTGCCCGGACTCGCGCTCAAAAAAGTCGAGGCAGGCGATCAGTCCTCATTGACGACAGCGGCACTGCGCGGTGACGGCCGAGCAATGCTTGCGTCGTCCTGTAACCGTACCAGTCCAACGCAGGGGCCGCCCGAAATTTGTCTGATAGCGTTTACCGCAGATGGCCGCATAGATGAGGGTTTCGGTACCGTCGGTGAACGCCGTATCGCTTCGACTGCGGCGGGCGGAATGCTTGTCGCGTCGCAGCTCTTGCCATCACCCGACGGACGCATTTTGCTATCGGGTCGTTGCGGCGCGGCAATTCAGAACTGGCTGCCCTGCGTCAATCGGCACGACGCTGACGGCGCGCTCGACGCAAGCTTTACGTCAACGCTGCTGAGCAGTCTGCCCGCCCCCGATCCGGAAGCAGGTGGCCTCGCCATCCAAGCCACCGGAAAAGTCGTTCTGGGCGGCGCGTGCAAAGGAGACCTGCGCGGATTCTGCATCACTCGCATTTTTGGAGGCCCGCAGGACTACGCTCGATGCAGCGCCGACCTAGACGGGGATGGCGCGGTCACTGCAAACGACTCGCTGTTATTTAGCCGTGCGGCGCTGGGCTTCACGGGCGCAGCGTTGACAGACAACATTGCCTTTGCTTCGAGCGCACAGCGAAACACCTGGCCAAAAATCCGCGACTATTTGTTTAACCACTGCGGCATGCCCGTCGCACCTTAGAGCAAGGCAGCGCCATCATGTTTCAACGTATCTCTATTGCTGCTAGTGCGCGCGACGTTTTCGTTGCGTCTATCTTTTGCATAGCAAGTGCGCTGTGCGCTAGCGGCGTTGCACAGCCTTTTGCACCTGATTTAAGTTTCGGTGGCACGGGGCAAGTCACCTTAGCGATGAACGCCGGTGCCTCGACAGATCGTCACGGTTTAGCCGTGGCCCCCGATGGAAAGATGCTCATCGCTGGGATCTGTTACCTGCCGAGCTATGCGATCTGCATCGTTCGTCTACTAGCCAACGGCAACATCGACCTGGCGTTTGCAATCAATGGAAAACTCTCGATCCCGAGCAATAAATACGGCGGCTTGGCTGGAGTGGTTTTGCAACGCGACGAAAAAATTCTCGTCACAGCACGATGCACCTATGCTGACACGAACATCATCGCTGTGTGCTTCCATCGATTTCACGCCAACGGTACGATCGACACGAGCTTTGGAAGCAACGGCTTGACAGAAGTTACCGTGCCCAATCGAAGTCCTTACATGTCGGGTCGTGTCACATTGTCTGGCGACGGAAAGGCAGTGATCTCGGGCATTTGTAGTGGCGTTGGTGACGACCAACGGTTTTGTGCGATTCGCTTGTTGGATAGCGGCACGCCTGATCCGAACTTTGGTAACAACGGCGTTTCGGTGATTGCGTTTCCGCCCAACGTTTACTACCAAGAGAGAGCTACGCACGTTCGACAGAGCGACGGAGAAATTGTGATTTCAGGTCAGTGCGGCCTGCAGCCTTCGCTGGCGCATGTCCCGTGCTTATCGCGACTGACCGAGGCGGGCCTCATCGACGAGAGCTTTGGCACACTGGGTCACACCGTCATGTCGCCCGCTGCTGTGCAGACCGCAACCCTATTTACGGAAGCACAAGACCTGCTATTGCGCCCGGACGGAAGCTTTCTCTTGCTCAATAACTACGGCAACATTTTTGGCAAGATCAGTTTCTTTGCCTTTACGCGCAATGGCTTGCTGGACATCTCGTTCGGAACAGCGGGGCGCCAGATTCACGACGTCGCAGGAAACTCCTACTCATTTCGATTCGAACCGCAGCTCGACGGCCGCGTTGTCGTGTTCGGTCGCTGTGCAGATGCTAATTTCAATTCATTCGCATGCCTTTCACGATTCAACGCCGACGGCACCATCGACGCGACGTTTCCGATCACCTCCACGATAACGTCCGCGCTTGGATACGACACCCGAATGCTCATGCTTCAAGCCGACGGAAAAATCGTCATCGCCGGAGCTTGTAACCCAGGCGGTTCAGCTGAGTCTGTCTACGAATTTTGTGCCGCACGCTTCAGTGGTGGTCCGCTTGATTCCAACCGCTGCACGGGCGACATCGACGGCGACGGCGTGATCAACGGCAACGATTCGCTGCTACTTGCCAGGGTGTCGCTCGGACTCACCGGCAACGCCGTCACTCAAGGGCTGAGCTTTGCCCCGCATGCCACCCGAAAGAGCTGGATTGAACTTCGAAATTACCTGTTCAATCACTGTGCCATGGCGGTCAGTCCTTAGCGGCGCAGGGACGGCCAGCAATGCGACCACAACGCAGGCAGCGCGAAAAGAGCATCGCACTACGCATAGGCCCATTCGTCATCGTCCGCGCAGCACTATTGGTTTGTTCTCGACAGAAAAAAATTTGCGGACAACACGATACGCTGCCCAAAGAGTTTCGCTCTTCTTTGAGGGTGTTTTTTTCGTGTCAAAGTAAAAAACAACACTTTCTCGATTCAGACTTGCCTGAGTCTTGCGTTTGATCGGCGACAAGCGCAATCTAAAAAATAGACGCCCTCCGCCGAAGTTTGGTTCGGTCGGCTCCATTGGTACTAGTCGTACTTTTCTCGGGGGTTCAAATCATGGTCACAAAGGTAGCTTTCGCTTTTCGGAGCGAGTTTCGTCGTATCGGTGTCTTCGGCGGATATGTTTTTTCATTTCTACTGGCGTTGCTATGCTGCGGCGTTGTCAGTGCGGTCGTGCCACAGAAAATTAACTATCAGGGCTACCTGACCACACCGCCGCCGGCTAGCGTGCCCGTCAACGGCACAGTTTCGATGACGGTCAACATCTACAACGTTGCCGTGGCTGGCGCGCCGCTCTACACCGAAACCCAATCGGTCAACGTGAGCAACGGACTCTTCGACGTGGTCATCGGCGAGGTGACTCCGCTCACCTTGCCCTTTACCGCGCAATACTTTTTGGGGATCACGGTTGCACCCAACGGGGAATTGACGCCACGTCAACCGCTGCTCTCTGCCCCCTATGCGCTCAATGCCGCAAGCGCAGAGAAAATGGTGGGCGGTGCCGATGGTCAGATCATGGGCGTGACTGCGGGCGTTGCTAGTTTTACCGCCACTCCATTCATCAGCGGCAATGTGGGCATTGGTACCGCGACCCCAAGCCACAAACTAGAGGTTCAACACAGTGGATCGACTGGTGCAGCAGTTCGGTCGACGGCAGGCTTTTCGGTGATAGATATCGATGCCCAAAGCGGAGATGCGGCGTTACGCTTCGCCAAAGACGGCGTGAATCAGTGGAACGTTCGCAATCGTCCCACCGACAACTCCTTTGAAATTTTTGAACTGGGTGGCGGCGGAAGTCGATTGATCGTTCAAGACGGGACGGGCAACGTAGGCATCGGTGAAACCACTGCGCCAGCCTACAAGCTCGATGTGTTGCACGGTGGGTCTACCGGAATTCGTAGCCGTTCAAGCGCCTCCTTTTCTGTTGTTGATATCGACGCACAGAGCGGCGACGCTGCGCTGCGCTTTGTAAAGGATGGGGTCAATCAGTGGAACGTCCGCAATCGCCCCGGCGACGACTACTTCGAAATTTTTGAACTGGGCGGCGGCGGGAGTCGCTTCGTCATTCAAGACGCGACAGGCAACGTCGGCATCGGTGAAACTACCGCGCCCGCTTATAAGTTGGATGTTCTACACGGTGGGTCGACCGGCATTCGTAGCCGTTCGAGCGCCAGCTTCTCAGTCGTTGATATTGACTCTGCCAGCGGCGATTCCGCATTGCGCTTCCAAAGAGCGGGCGTCAATCAATGGAACGTCCGCAACAACCCAGCCAATGACGACTTTCAAATTTTCGAACTCGGTGGCGGCGGCGAAAGACTTCGAATCGATAACGGCACCGGAAAAGTATGGATTAACGGTGATCTAACCGTCATCGGTGCTAAAGCGTTTACGATGGATCATCCGCTTGATCCCGCAAATAAAGTGTTGATGCACGCCGCCATCGAGAGCAATGAAGTGCTCAACGCCTACAGCGGCAATGTGATCACCGATGCCAGCGGCAAAGCGACCGTTGCACTCCCGGATTACTTCGAGACACTCAACAAAGACTTCCGCTATCAACTAACAGTGGTCGGTGGCGGTTTCGCTCAGGCTATGATCAGCAAGGAAGTCGCTGGCAATCAATTCGATATCGCCACCAACCAACCCAACGTCAAAGTGAGCTGGGAAGTTAAGGGCGTTCGCAATGATGCTCGCATGCGCAAATTTCCCTTTATTGCCGAATCGAGCAAGGTCGGCAGCATGGTGGGCAAGTATCTCGACCCTGTCGCTCACAACATCTCCCGGCCGAAAGCCGCCAACACCAATCCGGGTGGCGGCTCATCGGTGGACGACGTTGCGCCACGACCCGCTGCGCTGCCCAAGCCGCAAAACGTCAGTGGCGGCAGTCTCGAGCAAAGCGCAGTGATTCCCCCAGTTGCACCCAGCCCCGGCAATGGTGGCGGTAGCACTCAATAACTGATTGCGTCGAGCAAGCAGTGACCGAGCATCTTTGATGCGTAGCGCAACCAGGGGAACACGATGAAGCACTACTTCGCACAGATGTTGGTGGCTGCGGCCATCACAGGTGGCTCGTTGGCATGGGCGGCCGGTCCATCAAACGGGCAATATTCAATTCCCGCCAGCGCACGAAACTCTGGCGTCGGCGACATGAGTTCACCGCAACTGTACCTATCGTCATCGGTAGGCGATGGTTATGGTGCATTTGCCATGACCGGCGTTGGGCACACGCTGAGCCCAGGTTTGTGGGGCGCCATACTTAGATTTACGCCGCCACTGGCAACGATTGCCGTGTCGCCCGCCACGGCCGTAGACAACGGCTCAGCGCTCACCTTCACGGTCACGCTAAACCCCGCACCGGCTGCCGCAACGCCCGTGACGATCGCCTCAGCGACGGTGGTCGGTGGCTCGATGACCGGGGTCACAAACAATTGCTTGGTGCCTGTGTTGGTGGGACCAAGCGGCAGCGGAACTTGCACCATTTCCGCAACCAACGCCCTGCCGTTTGACGGACCAGCGCAAGCTACAGTCGCACTCGCCGCGGGTGCTGGATGGGTGCTGGGCACGCCGAGCTCAGCCGTCGGAACGATTATTGATGACGACGGCGTCGTTGGCGTGACGGCACTACAGCCCGAGGTTGTCGAGGGCAACAGCGCGTTCTTTAGCCTCACCTGCAGGGGAGCGCCGAGCGCTACCGTCAGCTATAGCTTTAGCGGAAGCTACGCACCACTACCGCCCAATGGGGGGCCGGTAATCATCACCTGCGGCACGCCACTCATCGTGGGCATTGCAACGATCAACGAACTGGCCATCACCGGACCAAAAACTCTCACACTGACCTTGGCCGACCCATCGCCTTTTGCCCTCGTGCAAGGCGGCGGTTCTGCAACGGTCATCATCAAGGACGTTCCCATTGTTCCAACAATCGGAGGTTTGGGGCTGATGCTGTTGACATTGCTGATTGCAGTGGCGGCCTTGGCGAGTTCTGGTCGGCGTCGACGATAGGCCGCAAAGCGCTCGACGCAGACACACTTCATCACCAAACGCTGCAGAATCGTTAACTTTTGGCCGTAGCGTCAGTTGAAAAAGGGATTGCGGCTATTTTTACAGCTTTTTAACTTCCACTTAAAAGTATTCGAAAGCTCTATTTCATAAGGCTTTGCTATGAATAGTTTGATCTGCTTCAATGTGGCAGCAAAATCGCCGACGCTCAACCCCGCCTTCACGAGGTTGATTCCGTTCAAGAAAGTGATCGCAGTGTTCGCGGGATCTCAGAAAGACGTCTAGCGAGCCGTCTCAGGGGTTGCCGTTTAAGGCGTAGCGCAAGCGACTAGAGCGCTCCACGCTTTTGCCTTTATTGACTCAGCGTCGAACAGTTCGCGGAGTTGCCTCTAAAGTGGCAAAACCCGGAAGCCGTGAATTGTCGACGGCGATGTATCGCAGCCAGATATGATCAGTAGCGTGCGGCCGCCGGAGAGGGCAAGGGTGCCATTTTCAGTGGTGCTCCAATCGCTCTGACGAGTGCTCAGATTGATCGCATGCGTGCCAGCGGATGTGCTCGTAAACACATGAGTATCGGCGACCAATACGTTGGAGCACGGTGAGAACGCGCCCGGCGCTGGCCAGCTCCACAGCACCGCGCCGCTGAGGCCATCCAGCGCCTGAAGTTGCTGAGTTTGTCCACTTTGGGCGTAAATGACGTTTTGTCTGTACGCAGGTTGGCCGACGTATCCAACAGCGCTTCTCCAAGCGATACTTCGTGCAGCCGTATTGAAGGCGGTTACGTGTCCCGGCGAGTACGTGCGTGCGAATACCCAACCATTGTCGCCAATGAAGGGGGCGCCGTTCATGCTGTATCCAGACCAAGAGGATTGCGGCTCATTGATAGAAAATGACAGGCTGCCCGTTGTGACGTCCATCGCCGACAAGACGCTAATGTCGCCACCTGTAAAAAGCAATCCCGAAACGCGGCATGAGCAAAGCCTTGCAGCTCGCTAGCTTCGCTCCCATCTCGCTACGGCAGATTCATCGTTGATTTGTTCATCTACGCGTAGCGTCCGTTGGGCACGAAATGCAGCGTCGTGTTGGCACCGCGCCTGTTTGGCAAAGCCCATTGCGCGTGCAAGCGTGGTCCGACGAACATGTCCGCTTCGCCACCCTAAATATCCACCGGCGCGGTAACCCGCGCCAGCGACGCGACCAATGGAACTCAACAACTTGCACCGCACGGGATCAGCGCCGCGTGGTTCAGTGCGCCAGATGAAGCGTGCGTGCGCGGCGGACGCGTTTCGGAGGCAGTTGGAAAAAGCGGCATGCTTGCGCTGCCCCCGAATGCAGTCGCAGGTCGAACCACGCGGCTAAGCTGCCATCGGCAGCGCAGTAATGCGGCACCTCGCGCGCTTCCCGTTCTCGGAATCATCCTGTGCGCATACCTGGCTCTATCAACGCCGATGCACTGTGGCTTGATCATGATCGTGTTGACCAGGCTTTGCTGCTGCGCTGCATCGATCGACTTGCGGATCGATGGCGGCACTCCGGTGCTGCTCAAACAATCAAATGAATCGTACGGCGCTTGATTCGCCCTCTCGACTTCGCAGCGCCGTGACGTCACAGCTTATGACCAATTAAACATATGCCATGAAAATACTTTACTACAGCGTATTTTCTTTACGATTCGAGAGCTGCATTTTATTTATTGAAGGTCATATTTCAATTGGCATTGTAAACAATAGCCAATCGAATTTTCCACCCACGTTTGTTCGCGGATTCAGAGACTTCGCGCACGAAGGGGCTTAACTTAGAGCATCACCACTAGCCTTTTCAATTGCATTGAACCGCTCCGATGTAGAAAATCAAACAATCGTTTGAATCAATCGCTTGAAGCGTTCGCTGCCATGTCATCTCCCCCTGTTTTCGCGCTCGATTTGGAATCGTTGATCCGTGCCAAGAGCATCGCAACGGCCGTCAGTGCGTCCGACTCGCGCCCCAAAATTTCAACCAAAGATCGCATCTTGAATGCCACGGAGGCGCTGTTCATCACTCGTGGCTTCGATGGAACGAGTTTGCGCGCGATCACCACCGATGCTGCGGTGAATCTGGCGGCGGTGAACTATCACTTTGGCTCGAAAGAGGAGCTTTTTGCGCTGGTGCTGACGCGCCGAATTGATGCGCTCAATGAACAGCGGCTGCGTCGGCTCGATGCGCTCGAAGCAAAAGGGCTCGACAGCGTGTACGGGGTTGAGCAAATCATCGCGACGCTGTTTCTGCCGGCGCTTGCGCTCGCTCGCGATGAAGCGCACGGCGGCGCGGACTTTCTGCGCTTGCTCGGTCGCGCCTACGCCGATCCAGCGCCGTTTGTGCGCAGTTTGTTGGCAGAGCGATATGCGGCAACCAACGCACGCTTCAAGGCGGCTTTTGCGCGCAGCTTGCCCGATTTAGGCGGCGAGGATTTGTCGATGCGGTTGCATTTCATTTTGGATTCGGTGGCGGCATCGCTCGCGGCCGACGATGTGCGCCGACACTTGAGCGGACTCAAGGTGAGTGCGCGAACCAACGACGAGGATGATTTGCAGTTTTTGGTCTACCTTGCTCCATTTTTAGCGGCAGCGCTTCGCGCAGCGGTGCGACAGCCGCAACAGATCGCAGCGCTCAGAGCGCTCACCGCATAAAGCCAACAACAAGCCAAGATCACGAAAGAGACCCACATGCCATCTGCCCTGCGCGAACCCATTTATGTTGTTGACGGCGTACGCACGCCATTTTTAAAAGCCCGCAACGCGCCCGGACCTTTCACGGCGTCTGATTTGGCGGTGGCTGCGGGGCGAGCGCTGCTGTCGCGTTTGCCGATCGAACCGACGCAATTTGATGAGGTGATTTTGGGTTGCGCCAATCCGTCGGCCGACGAGGTCAACATCGGCCGCTACGTGGCGATGCGCTTGGGTTGTGGTGACAAAGTCACCGGCTGGACCGTGATGCGCAATTGCGCCAGCGGCATGCAGTCGATTGATTCGGCGATCAACAACATGCTCGCTGGGCGTTCTGAACTTGTGTTGGCGGGTGGCGTTGATGCGCTCTCGCATGCGCCGCTGCTCTACAACGAAAAAATGGTGCTGTGGTTCTCGGCGCTTGCAAGCGCGAAATCAATGGGGCAACGTGTAGGCGTTTTCGCGAAGCTTTCGCCATCGGCCATGCTCTCGCCCATCATCGCGCTGATGCGCGGTTTGACCGATCCGAAGGTTGGGCTATTGATGGGCCAGACGGCTGAAAACCTCGCGCATCGATTTGGCATTTCTCGTGCGGAAATGGATGCGTTTGCGGCGGAAAGTCACAAGCGAGTCTTGGCTGGCCAAGCTGCAGGACACTACGCCAACGAAATCGCGCCGCTGATTGATCGCAAAGGCAATGTGTACGCCAACGACGACGGTGTACGTGAAGATTCCACGCCGGAAAAGCTCGCCAAACTCAAGCCGTTCTTCGACAAAAAATTTGGTAACGTCACCGCGGGAAACAGCTCGCAAATCACCGACGGCGGAGTGTTTGTTGCGCTTGCAACCAAAGCGGCGGTGGAGAAATACAAGCTTCCCGTGCTTGGAAAAATTGTTGATACGCAGTGGGCGGGTTGTGATGCGGCGCAAATGGGTCTGGGGCCGGTTTACGCATCAACGCCGATCTTGAAGCGCAACCAGTTGACGCTGGGCGATCTCGACGCCATTGAAATCAATGAAGCGTTTGCGGCACAAGTGCTCGCTTGCAAACGCGCTTGGGAAGACCAAACGTTTTGCAGGAACGAGTTGGGGCTCGACGCGGCGATGGGATCGATTGATCTATCAAAGCTCAACGTCGATGGTGGCGCGGTCGCGCTCGGGCATCCAGTCGGTGCCTCCGGCGCGCGCATCGTTTTGCATGCGCTCAACACACTGAAGCGCACCGGCGGAAAACGTGCGCTTGCGACCATTTGTATCGGTGGCGGGCAGGGCGGCGCGATGCTGGTTGAAGCAGCGTAGTTAGCGTTGCCCGCCAGTTAGTTGCAATAGAAAAATTATTCGAATCGTAAGTACATGAACTACAAACACTTCAAACTCCGCACCGACGAACACCAAATCACCTGGGTTGGCATCGATGTAGCCGACGAATCGGTCAACACGATGGGCACACCAGTGCTGCATGAGCTCAACACGTTGCTCGACGAATTCGAAAAGCAAGCGCCGAAATCCGTGGTGTTTTATAGCGAGAAAAAATCCGGCTTCATCGCAGGCGCTAACGTCAATGAGTTTGTGGAAATCGGCAAAACCAATGACCTGAACGAAGCCGAGGCCTTGGTCAAACGCGGCTACGATGTGTACGAGCGATTGGCTAACGTCAAATACCCAACACTCGCACTCATCAACGGCTACGCGCTGGGCGGCGGTTTGGAATTGGCGCTTGCGTGTCGTTACCGCGTGGCCGTGGACATGCCCGGCACGCGACTGGGCTTGCCCGAGGTCATGCTGGGCATCTTGCCGGGATGGGGTGGTGTGAAGCGCTTACCTCAGCTCATGGGCGCGCCCGCAGCGCTGGATTTTTTGCTCTCGGGCAAAACAGCGGATGCTAAAAAAGCAAAGAAACTAGGTATGGTCGATGAGGCCGTGCCGCCGCGCATCATGTGGAATGCTGCTATTGGCGTGCTCAAAGCCATGCCGCCGGTGCGCAAACTCTCGTTCGTACAAAACTTGATGACCAACGGATTTTTACGCGGCTACGTCGCTTCGCAAGCCCGCAAACAAGTCGCTAAACGAGCAAGGCCCGAGCACTATCCGTCGCCCTACGCGATCATCGATCTCTGGCAAAAATACAACGGTGATGTGCATCAACCCAAGCCCGAAGAATCGTGCTCGGTGCGCTCACTCATTTCGCACCCCACCGCGATGAATTTGATTCGCGTGTTTGGGTTGCGCGAACAGCTCAAAGCGCAGGCCAAGGGCATTGATTTCGCTGCAAAGCATGTTCACGTGATCGGCGCGGGCGTGATGGGTGGCGACATCGCGGCATGGTGCGCGATGCGTGGCATCAATGTCACGCTGCAAGACCTGGACGCTTCCCGCATCGCACCTGCGATCAAGCGCGCGGCTGATATGTACAAAAAACGTCTGCGCGATGAGCGAAAAGTTCGCGACGCCATGGATCGCCTGCAACCCGATCCAACCGGCTCGGGCGCAACCCGAGCCGATGTCATCATCGAAGCGATCGTCGAAAACCTCTCCGTCAAGCAAAAAGTATTTGCTGAGCTTGAAGCAAAAGCAAAGCCGGACGCCGTGTTGGCCACCAACACGTCAAGCATCCCGCTCGAGCAAATCGCCACCGCGCTCAAAGATCCATCGCGTTTAGTCGGCATTCATTTCTTTAATCCGGTTGCGCAAATGATGCTCGTAGAGGTCATCAGCGGCAAACAGACAAGCCTTGAAATGTCGCGCCGCGCCACAGCCTTTGTCGATCAAATTGACAAGTTGCCTTTGGCCTGCAAGAGCGCGCCGGGCTTTTGGGTGAATCGGATTCTTGCGCCGTATTTGGGCGAAGCCATGAAGTGCCTAGATGAGGGCATCGCGCCGGAAACCATCGACGAAGCAGCGCTCGCTTTTGGTATGCCCGTGGGGCCCATTGAGCTGGCCGATGTCGTCGGACTCGACGTGTGTCGCGCCGTCGGCGAAACCGTCGCGCCAGGCGCAACGGAACCACAAAAACTACGCGCAAAACTCGACGCTAAAACGCTTGGCAAAAAAACCGGACAAGGCTTCTACGTTTGGACGAACGGCAAAGCGCAAAAGGCAAGCGCCGGCGCGGTGCCAGCCGGACTCTCCGAGCGCTTAATCAATCCGATGCTCAAGGAAGCCAATAAAGCGCTCGCCGAAGGCGTCGTCGAAAACGCGGACTTGGCTGACGCTGGGGCCATTTTTGGCTGCGGCTTTGCGCCGTTTACGGGCGGGCCGATTCGCTATGGTCAGAACAAAACCACAGCGTAGGTTTACTTCGTAAGCCGCTCCAAAGCCTCGCGATATTTGGCAGCAGTGCCGTCGATCACGCTTTGCGGCAGCGTTGGCGCTGGGGCCGTTTTGCCCCAGGGCTTTCCGTTGATCTGCGCGCCCTCCAACCAGTCACGCAGGTACTGTTTGTCGTAGCTCGGCGGATTTTTGCCGGCTTTGAACGCGGCTTCATAGCCCTCGATAGGCCAGTAGCGCGAGGAATCGGGCGTTAGCACCTCGTCCATGAGCGTCAGCGTGCCGTGCTCGTCCAATCCAAATTCGAACTTTGTGTCGGCGATGATGATGCCGCGAGTGAGGGCAAAATCGGCAGCGCTCGTGTAGAGCGCAACGGCTGCGTCGCGCACCTTGACTGCGAGCGGTTGACCGATGATGTCGACCATGCGCTCGAACGAGATATTTTCGTCGTGCTCGCCCATTTCGGCCTTGGTGGCGGGCGTGAAAATTGGCGCGGGTAGTTTGCTCGCGTTACTCAGGCCCGGCGGCAGTGCTACGCCACACACCGATTGGCTGACCTGGTACTCAGCCCAACCCGAGCCCGCAAGGTAGCCACGAACCACCGCTTCAACGGGCAGTGGCTTGAGTCGCTTGACGAGCATGGAGCGACCCGCGACCTGCGCGCGCTCAGATTCGGCCACCGCGCTTTCCGGGGTGTCGCCGGTCAAGTGATTGGGCACGATGCCGTGGAGTTTTTCAAACCAAAACAGCGCCATTTGCGTGAGCAGCGCGCCTTTGCCTGGAATAGGCTCGCCCATGATCACATCAAAAGCGCTGATGCGATCGCTCGCTACCATCAACATGCGATCTGCCCCCACCGCGTAGTTGTCACGGACTTTTCCGCGGGCGAGCAGCGGTAGCGAACTAATCGAAGTGGTGTGCAAAGCGTTCATAGAAGTCGTCGGGAGCTGCGGATTGGGCGCGGTCGTCGTTGCCGGTCTCACCACAATTATCGCCCGCGCTAAACCGGAGCGCCAAAAGTTGGAGCTACGATCAGCTCGCCTGCGACGAAGCTACTTACCGTCTTTGTTTTGGGGCATAGTTTGGCGCCTCTGGTTCGCCCGCAGCGCTTCCGCCTCGGCTCGTGCTGCGTCGCGCTGAGCATCAGACAAGTCGACGCACTCCTCTCGGCGCAGAATTTGACTTCCAAGGCGCGATTCAACGGTTGTACAAGGCTTCGACTCGCTGCTAGGCGCTTGCGCGACTGGAGCTTGAGCGCAACCTGCTAGGGCTAAGCTCGCACACAAAAACAGAATTCGGCTCATGGTGGGTTCCTGTACTAAACGTTGGTGCTCGATGCTGCGCCCGAGCGGGGCTCAAAGAAATTGTAAACCCGTCACGCGCAGGCGGTGCAATCTAGCAAGCCGGTCTGCGCTACAAGTTCTATTGCTGAGACTAAGCGCAGTTTCGTGACTAAACGCGCCGAGCGAGCCTCAGCGACCGCTGACTGCCAACCGCATCTCCAAGCGCTTACTCCACCATGAAATCGGGTAACAAAGCGCAAAGTAAAACAGCGCCACCACGGTGTACACCACAAACGGCTTGAATGTTGCGTTGGTAATCATCTGCGCCGCTTTGGTGAGCTCTACAAAGCCGATGATCGATGCGAGCGCTGTGCCTTTGATGACTTGCACCAGAAAACCCACGGTCGGGGCGATGGCGATCTTTCCCGCTTGCGGCAGGATGATCCAGCGGAGTTGTTGCGTGAACGACAAACCAATGCTCTTAGCAGCATCCCACTGCCCGCGCGGCACGGAATCCACGCAGCCGCGCCAAATTTCAGCCAAAAACGCGCTGGCGTAGAGCGTCAAACACACGGCCGCGGCGGTCCATGCTGAGGTCGGCAAACCCAGCGCAGCTAAACCGAAATACACCAAAAAGAGCTGCATCAACAGCGGCGTACCTTGAAACACTTGCACGTAGCCAGCGATGAGTGCTTTGACGGCTCGCCCGCCGCCAATTCGCGCAAACAGCATCAGCAAGCCAACAATACCGCCGCCGATGAATGCAACGATCGATAGCGCAACAGTCCACCGCGCAGCTAAGCCGAGATTGCGGACGATATCCCACAGGGTGAACTCAACCATGGGAGAGTCCTTTGCCGAACAAGAACGTCGGGCCGAACCACATCAAGAGTTTTCGCAGCGCGATCGCGAGCGCCAAATACAGGACTGCGGCGATGATAAAGGCCTCAAACGCTCGAAAATTTCGGCTCTGAATCAAGTTCGCTGCGTACGAAAGCTCTTCGGTTGAAATCTGTCCGCACACCGCAGAGCCGAGCATCACGATGATGATTTGGCTCACCATGGCAGGCCAGACCTTGGCCAGCGCTGGCGGCAACACCACTAAACGAAACATTTGTAAACGCGACAAGCCAATCGCTTTGGCAGCGTCGGTTTGTCCACGCGGCGTGGCTTCGAGCCCAGCGCGAACAATTTCCGTGGCGTAGGCGCCCAAATTCACCACCATGGCAATGATGCTGGCCATCTCGGGCGAGAGCTTTACGCCCGCTGCGGGCAAGCCGAAAAATATGAAGAAAAGTTGAACGATGAACGGCGTATTGCGAATCAATTCAACGTAGCCGCCCGCAAGAAATTTGGCGAGCGAGTTGCCGTTCATTCGCAGCCACGCGCAACCCACGCCCACCAAACCGCCGAGCACAGCCGAGACGGCCGTTAGCGCGATGGTCCAGGCCACACCTCTCGCAAGCAGCGGCCACTGCGACAGGACAGCAAAGAAATCGAGTTGAATGTTCAAAATTCGGCGCGCCCTAAGCGGCGCTCACAAGCCGATGTGCCCCAACGAGCGCGCCCGTTGCGCGACCACGCAAGCGTTGGCGAAGTCACATCAATTCGGCAAATCACCGGCCGGACGACCGAGCCACTTTTGCGCCATCTTGTCCAGATCGCCAGACTTTTTAGCGTCCGCAATGATTTCGTTGACCTTGAGGCGAAGCTTGTCCTCGCCCTTAGCCACGCCAATGAAATTCGGAGAATCTTTGAGCAGCAGTTTGTATTCAACCGACAAATTCGGATTTCGGGCCATCATGTTGCCCGCGACCGATGCGCCGGTTGCTAGCAAAACTGTCTGGCCCGATACAAACGCGCTCACCGTTGCGTTGTTGTCTTCGAAACGCTTTACATCCGCTGTCGCGGGCACCAGTTTGGTGAGCTCACCATCCTCGATCGCGCCGCGTGTCACGGCGATGGATTTGCCTGCCAAATCAGCGGCAGATTTCACGTTCACGTTTTTGGGGCCAAAGATCGCCTGAAAAAACGGTGAATACGCAGCGGTGAAATCAATGACCTTTTCGCGATCGGGATTCTTGCCTAAGGTCGAAATGACCAGGTCGGCTTTTTTCGTTTGCAAATACGGAATTCGGTTTGCACTCGTTACCGGAACGAGCTCCGTTTTAACGCCCAGCTTTGCACCAATGTAGTTCGCCATTTCAACGTCGAGGCCCTGTGGCTTCAAATCGGTGCCAACGAACCCGTAAGGCGGGAAGTCTGTCGGAATCGCGATTTTGATTTCCTTGCCCTTCATGATGTCATCAAGGGCGTTTTGCGCCGCTGCGCCGCCAGACATTGCCGCGACCGAGCTAAGTGAGAGCGCGGCGAACAACGCGCGCAGAAAGGTTTGTTTCATGCGAAATCCTGAATTCGGTGAACTATGAAGAAAGGCAACTAGCGTATCGGGAATCCCTGGGCGCTGCGCCATGCTGTTTCAAAAGATTGCAACGTCTGTGCCGAAATGAGCAGCGATAATTAACAGCAATGCGGCTAAACGCCATATTTGATATGGGATATAGGCCAATTTGTGCAGTTATTGAAAATTTTCAAAAACTACTTTAAGCCCTTATTTAACAAGGATTAATGTCGCAAAGCTGATTGGTTTGGGATGAGGTCAATCAACAACGCCTGTTTCTCAGCCGATACAACACCCCCGGGAGAGACTGCGAAACAGTAGCGGAGCACTACCCGCATCCACGTCACTTCCAGCAGTTCTATGCGCGCCATGGGCCACATCGAGCGACGCACGAGGCGCATCTCGCCTCACTCTAAAAACAAATTCACGCTACGTTTCGTAGGTTTCGCGAAGCGCAACCGCGCTTCATCGCACCCCCATTTGCAACGATTCGAGTTGTTTTTACAGTTCATCCATCGCAGCAAAAACACATCGCTGCCACCACCGCAACATCAACTCGCTAAGGAACCAACATCATGAATCTGCTCAACACATTTCTACTCTTCAACCTCGCCGCAACGGTCGCAGTGCTTATCGGTTTCTTTGCGATGCGCGAAAACGTGGCTGAGGGCGTTGCTTCACTAAAAGCAAAATTTTCGGGCTTCAGTGCCGCTGGCGCATCGGGCGCGGCGATGAGCATGGTGCTGCTCGCGAGCGTTGCAAACCTGTTTCAGTAGAGAGCTACACGTAAAAAAGACCTATCGACTCGCTTTCACTTGCGCCGAAATACGCTCTCTAAGCCAGCGCGCCGCATCACTCTCATGCGTTCGCTCGTGCCATAGCTGATAGAAGCGAAGCGGCGGAAACCCCAGCGGAGCAGGAATCACCGTCAGCGGCAACATTTTGGCGAAGGGCTCGGCAAAGCGTCGCCCCGTGGTAAACACTAGATCCGTGGTGGTGAGCACATACGGCGCCACATGAAAGTACGGCAGCGACACGCGAATATCGCGGCGATGCCCGAGCTTATGCAAATGCTCATCAATCGCACCGCGCACACCCCCGGCGTAGGGCACTGGCGCCAAATGATGCGCTTTCAAATACTCAGCATCTTTAATCTCGCCGCGTTTGGCGAACGGATGGCGGTTGTTCACCAAACACACCACTTCGTCGTCAAACAGTGGCAGCGTGCGCAAGTAATCCGGCGGATTGGGCCAATTGCCCAGCACCACATCAATGTCGCCGTCCTCCAGCAGCCGCTCAAAATCAATGTCTAACGAGAGCGAACGAATGTTGAGCCGCGCGTTGGGCGCTTCGCTTCTAAGCGTCGCGCTTAAGTTGCTCAAGAAAAAGGCGTCGAAATAATCGGGCGCGCCCACGCCGAGTGAGCGTGTGGTGCGACGCGGCTCAAACGGCGTTGCTCTGTCCAACACTTCATCGATGCCGTCGAGCGCGCGGCGCAGCGGCTCCATCATCGACATTGCACGCTCCGTGGGCGTCATCCCATTTCGGGTACGCACCAGCAGCTGATCGCCCGTGAGCTCGCGAAGCCGCTTCAGGGAACTGCTCACAGCGGGCTGCGTGATACCGAGCCGATCGGCGGCGCGCGACACACTTTTCTCCTGCAACACCAGATACAAAACGCGGATTAACTGCGTATCGAGTCGGTCCGGGCGCGATGATGGCGGGCTAGTTTCGTTGGAATTCATGCGTTTGGCGCAACAGGAACATTAGCGAATATGATGTTGAGGATAAGATTTCGACGCTCCCGTTTATACACCGAGCGCGTAAATTCGCACAATGATTTCATCGACTCAATCCATCCGCTTTTTACTGAACGGCGCACCTCACACCGTCAGTGGCGTCAATCCGCACACTACGCTGTTGCAATATTTACGAGAGCATTTGCAGCTAACGGGCAGCAAAGAGGGCTGCGCAGAGGGCGATTGCGGCGCTTGCACGGTGGTTTTGGCGGAGATCGATGTTTCCGGT
This sequence comes from Betaproteobacteria bacterium, assembly GCA_004293675.1. GTDB lineage: Bacteria > Pseudomonadota > Gammaproteobacteria > Burkholderiales > Casimicrobiaceae > Casimicrobium. Next base: position 28,048 of record READ01000023.1, read on the forward strand.
GAACTCGCGATCAATCCGATTAACGCTTGCATCCGCTTGCTACCCACGCTCGATGGCAAGGCGATATTCACAGTTGAATCACTGGCCAGCAAAACAGCGCTTCATCCAGTGCAACAGGCGATGGTCAATTGCCACGCATCGCAGTGCGGGTTTTGTACGCCGGGTTTTGTGATGGCGCTGTTTGCGTTGTTCAAAAACGATGCTGCGCCCACTCGCGAACGCGCTTGTGAGGCGCTCTCTGGAAACCTATGCCGCTGCACCGGCTATCGACCGATTCTTGACGCCGCAGAGCAAATGTATGCGCTGGCGTCGACCCACAGCGACGCGGCAGAACAATGGATCGCTGCGCCCGCAACCTGCGGTAGCTCGCATCAAGGCAACGCGGTGTTGATCGCTGCGCTACGCTCGCTTGAGCGCGACACTTCGCTCGACTATTCGGTTGATGGCGCGCGCTTTGTTGCACCGCGAAGCATCGAAGAATTCTCGACGCTAGCGCTGGCCAATCCCAGCGCATGGATCTTGGGCGGCGGCACCGACATTGGGTTGTGGATCAACAAAGCGCTGCAAAGCAATGCGCTTATTCTCCACACCGGTGAAATTGCCGCCCTTCAAAAAATCACAGAGACTGATGAAGAGCTCAGCTTCGGTGCAGCCGTCTCTTTGGAGCGCGCATTCCGGGCGATGAATCGCGTTTACCCCGAACTCGCGCAAGTGTGGACACGATTTGCAAGCTGGCCAGTTCGCGCCAGCGGCACCTTAGGTGGCAATGTTGCTAACGGTTCACCCATTGGCGATTCGATGCCCGCGCTAATCGCACTAGGCGCAACGGTCACATTGCGAAAGGGCGCGAACCAACGCAGCATTGCGCTGGAATCACTCTACCTTGGCTACAAAAAGCAATCGCGTGACGCTGGCGAATGGATTGAAACGATCACGCTACCCACGCGGCGCGCACAGCCGCCCGGCACTCTACAAATTGGCTTCTACAAAAACTCCAAACGCAACGAGCAAGACATTTCCGCCGTATGCAGCGCCGTCGTGATCGTGGTTGATCGCGGCGTTGTCGGGAGCGCTCGAATCGCATTGGGCGGTATGGCGGGCATTCCAAAGCGTGCCCGGCTTGCGGAGGCAGCGTTGGTGGGCAAAGCGTGGAGCGAGGAGGCCGTTCGCGCCGCCATGAACGCGATGACGCAAGACGTTTCACCGATGAGCGACATGCGCGCCAGCGGTCAATACCGAATGCAGGTGGCGCAAAATCACCTGCTGCGGTTTTGGCACGAATCGCAAGGCGCAAGCACTGAATTGCGGGTGTTTTGATGAACACAACTTTGAACCTAGACGCAGCGCATGACAGTGCGCATCTGCACGTGTCTGGCGCGGCAACCTACACCGACGACATCGTTGAGCCGCGCGGCACGCTCTACGCGGCGCTGGCCAGTAGCCCTATCGCTCACGGCGTATTCAATGGCATCGACTTATCCGCCGCACTCAGTTGTAACGGCGTGGTAGCGGCCTACACCGCTGCTGACATTTTGGGTGAAAACCGCTACGGCGCCATCGTTCATGATGAGCCGTTTTTGGCGCATGGCAACGTTGAGTTTGTCGGACAGGTCGTGGCAGTGGTGCTCGCAACATCGATGCGTGCTGCCCGAATCGCCGCACGACAGGTCAAGTGCGACATCACGCCGCTCGCGCCGATTTTGACGATTGACGCAGCGATTGAAGCCGAGTCGTTTTTGGGAAAGGTATTTGACATCACGCGCGGTGACCCCGACAAAGCGCTGTTGAGTGCTGCCAACCGCGTCAGCGGTCGTGGCGAAATCGGTGCGCAAGAACACTTCTATTTGGAAGGCCAAGTTGTTCTGGCCGTGCCGCTTGAAGACGGTCAAATGCATGTGACGGTTTCGACACAACACCCCACCGAGATGCAGCAATCAGCGGCGGTGATTTTGGGTGTGGACTGGAATGATGTGGTGTCGGAATGCCGTCGTTTGGGTGGCGGCTTTGGCGGCAAAGAAGTACAGCCCGCGCAGTATGTCGGCATCGCAGCGCTAGCCGCGCGCCTCAGCGGAAAGCCGGTCAAACTCCGGCTTGATCGCGATGACGATTTCATGATGACGGGAAAGCGGCACGATTTCGCATTCAATTACGACGTTGGATTTGACAACGATGGCCGATTGAATGCGTACGATTTGACGCTATCGTCGCGCTGCGGTTTTTCGACTGATTACTCGCACCAAGTCAACGATCGAGCGCTATGTCATCTTGACAACGGCTACCTGCTCTCGAATTTGCATGTGCGCAACTACCGCTGCAAAACCAACACGCAATCAGCTACTGCGTTTCGTGGGTTCGGTGCGCCGCAGGGTATGTTTGTGACGGAACACGCCATTGAGAGCATCGCGCGAAAGCTCGGTCGCGATCCGCTCGATGTTCGAAAGGCTAATTTCTATTCAGCCGAGCGCGGCATGACCACGCACTACGGCCAAACCGTGGAAGGTTTTTGGTTGCCACAGCTGGTCGATCAACTGGAAGTGCAGAGCGACTACCGCGTGCGCCGAGCGGCCATCAATGCGTTCAACGCGACGAGCTCCATCGTTAAACGTGGACTCTCGCTCACGCCCCTGATGTTTGGTGTGTCGTTTAACGCCTCGTTTCTCAATCGCGGCAGCGCGCTCTTATCGCTTTATCTGGATGGCAGCTTCATCGTTAATCATGCCGGCACTGAGATGGGCCAAGGGCTGTTCATCAAGATGCAGCAAGTGGTGGCGCGCGAGTTTGGCGTGGCCGCGAACAGCGTTCGCTCAACCGCTACCAACACGTCGAAACTACCCAATACTTCGCCCACCGCGGCGTCGTCTGGCAGCGACCTAAACGGCATGGCCGTGCTCGATGCCTGCACCATTCTCAAAGCTCGACTGCGCCCAGTCGCGGCAAAGGCGCTGGGGTGCGAACCCGACAGCGTTGTGTTCGATCAGGGCGGCGTGACAACGCTTGACGGCGGCACGCACATTGACCTCAAAACGCTCGCGACGAAGGTTACTTTTGCCAAAGTGCCACTGACCGCACAGGGCTTTTATTACACGCCCAATATTTCGTGGAATGGCGACACGTTTTCCGGCACACCCGCTTACTACTTCGCCTACGGTGCAGCGGTTTCCGAGGTCGCCATCGACACTTTGACGGGCGAACACAAAACCTTGCGCGTTGACATCTTGCACGACGTCGGGCAATCCTTGAATCCAGCCATCGACCGTGGCCAAATCGAGGGTGGTTTCGTGCAGGGCATGGGCTACCTGACAAGCGAAGAGCTCGTTTGGGATAGCGCCGGGCGGCTGCGCACGCACGCGCCGTCAACCTACAAAATTCCCACGGCCGCTGACATCCCAGAGATCTTTAACGTCTCGCTCTACGACCAGGCCAATCATGCGCCCACCCTCTATCGAAGCAAGGCCGTGGGCGAGCCGCCGCTGATGCTGGCGCTGTCGGTGTGGTTTGCGATTGCCGATGCGATTTCGAGCATTGGGGATCGCAGCGTGATGCCCGAGCTGACAGCGCCCGCAACCCCCGAAGCCATTTTGCGCGCGGTGACGCTACGCCAAGGCGCAGCGCAGTGAATCAAGTATCGCCAGCGCTTCGAGGCTTCATTAAACGCGATGAACCCGCCGTCTGGTTAGTTGTTTCGGATACCAAAGGCTCAGTGCCGCGCGAGGCAGGAACGTCGATGTTCGTCACAGCAAGGGCAACGCTTGGCACCATCGGCGGCGGCCACCTAGAGCTGAACGCCATCGAGCATGCGCGAACGATGCTGGCCACGCAGCAAACGCAAAACACGCAGCGCCACTACCCACTCGGCCCAGCGTTGGGTCAATGCTGCGGTGGCGCGATGGCGCTGCTTTTTATGCCGGTGAACGAATCGGCACGAGCGCTGCTTCCTGCGATCGAGCGCGCCGAAACGTTTGGTGAAACCTTTGAGCTTTGCGCAGCGCTCGATACCGGCGCAATCTGTCGCGTGGCACTCGCATTTTCGCGTTGGGACATCTGGATTTTCGGCGCAGGACATGTGGGTAAAGCCCTCATCGACGTGCTCGCAACGCTTCCGTGCGAGCTCACTTGGGTCGATGGCCGCGAGACCGAATTCCCCACGGTGCTGCCCAGCAATGTACGAACCATCCTCTCGGACACGCCCGCTGACGAAGTGGCGCATATCCCCAAGAACGCTCAGGTATTAGTGCTCACCCATTCGCATGCGATCGATTTAGAGATTTGTTTTGCGCTGCTGCGACGCGATGACTTGGCGTATTGCGGCTTGATTGGTTCATCCACCAAAGCGGCCACATTTCGCAAACGTTTTGAACAACGCGGCATCGCGGACGCCGATTTTGCTCGTATCATTTGCCCCATCGGCGACCCGTCGCTAAACAGTAAGCATCCCGGTGTCATCGCCGTCAGCGTTGCGCTTGATTTGACGCGGCGACAGCAGCAATTTCATTCAGTGCCAATAAAAATATAGCTTTCGTGAACATTTCGCATATTTTCGGCTGTCCTGTAATTTGGGGTGTAGGCCACGTTTATCTTGGCGTTGCAAAATTTAGTTGGGATTCCTCGGCTGGCTGTAGGATTTAGCGATGCTCGCGCCGCGCCTTGAGATCAAACACGTCACCAAACGCTACCCGTCCGTGGTGGCCAACGATGATGTGAGCTTGCTCGTTGCGCCCGGTGAAATCCACGCGGTACTCGGTGAAAACGGCGCGGGCAAATCCACCTTGATGAAAATCATCTACGGCGCGACGCAACCCGACGCAGGCGAAGTGTGGTTCGACGGACAACGTGCTCACATCAAAAATCCGCAGGAAGCACGAGCACGCGGCATCAGCATGGTGTTTCAGCACTTCTCGTTGTTTGAAACCCTCACCGTCGCTGAAAACATTTGGCTCGGGCTCGATAAGTCGTTTTCGCTCACAACGGTGCGTGAGCGCATCGCGCAAAAGGCAGTGGAGTACGGACTGGAGCTGGAGGCCGATCGCCCGGTGCATTCACTGTCCATCGGCGAGCGCCAGCGTGTGGAAATCGTACGCGCGCTTTTGACCGATCCGAAAGTATTGATTCTGGATGAGCCGACATCGGTGCTCACGCCGCAAGCCGTGGAGCGGCTGTTTGCCGTGCTCAGAAAGCTGGCGGCGACCGGTTGCAGCATTTTGTATATCTCGCACAAGCTCGACGAGATTCGTTCGCTGTGTACCGCGTGCACCGTACTGCGTGGCGGCAAAGTCACTGGTATCGTAGATCCTCGCGCTGAGAGCAATGCGTCGCTGTCGCGATTAATGATCGGCGCAGAACCTCCAACGCTCGTGCATCGCGATGTGGTGCTTGGCGATGTTGCACTCACCGTTCGCGGATTGACGCTTGCGAGCGATCAGCCGTTTGGCACCGCGCTCTCCGATGTGTCGATGCAAATTCGCGCCGGTGAAATTGTGGGGATTGCTGGCGTGTCCGGCAACGGCCAACAAGAATTACTCGCGGTGCTTTCGGGCGAAAGTACGCGCGCACCGCTGGGCAGCGTGACGCTCTTTGGCGCTGATGTATCGCAGCAAAATCCACGCGCTCGACGAGCGCAAGGTCTACATTTCGTGCCCGAGGAACGATTGGGACGCGGCGCGGTACCGAGCCTATCGCTCGCGCAAAACACGCTACTCACGCGCGCCGCTACTCTGGTTGGAAAGCCGCCGGTCGCGTGGATTGCGCCGCCGCGCACCGCAGCGATGGCCAGCGACATCATTGCCCGGTTTAGCGTAAAGGCGGGCGGCGCACAAGCGAGCGCCAAATCACTCTCAGGCGGCAATCTACAAAAGTACATCGTTGGTCGTGAGATCAGCGCGATGCCGAAAGTGCTCGTCGTCGCACAACCGACTTGGGGCGTGGACGTGGGAGCAGCGGCACAGATTCGTGCGGAGCTTTTGAAGCTTCGCGATGCAGGATGCGCGCTGGTGGTGGTGAGCGAGGAGCTCGATGAACTCTTCGAGCTCTGTGATCGCTTGCACGTGATCGCCAAAGGTAAGTTGTCACCCACGATCGCCACACGCGACGCGAGCATTGAAAAAATCGGCGAATGGATGAGCGGACTGTGGACGCCGGAGGTTGCCGATGCTCAAGCTTGAAGCGCGCCCCAATCCGTCAAAGCTGTGGGGTTTTGCCTCGCCACTGTTGGCGCTTGTCATCACGGTGCTCATCGGTACTGTGATTTTTATGGCGATGGGCAAAGCGCCGCTCACCGCGCTATCCATGTTTTTCTGGGAGCCGATTAAATCGAGCTATGCGCTCTCCGAGCTGGCGGTGAAGGCGACGCCGCTGCTCATCATTGCGCTGGGCTTATCCGTGTGTTTCCGATCCAACGTATGGAACATCGGCGCTGAGGGGCAGTTTGTCTTCGGCGCGATTTGTGCGGCGGGTGTGGCGTTGATGGCCGATGCCACGACCAGCCGCTGGATTGTGCTTGCGGTGCTGATCGCGGGGGTGCTCGGCGGCATGGCGTGGGCGGGGATCGCGGCGCTGCTCCGGGATCGCTTCAACGCCAACGAAATTTTGACGAGTTTGATGCTGGTCTACATCGCCGTTTTTCTGCTCACGTATTTGGTATCGGGGCCGTGGAAAGATCCCAACGGATTCAACTTTCCGCAATCAAAAACGTTTGAGAAAGTCACCCAAATTCCCCGCTTGCTTGACGGCACCCGCATGAGCATTGGCTTGCTGATTGCATTGGCCGGTGTGGGCGCGCTGTGGGTCTATCTGTTTCGCACGTTCAGCGGTTTTCAGCTGCAAGTGGGCGGACTGGCACCACTGGCGGCGCGCTACGGTGGCTTTTCTTCGCGCAAAGCGCTGTGGACGGCGCTGATGATTTCTGGCGGTGCGGCGGGATTGGCAGGCGCGCTTGAAGTGGCGGGCCCGGTCGGGCAGCTCACGCCCTACATTCCTGTGGGCTACGGATTTGCGGCGATTATCGTGGCCTTTGTGGGGCGACTGCATCCGGTTGGGATTGTGTTTGCGGCGATACTGATGAGCATGTTTTATATCGGTGGTGAGCTCGCGCAGTCGCGGCTCCGGCTATCGAAGTCACTGACTGGTGTGCTACAGGGGCTGCTCTTATTTACGCTCTTGGCTTGCGACACGTTGATTGCGTACCGCGTGAGGTGGCAACGATGAATGAAATTGCGCTGCTTGTAGCGGCCACGTTTAACGCAGGCACGGTGCTCGCCATTGCCGCACTCGGCTTGCTCATCAACGAAAAAGCGGGCATCGTGAATTTGGGCGCTGAGGGCATGATGCTCTGCGCTGCCGTGGCGGGCTTTGCGGCGGTCGTCTACACCGGCAATGATTGGGTTGGATTTTTGGCGGGCATGGGTGCCGGGGCGCTGATGGCAGCGGCCTTTGGTGTGATGGTGATTTGGCTCAATACCAATCAATACGCTACCGGATTGGCGTTGTCGCTGTTCGGGGCGGGGTTGTCGGCGTTTGTGGGCGTGGGTTATGTGCAAGCAAAACTGCCGCCGCGTGGCGACTATTCGATTCCGTTTCTGTCCGACATTCCATTTTTGGGCACGGCGCTTTTTAAGCAACATCCTTTGGCCTATTTCGCGCTCATCTTGATGGCGGCGATTGTTTACTTTTTGTTCAAAAGCCGCGCTGGTTTGGTACTGCGCTCGGTCGGTGAGAGCCCTGAATCAGCGCATGCGCTGGGTTACCCAGTACGGCGAATTCGTTTACTCGCGGTGATTTTCGGTGGCGCAATGTGTGGCTTAGCCGGAGCTTACCTGTCGGTCATCTACACGCCGCTGTGGGTACAGGGCATGGTGGCGGGTAAGGGCTGGATTGCGCTGGCACTGACAACCTTTGCGACGTGGCGTCCGGCACGGGTATTGCTCGGAGCGTATCTGTTTGGTGGGGTTACGATGGTGCAGTTAGCGCTACAAAGCCGCGGGGTTGCGGTGTCAGAGCAGCTGCTGTCAATGACACCCTACATCGCAACCATCGTGGTGTTAGCCCTGATTTCCAGAAACCCGGCTTGGATTCGCGTCAACATGCCGCAATCGCTCGGCAAGCCGTTTTATCCGGGTGGGTAGCGGCGGGCGTCGCCGTAAAATTAAGCATTCACCGTCCTAGCTGATCTCCACATTCAATCTACTGAGGGAAACTCGAAATGAATAGCAAACGCAACCTGCTGGCGCTCGGATTGAGCGCCGCTGTTTTAGCCACACTCGTTGGCTGTGGCAAAAAAGAAGAGCCGAAGAAAGAAGCCGCTGCACCCGCAGCTGCGCCAGCGCCCGCGAAACCTGATCCACTGAAAATTGCATTCGCGTATGTCGGCCCCGTGGGCGACGGCGGTTGGACGTTTGCGCACGACAACGGTCGCAAAGCCATTGAAAAGGAATTCGGCGACAAAGTGAAAACAAGCTTCGTTGAAAACGTCCCCGAGAGCGCAGACGCTGAGCGTGTGATGCGCGATCTGGCAAGCCAAGGCAACAAGCTGATCTTTGGCACGACGTTTGGCTACATGGAGCCGATGCTTAAAGTGGCTGCCGACAACAAAGGCATCAAATTCGAACACGCGACCGGCTACAAGGGCGCGGAAAATCTGCGTACTTACGATAGCCGCACCTACGAAGGCGCGTACATGGCCGGTGTGATCGCGGGCAAAATGACAAAGAGCAACACGCTGGGCGTCGTCGGATCGATCCCGATTCCTGAAGTCATTCGAAACATCAATAGCTACACGATGGGCGCGCAAAGCGTTAACCCAAAGATTAAAACCAAAGTCGTCTGGGTCGGCGAGTGGTTTAACCCCGCGAAAGAAACCGAAGCAGCTACAGCGCTCATCAACGGCGGCGCAGACGTATTGCTACAAAACACCGATTCGAAAGCCGTATTGCAAACCGCAGAAAAGCTCGGCAAGCGCGCGTTCGGTTGGGACAGCGACATGACCGCCTACGGCCCGAAAGCGCATCTGGGCTCAGCAGTGATTAACTGGGGCCCCTACTACATCAAAGCCACCCGCGAAGCACTCGAGGGTAAATGGGCGACCGGCGCAACGTGGTGGGGCGTAAAAGAAGGCGCGATCGAAATGGTCAATGTGGCAGAGGACGTACCTGCTGACATCAAAGCCAAAGTCGCAGAAATCAAAGCCGGTCTCAAGGCCGGTACGTTCCACCCCTGGACCGGCCCGATCGTGGGTCAAGACGGTAAAGAAGTGCTCGCTAAAGGCGTGGTCGCTGACGACAAATTCCTTGGCGGCGTGAAGTTCTACGTCAAGGGCGTTGAAGGCAAAGTACCGGGCGCGAAGTAAGCTTTCGCTCAGTGCAAAAGGCCGCCGTGTGCGGCCTTTTCTATTGTTGTTGAGTCGGACTTTTTCGGGGGCTAGCTGTCGCAATGTCAACATTTCGCACTTTGACTACGTGAGGCGGATCATCGCTTCATGAAGTGGTTGACGTGCTCCGTGTCGATCCCTATACTGATATGAGTAATATTTTCTTAGCTAATTTGAGGGAGTTCGGCGGTGATTTTGAAGAAACCTTTCTGCGCAAGCGCCGCAGCGCTGGTAGTTTGCGCGTTCGTGAATGTGGCGTCGGCTGCGGGACCGAGTTGGGGGTCGAACACGTCCGTTGCTGCGTCCAGCGCGTGCAGCAGTTACAACATCCCGCCACAGACCGGTTTAGTCGCAGGCGCAACAAATGGAGCCGCAGGCGCTTTTGCCCCAGGGGATATGTTCACGTTAACCGTCAGCTTAGGCACGGCAACCAGCAGCAGCGTATCAATTGTGGGCAATTCCTCCGGAGTGCCTGTTTTGGCGGGCCCTCTTGTCGGTGCCGGAACGCTAACTTACCTAGTAAACGGTCCGTTACCAGCCGTTGGATATTTTGTAAACACAACGACGCCGACTGGCGGTACCGTTAACGTATCAATCGCTTGCGCGGACGCGCCGCCGACGTCGGTTCCGGTAGGATCGCCACTATCGATGGCGCTGGGAGCGTTAGCGTTGATTGGTTTTGGCGCATTTCGCCTGCGGCGCCGATACTCAGACGAGCGTGCGGTTAGTTAATCGATAGCGACATCAGCCCATCAAAAGGCCGCGATCCGCGGCCTTTTGTTATTGTGTCGTTCATGCACCGCAGGCAACAATACTAAACATCGACATGAACATCACCATCATCGGCACCGGCGCCATCGGCGGTTGGATCGCTGCAAAGCTGGCGTTGGCAAGTGCTGGGCACGTTGTGAACGTCGTGGCTCGGGGCGAGACGTTGCGTGCCGTTTCAGATCACGGATTGCGGTTGCGCAGCACGGTGGGTGAGGAGCGGCAGGAATTCGTAGCGCGAGTCAACGCGGTGGAAAGTACGACCGCATTGCCGCCACAGGATCTGATCGTAGTCGCGGTGAAGCAGCCCGCGCTGGCTGCGGTGTTGCACCACATCACACCGCTCTTAGCGCCACACACGATGATTCTGTCGGCCATGAATGGCGTGCCGAGTTGGTTCTTTGCCCGCACGGATCGACCGCTGGCGGGAACAGCACTTTTGAGCGTTGATCCGAGCGGCGCAATTGGTAAAGCGCTACCCGCCGCACAAACCATTGGCTGTGTGGTGCATGCGGCGTGCAGCGTTTCGGAATCCGGTGTGATTGAGCACAAAATGGGTAATCGTTTAATCATCGGCGAGGCCTTGGGCGGAAACTCCGAACGCCTCAGCACACTGTCACAAATGCTGATCGCCGCTGGTTTCGACGCGCCCGTATCGAACGACATTCATCACGACATCTGGTTTAAGTTGTGGGGCAACATGACCACCAATCCGGTGAGCGCGATTACCGGTGCAACGAGCGACAAAATTCTTGCTGATCCGCAGGTGCGAGCGTTTTGCTCGCGGGTGATGATCGAAGCAAAGCTCATCGGCGCAGCCATTGGCATCCACATCGAAGGCGAACCCGAATCGCGCCACGCATTGACCGAAAAGCTAGGCGCGTTCAAAACGTCGATGCTGCAAGACGTGAACGCGGGGCGTGCGGTTGAGCTCGACGCGTTGGTCACCGTCGTTCGGGAAATTGGGCAGGCACTTCGGATCGAAACGCCCAGTACGGATGCGCTATTGGGGCTTGCGCGCTTGATGGCGCAGACGCGGGGGCTGTATCCGAGCTAGTTTGCTAGGATGGTTTGATTGGCAGACTAACTTTGTTAACAAACGTCTTATGATATAGGGGCTACATTGAATTTATTGTATTTTCCGAATATCAACTAAAATCGTCTGTACGCCTTATTTCATATGGCATTACAGAAAAAAGTTCATGCGATTCTCTTGAGACCTTTTCGATAGCGTGCTGCGTTTTCCACATAGTGCTCTGCGCTGAATTTCAATCGCGCCATTTGCTCCGCTGAGAGCTCCTTCACGGCTTTAGCGGGTGAGCCAATAATCATCGAGCCGTCTGGAAATGATTTGCCTTCGGTCACCAGAGCGCCCGCGCCGACCAAACAACCCTTGCCGATCACCGCGCCGTTGAGCACCACCGCGCCGATACCAATGAGCGAGCCATCGCCGACGGTGCAGCCGTGCAACATGACTTGATGGCCCACGGTCACATTTGCGCCGATGGTCAGCGGCATGCCTTCATCGGCATGCAACACGGAGTTGTCTTGCACATTGGAGTTTTCACCAATGGTGATCGTTGACGTGTCACCGCGCAACACCGCGCCGAACCAAATGCTCACGTTATCAGCGAGCGTGACGTTGCCCATCACATCAGCAGAATCGGCCACCCATGCGGTGGCGGCGATATTGGGGGTCAGGTTGTCAAGTGAATAGATGGCCATGTTTTTGTGATGAGTTAGAGAGCGAACTGAGGCGTCGTAGCGTGGGGGGCGAATCTAGCGACCGCTCCACGCCAATGAGCTTACGTGTTCGTGGTTTTTTTGACGCAGATTTCGCAGATTAGTCAGTTGATTTACACAGATTTTTTGACGTTGAAAAGTGCGTAGGGTGAGCACCCCGTGCCCACCAAACCTCTGTTGAACCAAGATCGCTGGTATGCCACTGCCTGGTGGGCACGGGGTGCCCACCCTACCAAAGGCTAGCGACCGCTCCACGCCAATGAGCTTACGTGTCCGCGGTTTTTTTGACGCAGATTTCGCAGATTAGTCAGTTGATTTACACAGATTTTTTGACGTTGAACAGTGCGTAGGGTGGGCACCCCGTGCCCACCAAACCTTTGCTGAACCAAGATCGCTGGTATGCCACTGCCTGGTGGGCACGGGGTGCCCACCCTACCAAAGACTAGCGACCGCTCCACGCCAATGAGCTTACGTGTCTGCGGTTTTTTTGACGCAGATTTCGCAGATTAGTCAGTTGATTTACGCAGATTTTTTTGACGTTGAAAAGTGCGTAGGGTGGGCACCCCGTGCCCACCAAACCTCTGCTGAACCAAGATCGCTGGTATGCCACTGCCTGGTGGGCACGGGGTGCCCACCCTACCAAAGACTGACATGGCACCGACACCAGATCAGGGCGAACTGCCATTTTTCGGAATCGCTACTTTGCTAAACCGAGCAACTTCGCCGCTTCGGTGTAAGCCTTTTTCCGCTCATCCATAAAGGCGTTCACCCGATCCAGCGGCACATCAATCCATTCGAATCCGCCGTCGGCCATTTGTTTTTTCATGTCAGGATCGGCGTTGATCTTTGCAAACAAATCGCTCACTTGTTTCTTCACTGCGTCGGGGGTTGCTTTGGGTACCGCTACACCGCGATAAGCGCCGTCGACCCAATTGAATCCAGCCTCTTTGAAGGTGGGCGCATTGGGGAACAGGGGATGGCGCTTTTCGGTGGCTACTGCCAGCAAGCGAACCTTTTCTTTTTGGGCAATCGCGAAGGTGGTGTAGCTCATCGCTGCGTCCACATGCTTGCCCAGAATTGCCGTTGCCATATCGGCGGTACCTTTGAACGGCACGTAAGTGAATTTCACACCCGCTAAATTTTCGAAACGAACCGCAGCGGCGTGGTTCGCGGAATTGAGTGCGCTGCCGCCTACGTTGAGCTTGCCGGGGTTGGCCTTGGCGTCCGAAATTAAATCAGCGAGCGTTTTGTATTTGCTCTCAACGGGCACAACGATCGCATCGGGGGTGAAGTGAAACCAATACACGCTGGCGATATCGTCAGTTTTGTATTGCACGTTGCCCTCCATCGGCTGCAACACCAGATGCGGCAAATTCACACCCGCCACCGTGTAGCCATCCGCCGTTTCACGGTTGACGGTGTTCCACACCAACGCGCCACCCGCGCCCGCTTTGTTCTGCACGATGAAGTCTTTACCCGTCATCTTTCGAGCGATGATGCCTTGCTGTCGAGCCGCCACATCCGATTCTCCGCCCGCCGGGAATGGGATGATGTAGTTGATGTTTTTGTCGGGGAACTGCGCGAACGCCTGAGCTGCCCCGAGCAAGGCAATAGTTAACGAGACGACACGTTTCCACATAACTGATCCTCCAAAAATTATCGGGTGATGGTAGCGCGAATCGGGACGTTTAGTGCGAGCTAGTGTCGGAATCGCTAAGCTGGGCACGAGGCGTAAACTGCGAGCATGACACCTGAAACACTTACTGAAAAAATCAAAGCCGCACCCCGAGAAATTCTCACCGCCCGGACGCGTTTGACTGCTCCCTCGTTAGAGCAAATCCCTTTTCGAATGGCGTGGGCCATCGCCTCAAGTGATGCGCTACATTTTTTGCCTGATTGGCGGAAGAGCGCTGATTTGAGGGGCGCTACCCGAGGTACGGAAAGTGAGATGCGCGCCGTTGAAGCGGGCGACGAGATTATTTACAACGTATTCGAAATCGCAACCGGCGACTATGTGGGTCGCTTAGATCTACACAGTTGGGATGCCGACGCGCCGCGTTGCGAAATCGGCTATATGGCCGACACACGAACAAGCGGCCGAGGCCTGTTGCGCGAGGCAGCCATGGCCTGCGTGGAGCTCGCTTTTGATATCGGAGCGGTGCGAATTCAAGCGATGACCGATCCTCGAAACCTTCGATCCATCACCTTTGCAAAGGCCATCGGCATGCAAGAGGAAGGGGTGCTGCGCAACTACGAACGGCGAGAGGGCGCACTCTGCGATCAGATTTTGCTTTCTGTGGTGCGTATGCAACCAGATGCTTCGTAGCAAGTAGCTTCCTACTTCGCCAACGCCTTCATCGCATCCGTCAAGCCCTGCACCGTGGTGGGGTACATCCGATCGTTCATCAGTTTTTTGATGATGTCGGTGGAGTAGGTGTATTCCCAAGCGCGCGGCGGCGAGGGGTTTAACCATGCAACACGCTTGAAGTGATTCGTCACGCGTTGTAGCCATGCCTTTCCCGTTTCGGAGTTGGTGTACTCGACGCCGCCGCCTTCCATCTCAATTTCATACGGGCTCATTGCGGCGTCACCGACGAAAATCACGCGGTAATCGGGGCCGTACTTGTGCAGCAAATCCATCGTGAGCGTGCGCTCTGTGCTGCGACGCCGGTTGGTTTTCCACACGAAGTCGTAGAGACAATTGTGAAAATAGAAATGCTCGAGTCGCTTGAATTCGCTCTTGGCGGCGCTGAATAGTGCTTCGACTTGTTCAATGTGATCGTCCATCGAACCGCCGATGTCGAGCAGCAGTAACACCTTCACGGCGTTTCGGCGCTCAGGTCGCATTTGAATCGAGAGCATGCCAGCGTTTTTGCCGGTTTCCTCGAGCGTGTGTGGCAAATCGAGCTCGTCGACCGCGCCCTCACGCGCGAACTTACGCAAACGTCGCAGCGCAACTTTCACATTGCGAATATTGAAATCAACGTTGTCATCGTAATCACGGAACTGCCGCTCGTCCCACACCTTAACGGCGCTGCGGTTGCGGCTTTTGTCTTGCCCGATGCGAATGCCCGCGGGGTTGTCGCCATAAGCACCAAAGGGCGATGTGCCGCCAGTGCCGATCCATTTGCT
This sequence comes from Betaproteobacteria bacterium, assembly GCA_004293675.1. GTDB lineage: Bacteria > Pseudomonadota > Gammaproteobacteria > Burkholderiales > Casimicrobiaceae > Casimicrobium. The sequence goes on from READ01000023.1 coordinate 43,049, forward strand.
GCCGCCCTGATGCCGCTCCTTTTGCTCTTCAAGACGCTTCTTTAGCGTCTCCATCAACTCGTTCCAATCCATCGCCTTGAGCTTTTCGCGCTCTTCTGCGGTGAGCGTTTTTTCTAGTATCTTTTTAAGCCACTCATCAGGAATCGCGGTCTTTAAATCAACAAGCTCTGAGGCGCCTTTGAAATACTCCGCAAACGCAAAATCGTACCGATCAAATTTGCTCTCATCCTTCACCAAGGTCGCTTTCGACAGATAGTAAAAATCATCAATCGACGGCGAAATCACATCAGCCTTCAACGCCTCAAGCAGCGTCAAAAATTCTCGCGTGGAGGGCTTTAATCCGCGATGGCGAAGGTGATAAAAAAAGTCGAGCAGCATGGATTGATTTTCGCAGAGTCGCCCGGGATTGGCAGTCAGCATCGCCATTGACGCTTAAGTGTGTGAAGTTCTTTTTGACGCAGATTCGCGCGGATTTAGGGCGGATTAGCGCAGATTTTCTGGAACAAAACCAGCGGGGTACGAGCCCCACCGAGCTTACGTCCAACCATCGACCACGACGCGGGTTTTTACGCGCCGCTTATTCAATGTGCTCTGTCAGGCTCAGTTGGCACTATCGGTTAGAAATCTGTGTCAATCCATCCTAAATCCGCGTAAATCTGCGTCAAAAAGAGCGCCTCCCGCACAGACTCGGAGGCGTTCGAAGGACATCCCCCGTCCACCAACTTTCGCTACACCAACACCTTTAACCGCTCACGCACCGCATCAATAGAAATTTCCATGATGATTTCAGTGCCATCTTTTTCGCCGGTTTCGGTGTAGCCGAGCGCTTTGTAGGCCGGTGAGGGATTGCCTTCGGTGGGCACGTAACTAAGCCGCACACGTTTAATGCCCGGACGATTGATGGCGTAGCGCCAAGCCTCGTACATCGCTGCGCTACCGTAGCCATGGCCTTGCTCTTTGAAATCGACCATCAGCCGCCACACGTCGATGGCGTCAGTTTTGGCTTCGTCCTTCGCAGCCAGCGCGGGATCGAGCGTGGGGTCGTAGAGCATGATGAAGCCGACAGGTTGTTCGTCGGCGTAAATCGCGCGCGGTACTGCGTTGGCCGAATACGACGCTTGCGCTAGGGACACGCCATTGGTCGCCACGCAGCGCTCGCCAACCGCGCCCGGATTGAGCCGAAGAATTGGAATCAAATCATCGGCGGTAATCACTCGCAGTTGCACTTTGGGCGACGCATCGGCGCTGCGATAACCACCGCTAGCTAGCCGCTTTTCGAGCTTTTCTTTCGCGGCTGGCCATTCGCTGGCGAGCATTGAATAGATCACGGTATCGCGAATCGTGCCGTCCCTATGCGGGGCGTGGTGCCGAATCGCGCCGTCACGTTTTGCGCCCAACTTTTCGATCGCACGTTGTGACGCGAAGTTCAAATGACTCGTGCGCCAACCCACCACTGCACAACCCAAGGTCTCGAACGCATGCTGCATCAATAGCAGCTTGCAGGTGGTGTTGACGTGGCTGGATTGAACGCTTTTGCGATACCAGGTGTAGCCAATCTCAACGCGCTTCGCGACCGCAACGATGTCGTGATAGCTCGTTGAGCCTAGTACACGACCTGTCGCTGTTTCAATCACCGCAAAGGCTTGGCGATCGCCCGCCGCACGACCCTTGAATGCGGCCTCGATGTAGGCACGTTCAGCGCCGGGTTCTGGCACGGAGGTGACACGAATCTTGTAGAGCTCGCCGTCGGCGGCAGCTTCCCGCAGCCCGCTTTCATGCGACAGCGCGAGTGGCTCCAAGCGAATGCCATCGCGCTCCAAGACCACGTCAGATGGCCAGACAGGGTTACTCATATTTCCTCGCGTCATCGATGACTTTGCCGTCGTTACTCAAAGCGCCTAACGCGGCAAACACCACGTCGCCGCCGAGTTTTGTCACGTCTCGCATCGTCGCTGCAATCTGTGATTTCAACGCGTCGTCGGGCGCTGCGATTTCGACATGCAACGCCATCGCGTCTTTTTGATCGGGATTGGTGATGACTAAGCGTGCTCGGCCGAGCTGTGGGAATTTCTTGGCTATCGCATTGATCTGCGACGGGTGGACGAACATACCCTTTACCTTGGCGGTTTGATCGGCGCGACCCATCCAGCCTTTGATTCGTTGATTGGTGCGGCCAGTTGGACATATTCCGGGCAGCACGGCCGACAAATCGCCGGTGCCAAATCGAATGAGCGGATAGTCGGGACTAAACGAGGTAACGACCACTTCGCCAACCTCGCCATCAGGCAACACATCGCCCGTACCCGGCCGTACGATTTCGAGAATGATGTCCTCATCCACGATCATGCCTTGAACGTTGCCGTTAGCGTCTGGCGCTTCATACGCCACAAGCCCAAGCTCAGCCGTGGCATAGGTTTGCGTGCCGATGATGCCGCGTGCTTTGAGCATCTCCCGCAGCTGTGGCGGGAAGTATTCACCCGAGACCGAGGCGCGCTTGATGCTTTGAATCGGCGTGCCCAGTTCGTCGGCCTTTTCGAGCAAGATGCGCAGAAACGATGGCGTGCCAGTGTAGGCAGTAGGCTGCAGATCGAGCATCGCCGCGATCTGTTGCTCGGTTTGACCCACGCCCGCAGGGAACACTGTGCAGCCGAGCGTTCGAGCGCCCTCGTCCATGATCCAACCGCCGGGCGTCATGTGATAGCTAAAGGTGTTGTGTACTAAATCACCGGCTCGAAATCCAGCGGCATAGAGCGCCCGAGCTGTGCGAGCGTAGGCCAAGGGCGAATTGCCTTCGGGTTCGTAAATCGGGCCGGGTGAGGCGAATACTCGCTCTGCACGTCGAGCGGCATTACCCCAACCTGCTGCGGCGTAACCACCAAACGGCCGCGCCGCTTTTTGCTGCTCAAGCAATTCGCTTTTGCGCAGCACGGGCAAACTAGCCAGCGCCGCGCGCGAGGTAATCGCATTGGCATCGATATGGGCGAACAACGTTGCGAACGCTGGGGCATGGGCTTTGGCATGAGCAATATGCGCGGGCAGACGCGAGAAAAGTTCGGTGTCTCGCGCTTCGGCACTTCGCAGTTCGCGGGGATCAGGAAAGAGGGCGGCAGTCATTAAAAGCTTTCGTTTGAACCGTGTGACGGTGGGCGCGGTGAGATCGCGGCAGAATGCTCAGTATTAAATCACTCTTGAAGGTCAATTTTGCTTGAAACTCTTCGTAGCGCATTTGCTGGACGCTTGCTGCTCGATGATGCAGAGAAAGCGCCGTATCTGACCGATTGGCGAAGCAAATGGACAGGCAGAGCACTCGCTGTGGTCCAGCCCGATAGCGCGGCTGATGTGGCCGCTGTGGTGCGCTGGTGTATCGCCAACGATGCGGTGGTGGTGCCCCAGGGCGGAAACACCGGCATGTCGGGCGCGGCCACACCGGACGACAGCGGTCGTGCGGTAGTCGTTTCGCTGGCGCGCATGAATCGAATTCGCGATCTTGATGCGATCAACAACACGATGACCGTTGAAGCAGGTTGTGTATTGCAGTCGATTCAAGAGGAGGCCGAGCGCAACGATCGATTATTTCCGCTGAGTTTGTCGGCAGAGGGCTCGTGCATGATCGGCGGAAATTTGTCGACCAATGCGGGGGGCGTTGGCGTGCTTCGCTTTGGCAACGCACGCGATCTGTGTTTGGGCTTAGAAGTAGTGACCGCTGAGGGAGAGATTTGGAATGGTTTACGCGGGCTTCGGAAGGACAACTCGGGCTACGACCTGCGCGATTTGTTCATCGGAGCCGAGGGCACACTGGGCATCATCACAGCTGCGACGCTGAAACTGTTTCCGCTGCCGCGAGCTCGGCTTTGCGCTTGGGCGAGCGTTGCAAATGTGGACGATGCGCTTGCGATATTGGCGCTGGCACAACAAAAAATCGGTGCGCGTTTAACTGCGTTTGAGTTGATGTCGAATAACTGCGTTGATTTATTGCTCGAGCAATTTCCCGCGCTCCGCTGGCCCACGAGCGAGCGCAGCGCTTGGTATGTGCTGCTCGAGGTTTCTGATCCGGACGGCGATATCGAAGCCAACGCGGCGCTTGAATCCGTCCTCGAACTAGCCTTTGAAAAATCTCTCCTGAGTGATGCAACCATCGCCACGAATCTGTCGCAAACCCACGAATTCTGGGCGCTTCGGGAGAACATGGGTGAGGCACAGGTGAAAGCGGGCAAGAATATTAAGCACGACATTTCGGTACCGATTTCAAAGTTTCCGAGCTTTATTGCCGCAACCAACGCCTTGATTGAATCGCAGTTTTCAGACGCTCGGATGATCGTGTTTGGGCACTTGGGTGACGGCAATTTGCACTACAACGTGTCACCAAAAACTGGCGCGACGGGCGAACGATTCACGCAAATCGAGCCGGCCATCAACCGCATCGTGCACGACGCGGTTGATGCATGCGGCGGCTCGATATCCGCTGAGCATGGTCTAGGCGTGTTACGTCGCAACGAAGCACTTCGCTACAAAAGCGACGTCGAAATGAAATTGCAGCGCGCGATCAAACACGCGCTCGATCCACGTGGCATCATGAATCCAGGAAAAGGAATGGGCGCAGTATGAAACTTGATTTAGACGCACTGATTTTTGACATGGATGGCACGCTCGTTGATTCGATGCCGTTTCACGAAAAGGCGTGGGACGTGATGCTGCCCGAGCTGGGTGTGAGTATTGATCGCTTCGAATTTTTTACCTGGTCCGCAGGGCTCACGAACCGCGAGATTTTTCCGCGACTGCTGAAGCGCGATGTGACTAGCGAAGAACTTGCCGCTCTCGCTGATCGCAAGGAAGCTATTTATCGTGACTGCTATGCACCGCATATGGCCTTGATGCCAGGCGCTTTGGAGGTGATTCGTCGGGCTGAGCAAGGTAGGGTGCGAGTGGCTATGGGCACAGCAGCGCCGCCCGAAAACGTCGAGCTGGTGGTGGATGGCTTATCGGTTCGGCATCATTTTCCGGTGATCGTTGGTGGCAATGATGTGGCCAACGGCAAGCCCGATCCTGAAGTGTTTTTAAAGGCGGCGGAGCGCATGGGTGTAGCACCGTCGCGCTGCTTGGTGTTTGAAGACACGCCCGCAGGGATCGAGGCGGCGTTTCGCGCGGGCATGCATTGCGTGGCGATTACAACCACGCTCACCGATTTGCAGGTTCGCGCGCTGCCAAATACATCACACCTGCGCGCCGTCGTTGCCGATTACACCGATGCAGCGTTGCTATCCCAGCTCTTTCAATGAATGCCATAAGAAATAAGGCTTTTGAGCAATTTATTTATTTTATCAAGAAGGGATAAAAAACGATCCAAAGCGTTACAAAGCCTCAGGAGTAGCGATCGTTTCTTTGACGCAGATTAGCGCTGATTTAAGGCGGATGGCCGCAGATTTTTTGTGAGACGCCCCCACCCGAAAGCCACAGATTCACGAGGACCTTTGCCCGCGGCACCAACGTGGCGCGCTCAAAAGAATCTGCGGCAATCTGTGTCAAATCCGCGCCAATCTGCGTCGAAAAAGACTGAGCGCACCCACCGTTGGGCAATTGACAGGCTTGCGCTTAGCTACGACGTGTTTCCGGAGCTGTCGTGTTGGTCAGGAAAACGGTTGAATGCTTTTTCGCTTGGGCGGAAGACAAAGGCGCGTGAGTAATCGAGTATCAATTCTTTCGAGACAACATGCGCGCCGCATCGACCGCGCCGTAGGTCAATATCGCGCTCGCACCGGCTCTGCGAAAGGCAATCAGCGCTTCCATCAAGCACTTATCGTAGTCAAGCCAGCCATTGGCGGCGGCAGCCCTGAGCATGGCGTATTCGCCGCTGACTTGATACACCGCCACCGGCATTTTGAATTCGCTTTTTACGCGCGCCAGAATGTCGAGATATGGCATGCCGGGCTTCACCATCAGCATGTCAGCGCCCTCAGCCACATCAAGCGCGCATTCGCGAATGGCCTCGTCGCTGTTGGCCACATCGAGCTGATAGGTTTCCTTGGTGCTCTTGCCCAAATTCGTTGACGAGCCGACCGCGTCGCGAAACGGCCCATAAAAACTACTGGCAAATTTGGCGCTGTAGGCAAGGATCTTCGTTTGAAAAAAGCCCGCCGCATCCAGCGCGCCGCGAATCGCGCCGATGCGGCCATCCATCATGTCGCTTGGCGCCACGAAATCAGCGCCCGCTGCGGCGTGGCTCAGCGCTTGTTTGATGAGCACCGCCACCGTTTCATCGTTCATCACGTAGCGCGTTGGGTCGTGCTCATCGATCAATCCATCTTGGCCGTGTGAGGTGTAGGGATCGAGCGCTACATCGGTAATTACCGCAATGTTTGGCACAGCGGCCTTGAGCGCTTTCACTGCGCGTGCGATGAGTCCGTCGGCGTTATAGGCCTCTTCAGCCAGTGGCGTCTTTACACCCTCGATCACCGGAAAGAGCGCGATACCAAACACGCCCAGCGTTGCCGCTTCACGCGCACGCTCAATGAGTAAATCAACACTCATTCGTTCGACGCCAGGCATCGATGCGATGCTCTGAGTGCGTCGTTCGCCTTCGATCACAAAGACCGGCCAAATCAGATTCGCCGCTGAGAGCGAGCTCTCTCGCATCATGTTGCGCGTGAACGCGTCGCGCCGCATGCGACGCATACGCACCGAGGGGTAGCCGGGTGTATTCATTTCAATATTGTATTTTGTGACTGTCGGACTACGCCAACCAGCGTCGCCCCAACTGCAGCGCCGCGAGCGAGGCAAAGCTCTTTGTGTTTGACGGCGCTCTCGACAAAATTCGTTGCAGCAAGTGCGCAGTCGTTAGTGCATCGGCCATCGCGCGATGTTGCTTTCGAATCGGTAGGTTCAATGCGCCGCTCCATTCCGCTAGATTCTTTGCCGGTAACTCCGGAAAAATCATGGGAGCGATGAGCGCTAAATCGAGATGGTGTTGGCCAAACGCCTTTGCAAAGCGGGTATTTCCATGCGCGGCCAACGCCGCTTGTAGAAAGCCAATATCGAAGCCCGTGTGAAAGCCCACGAGGGGCGAATCTTGCATCCAATGTGTCAGAGCATCAAGCGCGGCGGCGAGTGTGCAGCCGTCACTTTGCTCACTCGCCGTCACGCCGTGAATCACACGGTTGGCAGCGCTCACCGTGCCAGCATCGGCAATGACCCGCGCGAAGCAATCATGAAGCTCGATGGCACCGCCCACAACTGCCACAGCGCCGATTTCAACAATGCGATCCCGTTTCGGATCTAAACCTGTCGTTTCCAGATCAAGCACAATCCAGCGCGACGATGTCGACGGCGCAGCATCGCGCTTGCCCACGCTCAATCGTTTGAACCAGTCGAGCGTCACGGATAGTCGGCCGCCACGCGCTGCTGCAGCTTTCTAGCCTGTCGAAAGCATTCCTTCAAAATTCGCGCGTCCATCGGTGAGAGTGCATCAATGGCCACCGCGTTTGGATAGTCGGGAAACTCAGAGCGCTCTTGCGCCCGTAACCGAAGGCTTTGCAAAAAGCTAAATGCGTCCGTCCATTCCGAGAGCTCGGCAGGTTGGAGCTTATGCAGTGCCGCTACAGCTTGCAAACGTTCAATGGTATTCGTCGCGGGCACTTGATGCGCCAGCGCCAAGACTCGTGCGGCATCGACAAAGGGCCGTACACCGAAGCGCTTCAAATCAATCACTTGACGCGCGTTGACCTCGGCTGTCGCGCTCAGGTTTCCCAGCCAATTGAGCGGCGGCTCCACCGATTGAGCGTTGTCAGAAAGTTGCTTTAAAAATCGCTGATTAGCGCTCGCGGTTTCTAACACCTGCGCCTGCAACTGATTGGCGAGCGCGGCATCGCCCCAGAGCGGACGCAGATCAAAAAAGATGTTGGCTTGCAGCAAACTCTCAGGGTCGCCGCGCTCAGTCCATTCAGCGAAGCGCGCGATCCAGTCATCAACGGTCAACGCTAACGCGGGGTTGCTCGCCATGATGTTGCCTTTGCACAGCGGAAAACCACACTGATCCAGCGCGGCGTTCACGTCCTTAGCAAAATCGAGGGCACGAAGCTGACTGAGTCCAGGCGACAAAATGAGCGCGTTGTCTTGGTCAGTGCTGATCGTTTGTTCGTGTCGCCCTTCGCTGCCCAATGCGATCCAACACAGCTCGCCGGCGTTGACATCGTGCGTAGGCGCGATGAGTTCAATCACGCGGCGAACAAGTTGATCGTTCAATCGACTGACAAAACGCGTCATGGTCAGCGATTCAACGCCTTGCGCGATCAAATTTCTCGCAAGTTGACGCGCATCGCTGGCGCAAATCGCAAGCTGCGTCACCGAATTGGCGCGATTGATAGCGCCACTCACACCCGTCAGAGTGTGCCGTTGCAGGGCAAACAAATCTCGCTCTGACACGATGCCAGCGAGCGCGCCGCGCTCGTCGACAACGACCACATGCCGAAATCCACGCTCGGCCATCAACAGCGCGGCCTCTACCGAGCTCGCATGCGCCGGAAGCGTCGCTACGGGGGTTGTGGCGATGGTCTCGACCGCATCATCAGGCGAGCGATCGGCCAGCACCACACGCGGCACGATATCGCGCTCTGTGATGATGCCGATAGGTTCATTGCCAGCGTTGACGATCACCAGCGATCCGATGGCATTTTTTTGCATCAGGCTCAAGGCATCGCGAATCTTGACATTACCCAACGTACTGACGGCTTCGCGTCGGATAAGCGATTGCAACGTTCGCGGCAGTTGTTGCTCACGGCCACCCTCGGCAGCGTAGCTGGCTTGCAACGCGCGGCGCGATCGCTCAAGAAGAAAGGTAAGTTTGCGATTGCAAAAGTCGGAGAACACAGCCGACTGTTTGGCAACGCGCAAAAAATCGGCGCTGGGAATTCGAAGCGCAAACACCTCAGTTTCGCAAAAGAATCGGCTCACCACTTTTCGCGCCGTCAAAAGAGCGCCGATGGGGAACATCTCACCCGCAGTGAGCTCCAGTGCGCCCACGGTCACGTCAGTCGGTCGCTCACCGCGAACACGCCCTTGCAAGACGATCCAACATTGATCAACATCGGCCTGAGCGTCGATGAGCGTCTCGCCGACCGCGTGATAGGTGACCGTGGCATGGCTCAAGAGCGCGCCCACATCGGCCACTGCCATCTCTGCAAACGGATCGTGCGCGATCAGTGCATCGAGGTAGGGCTGAGCGGCCGGTGCGGGTTTCATCGGCGCGTTAGAGCTCGCCGGCCTTGAGCGTTTTGCTGATGATTTCCGAAACGTTGGCGGAAAGCGATGTTGATTCGAGAATTCGAACCAGTGCCGCACGCTGCTGCGCCCGAGCGGTCGGCTCGAACTTGTGCCAGCGCGAAAACGCGTCGCAGAAACGAGACGCGAGCGATGGATTTTGTTGATCGAAATGAATGATTTGCGAGGCCACAAACTCGTAGCCCGAACCGTCGCTAGCATGAAGTCCGGACCAATTCAAATCACTGAACGCGTGAACGACGGCGCGCACGCGATTGGGATTTTTCGGATCAAACTTCGGGTGCGCCAAGAGCGATTGTGCGAATGCGGCGGCGTCCCCGCGCTGAGCACTTGATTCAAGTAGAAACCAACGATTGAGCATCGACAAATCGTTCTGCCATTGGTCGTGAAAAGATCGATACATCGTTTCACGCGCGGCGCAGGGCTGATCGCGAAGTGCAGTCATGGCGCTGATCATGTCGGTCAGATTGTCAGCGCCCCTCCACTGCGCCAGCGCCGTGTTTTGCGCGGCAGGTGAAGACCCGAAATTAGCGAGTGCGAGCAGAGTCGCCGACAAAGCACGATGGGCAACAGACTGAGCATCCGCGCTGTAAGGCTTGGACGCGAGCGCGCTGCGCTCGATGGCGTAGCGCGTCAAAATCGCGTTGTGGTCATGCGTGGCCAGCGCGGCAACCGCTGAATGGCGGCGCTCCGCGAGCTCGGTGGCATTAATGTGCAGTTGGCGATCAGCCAGTTCATTGTGCGTTGGAAAGGTCAATAGATGCGCAATGAGTGCGGGGTCGGTTTGTCGATCAGCGAGCAACTGACCCGCGGTGGCGTGAAACACGTCCCGGGTTGACACAGCCGCCGCATCATCGAACACCCGCAAGAACAGGGTGCGCATTGCTTGCCAACGGACCACGCCGTCGCTGTCCTTCGTTGCAAGCATCGCAAGCGCATCATCGCTGTAGTCAAACTCAAGCAACACGGGAGCAGAAAATGCTCGGAGCAAGGACGGCACAGGCGCTTGCTGCACCCCTTCAAAAGTAAATTGTTGCGCTGCGTCGTTCAACACCAACAACCGGTTGTATTGCTCGCCCGTCGCATCGACCAACGCCACCGACACTGGAATCACCATCGGTAATTTTTCAGCTTGGTTGGGTGTGGCGGGCACCTGCTGTTTGAGCGTGAGCGTGTAGCGCTTTGCGGCGGCGTTGTACTCGCCCGTGGCGGCGATGCGCGGAGTGCCCGCTTGGCTGTACCAGCGCTTGAATTGCGACAAGTCCACGCCGCTGGCGGATTCCATTGCAGCAACAAAGTCGTCACAGGTCGCCGCGGTGCCGTCGTGCCGCGAAAAATAGAGATCGCTGCCTTTTCGGTATGCGGTCTCGCCGAGCAACGTGTGCATCATGCGAATGACTTCAGCGCCCTTTTCATAGACCGTTACTGTATAAAAGTTGTCGATGGCTTCGTATTCATCGGGGCGAATGGGATGCGCCATAGGGCCGGCATCTTGGGCGAACTGGCGCGATTGCATGAACGCCGTTTCTTCGATACGCACCACAGCCGGAGAGCCGCGAAACGCGCTGTATTGCTGCTCGCGAAATACGGTGAAGCCTTCTTTGAGCGAAAGTTGAAACCAGTCGCGACAGGTGACTCGATTGCCGCTCCAATTGTGGAAATACTCGTGAGCGACGATGGCGTCAACGAGCTGAAAGTCGCTATCGGTTGCCGTGTCTTTATCGGCCAAAAGGTAGCGGGAGTTGAAGATGTTCAATCCCTTGTTTTCCATGGCGCCCATGTTGAAATCGTCAGCCGCGTAGATCATGAAACGATCTAAATCGTATTCACGGCCGTAGGCGATTTCGTCCCATTTCATCGACGCAATCAGGCATTGCATCGCCCAGTGACATCGCGGCAAATTTGCGGTGGTCGAATAGATTTCGAGCAGTACGTTGCGGCCGGACTGGGTGACGAATTGATCGGTCAATTTGTCGATGTTTCCGGCGACCAATGCGAACAAGTACGCGGGCTTTTTGTGCGGATCATGCCAAACGGCTTCATGACGTCCGCCATCTAGCATTCGCGATGAAACAAGATTTCCGTTCGAGAGCAGCACCGGAAAGGCGGACTGATCCGCGCGAACGGTCACCGTGAATTCGCTCAAGACATCGGGGCGATCAGGGAAGTAGGTAATGCGGCGAAAACCTTCGGCTTCACACTGGGTGCAAAACGTGCCGTTCGTGAGGTAGAGGCCTTCGAGCGCTAAGTTCGCGCTTGGGTCGAATTCGGTGATGATTTCGATCGATGCGCTATTGGGAAAGTTGGCAATCGTGAGCTGCGTTTCATCGAGCTGGTAGCGCGCCGCGTCGATCACCGCGCCGTCGATTCGAACTTCGATTAACTTGATGTGTTCGCCGTTGAGGCGAAGTGCGGCAGCGTCGGCGGACGCGGCGGACACATGTCGCCGCAAGCTCAATGTGCTGCTGACGCGCGCCAACGTCGGAGTCAGCTCAAATAACAGCGCCACGCGCTCGACGACAAAATCAAAAGCGCGGTAATCGCCGCGACGGATACTGACGGGCTCGGCGTTGCGCATGGTGCGTGGTCTCGCTATTTTTTGGCCGGCACGAAGGCCGATGGCGTGGCCGTTGCGTTAGCGGTTTTTCCGATGATAGACATGAGTTCGATATCAAAAATCAGAGCGGCGTTGGGTGGAATGTTGGCTCCTGATCCCTTGTCGCCGTAGGCCTTGGTGGCCGGAATCACGAGGGTGCGTTGGCCACCGGTTTTCATGCCGACGAGCCCTTCGTCCCAACCCTCGATGACGCGTCCGAATCCGACGATGAAACCGAGGGGCACACCTCGGTCGATCGACGAATCGAACCTCGCGCCTTTGTTGTCGGGCGCGGTGGCGCTCCATAGGTATCCCGTGTAGTGAACTGCTACCGGATCGCCCTTGCTAACCGACGGGCCCTGGCCCTCTTTACGATCTTGGCTTTGTAGCGTCATCGGCATCGCTACGGGTGCCGCGGATGGGGCAGGTGCGGCGGTCGTAGTCGTTGGCGCGGTCGTCGCAGGCGTCGCAGTCGTCGGCGTTTGCGCTGAAGCACAACCGAACAGAGAAAAGGTGAAAGTCGCCGCGAAAAGTGCGGCCAGGGGGCGCTTTATGATCATTTTTGGATTCAATCGATGAGAAAGGCACGTTTGCCTTCGAATGCGCTTGCAGTGAAGCCGCGAGCGCGTTATTGTATGTTTCAAACAAAATTCAGACCGAAACGGTGATCTACATGCTACGGTGGTTAAGTTCGTTGACTGATCAACGCCCATTAGGTTCGCCGTCGGGCGCGCGAAAGTTCGTTGCAACCTTGGATCGCGATCTGTTCGGCGCGGCAGAAAAGGTGAGCACGCTGCTGCGATCCTTCTCAATCGACGCCGACGGTAGCGCTGATGTGAATCCTGCGGCGTTGCTCGAACTTGAAAGCGGTGTCGCCGATTTGACCGCGCGCTTGGAGCGCGATTATTTGTCCGCGTCACAACAAGCGCATTCGCTCCGGGATCGGTTATGGGAGGCGGGCTACGACTGGGCCATGCGCTTTGCTGACGCGCACCGTATGGTGCTGGCAAGCGTCCCCGCCGCGCCCGAAGGTAAGCTCGCCAGCGCCTATGCGCGCGTGGCGATCGGCTACTTTACGTTTCGTGCGATGGCGTATCGCTATCGTTTGTACCGCCATGAAGAATGGATTCCCGGCAATTGGCGCGAGCTCAACGCGCAATTTCGCCGCACCTGCGATTTAGGGCTCGATCACAAAACGGGCGAGGCGGTTGATGGTGGCCATCCGAATTACCCAGCACGGGCTTTCATGGCGCTACTGTTGCTGCGCCTTGGCAATGCGGGCTCCTACCTGCCGGCACAAACTCATACGCTCGCCAACAAGCTCTACGAGGCGAGCTTCGATGCGCGATTGACCTCTCGCCCGGCGGCTGATGGCGGTTTTGTGCTTGATTTGTCGGGCTCAGACGGGCTCACACCGCGTCATTCCGTGCCACAGGGCGGGCACTTTTTGTTTTGCGACACCAACAACATTTTTTCAAGGATGACCGCATGGCTTGATCTGGCCAAAAGCCAGTCGGCTGGTGCCAATACAACCGTGGGCTCGGGGGCGGCCAACCCGCTGCTGGCGCTTCGCTCGGCGGTGCTTCGCATTGACCCAGAATTCAAGCCGCTGGAGCGCGCCAGTGCCCGAAACACTGATCGCGGTCGGGTGATGGCGGTGTACGGCGTGACCCGAAGCGCGAGTGCGCTGGGCTTTGATGCCAACCAGCTCGCCGCAACGCTCGGCGGTGCCGACTATGGCTACGCTGACGCGCAAGAAATCCAAACGCTTGGATTGCTTCGCGAATCGACCATGAAGCGCTTGCGCCAAGATCTGCCACCCGAGGCATCACGCCTGGGGCTGCAGTTTTGGCATTTGCGCGACCGCAGCGACACCGGGTTTCGCTGCGTGATGCCCAACGCGCCTAACGCCACGATTCGTTTGCGCGATATCACCGTCGTTTCTGAGGAATCGCCCAGCGCAGGTTGGCAAGTGGCGATGATCGTTCGCTTGTTGAAGCTCCCGGCCGGGCACAGCGAACTCGGTTTGCAGGTGCTCACTCGCGACGCTGAGGCCATTGAGCTTCGCACGCTCCGATCACGCACAGGCATGTACCGGGACAATGACGCCACGCTGTCATCAAGTCAAATTTTTAAGGCACTGCGTCTAAAGGGTGCGTTTTTTGGCCGTCCAATCATGGACACAAGCTGGATCATGGCCAGTGCGGATTACAACGCCGGATTGGTGTACGAAACGCCGGGCTCGTCACGGCGCTACGAGGCCACGACCGTGATCAGCGAAGGTTCAGATTGGATTTGGGTGCAGCCCACGGAATTGCTGCGGCAAGCGTCGTAGCATCTGCGATAATCAGCTTATCGACCAAAAGCCATAAGAAATAAGGCTTTCGAGCGTACTTTAATGTTTTGTGCAAATACGATTTATTCGACGCAACCCATTATTTCATAGGGCGTTTGAATATGAAGCTATAACAAAATTTCAGAGACAGAGCCGGTCTCAATCGAACCGTTCTGCCGTGCCCCATTGCGAACCGGCGCGCCATGCGACGGCACTCATTCGTTTCGATCCCGCGCGTTGCACTTCGCTGAGTGCAAGGCTCTGTGAGCCGCAGCGAATGAGCGTGCGCCCACTTTCATCGATCTGAACGCGACCGATGGCGCGATCATCCGGCTGCGGCGGGATCGATGATTCATCACTGGTTACAACGGTGGCGGCCCACACTTTGAGTTTCTCGCCGCGCCACATCGTCCACGCACCGGGCGCTGGGTTGAACGCGCGAATCTTTCGATCGATCGCGTCGGCAGGTTGACGCCAGTCGATTCGCGCCTCGTCACCGGAGATTTTGTGGGCGTAGGTCACGCCCTCGGAGGGTTGAATTTGCGCCGTCGGCGCGTGCCCCGATGCTATCGCCCGTAGCACTTCGACCACCGCAGTCGCGCCCAGTGCGGCCAAGCGATCATGCACCGATCCGGTCGTGTCGAGGGCCGAGATTTCGGTGTGGCGCGTGCTCAATACGGGGCCTGTGTCGAGTCCAGCCTCCATTTGCATGATGCAAACGCCCGTTTCGGCGTCGCCCGCTTCGACGGCTCGATGAATAGGCGCAGCGCCCCGCCAACGCGGCAAGAGTGAAGCGTGAATATTGATGCAGCCGTAGGTGGGAATGTCGAGCACGGCTTGCGGCAAGATCAAGCCATACGCCGCCACGACCATCACGTCGGGCTTCAACGCGGCGAGCTGAGCTTGCGCCTCACGGGGCTTAAGGCTGACCGGCTGCAATACCGGAATGCTGCGTGATGCAGCCGCCACCTTGACGGCCGACGCAGTTAACTTCATGCCGCGCCCAGCGGGTCGATCGGGCTGGGTGTACACCGCCACCACGTCAAAGCCCGCCTCAGCAATGGCCTTCAGTGCGAATGCCGCGAATTCTGGCGTTCCCGCAAACACAACTCGCATTCTCGATTAGCCCTATAAAACTTTTATGCGCCTTGTTTTAAAAGGCATTGGTTGAAAAAGATGCGGGTTGCACCGAACTACGGCCGTTCCATCTCTCGATGTCGCTTTTTCATCTTGGTTTTAACGCGCATTTGCTTGAGCGAGGACAGGTGCTCCACGAAGAGCTTGCCCTTGAGATGATCCATTTCGTGCTGAATGCACACTGCCAACAGCCCTTCGGCTTCAAGCGTAAAGGCCTTGCCATGCGCATCTTGGGCGCTGACCGTGACGTTGGCCGCGCGGGTGACTTTGTCGTAGTACTCAGGCACCGATAAGCAGCCCTCTTCGCCCAACAGTTCGCCGCTGGCGGCCACGATTTGCGGGTTAATGAAGACCTTCAGGTCGGACTTGTCGGTCGACACGTCGATGACGATCACCTGCTTGTGCACGTCCACTTGGGTCGCGGCCAAACCGATGCCGGGCGCATCGTACATGGTGTCGGCCATGTTTTTCACGAGTGTTTGGATGTCCGGGGTGAACGCGCTCACCGGAGCGGCGATGCGTTTTAGCCTCGGATCGGGGTATTCAAGGATAGTTAATAGTGCCATTTGCTTGCCAAATCAGGTGGCTGGTTGCACAATCTTCATGTAATTTCTCAAGGTCAGGGCGAATTGATTGTTCGCAACCCCGATAATTGCATTTTGCGGACGGCGATTGTGGTCGGCGGAATGCGTATGACATTGGAATGCGCGTCACCGTTTCGCCCCTCACCAGGAACACGAATGTTAACGAACCTATTTGCTTCTAGCTCCAAATCATCACCACAGCGAACCCGCGCCGGCCTCAGTGCTCGTGTTGCGATCGTCGTCGCGCTCTTTGGCGGACTGCTCGCCGCGCACGCGCAGGCACCTGCCACCCCTGTCCAAATTCAGGAAAACGCGCCAGATCGCCATGTGGTGGTCAAGGGCGACACGTTGTGGGGGATTTCTGGCAAATTCCTGAAGCAACCTTGGCGCTGGCCCGAAGTCTGGCGCATGAACAAAGATCAAATCAAAAATCCGCATTTGATCTATCCAGGGCAAGTGGTCGTACTTGATCGTAACGCCGCGGGCGGTCCGCGCTTGATGATTGACCCGAGCGCCAGCGGACCGCGTGACACGATTCGACTCTCACCAACCATTCGAGCCGAGGCGCGCGAGGCGCAAGCCATCCCAACGATTCGCCCTGAAGACATCGAGCCGTTTTTATCCCGAAACATCGTCATTGGCTCCGAGGCGTTCGAAAACAATCCGCAAATCGTACGCGCCGTCGGCGAGCACGTTGCGTTTTCAACCAACGATGTGTTCTACAGCGTTGGCGTAAAGCCAGAAATGGGCAAAGTTTTTAGCGTTTATCGCAAAGGCCGTGAGCTCAAGGACCCATCAATTCCTGCGCGCCCTTGGTATCAGTATCGCCACAACGAACCCGATCCGCAAATTGTTGGCTACGAAGCGGCGTATTTGGGGGATGCTCAACTGCTCGTTGCGGGCGATGTGGCCAAATTCGAAGTCGTAAGCGTTCGGCAGGAAATTCAGGTGGGCGATTATCTGATTCCAGCCACCGAATCCAATGTCGTTCGCTACGTGCCGCGCGCGCCGGAAGCCAGTGTCGATGCGGTGGTCATGACCTTGCCCTCGGGCGTCTCAGAGGCCTCCAAAACCAGCGTCGTGACACTCAATCGCGGAAAGAAACATGGTCTTGAGGTCGGTCACGTGTTGGCTGCCTTCAAGCCGAAAGAAGTTTTTGCCAATCCGCGCTACAAAGATTCGCCACTCAATTTAGTGCCCGGCTGGCCCAAACAGCCCAACGCTGAACCGGTGTCGCTTTCGATCCCCGAGGAACGTGTTGGCTTGGTTTTTGTGTACCGGGTGTTTGACAATATCTCGTACGGCATGGTGATGAACACTGGACAAGAGTCGGTCAAACTCGGCTATCGCCTCACTAACCCGTAACTGCAACCCTGTTTTGTTGCGACATGGGCACCTTCGGGTGCCCTTCGCTTTTCTGCCGCAATCAAAGGTGCGCCAATTTCATGCCCCAATCTTTCGACGACGAACTGTTTCTCAAACTCTCGCTCACGCGCGGCATCGGTGCGCGCACGGCGCATAAGTTACTGAGTGAATTTGGTGATGTCGGCGCGGTGTTTACAGCGAGCGAATCAATGCTCGCGCAAAGCGTTGGTGCAGCTATCGCGCGAGCCATCAAGGCTCCCCTGGCCGATACCGCTGCGGAAAAGCTCGCTGCAGCGTTGACGTGGTTGACGCAGAGTGAACAACATCACTTGCTGAGCTGGTCGCATGAGCGCTACCCCAAGGCATTGCTCGAATCGGGCGATGCGCCGCTGGCGCTGTTTGCCAAAGGTCATCTGGACGCGCTCGACCTGCCCGCCATCGCCATGGTCGGTTCGCGAAACTGCTCACAGGGCGGCGCGGATACGGCCAGCAGCTTCGCCCAAACCTTTGCCGAGCGAGCCATTTGCGTGGTTTCGGGCATGGCGCTCGGAATCGATGCGGCCGCGCATTTGGGCGCGCTTCGAGCGAACAATACCAACGCCAGAACCATCGCGGTGATCGGCACCGGAATCGATCGAATTTATCCAGCGCGAAACAAAACGCTGGCGCACAGCATTGCCGAGCGCGGACTCATTTTGAGCGAATACCCCATGGGCACGCCGCCGCTGGCTGAAAACTTTCCGCGTCGCAACCGAATCATTAGCGGTCTTTCGCAAGGCGTTTTAGTGGTCGAGGCCTCTATGGCGTCGGGCTCACTCATCACAGCGCGCCTCGCGGGTGAACAGGGTCGCGAAGTGTTCGCCATCCCGGGCTCCATTCATTCGACCTTTCACAAAGGCTGCCATCACCTAATTAAGCAGGGCGCGAAACTCGTCGAAACGGCGCAAGACGTGCTCGAGGAATTGCGGCTTGCCACGCCCGCCGAGCGCGATGGTAACGGTACGAAAACAGCGCTGTCATCCGACGTGCAAACCGGTATTGCGAAGTATTTAGAGCACGATCCGATGGATGTTGACGCGCTCGTTGAGCGATCGGGATTGAGCGTTGAACAAGTCGTCACCGAGCTCACACTGCTTGAATTAGCCGGCGGCGCAGAACAGCTTGCGGGCGGGCTTTGGCAGCGCCGCTGAAGCCGCATAGAAGCGCACTCAACGCGTCAAGAAATCAATTATGGTTAAACTAAAAAAATGAAAACACTCATCATTGCCGAGAAACCGTCCGTCGCAAGCGACCTTGCGAAGGCGCTTGGCAACATCAAAAAAGACGGCGATCACTTCGAAAACGAGCAGTACGTTATTTCGTCTGCGATTGGTCATTTGGTCGAAATCGGAGAGCCCGAAACCGAAGAAGTGAAGCGTGGCAAATGGACCTTTGCCAAGCTTCCGGTGATTCCATCGCACTTCGAATTGAAGCCTATTGAGAAGACCGCGGATCGCCTGCGCCAACTCACCCGGCTCATCAAGCGCAAAGATGTCACCAAAATCATCAACGCTTGCGACGCGGGCCGCGAAGGCGAATTGATTTTCCGCTTGATTCAAGAACACGCCAAGGCCAAGCAGCCGGTGCAGCGCCTGTGGCTGCAATCGATGACGCAGGGCGCCATTCGCGATGCGTTTGCGAATCTGCGCTCGGACGAGCAGATGCTTCCGTTGGCGGACGCGGCACGCTGCCGCTCCGAAGCCGATTGGTTGGTGGGCATCAACGGCACCCGCGCCATGACGGCGTTTAACACCAAAAGCGGCGGCTTTCACTTAACGACCGTTGGACGCGTACAGACGCCCACGCTCGCGCTGATGGTCGAGCGCGAAGATCGCATTCGCAAGTTTGTGACGCGCACCTACTTTGAAATTCACGCCACTTTCGACGCCAAGGCGGGGCAATACGCCGGGCGATGGTTCGACGAAAAATTTAAAAAGGGCGACGACGAGCACGCCCGCGCCGAGCGGATTTTTGATTCGCCCGACGCTAAAAAATCGGATTGCAAAGCGCGCGCTGAGGCCATTGCCGCTAAATGCTTAGGCAAACTCGGCATCGTTGAAGAAGAGAGCAAACCGACCACCCAAGCGCCGCCACTTTTGTACGATTTGACGAGCTTGCAACGCGAAGCGAACTCACGTTTTGGCTTTTCGGCGCGGACCACGCTCTCGCTGGCGCAGTCGCTTTACGAAAAACACAAAGTGCTGACCTATCCGCGAACCGACGCTCGAGCGCTGCCCGAGGATTACGTAAAAATTGTCGGCGAAACGCTACAAGTGCTCGAAGAGACGAATCGCTACGGCACCCACGCTCGCGAAATCCGCACTAAAAAGTACATTCGTCCTGCGAACAAACGCGTGTTCGACAATTCAAAAATATCGGATCACTTCGCGATCATCCCAACGTTGCAGTTGCCAAAAACGTTGAACGAGCTCGAGGAAAAGCTCTACGACTTGGTGACGAAACGATTCTTGTCAGTATTCTTCCCATCGGCGGAGTTTCAGCAAACTACGCGCATCACGCGGGTCGAAAATGAGGCATTCAAGTCCGAAGGTAAGGTGATGGTCAACGCAGGTTGGCTCGCGGTGTATGGCAAAGAAGTTGACTCTGAAGAGACGGGGAATTTGACGCCTGTTGCTGCGGGTGAGAAGCCCAAGGCAAGCGAGGTCAACGCCAAAGAGCTCGTGACCAAACCGCCCGCACGCTACAGCGAAGCGACGCTCCTCTCAGCGATGGAAGGCGCGGGGAAACTCATTGACGACGAAGAGCTTCGCGCTGCGATGCAAGAAAAGGGTCTGGGCACGCCAGCCACCCGCGCATCGATCATTGAAGGTCTGATCATTCAAAAGTATCTGCTGCGTGAGGACAAGGCTTTGAAGCCCACGCCGCAAGCGTTTTCGCTCATCACGCTGCTC
Source organism: Betaproteobacteria bacterium (assembly GCA_004293675.1). Taxonomy (GTDB): domain Bacteria; phylum Pseudomonadota; class Gammaproteobacteria; order Burkholderiales; family Casimicrobiaceae; genus Casimicrobium. The sequence continues at coordinate 63,287 of READ01000023.1, forward strand.
AATGGCCTCAATGTGCCACAGCTCACCTCGCCCGAATTGACGGCGAACTGGGAAACGCAGCTTGCGCGTATGGAAAAAGGCCAGATCAGTCGTGAAAAATTCATGGCTGAAATTGTGGACATGGCCAAGCACATCGTGGCCCAAGCCAAAGGCTTTGAGAGCGACACGGTGCCCGGCGATTTCGCAGATTTGAAAACGCCGTGCCCCAAGTGCGGCAGCCAAATCAAGGAAAACTACAAGAAGTTTTCATGCACGAAATGTGATTTCGGCTTCTGGAAAATTTTGGCCAGCCGCCAGCTGTCGGTCGAAGAGGCCGAAACGCTTATCCGTGACAAAAAGGTTGAGAACCTCGAAGGTTTCCGCTCAAAACTCGGTCGTACGTTTAACGCCAACTTGCGCATGAACGACGCGCAAGAGATTGAGTTTTATTGGGACGACAACGAAGGCACGGTCGGCGAGGGCGCCGATCCCGTTGATTTCAGCACTATGGAATCCATCGGCAAATGTCCAAAATGCGGTGCTGGCGTGTTCGAATTGGAAACGGCCTATATCTGCGAAGTAGCGGCGAAAAAAGACAAGCCGCGCAAGTGCGATTTCCGCTCCGGCCGCGTGATCTTGCAGCAACCCATTGAGCGCGAGCAAATGGTGAAGCTTCTCACCGAGGGCAAAACCGATTTGCTGACTAATTTCGTTTCCACCAAAACCAAACGCCCATTTAAAGGCTATTTGGTGGTGGAGCGCAAGAAAAACGAAGTGAAGGTCGGGTTTGAATTCCCGCCGCGTGAACCGAAAGCACCGAAAGCGGTGAAGGGTTCGAAGGCGGTTGCTCAGGTCGACGAAGAGGTTGAAGCCCCAGCCGCCAAGCCTGCCAAACCGACGGCCGTAGCCAAGGCGACCAAAGCAAGCACCGGAGCCGCGAAGAAAAAGTGAACGCGCTGAGCATTCGTCGCGCTGATTCAAAAGACGCGCCCGCGTTGGCGAGTCTGTTTGCTGACGCGGCGATGCAGCATTTCACCGATGTACCGCCGCACACGGGCGTGGCTTACTGGGAACAGCGGCTTGCTGACTACACTGATGCGTCGCACCTGCCACTCGTTGCAATCAAGGATGGCGCGGTCATCGGATTGGCGCTGCTGCAAGCGTTTCCAAACCACATACGTCGCAAGCACAGCGCATCCATTCGAATGCTCGCCGTGAGCACTGCGCATCGCCGCACGGGCGTGGGTCGCGCGCTCATCGAGGCGTTGATTCGCGCTTGCGATGACTGGCTCAATGTGCGCCGCATCGAAGTTGCAATTGACGCCGATAGTGCAGCGCTTCATCGCTACTACGCCTCGTTTGGATTTGTGGCAGAGGGTCGCAAGTGCAAAGACATTTTGCATGCGGGTCAATACGTGGATGTGGCGGTTTTGTCGCGAATGAACGAGGGAAATCTTCCTGCCCCAACAGCGCCAAAACTACTCATTGCCAAGCGAAAAAAACTTCGGCCTATAAAGATTGCCGTGCGTCCCGCGACCAGCGATGATGCTGACGCGTTTGCGTCGATATTTGCGTCGCGAAGTGCATCCAGCGGAACGCTGCAACATCCCTACACATCAACCGATATTTGGCACACAAGACTGTCGAGCAACACCAGCACTCGGCAAGTAGTCTTTGCGGCAACGGTCAACGGACGTGTGGTCGGCAACGCGGGCGTGCATCCAGTGTCCGACAATCCTCGGCAACGGCACGTATGTGGCGTGGGGCTCGGCGTTACTGATGCGTATCAAAGCCGTGGTGTGGGGCGCGCGTTGATGAATGCGTGTCTAGATTTCGCCGATCACTGGGCCAACTATGCGCGGGTTGAGCTCACGGTGCACGCGGATAACACTCGCGCCATCAAACTCTACGAGTCGTTGGGTTTTGTGGTTGAAGGCCAGCACCGCGATTTTTCGTTTCGCGAGGGTGGCTATGTGGATGCGCTCTTTATGGGGCGGCTGAGCCGGGCGTTGGCGACTTGCTAAGTGACTGCTTTTTTTGACGCTGATTTACGCTGATTTGTTTCTGCGACGAGATCCGCGTTTGTTGGGTGAAACACGGCCTCAAAACCGGTGCATCAGAGACACTTGAGTTCTTTCAATTAGGACGGTCGTCGACTCGCTCCGAGACACATTAATCACAAACACCATGACTGAATCTCCTGTTCTATTTCGTACGGAATCCTGCGGCGGCGGCGATGGCCTGGAATTCGGCGATATGGCGATGCTCGCCGTAGGCATTGAGCCCGATGACGCCACGTTTCGTCCGCAAATTGGCGTCGTCACCCTCAATCGCCCAAAGCAACTTAATGCCTTGACCTTAGAGATGTGCTCGTTGATGCTTTCGCAATTGACCGCGTGGGCGAGTGACGACGCCATCGTTGCGGTGGTGTTGCAGGGCGCGGGTGAAAAGGGCTTTTGCGCGGGTGGCGACGTGGCCGAGGTGATTCGAAATGTGCGCGCTGGGGGCGAGACGCGCTTTGATTACGGCGATGAATTTTTCACCGTCGAATACGCGCTTGATCTGTTAATTCATCAGTTCCCGAAACCCATCGTCGCGCTCTCGCATGGCGTGTGCATGGGCGGTGGTTTGGGTTTGATCGCGGGGGCGAGTCATCGCGTGTTTGCAACGAATTCGAAGATCGCGATGCCGGAAATTCACATCGGTTTATTTCCCGATGTGGCGGGCGGTTATTTTTTGAACCAGTTGCGGGATGGCGCGGGTCTACTCATGGCGCTCACGGGGCATTTGATTACGGCTGATGACGCGCTCTCTGTTGGGCTAGCCGAGCACGTCATCGAATGGGAGACGATGCAAGCCGCAGTCGACGCAATGACGCGCGCTACGTGGAGCAACGACCCGGTACAAAATCACCTCATGCTTTCGGCGCTGTTTGAGGATAGGGCAGTGCCAACGAATGACAGTGAACTTGCAAAGCGCGCTGACGCCACACGCGGACTCACGGCCACCGGCAGCGCACCGGAATTTCGTGATCAACTGGTTGCGCTGGCTGAGAGTGACGCCTATTTTTCAAGCGCCGCGAAAAATCTCTTGCAGGGTTCGCCCACCGCAGCGCATGTGAGTTTTGAGTATTTGCGCCGCTCGAAAGATCGAACGGTCGACGACGTGCTAGCGCTCGATCTAATTTTGGCCAAACAATTTCAGCGTCACCACGATTTCACCGAAGGGGTGCGCGCGCTGCTGATCGACAAAGACAAAGCGCCGAAATGGTCGCCGGCGAGCTGGGCCGACGTTTCGCCGAAGTTAATCCATGCGCATTTCAGCGCAATTTAGGCCTGCTGAGTACGAAACGGCTGGGTCGATATCTCCACTACACGCAAGTCCCAGCCATCGCCGTTAATGCCCTGTGAAATAAGGGTCGCAGCGCTTTTTAAAACACTATTGATAGGTGCACTAATGTGTCTCAACGCCCTATTTCACAAGGCGTTAAGAGCTATTGCTAGGCAATGGCTCGATAAGCGAACAACGCTGCGTATCTGGCATCGCTTTTGCTCCAAAATAGTCGTCACGTCGCGATAGAAATTCTTTCAAAATCGTCGCGCTAACCAATCACTCTAACCAAAAGGATTCACATGCTGCTACGTCGCCCTGTCCTCAAGGCGCTGCTCCTTGCTGCTGCCGCTCTGCTTGTCGCGCCCACTGTCAGTGTCGCGCAGGCCGCGAAAACCAAAGTCGCCGCCATCTACACCGTGCCTGTTGAACAGCAATGGGTATCGCGAATTCACAAAGCGCTCAACGCCGCCAAAGATCGCGGTGAGATTGAGTACGTGTTTTCGGAGAAAGTCGCGAACGCCGACTACGAGCGTGTGATGCGTGAATACGCCGAAAAAGGCAACACGTTCATCGTTGGTGAATCGTTCGCCGTCGAAGCTGCGGCGCGTAAAGTTGCGGCTGCGTATCCAAAAATTTCGTTCTTGATGGGCTCTAGCGGTAAGCCGCAAGCGCCCAATTTCAGTGTGTTTGACAATTTCATCCAAGAGCCCGCCTACCTCTCCGGCATGATCGCTGGCGCCATGACCAAAACCAACAAAATGGGCTTGGTCGGCGGCTATCCGATTCCAGAGGTTAACCGTTTGATGCACGCATTTATGGCGGGTGCCAAAGAAACCAACCCTAAGGTTGAGTTCTATGTGTCGTTCATCGGTTCATGGTTTGATCCACCTAAAGCAAAAGAAGCTGCGCTTTCGATGATCGCCAAGGGTGCCGACGTGATGTACGCCGAGCGCTTTGGTGTGTCTGATGCCGCCAAAGAAAAGGGCGTGCTGGCTATTGGCAACGTGATCAACACGCAGAAAGACTACCCTGACACCGTCGTCGCATCGGCCCTGTGGAACATGGAGCCAACGATCGACACGGCCCTCAAGGCAGTTAAAGCGGGCAAGTTCAAGGCCGAAGACTACGGTCACTATTCGATGATGAAGCACAAGGGCTCTGAGCTCTCGCCACTGGGTACGTTTGAAGCTAAGGTGCCCGCCAACATCAAGAAGGCTGTGGCCGACAAACAAGCTGCGATCCTGAGCGGTAAGTTCACGGTGAAGGTCAACGACACAGAGCCTAAGTCGACGGCTAAATAAGTCGCGCTGGGATGGTTTTCTGCACTGCGCGGAAAACCATCCCTTGCATCGATCAGACTACCTCGTGGTTCGGATGAGAGCTTCGGCAGGTTTTTTTGACGCAGATTTCGCAGATTAAGTATTTGATTTCCGCAGATTTTTAGGTGGCCAGCCACGGTTTGATGGAACGAAATCACTAGCCTAGCTCTCAGAAATCTGCGGCCATCCGCGTCCAATCCGCGCAAATCTGCGTCAAAAAAATGCATGACTTGCCTATGCGCGGTGAACTACGGGCGCACGTCTAGCTCGGACTTGCAATCTAAGTCGTCGAACCCATCAGAAATCAATCTCGCTGTGACCGCCCTCTCCCTCCAACACATCAGTAAGCGATTCGGCAGCTTGATCGCCAATGACGACATTTCGCTCACACTTGGGCGCGGGGAAGTGCTGGCGCTTCTTGGAGAAAACGGTGCGGGAAAAAGCACCTTGATGAACATACTGTTTGGGCACTACGTGGCCGACAGTGGGTCCATCAGTGTGTTTGGTGAAACGTTGGTGCCTGGTAAACCGCAATTGGCGCTGGCGCGAGGCATCGGCATGGTGCATCAACATTTCACGCTTGCAGACAATTTATCTGTGCTGGATAACGTGATGCTCGGCGCGCAATCCTTGCTGTCCTTGCGTTCGCAACGCACCGCAGCGCGCGAGCAGTTAAACGATTTGTCCCAACGCTTTGGGCTGACCGTGTCGCCCGATGCCGTGGTTCGAAATCTTTCCGTTGGAGAAAAGCAGCGCGTCGAAATTCTCAAGGCGCTCTATCGCGGTGCGAAGATTTTGATTCTTGATGAACCGACCTCGGTGCTTACGCCGCAAGAGGTCGAGCAGCTTTTTGGAACGCTTCGACACATGGTGGCGGAAGGTCTCTCGGTCATCTTCATTTCGCACAAACTCGACGAAGTGCTAGCAATTTCAACTCAAATCGCGGTGCTTCGACAAGGGCGTTTGGTGCACGAATGCGCCGCCCGCGAAGCAACCAAAGAATCATTGGCACTTGCCATGGTCGGGCGCGATGTGAAGCGGGTCCAGCGAGCTGAAACGGACCACACAGCACCGAAATCGGTGGCGCTCAGTGTTCGCTCTCTTGCGCTGGCTCATGAGTCATCTCGCGTGGCGTTAAGCAACGTCACCTTCGACGTCGCTGCGGGCGAGATTGTTGCTATTGCAGGCGTATCGGGCAATGGACAGCGATTGCTGGCCGACGGGTTGTCGGGACTCCATCGCGTTGCGACCGGACAAATTTTGCTCAACGGCCGAGCTCAGACCATGGGCGCTCGCGCAGCGATTGACGCTGGTGTGGCTCGGATTCCCGAAGATCGACAACACGTCGGTGCAGTGGGCGACTTGTCGGTCTGGGAAAACGCGATGCTGCCGAGAACGCATGAAGCGCGGTTCTCAAAGCTCAGTTGGCTCAATCGCGGCGGCGCACGGCGCTATACGGATGCCTTGGTGAAGCAATTCGACGTGCGGCTGTCGAGCATTGAGCAACCCATTCGCATGCTCTCGGGCGGCAATATGCAAAAGCTCATATTGGGCCGCGAGCTCGATGGCGCGCCGAGCGTGGTCATCGCCGCGCAGCCTACCTGGGGGCTGGATGTCGGCGCGGTATCGTTTGTACACGAGCAGCTTTTGAATGCTCGCGCACGCGGCGCTGCGATCGTATTGATCTCTGAAGATTTGGATGAAGTGTTCGCGCTTGCGGATCGTATCGCCGTGATGTGCAACGGTCGGCTCACCACAGCGCGCGATGCGACTGAGTGGAGCCTGCAATCGCTAGGGTTAGCCATGGCGGGGCACAGTGATAGTCAACCGAGTAAATTGGAAGCGCAGCATGCGACTTGAAGTGCGCGCCAATCCCTCGGCGATGGCTACGCTGCTGGCGGGCGTGGGCGCGGTTGTTTTCACGCTCTTGGTGTGCGCCCTGCTGATTCTGTGGGCTAACGCCAATGTGTTTGCGGCTTACGGAGCCATTTTTCAAGGCGCGCTGGGATCGCAATTTGCGATTACCGAAACGCTGACCCGAGCGACGCCCTTGATGCTCACCGGGCTCGCCGCCGCCGTGGCGTTTCGTGCGCGGCTCTACAACATCGGTGCCGAAGGGCAACTCTACTTCGGCGCGATGGCGGCGGTGGCCGCATCGGTAGCGATGAGCAATGAAGCCGGTGAGCTGGCGCTGCCCACATTCATCGCAATGCCGCTGATGATCGCTGCGGGCGCGGTGGCCGGTGCGGCGCTCTTATTGATTCCCACCCTACTCAAAACACGATTTAAAGTCGACGAGGTCGTCACTACGCTGCTGCTCAATTTCATCGCACTGCTCTTTGTATCGATGCTGCTCGACGGCCCGATGAAGGACCCAACCGCGATGGGATGGCCACAGTCTCGGGCGCTCTTGCCTGAGTTGGAGTTTGCGAAATTGGTGGAGCGCGGCCGCGTACATGTCGGTTTGCTGATCGCAATTGCGTTGGCTATTGTGCTTTGGATTGTGATTGGTTTCACTCGGTTCGGACTGTCAATCCGCGCGGTGGGTGCCAACGCAAAGGCCGCTGAGTTTGCGGGTATTTCAGTCAACGCAACACTCATCAAGGTGGCGCTGCTGTCAGGCGCGCTGGCGGGCCTTGCCGGTGTGGGCGAAGTGGCCGGGCGCACCAGCTACGTCACGCTCGATATGTCGCCCGGCTATGGCTTTAGCGGCATCGTGATTGCCATGCTCGCTGCGCTCAATCCACTGGGTGTTGTCTTTGCGTCGGTCTTCGTTGGCGGCGCGATTGTGGGAGCGGATGCGATGAGCCGGGCGGTCAATGTGCCGACCTACATCGCCGACGTGATCGTGGCCACGGCGCTCATCGCCGTGTTGGTTGCGAGCTTACTCACTAAGTATCGGGTGCGTTGGAAATGACAGATTTCATTGCGATGTTGGCTGATGCAGATTTTTGGGTGGCAGTGCTTCGGATTGCTACGCCACTCATTTTTGGCACGCTCGGCGTGCTGCTTTGCGAACGCGCGGGCGTATTGAATTTGGGCATAGAAGGCATCATGGTGTTTGGTGCGTTTGCCGGTTGGTTAACTGTCTACGCAGGCGCTGGGTTGTGGGTTGGCGTGTTGGCTGCAGCGCTTGCAGGCGCGGCGTTTGGCGCTCTGCACTCACTGCTTGTCGTTCGGTTGCCGCTGTCGCAGCATGTGGCCGGCTTGGGCATCACGCTCCTGGCAACGAGCCTCGCGTATTACGCCTACCGACTCGGTTTTCCGAAGGTCGATTCGCCACCCAAGATCGAGGCGTTTCAAGCGATGAATTGGTTGCCCGTTCCAATACTTGCCGAGCAAACACCGCTCACGCTCTTGGCCCTCGTACTGGTGCCGCTGATTGCGTACGTGCTGTATCGAACACCGATTGGATTGGCGCTTCGGGCGGTCGGAGAGAACCCGCACGCCGTTGAATCACAAGGTATCGATGTGATTCGTCTGCGCACGGGCGCGGTGATCGCTGGCAGCGCATTGATGGGCGTGGCCGGCGCATTTTTGACGCTGGCTGCATTCAATTCGTTTTTCTTCAATATGGTCAACGGTCGCGGTTGGATTTGCGTCGCGCTGGTGGTCTTTGCGAGCTGGCGGCCGGGCAAGGCACTTTTAGGGGCGCTCTTGTTTGCATTTTTCGATGCTGCGCAGCTTCGTTTGCAGCAGTCGGGCGGCGGCGCGCTGCCCTACCAGCTCTACTTGATGTTGCCGTACTTGTTATCGATCGTTGCGCTGGTCATCGCGGCGCGAAAGGCCGCATACCCGCAAGCTTTGATGCAGCCCTACGTGAAGGGTGCGCGCTAGTCGATCCCGCGATAAACTGCATCACGATGACTTCACTTCTCAATTTGCTCGCTGGCATCGCGCTGCTGGTATGGGGCACCTACCTCGTGCGATCAAGCATGCTTCGCGTGTACGGCGCGGAACTTCGGCGGTTTTTAACTCAGAGCGCGAATAACCGCTTTGTCGCGCTTTTTGCGGGTCTGGCTGTTACCGGTTTGCTGCAAAGCTCAACCGCCACTGCACTTTTGACCACCTCATTCAGCGGTAGCGGATTTATCGCCACGCATTCAGCATTGGCCATCATGCTGGGAGCAGACGTGGGCACCGCTCTGGCAGCGCTGTTTCTGTCGCGTGACTTAACGGCGGTTTCGTCGCTGCTGATTTTTGTAGGCGTCGTGGTGTTTTTGAGTAAGCAGCGGACGCTCGCTGAGCATTGGGGACGCTTTGCCATCGGACTCGGTTTGATGATGCACGCGCTGCACATGGTCGTAGCCGCCACTAAGCCGTTGACGCAAAACGCTGGCGCGAAGGCGTTGTTCGGAAGCATCTCTGGCGATCCGCTGCTCGACGTGGTCGTTGCGGCGGCCTTCGCGGTCGTGGCCTATTCGAGTTTGGCGGTGGTGTTGTTAACTTCAGCGCTCACGGCGTCGCAAGTGATTGGTCTCGACACCGCCATTGCGCTGGTGCTGGGTGCCAACATCGGCAGCGGTGTGCTCGCAGTGCTGATGACACTCAAAGCAAAACCAGACGTACGACGGGTACCGCTGGGCAACTTGCTATTTAAGCTTTTGGGTGCAGCGCTGATATTGCCGTTGCTAAGCTACTTTGCTACTGCCCTGAGCGCGCAAGCAATCGCTCCTGCCTTCGCCGTAATCCTTTTTCATTTGGCATTCAACGTTGCGCTTGCGATCATTGGCATCGCCCTCGTGCAACCGATGGCACGTCTCACTGAAAAACTACTACCGAGGCAAAGCGAAGCTATCGAAGACAGCGCGCAACCCAAGTACCTCGACTCGCAAACGCTGACAACACCGTCATTGGCACTGGCCAACGCGTCACGCGAGGCGCTACGCGTGGGTGATTTTGTTGAGCAGATGTTGGCGAGCCTCGGCCGCTTGATTCGCGACCAAGACAGAGCCGCAGCCGAATACGTCAAAAACCTCGATGACACGGTCGATTCGCTCTACAAAGCGATCAAACTCTATCTGACGAAAGTTAGCCGCACACCGATGACCGAAGCCGAGAGTCGGCGCTGGACGGACATCATTTCATTCACGATCAACCTTGAGCAGGTCGGCGACATCATCGAAAAGAGCTCGAACGATGTGGTGCAAAAGAACATTGATCGGCAACGCAGTTTTTCCCCCGCAGGCTTGGCCGAACTCGTCGACTTGCATGAGCGGCTCAGAGTCAATCTGGGCTTAGCGATGAATGTGTTTCTCAACAATGACGTTCAGGACGCTCAGCGTTTAGTCGAAGAAAAAGTAAAGTTTCGCGAATTAGAAATGGTCAACTACGAGCGCCACCTGGCGCGGCTGGCCGATCAAACGGTGCAGAGCCTTGAGACCAGCTCGCTGCATCTGGATTTGATGCGCGATCTGAAGCGCATCAATTCACATTTCTGCTCAGTCGCGTATCCGATCCTTGAGGCGGCGGGCGTGTTATCAGAAAGTCGACTCAGAAAGGTGTCGCATGACCGCGACATCACCGTTATGGAGGCGCAGCGCGATGCTTGATCTATTGGTAAAAAATGCGACGCTCTCCGACGGTCGCACCGAGATGTCGATCGGCGTGGTCGGTGACCGAATTGTTGACCTTGATCAAGCACTCGATGCGCCTGCAATCACCGTCATTGACGCCGCGGGGCAACTCGTTTCGCCGCCATTCGTCGATGCGCATTTTCATATGGATGCCACACTTTCGTTGGGTTTACCGCGCATCAATGAAAGCGGCACGCTATTGGAGGGCATCGCGCTGTGGGGTGAGCTCAAGCCCGAGCTCACGCAGCAAGCCGTTGTTGATCGCGCGCTGGCCTACTGCGACTGGGCGGTGGCCAAGGGATTGCTCGCGATTCGTTCACACGTCGATATTTGCGACGAGCGTTTGCTCGCCGTTGAGGCGCTCCTTGAGGTGAAGCGCCGAGTGAAGCCGTATCTCGATTTGCAGCTCGTTGCGTTTCCGCAGGACGGCGTGCTGCGCTGGAAAGATTCAAAGGGCCGCGCATCGGCGTTTGACTTACTCAAGCGCTCGCTCGATTTGGGTGTGGATGTGGTCGGCGGCATTCCGCACTTTGAGCGGACGATGGCTGAGGGAGCGAAGAGCGTTGAGTTGCTCTGTGAGCTCGCGGCACATCGTGGCCTTCGGGTGGACATGCACTGCGACGAAACCGATGATCCAATGTCGCGACACATCGAGACCTTGGCGTTTGAGACGCAGCGGCTCGGCATGCAGGGCCGCGTTAACGGTTCGCATTTGACATCGATGCATTCGATGGACAACTACTACGTGAGCAAACTCATTCCGTTGATGCGTGAATCGGGCGTGAGCGCGGTGGCTAATCCGCTCATTAACATCACGATTCAAGGTCGTCACGACAGCTATCCCAAACGCCGTGGCATGACACGCGTGCCCGAGCTTTTAGCGGCGGGCGTGCCCGTGGCTTTTGGTCATGACTGTGTGATGGACCCTTGGTACTCACTCGGGAGCGGCGACATGCTCGAAGTCGCGCACATGGGTTTGCACGTTGCGCAAATGACCGGGCAAAAGGCGATGCGCGAATGCTTCAAAGCTGTGACCGAAACGCCAGCGTCGATCTTGGGACTGGATGGTTACGGTATCGCCAAAGGGTGCTTCGCTGACTTCGTGGTGCTGCAAGCACGTGATCCGATCGAGGCGATTCGTACTCGCGCTACAAGGCTTAAAGTGGTGCGGCGCGGCGTGGTGATCGCTGAATGCTCGCCAAACGTTTCGGCGCTTCACCTTACCAGTCGTCCCGCGAGCGTTAACTTCCTAAAGCCGTGAGTTCCGTTACGAAGTTTTCGTCACCCCGGCGCGGGCCGGGCCCCACGCCCGAAAGCGCCGCGCGGGAACCTACCCCATCCTAGGGAAACGCTGATTAAATCGCCACCGGCATCGCATCCTTGTTTTGGGCGAACTACTTCGCCGAAAATACTCGTAATAGCCCGCTATTACTGCGTTTCGCTATTACTGCGTTTTTCGGCTCGTATTTCATCCCAAAGCAAGGCGCGCTGCGCGGCGTCCATTTAATCAGCGTCTCCCTAGAAGCGCGAACGCCCCTCTTGACCGCTGAACAACTCTAATCAAGAACCATGAAAACCGATCCCCGCTTCCCCAGCCTCTCTATCGTTAATCACCCGCTCATCCAGCACAAGCTTTCGCACATGCGAAATGTGGAAACGTCCACTCGTACATTTCGGCAATTGCTCAGGGAGATAACGCTACTCATGGGCTACGAGCTCACCCGCGATTTGCCGATGACCACCGAGCGCATTGAAACGCCGCTGTGCCCCATGGACGCACCTGTGATCGCCGGAAAGAAAATCGCCGTGGTACCCGTTCTGCGGGCGGGACTCGGCATGGCCGATGGCTTGATGGACTTGATCCCGTCTGCACGACAAGGTCACGTCGGACTCTATCGCGGCGAAGATAACAAACCCGTTGAATACTACGTACGCTTACCCGAAATTGAAGGCCGCATCTTTATCGTGTGTGACCCCATGCTCGCCACCGGAAACTCAGCGGTGCATGCCATCGACGTACTAAAGAAACGCGGCATTCAAGGCGATCAAATCCGTTTCCTCTCACTCGTCGCAGCGCCGGAGGGCGTGCAGGTCGTCGTCGATGCGCACCCCGATGTGCGCATCTTCACCGCGTCACTCGATTCGCACCTCAACGAACACGCCTACATCGTCCCGGGCTTGGGCGACGCAGGGGATCGGATATTTGGGACGAAGCATTGACTATGTCACCGTCGCTGCAACGCCTGAAACACTAGCGGCTCCCAATCGCGAACCGCTAAAACGCAGGTGATGTTAGTTTTCCGTTCGCGTGGTAGCCGCTGGTCTTTGATGTGGAGCGCTGCGATTTCCTCAGCGATTTGGCGCAGTCGCATCATCAGTATTTGAATGGACGCAGTGGAAAGCGCGCCGGTGACCAATCGAAAGGTGGCAGAGTCATCATCGAACGTGCCGTCAAAAAATTCTTTGGCGAGTTGCTCGCGAAACGTCCGGATGAATGGACCATCGGGTAGCCATCGAAAGCTTCGTGCGAGTCGCAACCGAATTCTATTTTCGCTATGCAATTCGAGGATGCCGATGCCGTCGAGCTCGAGCAGGTAGCCAATCAATTCCGGCTCCGTAAACGCGTAGCGCGTTTGAATCTCTTGAAATGTCCATTGATTTAGTACGCACAGCGAGACAAGCCACAGCTTTGCGTCACTCACGATTCGCTGCTCGTCTGAGTAGCTCAACTGCTCGGTGAATTCGCCCCGCGCATCAACGTGCTCGCTGAGCTCATCGAGCGTGACCCCAGCAGCTTCACAAATTCGTGCGAAGCGATCAAGCCGGAGCGTGCCTTTCGATAGATCGCGTTTCACCGTTGCTTCGCTCACGTTCAGCGCCGCTGCGAGTTGGGCGTAGGTTCGCCCGCGTCGCTTGAGCGAGGCCTTTAGTGCATCCACCAAATGAATTGCAAGGCTCATGCTGTTCCTTTCTTTGTCGCCCGACCGCTACCCGCCCAAATGCATACGAAACGCTGCACCACTCGATAGGCTACACGTTCCGACGCCCTGCGTGGGCGAGCTCATGGTGTACTGGCACGTTAAAAATCCGCCGCGTGAGCCCGCCGCACTGGCCACACCGCTATTGGATCGGCCGGGCGAACGCGTGGCCTCGCCGGTAAACGTTTCCGCGCCGACGGTGACGGCAAACTGCCCGCGTCCATCGAGCAAATTAACCACTTGCCCCGTGACCACGCCGATGCGTGACGCTTCATCGTTGCTTGGGTACAGCCGCAGATTGGCGACCGCGGGCGACGCAGGCGGCGGGGCAATCAGCGGCGCAGCCACAACCGGTGCGGGCGAGACAATCACGCCGCCAGCGGGATAGCTGCGGCCGTCTTGATGCACCGGCACGACGTAGCAACCCGTCACCGCGATGCTCGTACTCAACAGCGCCGCTGATAGCGCAACACGACACAACATGACATTGATTTCACTCATTGCAAATCCTTCGCAACACCGAGCACATGCCCGTGAACACAAGCGTAGGTGGCGTGTTTCGGCAAGACAATGCGAACGATCGAGGTAGCGGAATCAGCGACTTAGCGCGACGGATCGTGCTACTTTCGCAATGCACCAGCGTTGCGTGGAACCTGTTTACGATGGCGCGGTCGAGGGCGGTTCATTGACGGCCTGCTAGTGTGTTCCGCCCTCGTAATCGCTGATTTGAGTATTTCGATCCTAACTTTTTCTACAAAAGCCATATAGATTGGCGCATTGACTACATTCTTATTGCTTTTCAATAACAAATTGAAGTTCTATCAATGCCTTATTTTATAAGGCATTGATATGTAGAGCCAGGAAGCATTCATTTACAGTTGGTGTTTCGCGATTTCCTTGCTGTTGAGCTGCCGCTTGCTGACGACATAGGTGTCGCCTTCGAATCTTGACAGCCAACGCTTTTCCAGCACGCACCACACTCGTGGAAGCTTTGCCCGCTCCTCCGGTTTCATGCGTTGCCTTTGCCAATCCCACAGCTGAGTGCCGGGAACGGGGGCGATCACAACTTCGTACCAAACGCCGTTAAAGCTACGATATTGCCGCGTTGAATCGATGATGCGAAGGGTCTTTGCCTGCTGCAATTCGCGCGCTGCATTTGAGTTTCGCTCAGCGGCCTTTCGATGCATACGTGATTGCGTTTCGCGCAAGATACCCGTGCGTGGATCAACGAATAGCGGCGAAGACGATTGCTCTACCGGTTGCAATTCACCCAGTCGCGAATAACGCGGTCGATGCAAGAACACGACACCGCCTTTGCCGGGTTGCGCTTCGCTACGCGGCTTTACGATGATCTCCGTCAGCACGTAGTCATCGACATGCGCCATGATGTGTTGTTGCACGGTGCTGCGCTGATCGATGTGGGTGAGCAGTTCCGAGCGCACCTTATCCCACGGTCGTCCGGCACTGCTGATGAGAAAGCGGCGCAGTGGTGCCAAGTTTTCATTGAGCCACTTTCGCTGCACGTGCCCAGCACGCATGCCCATTTTCTGCGGCCGTTCTTCGCTATTTAGAAATTGACGGAAACCGCTTTCGCGGCCTCCACCCAGCCAATCGCCGCGGACCAAACGCGGTCGCTCGACGATGACTTTAAACATGTCACTACGCATGATGAATCTCCGTTTCTATTTCTTCGTCTTCTGTTTCGTCTAGCAAGCGATTCAACGCCTGCTTATTGTTTTGTCGTGTCGCACCATACGGTTTGATGTGCGGCCCGCCTTTGCGCTTCAATCCTTCAATGGCAATGCGGTTTCGCGGTTTCACTGGTTCAATGGTGAACAGAATGTGTCGATGTGTTTTGCTCATCTCTTTTCTCCTTCACCCTTTAATGCACAGCACTTGTTTCAACGTGTGCTCCACGCTGACCAAGTCGCCTTGATTGGCCATCACCGAATCGATGTCTTTGTAAGCACCAGGAATTTCGTCAAGCACGCCGCCGTCCTTGCGGCATTCCACGCCAAGGGTTTGCTCGGCCAATTGCACGCGACTAAACGTACGCTTGGCTTCGCTGCGGCTCATGCGTCGCCCGGCACCATGCGAACACGAACAGAATGAGTGCGCATTGCCACGACCGCGAACGATGTAGCTCTTTGCACCCATGCTGCCGGGAATGATTCCGAGCTCGCCATCAAACGCCGAGATCGCACCCTTGCGGGTCACGTAAACGTTCTCGCCAAAGTGCGATTCGCGACTAACGTAGTTGTGATGACAATTAATCGCCTCCGTCGTTAACGAAAACTTCGGTAGCTGCTTTTGCATCACAGCGATCACCGCGCGCAACATCAATTCACGATTGAGCCTTGCGTAGTCTTGTGCCCAGTTAAGCGCCTCGATGTAGTCATCAAACATCTCGGTGCCTTCGCGCAGATACGCAAGATCTTTGTCTGGCAAAGCGTGCACGAGTCGCCCCATGTCCTTCTTTGCCTTTTCAATGAAATAGCGTCCCATCGCGTTTCCGATGCCGCGCGAACCGCTGTGCAGCATGACCCATACGTGCTGCGATTCATCCAAACACAATTCAATGAAGTGATTGCCGCCGCCCAAGGTGCCGAGCTGACACAACCAGGTTGAATTGAATTTGCGCTGCATTTTCATGAGCGCTGGATGCTTCGCCACGATACGATCCAAACCCGGATCCATCGCTCGCGCCGCACGATGCATGGCCGAGCCGTGCACTTTGCTGGAGGCGTGTTGCGTCAATCCGACCGGAACTGCGGACTCAATATCCATCCGCAGCTTGTACAAACTCGTTGGCAAATCGCTCGCCATCAAACTGGTGCGCACTGCATTCATGCCGCAGCCAATGTCAACGCCCACGGCGGCGGGAATGATCGCGTCCTTGGTCGGAATCACCGTACCCACGGTCGCGCCCACGCCGGCGTGAACGTCTGGCATTGCTGCGATGTGATGGTGAAGAATCGGCAATTGCGCGATGTTCACCAGTTGTTGAATAGCCTCGGGCTCGATGTCTTTCGTCCATACGAGCGCGGGGACCTTGCCCTTGTTCAGGGTGAGTTGAATGCCCATGTAAATTTTTCTCGATTGGCCGACAGCAAGACCTTCAACACCGTTTACGGTGCGCCCATCGAGCCATAAATAGAAAAGCTCGGGACGAATAGAGGCCTCGCGTCAGCGATAACTCACACGCAAGCGCCCACTCGGCAGACGTAGAAACGCCTCAAGCAAAACACTTGCGAAACTTTTTTGGGAAAGCAGACGGAGCGAAACGAAGCAGCTCCGGTGAGTCGGTGGCGCTGCGTCAATGCAAAAGCAAGCGCGCGCTCAACCCATCGAAACCCTAGGCTTGCTCCAATCTGCAAATACGAATTTGCAGCATTGGAAAATCCTTTGAGTAATTCATCACGACGACATGTCGCGACGAGGAACGAATGTTAAACAGCGTGAATCACTTTGCGCAACCGATTTGAATTGGTTTCGTGCGCATCACAAGATACTTTGTAACTTCGATGCAACACAACGCGGGCATTGCGCGCCGCGTTGACAGCGCTACCAATAGCGCATCGCGCCTTTAAACAACTCCGCAAGTGTTGCTTTGCTCACGTCGCGCGGCGCATTTTTGATCACCCGCTGTTGGGGGAATGCGCGCTCGGCGAGTTGCTCTGCGTCGGCGTCGGTGTAGCCCACGGCATTGAGTCCGTTGGGGAAATCCACGGCTCGCATCATCTCGATGAGCTTTGCTGCAACGATCTCGCCAGCGTCGTTGGTGTTGGCGCCGCGCGTCTCCGCACCGAGAAACTGCGCTGCCTCAAGGTGGCGCTCAGGCGCGGCGTCACCCGTGAATCGATACACGCTGGGGGCGTTGAGCACAACGCTCATGCCGTGCGGCACCATGGGTTGATCTTGTGGGTAGCCCTGCGGCGGTTTGAAATCGCGAACCAGTCCGCTCACCGCGTAACTCATGCCGTGCGGCAGATGACAGCCAGCGTTCGAAAACGTCATGCCCGCAATCAAGGCGGAATACATGATCGCGCCCTTGGCTTGTTGATCGCTCGGATCATTGACTGCGCGCACTAAGTTTTGACCGATGACGCGAAGTGACTCACGAGCGCCCATGTCGCTCCATAAATTGGCGCCCTGATTCATCGGCCGTTTCGCGCCATCCAATCCATCGTAGCTTTTCGCCTTTGCGCTATGCGCTCGCGCGGTGTAGCTCTCGAGCGCATGCGATAGGGCATCGAAGCCGTTGGCCGCAATGATGGCGGGTGACAAGGTGTGCGTGACATCCGGATCAACCAGCGCACGCGATGGCAACATGTGGCGCGACAAAATGCCGGTCTTACATTGATGCGAGAGCAAATCAAAGATTGCGATGCCGGTCACTTCACTACCTGTGCCGCACGTCGTTGGGCATGCAATGTGTGGCTTCAACGCACCGGGCACAGCGCGGCCTTCGCCAATAGGCGCATTGACATAGGCCATCAAATCTGCCGGATACGTTGCGAGCAAATTAGCAGCTTTCGCGGTGTCGATCACCGAGCCGCCACCTACGGAAACGAAGCCATCGAATTGGCCATCGATTGCAAATTGCGCCGCTGCTTTGAATGATCTATCCGTGGGTTCGACTTCGCATTCCCAATAGATCTCAACGCTGCAACCGGCGGCTTCGAGCGAGCGCTTTACCGTTGCGACATAGGGCAAATCGCGCACCAGCTTGTCGGTGTAGAGCGCGATACGCCGCATGCCCAGTGCGCGAGCATGTGAGCCCGCCTCGCGCAGGCAGCCGGGGCCAAAGGTGAAGTGATTGACCTCGACGCTAAACGACGTGTCGCCCGCGTGATCCGCTAAACCTTCAAGCCCGTAATAGCGACAACATGTGTACATTGTGTCTAGCGGCGTTCAGAGTTGATGTGGTTGTAGGCACGCTCGACTTTGGCGATACGAAGCTCGTAGCTGCTGTACCAGCGCGTTCGACCATATTCTTGGGCTAGTCGATGCTCGGTATTTTGTTTCCAACGGCGAATGCTGGCTTCATCGCGCCAATAGGAAACAGTGATCCCGAAGCCCGTTGAGCAACGCGCGCTCTCGATCCCAAGGTAGCCGTCTTGCTCGCTCGCCAGTTCAACCATCCGCTCGGCCATCTCGTCATAGCCGGGATTGCTTGAGTCGAGCTCCGACGAAAAAATTACCGCGTAGTAGGGCGGATCGGGAAGCGTCGCAAAATTGGGCCGATCAGCCATGCTGTGCGTCCGTTTTAATCATGTCGGCGGCTTTTTCGGCAATCATTACCACGGGCGAATTGGTATTTCCTGAAATGAGCGTGGGCATGATGGAGCAATCAATGACCCGAAGTCCTGTCACGCCACGCACCCGAAGTCGCGTGTCAACGACACCGCTGGCATCGTCGTCTGATGCCATTTTGCAGGTGCCGCTAGGATGAAAAATAGTCGCGCCGTAGGTGCGAGCGAAATC
Source organism: Betaproteobacteria bacterium (assembly GCA_004293675.1). GTDB lineage: Bacteria > Pseudomonadota > Gammaproteobacteria > Burkholderiales > Casimicrobiaceae > Casimicrobium. The sequence goes on from READ01000023.1 coordinate 81,959, forward strand.
CAAAATTTCGTCATCGGTTTTGACGTGTTGCCCCGGGCGGTATTCCTCAGAAACGATGCTTGCCATCGATGGTGTGGCCGCCAACTTGCGTGCGAACTTGATCGATTCGACGGCGCAGCGACGATCCGTTTCGTGCGATAAGTAATTGGAGAACATTGCCGGCGCGTCGAGTGCGTTGGTGGATTTGAGCCGCACTTCTCCACGTGATTCGGGGCGCAATTGACACACAGAAAACGTACAACCGCTCCAAGGGTGTGTCGGCGCGCCCGCCATTTCGGCCGAGAGTGCGGCGAAGTGAAATTGAATGTCGGGCGTGCTCGATTCTGGCAATACGCGAGTGAACATGCCGCCATGATTGATGCCCACTGCCAAGGGGCCCGCGCGCCGAGTTAGCCAATTCCAGCCCATCATGGCTTTGCGCCACGGACTCTTCAAATCATCATTGGTGCTGATGGGTTGCGAGAGCTTAAACATCACACGAAATTGCAGATGATCTTGCAAGTTTTGACCGACGCCGGGCAGCGCATGAACAACATTAATAGTGTGTTCACGCAAATGTGCCGCCGGACCGACGCCCGAGAGCATCAGAAGCTGCGGGCTTTGCAGCGCGCCCGCTGTGAGCAGCACTTCTTTATTGGCGCGAATTGTTTTCGTCACGCCGTGCTGGGTGTATTCGACGCCCACTGCGCGCTTGCCTTCAAACAGCACTCTCGTTGCCTGTGCGTTGACTTCAACACGCAAATTTTTACGTCGCTGCGCGGGTCGCAGATACGCTACCGCCGTCGAGCAACGCCAGCCGTTTTTGGTGAAGAGCTGAAAGTAGCCCACGCCCTCTTGGTCGCCGCCGTTGAAATCATCGGTGTGTTTCACGCCCAGCTCGACGCCGCCTTGGATGATCGCATCCATCACGGGGTGCGGATCGGGAATGCTCGAGCCCCAGAGCGGGCCACCGCTGCCGTGCGTGGGTCGGGCGGCAAGCTTCACATCGGCATTGTGTTCGCTTTTGATGAAGTAGGGGAGCACTTCTTTCCAGCTCCAGCCGTTGTTGCCTGCGGCGCTCCAGCGATCATAGTCTGCGCTTTGCCCGCGGATGTAGATGAGTCCGTTGATCGACGACGAGCCGCCCAAGCCACGTCCGCGTGGCCAATAGACTTTACGGCCGTTCATGTTCGGGTCAGGCTCGGTGTAGTAACCCCAGTTGTAGACCGGGTGAAACATGGTTTTTGCGTAACCAATCGGAATGTGAATCCACAGGTAATCGTCGCTCGGGCCGGCTTCGAGCACAGCCACGGAATTTCGACCGTCTTCGGTCAAACGATTGGCTAGCACGCAGCCCGCTGTGCCAGCGCCAACGATGATGTAATCCGGGTTCATTGCAAGTCGAGTTTCATAAACAGCACATCGGACTCTGGATTGTGCACGTAGCCCATGGTTTCGGTGAAGCCCAAATCTCGATAAAGCGAAATCGCGGCGGGCATTCGGTCACGCAGCGTATCGAGTTTCATCGTTGTGTAACCTGCCTCTCGCGCAAATGCAACCGCGAGGTTGGCCAGCGCCCGTCCAACGCCACGCCCTTTCGCCGCATCACTGACCCAGAGTCGTTTCATCTCGCATTCACCGCGTGCGTCAAGGGGCTTCACGGCGATGATGCCCAGTGCCGCACCGTCATTCAGATTGCGAGCAATCCAGAATTCGCCCCGCGGCAATACATACGCGCCAGGCAAGGCCGCTAGCTCGGTATCAAAATCTTGGAAACACAAGCTCACACCCAAGTCATCGAGCAGCCATCGCTGATAGGCACGCATCAGCGCGCGCACATCGGGTAAATCGTCGAAGCGGGCGGGTTGAATGCCGAATCCGACTAGCGATTCTCGGGGCATGCGCCTGTGCTCACGGTACTTGCCGGAAGTTGTTGTCGAGCGGTTTCGAGCGTGGCGAGTGTGGCTTGCGATGGCTCCCGCAGTACGAGCGATGTCAACGTAACGGTTTGTGCACGCTCCCGGTACGCCATGGTTTTCACGCCTTTGCCGCGCAGTTCTTCGCGGCGATTCTCAGCCGCTTCTTTGGTGCGGAAAACACCCAAGGAAATCGCCCAATTCCATTCACCTTTTTCGGTCAAGAGCACGGCGTCGGCCACATTGAGTCGCTTCAATTCGGTGATGGCGCGTTCGGCGGCAGCGCGATCTTTCTTGGGCGGGATGTAGACCCAATGCGGCGCGGTGATCTCGACTCGGCGCGCGCTCATGCTGCGGCCCAGATTCATGGGCTCCAAAAGCTGCATCGCCTTGACGCGTTCGGGCTCGTTAAACGGCCCCCATTCGGCACAGGCCAGCGTCAGTTGCGCAACTTTGGCGGGGCCGAGCTTAGCGACTTGCTGCGGGGTCAGGATCTTGACGGCATCGGCGTTAATGGGCCGCAATCGTTCGCTCTCGGCCGAATGCTTCGCCGCTTGCATGCTGTAGTAGCCGTACGCAAACACGGCAACATTTAAGAGCAGTAGCAGCGTGAGAAATTTTTTCATGGGTTGCGCCCCAGCCAATACACGCCTTCGAGCGCGAGAGCGTCAACGAGCACCGCTTCGCCCTCGATGTGCTCAAGCAGGCGATAGGCGCTTCCACCGGTGAGCACGATGCGTGGCGTTTGCGAAACGCCGCGCTCCCGAAGCGAGCGCAATAGGCGATCGCGGCCCCGCAGTATTGCACCCACCATCGCATCAATGGCGCCCGTAGCGAGCGCGTCGCGAGTATTTTTCGGCTGCGCGGCCCAGTCGCCCGCATCAACAGAGAGCGCGGCGGTGTTGCCAGCGAGCCCGCCAAGCATGGCGTGATAGCCCGCAACGATCGCGCCACCCAAAAAATTGCCATGCTCATCGAGCTGATCGACGGTGAGCGCTGTGCCCGCACTCACCACGACACAGGGCGCGAGATTGCGGGCTTTGGCGGCAATCAGCGCGGCCCATCGATCAGTGCCCAGACGCGTCGGATCGACGTAGCCATTGGTCACGCCGCACGCTTGCTCGGTCGCGCCCATCCAGCGCACGCCCACACCGATTGCGGCGAATTGTCGTTCAATTTTTTCGCGCGAAGCGATGCCCGCCACATGGCTGCCGATCACGCGACTGGGCTTGCTGTGCGCGAAACCTTCGCGCTCGACGAGCTGGTCGACCTCGGCCAAAAACATCGCACCGCGCGACAAAATCGATGGCAACGCGGAGCCTGCGTTCGTGTCATCAAACAACGCCCATTTCAGACGCGTGTTGCCAATATCGAGTGCCAAAAGTGCCATCAATTTAGTTTCTGTGGTGATCCAAGGGTCGCAGCGACACTGCGCCGGAAACAAGTGTATGCCGACCGAGCGCGGTGCTGATGACGAGCGCGCCCGTATCGGTGAGCTCAGTGATCACGCCATCGACTGTGGCGCCGTCCGGCGCGATGACTTGCACGGACTGATCTGCGAACGCGCGGCGTAGCCACCAGCGTTCTCGAAAGGCCGCAAAGCCTTGATCGCTAAACGTATTCAACGCATGCCAAAGGGCGCTGAGCAGCAGCTCTGTCAGGTGTTGTCGAAGCGTATTGATGTGGCCTTGGGACTCCGCCAGCAGTGCGGCCGGGGGCAAGGCAGCGGGCGCGTCAGTCGGTTGCAAAGGTTCGACCGTGCGCTGCGGCAAGACGATATTAATGCCGATCCCAATGATCGCAAGGCGCGCGCCGTCTTTCTGCGTTGGTTGCGCAGCCAGCGGCACCGATTCGATCAATATGCCGCCCAGTTTGCCGACCCCGATGTCACCAGGCCTGGCCAATAGCAGGTCGTTGGGCCACTTTAGCTGCACGTTTGCGGCGTTGGCGACGCCCGGGACGTCTAGCGCGCTGATTGCCTCTGCGACGGCGACACCGATGGCCAGACTCAGGCCGTCCAATCGCCGTGATTGCGGGAACGCCCACGCGACCGACAGCAGCACGGCTTGATCGCGTTCAGCGAACCAGCGGCGTCCGCGTTGTCCGCGTCCTTCGGTTTGAAAACCAGCTGACAACGCCAGACCATGTATCGGTTCATTCGGCGCTCGACGACGCAGCTCGGCATTCGTCGAATCAATCGCTTCAACATGCTCGTGACGAAACGATGTAGGGCTCAATAGGGTGCTCACGGTTGCAGTGTATCGGGGCGGAAATGTCGAACATTGATTCGATTGGCTTTATCTCTTGAAGCCTTTAGAAAAGTGGCGTTAAATAATGTTGAGCCAGTTATTGATGAGTTGGCAATTAGCCGTTTAGGCTCCATGCCAAAAGGCTTTTAAATAAACAGCTGACGATTTCTACTTCACTTCGAAACTGTACTTGCCAAAGTCTTATATAAGACATAGACTCACAAACATTCCCGACTTTTGAGTCGGTTTTGTTGGTTGCTGCGCTGCAACACTGATACAGTGGGGCTTCTAGCAGCGCACCCTGTGGTGCGGCGGACTATCGGAGAAATTGAATGTCGTCAGCGGATACATTCCCGCGCTTACTGAGCGAGCACGCAAACGTGCGTCCAAACGCGCCCGCGTTGCGCGAAAAGTACCTGGGAATTTGGCAGAGCTGGTCTTGGGCTGACACCAATCGCGAAGTGCGGCAAATGGCCTGTGGTCTGGCAGCGCTGGGTTTCAAGCGAGGCGACAATCTAGCGATCATTGGCGACAATCGCCCTCAGCTCTACATGGCTTTTGCCGCCGCGCAGTGCTTAGGCGGCGTGGCCGTACCGATGTATCAAGATGCGGTGTCGGCCGAGATGACGCACGTTTTGGAAGACGCGGCGATTCGTTTCGCCATCGTCGAAGATCAGGAGCAAGTCGACAAGCTCCTTGAAGTCCGCGAAGGCTTTGTCTCCGTGGCCCACGTCATCTACAGCGACCCGCGCGGACTTCGCAATTACAACGCGCCCGGTTTGCAGAGCTTGGAAGCGCTGCGCGCGCTGGGCGAGGGCTTTGACAATGGCAACCCTGGATTTTTCGACGCCGAAGTGGCCAAAGGGCAGAGCACCGATGTGTCGGTCATGCTCTACACCTCGGGCACCACCGGTAAGCCCAAGGGCGTGTGCCAAACGCACGAAGCGTTTATCACCTCGGCCAAGGGCGGTGTGGCGTTTGATAACTTAAGCGCGGCTGACAATGTGCTCTCCTACCTACCCATGGCGTGGGTGGGTGACCATTTGTTCAGCTACGCACAATGGTTGGTCGCTGGGTTTACCGTCAACTGCCCCGAGTCGGCAGAAACGGTAATGATCGATCTGCGCGAAATTGGTCCAACCTACTATTTCGCGCCGCCAAGGGTGTTCGAAAGTTTGCTCACCAACGTGATGATTCGCATGGAAGATGCGAGCAAAATCAAGCGCTCGCTATTCGATCGATTCATGGCAGTCGCTAAGCGCTGCGGCGCAGACATTTTGGACGGTCGCGAGGTGAGCCTAGGCGATCGGATTCAATATGCGATTGGCAATGTGTTGATTTACGGGCCTTTAAAAAACACGCTTGGAATGAGCCGCATTCGCGTGGCCTACACCGCAGGTGCTGCCATTGGCCCCGATTTGTTTCGCTTCTATCGATCCATCGGCATCAACTTAAAGCAACTCTACGGTCAAACCGAAACCTGCGCTTACGTGACGTTGCAGCCTGATCGCCAGATTAAATTTGATAGCGTAGGCAAAGCCGCGCCAAGCGTTGAATTAAAGCTCGCCGAGAACGGCGAAGTGTTAGTGCGCGGCCCGATGGTTTTGAAGGAATATTACAAACGCCCCGACGCAACGGCCGAATCAATTGACCGCGAAGGCTACTTTCACACCGGCGACGCGGGCGTATTTGACAGCGATGGCCACCTAAAAATCATTGATCGCGCCAAGGATGTTGGTCGCTTGGCCAACGGCGCAATGTTCGCCCCGAACTACATCGAAAACAAACTCAAGTTTTGGTCGCACATTAAAGAAGCCGTTTGTTTTGGTCACGACAAAGACAGCGTGATGGCGTTCATCAATATCGATTTAACGGCCGTTGGCAACTGGGCGGAGCGCCGAAACATTGTGTATTCGGGCTACATTGATTTAGCGGGGAAAGACGAGGTCTACTCGCTGATTAAAGACTGCATCGAAAAGGTAAACGCGGAGCTCGCTGCTGAGGGCGAACTCTCACATTCGCAAATCTCGCGTTTCTTGATCCTGCACAAAGAGCTCGATCCCGATGATGATGAGTTGACCCGCACCCGGAAGGTTCGCCGTGGCTTTATCGCTGAGAAATACGCGCCCTTGCTCGATGCGCTCTTTACCGGCAAATCGATGCAACACATCGAAACTCAAGTGAAGTTCGAAGACGGTCGCAGTGGCTCCATCTCGGCTGATTTAAAGATCGTAGACGCGAAGCGCTTGCCCGCGATCAGCAAGGCGGCAGCATGAACGAGCAAGAACACGGCCGAAAAATCGGCGACGTCATCCTCAAAGTTGAAAACATTTCGCTTCGCTTCGGTGGGGTGAAGGCGCTGACCGATATTTCGTTTGACGTACGAGAGCACGAAATTCGAGCCATCATTGGCCCTAACGGCGCGGGCAAAAGCTCCATGCTCAATGTCTTGAATGGCGTCTACACGCCGCAGGAAGGTGTCATCACCTATCGCGGTCAGCAGCGCAAAGACATGAACACGCACGAAGCCGCCGAATCGGGCATCGCGCGAACCTTTCAAAACATTGCGCTCTTTAGCGGCATGACGGTGCTCGACAACATCATGACCGGGCGCAACCTCAAAATCAGATCGAGCTTCGTCGAGCAGGCGTTTTGGTTTGGCCGGGCTCGCCGCGAAGAAATTGAAAACCGCGCCAAGGTTGAAGAGATCATCGACTTCTTGCAACTGCAATCAGTTCGCAAAACACCGGTGGCGCGTCTGCCTTACGGAATCAAGAAGCGCGTCGAACTAGCTCGCGCGCTGGCCGCTGAGCCATCGATGCTGCTGCTCGACGAGCCGATGGCCGGCATGAACGTTGAAGAGAAGCAGGACATGTGTCGTTTTGTGATCGACACCAACGATCAATTCGGCACCACGATCGTTTTGATCGAGCATGACATGGGTGTGGTGATGGACATTTCAGATCGCGTGGTCGTACTGGACTACGGCAAAAAAATTGGCGACGGCACGCCAAACGAAGTTCGAAACGATCCGGAAGTGATCAAAGCTTACTTGGGGGCGCATTGATGTTGACTCGCTTTGCTGCAACCAGTCCCCTCTCCCGCAGGCGGGAGAGGGCTAGGGCGAGGGTGCGTGTGGAGAGCAACGCCAACGCCGCTCCCCCATCCAGCTCACCCTCATCCCCAACCCTTCTCCCGTCTGCGGGAGAAGGGAGCTGCACACTGGGAGCTAACTAGCCATGCAATTCTTTTTCGAAGTTCTAATTGCCGGGCTACTCTCGGGTGTGATGTACGCGCTCGTTGCGCTCGGCTTTGTGCTGATCTTCAAAGCATCAGGTGTTTTCAACTTTGCACAGGGCGCGATGGTGTTTTTCGCTGCGCTGACCGCAGTGGGACTCAAGGAAGAGTTCAACTTGTCGCTGTGGGTGGCGATACCGCTGACCATGGTGGTGATGATCGTGCTGGGCTTCGCTATCGAGCGAATCGTGCTACGACCCTTGGTCAATCAGCATGACATTACGCTCTTTATGGCCACCATCGGATTGACCTTCTTTTTAGAGGGATTGGTTCAGCTCATTTGGGGCTCAACCGTTCGTAAGCTCGATTTGGGTATCCCCGACGTTCCGATTGAAGTGGTGATGAGTAAAACCGGGATGCTCGTGTCTCAGTTTGATGTGATCGCAGCGGGGATTTGCGCGGTCATGGTGGCGCTGCTGGCGATCCTGTTCAACAAAACCAAAATCGGCCGTGCGCTTCGTGCGGTAGCGGACGATCATCAAGCTGCCCTGTCGGTAGGCATTCCGCTGCAGCATGTGTGGGGCATTGTGTGGGCAGTCGCCGGCATCGTCGCGCTAGTGGCGGGGCTGCTGTGGGGTTCGCGAAACGGCGTGCAATTCGCGCTCACCTTCGTTGCGCTCAAAGCGCTACCTGTGCTCATCATCGGCGGTTTCACCTCAGTACCCGGCGCGATTGTGGGCGGCCTCATCATCGGCGCCTCAGAAAAACTCGCTGAAGTATTCATCGGACCCTATGTCGGCGGCGGCATCGAAGGCTGGTTCCCCTACGTACTCGCCTTGCTGTTCTTGCTGGTTCGCCCCGAAGGTCTATTCGGCGAAAAAATCATCCGGAGAATTTAGCGTGATGCCGCAAGTACCTTTCTCGTCATTCGTCCTTCGTCTTTCGTCCTTTCGCGGGAGCGAACAATGATTTACCGCGAAGCCGGTCAATTTAAGACCACGTATCTCAACGATTCGCAAATCTTTCCGATTGCGCAAGACCGATACGCCGTAGCAGCACTGCTGATCGTTGCATTCATCGCGATCCCCTTGTTTGCGTCGCAGTATTTTTTCTCGGCGATTTTGATTCCGTTTTTGATCTTTTCGCTCGCTGCGTTGGGACTCAACATCCTCACCGGCTACGCAGGGCAAATCTCGCTGGGAACGGCGGCATTTATGGCCGTCGGCGCGTTCGCTAGTTACAACTTTATGCTGCGTGTGCCCGGCATGCCGATTTTGGTGGCATTCATCTTGGGCGGCATTTGCGCGGCGATGGTGGGGATCTTGTTTGGACTACCTAGTCTGCGAATTCGTGGCTTTTATCTGGCTGCGTCAACGCTCGCGACGCAATTTTTCGTCGTGTGGTGCTTGACCAAAGTGCCGTGGTTCACGAACTACTCGTCCTCGGGCGTGATTACGGCACAGCAAATCAACATCTTGGGCATTCCGTTCGACACGCCCGGTGAGAAGTATGTGCTCGTGCTCATTATCGTGAGCGTGATGGCGTTGTTGGCCAAAAATATGGTTCGCTCCAACGTCGGACGCTCATGGATGGCCGTTCGCGACATGGATGTAGCGGCCGAGGTGATCGGCTTTCGCATCGTGCGCACCAAGCTCATCGCGTTTGCAGTGAGCTCGTTTTATTGCGGTATTGCTGGCGCGCTGTTCGCGTTTTGCTACTTGGGTACGGTAGAGCCCGAGGCGTACAACCTTGATCTGTCGTTTCGCATCCTTTTTATGGTGATTATTGGCGGGCTAGGGTCAATCCTAGGCTCTTTTTTGGGCGCCGGGTTTATCGTGCTGCTTCCCACAGTCCTGTCGGTCATCGTGCACTACACAGGTTTGCCAAATTCGGTCACCTCCAATCTTGAGCTGATGGTGTTTGGCGCTCTGATTATTTTCTTTCTGATTGTCGAACCGCATGGATTGGCGCGGCTCTGGCAAATCGCCAAAGAGAAGCTACGTTTGTGGCCGTTCCCGCACTAACTTTTATGACGTGTAACTTGTTTTTGAATTCCAAAGGAGGAAGTATGAAACTGAAACTACTAAAGGCGCTCACCGTGGCGGCGGTCGCCGCTGCGAGCACTGTGACCAGTACGCTGGCCACTGCGCAAGAGCAATTCATTCCGATCTTGTCTTACCGCGTCGGCCTCTACGCTGCCGGCGGCTCGGGCTTCTTCGGTGGCGCAATTGACTACTTCAATTTGGTCAACGCCAACGGCGGTATCAACGGCGTGAAGATTTCGTGGGAAGAGTGCGAAACCGAGTACAACGCGTCGCGCGGCGTCGAGTGCTACGAGCGTCTCAAGAAGAAAAACGGCGGCGCGAGTTTGGTCGAACCGCTAGGCACCGGTATTGCCTACGGCGTGCTTGATCGCTTGCCCGTCGACAAAATTCCGATGACAACGATGGGCTACGGTCGCTCTGATGCTGCCAACGGGCAAGTGTTCCCCTACGTGTTCCCGCTCATCACCAGCTACTGGAATCAAGCTGCGGGCATGATTAAGCATCTGGGCGACAAGGCTGGCGGACTGGACAAGCTCAAGGGCAAGAAAATCGTGCATCTGTATCACGATTCCGCCTTTGGCAAAGAGCCGTTCCCAGTGCTCGAAGCCCTCGAAAAGTCGCTTGGTTATCAGCTCATCAAGATTCCGGTTGCGCATCCCGGGACCGAGCAAAACTCGCAGTGGTTGCAGATTCGTCAAGCCAACCCTGACTACGTGATTTTGTGGGGCTGGGGTGTGATGAATGCGGTGGCGATCAAGACCGCCGCACGTAACGGTTTCCCCCGTGAAAAGATGCTCGGCGTCTGGTGGGCAGGCTCTGAGGAAGACACCATTCCAGCGGGCGACGCAGCCAAGGGCTACACCACGATGACGTTTAACACGCCAGGTAACTATCCTGTGATCGACGAAATCCGCAAAAAAGTCTATGGCGCTGGCAAAGGTAACTTGGCCGACAAAGATCGCATCGGCTCGGTCTATCACATGCGTGGCATCACCGCTGCGATGCTCTGGATTGAGGGCATCCGTAATGCGCAAAACAAATACGGCAAAGGCAAAGTGATGACCGGCGAGCAAATTCGTTGGGGCTTGGAAAACATCAACGTTGATGAGAAGCGCCAGCGCGAACTCGGTGCGTTCAATATGTTCCCAACCATCAAAACCAGCTGCCAAGACCACGAAGGTTCGGGCGCTGTGAAGGTCCAAGTGTGGGACGGCAAAGCATGGAAAGCAGTCACGCCAAACTGGATCCAGGGCGACCGCGCCATGGTGCAGAAGATGGTTGCTGAATCGTCTGCTAAGTACGCTGCAGAGAAGAAGATTACGCCGGCTTGCTTGCCTGGCTAGTCGGGTCAAAGTCCCCTCTCCCGCAGGCGGGAGAGGGTTAGGGTGAGGGTGTTCCGCAAAGCGCGAGCCTCTTCCCTCTAACTGCATTGATTTCGGATGAGAGGCGCTTTTTTTGACGCAGATTTCGCAGATTGAACGCTGATTGGCGCGGATTTTTTCTTGATTTTGATGGGCGCAATAGCGTCTGAATCAGCCCAAAAAATCTGCGTTCATCTGCGTCAAATCCGCGAAATCTGCGTCAAAAACACAAGCCGTCTCGCATCCAGTCGCCGCCCCTGTTTAAGCCCACGTTGGAAACTACATGTCCGCCTACCTAAGCATCAACAATATTGAGGTCATTTACGACCATGTCATCTTGGTCTTGAAAGGCGTTTCGCTCGAAGTGCCTAAAGGCAAGATCGTCGCGCTTCTGGGCGCGAACGGCGCGGGCAAGAGCACAACGCTAAAAGCGATTTCGAATCTACTGCGCACCGAGCGCGGCGAAGTGACCAAGGGCTCCATCGAATTCATGGGCCAGCGCACTGACAAACTCACCACCAACGATTTGGTGAAGATGGGTGTGTGCCAAGTGATGGAAGGTCGTCACTGCTTCGGGCACTTAACGGTTGAAGAAAACTTACTCACTGGTGCGTACACTCGAAAAATCTCGCGCGCCGAGCTGAAGAACGATCTTGAGAAGGTCTATCACTACTTTCCCCGACTCAAAACGCGGCGCACATCGCAATCGGGCTACACCTCGGGCGGCGAGCAACAGATGACAGCCGTCGGCCGCGCGCTGATGGCGAAGCCTTCGATGATTCTGCTGGATGAACCCAGCATGGGACTTGCCCCGCAAATCGTGGCCGAGATTTTCGAAATCGTCAAAGATTTGAATGTGAAAGAAGGCGTGAGTTTCTTGCTCGCTGAACAAAACACCAACGTCGCGTTGAAGTACGCTGACTACGGCTACATCCTAGAGAGCGGCCGCGTCGTGATGAACGGCGACGCCAAAGAACTCGCCAGCAACGAAGACGTGAAAGAGTTCTACCTCGGCGTGTCCTCCGGCGAGCGTAAATCGTTTCGCGATGTGAAGAGCTATCGGCGTAGAAAGCGCTGGTTGGCGTAGCGAGAGCCCGCGCCCAAGGCCGCCGCCATGTTCCCCTCGCCCGCAGGCGGGAGAGCAACTGTGTCGAAAGTCAAGCGTTTTGACAGGCATTGAAATTGGGCGTCCAGGGCTTGCCGGATTTAAGGATTGCATTCATGA